>NZ_FMUR01000006.1 GCF_900101605.1 Butyrivibrio hungatei
CGCAAACTTAGCTTGATCAATCTTGGCATTCTCATATCCCGCAATCGTTTCTTCATTGCTCCATTTAAACCTTATAATCTCGCACATATAACCCTGTTTTTCTATATATTTTTGCAGTGCATATGCTTGAAGCTGTGCTCCGAAATTATAGGTCTTGTAGTACAGCGTGAGTATACCGACTTTTTTCATCCTTTTTATCCCCTCGTTCTTTTCCAGTCCGCAAAAAGCCTACTATTTATTTTTTCTCTGAGACTCTTTTCTCTTTCAAATATTCCTATCTCATCCTGATCCTTCCAAGAATTATTACACCAATGAATTCCTACTGTTCGATCCGTAAGTGTAAGCTGCGCCAACTGGTAACTACCATCCTCACATTCAACCGGTGTTAAAGGACACAAATAATCACTTGATAAAAATAAAATATCATCTACAACATCAAGCGAATTATCAAGATAAAAGCCTTTATGCCTAAAGTATTCATTTGTATACCTAGGACATGGAGTAAGATTGAGTGTTCCATCATCATATACAAACGGGATGTTTTCATACATATCAAGCATTTCTTTTAACTCTTGTGCCCCCTTTTCAGCCGCAAAGCCTAATCCCGTTGCTAACTCGCCATACTCCATATATGCAAACATCATTCTGTATTTAAGAATAAAATCAAGTTTCCCAAACAACTCCACATCAGTATCAAGATATATTCCACCATGTTCATACACCGCCCATAATCTCACATAATCTGATACAAAAGCATATTTTTTTCTTTTATACGCATCCCTCACATATCTCGGAGCATTCTCTATATCAAAGTTCTTTTCACTCCACTTGATTATCTGATAATCCGGATGGTACTTACCAAAACTTTCAATGCATCTAATATCTTTTTGCGGAATATCTTTTTCTCCAAACCAGCAATAATGTATAATTCTGGGTATTATTTCATTATCACAACTTTCAGTATCAATTTCTGCTCGATATTTAGGCGAAGGAAAGTATGAATATCCCCAACGAAATGTACCTATTCCATATATACATGGCATATTTTCAAATAAATCCATTCCGTCAAGTTGTTCCGCCACATCTACAACGTACTTATCTGCAACAAGAATAAATACCACATATCTTTCAGCAACATTTTTTTCAGAAAAAGCAGGCAGATATCGTATCTTTATATGTCTATCTAATATCTGCACTTCGTTGCCTTCAATTTTTTTATCATTATCCAATATATAATCAATATTATTCAGTAAAAAAAATTTATCCTGATGGAATTGAATAAAATTTCTAAATGTTCCACCAGCGCCAATTAAAATAACACGATAATCACTATACTTCCTTACATATTCATCATAAGAAATATTTTGTAATCTCACCATGATCGCTACCCACAACAATATTCACTCTTATTATGTATTTCCGGCAACTATATTTGTATAATGCACAATCTCATTTCTCATTTCAGGAAGCGACAAAACTTTTTTCATTTCTTCTTTGGGCTCATCACCATTAAACATAGAAACCTCTTCAAATTCACTTTCTGAAAATGTTCCCCAATTTTCAATTCTTGAGAAATCCACGATATCACATCCAAGTTTACTTCCAAGTTTTACAAAATCAGGCATTTCTATATAATTTCTATTGCTAACCACAAACCTTATTATAAATTTACTGACTTTTCCTTCTTTTTTAAGTTTAGAAGCAAGAGAAAGCCCTCTCATAACATTTTCCCATCTTCCTCCACGCCTGACTTTCTCATATGTTTCTTTAGTTGCGGCATCAACAGAAAACATCAAAATTATATCCTTAAATTTTCCATCTATCATTTTCCATTTATCTTCGGTAAATATATTTCCATTCGACAGAATGGTAAGAACAGTATTGGGATATGTTTTATCAAAAATCCTGGCGTATGCCTTACTTAAGAATACCTCTCCATTTCCGGCAACCGTAAGCCTGTGCACCTTCGGTAAAAGACTTTCAGATATCTTTTCTGCTATTTGGATATTTCCATCAGAATTATCAATAATATACTTATCCCGACATGATTCGCAGAACAGATTACAAGTATTGTCAAATGCAACATCCACATCAACAATGTTCTGATCATGCATATACAACTCATCATCCACTACATTTTTGTCTTCTAAGCACAACATATCTCTTGTATTAGACATAAACGGACAACATACTGTATTGCAAAAAGCATAACTCTGATTCATAAATGATACCCGTATTATTCTTGATGTTATAGTATCATAAGCATTTTCTGAATTATTTAATACATTTCCAACAAAAATAGGTAACCATTCATAGCAACAATGCGTTAATAAACCGCTTACACCTACATTCAAATAAGTAAACGGTCTCCTACATGCTACTCTTTTTAATGGTTCAGCTGTAATTGCCCTTCTAAACAATTGAGCATTATTATTAAGAAAAGCGGGGTTAGCTCCCAATATAAAATCTTCCCCTTCTTTTCTTCCACTCTTAACAAGAAAACTACTTATTTCTCCCGCATACTTTGTTGTTGTAACGATAATAAAGAAATCACCGATATCAATTTGCTCTTTCCGAACAAATGGAATGCCTAAATACTCACCTTCCTTAGATTGATCGATAATGACTTTAGGGCTACAATACTTCATTATTGTTCCTATTTGTTTATCAAGCTCAATTCCTCCGCCCCAAAGCGCAACAGGTCTATCATTGGGAATATGTACATCATTTAGTACATCTATAAAATCAGAGAGCATAATAATCCTGTCATCTGATGATTTTTCAATATGATTATCCTCTGTGATATCATCGACTATATAAAAATCAGTATTACTATCATCCTCTACAGAATCAGAAACGTTCATCTGAATCCCATTTCCAAGTACATAGCACAAGTAATCACGAATGACGCTTCGTCCAATAAATGTCGCAGTTGCCTTACCTTCACGTACTTCAAAATAGCTATTACAAGTCACCCAGCACCTCTATTCTCAACTTATCCTTTTTCATACTCAGCATTCATCTAATACTTCACCAAAATCTAATGCTTTCTTTTTATAAACAGGCATCTTCTTTATAAGATGCTTTTTTATTGATTGCTCATTGTCCAAAAAATATTTAAATTTCTTTGTCAAATCAAGATCATCATTCAGTTTTCTAACATTTATCACATAAGGCTCACTTTCTCCAAATATATCCTCTGCAATACCAATTGATTTCACTGAATATCCTACAACAAGTGTAGGAACGTTTGTTGAATAGGCTGCAATTGATGCATGTGTTCTTGCCGTAAGTAATAATCTAAGTTTTGAAATAATATATTTTATCTGCATTGAATTCAATAATTCCGATTCCATAATAGAAACTCGAGTTTCTCCCTCAAATCCTATATACAATTTTCGTGCAGCCTCTAAATCAAAACCATTATTCATAACATGTTGAATAATAAGAACATTAAATGTGGTTTCACGTAATATATAATTAATAACATTTCTATAATTAGCTAAAACAATCTCCTCAGAATTACCTACTCTTTTCCCCATTATCAAATTGCTAATATTTATGCCTATAGTATTTCCAAATTCAAACCCATATGGCAAACTGCATTTTTCTATTGGTAAAACAAATGCCGGATCAGGATAATAGTATGACTTTTCCATACCAAATTTCTCCTTAAACAAATTCGCCGTACGTTTCTCTCTAGCTGTTATTACCGAAAATCTATTTATATCCTCAAATTCTGAAGTCATCAAATGTTCTGGCAGAAGCGAACAATCATATAATATAGTTCTTGCTTTTGTATTTTTAAATATTTCATTGTTAACATGAATCATATGAGTATTGTCATACCCATAATCATAATTATCTGCCCCTGTAACAAGTACCACATCAGCATTTCTGACCTCATCTAACAAGTAACTAATAGTACCTGAAGCATCATATTTCGGCAAAATAACATCAGCATCTGAAATATCTTTTAAAACTTCACCATAGTTGCCATTAGAAATTACAATTCTCGCTTCCGGATGCCAAAATCTACATATAAATGCAACGCCTCTAATTACCGCTTCAGATCCACGATTATACATAATTGAATTATTTGTAATTACAATTTTCAATATAATA
The DNA here is from genome assembly GCF_900101605.1 of Butyrivibrio hungatei. Taxonomy (GTDB): domain Bacteria; phylum Bacillota; class Clostridia; order Lachnospirales; family Lachnospiraceae; genus Butyrivibrio; species Butyrivibrio hungatei_B. The sequence goes on from NZ_FMUR01000006.1 coordinate 4,126, forward strand.
TGCCCTTCCTTCAGAGAGTGTTAATTATCCAGTTATCTATATAATCAAAACTAGTTTTCCCCATATCAATTAGTTTATTAATTATTTGGCATACCACAGCAGTATTCTCAACCATAATAAGTACAAAAACATCATTTTCTACTACCGTTTCAGGTGCCTTACACATTATTCCATATTCAGTAATTTTATCCCATTTCTCAGGATTACTATCCACTACATATTTTACTTTTATTCGTTCCATAACATAAGGAGCCAGCTTATGAAAGCAATATCCTGCCCCCCATAATACAACTTGCTTATCCTCCATGCACCTCATACAAGCAGGCATATAAACTTTAGATTGTTTTCTAACTGCGTCCCAAAGCCCTATTTTTCTTATATCTCGATCAAATTCATTCCATTTTTTATTTTCAGGATGTGAATTGAAATATCTGGGACTATGGCGTAATGCATACTCAGCATCTGTTTCCATCAACATAAAATTCACATCAATAACCTTTTCTAATAAATGTTTCCCTCTATCTGTCTGAACATATATTATAGAAACACCATCCTCGTTATACTCTTTCATTTCGGGCTCACATCCCCAAAAATCTCCAACAGTCATATCTGCATAGCGATTCTTCCCTTTTAATACACATCTATAACACGCTTTTTTCTTGTAAAAATTGAATGCATAGCCATAAGCAGAATTATAAAAAGGAATTATATGTTCGCTGCCATCTTGTAACTTTGCACATATATATAATGGCGTCCAACCATCTCTCTTATTTCTGACAGTAAAATCAACTACTTTTGACTTATGTATATCCTCAATTTTTCTTATATACTCCTCATGAACATTTTCATTAGTAACACCATCACATAATAGTTCAATAGTATATAATCCATCATTTTCAATATTTTTATTCTGACATATTCTTTTCACTGCAGCCACATCACAACTTAAACCTATAAAAAGAACCGTTCTTCCAATAGCTACGTCCTCACAAACCGCTTCGTATACAGATTTCCACTCACCATCTAAATACACTTGTTTTTTTACATAAACATATTTACTGCCTTTTAATTTTGTTAATGCTGAGCACTCCTCCACACGCAAATAATGAGCCGAGTAAAAATCTTCTGAATAAGTTGCTCCATATACTATTCCACCCTTACGTAATATAATTTCAGAAATAGCGGACACAACCCCTCCTGAGGAAGATGCCTTTAGTGCAATTTCATCTCTATAATAACCAGCATATGTAGCTATAATATTTGTTTGTTTCAAATACTCTGATTCCATTTAATAATTCTCCATTTTTATGACATAAGAATCAAAAAGTCTGAAAGATCAAAATCTCTTTTTTCTTGAACAATTCCTCTATTCATAAAATATTCAGCATCCCTAGTCGTTATTCTCTCTTTAATAAATTTTTCTCTATCTTTTTCTTCTATTACCAATTTGACAGATTTAGTCATTTCTTCCAAGCAGCATATATACTCACCATCATATGTAAGATATTCTTCACCTTCTTTGGTTTTCTTAACATAAATATATGAAACATTCCTTTCACTAATCTTATTTAAATCATTAATATCTATAACTAATGTTTTATTTTCTTTTTTTACATATATTTTTTTATCGATAATATATATTCCTCTAGAATATGCTTTTTTTTCACTCTCAATAATTATTTCTTTGCAAATTGCATTTCCATCCCAAACATAAATTTTTCTACTATCATTTCTTGCAGAAAGCCAAAACTTGTCTTCAGCATAAGCAATTCCAGAAAATCCATCGCTTTCTGGTACAATTTCTATCCATTCATATTTTAAATTTGACATATCAAACTTAAAAACATATCCCCCACTACAATACGCTGCATATATAATGCTTCCATGTATCACAATATCATTTCTGAAATATACTCCTCCTATTTTATTATCCATACCTTTTCGTATATCTATATACTCTATTTCATTTGATACAACATCCAATACGACAATTTTTCTATATCTACTAGGAAGCAAGTAGATCTTATTTTCAAACTTAACTGCCTTCAAAAACTTATAATCACAATCTGGATTTTCAATTTCTATACCTTTCCACATCTTCTGCTCCAAATGATAAATCCATATTTTTTTTGCATTCAAAGGTATTAGTATAATACGTTTATCAACACAAAAAATCTGCGAAACCAGTGCTTGTGCATATATGCCCTCATCAGGGATATCGCTTACTAATTCATGCTGATCCGTATTTTCATATTTAATCAATGCGTTAAATTCATTGCACACATAATAAATTGCCCCATCTATATTCAATATATCATATGCAGTAAGTGTTTTCATTTATCCCCAACTTCCTTTTCTTTCAAAAAAATCACACCTGCCTATGAAATAAACATTAAATTCATTTCATATAGCAGGTGTGTCTTAAAATTATGCAATATTACAAGCTACATAAATTTATCTCTACATTATCCTGCTTAATCTGCTGCCACAATAGGAATTTCAACAACAGTATTATCGCTATATGTTAAGATAAACTTCTTATATTTAGTTGCATCAAGAAGAACTTCTTTTCCTGTCACAATTGCAAATACATTGTTAGTATATGTATACTGTGTGCTTACAGTAAGTACAACCGCACTATCATCAACCTTTATAACCTTGGCAGATTTTAATGTAGCCTCACTAGCAACACCACTTATTGTTGCAGATTTAACTGCTGTGCTCATTGACACAGGTGATGCTGACGGACCATCTTTATGCTCTGCATATGACCATGTAACCTTAATTACAGGGAAATTTACACCATCTTCCCATGTAGCATTCTTATTAAGAGCACCTGCAAGATTATATGAACATGTATTCCAATCTGCAAGATTCTGTGTTTTCACTTCATATTCATAACCCTTATCTTGATCCCACTTTTTCTCATAATTCGCAGGTATACCCGGAACTGTTGTGGTTAATGTTGCTGCAGCTGCTGAACTAAGAGCTGCTGTCTTAGGATCCTGTGCTGCTCCATCTGTAACAGCAAGATATAACTTATTGGCTTTATCTGTGTTTTCAAATGTAGCACTATTTGAATACTCTATTATATCACTTCCGGCTGTTTTCTGCTCGAGTTTAACAGTGACATCAACATCGCGTGCATTCTGACTTGTTACAGTAAAAGCTTTACTCTTATCTGTATAAGTAGCTTTAGTATCTCCATCTGCATCTACAGTCTTAAAAAACACTCCGGTTGTTCCGTTAAAAGTAGCTCCACCATAATGTGCCGCAGATGTTGCTGCAATCAATCCATTAGGATCTGCGATATAATCGTAATCATGTTCACCAATAGTTGGAAGAGTAATGGACATTACCGGATACTGTATTGCTCCACCTTCATAATCACCCTTACCATCAATTGTAGTATCTGCAAATGCAGTAATTGTGCATCCTAATACCATTGATGTTGTAAGTACAACTGTTAATAATTTTCTAATTCTCTTTGCGCTCATGTGAATTCCTCCTTGCCTTCACCGATTTGTTTCTTTTAAGAATTACCCTTCAACTATGATACTTAAGGTAACTCTCAAGGTACTGAGTGTGTTCTGGTCCTCATCAATCAAATGGTAGATAACAACGCAAGGATACGTTCCTGCAGATAACTGCTCTTCAAGAGCTATATCCTTTAGTTCGCCTCCTCTGGGTATAACCGGAGATTTATATAGTACCTTATTTTCATCCTCTTCAAGCACAATATCAAAGAACACGTCGTTGGTATTGGCTTCGACATTTTTTACCACAGCATCATAGGATGCTTCAGATCCTGTCTTAAAATGCCATGTAGGATTCATGGTAACCGTATAATATCCCGGTGCTACCGATTCAATTTCTTCCATCTTCTCGAGATTATCCAGCACCTTCTCCACATTATTCTGAGTAACAACAACATTTCTGGGTTCTTCCTTGATCCCAGTTGTTCTGGTAACCAGCAGATAAACAATAACTCCAACCAGCGCAGCCATCACAACTGCTACGCAAATGCCTATTACGCGGCTTTTACTCGTATTTGTATCTTGCTGTTTTGCCATATGTTCTCTCCTCATTCTAATGTATTTATGTCTTCTCCGAATTGCATTCCATATCTATTTCCGGAGATAAGACGCCAACTATAGACACTGTTTATGCAATACTTACGGAGGTCGTTCTCGTGCCCTTTGCAAATCCGAACTTTCAGATTTGACTTTCTTTCTGCGAGTTATCATACTAACCACCCGCACTTTCTGACTACTTATTAGTCTGAATCCTATGAACCCATTCAGTCCATGTTAATAAGTTGCTCATCAAGTCATCAGCATCAAGTCTTGGATTCCTATTTCATAATCCGGGCCGTACAAGGACTTTTTTACCCTTGAAAATCATGTAGTTTAAAGTATTCTGATTATACAAAATTGCACGTCATAGCGTCAATAAATGCACAGAATACAACTTTTTACGTAACATCCGCTATGGTGTGTCCGATATAACGCACCAATAAAGGATTTACTAATTCACATATCGGAAAATTGTATTGAGATATTTATAGTATTGCGTATGATTTTATAGTTTTTTTATATTTGACTAAAAGGTAGTGTACTGACACGCTTCCTCCATTAATGGTTGCAAACAGAAAATCCCGCGGAATCTACGTACTTGTAGACTCCGCGGGAAAGATATTTTTATATAGCATATTGCTGCAAAAACACAATCATCACACAATACAATGTTTATTCCATCAGCCATATACCTTTTTCATCATAGCCTTAAACTCATCAAGTGTTACTCCTGCTCTGTCTGCTGCAACCTCTATGCTCAGCAAACCATCGTGCACCAAAGATATTAAAGTATTGTCACGACCTTTCTCTATTCCCCTTGTTTCAATCTCATCAAGAACTGTACACATACTGACACGCTCCTTTCCTTTTATACCTTCATATACATCCGAAAATCTATTATCATCCGTTAATGCACTCATTAAGCTAAGCATTTCCTGAACATGCGTTATCTTCTCATCCGGTGCGATATATCTTCCTGTCTTGCGCATCTGCACAAAATAATCTGCAACAAACCTAAAGTCACTCTTAAATTTTGCTACGGTAGCATCGTCCAGATACGCAATCTGAAACAGATTTATGCCGTAATCAAAAACATATCTCTTCAGTTTATCAGGAACTTCCAGTCTGTCATATAATGTTTTGGCCTTGCTCCATTTTTTCTTGTAACCATAGTATAGCACAAGTGATACAACCGGGTAACGTCTATCGCTTCCATTGGAAATCTGTGCTCTGTAGCCTGCTGCGTCGTAACTCATAACCCTTAGCGGCATATCAGATTCTTCTGCAGTTTCATTTTCGAATCCTATTGCTGCCAACCTGATCCGGCTATTATTCCAATACTTGTAAATATCCCGCTCCTGATCTCTTATTTTACCATTTTCCGTATAGTTGCTATACGGACTCCCTTCTGTCAACTCTTCCTGCCGCACATAATCAGCGCCATCGAATAGCAGGACATTAACGATATCCGCAAATACATCGTTGTAGTCTTCAAGCGCTTTCTCTGTAATATCTTTTGTTCCCATTTCTACAAACCACTTTCTATAAATTTATACTACTATGCGGATTCTATCTTAAAAATGATAAGATGTCAATATAACATATTCATGCTCATTTCATTTTAAGATTCTTATCTCGATAAAATTCCACTACAAAAAATCTTAAGAAATTTCGACGGTATTTCTTAAGATTTATTTGATAGAATAGTCTTTGTCGGTTAACCGCTATAAAGTAATGCGGTCATTCTTGCCGACGTCTACGACTTTATGCCATCTATTATTTCTAGGAGGTTTTTTCTAATGAAAACTAAAAACTTAAAGCAGGGACAGACTTACGAGACTGCCACAGGTAAGATTGAGTACACCCTGCAAAGCGACATGATGTTCCACTACGTCATGCAGAAATCCAAAGGCGCCCTTACAGGGCTTGTCTGCGCCCTAAAGGGTATCTCACCGTCTGAAGTCAAAGACATCCATGTTGAAAATCCTATCGACCTTAATAACGCAGTGAGGGAAACAATCATGGATATCAAGCTTACGCTGAATAGCAATGAAATCATGAATATTGAGCTGCAGATGTATTTTGAAGAAAAGTGGATTCAGCACTCTATCCTTTATCTATGCATGGCCTATGACTGTATAGGCCATGGCGAAGATTATACCCAGATCAAGCCTACTACTCTTTACTGTATCACCGATCTGAATCTCCTTCCTAACGCTGACCCTGAGTTTTATTCAAAATATCAGTTTCTTAATGTCAAAAATCACAAATTGTACTCTGATATTATCGGAATAAACGTGCTACAATTAAACCACACAGGACTGGCAACACAGAAAGATATTGATAATAACCTTGTATATTGGGCCAATCTTTTCAAAGCTACGACTTGGGAAGATTTTAAAGCACTTGCAAAGGATAATCCCGCAATAGAGGAGGTGGGAACTATGATTTTCGAACTTAATTATGACAATCAAGCCAAAGAGCTTCTTGAGGGTCAGCGCCGCTATAGAGAACAGATGGCTACGCAATACGCCTCCGGGGTTATAGACGGTAAGAAAGAACTTCAGCCGATAATCGATGATCTGGAAGATGAAGTGAACCGTCTCCAGGCGCTCCTCAAGGAACACGGAATCTCAGACAAATGATTATATAAAGAAATCCCGCGGTATTTATCTACGTACTCGTAGACTCCGCGGGTAAGAAATTTTGTAACTTGACACTCTCTATAATCAAGCTTTGTCATTTGTTTTTGAAAATGATAAGTCCTCTGTATATTCATTTAGATGTTCCCTTGATGGACTAGATATTTGCAAATTTGATTGTTCTATGGAATGGATGCTCGCCATTTGCTATCATCGCGGAACACTTGGTCCTTATTCGGATAGCGAAAAGATAAAGCATATCGTAGATAAAATAAATACTGCTGACGTAATTATTGCTCCAATCGCTGATAATAAGATGTTCTACGTTATGGCACAGTTTACTGATGGTGAAATAAACGCTGATGTTGCTCTTCATTCATTATCAGCGTCAAAGCTTGGATTTCAGTATATTTTCAAAACTGAAAAAGCCTTAAACAAGCTGATTCCGATAGAAAAATATTACCTTTGCGCACCTGAACGCGACGAATGTAAAAAACAATTGATTGAAGGGAAATATTAACTTGTTTGTTAAAATTGTACAAACAAGTTTTATTTCTATCTTCCTATACTATAAAATGGATCAAGATACGGCACTTCATCTCTTTTTACAATTCTCGATCCCTTCTGCTTGTTACAATGCTTGCACATAGGAATCAAATTGCTAATCTCATCCGTTCCTCCTCTGTACTTGGGAATGAGGTGGTCGATGGTTGTCTTTTCGAGCAGAAGTATCTTGCCACACTTAGCGCAGACACCACCGGTCTTTGCATGGATTATGCGTTTTATGTTTCGCTTTTTTTGCTTCTGTCCCCTCATATGTTTTCTCCATGTGTTATATATGACAATATTATACATTTTACGGCAAGATATCAAAACGAATTGATATCTTGCCGTAAATTATCATCGTTAATCAGGCATTTTAGTCAACGCCTCTGCATACCCAAGCAATCTTGATTGCTGAGCTTTATCCATTGAATTGAATGCTTTAATAAGTTGTCCGCTCTCTGTCAAAGCATCAATCGCATACCATTCAGAAGGATTTCCTCTGTCGCCATGTGATTCGATTCCGGACAAAAGCCACTGCGGCGTAACATCCAGAACTTTACAGATGATCATGATTTTCTCTGCAGTAGGATTTGTATTCTTCTTGCGCCAGTCGCTTATCGTACTCTCTGCTATTCCTGTACGTTTAGCAAATTCCTTCTGTGTCATTTTCATTTCCTGCAATTTATCAAATATGCGATCTCTTATAGTCATGTCGTCAATATACCTTCTTCATCATAGCCTTAAACTCATCAAGTGTTACTCCTGCTCTGTCTGCTGCAACCTCTATACTCAGCAAACCATCATGTACCAAAGATATCAAGGTATTGTCACGACCTTGTTCTATTCCTTCTTTTATTCCTTTTTCTATTCCTCTTGTTTCAATTTCATCAAGAACTGTACACATACTGACACGCTCCTCTCCTTTTATACCTTCATATACATCCGAAAATCTATTATCATCCGTTAAAGCACTCATTAAGCTAAGCATTTCCTGAACATGCGTTATCTTCTCATCCGGTGCGATATATCTTCCTGTCTTGCGCATCTGCACAAAATAATCTGCAACAAACCTAAAGTCACTCTTAAATTTTGCTACGGTAGCATCGTCCAGATACGCAATCTGAAACAGATTCATGCCGTAATCAAAGACATATCTCTTAAGTTCATCTGGAACTTCCAGTCTGTCATATAATGTTTTGGCCTTGCTCCATTTTTTCTTGTAACCATAGTATAGCACAAGTGATACAACCGGGTAACGTCTATCGCTTCCATTGGAAATCTGTGCTCTGTAGCCTGCTGCGTCGTAACTCATAACTCTTAGCGGCATATCAGATTCTTCTGCAGTTTCATTCTCGAATCCTATTGCTGTCAACCTGACAGCTTTATAAACATGCACACATATGCGAATTACATAATCTACCGTTTCTGCTTTCATCAATTATTCTGCCCTTGCTCCTCCTTGCTCATTTTAAACCATTTATTCATGCGACTTTTCAGTATTATGCACTAAAAAATACTATAATTTTTGGCGTTTTTTCGATTCAAAACTCTTGTAAGGCGCATAAAAACATTGTAAAATCTTGATTAGTAGTTAAAATACTCATTTTGAGGGAGGTATTATCATGAATAAGACAGAACTCGTTGATGCTATTGCAAAAGAGACCGGTCTTTCTAAGAAAGATTCTGAGAAGGCTGTAAAGGCTTTCACAGAGACAGTTTCTAAGGAGCTTAAGAAAAAGGGCAAAGTTCAGCTTGTTGGATTTGGTACTTTCGAGACAGCTAAGAGAGCTGCCAGAACAGGTAAGAATCCTCAGACAGGCGCAGCTATTAAAATTCCTGCAGCTACCGTTCCTAAGTTCAAGGCCGGCAAAGCTCTTAAGGATGCCGTTAACGGTAAGAAGAAATAATTTATTGAGCAGTTTATAGCGTAGCATTTGGCTGAAGTCAAATGCTACGCTTTTTCAATGCCTAGAACAAAGAGTTGCTTTGCAACTCTTTGCGCGCCTTAGATAAAAAATAAAGCTCGCTCCGGATGTTGAATCCGGAGCGAGTTTATATATATCAGTGGGTTATGTTTTCTAATATTTATCTTACTGAAGGAGTGAGAGAACACCCTGGTTTGTCTGGTTAGCCTGAGCAAGCATTGACTGACCTGCCTGAGCAAGGATATTGTTGTTGGAATATCTAACCATCTCCTCAGCCATATCTGTATCACGGATCTGTGATTCAGCTGCCTGTGTATTTTCAACGACGTTATCAAGGTTCTTGATTGTATGCTCAAGTCTGTTCTGAACGGCACCGAGGTCAGCTCTCTGGCTTGATACAAGCTCAAGTGCATCCTTGATTACCTGAATGGAATTTCTTGCATTTACGCCGTTTGAACCTGTAACTTTAACCTTTGTTCCGTCAATTGAAAGTCCTGTTGCTGTAAGTGCAACAATGCTGATTTCAATCTGATTGGTATCTTTTGCCTCTGATCCAACCTGAAGCTTCTTACCTGTGAATGATCCGTCGAGAAGATTTGTGTCATTAAACTGAGTAGATGCACCTGTTCTATGAATCTCATCAACAAGCGCTTTAATCTCTCTCTGGATGTAATCACGGTCTGAAGTCTGAAGAGTGTCATTAGATGCCTTAACTGCAAGTTCGTTCATTCTCTGAAGCATATCATGTACTTCATTGAGCGCACCTTCAGCTGTCTGTACTGCCGAGATACCGTCCTGTGCATTTGCAGAAGCCTGTGTAAGACCTCTTACCTGACGTCTCATCTTCTCTGAAATTGCAAGTCCTGCTGCATCATCTGCTGCTCTGTTGATTCTGTAACCTGATGAGAGTTTCTCACTTGACTTTGCCTGTACATCTGTTGTGATTCCAAGCTGTCTGTTTGAGTTCATCGCTGTGATATTGTGCTGTACTACCATATTATAATCCTCCATGAACGGGGCCGCTTCCCTGCTGCCTTTTTTCATCCTTAATATTGTGCAGCTTACGCGGACTCCCTTCCATGGCTGCTTGTTTTTTGTTTTACACTATTATTATCGGCTGTGATTCCGTTTACTTAACCCTTTTTTTTATTTTTTTCAAAAAAACATACAATAATGAATTATTTTTGACTTTTTTCGTTTTTTTCCTAAAGTAAAAGAGATCGCTTGCCGATATATGGCAGCGACCTCTTTGTATCATTCTTATACAAAATTCAATTTTTCTTATCCAAAAACTGCGGCGGGATTTCCTTAAAGTTATTCATGGTCCTGTAGTAATTAAATGCCGCAGCGGATGTCTGCTTACTGGTGCTCATCTTGCGACGTGCCGTATCGAAATATTTCTCGGCAAGCCTTTTATTTCGATGCTCCGCAGCTTCGATTGAAGCACTCCTTGCGGTAATCTCTTGAATAAGTGACTGCATACGCCTGATCTGATCGGCGTATTGGTCTTTATTGGCATTAACTTCTTCTTTTACCCTGTCAAAAAGAGACTGAAATCCATCATCAAGAGAACTAAGTTTATCGATAAGTTCACTCTTTTTATCAACGGTATCGTCAAATGCATTTTCATCAACATTATCGGGATCGGAGAGAATCTCTTTTTGTTTCTCATTCTCTGCCTCGATCTCCGACATAATGTCGATTTTCTTAATAAGACTTTCTTCCAGCATATCCATACTTGAAGATAACATCTATTATGCCTCCTTAACGGCGATGTTGTTCGCCTTCATGACTTCTACCCAGTTGTCCCTGATGGCATGCATATGTTTATTGACCTCAGCGACTATCTCTCTGTCTTTGCTAATATTGGCTTCGACAAGTCTTCTTCCTATATAAGAATACATATTTTCAAAGTCCTGTGCAACAGCATACTTCATATCAAGAGTGCTTCTGAGATAATCGATGATGCGCTCCGTCTTCATAATGTTTTCATGCGCCTTTGGCACATCGTTATTCTCAATCGCATAATCCGCGATATTAAGAAACTTTATTGCTCCATCATAGAGCATAAGTGTAAGTTCAGGGCCGCTTGCACCCATAACCTTATTATTTTTGTACTGAGCATAAGCTTTCTGTTGAGTTGTCATTACCGGCATATGTGTTCCCTCGCATTCTGTAAAAAAATATCCGTATAATCATCAGTCATTGTTTTTTATGCCATTACTGTCCTCCACCAAAGAAGCCTGCCAGAGAAGAACTGTTGCTGTTTATCTTTGAAAGAGTCGTCTCCATAGTAGAAAACTTCTTGTAATACTTATCCTGTGCAGCCTCAAGTGCTTTCTGCGCATCCGAGATCTTAGTCGTATAGGCACTGTACTGTGAAGCCATCAACTTATCTTCATAGATAGTAAACATACTTCTGTATTCCGTACCCCTCATAAGATTAAAGAGCTTATCGGAAAGAGTGCTTGATAACTGCATAAAGAAGCTCTGAACCATATCCGGATCCGTTGAGATTGCTGCACTCAGAAGGTCCGGATTTCCGCTGCTTACAGTATCATCTTTGTCACCATCTATGTGAAGCATCTCTCTCTCATTCTCATCTGTCGAAAAATAACTTCCCGTCGCAATACCAAATGTCGCAAGAGTAATCTTACTTGTAGTGCCATCCTTCGATGTTACTTCAAAAGCCTTACTCATGATATCTTTAAGAGCATTTCTTACATTGCCGATGTTCTCATCACCGCTGAGGATTCCGTCTTTGATTTTCTTTTCCCACTCCTCAACCTCTTTGTCAGACATCGCCTCTTTCTGATCGTCGGTAAGCATCTTGTACTTCTTTGCTTTATCGGCATTATAAAGAGTAGAAAACTCCTTCATAAGATCGTTGTACTCTTTGAGCATCTTCTTGATGTTATCATAAATACCGCTTGTATCCTGCTTAGTAGAAAGAGTTATTCCCTTGACTTCCTCGTTAACGGTAATCGTAAGTCCGTTGACCTCAAAGGTATTTGAATCGGAAGTATATTTTGTTCCGTTAAGAACTATCTCGGCACTGCTTCCTTTAATGTAATTTGTTCCCGCTGCATTTACGACAAAGCCAAGCTTTGACATTGCATCGCCTTCGGTAACTTCGAATGATGCCGCTTTTCCCATCTCCTTGGATGCCACATAAAATCTTCCGTTACCTTCATCATAGTTAAAGTCAAGCTTCGTATGTGTTTTGGAAGAATCTGCGCTTTTAAGCTTACTGAGAACACTCTCAATCGTATCATTTTTTCCGATTGAAACTTCGATATTGTCCTGATCGTCTCCGCCTATTTTAAATTTAAGCGTCTTTGTTTCAGACTCATCACTGTCCTCGGAAAAGATACCAAGTTCTGCCATTGTAGTTGTCTTGGAAGCGTTTTTATCGCCTACCTTAACCTTCTCACCTGTCAGATATGCAGCCTTTGCAAGGCCTATAACATCCAGTGTCTGAGTGGCATTCATTGCAGACTCGCCTGTTACTACAGTTACGGCATTTGCATTTGAAGCCGTTGTTATCTTCTTGGAATAAGCAGACGAAAACTTCATGGAAGTCAAAGTGCCGTTATAAAAATCATTGACCTTTTTATTAAGAGCCTTTAACTTATCCTGTTTCCAGGTAAGCTTCTTCTGCTCTCCCGTATATGTATCGACTTTATCTTTCTTTTTCTGCGTAAGAGCTGTGATGATGCTCTCTGTATCAAGACCTGAGTTCATTCCCGTAATTCTGATAGGCATAATGTTTCTCCTTTCTCAATCCGTGAGACATAATCGGAAATCCTTTTCCTGATAGAGCCGCTTTGTACGGCTTACTTTTCACTCATGTATTTACTGCCGCTTAGAATATTGCCGATTACCTCTTCTCATCAACAAGTATTCCCGCAATTTCCCAGACTTTGGCGATCATATCAAGAGTCTCATCGGGCGGAAACTCTTTTATAACCTTCTTTGTTTCCTTATCCACCATCTTGATAGTCACTCTGTTGGTCTTCTCATGTATACCAAAAACAGCTTCAGCATTGGACTGAACCTTCTTGGTCATCTCCGAGATTGCCTTCTTGATCTTGGCGTTATCTGCCTGTATCTGCTCCTCTGTCTCAGCTCTCTTATTTTGATTGCTTGCAAAATTCTGAGCAGATGACTCATTCTTGGAGCCTGCGGCATTGTCAGCTGCTTCAACCGTAAGATCCATATTCTGTGCGGCAGCATTAGCTTCATAATCCACAACTTCACTCTGAGCCTGGCTCTGATTATTAATCTGTGTTTTTACCTGTGGCTGTACCTGCTGAATAAGCGGGCCAAATCCGTTAATTCCATCCATTCCCATAATCCCATACCTCCATGTCAGAATCAGGAATCACCTGTATATATCAACATTTACGTGCGTCTATAACTCATTCCGTTATAAGCTTTTTTTGTAATGATATGAACATAGTATTTCTTACTGATTATATCGGCCGATGTACTTTATTCTTTAGTTATATGGAAAAGAAAATTGTAAATTTTAGAAATTTTTAAGACTTTTATGTCCGTTACGATCATATTTCAAGTATCTTCGGTAGAAGTTTCGTATATGCAAATTTCTCAAACACCTTCTTCTGTCCGTTCTCCGCGATAGCCTTTCTCTCATCTTCATGCTCAAGATAATATGATGTAAGCTCAATCATTTCTTCAGGCGTATGTGCTATCACAAGCTCTTTTCCATTCTCAAAATACTCATCGATTTCTTTCTGATATGTGGTGATAAGAAATCCGCCTGCTGCCAGAACATCAAGCACACGAAGCGGAACTCCCGAGATGATAGACCGTAGCGTAATATTAAGGTTAACTTTGCTACGCCTAAACACCTGCGGCATCTTGGTCAAATAGTCCGCAATCCCCAGATTGATGACACCTTCAATGGGCTTTGCATCAGGCATTGTATACAAAACCGTATCGAATCGCTCACCCATCTTCTCAAGAATATGCCTTCTTTCGTTGACCGTGACTTTTTTTCGCAGCATATCACGGACAACCCTGTCATAATCAAGATCGTAATTTCCCGTATCTTCAAATCTGATATATTCGCGAAGCCTCTTTATATGCTCGGGTGTTATCGCCTTTTCATCTGTAAAAAGGTCATGACCGTATATCTTTTCCTGAAGAGTTATCACCGTATCTATATATTCTTTAAGATCGGGCGGAAGATACTCCACCTGATCGTAAAAATTAAATTCGTTGTCGTATAGATTTCCCAAGAAACAGACATCGTGCAAGTATACTATCCTTCCGTCCGTCTCCGCATCAAGTTCCTTACAAAATCCTGACAGTCTTTTTTCATTAACTCCAAGAGGCGAGTATTTAACGGTCTCTATTCCCTTGGCCACCATCTCTTCGTAGGTTCCCCTGTCAAAGACATATACTCTGTTCACCGGATTTTTTATGGTATGTGAATCAAGCGTATAATGCGGACAGTCAAATACCCACGACACGTATGGCGTATCATACTTCATACATGCTTCGGAAATGCTCGGGTAATAGCAAAAGCTGTAGACTATGTCGTAATATCTTTTGCCCGCTTCTTCCTTGGTCAAAAGAGCTCTGAATCCGGCATCATCTTCATCTGTAAGTTTATAACCATGCAGCTTAAACTTGATGACATCGACTTCGTGCCCAAGCCTTTTCATTGCATCCATGCAGTCTTCGCCGTTAAATTCATCCCAGTAGTAGTAAAGTATTCGCATTCCGTCCCTCGTTGTGTACCATGTATAAAAAGTATTACGCAAAAACTAACGGCTGCCCCATTTCCGGTAGCAGCCGCTGTAATTCACTTCGATCAAAGCAATTTCTTGAGTTCCTCGATTCCGGATACATCTGTTGCTTCTTTATTCTCATTCTGAATCTGGATATATACTTCTTTTCTATAAATCGGGATATCCTTGGGAGCCGCGATTCCAATCTTAATCTGGTCTCCTCTGATATCAAGTACAGTAATCTCTATATTGTTATTAATAACGATAGCTTCGTTCTTTTTTCTTGATAATGCTAACATATCCTTTCCCTCCCTATGGTATGATCATGCTTTAGTTGCTTTGTTGTTCTGCAAAATCTCATAAATAGGGAACTTTACAGGATATTCCTCATTATCGATAATTGTCTGGGTAGCTTTCATCTCTTTTGTATTGATGATGAAGGGTCCCTTAAGGTTTACTGTCATCTGCTTAAGATCATGCGGAACCGTAACCGTTACAAGCACGAGCATATCCTCATCCTGCAGATCTCCGATGTCAGCTACAGCTTCCTTATCTACCATAGGCTGATAATCCGGGCAAACAAAGAGCGGATCCATAACAGGCATTGCAAATCCGGGTTCCTCTACTGACTGCAACCACTTAATAGTATTTGTTCCCTGCTCCTCATCGTGCATAAGTGTGAATCTCTTAAGATCAGGAAAACCGATTATTCCATTTGGAAAAGAAATGATCTTACTATCTTCAATCTCAACCTCTCCAAAGATTCTAGTGTTTAATTTCATGCTGTAACCTCCATAATCCTGATAAAAAATGTTATTTATCACTATTTAATTATATACGTAAAAACGTACAATTACCATACTATATGAAAGAATTAAATGTAATTCATAAGTGATGTCTGGCTGATCTTACCTGTTGCCATAAGGCTTGCCTCATATGTCACCTGCGCAGATGTAAGCTGCGTAACCGCAGTGGCAAGATCGATATCCTCATTCTCAGACTTAAGTGACTCGAATGTCGTTGTCTGTGTCATAAGTCTTGAATTTACAAGGTCAAGTCTCTTGGATCTTGTTCCGTTGTCGGTAACGGCTATGTTCGCAATATCAAGAGCGCCCTGGAGAGATGTAAGCTTGTGCTCAAACTCTTTCTGGATATTTTCTCTCTGGTAGTTATATGCCTTTTTGGCTGCGGAAAGCTCTGCGTCGATTTTTTTCCATTCAGCAGATTCCTTGGCTGCGCCGGACAGTTTTTCTTCAAGTGTCTTCATAGTGGATTTTATCTGCTTTAGTGCTCCGAGCACATTTGAAAGATCGTCGATATCTCTTTTTACACTTGTTGTGAAAACCGCATCAGCTGTGGTATTAACAACAACCGATTGTGCGAATCCCACATCATAAGCGATGTCGTGCGGTGCTGAGCCTTTATTATAAAGTATTTTCTTGCCATTGTCATCGGTATACGTACAGTTGAAGAGGTTCTGCGGTCTTATGTCTCCGCTGTCCCACTCTTTTTTGTCATATACAACATCGATTGCATTGGCATTGATAAGCTTGGGCAGTGTAGCGAGCTTATCGGACAGTTCTTTATTCAAAAGAACTTCTCCCGTTGCCGCATTCAGATATGCAACCGATCCTTTCGGTGTCGAATCAATGGTCTTATATACCCTGTCAATTTCATCTTCGCTTGTAGTTGTGAAGATCATGTTTGACGAAGGTATTTCCAATATCGTCTCTTTATATGACGAATACACACTTCCGTTTGCGGTAACATTGATAATATTTTTTGTGTTTGTTCCGTCGGGATTTTTTACGACTCTTCCGTCAGTAACGGTATATGTACCGTCGCTGTTAACTACAGCCGTTGCAATCTTTCCGTCATACTCAAGCTTCATGTTGTAAGTCTGACCGATTGCATCAACCAAAGGAAGCTTAAAGCTTACTCTTTTGCCCTCGTCATTTGTATATGTAAGTGTTGTCTTCTGAACCCTCTCAGTCGAAGCGGTACCCGACTCGATATTGAAGCTCTGAAAAGATGTATCGTAAACCCCGTTCCTATCTATACCAAACTGATATTCCGTGCCGCCTTCCGTAGCCTTTATGCTATGAGAACCGTCGGGATTACTTGTGACATTATATATAATTCCTTCACTTGTTATCGTATATGCTTCACCGTCCTCAAGTCCGTTGGGTGACGGAAGCGATACATGATGAGTTGCTCCGAGCGCCGTTGTATACGTAAGATTTATAAGTTCTACATTTCCGTTTACCGAACTTGTCGCAGGCTGCTTGAGATTCTCTCTCCACTTAAGCGAAGGAGCCGAGAAATCGTTGTCTCCGCTTCTGTAATTAAGATTGTCATAAGAAAGTCTTATCTTGCCAACGTTGTATTCTACAATATTGCTTTCCTCTACGGCAGCCTCTGCGCTCTGTCCCAGAAGATTTGTGGACTCAAGCTTGCTCATTCCGGCCACTCTGCTTGAAGATGATACATCTATAGCGTTAAACTCATCATTTATACCTGTGTAATCGGCAGTTGTCGTCTCAGAAAAAGTAAGCGACGTATCTGTTCTGTAGCCTGTAAAGATATATCTTCCGGCATAATCAACATTTCCTGTTGCGTAATACTCTTTTGAAAGAGCCTCCATCTGAGCAACTATCGTATCAAGATCGTCCACCGTAAGATCCTTGTTTGCTCCCTTTGTCGCCTGCTTTACAGTATCTGTCAGTACCGATGTAACCGTAGATAAAGCATCTGCTGTTACATCGAGCCAGCTTTCGGCATCTTTCGCATTCTTCTCATAATATTGTGAGAGCTGAGTCACATTGCTTCGAAGGCGCAATGCTCTTATGGCGATAATGGGATCATCCGAAGGTCTTGTTATCTTCTTTCCCGTTGCCAACATGTTATTGAGCTGATCCTCGGTGAGCTTGTTGTTATTGATATTATAAAGTGAATTATTCTGCATTATCTTATTCGTGATACGCATGGCAAAAAGACCTCCGTATAAAGACCATCCTTAGTCAAAAAATAATGCGCATCCGTGCAGCATCTTGCTATTGTATATTAGTTCACTATGAATATCGGCTGGTACGCCCTGTTTCTTTATATCAATCAAGAAAAAAGCTAAAGCGTGGTTGAACTTGCTTTAGCTTTCTGTTTGTTATCATACTCCGGTCTGGAGTATAAGTCTGTCGTAAATCTCAGTGAGTGTCTGTATCATCTTTGATGAAAGATTGTATGCATTCTGGAACTTAACGAGGTTTGCCGCTTCCTCATCTTCATCTACGCCGGAATCTGAACATCTCTGATTATTGATAGTCACTTCGAGCGCGCTATAAGTCTTTTCAAGAGTGCCTGAATTGCTTGAATTCAGTGCCACATCGCCAAGTACCTTGGTAAGAAATTCTCCCGATGTCGCTCCTCTGAATATCTTAGCCGTGTTAAACATATCTCTTAATTTCGTGAGATTTCCAAATTCTGATTCACCCTCAGTAACGTCGGCTCTTGTCGTAAGTCTGCCTGCATCCTTAAGGAGAACACCATTCACCTCAAAATTGCCTCCGCGAAGCATGTAATATCCCTTATTCTCAGATTTTTCCGTAAGCTGATCGTATGAATACTGTGCTGCCGAATTCATATCGATTCCTCCGGTAAGAAGGAATTGTCCGGGTTTCTCATCGGAACCCGAAGGATATCCCGTGGTCATAATATCATTTACAGCTGACGAAAACTGTCTTATCCACTCATTCATCTGTGAGAGATAATAAGGAATTCCCTGATAATCGTTAAATTTACCGACGGAAACTTTTCTGTTCGCATCGGGAAGAGTCTTTAGCGTTTCATCGTCTATTGTAAATGTATAAGTATCTTTTCCGTCATATTCCCAGCTGTCATATCTGTAATCCTGATCACCGATATGGATTGCGCCCTGAATTGGAAGCGTACACTTAGTCATATCCATAAGATTTTTGTCGGTGACTTTTACGGTCACCTTGACAGGATGCGAACCGTCGTCCACAAACGTACAGTCTCCGTTAAAGTAATGACCGTTATTTCCGTCCCTTATAGCAAGGAGTCCCTGAAGTTCTCCGCCGATAAGCTTTGAATCAATGGCAAAATCAGAAAGTTCCGCTATATTATCGCCATCCTTATAGCTTGCACTTCCCCACTTAATATCGTAAAGTCCGTCAATATCATTCTGGTTTGTAGCTCCGTCCGACGGTCTTGAAACGCAGACCATCTGTCTGAAGTCGTAAGTATCAACAAGCTCATATCCACCGGCAACCCAGATCTGGTAACGTGTAGCGCCGGTTTCCCTGTCAGGCTGCGTATCATCAACGATAGGAGTCTCTTTTACCTCAACCGAGACCAATTTGGAAAGATCGTCTATCAAAAGATCTCTTTTATCCCTGAGTTCGTTTGCGATTGTTCCCGTCATCTCGATTATATTGATCTGCTTGTTGATGGAAGCAACTTCCTGAGCTATCGACGTAACTCTGTCGGCACAGAGCTTTATCTCCGAATTTACGTCCGACTGCGCGCCCTGAAGATTGGTATAGGCATTGTTAAAATACTCAGTTATACTCTTCATCTGCGATATGAACGTGCTCTTTGACTCTGTCGTTCCCGCTGCCGTCATTACCGACTGAAGCGAAGAACTCATCTTGGTGAAAAGAGATGCGAAACCGGTCGTTCCGTCATCATCAAGATACTGCTCGATCAGCTTGTTGTAATAGTTCTTTTGGCTTACGTTTCCGAGCAGCTGTTCGTTATTTCTGAACTTAGCATCATAGAAGCTGTCACGTACTCTCTCGATCGCGATAGTATCAACACCGGCACCTGCGCAGCCATACTTGGCAAATACTCTTATAGCATCGGAAGCTTCCTGCTTAACCTTCTGTCTGCTGTATCCATCGGTATTTACATTCGATATGTTGTTTGCTGTTGTGTTAAGTGCTGCATTTGCGGCTCTAAGTCCGGATGCTGCAATATTAAGTCCAAAAAATGTCGATGTCATAATCTCTTCCCTCCGACATATTTATGTTTTGTGCCAATGTGCCAATATCGCTTTATATAAGCGCTTCAAAAATCAATTTCGAGATCACGCTCCAAGTGTCGATACCAGATGTTCCAGCATCTCACTTACAACGTTTATGTATCTGCTTGATGCGTTATATGCATTCTGGAACTGGATCATATATTCAAGCTCCTCATCGCTTGATACGCCGATAATCTGCTCTCTTGCGGAAGATATCGA
Organism: Butyrivibrio hungatei; assembly: GCF_900101605.1. Classification (GTDB taxonomy): domain Bacteria; phylum Bacillota; class Clostridia; order Lachnospirales; family Lachnospiraceae; genus Butyrivibrio; species Butyrivibrio hungatei_B. The sequence continues at coordinate 24,331 of NZ_FMUR01000006.1, forward strand.
TGAAACTGTCTGTTCCTGAGCGTCCGCAACACTTTTTAACTTATCTCCCGTGTTGGCTATCTGTGAAATGAGGCTGTTGTAATACGACAACAGGTCGTTTCTTGTATAAACATTTGGATTTAAAGTATAGTCCGATTTTATAAAAGCTTCTTTTAACGCCTTTACCGTAGCTGTATCTTCGTTACCCTCAACAGTCCTGTATGTGAATGTTGTCGGATCGGTCAAAAGAATCGGATTAACCTGCGCATTCTCTATCGTAAATCCCGTCTTTATACTTCCCGCAGGATGCTTGTCATCTATCTTGTATGCCAAAGTATCATCTTCATTTGATACTATGAACATCGTATAATCCGAAGCTCTTCCAAGCGAATTGTCCATAGTCGCAGGATTGCTCTCTGCATCTTCCATGACTTTATTGATCGCAGTCATAACATTGTGTATCAGCTGATCGAATTCCGCCTCGACATTCATAATGACCGACTGTGAAATATTACTTTTATAATAATCTGTGCTCTCTACAATGTCGTGATAAGACGCATGGTGGTCTCCTCTTGCAAGAAGAACCGCTTTGAGCTTACCTATATCGGTATCCGTAGCTGTGGACACCGGCTGCGTCAGGTCAAAGATATGTGCTCCTTCGATCGATGTAACAACTTCTTTTCCCTCTCTGTCATATTCCTTAACCGCAGCATACTCCCAATAAGGGGTGGCATATCCGACACTGCTTTCGAGCTTAACATCTATTCCCATATGATTTACATGATCGGTTGTTATGAAACTCGATCCTTCAAAAAGAACCGTCACATTACCGAAAATGTCTTCCGAATAATCTATTTTTCCATATTGACCGAGTTTATCAAGAAGGGTGTTTCTCGTATCTCTAAGATCGTTCGCCTTCTCTACTCTTCCGGATTCAATATCTACAATCTCTTCATTTAAGGCTCTTATCTTATCACCGATATCATTTATGCTGTTAACAATATCCGAAACAGAGGTATCCAGATTGTCCTGATATGAAACAAATCCGTCATATACACTCTTTGCCTTTGTCAAAAACTCATTTGCCCTTGTCACAAGTGCACTCTGCGTAACTGCAGATGTAGGATCTTTGGCAAGTTCCTGCACTGATGTCCAAAGATTATTTAAAGACTCGCTAAACTCTGTTCCGTTCATCTCCTGAAGCTGATCTTCTATCTCTTCAAGAGCTTTTTTTGATACATCATAATATTCGAACCTTCCGGCTTCTTTTCTGTATGCTTTATCAAGGAAAAAATCTCTTACCTGCTTACAATTATTATATTCAACGCCCGTTCCTATCTGCTTCCAGGCAATGCAGTTATTTCTTTTCTCAAGAGTCTGATATGCCTTCGTTCCCTGCGATATCTGCTGTCTTGTATATCCTTCGGTATCAAGGTTTGCCATATTGTGTGCAGTTGTATTGAGTGCGTTCTGCGATGTCTGCAACCCTGATGTGCCGACATATAAGTTCGCCATGAGGGACATATATCTTTCCTCCTGATCTTTATAGGTCTTTTAATGCATTTTTTTTGCACAAAAAAGACACTACAGTTTTTCATTTAGTTACCAAAGGGGGTTATCCACATGCATCTGTATCACTTTCATGCTCATGTGATACATTACTGCTTTGCATCAAACCCGCCCGATGTGTAACCAAGACATTCACCTGTAGTGCCTAAAGCTCTCGAATAATTTGCTGTTTCAGGAGCTCTTTTTGAGGCCTGGATGATATTCATCTCGAATTGGACCATCTCAAGTGAACTGCGCAACAGCTCCTGATTCTGTCCGTTTACACGTCTGACATCTCCTGCAACACCAACGAGCCTATCGCGTTGCACTGCCAGGTTTTTCTGATCGACAGGTCTTTTTTCCAATACTTCGATCAGATCGGTCAGTTTCAATGAATTAACATCCTTGTTTAGTACGTTTGCAATATCTTTCATTGCCTCTTCGCGTTTTTTCTCAAGAGACTGGATATTACCTATTACGCACTGCTCCTCATCCGTGATTTTCGCAAGTGCCTCAAGATTTCCTTCTATTATGACGGAAGTCTTTTGGCTAGATAACCCCAGTAATTTTTCGTACATTGTACACTCCCGGTCGAGCACGTCGACCAGATTCTCCATTAAGCTTGCCACCGGAATCATCCTCCTGGATTATTTGTATTTAATTATAACAAGCCATTTGCTTCTTCAAATTTAGCAAGCAATTTGTCAGCAAATGCTTCTCCGCTTACGTCATAAGTGCCGTTCTTTACAGCAGCCTTAAGCGAAGCAACCAGATCTTCTCTGACATCAGGTGTAGCCTTTACAGCCTGCTTAGCAACCTGAATATCTTTTCCTATAGAAGAAAACGAAACTGTATCTCTTACATCGTTTGTCTTCTTAGCCTGCTGAGTCTTGTTAACTTTGTTGTTTGAATAGATCTGCTGAACTTGATTGTACGCTTCTATACGCATATCTTTTCCTCCTTCCTTGGAGCATTTTGTACTTCTTACTACATTTATCGGAAGAAGTTTCCATAACTTTAGTTCTGAGTACGAAATTATTCTCCCCCGGAAACTTTTGTAAGTTATGGCTCAAACGCCCAAGGTATGCACCCTTTTTCACCCTACATTATTTTTATCGGACATTATTACACAAAACTTTAGATTAATTTTATAAAAAAGATCAAAAAACTTCAATTAAATTGCCGAGAGCGAAATAACCATCTCCGCCGTCTCTTTTAGATTGGTTCCCGAGTCCATCGCGCACTTTTGGAGGTATCTGTGCGCTTCCGGCTCTGTCATATGGTGCCTGTCCATCAGGATCTCTTTTGCCTGATTTATTATCTTCTTGTCCTCGTCGGACCTACCCTCTTTCTTGGCCTTCTCTTTTGCCTTTTTCCTACTTCTTGTCACGCCCTCAAGCATAAGTTCGAGGGTGGAAAAAAGATCCGACTTTTTGAGCGGAGTCGGTAAATATACCAGTTTATCTCCGCAATTATCCAGAGGAGCCTTGTCAGGCGACGCTATCATAAGCATCTGAAAAAATTGGGGAAGATCGACCGCAAGCTCTGAATAGAGCATGTCACTTAAACGGTAGCCGCTGATAACGACTCCGCTTCCCAAATCTTCCATAGCAGAAAGAGCCTGCGCTCCCGAAGTGCAGGTAACCATTCCGTCATATCCGCCACGGCTTAATATGCTTTTAAAATTTTGCGCATCTTCCGATTTCGCAAACACAATGATTATATTCACAAATAAGCCTCAAGTTTCCATAAAAACAGATTTTAATACAACAGTGACCGATCAAAAGATATTGAGATATCTTCCGATTTCCCACTGTGTCACGCAGGTGCGGAAATCTTTCCACTCTTTGCGCTTTGCGTCGAGTATCTTATTAAATATGGAACTTCCCAAAACTTCTTTTACGAATTCATCATCCTGATAAGCTTCGATTGCTTCTCCAAGTGTCATCGGAAGTGTCTCAAGTCCGCTCTCTCTAAGGTCGTCATATGTTGCATTCTTGAGATTATCGCCAAGTTCCTCGGGAGGAGTCATCTTCTTTTCTATACCGTCCATACCTGCTGCGAGGATAAGTGCGATTGCAAGATAAGGATTACATGTAGAATCAGGATTTCTGAGCTCTATTCTTGTATCCTGTCCGCGCTTTGAAGGTATTCTGATAAGAGCGCTTCTGTTTGCGCCCGAAGAAGACCATGAAATATTTACGGGAGCATCATATCCCGGAACAAGTCTCTTGTATGAGTTGACGATTGGATTGGTCACAAGTGTCATTGCCTTTACGTGGCTTAAAACGCCCGCAATGAAATACTTTGCCGTATCTGAAAGTTCACCCTTATCATCTACAAATATGTTATTACCGGCCTTGTCGTGCGCGATAATGTTTATGTGCATACCCGATCCGCTTATTCCCTCTGTAGGCTTGGGCATGAATGTTGCGTAAAGACCATGTTTCTTGGCGATTGTCTTAACCGCCATCCTGAAAGTCATGATCATATCTGCGGTGCGCTCTGCATCTTCTTCCCTAAAATCTATCTCATGCTGCGCAGGCGCTATCTCATGGTGCGAAGATGAAATATCAAATCCAAGCTCTTCAAGATTAAGAATGATGTCTCTTCTTACGTTTTCACCCTGATCTGCGGGTGCGACATCAAAATATCCGCCTTTTTCATGCGTTTTGTTTGTAGGTCTGCCCTCATCGTCATAATCAAACAAGAAGAATTCCGGCTCAGGGTTAAGTTTGAAGTTAAGTCCAAGTTTCTCAGCTTTTTTTACCACCTCATGAAGAACATTTCTCGAATCTCCCATGAAAGGTTTTCCGTCAACCGTATAGACATTACAGAACATTCTTGCTACTTTGCCCGCCTGCGGTCTCCACGGATATATTTCAAAACTGTCAAGATCGGGATATAAGTACATATCGCTCTCGTCACTTCTGACAAAACCTTCAACAGACACACCGTCAAACATACACTCATTATTAAGTGCACATTCAAGCTGACTTGCAGCTATCGCGATATTTTTGGGAATTCCGAAGATATCACAAAACTGAAGCCTTATAAAAGCCACGTCCTCTTCCTCAACGATACGGAAAATGTCTTCTTTGGTATATTTGCTCATATTTACCTCCATAAAAAAGCATTTCGCTATAATATAAAAAAGAACACCTAAAACAGCGAGCTCTCCTGCTCGTGTTAAAGGCGCCCTTGCCGTTCACATTTACTTCCTATATATTATTATTCTTTGGTTTGATGTGTCAATCGATTATTTTATATCCCCTTTTTTCCTAATATATTTTATTTTTGCGCCGATATATATTGTGAAATATCACTGTGCTTTTTGCTTACATTGCTTACATCCAATAAGCATATATTCTATTTAAAAGAACGGTGAGCATAAGGTATGGTATATCAGCTAGGGAAAGCATGGATCTTCAAGGAGGATTAACAATCTTCAGTATTGAAGGTTCAATTTTTTTGCGCAAAAAAATTGTGTTTGCAAACATTCTGAACCTTCAACTGACCAACGGAGGAAAGAACCATGAAAATTGCACAAAGTAACGTAAACCTGATGTCGAGTTCATCGTACAGTGAAGGAACTTCTGTAAGTGTATCGGTAAGTACGGTTCCACGCGGAAGTTTCAGCGACAGCCTTGAATCTCAAAAACAAAAACTTACATCTGATGATTTTTCGACATCCACCGGCGAATTTGCCCTGGGAAGTGAAACCTACAACTCGCTAAAGCCTTCAATGTCAAGAAACCTGAGCACAACTACCGGCTCTCTTGAAGATCAGCTGATGGCCATAAGGACTTCACTTCTCGAACGGATTCTCCGCTTCATGAGGATTCTTGGCGGCGATGATATGAGTGAAAGCTTCGGTCAATCATTAGATAATATGTCGGGAATGATCGGAGCCGGCGGTTTTATGTCCGTAACAACAATAACCGAGAGCCATTTTGAAGAAGAGGCTGTAACCTTTGAAGGCACAGGAACCGCTCTTACAGAAGACGGCCGAAGTATTGATTTTGGAGTTAAATTTTCCATGTCATCAAGGTTTGTACACGAATCCGGCATAAGCATCGCAAGCCCCAAAAACTTCCTGGATCCGCTTACGATCAATGTCGGCAGCGAAGTAACATCAATAAGCGATCAGACCTTCTTCTTTGACATTAACTGCGACGGAAAAGAGGATAAAATTTCGAATCTGTCAAAAGGTACAGGTTTCCTTGCCCTTGATAAAAATGGCGACGGGCATATAAACGACGGCTCGGAACTTTTCGGCACAAAAAGTGGAAACGGCTTCAAAGACCTGTCCGCATATGATCATGACGGAAACGGTTGGATTGATGAAAACGACGATGTATACAACGCTCTCAAAGTCTGGATTCGTAACGAAGACGGTACCGATACGCTTCTTTCGTTAAAAGAAGCCGATGTCGGTGCAATTTATCTTGGAAGTGCCATAACAGACTACAGCTTACGGGACAGTTCTTTTAACACAGCTGCAAAGCTGCGCGCAAGCGGTGTATTCCTAAAAGAAAGCGGAGGCGTGGGAGTCGTCCAGCAGATTGACCTTGCAACTCACGAAGAAGCTTTAGAAAATCGATCCATTTCATAAAACAAATACGGAGGCCGGTTCAGTGTCTTACCGGCGCTCCGTATTTTTCATTAATTCATTTTGGTTCCGTCCGAGAGCTCACGCTCTCTCTTGCCATATACCTCTCCGCTTAAGAAATGACGTCTGCAAAGTGATACGTAGGATTCATTTCCTCCTACCATAACCTGCTCGCCTGTTCGGACGATCTTGCCGTCACTGACTCTCGCATTGAAGTGTGCGCGGCGTCCGCACCAGCACACGGTCGGAACTTCTTCAATATAGTTTGCTATTTCCATGAGCCTCTTGGATCCCGGGAAAAGATGACTTGTAAAATCGGTACGAAGTCCGTAGCAAATAACAGGAAGATCGTATCTATCAACAACTTCCGCAAGAATATCCACCTGTTCTTCAGTAAGAAACTGCGCTTCATCAACAATCACGCAGTCAAGCTCTTTCCAGCCTTCCGCTTTTCCCGTAAACCACTCATTTTTTACTTCATCAATGAATTCTTCTACAAATGTCGCCTCAGCGCTAAGCCCCATTCTGGACTTGACGATTTTTTCTCCGTCCCTGTCATCGGTCTTAGGCTTTAGCAAAATACATTTTTGCCCCTTCTCGATGTAGTTGTACTGCACCATCAGCGCATTGGCTGTCTTTGAGCTCCCCATTGCCCCGTATCTGAAATATAACTTTCCCATACCTTCTCCCGTGTCTATGTATAATTGCGCTATGCCTTTGTATCACGCTTTTTTAGCTTTTATGCGCATCAATTTTGTTTCTCATTTGAGTTGATAAGAACAAGTTTGTTGTAAGGAATCTCGATTCCCGCTTTTGCAAATCTCTTCATTATCTCTACAAGACAGTCAGAGCATGCCTTCGGGTTATCCTTGAAATCTTCCGTCTCAACGAGTGCCCTTAATGTGACGCCGCTATCATCGCAGCTCTTACACAAAACCGTCGGTCTTCCTCCATGATGCACCGGATGCTCAACAATAACGTCAGCCATGATATCCATAGCCTTCTGCATATCCGTTCCATACGCCACAGAAATCACTATCGGAAAAGAAAACGATTCTTCCTGAGTGTAATTGATGATAGTCGCCGAACCAACTGTAGAATTGGGAATGTAAATAATCTCGTTCTGATAAGTCTTGATAACCGTGTGTCTCAACGTGATGTTCTCAACATAACCGGGATCGATAGAGTCAATCTTGATTCTGTCTCCGACATCAAAGGGTCTGGATCTCGATGCCGAAATCGCAATACCTGCAAATACATTGGCAAGTGTTGACTGGGCTGCAAGACCGAGGACAGCGGCAATAAGTGCGGATGATGTAGCGACACCTCTCCAGATCTTGGAAAATGCCGGCACATTTCCAATAACAGTTGTTAGAGCAAGTCCCCATATGACCGTAGTTATAATACCTCTCAAAAAAATAAGATGAATTTTACCGCGAAGTCTTTCCTTACTGATATATTTATTGAGTAAAAGATTTATGACATAAGCGCATAGGATCGGCAAAACATACTTTGAACCGTATTCAAGTATTTCCATCACCCATTTAAACTCGTCTTCTTTCCCCTGCCCAACAAACTCTAAAACACACTCAAGCATCTTCATCATCCATCTCCTCAAATGCGATCATAGAATCGATAATGTCTTCAAAGTCCTCTCGCAGTTCTTCAAGAGTGTCACCTTCATATGTATAGATTTTTCCGTCGATTACAACTTCACCTGTATAGTAATCGCAGTTTTTGTCGTAATTAACGGTACCTGTATATCCTTCATATTCAAATTCTTTTTCCATAATATTATCACTTTCCTATTTTATGCTATATGCTTGGAACAAAGACACTAATCTATGTTCCAAGCAAATTACTATAAGCATTGTAAATCATTCATAGCCGAATTTAAAGAATATCATGGAAAAATCGTGATTTCGAACATGCTTGCCTTCATTAAGTCATAAGTACCGATTTTACTCATGAGAAAGTTTTTTTGCAAAGTATGCTTGACATTTTATGCAAAGTAGACTATGCTAAATATGCAAAGCGAGCTTGGCAAAAAGTAATGAGGTATCAATGAAGAACAAAATAAAAGAATTGCGAAAAGCAAATAAGCTATCACAATCAGAACTTGCCGACATTGTCGGAACAACCAGACAGACAATTACTTCCATTGAAGTTGGCAAATACACTGCTTCATTGGGACTGGCATATAAGATAGCGCACCATTTTAACATGACAATTGAAGAAGTATTTGATTTCGGCAGCTTGGAGGATGAAAACTTATGACTAACACCGGAAAAGAAAGAATCAAAGCATCAATAAAGAAAAAAATCACTGCATATGCATTAGTGGCATTTTTAAGTAGCGCTTTACTCATTATTTCCCAAAGACCATCTATAGCTTCGCTTTATGCAAAATCAGGGCATGCTGATTTTATGCAGGGTTTTGTGGTCGGAATGGTTATCGCCATAGAAATAGTATGCGTTTATCAAATTTCTAAATATATAAATGCTCTTAAAGATGAAAAAAAGCTTATTAGAATCTACAATGAGCTCAACGATGAACGTTTATGTCAGATTGAATCATTATCCGGCAAATCCGCAGTTGAATTTACCGCAATTGTTCTTCTGATCCTTGCGCTTATTGTAAGCTTCATAAGCTTCGAAGCTACAATCGCATTTTTAGCTGCATTAACTATTCTTTTTATCACAAAGAAATCATGCTCAATTTACTATACAAGAACTTATTCAGGCGAATAAAATAGTTGTTCGCATCCATAAATATCCCGGCATTCTATTTGAATCATAGATTGCCGGGATATTTATTACTTCTTATAATCAATCCTTAACTTCAATCTTCACTGCCTCTTCTTTCTTGGGAATAGCTTCCTTCTTGGGGATGTTGACCGTAAGAACACCGTTCTTGTACTGAGCTATGATATCTTCAGGTTTAAGTCCCGGTGTACGGAAGGATCTCTGGTACGAAGAGCTTCTTCTCTCACGGCGGATGTACTTGCCGTTCTCATTCTTCTCATCCTTGTTCTCATTATGTGTAGCACTGATGGTAAGCACTTCGTTCTTAAGGTCGATATTGATATCTTCCTTGTTAAATCCCGGAAGCTCGGCTTCAAGCTGATAACTGTTATCTTTTTCGATGACGTCAGTCTTCATAAGACCTGATGCCGGCTCGAAGTTCTTCTCAATAAGTCCGGAATCATACAGGTCACCGAATAATCTGCCACCAAAGAAGTCATCCATCTCGTCAAACAAATTATTGTTACTCCATAACATAGGCATCAACATAAGTCATCACTCCTTTTATAAAAAATTTTTGTTGTAGTAGTTTGTGCAACCTGAGATGATGTATTAGCACTCTCATCTCTTGGCTGCTAATTTTCTTTACAAGTATGTTATAGAACAACTAGAACAAAAAATCAAGTACTTATTTATAAAAAAAATATTAATTCCCATTCAATAGAAAAAGCTTTTGCAAAGACTTATTAAATCTCTGCAAAAGCTCTTTATCCTGAATAAATATTAACTTATACGAATATCGAATCAGTCAGGCTATCCGATCAATAATTCTCAGCCTTCTTCTCGAAGTAGCTCTTGGGATGATTGCAAACAGGGCACATCTCGGGAGCCTTAGGTCCTACTACGATATGACCGCAATTTGAGCAGATCCAGATAGAATCGCCGTCTGATGAGAATACAAGATCTTTCTCGATATTCTCAAGGAGCTTTTTATATCTCTGCTCATGCTCTTTCTCAATTTCAGCAACCTTTTCAAAAAGAAATGCGATATCATTAAAGCCTTCCTCACGTGCTTTAGCTGCGAAAGAAGGGTACATCTCCTGCCACTCGTATGACTCTCCTTCTGCTGCTTCCTTGAGGTTTTCTACTGTTGAACCGATTCCGGTAAGAATCTTGTACCACATCTTGGCATGCTCTTTCTCGTTATTGGCTGTCTCTTCAAAGATCTTACTGATCTGAACATAGCCGTCTTTTTTTGCCTTTGAAGCAAAATATGTATATTTATTCCTTGCCTGAGACTCACCTGCAAATGCAGCAAGCAAATTCTTTTCTGTCTCTGTTCCTTTAAGTTCATTTTTTCTGGGTTCTAAATTTGCCATATTTTAATCTCCTTTTCCATTTTATTTGTGGATAAATACTCACAGCCAACCTGTAATCGTATTTTAACATAGAGAATATTCATTAAAAAGACTATTTTGTATTTTTGCATAAAGCTTTTTCACCGGAAAAAAGAGATATAAGTAAAATGCTCTCTACAGCATAAAATATCGCATTAATCTTTATCATCATATCGTGTCTTGGCATAGTAACTCCACCTGTTATAACATCTAACATAGACTGCGTAGTTGCTTTCCCGGACATAATATCAAGCGGCGATTCTCCGGGCAAATAGTCCGGAAATATCTTGATCACCTGAGCTGTCGCAATTATATAACAGGCTACTGCAAGTAGCATTGCCAATATAATAAAAAGATTTTTTCCACTCTTCTTACCTGTATGCTTGGCAGCAATCAAAAACACACTTCCAAAGCACGTAAGACACTCAAATCCATAAAACACATAGCATGCGGAATCAGAGATATTATAAAAAATTCCGGCAACAAAGTACTCTGTAAATGTCCATATCGCCATCCATGCCACAGTACAGATAGCAGTCATTTTTATTATGTTTTCGGATTCAACACCGTTCCATATATAAATATTTGCAAAGATCACAGCCCAAATTGCCGCAACAACAAAACCTCTGTAGCTCAGATTCGTTAACGACATAATTCCAAATGAGCCCAATGCGATATACATGATTGCCTGAACCGCAACTGCACTATATAAAGCAGACGTCTTTCTCATAGCTTTTCACCTTCTCTATATAAAAAACATTTTTTATTCAATAAAAAAATATGGATGCCAAAATCTATTTTGACATCCAACAATATAAGAATCAATATTATTTAATTATCTTGCAGGAGCCCATGTTACTCCGTAGAGCTGCTCCATCATCTTGCGGAGTTCTTCCTTCATTTTGTCACAGGCTGAAGCTTCGTCAGGGAAGTTTATAACCCCGATTCTTTCCTTCTTATCCTGGAAAAAAACAGCCCATCCGTTTTCTGTTTTATCAAGACATACACGATTTTTGTGATGTCCTCCAACTTTATATAATTTCGAAGGAACGAGATGCTCCTTGAAGAATTTCTTTAATTCCTTAGTATTCATGGTGTACCTCCCAACAAGTTGATACTAATAACTTTTGATGTAGTATTGATTACTACATGGAGTATACCATCATATCTCCGGCATGACAATAGCAAAAAATTGAACAAAAAAAGAAATGCTAAAGCAAATAGCATTTCCTTCCATATATTTTCTGTTTAATTTATTACGGAAAATGCTGCCAAAGCCGCGCCCTGTCCCCAGGGGTAGTTTCCGTAAGTTTGATAGTGAACTGCAAAGTCATCACATGAACTCAGTGAATCTGTTACGATTCCGCTTTTGGTATGAGCATAGATGCACTCTTTTGCCTTCTTGAGCGCAGCTCTTATCTTATCCGGCAGATCTGCTTCACCGAAAACATCGTTGTTAACTGCATATCCAAGTGCATAAGCTATCATTCCCGTTGCGGACAGATCGATATGTCCGTCTAGAGCCTGCAGCTGCCAGCTCCAGCCGCCGTCTGCTCTCTGGTACTTAAGTGCCGCCTCGCACAGACTTCTGAATTGTGAAAAAGACTCCTCATCTGCTTTCCCAAGTGCAGCATTTACGCTTGCTCCCATGATAAGCCATCCGAACGCTCTTCCCCAACACAGAATTCCCTTCTTATCGGAAACATAACCATTCTTTGAGGAATCATTTCTATCAGCGGCAATTCTGTCATCGTTATCAGCCTTCTTAAGCTCATACCCGTGGTAGCACAGCCCACTCTCTTCATCCATTCCATATTTATAAAACAGACGAAGCTGCTTATTACCGTCAAATGAATCATCTCCACAAGCTGCCATAAACATCGAGACCTGCCCGATTCCATCTACAAAAATATTTCCGCTTCTTCCGGAATTGTAAAGAATTGCTCCTTCTGCATCCCTTCCGGCGTTTCCTATATAAGTCTTCACTGCATCTGCAGCTTCTCTAAATTTCTCGTTACCAGTTATCTCATAAGCCCTGACAAGTGCAAATCCTGCAAGTGCATCGTCAACAAATCCGACCTTACCGGCAGTCTTCCTAAACCACAGATCGACATGCTCTTCCAGAGAAGCTTTAATCTCATCTCTTATTTCCTTGGCGTCATCAACCTTCTCAAGATACTCAAGCGCAGAAACAAGCCCCACCATAAGCATTCCCGCATGCCAAAAAAGCGGATCTTTTGTCCGTACGCTTCTACCAAGTGCCTTTTTTACAGCATCTTTTATCCTGTCAGAAAGGCTTACATTCATAATATTATTAAGTTGTTTTACGGTCTCCTTGACCACTTCATAATATGCAGAATTATCCACAATTACGCCTTTCTTGACTTGAGTTTTCCACAAAGATATCTGAATTCTTCACTTCTTCCGTATAAAAGGAAATATACTCCGTTAAATACAACGGTAATAATAACTACCATTGCTGCAAATCCAAGTATCGTAGGCTCAGGCATTACAAGTTGCCTGATAAAATAACATATCCCCATGACAAATGCCATGGAAGCAATATACTTGAATGAATCAATAAAATAACTCACAGCGCTTTTATCAAAACAGGCTTTATAAATAATTACCGGCTTTGTTATGTTTGCAATGATTCCCGATACAACTGTTCCGACATAAATACCTGAAATACCCAGTTTTGTTTGAACTAGCCATATTGAAAGAATAAGATTGACAATTCCCTGAATAAGCGCAAGATATTTATCCTGCTCATAAACACCGGCTGCCGCCTGGTAATTCGAAAGTACTATCCTTTCGCCCTTAAAATAATAATCCGTAAGGATTAGGAAAACCGCTAAAGCAGGCAAGATCCAAAAATCTGTCCACTTATCTCCTTTGGAAATCTTAGTCCACATCTCCACAAGCGGTGTCAAAAGAAGCATGAAACCAACACAGGAAAAACCATATACCCATGTAGCAAAAAACCTGTATACCTTGAACATGCTATACTGCTTATCTCTGTCTTCTGTTGCGATCAGGTTTCCAAAACTTGAAATTACGGAATTAAAAATAATATTTACAAAACTTGAGACCGCTACTATGATCATGTTGTAATTTCTTACAACCGTAACAAGTGCCGCTCCAACTTCCGATAAAGATGAAATTATAAGAGTATCTGTCTGAAGTCTGAAGACATCACCAACCTTGTGAAATACAAGCGCCTTAGTCTTAGTCCAAACAATTTCTTCATCTTCCTTGGCAAGCTTTTCAATATTCTTTTCCTTAAGATATGGATACATATTATCAAGATATCTTGAAACAAATATCTTCTGAATAAGCTGAATTACCGCATCAGTAATAAGATAAAAATAATAATTCTTAGTAAGAGCCACAACAATAATCTGGAAAACCGATGTAACAATCTTTGTTATAGCAATTATATTGGTCTGAATATAGTTCTTTTGCTCTGCATTAACAAGGCTATACTTGTATGCAACAAAATATGAACTGACAGTATTAAAGAGGAAGATCAGATAAAAAAGAACAAGATCTTTTTCCGGGACACCCGGATTTTTAACAAGGTACTTCAAAAATGGTACAAGAAAAATGCCTAATAATCCCACTACACCGGCAATATAATAATAAGCCCTCCTGTACATTTGCATGTAGGACTTTATTTTTTCTGTATCGCCTTCGGCAACAGGTTTATAAAGACTAAAATTCAGAGCTGTGCCAATGCCCAGCTCTGCCATATTCAGAAATGACAAGACTTCTACGAAAGTACCGTCAACTCCAAGTATCTGTTCACTTATATAACGCATACAAAAGGTACGAAGAACAAAGGCCATAACCATAGTTACAATCTGCCCTACGTACCCGAACAATATATTCTTCTTCGCCGCCTGAACTCTTCCCATTAAACTATATTTCCCTTATTGTCCATGAGAATCCAATTCTTCCAATAATCATGCATTGTCTCGGGATCTATCGGCTGATTGTTTCTCATCTTGTATGTTCTTATGACTTCGTGATCGGGTCTCTTGTTGAGTCTTGCGCCCCAGAAGCTGAATGTTGAATTGGCGCAGATATTACCCTTACAATGACTCATAAGCATGAGATCCTGTATACTGTCTTTGCCATTATTCCATTCAACAATCGTATATCTGGAGATATCGCCGTAGTGCTCTCTCGCGTAATCGTGATCGCTTGTAAAGATATAGAAATGCGTCTCAGGATCTTTTTTCAAAAAATAATCCATCGCATTCTTGTAGTAATCATCAGAAGCAATATTTCCGAGAATATTTACATTTGCGGGATCGAGATAATCTCCTCTTCTAAGATGTACACTGACAGAAGGAAATCTCTCCATCTTCTCTGAAATGATCCTGTTTCTCATTGCAAGATCCGAATCCCTGTGAGGCGGGAATACAAAGAGCTCGCGCAGTTCATCCATGATATCTTCATAATACTTCTGACATAAGAAATATCCTGTAATATACTTATCTTCAAACTCAAATATCTCGGGGTGGTACATCTTTGTCTCAACAAATACATTTGGATTTGAAGATGCAGTAAGTCCAAGTTTCTTGGTTATTTTTCCCTTGATTGCAGAAAAAAGATTCTGCTTTAAAAATCTGTCTCTTTCTTCATCGGTACAGACTTCAAAAGGAAGATCTTTGAAAAGAGGAAGCTCAAACTCTCTTGGAGCAAGCATCTTCTTCTGTACTTCCTCACTAAACCAGGAAATATCCAGTTTAACTTCTTTTCCGAGACTGAGGAGTTTTCTATATAGCGCATATTGCTGCATTTGGTTTCCCAAACCGCCCGCAATCTGAATTATGATCATTGTATTCCTCCTTGTGCCTCTGCTTCTGTATTTTGCTTTTTCATAATACGCATATATGCGTCAACAAGCGCATTTTCGCTTGCAAGTTTCTGTACCGGAAGAACATACTCCTTGTATGTTCCGAACAGATCTTTGGCAATTCCTTTACTCTTTACCGAATATCCTATAACAAGAGTAGGAACATTGCTACTGTATGCCGCTATCGTACTGTGAGTCCTTGCTCCAACAAAAAAACTACATTTGGAAATATAGCCTTTCAGCTTCTCTGCCGGCATGTCCGCAAGCATAACAACTCTTCCCGTGTACTTATGTATCTCATAAAGCTCGTTAAGCGGCTTTCTGTCATCGTTGTTTTTCCACACAACATGCGGGATCAGCGCAATATTCTGATGAGTATTTCTAAGAATGAACTCAATAAAATTACTGTAGTTCTTCATAGTGATACCGGGCGTCTTCTCAAGATTCTGAACCATCGGACTTAAGTTTATTCCGACAGTGTTACCGGGAAGAAAACCGTTGATTCCCGGAACCTTTGCCGTATCAAGCATAAATGCGGGATCTTTTTCAAAAATAAGTTTATCCTTATTAAATCCTGCATCGACAAGCGCGTCGTAAGTAATCGACTCTCGTGCATAGATCAGATCATATGCCGCCAGATCCTTGACAAGCTTCTTATCCTTGAGGGACTTAGGCTCAATTGAACATCCCCACAGAATCGTCTCGAATCCTCTTCTTATAAAGACTTTGTGAGCCAATATAAGATCCGGCACCAGACTCTTATAGCAATAATTATCTCCACCTATCGAGATGGCAAGCGGTTTCTCGCCTTTTCTCTTATTGGCCTTTCCGACAGCATTGTCAAACTCTTTAAACGCGTCCTTATATCTGTATCGCAAAAAAGACTGCTTATCCCTTGTGACAAGTCTCCACAAATAGTAGATTACATGAGGAATAAAGTGTCTGTCTATATGTCTTTCTTCAACAATAGTGCAAAGTCCCTTTTTTTCAAGAATTCCGAGTGAATATTTTCTATCCTCGGCTGCACTGTTGGTTACAAGAATAAGCGGAAGGTCCTCCTCAGCTCCGGTCTTCTCTCTCTGCTCGGCAATATACTTAACTGTAGTATTGGCTATCGCCTCACAACCATGGTTCCCCGAACCTGCGTGCATATATAAAATTATCGGTCTGTTAAAATCAATATTCATATATATTCACCTGTCCTTATATCTTGCATACATCTTTACATAAAGTTTAGGACTGATCTTAAATACAATAACTTTTATCTTATGTCCAAAAGACAATGCGGCAAATGCTCCTCTTGTCTTCAAAGCGTGCCTGATCCTGTCTCCCGCAGCCTTGACTGCCTCACGCGCAAGATCATTGTCTTTTTCATCGTCGGGAACGACGGCTACTTTACCAATTACCAGCAAAGCCGTAAGTATCTGTGAAACAGCAACTTTAACAAAAGAATAAACGGAGATAAACTCATAAACCTCTTTGAGCTTAGCTTCTGCCTCTTCCCAGCACGTAAGCTGGTCAAGAAAACTTGCTTTAAATGAAGCCTTCATTGCTCCGTTCTCATTGTCCGAATATCTGTAATCATCACGGCCTGCCGGAACAACTTTTACGCCTTTTTTCTTACCTTCGGAAAGTGCCACATCAAGTAAAAAAAGCAGATCTTCTCCGATAGTGAGCCCCTCTTTAAAAATGATATGTTCTTCCGAAAGCCTTTTTCGTAAAAAGAGCTTTCCCCACACATGCGTGTTACTCTCAAGCGTAAAATCTTCAATATACTGATAACCGCTTAACACATATGGCGAATCAATATCAGCACTTCCGTCAGTCAAAACCGTATCTTCGTCTGCATGTTTGAGCATATTTGCAATACAACCCTCAGATATTGTATCATCTGCGTCAACAAAAGACACATATTTTCCTGTCGCCATCTCAAGACCGATATTTCTTGCTCCGGAAACGCCTCTGTTCTTAATATGTTTGACCTTTATCTTATCCTGCCCGTATTCTTCGGCAAGCTCGTCGGCAATCTTCGCACTCTCGTCTTTGGAACCGTCATCAACAAGAATAACCTCAAAAGCATCACCTTCAATCCCTTTTTGGGTAACACAAGACAAGACGCACTCTCTGAGCGTGTCCTGCGCCTGATATACAGGGATTATGATGCTAACGAGTATTTCTGTGTTCAAAACTTTCTCCATGTTACAACAAACAAAAAACTACGGGAATCCTACATTCGATGTCACGACTCCTACCTTAATATTCTGTCCAGCCTTCCCTTTCAACTCCGGTAAGACTGTCAAATCCATATTGTTCACAATAAACATTTCTGTTTACATAATAATCACCATAGCGGGGATCCTCTTCGTTTCCAACCCATCCTTCCACTATATCGCATTCATATGCCATATCCGTATATTTGCTATACCACTGCGGTCGGAGCATAGGCACTTCAACGTCCTCAACACCTGCTGCAGCCTGTCTTTCAAGATAATCATATCTTTCTTTGTATTCTCTGTTTACACGGGCAACAAGCGCTCCCTGCTCAATATATACAAAAGAAAGCCAGATTCCCATAACAACGACTGCTGAAGTATATAGTCCCTGAATTAACTTCTCAAGTAAACTGTCCTCGGCTGATACCATAAGATTTGCCATATTTCCAACAACAGCAATACCGTTGATAACAGCGATCATAAGGAAAATACTTGCGCCATAGTAAGCTCTCAGTTGCGGGCCTTCCGGAACCGCGATAAGTGCCAGCGCCGAAATGAGAGCTATGAATCCCATAACCTTCATAAAACCTGATACTTCTGAATATTTTTCTTTTGAAGCACAGATACTTCGTATAAGTATCAAAAGAACCACAAACATAAGTGTAAGAACAATATAATTTTCTTTTATATTTAAGATTATCTTTAAAAATCTCGCCATGATGCCAAGCAGGCCTGAGTGAGCCTCCTTACTTGCCGCGTCACTTCCCCTCGTAAAATTAGAGGGTGACAAGAACATTATTAAAAAACCTGTGCAACTTCCTATCAGCCCGCATATCATCCATGTTTTGATGAAAGATAAGCTCTTTTTTTCTCTCCATTTAAGATAAAGCAATACGAGCAAAAACAGAATAACTCCACCTGAAGTATTCTCATTGCACCATCCCGCCAGGATTCCCCAGACAGAAAATACGATCATCAAAGCCAAATTGTTCTTCTTTTCAGCAATCATACATTTTCTGAAATAAGTCATAAATCCCAACAGGATAGTTGTTGTAAACAAGTAGTTGCAGGCACCGTCTTCCCAAAATACAGTCTGACTGATCGTAGGATCAAGCAGCCATAAAAACCCTAAAACTACCGCATAAACTCTTATATCATACTTTCTTCTCATATCAACATTTGCATATATGAGTAAAGTAAGAATCGTAAATACAACTGCAGAGACCACATTAAACACGCTCTTGGTCCCCATAAACAAAAATACTCTCAGAATAAAATGCGCGACACTTCTACCGCCGTGATTCATATAGTGCTCATGTTCCTGCTTAAAGAGATCAAAAAAATTCTCAGCCTCCGCCACGTCTCTTCCATAATTAAGATCATCCGACATATTCGGAGTGAGAAACGCATAAATAAGCACCGACAAGAAGGCTGCCGCCATCAGTATATAAAAAATCTTTTTCCTTAACTTTTCAGACATTCTCCATCCTTTTTTCTACTTACAAACTCCCCAAGATACGCTCCTATCACGGGAAGAATAAACAACCTGCCAATGTATTCCGACACAAATGTCGCTTCCACGATCGTGTAGACTGAAAGCGATAAGATTATTACCAAAGTCCAAATATCTTTTTTCTTATAACAAATATATATGATCAAAACAATAAGTGCCGCGATAACAATTGCCGGAATTATTCCGTACCAGTAAAAAATCCTTACCCAGCCCATATCAAATGTCTCTTCGCTACTTCCGTCAGAAAAAAGCTTCCATGTCCAAATAGAACCGGCATGTTTCTCGGTCTCCCTGTACAGGTCATGTATCCTGTTATTCAGCTTTGAATCGATCCATTCGATAAACTTATAATGTTTATGCTCAAACTCATAACGTGGCACTTTACTTACAATAGCCGACCACACGGAAAAAGCGACGCAGAAAACAGGTGTGACAAGTGCCGTAAGTATATATACAATCTTACTTTCTCCGATTTTCTTGCAATACCTTGCCAAAAAGCCGATGCCAAATGTCATAAAACTTATCAGCATACCTGTTCTGCTTGCCGAAATAACACATGACATAAAATTAAGAGTAAAAACAAGCAGCCACTCTCTCAAAGTAGCGGCTTCCCCGTAAATCCACATCCAAAGAAGCACAAACGCATACACACTTCCGTAAAAAGTGTTGGGATGGCCAAAGCCAAGCTCATACCGCATCTCCACGACACCTCTTCCGTAATCATGCGGCGGCTGAGCCGTAACTCCAAGTTTTCCCATCACGGATAAAAAAGCTATCAGAAAATACCCCGCTGCCGAAACATACAAGATGTACTTCATCGCCTTTTTAATGTCGATATCCCTTGCGGCCATCATAAATACCGCATATCTGAGCAGATCGTTTTTTCCCGAGATCCTGTAACTTATAAAAGTAAAAGCACATACAGCGCCTATTATTATCCACTCTTTCTTGTCATGCTTTAATAAAAGCACCGCAATAAGTGTCATAAGAAAAGTCAGCCGATATACATAGCTCTGATAACTGTACATATGAATAACAGACTTTTCCAAAAGCATTATACCAAGCTCTATGGTAAGCGCAACGTAAAATAAAACTTCACTAAGTTTAGCCTTTTTTTCTTCACTTAAAAAGTTCATGTTATCTACCTGCTAAGAATTCTTTTTATCTTGCGAAAAGCTTTTCTCATAAATCTTCCCGCCGTAATATCCAAGTAATGATAGAGCTTTGATGCTGCAGTTATCCCGGGCATAACAAGATGTCCGTATTCATCCATATGCTCAAGAAGATATGCAGGATATGAATCATCTATCTCGCCTCTTTCAAACTTTGCAGCCCTGCCGAAAATATCCTGACCGAGAACCAGATGATCCATAGTCTCCGCAAGAACCTCTTTGTCATTGTGTTCCTGATGTGCGGCAGCCTTTACCTTGATTCCTATCCTCTTTGCGGGATTGGTCTCTTTGTATCCGCCCATATATCCGAAATGCCATCCGCCGTCCGCAACTCGCACCGACCTCTCATCAGTTACGGGGATGATATCGCGAAGCCTTACAATCCCTTCCTTAGGGATATTATCAAGTGACGTGATCTTGGTTCCAAGCCACTTTCTGTCTTTTTCAGCTATTTCCGGAAACTCTCCCGTTATGGACAAAAGCTTTCCCGACTTCTCTTCCATGTTCATGTAAACATAGAAGTTTCTCTGAGCCAAATGATATACCTTATTCTTGTCAAAGCTTGCGATAATATTCTCAAGAACGGACGGATTCGGTATCTCATCGACATCTCCGAAGATAAGCACATCGTCTGCCGTCGCGCCCACTTCTTCAAGTCCGCGCTTTAAGCAGTTCTTTTGATAATAATCTCTTTCATGCGTTGAGATATCCATAGGTGTATCATCAACCGTTATATAAACTATCTTGTGAAGATAATCCTTAAAAAGCTCTCTGTTCTTATCAAAACAAAGTTCCTTGGGCTCTCCCGAAAAAGTCACCGTAGCTTCTTCAATAATGAATTTATCCACGTACTTATCGAGAATTCCAAGCCTTAGCTTTAATATATCAAGTTCGTTGAAAAATGGTATTAAATCATAAACCATCTGTTATGCCCTGCCTATAATCTTCTTGACCGCAGTCTTAACGGTACTAACAAAAGCCTCTCTGTAAAGCGCTTTACCCTCATCCGATATCATAAGCCCATGCACATGGGTGTCTTCTTCGGGAGCAAAAGCCGGAAGAGTCTCAGCATAATATTTTTTATAAAAATCATCATGGAACAATTCTGAAAGCTTCACCTTCTTCTGCCTGTACGAAAGCCCCGAATAAATAATCTTGGCTACCGCAATGGCACAGGTAAGACTTTTTCTCTTATCAAGGATATCAAAGAGATCGTTAAGCCCCCATTTATTCCCCAATCTGTCCACTTCTCCCCAGACAATCTTCTGGTTATCAAGAAATGCTCTGTTGTAGCTTGCAGTAAGACTCTGCTCGTTTCTTCTGTAATAATACAGGATTTCATCCAAGTAGGCTATCCCTTTGGCTCTGTCCACGTACTCCGCGGTCTGCAGAAGATCCTCGCCGTAGTTAAGACCTATCCTCTCGGTATCTATAAACGCAATACTCTTGTGAATACACTTTATCCACATGGCATTCAGGTAATCACCCTTTAATACAAGTTCTTTAAAGGCGCGCTTCTCATCACCGCTGTAAATTTTTCCGTTTGTAAAAGAAAAATCTTTTAGCCTCGCGTTATCTCCGTCAAGTTCCGTCGCATTGAAAAAAATCAGCTCGGGAGTACTTCCTTTTTTCTCATAATCCCTGATAAGACCTGCGAGCTTCGACAACATTCCGGGAACGAGCTTGTCATCGGCATCAAGAGCAAGGATATAATCGCCCTTACTGACCTTTATTCCCTCCTGCCTCGCCTGATAAAGCCCGATCTTTCCCTTGTGAATTACCGAAACATTATCATTTGTAGCGGCGTACTCATCGCATATTTCAGGAGTTCTATCGCTCGAACCGTTCTCGGAAAGAATGATCTCAAACATATCCTCGCTATTTACTTTTTGTGCAAGCGCAGAATCAACCGCCTCACGGATATACTTCTCGCCGTTGCACACGGGAACTATGATTGAAAAGATCATGTGATATTATGCTCCTCTTTCCACTTCTTTGTCTTTCTCCAAAACAGGAACGGTCTGACAGCCATCTTAAAGCGTTTCTTCGGGCTGTAAAATCTGGGATAATTTGCATTTTCTCCCCACCACTTGTGGAAAATAAACGGCTCTATGCCCTTATTTTCAGGTAACGGATGCTCTCTTCCGAATGTAAGAGCAAGCTCAAAAGGCGCCCACTTAAAGCCCTTTTCCTCCATCGCATTCTTGGAATGACAGCAGATAAAAATATCTTCGTTGTAGAATCCGTCGTCAACTCTTTCCCACTTAAGGTTATACTTGGAAGGGAATTCCAAAAGTCTCTTGGACCTTATGGAGACGCTGTTTCCGACTCTGCATATCGTGCCCTTGCTGTCCCTGTATGCATAATCGTTCTTCGGAAGCGGCCAGGGCGATCCGATATAATCGTACTCAAGAAACTCGTCATTCCAGTTCTCGGGATGAATAACAAATCCGTCCGCATGTACAAGCAGCACAAAATCAGTATTTATGTGGTCTTTAAGTTCATAGACCATTTTGTAATTAAATTTATCGATACTGTCGAGCTTAGATGTATAGCTGAATCTGATATTCTTGGGCAGATAAAAAGGCTTCTTATCCGAAACCAGAACAACGTCACCAAACTCGATTTCCCTCATGCTGTATTTAAGCGCCTGCACAGTCTCATAGACGTTGACACTCGTCATGGCACAGAGCGTAACCTGAGGGAGCTTAATCTTTTTTTCCATTTCGTTCCTCTGTCTATCGCACTTTGATCAAATTTATAATCCGATCAACACTGATATTTCTTGATAATTCCGACTCTCTTCTCAAGGCTTCTGATAATCTTCTTTAGGTAAAAGACACCGTACAGGCTCTTTCTTCTGATTATCTGGCAAAAGAGCCTTATCTTGCCGGGCCTTATATTTCTTCTTGCATAGAGCACAGATCTCTTTTTATATTCTTCAAGTTCTTTTCTGCACTCGTCTGCCTCAAATATACGACCTTTTTTGTCCTGATAATGCAAAAAACTGTATATATTCTGCTCAGAGGACCAGAAGCCGTCTGAGATATTATGTCTAGCCCAATATTTTGGCGCTATAGCATACTTAAGTTCCGTACTTGAAAGCACCGGCATTATGGAAAAAGATGAATTCGACAAGATCAGATATCTCGCATTCTTCAAAGTAACATAATCTTTTCCCATATCGAAATGATGGCATTCGTACTCCGGAAGCACCTTTCTTGCAGCTTCCTCATCCTCAGTTACCACCATGAATCTCATATTTGGATTTATCTTCTTCATATGCTCTATCGCATTTAAGAAGTATTTTCTGTCAAGATATAGCTCGGGGTGATTTGTATACTCGCCGCCTCTTATGTTGATGATGCAGAGATCGTCGCTTGTATATTCATATGACTCAGCCTCGGGCTTAACCTTGAGCCAGTCTTTTATCTTGTCCCTATATTTCTCAAAATAACTCTCATCCTGAAGATTTCCATAGATAAGAGTATTGTCCTCAATCTCAAAAAGTCTTTTGTCCGCACCGCTTATGTAACACCCGTTACTCATGTCGTGCCTTGAATTGCCCATGTAAAGGCGATCGTCCTGCTCATTAAAGATTGTATATTTATCTCTGTCCTCAGGCGGTATCTCAGTTCCAAGGTCAATGTCCATAAAGTACATTCCCTTATTCGAGTGAAAAACGTTTCCCACCTGACCGGGATTTATGAAACCGAAATCCACACCTTTTTCCTCAGCCATGCACCTTGTCACAACATAGAAAAAGAGCTGATTTCCAAGTCCGTATCCTTTTATAAATTCTGTTCCGATCATATTATCTTTTCCTTCTGAAAAAGCAAAGCGTCAGTGAATAACGTTTCTGCCTTCGAGAGTAGTCTGTGTGATCTTCTCGTCCTTAACCTCATAGATGATGTCACAGTTCTCAATAGTATTGAGTCTGTGGGCTATGATGATCATTGTCTTCTTTCCGTGGAAGCTGTTGACAGCCTCCATAACGGCAGCCTCCGTCTCGTTATCAAGAGCACTTGTAGCTTCATCAAACACAAGTATCTCCGGATTATGATAAAGAGCTCTCGCGATTCCTATACGCTGTCTCTGTCCGCCTGAAAGTCTCACACCTCTGTCACCGATCTTCGTGTCAAGTCCTTCCGGAAGGCTCTTTACAAACTCAGCAAGCTGGGCTTCTTCCATAACTTCCCAGATTCTGTCCTCATCAATCTTGTCTGCATCTATACCGAATGCAATGTTCTCTCTTATAGACTCATCAACCATGTAGATTGTCTGAGGAATATAACCTATCTGCGCAAGCCATGAATCGTAATTACTGAATATATTGCTTCCGTCGCAGAGAATCTCACCGCTCTGCACATGCAAAAGACCGAGGATAATATCCACAACAGTTGATTTACCGGCACCCGAAGGTCCTATGATACCGACTGATTTTCCCTTAGGAATAACCATATTTGCTCCGGTAAATATATTTGTCTCAGCGTCCGGATAAGCAAAAGTGATATCTTTTATCTCAATCTCTTTTTCCAAATGAAGCTCGGGACCTGCGATTGCAGCTCTCTCCGCTCTCATCGCCTTATCCATCTTCATTGAATCCGTGAGATTGTTATATACAAAATCAAGGCTGTACTGGTTGTAGGCAATCTCGGCAATATAAGTATTTATCCTGTTAACCGCGGGCATAAGCCTTGTAGCAACAAGTCCGAGCGCGATTATCAATTTATCAACATCGCCTGCATTTTGTACACCGTTTGAATTCAACTTAAAAAAGAGAACATACAAGAGGACAACAGCTACAAACACGGTCTCTATAAGAGTTCTCGGCATATTATTAAGTACGGAGTAATCCCTTGCCAGATCCGCACCGACTTTACCTGACTCATAATAATTTCTTATAAAGAAATCCTGTCTGTTCAGAACTTTAACATCTTTAAGACCATATATTGCCTGCAGTCTCCACTTTGCAATCCTTGACTGGGTTTCCTGATTCTCTTTTCCCGTCTTATTAAGCTTAGGCTTTAAAACTTTGGTATTAAAAAGAGTTAATGCAACAAAAACAAACACGCATATAACCGTCAAGATCGGATCGGTTATAATAAGCACCATTCCAAGTCCCATGGAAACGACCAATTCCGTAGAAAGCGATAAAAGCGATAACATAAGCGTAAATGTTCTTGGTATATCACTGTCTGTAATTCTAAAAACAGTCGGAATATCTGCACCGAGATAATCCTCATAAGGTCTGTTCAAAAATTCCCTCATGACTCTGCTTATCATGTCGTTTCTTGCTCTTGTGATAAAGGTATTCTGCCTGTAGATAAGAAATATCTGATATGCATTTTTTACCAGGAACAAAACAATCAGACAAACCGTCAATTTAGCAGCCAGTTCGGATCCCGTACCGAGATTAAGACTTTCTGCAATAATTCTTAGAACTTTGTTATCCTCAATGGCACTTTGGAGCTTATCCTGATTGATAATGCCTGCCATAACAGGAATCATCATTGAAATACTAAATGTTTCAAAAATACCACCAAAGAGTATAAGGACAGCCAATATTACCAACTGTCCCTTCTGCTTTCTATCAAATATATATCTGAGTTTTGAAAATAAACTGACTTTTTTATTATCGGTATTACTCATAATCTGTACGTTTTCTTATATCCCTCTTTTGTATTTTTCCTGAATGATATGTAGATTGCTCCGTATCATTTAATTCCGCATTGCTCAGATCGCAATCTTTGTCATTCTGTCCGTATAGACATCATCCATATCTTTGTTGTTTATCCACTTGGAAGGAGCAAGTACCAGCTTGTCAGGTGCATCATTAAGCCATGCAGCCCACCAGCTGAATGAACTGTTCGCTATAATATGGTGCTTGCATCTGCTCATAAGCATCATCTCGGCTATATCAGTTCCTTCACCCTCTTCAAGTTCAACAACATTGAAATTTGGTCCCTTGAAGTGCTCTTTACACCACTCTTTGTCGTCGGTAAAGATAAAAAATACAGCGTCGGGATACTCCTGCAGTATCTTGTTTACCGCATCTTTGTAATATTTTTCCGAACACAGATTGTGAACATGCTTATGCTGCGCATCTATATAATCGGTTCTTCTCACATGAAGGCTGACAGACTCACAACATTCTATCTGCTGAAGCACTGACCAGCTCACAGCATCGCTCATAAGTTCCTGAGGTCTCTTCTCAAAAGCATGTCTGATATCCCTGATATCACTCTCCTGCGAGAAATATTTATCACTCTGCCAATATCCGACAAGATACGCATCTTCAAGTTCAAGTATCTTGGGATCGAATCTTCCCGATACTTCATCTATTCTAAAGGTTTTCCTTCCGGTAAGTTTCCTTCTGATACGGCTTATGATATCCATCTTGGAATCCGTAAGAGCAACAACTTCTTCCTTAGTGGCCTTATCATAATCAATCCCATATCCGGCAAGAACCGGAGTCCTTAGCTTGTCATTTACAAATCCCGTTTCATCATCAATCTTTACGGTCTTGCCTCTGTTTTTCAGCGCTATATACAGCGCATATTGGAACATCTGGTTACCCAGACCGCCCTTAAGTTGAATGATAATCATACACCCTCCGAATGAAGTTCCCCGTATAGCATCTATTTTTTCGCATACACTACATCATTATAACCCAGAATGTATATATACTCAAACATCTATGAATGTCCTGACATTTGCGGTCAGCCGGTGATTTGACTTTTGAGATAAAGATTCCCATTAACTCCGGTCATAACAGGCTCTATGTTATGCTGCTTAACCAGATACGAAAGATTCTGCCTTGTACACTCAAGCAGCTCACATGCCTTAGTCGTATCGACAATATTCTTACTTATAAAAGTAAGAATATCCTCATAAGAAACATCAATAATTCGTCCTTTCTCATAAAGAATCCATGACGGAATATCTATGGAATCGTTGAACGTAACATAATACCCCCCCCATCCGAGGCTACATGACTCATAAAGTCCTCTGTTTGCGATTACCTTATCTACTCCCTGAAAGTCCGCAATGTCTGATAGGGATATTTTTTTTACTGTTTTATCTTTAAAAAAACACAGCAAAAAATCTCCTGCAAGCGCTGTACAATCAACCAGATTATGCGCATCCCTCTCCGCAACAAATTCAGGGAGCTCATCTATCTTCCGTATGCACAGTCCATCCTGTGAACACCGTCCTTGCGCCAATTCCAAAAATTTCATTTCATCATACTCTTTCAGCTTGTGAGTAGACAGTATATTGCCTATATTCTGCCTTCCTATGGGAATAACACGTTCTCTCACCCACATCAAACTCGCTTCCCTTGGGATTGTATAGATTTCTTTTTTCACAAAACTCGCAAAAAGAAGCGGCGCTGTCCACTCATCAAGTTCGCTTCTAAGCTCAATCATAAACGACTTGCTCTTTTCATGGTACAGTAAAACGCCTATATCAAGACTATTATCTTCATCATAGATATCATAGATTTTCATAAACCTTGTACCTTCCATAGATCATATTCCAAATAGTATCAATAAAAAAGTCTGACAATACCCCCTCCAGATCCTTGAATATCTCTTCTTTATGCTTAGCCTCAAGTATTCCTTTCAGCGTTTTTCCTTTGGTGGATAAAAGAGACAGATTCTCAAAAGTTGATCTGCTGCCTATGAAATTATTGCATTGTTTATCTCCCATTATGTCAAATTTTTTTGCATCGTCATCCGACGAACAAGAACATAACAGAGACAATCCATGATCGAACAGAGGCGCAACCCTAACGGTATGCGCTCTTGCATTTCTCAGCACTTCTATGTTAGCTCCATGTCTGTCTCGATTAAGGATAAGATAATCAATTACCAGCATATTCTCGATATACTCTCTCCATCCCATCCTAATGCAGAAATCATAATGTGATTCTCCAGGCTGCGCATTAAGTCTGTAGAAATCATCAAGCGAAGCCTTACTCTCTCCACGCTCTTTGAAATCATATGATGCACAAAGATACGTGTTGTATATATTTCCATCAATCTCAATATCAGCATTTATCAGTTCATACTCAAGATGTTCCACTCCAAGAATATCAAGAAGTCTATCCACTATTATTTCATTTATACACTCATGTCCCACTATCCCCTTTTCCAAATCAAAGTTTGAAAGCTTATAATACTTCTTGTGACCGCCTATGATCGAACTCGATTTCAGATAAGTCCCTGCCGTTCCGGAAGAATTTCGCACATGCGACCAATTTAAATATGTAAGATCCTGAGTTTCTCTTATTACCTTTGCCATATTACATCCTTTGTTTTTATTTGACGTGCGTCAAATGTTTTCTATATTATAAAATTCTATTTGACGCGCGTCAAATAGAATTTTCGTATTTAACCCCACACAAAAATCTACCATATACATAAAATCTTAAGAAATTTCGACGGTATTTCTTAAGATTTATCTGATATCATTATTCAGTCGGCGGCTTTTCAACAGCCATTCAATGCCGACAACAGGGCATAATGCCTATTCTATTTTAATCTGAAAGGAATTATCTAAATGACCGAAGTAAACGGTAAATCAAAAAATCTCACCTATGAAACGGCAACAGGCGAAATTGAATTTACGCTAATGAGCGACATGATGTTCCACTACGTCATGCAAAAATCTGAAAATGCGCTTATGGGGCTCGTATGTGCTCTTAAAGGAATCACTCCGAAGGATGTCAAAAAGCTGTTAGTAACCAATCCGATTGATCTTAACAGTACAGGTAAAGAAACCATCATGGATATCAAACTCACTCTAAACAACGATGAAATTCTTAACATTGAGCTTCAAGTATATCCTGATAAATACTGGACTTCACGTTCAATACTGTATCTTTGCCGCGCATATGACAACATCGGCAGCGGAGAAGACTATTCTCTTATAAAGCCCACCACACTGTTTTGCATCACCGATCAAAAGCTTCTTCCAAATGCTACAGAGGAATTTTATTCCAAATATCGTCTTACCAATCTGAAAAGCCACGATTTATACACTGATAAATTCGGTATAAATGTGCTACAATTAAACCACATTGATATTGCTACAGAAGAAGATATCAGCAATAATCTTGTCTTTTGGGCAAAACTTTTCAACGCAACAACTTGGGAAGAATTTAAGGCTCTGGCAAAGGATCATCCCGATATAAAGGAGGTAGGCAACTTGATCTTTGAACTTAATTACGACAACCGTGCAAAAGACCTTCTCGAAGGTCAGCGTCGTTACAGAGAACAGATGAACTCTCAATATACTGCCGGATACACAGATGCAGCAGAGAAGTTCGAACAGGAAATCTCAAAAAAAGATGCCACCATTGCTGATAACAAAGCTACCATTGCCGCCAGAGATGCCACTATTGCTGATAACAAAGCTACTATTGCCGCCAGAGATGCCACTATTGCCGATAACAAAGCTACTATTGCCGCCAGAGATGCCACTATTGCCGATAACAAAGCTACTATTGCCGCCAGAGATGCCACTATCGCTGATAAGAATCTTGAAATAGAAACTCTCAAGGCAAAGCTCAAGGAGTATGAGCAATCTAAAAAATAATTTTGATAATAACAGCTAATGAATTACGTCCCTTTCGGTCTATCTTGAAAGGGACGTAATTTATTTCAATCGTACTTTTTTACCTTGGCTCTCTTCCTATATTTCTTCTCCACCCTGCGATAATTTAAAATAAGCAGAATAGCTGACCCAACAACCATTCCGGCACACTTGATAAATTCACTAAACTTTCTTGTCTCAATATATCCCCGACCGGCCTCAGGCTCATATAACAAAAATCGCCTCCGTCTCTTTAAGTCGTTCTATCTCTGCAACACACTCTGAGGTTGTCACAGCCATATTTTCCGGATTACTTGCTGTTTCATTTGCTGTTTTATCTCAGATTTAGCGCATCCTGCGAGAAAATGACAACATGCTATACCTATTGCTATTTCTACAAACAATTTTTTCGTACCAAATGCTCCTTTATACGTCTCAATCTTCAGCTCCATTTAGTGAACCCATAAGTTCTTCAAATCTCATAGTCCCTTCAATTTGCTCAAATCTATATTTCTTGATTTTATTCACTTCTGCGATAATCTCTTCATCGGTCATTTCTTTCTCAGTACAATTATGATACTTCTCCGCATCTTCAATTTCATAATCCGGTACCAATTCGCCCTTGTCTCGTTTTGACATATATTCCTCATATGAACCTGACATACTGCCATCTTCTGCATGATATATACCCTTCCCAGGGGCATATTGGTATCCCGGATTCCCTCCCATACCATATCCCCAATGATTCATTAAACACCTGGCATGACCGTTTTCATACGTATAAAGAGACATAAAAAAGCCGGGATGATCAACTACCAGTTCCGGAATATCATCATCGTCAGCATATATAAGATTATATTTCCAATAATTCCAATCGATGTCAAAATAATACTTTTTGGCAATTGCCGTGTAGCACTCTTCATAGCTACTGTATACACCATCTATACCGGAAAAGATATTCTTCATGCTTTCAACAGTAAAGTCTCCTCCAATTTTAGACATTGTATTTTCATCGATTATCCATTCAGGCTCAAAAGAATCTTCATTACGCTGTATGAACGTAGAAAGAGATCCTGTACTGTAAAGAAGAACCTGTTTTCCGAATTCGCTGTCCGCGATAATAATAATATCTTTTACCCCATCCTCATCAAAATCAAAAAAACCAACGTCAATAATTTTTATTAAACGAGTTTCTTTCCACGATGATTTTTCACAGCTCATCTTCAGTTCTGTAAGAAAACGGTTATTTTTTGTGAGAATAATAGAAACTCTGTCGTCTAATTCCGCAGGATACGTGATAAGTTTAATCGGCTCGTTAAATTGAACGCGTGACAATTTTGCCTCATAGCAATGCTCTTTGTCACAATGATCATCCCATTGAATAGCATTAGATTCCATGAGAAAGTCTTCATCCGATTTAGTAAAAGAAATGACTCTGTCGGCAAAAAGTCCATAATGCTTGTCTGAATCAGAGTTCACCTGAAATCTCAGTACATAATGATCTCCTTTTCTCTTTCCCGCTGTGCATGTATATGTGTTTTTTAAACTTGCTAAATGTTCAGAATAAAAAGAATCAAATTCATCAATATATATCCATGAAGTAAGCGTATCATCCCGACATTCATCTCTCCCAGTGTATTTCTTAATATAATCCGTAAGAGTCTCTTTATTTACGGAATACAAAACATTGGGGATTCTATCTTTGCACTTTATACGTCTGTACGCTCTTATTTCGCTATCATCAGTAACTTCCTTAACAAGTCCGTTTTCCGAACAAAGCATTACATCCCAGTCTATTTCATCTTGTTTGTTAAAAGTTTTCTCGAGGAAACCCTTGTACTCATCTGTATTAAACGCTTCTGTAAATCTCTTTAGCTCTGCCTTTGACAACGTAATTTCTTTGTCGCTTTTTTTCGAGAGTATATTACTTGATGCTATGTAACTGCATCCTAACACAAGTAATATTATTGAAATTATTGTTATTATTTTCTTTTTCTGCATTTGATTCCAAATATCCTTCATAGTACAAATCTTCACGGCTTTTATTATACATTTTAGTCTGCAAGGCCATTGTGAATTCTTTGTGATTTACCCCCGCATAATCAAAATAAGTCCTACAAATGAGTTATACTGTATAATGCGATTTAATAGGGGCGCGCGCACCGACAGGAAGACTGTAAACAATGCATAAGCCGGATACTAATTTGATTCCCATTTAGGAGATTTTTTTATGAAGAAGAAAGCATTTATAATACTGATCTGCATAACAGCTTTGCTTGCAGGATGCCAAAATACAAAAACCGATATAGCAAACGACATATCCACTGATGCCGGCTCTACTTCTACGCACGATGAAGATATCGCATCCATTGGTATTTCCAACGATGGCGACGGCGATGACTTCCACGAAAATCAGTGGATATTTGGAAAAGGGTTTTCTTCATGGCAAGAAGGATATAAAGCATACATTGAAACCGCCCCAGATTTCCCGCGTTATAGGCTCATTTATGTAGATGACGATGATATTCCCGAACTTGCTATTGAGGGTTATTGTGAAGCAGACGGATGTCTGATTGTTTCATTTCATCATGGAGAAGTAAACATACTTCATACGCTTATGTTGGGTTTTTCGTATATTGAAAAAAAAGGACTTCTATGTAATTCGAATGGGTGCCAAGGACAATATTATGATATAGTTTATTCCCTTTCGGAAGGAAAATGGAAATGTATTTTTTCAGGCGGAAGATATACATATGATCTTGGCAGTTGGGATGACGAAGCAGGAAAATTTCTTGATTTTCACTATGCCATAGACGATGTAGAAGTCGATGAAAAAACATATTATGAAAAACTGAAAAAAATATATGACGAAAAAGCAGCTATATATTCATTTTGCGACGGTTGTAACAAAGAAGAATTTATTACTGCTCTAAGTGAATACTGATTTAATACCATTTTCTTTTTAGCTGTTTTTGAGCACGTCCCTCACAAGTTCATAGAATTCATCACAGGGCATGGATGAACCATCATCGGTTATAATTTGATTATGCGATATTTTCCCGTTATATCTGACATATTTATCTTCAAACATGACTCTGTCCTGAATCATTCCTATAAAGCCATCTCTATCATAACCATAAGAATTAATATAATCCTCTATTGTATCAATATTTTCATTTTCATTGATATAAATACAAACCGTCATTGTCACATCACTTAAAAGATGTGACATTTCCGACGAGATATTCTTCGTAGAATAAATTTTACTGTTCATAAATACCATTTCACCAACAGATCGCCATGTGAGTTCCTCTAGCCAATTTTCTCCATCATGTGACTTTACGAGATCCGCATACTTAAGTCCAAGCTCATTCATTACCAGACCGCCCTCTCCTTTAAAATATTTAAAGTTAAAGTCAACGTCATAATCATAATCGCTATAATCCAGTGATGAATGCATATAATTTGGATTACCATAACAATCTTCGTAATCATTAATTTTATGAATATTAGGAACACCGCCTTCTTTTAGAATATAAAGATCCCAACAACTACCTCTGTTCGATTTATAATTCCCATTAAGATATGCAATGATTCCCATATCATTTATTGCCGGCTCATAATGAGTCAGTTCTGTGAAACTTCCACCATCGGCCATTGTAATAAAATATCCGTTTCCTACATGTTTGGAAGGCAACGGTCCATAATTTTGAAGCCACCCGTAGGAACCTGATTTATTATATTTTCCATTAACTTCGGTAATAACAAAATAGCTTCCCTCACCATCTCCAATAACAAGCTCATCAGAACCATTTTTATCAAAATCTACATAAGTAAAAAGAAAACTCGGCATCCATAGTTGCCCCCATAAATTTGAAGCCGTATCTACAAATTCTTTTTCAAAAAATGATCTATACCTCTCGTCATCTTCTTTTTCACTGCAAGACGGAGCAATTGGATTATCCAAGTTCGTTCGTACAGCCTTATATGTATTTGTTGCCTCCTCGATCGATACGTCACTGCAAATATCACCTGAAACTGGTTCTTTATTATCACCGCATGCTGTCAGTAATAAACACAACATTACTAAAAATATTTTTCCTACCTTCATTCTGCCTCTTCATTCTCGTCATTTACTTCCGATTTCCAATAATCTCCGTTCGCGATTCGTTCACGGATCTTATCTTCGCTGCGGGAGAGTTCTTCCATCCAAAGGTCGTAGGACTTCTTCCAGGAATTGTACTCACGGCCGTGTCTTCTGTCGTGCTTACCGAGTTTACCGGTCTTAACGTAGTTCTCTGACAAGTAATCTTCAAACCAAACCGTCACTTTATCGGCGCCGACAATATTCGTGTGAGTTCCACCGTCTTTGTAATCGGTAGCCTCATCAAAGCCAATCTCATCTAGATGCTGATTCATATCAAGGAAATTGTAGCCTCTCTCTGTCACATAATCCCTGATGTAATTGATTTTCTTTTGCTCCTCTTCGCTTACGGTAAACGGAGTGATAATAAAGAGCGCATCCTTATTATGCTTATTAAGACATGAAATAAGATCCGCCAAATATTCTTCCTGCTCAGCAGGCATCTTCACTACATCCGTAGCATTATGGCAATTCTCTTTTTCCGCAGGTCCAACCTCATCAGAAGACGTAAAACCTTTCAGATCATCAGGATACTCATAAAAAAACGTACGTAGCTGGCTCCACATTACAAGTGTCTTCCAATTTGAATGATACTTAAAAATATCAAAGTAAAAGTTAATGCGTTTCATATCCTCATTAACTTTGCCATCATCGCCACTCACAGCATTCTCTGCATTATCTTCATCATTCTCAGAATCTTCTGCATCATCTGCATAATCTTCATCTACCATCGCATTTATGGCGCGAATCCTGTTAAGAGAATACTTCATGTTATCCGTAACTTCCCTTGTGTGACCCATGTGCTTATCTTTATCTTCATTTATAAGTTGCTCATCCTCTGCCTGCCACATCTTCATCTCAAAGATAAAAAGATCCGGATCCTGCGTCTTAAGAGCCTCTTCCACAAGATACTTTGCTGCAACCGGTCTTTGCATGTTTGTAGAAAGAGGATACATGGTTATCCCCATATCCCCGTAGATTCTTGGTGTAGCAATACAATAAGGAACAGGACTTGAACCGATAACAACAGCATCTATCGTATTCTTTTTTTCCGCATAAAAACCGACAAACCTATCCTTCGCATCACTGGGGGTTCTGATACAGTAAGTGATATGAGGGATAAGCCACATAACCGCCACTATGAAAATTATTATCTTAAATATCTGTTTCTTACTCATAGTTTTTTATCTGAAATCCTTATAAACCAACAACCTATAATACTTCCCTTAATCGCATGCAAACCGCGCTATTAAAACTTAGAAGTCATCATATATCGAATCCGCAGGATTAAATCCCGGTCCGTACTCGGCAAGTAAAAGTACTGTGAAAAACAGGGCAAAATATACAAGCCATCTGATCACAAGCTTCTTGGACGCAATATACTCTCTTAAGCTTGAATATCCTTCAAATCTGCTGCCTGTGATCTTACCGTCACGTGATAGCTCCATTCTGTACTGAATAGTTGAAACCGTAATGAGCACCGCAAGTGATACAAGAAGCACTCCCCACTCGTAAATACTAAGTCCGAGATTCAACAAGCTACCGTCAATAAAGATCTGCGGATTAAACGCACTCACGCTTCTTTTAAGCAATCCAAGCGCATGCGGAATACTCTTTGATCTAAAAAACAGATCTCCGATGCATACAAAGAAAAATGTTCTCACAACCCTGAATCCGTTTGCAAATTTACTCTGCAGATTGATGTGCATCTTCTTTTCAAAAATCCATGTAAAGAACGGAAGTGTCACTTCTCCGAGCACGATATATGCCCAGTGCAAAAGACCTGAACCGATAACAAAAGTTGCCTCTCCTCCGTGCCATAAACCTACAGAAAACCATAAGATGAACATTGCAACGTAAGTAGTGAGCTGCTTACCTTTCTTTTTACCAAAGACTTTCTTAAGCGTTTTTCCAAGTCCCATTATCATCTTGGTACGAAGAAGCGGGTAAAAGACATTGTCCTTCATCCAGATTCCGAGCGTAGCGTGCCACCTTCTCCAATACTCGCTTATGTTCTTAGCAAAGAAAGGAGTCGTAAAGTTTTCTGGAAGAATGATTCCAAGCATCTCGGACAAACCGATCACAATATCTATTCCACCCGAAAAATTCGTATATAACTCAAAAGCAAAACACACAGTACCCAGCCAGATATATGCTCCCGTGTACTCTGCATCAATGGCGTAAATCTTATCAACAACAGTGCGAAGTCTCTGCGAGATAACAAGCATCTTAAAGAAGCCCCAGAGCATTCTCTGCGCTCCGAATGTAAGATTCTTAAAATCAGCTTTGTGATATTCAAACAACTGCCCACTGTGTTCACGGGTTTTTATAATAGGTCCCTGAACCACAAGCGGAAAGAACATACCGATGAGAGTTGTCTCAAGAAGGCTGTCCCTTCTTACTCCGATGCCGTTATAAACTTCAATAAAGTATCCCAAAAGAATAAAAGTATAGAATG
The DNA here is from genome assembly GCF_900101605.1 of Butyrivibrio hungatei. Lineage (GTDB taxonomy): Bacteria > Bacillota > Clostridia > Lachnospirales > Lachnospiraceae > Butyrivibrio > Butyrivibrio hungatei_B. Next base: position 60,575 of record NZ_FMUR01000006.1, read on the forward strand.
AAAGTCCCGTAGGAGGTGTAATACCGCCACCTGTTATGAACTTATAGAACTTAAACACGATAAGTATTCCAAGAAGAACAACAAGCTCCGCAACAAGAATCAGCCTTCTTTTTAGAAGCTCTTTTTCTTCTGTCCCGGCCAAAAGCTTTAAAAGCCCCCATGTCGTAAACGAGGCTGCAAGCGGAAATACAATCTGCACATAGTTCCCATTTACGGAAAACAAATAGAAGATGATGCTCGCAAATAAAAGCACCACCCACTGACCTCTTTTTTTGAACAAAAGAGGAATCGTATAATATGCAATTAACACAAGTGCAAAAAAGCACAGAAAATAAAACGAAGTTATACCCATAAAAAATCTTTCATATAACACGCACCCTTCTTATAAAACAGGCGCCTGCCACTAAATATAATTCTTTTATTACTTGATCATATACTCTTTTTCATACCACTGCTGGAACATAAGGATATACCATATCTGTATCCTGTAAATTCCGCGCTGTGTGAAGTCGGTCCAGATTTTCTCTACAACATCGGGATCAAGTATACCCTGCTGCCTTATCTTATCTTTATCAAGAAGAGCTTCTGCCCACTGCCTTATTTTATCATCAAGGAGCCATTTGTCTATCGGAATCGAAAAACCTTTTTTCGGCCTGTTGACCATCTCCTTGGGAACGTACTTATAGAGCACGTTTCGAAGAACCTGCTTTCCGACATTCCCTTCTCTTAAGTAATTCCTTGGAAGGCTCCACGCAAATTCAAGTATATCTCTGTCCAGCATCGGCACTCTGGTTTCAAGAGAGACCGCCATTGCTGTCCTGTCGACTTTGACAAGTATGTCATCCGGATGATAAACAAGCATATCCATAAGCATCGCATTGTGACAAGGATCTGCAAGTAAATTCGTATCCATCTCCGTATATTTGTAAGAAAGAGGCTTTGCTCCGTTCTTAAGCGCAATCTTTTTTACAATCGGGTCACCCTCATGTTCAAGCCTGTGCACATCTCCGGGACCTTTTGCTCCCATGTACATGGCCTTTGCCATCCCCGCTTCGCTCTTTGAATATGGGCTGTTAAGCATAAGGATTGATGCGGGTTTTCTTATAAAGTACGGAAGTTTTCCAACCTTCCCCCACACTCTTTCAACAGACTCATAGGATCTGTATCCCGCAAAAAGCTCATCTCCGCCGTCGCCCGAAAGCGATACGGTAACATGCTTTCTTGTCATCTTACTAACAAGATATGTCGGAATCTGTGAAGAATCCGCAAAAGGCTCACCAAACATAAAGGAAAGCTGCGGAATTACTTCTTTTGCATCCTTCTCTGTTATATATTCCTCGGTATGAATTGTTCCCAGATGCCTTGCTATCTCGCCTGCCTGCTCGGCCTCGTTGAACTTCTTATCTTCCATTCCGACGGTAAATGTTCTTACCTTGCCGGGCGCAACCGACTGCATAAGTGCAACGATCGTGCTACTGTCTATTCCCGCTGACAAAAAAGCTCCCAAAGGAACATCGGCAACCATCTGGCCTTTTATCGATTCTTTCAGAAGTCTCTCAAGTTCTTCCGCCGCCTCTTCCTTGCTACCTTTAAAAAGATTGCGCTGCCCTTTTACGGCAGTTTCCGTCATCGAGAAATAGCTCTTTGTCTCGGAAGAAAGATCGTCGACATTTACGGTCATGATACATCCCGCTTCTAGCTTATAGATGCCCTTGTAAATCGTATAGGGCGCAGGAATATATCCTTCCGTAAAATAGATATCAAGAACCTCTGTGTTTATCTCATTGTCAAAGCCGTCTATCACGCGAAGGCATCCGATATCCGAAGCAAATGCAAAAGCTCCGCCAACGTTTCCGTAGTACAAAGGCTTTTCTCCGACTCTGTCACGCGCAAAGGTAACAGTGTTTTTGTCCATATCATAAACGGCTATTCCAAACATTCCCTTGCACATGGTCAAAGTCTCTTCCATGCCATAAGCATCTATCGATTCTATAAGAATTTCAGTATCGGAAGTTCCGTTAAATTCAGTAACTTTCCCCTCCGCGATAAGCTTGTCTTTTACCACGGATGCATTGTAGATCTCGCCGTTATATGCGATAACTTTTCGTCCGGAATGTGACATCATGGGCTGAGCGCCCTTTTTGGATAAGTCCACAATAGAAAGGCGCCTGTGCCCAAGCGCCACTTTTTTGTCATCACTTATATAGATTCCTTCATCGTCGGGGCCTCTGTGAAGCATCCTGTGATTCATCTTCCCGATGTTTTCCTTAAGGTCGCCTCTAAACCCGATAAGTCCTGCTATTCCGCACATACTGTCTCCACGTCTATAACGTTGTTTTTATTTGTATATCCATCAAGATCAAGCTTGTAGGTCTTATTCCCCTCTTCATCTTCCTTCACAAGATCAAATCCCTGAAGTGAATAGAAGTCCTTGACCATCTTGTTCTTGGCTGTGGGGTAATAATATCCGTAGACAGTCTTTATTCCCCTCTCACTTGCTTTCTTTGCAAGCGTATCCATCATGGCAAATTCCATATCTCTTTTCAAAACTCTGCAGCTCATAAGCCAGAGGTCGATATGAAGCTCTTCGCCATCCTGCTTGCCTATTACAAGCGAAACTATTCCGTTATCCCCGAACTTATCCTCAAGACGGCCGTAAAGAGTGATGTTACTGCTGTCGTTTGCGGTCTTCTCGATATCATCGGGAGTATATCTCTTTGTTGTAAGATTAAACTGATTGCTCTTGTTTGTAAGCTGGGCAATCCTTGGAATGTACATCTTTTCAAAAGGAGCTATGACAGCCTTCATCTCAAGAGACTTAAGGTACTCGCTGTAATCCTTGAAGCTCTCCTGAAGCTCTGTCCTCTTCCTGTTTGCCATGTACATCTCATTTCTTTTCCTGTCATCCTCAGAAATGGATGTTGTCTCAAAAAATCCCGAGTGATCGAGAATTCTTATATAGTGCTCGGGAGTATCGATCTCGGGCGCATTCACCTTAGGAATCTGTCCCGTAACAATCGCTCTCTCAGCCGGATTGTCATCCACAAAGACAAGTGATTCCGGAAGCACATTGAGCTCTGAAGCAATCGCCTTCATATTCTCACTCTTGGGTTCCCAGTTTGCCTTTATGAATACAAAATCATCGGGTTTAAGCGCTCCGTCGGGATGATTAAGCCCCGCAAGTGCATTCTCTTCATCGTTCTTGGAATCAACCGCAAGCACGATACCAAGCTCCTTCTGAGCCTTGATATAATTCTGGAATTCAAGATAAACCTGACCTAAATTGGTCTCCTGTCCTATCTCGATTCCGTCCGGACCGTCGTCGCCTACAACGCCGCCCCACAGTGTATTGTCGAGGTCAAGAACAAGTCCCTTCTTGTTCTTTCCGTAAATCGACTTGATTATATTTGCCACATTAAAACTGAGCGTAGGTATAGCCTGAATGCAGAGCGCATACTTGTACATATGCCATGCAAGAGGATCTGACCACGCATCAAGTCCGTAGCAGGTTGAAAGATAATTTATATCATTTATAAAAAAGCTTCCTTCATCTCCCGAAGCCTTTCCTGCATACTCGGAAAACATGAAATTAAGCCTGTTGATAAAAGAAAGCCTTCCGTGAATGTCATATCCGTCCCTGTTTCCCATAAGCCTGTAAAAAGGCGCCTCAAAATTATTCTGGATAATCGGACAATGATAGAGTTCATGCAGATTGTGCCACATCGTCTCAAAGTGCCTGAATGTATTATCAAGCTTATCCTGTACCGCTGCCTCGCTGTCATCCATAGTAGGATATTCGATAATATTCCTGTTACTTGTGTGGATAAAGATAATGTCAGGAGCAAACTCTTTTAGCTCATCCGAAGGAAACATGGCATCCTGCCAGTACTGTCCGTACTCCGACTCATAGAAAACAGGCTCTATATCATAGTTAAGCAAAAAGAGCTCCAGAATCCTAATGATATCGTGAGTTGTGGAGCCTCCGAGCACCGCTATCTTTTTCTTTATCCTGTCCGAACCGTCAGCAAGAAGAGCCTTCTTTATCGACTTGGACTTTTTCATTATGTAACTGTTGTCAAATGGATATTCCAGTTCTTTCATCATAAAAAACTTATCCTCTATTATCCTTCCATTATCTTATCAAAATACTTTTTCCACTTGGCATTGGTAACATCGGGACTGCATATTTCCTGAATCTTGGTAGCCTCTGCTCCGAGCTTCTCAGATAGTTCCTTATCTGACAGTACCTTTGTAATGGCACGTGCCATAGCATCTTTGTCTCCAACGGGAACAAGAAGTCCGTTTACCCCGTCATCAATTAGGTCTCTCGGTCCGCCGCAGGGACAATCCGTCGATATACAGGGAAGTCCCAGTGACATCGCCTCAATAAGAGAATTCGGCATACCTTCATGGTTGGATGCAAGTATGAAAAGCGCAGCCTTCTCGATATGCTCCGCCACATTGCTTACATTTCCCTTAAACTCAACTCTTTTTCTTATCCCAAGTTCGGATGCAAGCCTCTGAAGCTTAATGCTGTCCGGACCGTCTCCGTAAAAAACAAGTGAATAATCGGGAAAAGCTTCGCCTGCTGCGTCTTTAAACGCCCTCATTACCATTTCCTGATTTTTATTACTGTTAATCCTTGCAACCATCACAATCTTCTTCTCACGGTCGCCGATATAGCGCTTTCTGATAAAAGAAGGATTGAGGGAGTTTGGAAGTATTATACATTTTTTCTGAATATATTTGGGGAATTTGGCCTTTGCGCCCTTAGACTGAACAACAACTCCCGCCGCTTTTCCGAAAGTCGCGAGCATAGCCGACTTAAGCCCCACAGTACCGTATTCCATATCGGGATCGGCACGCACGGATACAACAACTTTGATTCCTTCCCTTGTCGCGGTTGAAAGAGCCATTATGTTGTTTTTTCCAAGAAAACTCAGAACCAGATCGGGTTTAAGGTCTTTCCAGATATTACGGAGTTTCTCGTATCTGTTCTTTAGATTTGCCGCTCTGCCTGCCTGTTCTTCTTTAAGAAGTGCGGAAAAGACTCTTCTGATACCGCCCTTTTCTCCGCCTTCAAGGTCAACCCACACAGGGTTTTCATCAAGATCTGCGACATGGACTGCATTGGGTGCCCCCGCGGGAACACGCTTCCATGCTGCATGTTTTACTTCATATTCATTTGCCGCCAGATATGTAGTAACGAGAGTAACTTTATAACCCTGCTCAAAAAAATAATCGGCAAGATTAGACATTACTCTCTCCGCTCCGCCCTTTTCGAGCGAACCTATATACATGGCGATATGTTTTTTATTCTCAGAATTCGACAAGTTCGATTATCCCCATACTGATATTATTCAAAAAGGCAACTTTCTTGCCGTCTATACAAGGCGCGATAGTAGGCTCATGTATGACGGTGTAGTGTTTGCTCTCAAGCTCTTTTACAGCCTTGTCCATATCTTCCACTTCATAGCAAAAATGATAAGGGGTATTCTTAAAGCGCTTCAAAAGCGGATACATCGGGGAATTCTCTCCCATGGGCTCAATGAGCTCAACTCTGTAATCTCCGTTTTTCAGAAACTCGATCTTAATATCCCTTATCTCATCGTACTTGGTGGCCTGTTCAACTTCATAGCCAAGCTCAAAAAATTTCTTTTCCGTCTTGTCTATGCTCTTGGCAAGGTATCCTACATGATGTATTTTCATCTTATTATCCCTGTAATTTGCTGATGATAATGTCTGCCATCTCACCTACATTTTTCATGGATACGATCTGTCCCATGTTGAATTTGATATCAAACTCCTGCTCAATGGCATTTATAAGATTGATGTGCTCAAGTGAATCCCATCCGTCTACGTCTGCTGCCGTTGTAGCATCTTCAACGGTGATGTCGTCATCTTCGAAAACATCTCTGAACACTTCGTTTAATTTCTCAAATACTTCTTCTCTTGTCATTTATTTCTCCTCTTTTCACTTCTGTCAGATCATGTGGAAATTATACCACTGCTGGAATATATAGAATGACCACGCAATCTTGCTGTAGTTAGCTCCCGTTGCGGGGCCTCCGTCTCCTTTTACAACATAATCGTTTATAAAGTTTGAAACATAGTTTACATCAAAAATATCCTGTTTGCTAAGGAAAGATGTGCTGCTGTAATCAAGAAGCTGCTCTCTTAAAGGTCCGCGAAGCCATTCATCCATAGGCACGCCGAAACCTGTCTTTGGTCTTTCCAAAAGCTCTTTAGGTATATAGTCATAAGCAATATCTTTTAAGATATGCTTCTTATCGCCCCTATTATACTTGAATCTGTGAGGTATCCTGAACGAATACTCCATAACCTCCGTATCCATGATAGGACATCTTGCTTCAAGCGAATATTTCATGGACGCCCTGTCCATCTTAACCAGAATATCCTCGGGAAGGTATGTATCCATATCAAGAAGCATTCTTCTTATCTGGAAATTATTTACTCCGTAAAGGCTCTCCACAGGATACAGAACAGGCTGCATATTGCTTCCGACATTGTAATCCGTCGCAAGATACTGAGCCGCACTCATCGGGATATCCATGTCCTCATTGCCTGATATAAAGGCATGCGAAGCTCTTACATATCCTTCTGATACAAGCTGTGTCTTGGTTTCGGGATCTCTGTTGTTTGCAACAACCTTAACCCTGAACGGCATCTTATCAAGGAGCGTTCCGTCTCCGCTCTTAATACGCGAAAGACTGTGTACAATAGCTCCCGGAATATCAAGAAGCTGCGCCGTTCTCACGTTATCATATACATTATATCCGCAGAAAAACTCATCTCCTCCGTCACCCGAAAGAGCTACGGTGACATCCTGTTTCGCAAGTTTACTTACAAGCATCGAAGGAATCTCTGAGTTATCCGCAAAAGGTTCGTCGTAGTACTGCGGAATACTACTTACAAGCTCGAACATCTCTTTTTCTGAAATATAGAGCTCTGTGTGATCGGTTCCAAGGTGTTTTGCGATTTCCTTGGCATACTCCGCTTCATTATATCTGGGAACATCAAAACCTATGCAGAATGTCTTTACCGGCCTGTCTGAATGTTCCTGGGCAATTGCCGTTATAAGAGATGAATCATATCCGCCCGACAAGAAAGTTCCGAGAGGAACATCGGCTATCATTCTGGATGCAACGGACTTCTTAAGTCTCTCTTTCAGTCCTTCCTTTGCTTCCGCATAGCTTCTTACGGGATCTTTCGACATCTCTTTGTATACTTCTTTTATATCCCAATACTTCTTCTTGGTAATCTTACCTGCGCAAAACTTAAGATATGAACCTGCCTCAAGCTTATACACATCGGTAAAGATAGTATCGGGAGCAGCAATATACTGCTGAAGAAGAAATCTTGAAATAACCTGTTTTCTTATCTCCGGCTTAAATCCGGGGCACTTCATAATAGGCTTAAGCTCTGAAGCAAAAACAATGTTTTCTCCGTCAAACCAGTAAAAAAGCGGCTTCTTACCTATTCTGTCTCTTATAAGATAAACATCGGATGTCTCTCTGTCATATATTGCAATCGCAAACATTCCGTGGATGTGATCCACCATATCTATTCCCCACTTGAGGTACGCAGCGATTATGACTTCCGTATCACAATTCGACTTAAACTCATAGTCAGAGAGTTCTTCCTTGAGTTCACGGTAGTTGAATATCTCTCCGTTATAGACAACAGATAATCTGCCGTTCTCGGAGTGCATCGGCTGATGTCCCAAAGGAGACAGATCCAGGATTGAAAGACGTCTCTGAGCAAAGCCTATGACATAATCATCTGCTCCTGAATAGATCTCAACACCGCTGTCATCGGGCCCTCTGTGATACATGGTATCATTCATGATCCTCAGCTGTTCTTCAGTTATTCTCTTTTTTGAAATATATCCGCAAATTCCGCACATTATTTATATTTACAGCTCCACAGGTAGTTTTTCGAAGTTATCGCGAAGAGCACCGAAATCCTTGCACTCATTATCAATAGAATCGATAAGCTCGACATATTTCTCATTAACAAGTGTCTTATAGTTCTCAAGATTGTCATATCCCTTCTTTGTCCATGCAAAAGGATGTGTCAGAATCTGAACCTTATCATATTTATTTATTGTTTCTTCATCGGGATAGCCGTATCTCCAAACATGGTTGGCATCAGACATATACTTTACATCAAGATCTGACTCGGGTGTTGCCTTCGGATCAAATGTAAAGAAATCATCCTGATATGCGTTGATAATTCCTGAAATCTTGATATTCTCAGCAAGAACGTCAGGTGACGGTCTGTGAATGGAAAAAGAGTTGATCTCAAAGCCGAGCATATTGCTGAGCATATCGATTTCCTGCTTAATCCTCTCTCGTATAACTCTCATATCTGTCATTCCGTTTAATGCAAAGTGAAGACCTATATGCTGGCCTCTCTCATGCATATCGGAAAGAATATCCCTGTTTTTTCTGGACAGGATATTATATGAATTATTTGTCCACTGGAAAAAGAATGTAGACCTGAAGTCCATACTCTCTTCGACCTTGGCAAGAGCATGCGCTCTCTCAACCGAATACTCAACGTCGTGTCTCATAATGACAAAGCTGTCTTTATCAAGTGCTTCTTCATATGTGGCATAACGGCCCGTAGCTTTAATGGCACGGACAATCTCTCTGTAATCATCAAATGAAAACATTACCCTTATTCTCCTGTTATTTTCTAATAATCTTCTCTAAATAATCTCTCCACTGCACAAATACAGCTTCGGAATTGGCAATCTGTTCTATCTTGGAAGCTTCATCTCCAAGGCGCTCCGCAAGTTCTCTGTCCTCGATAAGCTTACATATACCCTCGGCAAGCGCATCAGGATCCTTTATCGGAACAAGAAGTCCGTTCTCACCGTCTCTTATAACGGTTCTTGGACCACCGCACGGACAATCCGTTGCAACACAGGGCATTCCCATCGCCATTGCTTCAAGAAGCGAATTCGGAAGTCCTTCCCAATCCGATGAAAAGGCATAAACCGCGCCCTTTGGTATTTCTTTTTCGAGCTCATCGCTTCCGCCCATGAGAAGAATGTAGTCTTCCGCGTGGTTATCCGCAATGATCTTATCAAGTATCTCTTTTGTCCCGTCAAATGAATCGGGTCCGTAGATCTTAAGAACATAGTCGGGGTGCTTCTCATGCACCTTAATAAAAGCTTCGCACAGCATAGGCTGATTTTTGAAGTCTACAAGCCTAGCGTGATGTACCACCGATTTATCCCTGCTCTCAGGCTTCTTAAGGCCAAAATACTTGGGATTTATCGGATTTAATATAATGGCTGAATTATCCTGAAGGTATGGTTTAAAGAACTCCTTCTGTCCGGTTGTCTGGAATACACAACCTGCTGCCCTCGGGAACAACCACTTTATCTGTACTTTATCAGAAAATGCGTCATAATGTCCAACCGGGTCTGTCCTTATGGATATTACGACAGGCACGTCACTTTTGCCTGCTGCCATGAGCGCTCTGTAATTGGCTCTCTGCGCAAATGCTATAAGTACATCCGGATGATAATTTTTCACAAATTCTTTGAGATATTTCACACGTAAAAAGAACTTTGTTATCCTGTTCTTTTTCTCATCGCCTTCACGAAGACCTACGTGCACTCTTGTGACTCTCTCATCAAGAGCAAACTCATTCTCATCCACCCACTCAGTGGCGACATACACTTTATAGCCTTCCTTGGCAAATTGATTGGCGAGGTTTGATACCACGCGCTCGGCACCGCCCTGTACAAGGCAGTTCAAGTGAAATGCTATTGTTTTCATAATTACAAAAGTACCGTTCCTACTTTTAATTCTGCTTCAGATTCATATCTGTCTATTCTTATGGATCCGTCAACTGTGCGGACAATCGGCTTTCCGTCGAACATATCCACGATCTCACCGGGAGCAAATCCGGAAAAATCTATCATCTCATCAAAAGGATGTGCTTCCCAGACAGTAACCTTATTCTTCTCATCCTCGGATCCCGCATAGCAGAATGCTCCGGGGAAAGGTGCCGCAACGCCCCTTATAAGATTATAGATATTTCTTGTTCTGTCTTTGAAATCAATCTTTCCGTCTTTGGCGGTACGTTTATTGTACCATGAATCATAATCTTTTGAATCAGTGTGAATGGGAATCTCACCTTTTTCCATATATGTTGTGACAAGCTTTCTGATAAGATTCTTGGAACAGATCATATTCTTGTACTGAGCCGTTCTGATATCGTCGTGCTCATTTATCTGGAACATCTCCGTTGCAAATACATTTGGGCTGTCCGCATGCTCATCATATCTGAAAAGATTGAGATTAAATCTCGTATCTCCGAGAATAACCGACCAGTTAAGGGGCGATCTTCCTCTTCCGAAGGGAAGATATCCACAATTTCCGTGGAAACCGTATATTCCGCTCTTAAATGCATCAAGAACTTCCTTGGGAATAAGTCTCTGCCATCCCATTACGATTCCGAGGTCAAAAGTATTTTCCTCAATAAACTTCTTTGTCTTTTCATCGTTAAGGAAATAGCTCTCTGCTTCGAAAACTGGAATTCCGTACTTCTCTGTCAGGAAGCTGAGTCCCTTGAATCCTGAAACCTGATTATGTTCAAGAACCTTGGGTGCAATGGTCATTACAAGGTCAACCTTGCATAGTTCTTTTTCTATGAAATCTATTATGTTCTCGGATGTATCTTTTACACCGAAGACTACAACTTTATAATGCATTATTCATACCTCTTGAAAATCTCATGTATACTTTCTTTATATTTTTCGGGCGCGTAGAACATCGCTCTCTCATAGGCTTTTTCTGCATATCTTGAAGCTTTGTCCTCATCATCCAAAAGGCTTATTATCTTTTCCGCAAGGAGTTTTTCACCCCCTGTTATGTTATTTGGATCCATATCCACATTTTCGCCGAGATCGGGCACCAGTATTCCGTATGTTCCCTCAATCGCGTCTTTTGTGCTGTCTCCGTTTGGTATCTCTTTTATAAGCTTATCGTACTCACTCTCGCTCAAAAGAATCTCTCTAGGGCCCGTCTTACAGTCTGCAGAAATAACAGGTTTTCCGAGCGCCATTGCTTCAAGTACCGCATTGGGGAATCCCTCATGATTGGAACTGCACACGTAAATATCTGAAGAAGATACATAAGAAAAAGGATTCTTTTTTACTCCGGGGAAACAAGCTTTCCCTTTAACTCCAAGCTGTTCAGAGAGCTTTTCGTACTCTGACCAATTTCCCGCGCCAAGAACTATAAGTCTTGCCTCGGGATGCTTTTTATAAACAAGTGAAAAAGCTTTTACAAGATGCCATACACCCTTTATGTAATCGTTTCTCACCATACAGGATATGGTCTTTACATCTTCTCCCTTAAAAGGCATATCCGCTATCTCTTCACTGCCCTTTGCCTTTACATCCTCAACATCAAGTGGGTTGTAGATGTAAGTACTTTTATTATAATTAAAGTCGCGAAGAAGCTGCCTTACGATCTCTTTTGAACAGGAAAGAACCTGATCTGATCCGTTGCAGAACATCTTTATCTTCTTTGGACTTTCCATATCAGTCTGACAACGAAGTCCGGTAAGCACTCTTTCTTTTCCCTTTGAAAGAACATTTACATAATTCGCTGTACTTCCGAAACTGTAGGCAATGTCGATTCCAAGCTGTTTCTTAATCTTTCTTGTCTTGATGACTCTCTTTATTACATTGAATACTTTATTTATCGTGCCCTTCTTAGCCGGCACATCAATATCGATCACTTCAAGTCCCGTTACGTCAAAGTTGATATCTTTGGAGCTGAATATAAGTATGTATACGTTGTAATACTCCTGCATCAATCTTGCAGTCTTTATGCAAACACGCTCAAATCCGCCCTGATGAAGCATGGGAACCATGAGCATAAGGTTCTTTTTACTATCTGCCATTAAAAATGTCCTCTTTCATAAAAGTATGCCATCTGCTTTGCCTGAAGTTTTACATCAAAACCGGCATCTCTTAATTCGTTTAAAATATATTCCGACGTTCCCGCTCTGTCACCCACAGAACACTTACCTATGCTGTTGTTGCCCTCTGCAAGCGGCTCATATCCATCGGTGCTTGCATCCAAAACTTCGGTGTCATCAAGAATAAGATCGTCTAGGATCTTTTTTGCCCATTCTCCCGCATCAAGGTTAATGCTCATCATGGTAACAAGTTTCGTTGCATTAACTTCCGGCGTCACGGAGTCTGATACAAGACACTGAAGTCCTGCTGCCTGCGCTTCGACAACACTTCCGGGAAGTCCCTCATATCTTGAAGGGAAGCAGAAATAATCCATCGCCTGATAATAATCGGCTGCGTTACTCTTATTTCCCGCAAAGATACATTTGTCATATATTCCGAGCCTGTCCGCAAGATTTTTCACATTATCCATAAGCGGTCCTGTGCCCAGCATCAAAAGCTTTATCCGCATACCGTGAAGCATACAGTATTTGTTCTCAACATCATTTTCAAGCATCTTAATGATATTGAAAAAAACCTGAATAAGAAATTCGTGGTTCTTGGCATACCTAAAACTTCCGACATGTCCTATGACAATGGCGTTGGCTACTCCAAGTTCTTTTCTTATCCTGTTTCTTTTTTCTTCATTGTAAGCAAAATTCTTTAAGTCTATGGCATTGGGAATTATCTTAACTTTCCCCTGCTCCACAAGCGTATTTCCAAATACCGCCACTCCCGCTTCTTTTGAGCAGGCAAAATTAAAATCTGTAACTCCCTCTTTTCGAAGCGGAGTCCTAAAAATGTTTGTGGCAATACCCTTAACGCCTTTATCTACACCCGCGCTTCTTGCATGGGCTGCGCAAATTGGAATACCCGCTTTCTTTGCAATCGGAAGATAGATGGCCGCGGTACTTGTCATGTGCCCCTGTACCACTTTCCACTCATTCTGATGTTCCTTAAAAAAATTCCTGATCGCAGCTTTGTAATCAAGCAGATTGGTTCCCACAAATTTGGGGAGGCAGAATATTCTTCCGCCCAATGAATATACCGTATTATCAAAATAGTCCGGCTCTCGAACTGCCATCAGTTCATCAGAAGTCGGACTCTTTTTTCCTGTCTTATCAGGTGAATAATGGACAAGAAAATCAAACTGTATCCTGTCCCTATTCATATTACGATATAAATCCATTATGCGACATTCAGCTCCGCCTACTCCAAGTCCCCCTAAGACGTGTAATACTCTTATCTGTCCGTAGTTATCTTCCATAACTCCTCACTTTATGCTTTTCCTCAGATTAACAATATTGTATTTGGCCTTAGCTAAAATATACTCACAAATATATCCGAGTATCCCCTGCTGTGTAGCTTGCATGTCCATTAATTCAGAAAACGACACAACCTTCGCTGTCTCCAAAAGTTTCTCAAAATCTGCAAACTCTTTTTCATCCATTGTGTTGGTGTGATACACAAAAGTGGTTATTCCGTCCCTCTTATCAGAAAGGGTCTTGGAACGCCTTGAAGAAATTGGATAGTAAACAATTCCAGAGCGCTTATACGGCGCTCTTCCAAAACCGTCGGTAATACAGGAAAAACCGTTTTTCTTAAGAGCTTTGACAGTATTTTTGTCAAACGAATGTGAGGGTGCCATAAAAATATCCGTTAATATGCCATTCTCCCTCAAAATGCGCTTTCCGACTCTTAGCATATCATCCTGCTTGTAGTAAGGAACACCGGCAAACTCAGACTTTCCTCCTATCGGAAAGATTCCTGCCTCTTTTGTGGTATATACATGGTTAAAACCGTGCATTGCCACAACCCAGCCTGAGTTTTGAAGGTCTTTTACAAAGTTCCAGAAATTTTCGATAGGCTCCGAAATATCAAGCTTTTCATCTTTACACTCCGGAACAACCCCGATAAGAGGCTTGATGCCATGCTTATCGAGAAGTTCTTTAAACCTGTAAAATTTCTCCCGGTCCATTGCAGGAGTAATATCATCCATTCGTATCGCTATTTTCATAGATTTTCTTTGTACCAGTTAATGGCAAGCTCAATACCTGCTTTGAAATCATATGAAGGATCGTATCCGAGGTTCTTTCTTGCTTTTGAGATATCTGCGTTTGAATCTCTGATATCGCCCTTTCTTGCGGGTCCGTAGTTGGGCTCTACATCAAGTCCGAGTGCATCTGTAAGATGATGATAAACATCGATAAGATACTCTCTTCCGCCTGCACCGATATTGTAAGCTTCGCCCGCTGCATCAGATGATGCGAGGCAAGCTCTTAAGTTTCCTTCAATTACGTTATCAACATAAGTAAAGTCACGTGACTGCTTACCGTCACCGTTGATTGTAGGAGTCTCTCCGTTCATAAGCTGCTTAAGGAACTTGGGAATAACCGCAGCATATGCGCCGTTGGGATCCTGTCTTCTTCCGAATACGTTGAAATAACGAAGTCCGTATGTATCAAGTCCGTAGAGCTTCTTATAAAGCTTTCCGTACTCTTCGTCTACTTTCTTTGTAAGTGCATAAGGAGAAAGAACATTTCCTTCCTGTCCCTCTTTCTTCGGAAGAATCGTTGAATCTCCGTAAACAGATGAGCTTGAAGCATAAACAAACTTCTTAACTCCGTTCTGTCTTGATGCCTCCATCATATTAAGAGTTCCTCTGATATTGATCTCCTCATAAAGAAGGGGCATCTCGATGCTTCTGGGAACGCTTCCCCATGCAGCTTCATTCAAAACATATGTAACACCTTCCGTTGCTTTCATACAAGCATCAAGGTCTCTGATATCATCCTCGATAAAGGTAAAATTCTTGTTTTCCATTAAAGGCTGAATGTTCTCGATATGTCCTGTTGAAAGGTTATCAAGGCATCTTACCTTGTAGCCCATATCAAGAAGCGCCTCACAAATATTGGAACCGATGAAGCCTGCTCCGCCGGTTACCAGAAATAAACTGTCGTCATCAAATTTAAGCTCTTTAAAACCCATTTATCTATTACCACCAATCTCATATTAAAATAGTAAGGAAGTCATAAGCGCCAGTAGCTATATTCAGGCGCGGTATATTCGTTCATGTCATAGATTCCCTTAAGATCCATGAATACTTTTGTCTTATGCTTTGCATTGAAGAATTTTGCAATATCGGCCGGCTTGTAGCTCTCGAATTCTTTGTGAGCAACAGCAACGATAACCGCATCCATATCCTTAACGGCATCCAATGAATCGAAATCGATACCGTAAAGTCTCTTAGCCTCGTCGGCATCAGCTTCGGGATCAACCACTACGGGAGTGATTCCGTACTCGCCAAGCTCATTGTAAATGTCGATGATCTTGGTGTTACGTGTATCAGGGCAGTTCTCCTTGAATGTGAATCCAAGAATGGCAACCTTTGCATTCTTAACGGCAATGTCGTTTGCGATAAGATTCTTTACGCAAGACTCTGCAATATATTTACCCATATCATCATTAATTCTTCTTCCGGAAAGAATGATCTGTGAATGATATCCGAGTTCTTCTGCCTTATATGTGAGGTAGTAAGGGTCAACACCGATGCAGTGACCACCTACAAGGCCGGGGAAGAATTTAAGGAAATTCCACTTTGTTCCGGCAGCCTCGAGAACGCTCTTTGTATCGATATCCATCTTGTGGAAGATCATAGAAAGCTCGTTCATAAATGCTATATTAATATCTCTCTGGCTGTTCTCGATAACCTTTGCAGCCTCGGCAACCTTGATGGACTGTGCCTTATATACTCCTGCGAGTGCAACAAGGCTGTATACGTTTGCAACCTCTTCAAGAGTTTCTTCATCCATTCCTGAAACAATCTTTGTAATGGTATCAAGTCTGTGAACCTTATCACCGGGATTGATACGCTCGGGAGAATATCCTACCTTGAAGTCTACTCCGCACTTAAGTCCGGATTCCTGCTCAAGGATGGGAACACAGATATCCTCTGTTACTCCCGGATATACTGTTGACTCGTATACCACGATGCTTCCCTTTGTAAGATACTTACCAAGTGTATGGCTGGCACCCTCAACAGGTGAAAGATCCGGTGTGTGATCGTCATTTACAGGTGTAGGAACCGCAACTACGTGGAATTTACACTCACGAAGCTTCTCGGGATCTGCTGTAAACTCAACACTTGTATTCTTAATGGCTTCATCGCCGACTTCTCTTGTGGGATCGATTCCCTTCTTATAAAGTTCTACCTTGGCAGCGTTAAAATCATATCCGACTACCTTTATCTTCTTGGCATATGCCACTGCGATCGGCATGCCTACATAACCAAGTCCAACCAATGAAAGTTTTTCTTCTCCGGCGAGAAGTTTCTCATACAAACCCATTTGAATCCTCCAAATCATTAACATTTCAATGTTAAAGTTTTTTACATAATTATAGATTCTTAAATAAAAAATTCAAGAACACATTTATTATACTACGCCTGTCAAACATCTGTAAAAATCATATTTTTACAGTTCTTTAAGCGTTTGCTCATAAGTTGAAATGA
The DNA here is from genome assembly GCF_900101605.1 of Butyrivibrio hungatei. GTDB lineage: Bacteria > Bacillota > Clostridia > Lachnospirales > Lachnospiraceae > Butyrivibrio > Butyrivibrio hungatei_B. Next base: position 77,092 of record NZ_FMUR01000006.1, read on the forward strand.
CAATTTTTCTGTCATAATTTTTCTCAATAAATAATCTGGCTTTTTTTCCCATTTCTTTCCTGTCATCTTCCGAAAGTGCCAGAAACTTTCTTATGGCATCCCGAAGTGCCGATGAATCGCCGGGCTTAAAGCCCATTCCCGTAACGCCCTCTTCAAAAGTCTCCTTACATCCGTTTACATCACTTGCAAGAACAGGTCTTCCGCACGCTCCCGCTTCAAGAAGCACATTGGAAAGTCCCTCATGATAAGAAGGATGCACTATCACATGGCTGTTTGCCATGACAGGTTCAACGGTATCAAGATGTCCGTGATATCTTATCGAGCCCTTTTCTTCAAGCGCCTGTATCATCGGTTCATACTTTGCTCTCTCATCCTCTTCGTACTCTCCGACAAGGTCAAAAGAAACATTATCATACTCGGATGTTATTGCTTCCGCAACCTCAAGATACTCCTCGATTCCTTTATCCTTCATTATCCTTATTACTGCAAGGAAACGTATTCCGTCATTCTCCGAAGGATATTCCCTGAAAGGGTGTTCCGTAAGATTGACTCCCGATCCCGGCAAAAGAGCTGCATTTTTCGCCGCAACTCCTTTATTTTTCATGAATTCAAGATTTCTCTCGTTTTGGAAAAAAACTTTTTTGGCCCTGCTCATAGAAAACGAATACATCTTTACAAGGATCTTACTCAGCATCCCTCCGCCTTCTATCGCGGTTCCAAGTCCCGTAACATTGCAGACATACGGGATTCTTAAAAACTTAGCAGCCATAGCCCCGTAAATATTGGGCTTTATCGTATATGTAAGAACCACGCCGGGGCGCGTATTCTTCATTATTTTCATGTAACTTGCAAACAGTTTGAGGTCTTTTAACGGATTCATCCCGTGTCTTTCAAGATGCGTATCCACAAGTTCCACATTCATATCGCGGAGCTTGTGCACATTCTCATCAAACGGGACCGATACTATCACTTTATGCCCAGCCTTTTTAAAGGATTCAAGAAGCTCTTTTCTAAAAAGAAAAAGACCGTTTGCATAGTTTGCCAAAATCAAAATTGTCATTATCAGATTTCTCTCATTCGATTCTCAAGGTTATCCAATGTATCTATGACAACGCTGTCATACATCATCATAACGACATTCTCGTCATACTGCCCGATCTGCTGAGGATTTTCTTCCTTCTCCACAACATTTTTGTAAATAAATGACGGGAAATCGACTCCCGCGCCGTAGGCATGAAGATAAGCTCCTCCGAATCTCGGATTTATCTCAGAGAGGTAATACTCTCCGTCCTGATAAAAAAGATCCATGTCAAGAGGTCCGTTAAACTTAAATACCTCAAGTGCTCTCTGCGCAAATGCAAAAAGTTTATCGTCTTTAAACGAAATAGTCTTGTTCGCTCCACCGATCGTGGTAGAAATCTTTTTCTTGGAAAAGATTGCAACAGGCTTGTGACTTATTGTATCGACATAGATGTCGGCATCCATATCTTTTCCGGTCATAAGTTCCTGAATAATAAGCCCCGGATCTTTCTCTGTAACTTCCTTGAGAAGTTCATAGGTATCAACCTTGCGGGCACCGACGCTTCCGCTTCCGGTTCTTGGCTTAACAAAGACGGGAAGCTTTATTTTGCCTTCCTTGTAGTCCTTGTCAAAATCAGAAAACGTACCGTAAGTTTTAACCGTTCTTATTCCCTTTGATGAGAGATATTTGTACATCTCAAATTTATCAAAACACAACTTTGCGGTTTCTTCGTAGGGTGCAAGAACTTCAACTCCAAGCTCTTCAAACTCTTTTCTGTGTGTTGCAAGAATCGCGATCTCGGGATCGATAAGCGTCGTTACCGCATCGATCTTCTCTTTCCTGCAGATATCGAGAATAGTCGGAATATACTCAGGTGCTGTTATAAGCGGAACTTTATAGCAAACATCCGCAAAAGCCGGAGCAGGTGCATATACGCTGTTATCAGTAACAACCATGTGAACCTTATCTCCAAGAGTTTTCCTGAAATCTTTTAAAAGTTCACAGCGTCTTCCGACACTGCAAAATAAAATGTTCATCTTACCGCTCCTTTGGTTTTGTGCCTGTAAATGCCTCCATCGTCGCATCCGTGGCACTGTTTATATCATCATGTTTAAATACGACCGCTATGGTCATGAAGAAAATCTTAAGATCGAAAAGAAAAGAAATATTCCTTGCGTAATATACATCTTTCTCAAATCTGTCTTCCCAGCTGAGAAGATTTCTTCCGTTTACCTGCGCCCACCCGGTAAGTCCCGGTCTTACATCATGCCTGTGCCTTTGTTCCTCGTTATAAAGAGGAAGATATTTTACAAGAAGAGGTCTTGGGCCGATAAAACTCATATCACCCTTTAAAATATTGATAAACTCAGGCAGTTCATCAAGACTGGTTGCTCTGAGCTTTTTGCCAAACTCGGGAAGTCTGTCTTCATCGGGAAGAAGATTTCCGTTTTCATCTTTCGCATCAGTCATTGTCCTGAATTTATAAAGGTTAAAAACCTTTCCGTCTTTTCCGGGTCTTGGCTGCTTAAAAATAACAGGGCTTCCTAGCTTAACTCTTACGAGTATCGCAAGTATAAGATACAACCAGCAAAAAGGTATAAGTACCAGCAAAGACAGTATTATATCTATCAATCTCTTAATACATTTTGAATATATCATCAGCTACTCCGAAATATGTCGTATTCAAAACATTTAGTCAAAGCATCTTCTTATGATCTCGATGATCATATCCTGCTGCTCTTTTGTCATCTTGTTATCACTTGGAAGACATAAACCTCTGTTGAAGATATCGGCTCCAACATCCTTAAAGCCTTCCTCTTCAATATAAGCGTTACTGCGCGCTCTTCCGTTTCCGTACTTTGTGATAAAAGCATTTGACCTGTAAATAGGCTGCATGTGCATGGGTTTCCAGATCGGACGTCCCTCTGCGTTATTCTCGGCAATGGCGCTGAGGATTTCCGTGGGACATGTCTTTCCGGGTTCGGGATTATAGAGAACTTCTTTTTCTCCGCGAACCTGTCTGCACATTACATCTTCATCTATGATCATGCATGAAAGCCAGAAGTTTGGCTCACTGTTCTTCTTATCATAAGGGTTCATCCTTACGGGAAGCCCCTTGAGTCCTTCTTTGTAACGCATGAAGATTTCTTTTTTCTGAGCGATATGCTCTTCAAGATAAGGAATCTGTCCTCTTACGATTCCGGCAATAACATTACTCATTCTGTAGTTATAGCCAAGTTCCTCATGCTGGTACCAGGGAGCGTCCTCTCTTGCCTGAGTTGACCACTTACGCACCTTATGAGCATCTTCGGTACTGTTTGTAAGAAATGCTCCTCCCGCAGATCCCGTTATTATCTTGTTTCCGTTAAAAGAGAGAATGCTGTAATCGCCGAAAAGTCCCGTCTGCTTTCCCTTATATGTTGCACCGAAAGATTCAGCCGCATCCTCGACTATAAGTGCATTGTGCGCACGACAGATTCTCTGGATACCGTCTATCTTTCCGGGAGTTCCGTAGAGATGTGCAACAACTACAAGTTTTACATCAGGATATGTCTCAAATGCTCTTTCAAGAGATTCGGGATCCATGTTCCATGTATCTTCTTCAGTATCGATAAATACTGCCTCACCGCCCTCGTAGGCAATGGGATTTACCGTAGCATCGAAAGTAAGATCCGAGCAGAATACTTTCTTTCCTTCAAGTGTTCCGTGACCGACCTTCGGCTGTCCGTAAAGCCTTTCACCCGCAAGTTTTATCGCAAGATGAAGCGCGGCAGTTCCTGATGAAAGTGCAACAGCCTCCTTACATCCGACTTTTTCACATATAAGTTTCTCTGCCTCATTTATATTTGCTCCGACGGTTGACATCCAGTTGGTGTCATATGCCTCCTGCACGTACTTGATCTCATCGCCGTGCATTGTCGGGGATGAAAGCCAGATTTTCTTTTCAAAGGGTCTAATTTCCACGATCATTCCTCCGTATTGATTTTTTCAGCAAGCTGCTTAAGCATTTCTTTGTGTTCTTCCGTACTGTCCGCTTCATTATTGGCGGGATGGTATGTTGTAACTATCTCTTTTACGAGAGTTCTAATTTCGGGTGATTCTTCTTTTGCCGCAATATTCAGCCTCTCAAGTCCCGAGAAAAACTTCATCTCATCGAGCTGAATAGGTTTTCCGATGTGGATCATCTTATTTGCCGTATCCTGAAGTCCTTCTTCATCCATGAGCATCTCTTCATAGAGCTTCTCACCGGGGCGAAGTCCCGTAAATTCAATTCTGATATCCTCTCCGACTTTGTATCCGGAAAGTTTAATGAGGTTCTCCGCAAGATCCAGTATCTTGACGGGTTCTCCCATATCAAGTACGAATATCTCGCCGCCCTTCGCAAATGCTCCTGCCTGAAGCACAAGTGAGACCGCCTCGGAAATTGTCATAAAATATCTGATGATGTTAGGATCTGTAACCGTAACGGGACCGCCTGCCGCAATCTGTTTCTTAAAAAGCGGTATAACAGAGCCGTTTGAACCAAGTACATTACCAAATCTTACCGCAACGAACTCCGTATTATAGTGCTTATTCATTGTCTGAACGATCATCTCACAGATTCTCTTACTTGCACCCATTACGTTCGTGGGATTTACAGCCTTATCGGTTGAGATCATAACGAACTTCTCAGTTCCGTTCATTGCTGCCGCCATAGCTGTCTTCCACGTTCCGAATACGTTGTTCTTGATAGCTTCATTCGGGCTGTCCTCCATAAGAGGCACATGCTTGTGCGCAGCCGCATGATATACGATCTCAGGCTTATATTTCTCAAAGATCATATTGATCCTGAGCGTATTTCTTACTGACGCAATGAGAACAACAAGGTCAAGGTTCGGATACTTTGTCTTGAGTTCCTGCTGAATGTCGTAAGCATTGTTCTCGTAAATATCAACTATTATAAGTCTCTTCGGCTTATGTCCTGCAATCTGTCTGCAGAGCTCCGATCCGATAGAACCGCCTCCGCCCGTTACCATAACGGTCTTTCCGCTGACATATCCGGCGATGGAATCTATATCTACAGCAATGGGATCTCTTCCCAAAAGGTCTTCAACTTCCACATCACGAAGTCGCGATACGTTTACCTCACCGCTTAAAAGCTGGTACATTCCGGGAAGTGCACGCATCTTACAATGTGTATTCTTACAGATATCAAGTATCTTCTTAAGTTCCTGTCTTGAAACGGAAGGAATGGCAACGATGATCTCATCGATATCATAGAGATCAGCGCACTCAACGATCCTGTCTCTTCCGCCGACAACACGTATACCCTGAATATATTTGCCCCACTTGTCCGAATCATCATCAATGATACATTTGATGGACATTGTGTTGTAATTGCTCTTGATAATATCCTTAATGATAATATTGGCAGCTTCACCCGCACCTATGACCATTACCGCTTTGGCATTTTTGTTCTTCTCAGCATGGTGCTTGGCGCTTCGCAAAAATCTGTATGAAAATCTGCTTGCAAATATAAGCGCAATGAGCAGAACCAGATAAAGGAAATAATAGGTTTTCGGCTCAGCCTGATGTCCGGGAACTCTGAAAAACTGAAGTCCCACTGCCGTAATACCGCTTGAAACGGCACAGCCCATTACAAGGTTCTGTAGTTCTCTTTCTCCCGCGTATGCCCATAAGCTGTCATAAAGCTTAAAAACATAAAATACAATAAGGGTTACGACAATATTTATAGGCAAATAAGTGATGGTTGTCGTAAGGAAATGCTCTTCGACCTGATCGAGATCGAGATCGTATCTCATAAGTACAGGTATAAAGCTCACAAGGATTACACTTATCACATCGTAAATAATAAGTACCGCACGCCTATATAATTTCTGATAATTAAAAGGTTCTTTTTTCTTATCCATAGCCATTCTCTGTTTTTAAGATATCATTTGTTATTCTGCATCAAAGGAAAGATTGAAAGCATAAGTGCCGGTGTCATCGGATAACTGAATTCAAATACCGATTCACTTATTCCCGCAACCATAAATCCGATCGCAATTACAAAAGGAATAAGCGCCAGCGGCTGTTTATCTTTATTCTTCTTAAAATAGTTAAATCCAACAAAAATACTTCCAAATACAAATACCACAAACATTATTCCCGCAGGAACTCCACTGTCATACGCAACTTGAAGATAAGTGTTGTGCGCATGATATGCAGCCATTCCGTCAGGAAGTATTGGCTGATCTGTATGTCCCGTCAGATTCATCTCTTTTAAATAGGTTCTGTATATAGTAATCCTGTTATTGGAAATACTGTCAAGCTTATCAAGAAGAGTGCTTTCTCCTTCGGATTCACCTTCTTCGGCCTCAATCTCTTCCGCTTCATTCTCAACACCGTCTGCCGCAGTAAGAAGCATCATTGCCTCTGCATCTGTAAACTGCGTTGAAGCAAGCATATTGTCTGCATTTGGTGCAGTCATTCCAAATGATTCATTCTCTTCTACGGTTTCATCAATAGGATCGCCGTATTCATCCAAAAGTGGTTTTCCCGTCTCGAGATCGTAATTATATACATCATGAGGATAATCATACGTTCCCATATCAAGTCCGAGGATCTTGCCGGCAAACAGATTGACAAATCTCTCAACACACATGTAATTGGTGCTTCCCCATGCAGCTCCGCCTCTGACAAAAGGATCTGTATCATCGTTTGCCATCAGTACGGGATTTCCAACCATTGCAGGGATTATTCTCTGAAGCGTAAATACCGGTGAAAAGCAAACAACCACCGAAACGATCATGGCGATCAGTATCTTTCCGAATCTCTTTTTATAACTCATAAGCACACAAAAAGCGCAAATGAAAAGTGAAATATAAGCCGTTCTTGAAACGGTGAAAATTGCGTAAACAGAAATAACTCCAAACAGTATAAGCTCTTTCCATGCCGTTTTTATAAGTTCCTTTGCTCCCGAATCTTTAGGAAGAGCGACAATCTTTACAGCCAAAAGAACTGCCGAGACCGCTCCCATAACCGTCAGATATTCGGCTGTTACCGTCTGTGTATGGAACAAGAAACCGTATCTTCCGCTCACATAGCCCGCAAAGCATCTGTACATGAGACAATAAACAAATGAAATACCAAAGTTAAGCATGAGACCGCCTGCCAGTATACTCAGCCAGTCTTTTCTTCCTTTCCAGACAAGGCCTCTTAAATACAGACAGGAGAATGTAGCTGCAAGTGCAACGCCCCACCAGCTGCCGTTTCTCATAACTATGAGTACAACAAAGAAAACGTATACAAAAACACCGAAGCGTGATACGCTTGCGCGTTCTTCATTAACACGGATATTCTTATTGAGCTTCTCATTAATATATCCCGCAAGAAGCTTAATGAGATTTATAGCCACCAAACCACTCAGCATGAAGATTATCACGGCATATTTTATAGCTGTATTTTTTTCCGTGAAATCAGCCTCCGATTCAGGAAACAGATTGCGGTTATAGTAATAAACTCCGCCTATTCCCGAAACAACGAGCCAAACAATGTTAAGTACATTAAACGCCTCTTTTGCGGTAAACGTAAGAAGCATCATTACAATGAATGAAATCGCCATTTTTCTTTCCGAAAGATGCCTGAATGTATCATAATCATCATTCATACAGGCACATGAGTACCAGATACCCATAGCCATTGAAAGCATCACAAGAAAGTATCTCACTCTGTCTCCGGAAGCTATTCCGTCAATAAATGAAATACCCAGTTCACTCTTTACCGCTTTATGATTAATGGCATAGAAGGTTATTCCCGCTGCCACAATAAGTCCTATTTCATAAAAGATAATGTCTGCAGCCCTTACGTCAAAGACTTTAAGAGGAAAGACCATTATCATAAGTGCCGGGTAAATAACCGCGGCAATCGGATTAGCAACGCATTTCACGCACTTCTCGACAGTTATTAAACCGTTTCTGCCGGGGCGCTTTGCAAAATACAGCCCGATAAGTCCGTATAAAAAAGCTGTAATTGCTGCTATAACCGCAATAATTGCAAGCGAGATTTTCTTTGATATCGGGATTCTGTAGTTGTATCCCGCCGCAATGTGCATTCCTGGAATCTCCGTGATACCGCTGCCTTCACTGTAAGCGCTATGTTCATACAAACTTCCGACATATTCGGGATTCTCGGGTACCGTCTCCAAGTTTATATCAAACTTTGATCTGCATCCCCTTACATATAGGATATATTCTTCCCCGACTTCGACATTATATTCAAGTGTCGCTCTCACATAGCCCGGAAGTTCCTTGTCTCCGGTATCGACAAGAGTCTTTATAAGTTCCCTTCCGCCAATGTCACACACGGTGACATCAATATATCTTCCCTTCTCCATTTTGGAGATGTATATATCCACAGAACTTAATCTGTCATATCTTGCAACAAATTTCTGCGAATAAAAATTCTCAAAATTTACGAGCTTGTCTTCTTCTATCCTGTCACCGCCTGCGGAAGTATCCATAACCTCCGTCCATAGGCGGGCCGGCCATATACTCAAAACGGTTACCAGGGCAACAAGAAGCAACACCGCTCTATACGCTGTTTTTCTATCTATTATTTTTCTCATACAAGTGTGCTTTTCCCTCTTTTGTTAGGCACTAAACCAAGATAAATATTATCATACCTGTCCACCTTAATCAAACAGGCTCGCGTACTGATAAAAGTGGCAACGCATACCACAATATGACCACATATCTGACGAGGTATGTGGGGCCCAAAAGAACCGTCAGCCATGTCAGTATTAATGGCAGAAACGGCAGAACCCTTCCAAACTCTCCTTTTGACAAGCGGTACAACATAACGAAAAGGTAGATAAACATATAAAATCCGGGCGAAAAAAGAAGCGCCAACACCGGTGCATCCTTGTGGAATGTCCCGATGGATATATATCTGTAAAGCTTGTCAATCACAGGAATATAGCTGTTTCGCTCTCCCGGCTGTTCCACTTCATATCCAAAGTAAGAACTGTCGGTATATGTAAAGGTAAATACCGATGTTCCTTTATATACATTGATAAGCGCCGGCGGATACCAGTATCCGTACGAAGTAAGAAACCATGAATTCATGTACGTAGCCGGATGTCCCGCCCCGAGCCTTATCCAGAGTTTCCAAAAATCTCCGCTATTTTTTTCATATAATTCGTTGTTGAATCCATACTTCACAAGATCTGACACGCGTGGCGTATAATTCGCAAGATTATCCTCAGGAATGTATGTCTTAAGCGTAGCAATATCTTCGGGTGACATAGATTCTTTTTCATAGGTATATACCCTTGCCATCTGCATTATAGGTACCGTAAGCATTTCCTGATGATCTGTTCCTTTTGTTGAAAAAATTGCCCCAAGCGCCGCATTTATCACAAGATATGCAACTACAGGCACGGCAAGAACAAGCGCTAAGCGCTTCGTAAGTTCTTTTCTGAAATATATAAATGCAAAAGGTAAAAATACAAGATATGCATAAAAGCCGTTGTGCCTAAAGAGCGGCATAAGAACCGCCGAGGCAATAAAGCTTATGACAGAAAATCTGCTCTTTAAAAAAGCTTCTCTGTCCTCAACAAGTTTTATAAGCGATAATGTCACGTACAGCAGAAATGCGGTAAAAAGTCCGTCTTTACTTGAGCATAGATTGTACATCACGATGACGGGAAAAACTCCGTAGTACAAATTCCATGCTATAAGCGAACGTTTTCCGATACCTTTTTTTCTCATGTAATCCATGACATATGCAAGGATAAGTGTGATCACAAGCATCTGGAAAAAAGTATATATAAATATTCCACCGTTCCAACTGCCCGTGAGTTTATGGAAGACTGCTATCGTGCCACCAAGAAGAAGCACATGCAAAAGAGGATGATGCGTTGAAAATGTTCTGGTAAGAACTTCATTCAGTTCATCCTGCGCATCATATACAAAAAAACCGGGAAACTCGGCAAGGATAACTATAGTATTAAGAACTACCATGATCGCCCAACTCTTAATCATGAAATTCTTTTCCTCTTTAGGCTCTGTTCTGCCACCTAAAGTCACAAAGCCGAAAAGTTTTTTGCCCTGCCTTGCTCCGTCATAATTTCTCCAGACATAGCGGACATCTATGGTAAGAATTACGGCAAAACATAAGATAAGCGCATAAGTTCCCGCATCTTTAAAATTTACGTTGTCATACTTTTCAAGCTGATATCCGAATACCAGAAAAATACCCGATAAAATGCCAAATAAGCCTGACATAAGCCAGGCTATTACGTTTTGTTTTTTATTATTTATTTTTTCAGGCCCCATATTACTCTTTATCATCACGTGTTGTCTCTCGAATTACATACTGAGGATTCTTGTTCTGCGCAATGTATGTTCTTCCAACATACTCTCCCACCATTCCAAGCATGAAAAGTATCATTCCGCCGATAAATACCAATGCGGACATAAGAGCATAATATCCTTTATAATTTGATGCATACGGATAAACAAATTTCAAAATGATCGTATAAATACCGAACAAAAATCCGGCTACAGACAAAAGAAATCCGACCATAGTCGCTAGTCTGAGCGGTTTGATACTAAACGCGGTAAATCCGTTTATCCATAGCATAAAGAGCTTTGCAAGATTATATCCGCTCTGTCCGACTTCTCTTTTTCTGTGATTGACATCAACATTTACTACATTGCTTGTTGTCCTCAAGACAAGTCCAATAACATAAGGAAAAGAGCTGTCGTACTTGATCATCTCGTTAACGACAAATCTCCTTACACCGAAATAACTGGAAACAAAGAGTTCTTTTGGCTTTCCAAGCATAACTTCCGCCATCCACTCATTCATTGCCGTTCCGAAATTTCTGAAACTGTTGTGCTGCTTGTGCGCATATCTTGCATATACGGCATCCGCACCGTCTCTAAGCGCATTAAGAAGCTTGAACACTTCGCCTGCGGGAGTCTGACCGTCATCGTCAAGACATACCACATAATCGCCCTTCGATGCATTAAGTCCCGCCATAAGAGCAGCATGCTGTCCGAAATTCTTGGCAAAATTGATTCCTGTCACAATCTCGGAATGTTTAGCCGCAATCTCATTGATAACTCCCCATGTATTGTCGGGAGATCCGTCATTTACAAGCACGATCTCATAAGTATACTCACCTGAATCCTTCATTGTATCTATAATTTCATCAACGACCACACCCAGCGTATTTTCGGATCTGTAGCATGGAATTATGAAACTTACCGATTTTTTCTGCATTCTATCTAAACCTTTCGACTTATGATCTGCATCCATGGCAGAGCTATTTTATAACATTTTTTCCATAAGTATCATATCACTTTTTTGCCCATCACTGCACTCAACCTGTGCAAGGTCTTTAGTCTTCACAAATCCTGCATTTGAGTAGCTCTTTATCGCAACTTCGTTGTGAGCAAATGCTTTCAGGAAAACTTTTTTAAGACCTATATTCACTTTAGCATAAGTAAGTGCCAGAATCGCAGTCTCATTGCCATAGCCTTTACTGATCGCATCATCCTCACCGATGAATATACCATATTCCGCAAACTTTTTTTCCTTGTCGATATCTCTGAAATACACGCTTCCCACAGGTCTGTGCTCATTGCCATTCTCACAAATAATAAACTGCTCAACGAAACCGGGAATAATCCTCGTTTTATACCAGTTCTCATGCAGTTCTTTTGTAAAAGGTTCCTTGAAAACAAAGTTTTCCCTGACTCTTTTATTGTTTCTCCATTTTACAATAAGCTCAGTATCTTCCGGGGTAATCTTTCTGAGAGATACCTTCTCTCCACAAATTACATAGTCGTGTATTTCTTTTCCCATAACTATTTCTCCCTGACCGCATATATCGCAAAAGCATCCGCTATGATCTTCTCGCGATCCACGGTAACTTCAATTCCCTTATCTCTGTAATAATCGATGATCCATCCTATTCCGTCTTCATCCGACTCAGACTGTACCACATATGCATTTTGCGCCAAAAGTCCCGACTGCATATCGCTGTATCCGGCTCTCGAATATTTCTTTATCGTAAGAGGGCTCTTTACTCCCCAGCCGCCCATGAGATCGTGATTTGCATATTCGTTGTTCACTCTGTCAAAAAGCTTTTCCGAGAATGTAGCTTCGCCTTCTTCCATATCATTTTCACACGAAATTGATGTATATACATCAATAAAATAAAAATTGTCACTATTTTCGGCAAAATAGTCATAAAGTGCATCATAGTGTTTTCGCATAAGCTCTCTTGCCTGCATTTCCGAGTCGATCACTTTTTTCTGATCAGGAACAAATAAAAGAGAGATCAGCATTACCGCAAATACTACCTTATAAGGCAAAGCTCTGCTCTTATCCGCGCGCCTTAAAAGAATCGCAAACAGCACCAGTATCTCGATAAGATACAGAGGATGAGTGATCCTTATAGGTGCTCTTCGTCCCATAATAATATAAATCCACAGCGTTGTCCTGCATATGAACAAAAGAGCAAGTGCACCGACTATACGAAGAATTTCTTTTTGGCTGCTGTCCTGCCTCGGAAATATGTAAGAAGCAAGCACCCCGATGTAAAGCAATATTACTATCAGATTCCACGGACAGTAATTCTCAGAATCAATCTCATAAGTATTCTGACGTGAAAAATTATGAAGACCGTAAATATACTTTGAAAATGCAGCTTTAAGCCGCTCCGCAAACGGCTCTTCATCAGACCTTAACTTATTCGCATATTCAGCTACTTCGTTCAAAACTTTCGCATCTATCTCATCGTCCAGACCTATATTATAATTTTCAAACGTTATAAGCCTATACTCGCTCTTATCAATGCCCAGGCTGTCGTAAAAATCCTTATTTGCCTCATATTCCGGCACATATTGGAAGTCGTACAACTCAGTTCTCGCATCAAAAATATCGCTGTATTCCTTCCATTCCGGCAGTGAAAATGCAAATCTATGTATTCCGAGCGCAAGCGCAAGTGCAGCAACTATAATGCCAAACAACTTAAGGCATTCAAAGAACTCTTCTTTGTTCATGTTCAGCATCCATCTGATAAAAATTGCAACACATACCAGCGGGAACGTCAGAAGCAGCATCTCCGATCTTAAAAGAAATGCCGTAAGAATAAGCCAAAATGCAATGCCAAAGTTATGGTCGGCATCTTTTTTATGTGTAAGAATGAGAAAGGCCGCGGTAGCCGACAAAAATCCGCAAGTAAATGTATACTGGACAAAAAGAAAATGTGCCCCGATCACTCCGAGTGAGAACATCAGCACAAAAAGCGCAGTCAAAACTTTGTGCTCGTCTTTCCTGCTAAGCTTCAACGCTTTGTAGGAAATGAGAAAAACACAAAGATACTGGCAGGTACACAAAAAAAAGCCATACCAGTCAAAGCCTCTTACCACTCTGTAAAACATAGATATAAAAGCACTTATCGGATACAGCATCTGTATATTATGAGCTTCGGGAGCGCCCGTGTACGCTCCCGAAAGCATGTCCTTCATCAGAACATCGTCATTAAGATCAAAAAAGTAATCTCCAATATATCCCATGAAAAGAACTGCAATAAATGTCAAAAGCAATGAAATTATAAAGTCGTATGTATTTTTAGTTTTTTTCATGCAAATACTCCGTTTTTATCAGTTAAATTTATAATACTCCTTAACCCTTGCAATAACCTCTTCCTGATCGCTTTCTGATAATTTGTAGTACATAGGAAGGCGAAGAAGTCTCTCGCTCTCCTTGGTTGTATATTTATCCTCTCCACTAAATATACTGTACTTAACTCCTGCTTTTGAGGAATGAAGAGGAACATAATGAGAAGCGGGAAGAATATCGTTTGATGTAAGATATCCGATAAGTCCCTTTCTCTCTTCAAAATCTTTACACTTGATGTAGAACATGTGCGCATTATGAACACACTCTTCCGGAATATAAGGAAGTTCTATGAGTCCTTTTTCCGCAAGCGGTGTAAGCTCCTCATAATATCTGTTCCAGCTCTTTAATCTGTCGTTGTTGATCTCATCCGCCATGTTGAGCTGAGCATACAGATATGCTGCATTCATATCACTCGGAAGGAATGAAGATCCGGGCATTATCCAGCTGTACTTATCAACTTTGCCAAGTTTGTAGAGAGTACGATTTGTTCCTTTCTCTCTTATGATGATGGCGTCATCAACGTACTTTTCATCGCGAAGAAGAAGTGCTCCGCCCTCACCCATGCTGTAGTTCTTGGTCTCATGGAAACTGTAATTACCAAAGTCACCGATCGCGCCAAGTGCCTTGCCTTTATATGTTGACATCACGCCCTGAGCGGCATCTTCTATAACAAGAAGGTTATGTCTCTTGGCGATATCCATGATAGTGTCCATCTCGCATCCGACACCAGCGTAATGCACAGGTACTATAGCTCTTGTCTTAGGTGTTATTGCCTGCTCGATAAGCTTCTCATCGATATTCATTGTATCGGGCCTGATATCAACGAACACGACCTTAGCTCCTCTAAGAACAAATGCATTTGCAGTTGAAACAAATGTGTAAGAAGGCATGATAACTTCATCGCCCTCTTTTATTCCCGCAAGAATTGCAGCCATCTCGGTTGCATGTGTGCATGATGTGGTAAGAAGCGCTTTTGAAACGCCTGTCTTTTTCTCAATCCACTTATTGTCAAGATCTGTATACTTACCGTCTCCGCAGATCTTCTGTGCTTCGACACACTCTTTTATATATTCGAATTCTTTGCCCGTATAAGGGGGTACATTAAAATTTATACGCATATTCACTCCTCCAAGACCGTGTATCTAATCCCACTCAGTCTTTTTTCTTAAAAACTATCAGTTTGCTGATAACATAATTAAGCACTATCACAACAAATGTTGCTACAAGCTTTACAGGCATCTTCGCAAATCCCATCTTTGTAATAAAGATAAATATCAACGCATCCTCAACTACAAGTGTGAAAAGCCTTCCAAGCGTGAATGAACCGGCCTGTTTAAGGAAATCCTTTTTGGTGTCAACTTTACCGTCAAATACCCATGTTCTGTTTGTAAAAAATTGGAACGCCACACAGATTACCCAGTCAATGGTATTGTTGATAAGCTCATTGATGTGCATGACTTCATCCATAAACCAAAACAGGAAAATACTCAAAAAGAAAGTCAATCCTCCAAAGAACAAATATAAAAGACCTTCTTTATATTTTTTATAAAATGGTTCGAAAATATTTAAAACAGGTAATGACATAATCTTGTCAAAAATATCCTTTTTCTCGGCATTCTCCATAATAAAACGCTACTCCTCACTTTCAACGGCATAGACCGTAAATCTATTACTCTCGAAGATTATATTATAATCGTGTTTCTTAATATAGTCCAATAACATATTATTTTTTTCTGTAACATTGGGATTTGCTGACATAATATCATCAAGCTTCCCGATCACAACTGTCGGATTCGGATTATCCGACAAATCAAGCTTTTCAAGCGCACTTGCAAATCTTACCGTAGAATAGCTGTCAAGATCCGGCCAGGTCGTATCTATGGCAGGTTCAATATCGAAAAGATACGATATTCCCGGAACATTTCCAAATGTCAAAACCTTACCCTGCGTAAGCCCGTTACTTTCAATACAGTTCTTAAGTTCGCTTAGCGTGTCATAATTAGCCTTCGTCGTCACAAGTCCGATTGCTTTGGCAATATCAGTAACCTTTGTGTCGAGCTTTAATTCCGGCGTGGCTTCATTATGATCCGCAAAAGAAAATCTCGCATGGAAAATAGCGCCCTGCACCAGAAGCACAACGATAACTCCCGTTATCATGGCTTGCCATGCAAAAATCCACTCATTATCCACAAACCTCTGTAAAAATCTTTGTATTATCCACAATCCTGCCGGGGCAACAAAGAAAAGACAGTTTACAAGCGGCATTGTGCGATTGTTACTTCCGATCGGAAGTATAAATATAAGCATAAGAGCCGCAAAAGATATAGTCCGTTCTTCCACTCCTCCATTAAAAAAACCGCTTACATCAGCAATTGTAAGGATAACAGTTATTATCAAAAACATCATTACTGCCTGAAACATCGATTCATAGTAATAATAATTTCTTGAGAAGACATCTTTTTTCACATAGTAGACAGCAAGTAAAAGGAGCCCTGCGATATAAAGGAACTTTTTAAGTAATACATAGTTCTTTTTTGCCACAAGAAACATGACAGTTCCCGCAGCAAGACACGGAATCATTATCAGCATATTTCCAAGCGTATGCGTGTACGCTTCCAGAATGTCGGCGATCATTCCGCCCGATGAATAATCGGTAGCTTCGCCTGTCATTGCAAAAAGTTTACTTATCGCATCCGGATAAGCATTAAATCCATATCTTAAAGAAATTAGAAAAAGCGGCACTCCAAAGCCTGCAGCATATCCACCGATACATATACCTGTCTTTTTGGCAACATCCGCAAACTTATCTTTCGCAATAAAGGAATTAAACCACAATACCAGGATGAGCACGCAATCAATAATCGCCGGAAAGCGCATCAGTACATTAAGTCCGAGGCACACACCCGCCGCAAACAGCAAGATTTCCTGCTTTTCCTTGGAAAAGACACCGCGGATCAGAAGCAATGTTCCAACCGTCACAAGCAGATACGGAAGATAATGATAAAGAATGACTCTGGGCGCCCAGCAAAGGCTTTCCGCAATAATCTCTCCTATAAATACCATCCTGCCGGGTATCCACTTCTGAAGCACATAGTAAGACACAAGCGCCATCGCACTTATAATAAAAGTACAATATACAGAGAAACCAAGTATTGTTCCGGCTCCCGGAAATTTCATAATGATGTTTCCAAAAAGATTTGAAAGGAACGTTGAAAAAAGCCACATGGGATCGACATTTCCCATAAACTCATAATTTCCCAGATTATAAGTGGTATCAACAATATCAAGTCCTTTCGTTATACCAAAAAAGGGATATAACAACAGAACCACCGGAAAGAAATATCTTTCCGGCAGACTTTGCAATCCCTTGAATTCCATAAAATAGCTTTTGATTTTTTTTAGCATAAGTCATCATCCACACGTTTGATAAATCTGAACAAGCGGGTATCACCAAGCACTCTTCCAAAAAAGTTAAAAATATACTTTCTGATCCAGTCCACAAAGATTCCTGCAAAGAATACTATAAGAACCGAAACAACCAGATGAATAAAGAACATAAGCACGTTATCAAGCGGTGTCTCTCCGATGATATGCTCGATCCACTCAACCCATCTGTCCGCTATCTCAAAATGCATATGAAGAAGATACACGCCCAGAGTGTACGGCGCTATTATCCTTATCACTTCGGCAAGAAGATTTTCTTTTAACCTCATAAATCTAAATACCGAAAAGAGCCCAAGTGCTCCGGTAAGGGCAAAAAAGAAATTATAGTGACACGGAACCTCTGCATAGTAATTAAAATTGCCCGTATCAAAATTGATCTTATAAAATACCAGGCTGAACGCCGCTATAACAACAACCGATATCAGATAAACAAGCGCGCTTTTCTTGGCATCTCTGAAAAGAACAATATTATATTTTCTGATATATGCAGCGATAAGATACAGACAAATGAACCACCCGAAATCATATCCCATTCTGTCCGTACCAAACTTTACGGGAACAATGCTCTTAATAAAGCAAAACCATGTAAGAAGTCCTATTATAACTGTCTTAAGCTGTTTTCTCTTAAGAGTATTCACCGCCGCATTCATAACAGGTGCCAGCACATACATGATCACATACGCCGTCACAAACCAGTAGTGCTCACTCGATATTGGGAAAAGATATCTTAAAGCCCTGTCGAGCTTATCTTCAGGCTTAACAGAATATGCTCCGACAATCATCATAGCACCCGAAATAAGCAGTGTATAGAAATAAACCTGCAAAATAAGGAGTAATACCTTACTTAATCTCACTTTTGAAGAAGACAGGTAATATCCGCTGATAAGCACATATACATTGACACCGGTGATCGCAATGGCTTCAAGTATCGTTGCAAATAACTGCACATTCGAAGCAGGCTCCCCGAGTACAAGCAGTGCATTTGATCGATAATTAAAATGGAGAGTGATGATCATAAGCATGGCTACGATTCTGAGAAGTTCGATATTCGCATCTCTCTTTTTTTTCGTAATACTCTGACTGTCCATTGCACCTCCGTTTATATTTCAGTCGATCTTATATCTTTATTTTCTGTCTACGACAGCCTTGCCGTCTTTGATGTTGTAAACCATATCGCACTTCTCAATTGTCTGAAGTCTGTGTGCGATAATAACAAGTGTTTTTCTTCCATGGAGCTTGTTTATTGAATCCATGATAGCTGCCTCAGTCTCATTATCGAGAGCTGAAGTTGCTTCATCGAGAACAAGTACCTCCGGATCTTCAAAAAGAGCTCTCGCGATACCGATTCTCTGTCTCTGTCCGCCTGAGAGACGAATACCTCTCTCTCCTATACCTGTATCAAGCCCCTCGGGAAGTGATCTCACATACTCATCAAGAGACGCTTCCTTAAGTGCCTGCCATACTTTTTCATCATCAATGTCCTCATCCGCATATCCAAATGCTACGTTCTTCCTGATTGTTGAATCAAGCATAAAGATTGTCTGAGGAATATATCCTATATTCTTGAGCCATCCGGGGTAATTACTCATTACATCGGTTCCGTCTGCGTAGATATGTCCGCTCTCCGTCTGCAAAAGACCAAGCATTACGTCTACGATAGTAGTCTTACCGGCACCTGATGTACCTACAATACCTACAGATTTGCCCACAGGCACTTCCATATCTGCGTGTTCAAGAACATATTTATCTGAATTCGGATACTTATAAGTAATATCCTTGAGCAAAATTGTCTCATTAACCGGAATCTTCTCAACTTCAAGCTTCTTCTTATAATCATCGCTGTTGTACGAGATTGAACTGTCGTTTATCTCCTGCTGAAGATTATCGCTTACGTTCATGAGGAAAGGCTCGAAATAAGCGATACTTGTGAGGTAGTTGTTGATTCTGTTTGCACTTGGAAGAAGTCTTGCCGCTGCCGCAGCAAGTACGGTAAGCGGAGAGATAAGATCTTTCACATCAACATGCCAATACAAAATAGAAATAAGCATATATCCGATCATTCCAACAATGGCAACAGACTCGATCAAAAGTCTGGGCGTTGAGTTGTAGAGATTATATTTCTGAACTGCGTTGACATAACCTGCACCGCAATCAGCATATCCGTTTATAAAAAAGTTCTCTTTATTTGCAATCTTGATCTCTTTTATTCCCGTGACTGATTCATCAATCCATTTATAAAGACCACTGTAGTAATCCTGATTCTCCTGTCCCGCTTTTGACATAATAGGTTTTATCTTATACTTGATAATAAGGAGCATTGCAACAAGGAGTGAGGCCAATGAAACAGTCATTTTAGCATCTTCCATTAAAAGATAAATCACCAGACTCACGAACACGATGATCTCACTTATAAGTTGCAATGAGCTGAGTATAAGCCCGTACATATTATTAACGTCAGACGTTATATTTCTTTGTATAACACTGGTGTCAGCATTCAAATAATACTCATAAGGACGCTGCATAAAATTAATCATCATCCTTCTTGAAGTTGCAAACTGATTTGTATATACAAACCTAAGCTGTACTTTATTCATAAAAAACAAAAAGATGTTCTTTATGACAATAATCACCATAATCGAAAACATTATTACAGCTGTGAGCTTTATCAGATCACTGCTACTGAGATCATAAACATCAAGATTCAAAAGGTCGCAGAGCACACGGAATTTTCTACTTTTATGTAAATCTTCCGGCTTAGAAATAGCCTCCATCAAAGGTACTATAAGAGCAATTCCGAATGTTTCAAGCAAACCTCCGATAAGCATCATAAAAACAATGCCGACCATCTGCTTTTTCTGTCTTGCATCGAGCAAGAGCATCAGTTTCTTATAAATCTTACGCATAAAATCAATTAAACCCTTCCGACTTATTTACATTATGCTTTAATCTGTTATAGCCTCATTCTGTCTGTGAATCTCGGGCGCTTCGTACTTATCCATGAAATCGTCCCCAAGATACAGCTTCTCTTTTACAAAACCGATAGAATCCACAACAGTATACACCGACACAAGTCTGTCGAACGAAAGTCCCTCTATAAAGTTAAGCATCTCCATGGGAAATGATCTGTCAAGCACGATCGAATCGGGAAATGCCTTGGTATAATCGAGGTAATCTCTCGGGTGCTGTTTTATCATTACCACAGCATCCCTTCCATCTATATTACCATAGGCGTCAATAATGTCTCTGAATATACGCTCTCTGGTCTCCAGATCGCACAGAGGCTCTGACAAAACAAGAAGTGTCTTTCCGTCTTTTTCCTTAAAGAGCTTATCCCTAAGTCCCTTAATATCATCGACAAAGAGTTCCAGCATCTTCTCTTTTTCCTGCGAAGTAAGTCTGTCCGTGAGCATCTTCCTCGGAAGTTCGACATATTTTTTACAAGGATAAGGAAGCACCGATATGTTATTAACTTCCATGTCTATGCAATATCTTCCATAGCCGTTCTGGATATGGATAAGTCCCAGAGATGCGATAAATGCTTTGATCTTAAAATGACCTCTGTTATCATATCTGGCCGTATCGTAATATCTTATGCAATCGAGTCCGTCCTCAACAGCGTGATATCTTATCTTCTTGTAGTTAAGATAATAGCCTATCGGATCTGAATCGCAGAAAACATAAATATCTTTGTATTTCCTGAAATCAACGGGAATATACTTCTCCTGAAGCTTGCCGAATTTCCTGCAGAACTTCATTCTCTTTATCATGTTCGCCGCAATATTTCCCGAATCAGTCTTAAGCTCTTTGAGCTCAGGAAAAAAAGTATCTTCCTTCTCGTCGTACTCAAAGACTTCCTCAAAGATATCGCTCTTCTTTGCTCTCTCCACCATATTTCCGAATTTATTGGACATCTTGGAAAGAACAAGCGAAGCTTTTCCGCCGTCAGCAATATAAAATTCTTTTAAGCATGCCACATACACATGGTAAAAAGTGTGACAGACATAAATTCTATCGAACATCTCTTATCTTCCGTTCCTTAGATCTCTGTAAAACCACAACAGTCTGTAATAAATATAAAACAGAAGGTGTGACTTCATCTGCATCTTAATAAGCTTCTTTTCTTCCGCATGAACTTTTTCAATATAATATTTGTTGTTCTGAAACCCCGGGAAAGTCTCTTTCATCTCTTCTGCAAGCTTCTTTGCAAAGCCGTAGCTGTTCTTAATCCCTGATTTCCTGGGCATTACGGAAAAAAGTGTGTTCACATAAAATAACACGGTGTATTGGAATTCAATCTCATCTTTATAGTCGTCAAAGTAGCCGTTTTCCTTAGCTTCCGTAAGTATCTGTCTTCCGGCGGTCATTCGGTCTTCGAGGTTCTTCTCGGAAATACTGTGAACCGTCGAAGCATTGTGCTGATAATAAAAATAAAGCGGCTCTTCAATATATTCGAAATGCTTGGATCTTATCATCCAGGTATTACTTACCGCATTGTCTTCGTAAAAAATATCTTCGGGGAAGATATCAAGTTTTACTTTTGTTCCCGGAACATAATCTCCGACTATGATCTCTCTTTTATAAACCTTTACCACAAGACTTCCCGTCTCTATCAGGAGGTTCTTGTAGCGCTCTTTATCCATAACGCCTGTTTGGGAAAAATTGTTGTTGTGGACTACCTTTCCGACTTCGAAGGTATGTTTATCCACAAAGCAGTAGTCACATCCGACCATGTCAGCTCCCGTCTCTTCGGCCTTCTTAATAAGCCTTTCGTAGTAATCGGGAACAATCCAGTCATCGGCATCTATAAATCCAAGCCACTCACCCTGAGCTGCAGCAAGTCCGATATTCTTGGCTCCGCCCTGATGGTGATTGACTTCTGATTTAAGTGCAAAGAAATTCTCCGGATACTTCTTGCTGTAATCAAGAAGTATATCATAAGAATTATCCGTCGAGCAGTCATCGACCGCTATTATCTCAAAGTCCTTAGGATCCAGCGTCTGTGCCACAAGACTTTTTAAACAATAATCAAGTTTTCCTTCTGCTGCCATGTTGTAAACAGGCACTATTATACTAAGTTTTTTCATGTAAGCTCCAAAATTGCCTCAGCTATCTTTTTTGCCCCGTCTCTTCCGACTATACTTCTGGCCGTATCGCTCATCTTCTGTCTAAAAGAGCTGTTATCAAGTGAAGCAACTCCCCATGTTACGATCTTACGTATCACTTTGTCATCTTCACGCACGTCTCCGGCGTATTTTGCGGCTCCGACTTTATCAAAGCCTTTTACAAAATCCACCTGATTATCCGCCATACTGAACACTACTGTCGGAACTCCAATCGCGCAAAGTTCATAAAGCGTAGTTCCTCCCGCAGTTACTGCGAAATCAGCATCCTTCATAAGTTCTGACATATCCGTCACATATTCGTGAAGTGTAATCTCCGGATGCTTTTTGGCAAGCTCTGCCAATTCCTTCTTGTATTCATCTTCAAAAAGAGCTCCCACGATCACATCACATGATATTTTATGTAAACTGCACAGAACCTTGCTTCCGATTCCTTTTTCCTCATAGACTCTGTTAAGAATATCCCCTATGACATGATACGGATCGGTTCCTCCCGTTGAAAGAAACGCATGCTTTGCAGTATCTTTTACATTATATTCAATATTATCAAACTGCTTCCTAAGAGGAGCATACTCTCCGCCAAGAAGTTTTATCGGTGCACTGTACATCTCATCATTATAGATAAGGTCATAGTTGACAACAATGTCAACAGGATAGTCAAACTTACACAGATCATCTATATATCCCGTTTTTGTACCCGGACTGTTCTCTTTTACCGATGCTCTCAGAAGATTAAAATACTCCTCTGTCATAAAATACGAATCTATCAGAAGAAAATCAGGTTTTTCATCTCTGAGCATCCCGTCAAGAGCTGGAAAATCTGTAATCGGATTGGAAAAAACAGAGTGAAGTATCCTTGCATTATAATAAACTCCGTCTTCTTCCGATAAGGTTTTTAATAGGTCTGCACTGGTCTCATCCGAAAGAATAAACTCTATATCAGCCCCAAGATCCGACAGTTCTTTTGCGATTGTCATGCACCTTCGTATATGACCTGTAGCAATTATTCCATTGCCGTTTGCCTTGATCCAGACCTTTTTTCCCATTTCTTCCTCCCGATCCGAAACTTACGATATCTGTCTGTACTCTATCATTCTGAGAAAATATCACTTGAAATCTTCGTATTTAAGCGGCTCTCCTCTGTATAGATCATGCGAAGCATGTTTTCCGACAATATTGTCATATTCTATAGGCGGAAGCCCGTTACCCGGACGGATCGATCTGATATTCTCAGAAGTAAGCACTTCGCCCTGTTTGATGTCTTTTACAATAAAAAGAGATCTTGCTCCTTCTCGCTCCGTCTCCTGAACGGGAGTAAGCTTGTATTCCTTGCTTCCAAGCGCTTTTTCAACCATTCTGACATTCTTAACAAGCTCTGCAAATTCCTGCGGCTCCATTGAAAAAGCTCCGTCAGGACCACCGTCACTTCTCTTAAGCGTAAGGTGCTTTTCTATCATTCTTGCTCCAAGCGCAACCGAAGCTACCGCAACGGCACTTCCCATAGTATGATCGGAAAGCCCCATAACGCAGCCGTATTCCTGCGCAAGCGTAGGTATCATATTAAGATTCACATCTTCATATGGCGTCGGATAAGCAGATGTGCACTTGAGCAGGATAATATCTTTATTACCTTCTGCAAGACAAGCCTCGATAGCAAGTCTGATATCGCTCTCTCTTGCTACTCCCGTAGCGATGATCATAGGCTTTTTCTTGGATGCGCACTGTTTTATAAGCGGAATATCCGTTATCTCATAAGACGCGATCTTGTAAGCCGGCATATCCATCTCTTCCATAAAATCAACAGCCGTACTGTCAAAAGGTGATGAAAAGCAATCAAGTCCAAGTTTCTTGGCTTCTTCACAAAGTCCCGGCTGCCAATCCCAAGGAGTGTACGCTTCCTCATATAGTTTATGGAGCGTTGTTCCATCCCAGATTGTTCCGCCTGTGATCTGAAAATAGCTCTTATCGGAATCAATCGTTATTGTATCAGCCGTGTAAGTCTGCAGTTTTATAGCATCCACGCCCGCCTCTTTTGCAGCATGTATTATTTCAATCGCTCTGTTATAATCCTGAAGATGATTGGCTGACATCTCAGCAATAATATATACGGGATCGTTCGCTCCGATATAGTGATCTGCGAGCTTGATCCTCTGATTAAGTTCAAACATAGACATTTCCTATGTCCTCCAAAAATTACTCATAATGATTCTTTGTTATATACTCATCATTTGTCCACGGCTCCCTGGCAACGAACAAACTTCCGTCTTTCTTCTTTACATAGACAGCGGGAAAATAATGAATAAACAGAGGTGTCAGACAAACAGTGTATCCGCCCGCATTTGTAAAGATAACTCTGTCTCCCGTCTTAAGCTCACGCTCGTTATCTGCCGGAAACAATCTGTCGTATTCCATACAGGTTGCGCCGCATATCATCTGCGTAGAGATAACTTCTCTGTTATCATCATTCCTATATTCAAGTCTGTGAGGATACACTCTTCTTGTGACCTGTGGATTTAGATTTACCCTGCTTCCGTCAATCACTACATATGTGTGCTCTCTGACTTTCTTAGTATCAATAACACTCGTCACAAAATCAAAGCTCGATGAAACCATAGAAACTCCGGGCTCCATAATAAGCTTTGTCTTGCTCACATCAAATTTTTCCGAAAGAACTTCCGCAATTGCCGGAACATAGTCTCTAAAATCAGGCTTATCTTTTACTCCGCCGTAGTAACCGCCGCCCATATCTATATATTCAAGATTAAGACCATACTCATCCGAAACTATTACAGCGACTTTCGCAAGAGCTTTGAATGCGTTGATCGTTCTGGACTTTGTTGAAGAATGAAGATGAAGTCCTACTATTTTAACATTCTCATTTGCCTTAAGTTTCTTTATTACATCCTTAAGAGCTCCGTTTTCATAGCAATATCCGAATCTACTTCCCTCTTCATCGGCAAGTACTTCTTCGGGGATGAGCTTTTGGATATTGTAATTTACCCTGAGTCCGACTTTGATCGTCTTATCCTTGTTTGCTGCAGCAATCTCTTTTACCCACTCAGGCTCATAGTTTGAATCAAGATTAACTATTCCTCCGCCCAGAAGTACTTCTTCAAATGCTTCTCTATCCTTGATCGGGCCGTTAAATATCACCTGATCCGCTCTGTATCCAAGCCTTTTTGAAAGCTCATATTCTTCCTTAGATACAACTTCCGCATAAAAGCTGTTATCCTTAAAGTGCTTAAGGAGCCATGGAAGTGAATTGGTTTTTACGGAAAAAGAACAGATGTAATTATTCCATCCCTTTTCCAGAGCGGATTTCAGCAGTTCAATATCAGCATCCAGTTTAGACTCGTCAACTCTGTAATACGGAGTTTTAAGAGTAGTATCATCAAATTTGGTAAAAGAGCTGTCTGATGATATGCTTCTTTTTCCCTCTCTGCAAAGTCTCTTAAACTTCTCCTCGGCTATCTCCCAATCTTTGGGTGTATCTATATCCTGAACCTCGTCCTCGTCAAGGATCAAAGGGACCATATCCTCAACATCAGTTGTTCCGTCGCGGAAAAAAGCATCTGTCCTGCATGCATAGAACTGCCCACTGTCATGATAAAGTTTCTCAAGGTCCTGAGATCTCACCGTAGCAAATTCGGGATATCTTCTCACAAGTCTGCCGTTTTCCACAACAAACCCTCTCTGCGGAGGATAAGAGAACAGGCAAACAGGCGTTACCGACTCATGTTCATCAAGCTTAGCCATTGCCTCTTTAAGCCTACCGGACGTTATGAATGGCGCCGTTGGATATATACAGCAGAACTTATCAAAATTCTTTCCATTTTCCTTATAAGTATTCAGAACTTCCGCAATAACCTGATCGGTCGTGGCATAATCACCCGCAGTTTCATCAGATCTGAAAAAAGGAATCTCGGCACCTGCTGCCTTGGCAATCTCAGCTATCTTCTCATCATCCGTAGATACCATTACGGTATCAAACACGCCGCTATCAATCGCTGCTCTTATCGAATACGCTATTATAGGCTTTCCGCAAAAGTTCTTTATATTTTTACCCGGTATTCTTTTACTTCCGCCTCGCGCGGTTATTATCGCAACAGAGCTCATCTATTATCCTCCAGCTCAAATTCACTAAGTATCGCATCTGCGTATCCGTCAAGTTCAAAAGGTGAATCCGCTTCAACACAGAAATATCCTCTTCCCATGACAGAAGCTCCGTTCGTTACTTTCCCAAGAAACATGCCTTTTTTGAGATTACAGCACCACGCCTTTAACGGATATTTCTTGAAAAGCTCCTTTTCATCGGGAACTTTATTGACTCTGACATTTTCAAAATCAAAATATCTTATGAGCATGTTCTTTTCCACATTAGGTTCAAAAGAATAAGATTTATTAAGCGCGGGAACGGCAAATTTAATAAACTCTGTAACTTCATCAACGCCGCTTGCAAGTGGTGTGAAGAGGTTATGAAGATTATGTCCCGAAGGTCTTGCGGAAATTTCAATTATAAAGGGATTACCGTCATTGTCCTTGATTATGTCCGCGTGAATGATATTGCTCTTAAAGCCTATCGCATCTCCTGCTCTGGCGATAAGCTCTTTTGTCTTTTTGAAAAATTCTGCGTTTTTATCGGTTTCGATAACGGAATAATATCCGACGCACTCCCTGTACGGGGGCGGGGTATTCTTTTTTCCCCTAAGAAGAATGAGTTTAAACTCTCCGTCCACAAAAACTCCGTCCACGCCGTACTCGGTTCCTTGAACACAGGTCTCAACGCAATAATCCTCATCGTAGGGCTGACCTGAAAGGAATTTCTCTTTAAGTTCCTGTGGAGTATTGAACATCTCTACTCCGCGGCTTCCCGATCCAAATCTGGGTTTTACTATCACGGGATAAATCGTGTTAATCTCATCAATATCGGTATTTTCTTCTCCTGCTGGAATCAGGTAAAGTTCTGCATTTCTAAGTCCTTCTTCCGCGAGTATCTTATGAAACTCGTATTTATCCGTGCATACATTTGCCGCATCAAAAGAAACACCGCAAATATTGTATTTGTCATTTACAGCGCCTGTAGTCGTAAGATACCTTCCGATTGGAACAGGAAGAACCACGTCAGGCTTATTTCCATCCCTATCCAATATCTCAAAGACCTTCTGCGGATCTCTTATATCTACAACAAAGGAAGCATCGGCCGCTTTAAGACCAGGTGCTTCCGGGTTTCCGTCAAGAGCCACTACTTTAAGTCCGAGCTCTTTTGCCTTATTTATCACATAAATTGATTCGGAGCTTGCTCCGATTACTGCTGCTGTCATATGTTTACGCCTCCTTCAAAAGGTGCTAAATCGCGCATATTTAGACGTATTGATTATAATATATGGCGGAGCAAAGGTCAAAAAAGTGAGGTGACATACATAGGGGGTATGCGCTTGCAATCGGATTTCTTTATATCAGGCTATAAGTTTTTATTAATTTACATTTGGTAGCCGGATGTTAGTATTTAGTAAAAACACAGAATGGCTTATTTATGACAGGGAACAGGAAACTGATTAAAGAGATTATACTTCTGATAATACCGGCTATAATTGAATATTCGTTTCAGGCTCTTGTGAATTATGCTGACTTTATAATGGTTGGAAAACTGGGAATAGAATCGTCGGCAACTATTGGAATCACCAATGAAGTGACCTTCCTTATTAAGGCAGGAGTCAATGCACTGGGCGTGGGTGTTTTAGCCTATATGGCAAGAGAAATCGGTGCGGGTAATCGTAAGTATCTAAAAAATGCAACGTTACACGCTTATTTTTTGGCGCTTATTATGGGCGTATTCACAACTGCATTTCCACTTCTGATAAGTCCGTATCTGCCAACTCTCCTAGGGGCGGATGAAATTATCAGAAAGCCTGCCTCTATGTATTTTTCCATATGTTCGTCCATGGGAGTTTTCTTCTCTTTCAATGTAACTGCAGGAAGTATCAGAAAAGCTGATAAGGACATGAAGACACCACTTCTGGTAAATGGATTTATGAATATTCTTAACGTGGTACTGAACTGGTTTTTGATATATCCGGACAAAGCATTTAATCTCTTTGGAATTGAAGTGAATATAAGAAGATGTAATCTCGGCGTTATAGGTGCAGCTTACGGCACGGCCATTGCAACCTTGATTGGCGGAATACTGATGGTTGTTCTAAATGAACGTCATATGGATACCTCGGTAAAGGGAATGAACGGAATCTTAGAAAGTCTTTTGCAGACTGAGGGAAAAGATATTGTAAGAAAATACGTCTTTGTGGGTCTTCCGGCATTTTTGACGTCAGTTGTGACAAGCTTTGGAAGAGTAATCTTTACCGCCATGATTGTCCCGCTCGGAACAGCGATATACGCCGCTCATTCAATCGCATTTACGGCAGAATCGGCTTTTTTCATTCCGGCGGTGGGAATGGCAAGCGCAGTAGCCTCTCTCTCGGGAAATGTGCGAGGAGAAGGTGATATAAAAAAGCTAAACAAGCAGACCCATCTTGTTTGTGGAATTATAGTGATCATCATGTTGATGGCAACCTCAATTCTATTGTTGTGTGCAGATGATATAATAGCCTTTTTCACAGAAGATAAAATTGCATTGACGAAAGCTCCGAGGCTATTACGAATTGTCGCGATCAATGAGCCTATGTTTGGAATCTCTATAGTATTGCAGAATGTATTTAACGGAATCGGGAAAACCAAGATTCCGCTGTTAGTATCCGGCTTTACACAATGGTTTGTAAGAGTGCTTGGAGTATTTGTTTTTGTGCATATCCTTGGATATGGAATAGAGATCGCATGGATATGCATGATTTCAGATAATATTCTAAGGGCAATCCTATTGTATGTTTGGTACTGGTGCGATAACAAAAGGTTAATGGCATAGCCCAGAATACGATAAGTATCATAAGTCCGTATACAGGCATCTCATATCTGTTTGAAGCGCTTCCGAATGAGCTATCTACATCCACTACATAAAAAGCCGGGACATAATTAATTGTGAATACACAGAAAATTCAAATTTTCGTGTTACCATTGTATTAGTACATGTAAACAATGTATTTCTAAGAGTTCACAGAGAAAGGAAAATGACATGAAGAAAAAACAGGCTCTGGCAATACTTATTGCATCTTCTATGGCACTCTCGATTGTAGGCTGTAGTGGAGCAGAAACGAGTGCTTCCGAAGGAAGCAGTGAAATGGAAATGACCGAGGAGGAAAAAAGAGAGATTGCGAAATCAGAAATGGTCGCTGCTGTAGAAGCATCTTCTGTAGCTTCATCGGTTAACGAAGCTGCTACATCAAGTGATGCTGCTACAACTGCAACTTCTGACAACAAAACTGCCGCTTCAGCAGTTGCTTCAACCGATAAATCTGCAGAGGCTACTCCCGTAAAACAAGCCGATCACGAGGTTCTGTATAACGGCAAAGCTCTTTCTGTATTCAATGATTCATCAAAGACACTTGCAGATCTTGGAGCTTATGACAAAAAAATAACCGCTTCGCCAATTGAATTTTTTTATACTTATGAAGCTTCCGGTATTGAATATTCAACTTACCTTTGCGACGGAAAAGAACTTCCTCTTGGAATTGATGTTTCTAAGAAAGGTGCTACGACATCACGTAATATCGGCGTAGGCGATACAAAAGACAAACTTGTAGCTGCATACGGCAATCCATCAGAAAAAAGCGATCCATCGAAAAAGGCCGAAAATACATATTACTACAAATATAATTTTGATAAATTCTCTATCTGGTTCTACATAAGCACAGAGAAAAACACTGTAGTATTCTATGAAATTGATAATACAACCAATGTGGAAGCTGAAAACAAAGCAGAAAAAGATTCTGAAAAGGCAAAGGCGTCAGAGGCTGCTGCAACTGCTGCTTCCGCTGAGACTGCTGCTTCTGCGGCAAGCACTACTGCACCTGTAGCATCCGCCGAACAGACAGCACCCAAAACAGATATTTCCGGAAGCTGCGGAAAAGCATTTGCCGAAGTTGCAAAAAAATCGCATGATGCAAACAGCAACGCCAAATATGCTCTTCTTTATTTAACCAAAGATCAGACACCCGAACTTGTTGTAGACAATCCGGGAAAATCTGTTTCTTTGTATACTTTTGAAAACGGAAAACTTATTACCATGATTTCAGATTGGCGTTATGGTGTAAGCTCTCAGGGATATGGAACAACATCATATTGCTACTTACCTTATGAAAACAGATTCCTTGAGAACACCAACAACTGCCTTGCATACATTGATCACTATGCCGGAGAAGAAACGATTATTTGTGATTGTTCGTATAACTTCTTACCGTTCTGGCCTAAAGTAGCTGAAGTAGTACCTTCAGGAGATGCAGATGCTCCGCGTCGAGAAGCGAATATGGGCGAGAGTTTTCGCAGATCAACTAGCGGAAAGAATAATTATATGGCGCTGTCACATTCAGGACTTACAGAGGAAGATGCCAATAGAATATTGGCAGATACACACTGGGAGAAGCTTGAAGGTAGCATGGACTACGACACAATACTTTCAAAAATCGAAGCACTCGGACTGTAATATAATATCTAAGCCATATCAGAGTTTATAAAAATAGAAGGTACCTCCAACATCTAAACTGTTGAGGGTACCTTTTTTCATGGCATATGCAATTTCTATGCGGTTGCGTCAGCTGTTATCTCAGATGCAATTTTACGTTTTCTATGAAGTGTTACAACCTGATATATTATCATACCGCAGATCAGCAACACCGAAACGCTTCCAAATGCAACACGATAAATAAACAGCTTACCCTGATATGGTATTGCATCATGAAACTGATTAGCTTCGTTAAATCTACCGGCCATATAGATTACATATTCAACAAATTCTTTTATGGCATCGATCATTTTCCATACCGAAACTCCTACAAGCATAACAGGTACAATGACTTTCTCATTTTTACGAATAAAGTATAAAACTGCTGCCACCGCTCCTATTATTCCCAATAAGCAATCAAAATAATACGGTACAAAATTAGGAGTTCCGACCATAGAAGCGCTGTTTCTTTGAACCATCGTTATATCATTAGCTGCAATCACAAGACTTTCAATAAAAAAGATAGCATAATACGCCGCTATGACCGCTCCTATCTTTTTTGGCGAAAGAGTAACTTTTATAGAATGAACCAATCCATAAGTAAAAATCAGCACTTGTAAAGTTCCGCATACTATTTCACATACAGTCCTGACTACCGTCGCGACGTCATTACATCTTACAGCCCATCCGGTTATATATTTCCAATCTGTAGTCAAAACTTCCCTGCCTATAATTGATACCAATGAAAATATTATTACCGCGTAAAAAAAGATCATTACATTATTTGCTACTCTATTCTCTACTACAGGATTTCTTTCAACAACTTTATCCATTTCATTCCCGGATAACAGGTCGTCAAGGCTCACCTCCAGAATATCTGATAATCTCTTTGTCGTAAGAAGGTCGGGATATCTGTCACCGCATTCCCAGTGCGAAACCGTCTGCCTTGTTACATATAACTTTTCCGCCAATGTCTGCTGTGTCAGTCCCGTCTTCTCGCGGGCCCGTCTTAACTGCTCGCCAAATTCGACCATATTACCTACGCTCCTTTCAAAATGTCACCTGCAAGTGTAATTTTAGTATCCGATATGCCCGCAGAAACTACAAGCAACACCTCGAAATTCCATGTCGCTCAAATGTTGCCCCACATAAAAGAAAGGAAAACGCCGGTAAAATCAGCATTTTCCTCTCCGTATTATTCTCTCGGTGTATCAAAGCGATGCTCTGTGATACCGCTTATCTCACAAGTGGTCCACATGTCTTCCGAATCAACTTCTCTTATAGAATCAAGTTTTTCACAACTCTTGACGAGGTTACAGATCGCATCATTCTTATAATCATCATCCGCAACATAAAGCACGATCTTTCCCGCATTCACAACGCCCTGCTCTGTAAGCGGATCAAGATTCTCCTCATCCATGTAAAAGACTCTGTCGTATTGCAAAAGCTCATCCGTAAGGCGCCATACATTGTGAGGCGTTGCGGGATTGAACATTACAACCGCAACTTCGCCGCTATTCGCCTGAGCATAATTTATTTTATCCACATCCTCTTTGTATAAAAAGAGAACATTATTGCCTGTAACATGTCCTTTTATAAGGAAGACAAGCATAACAATCGTTACGATGGGAACGCATACCCTGTCTTTACCAATCTTCTCAGCCACGTAGTAAAGAGCCCACATCACAAGTAAGATTATAAGTCCGTATATAGGCATCTCGTATCTGTTTGACGCACTTCCCACCAAAAGAGCCGCCTTAGTCGTAAGGAAGAAATATCCTACCGTTCCCGCCGTAAGAATAGCTACTTCAGCGCTTATATTAAAACGTGTTCTATCAAAACATTCCTTGCGGGTTACAACAAGATATACCACTCCCACCGCAAGCATTATTGCCAGAACTGTAAGTCCTCCGCCGAAAACAAAGTCGTTCAAAAGTCCTGTAAAGAACGACAGACGCATGAATGTATTCTTTACATCAAACATGCTTCCCGTAGCTCCGGTTCCTCTGTAGCCTCCAAGAAGGTGATGAAGCATAGCGGGATATGTAAGAACCGCAAGAACCATGCTAAACCCGCATCCCATAACATAAACCACGGTATTTCTGAAATCTTTTTTCCTAAAGAACATCCACACTGCAAGGGCAAAACCTATGCAACCAAAAAAGAATATATAGAAATACTGGATCAGAACTCCAATGTATGAAACCACTGCGATAGGAAGCAACAGTTTAACACAGAAATTTTTCAGATCATCTTTATATGAATCATATTCCTGAACGAATCTAACATGCAGATATGCACAGATGAATACTGCCGCCGTGAGCCATGCATACATCCTGATAAGCATGTTGCATGACACTGTCTGAGGATTGAGTCCCCAGAAACCAAGCACAAACAGCATCACATAATATGGAAGGCGAAGCCTCTTCATCAGAGCAAACAACGCCAAAAATGAAATAACAAACGCAATTAAATTGGTAATCAGTCCCGTCCACTTGGTAAATGTAGAAGGAACCATTGAACACAAGGTATGGAAAATAAAATAGTATATAGGAGGATGAACGTCCCATGACTGAACAAGCTTCACAAGCCCGTAATTAAAGCCTTCTCCCGGCTTTACGCTAAACTCGTCAAAGACAGTCTGCTTGTCCTGCCACTCTCTGTCCGGCTGATAAAGTCCCTGACTTCTGTTCGAAGAAAAATATGTATAATACTCATCTTCATGGAAGCCCGACTTCTGAAAGCCGTAGAAAATACTGAGAAGAACAGATACGATCAAAATTATATATACTATGCTTTTTTTCATAAACCTCAAAGTCCTCTTAATGCTGCATGAAGGCTGCGCACCAAACGTGGTGCAGGTGCAAGTATGCACAGGTAAGCCTTATTTTTTCCGGTCAAATACTTATTAGTAATAATACCAAGTATATTCTTTCTGATATTTTTTACAACATCAATATAGAATAAATTATCACTTGTCATCTTACTTACGGGAATATGCAAGAGATAATCAAGTCTCTGATAATAACCGAATCTCTCAGCAATAGGTATGAGATTCTTGTAGTTTTCTTTTACAATATCAAGTGCTACGTCTGCATTGCGCACTATATCTGTAAATACGGAAGGAAAATACTCTTTATCTTCCGCTTTTTTTCTCGAATTACTTCCAAGTCTGTAGAAAACATGATAGTACTGCTCGGGAAGAACGATAAGCTTATTTACCTTAGGAAGAACATCTAGCATGAGTCTAAAATCCTCGTTTAGCTCTCCTTCAGGGAATTTCAGGCCTCCGTCAAAAATACTTTTCCTTGTTATCTTGGTACAAAAAGAGGCATCTCCGGTGTGAAGAAGCAGCTTTTTGAGCTGTTCTTCGGAAGAAAGCTCCGTGATATCCGAAGGAGGAATAACTACATCCGGAAGTCTTTTGCCGTCCTCTGAAATCTCATCTCTTGAAATCTGCACCATATCTGCATCATATTTGACCGCAGCCTCCGCAAGCGCTCTGTACATTCCCTTATCGACAAAATCATCACTGTCGACAAAACCTATATAATCACCTGTTGCATGCGCCATTCCCAGATTTCTGGCACTGCTGGAGCCTCCGTTTTCCTTGTGAAGAGCAGTTACATTCTCATATACGGAAGAAAGCTTATCACAAAGCTCTCCCGTTGAATCTGTGGAACCGTCATCCACTATGATAACCTCAAGTTTATCCTTTGGATAATCCTGCTCTGCAACGGAGCCGACACACTTCTCAAGCAGTGTCTCTATATTATATGCAGGTATAACAACCGTTATCTTGGGCATAGATTCAGGCACTTGTAACCTCCCGCTCTCTCATCTGAAGGTAGAGATCGTATCCGACAATCATGATAACTGCAAGCATTGCGATTGACAAAGGCCACAATGTAAGGACTGTCGAACCAAAAAGATATCTTGTATAAGTTATCATTGTTATCACCTGTAAAGCAACGCAAACAGGAACGCGCTTAATACTTATAATTCCGTAGATAACCGCCATGACTTCGGGAATATAACCGTATCTCTCATGCATTGCAGGCAGACAGAAACAGCACACTTCCGCGGTAAATACCACTAAAGTCACCATATATTTTCCGGTCAGGTCGAAGTTCTTCTTATAAATATAATATGCAAGTATTCCCATGATTATTACTGTCGCCATGGTACCTGCAGAAATCAGCACCTTCCTTACCGGACCGCTTAAGTCGCTCGCAACGATCGTATAGATACTGGGATAGTTCATCGTAAGTCTTGAGAACATCTGAACCTGTCTTCCGTAGGTTCCAAGAAGGTCTCCCCAGCTTCTTCCCGCAATAGCTGCAGGAACCATTGCAAGCACATGTATAACGGGTATCCAGAAAACGTATCTGATCTTGATCTTGTTTTTTAACCATATAAGGACAACAAACGGCACAAAGAATATCGCCTGTTGTTTAAAACTGTAGGCAAAAGCCAGATAAATGAATGCTCTGTTGTCATTTCTTTTAAGAATATGAAGGAATGAAAGAAGCACAAACGCTGTGTAGATTGAATCGTTCTGTGCCCAGGCGGCGCTGTTAAGCACAGCTGTCGGAAGGAACATCATAACAGCGTAAGCCATCATTGATTTGGTAAGATTATTGTCTGTAACGTGATATACAATCCTAAAGATTGTGATCGCGCAGATAAAATCAAACAATACGGGAACACTCTTTACCAGATAAATATCGGGAATACTGCCTCCGATGTAGTGAAGAATAACTATCACATACTGAAACAGGCAATTGTAGTCAAACGTACTCGCTTCCGACACACCGGGCTTGATGCCAAGATAAGCAAATCCTCCGGCAGCGTGGCACTCTCTCATCCAATCCGCAAATGCCTTCACATAATCTCCCGACTTTACAGTGAAAAGCGTCAGTCTGAAATATAATCCAAGACATGTAAGTATGGTAAAAAACAACATGTCAAAGATAGGGATCTTATGTTTAAATATTTTTATTTCCGTCGTAAAAAAGTCATCTATAAATCTCATATTTTCCTCATTCCAGACAATTTCCTTCAGTCATGGCTCGAAGGATGCTCTCAGGTTTTATAATCTCCGCTTTGCTCATAGGTCCGATATCTGCAGGTCTCGGAACGGCTCCGTCAATATATTCTCTGCAAAATCTGACAAACTCCATGGAAGCATTTTTCGCATTCCAGACCTTTTCTATAGTATCATATCCGTTTTTCGCGAACTGCAAAATTTTATACTTTTCTTGAAATAAAGACAATACCTTTTTCTTAAAATCTTCACAATCGCCGTTCCTGTAAGAAAACCCGTTCTCTCCGTCCGTTATTAGAAAAGGCACGGCTCCGGCTTCCCTTGATGCAACAACCGCGCATCCGCACTGCATGGCTTCATTCACTACAGCTCCCCACCCTTCAAGGTAGTTACTGGTGAAAAGAAATATATCCGAATCCTTCATGTGCATTGTAACTTCTTCAGGCTTAAGATTTCCCAAAAAGCTAACATTTGCTGACAGTCCGGCGTCTGACACGGATTTTTCAAGTTCTTCTCTCATGTATCCATCGCCTATCATCTTAAGCTCGTAGTCATATCCGAATTTCTCAAGCTCTTTGCAAAGCTCGATCGCATACTCGGGGTGTTTGAGTTTTACAAATCTTCCCGCCCAGCAAAGCCTTATCTTATTATCAGTCTCACTCACTCTGAAACTTCTGTCTTTTACATCCGGGTAATATCCCCACTTGAGCATCTTATCGGGATATGCATGAATAAGCTTAAAGTCCGCAGAAACATAAGCCCCCGCGCACAAGAGATAAACAGGCTTTTTCCGGTATCTGATATGCTCGTTGTACTTTTTCATAAGTCCGCGCGGGCTGAGCCACTTGATCCTGCTTCCTCTGTAGATTCTTTCACTTACGCGAAAAGAAAGCCTTCCTGAAGACAGCCTCTTTTTCTCAAGCTCTGACGTGATTCCTTCCGTCCAGCCGAAGATTACGACATCACTGTTAAGAATAAGCTCTTCGCAGTATTTCTCATCCTCGTAAAAAAGAGAGACATACGGATAGTCCTTCGGATCAACCGCCCATCCCATGTTGATTCTCTTTTCCTCCATGGGCATCGCCTGGACAAAGTGAAAGTCAACATCCTCAAACAGGCTGCTCATAGCATCGCAAAACGGAATCTGATGATGATTTATGTAGTTGGACACAAATGTTATTACCACAGATTTCTCCCTTATTTTCTGCAGATTGCATCATAAATCTCAAGAAGTCTCTTGTAATTGATATCGGCATTGTGAGTCTTCGCTGCGCGCTTACTTGCATTGTCTCCGTAAACGGCTGCAATAACGGGTTCATCCCACATCTGCAAAATTGCTTCCGCAAGTTTCTTGTAGTCCATGTTGTCAAATATTATGCCATCCATCCCGTCCGTTATCATGTCCGGAATACCGCCGGCATTGGCCGCAACGACAGGCACTCCCAGAAGCATCGCTTCCCCAACGGAATTGGGTGAATTCTCAACAACAGAAGCACATACAAACACACTGCTCATCAAGAAGCGGTTTTTCATCTCGACATCCGACAAAGATCCGACCATCGTAACTTTCTTCCTAAGCCTGTTCATTGCGATAAGCCTCTTAAGATACTTGCCGTAAGCACTGGCGCGCATAAAATACGGATACTTGCTCTTACCTCTGCCGATTATGTTATTTCCCGCAACATACACATGCGCATCGGGATATTTCTTCAGTATAAGCGGCATTGACTCAAGCAAAAAGTGAAATCCCTTAAGCGGATAATCGCCCTGAGAAAGAAAAATGCTGTGAGGAATAGCTTTCCTCTCTTCCCATTTTCCCGAATAAAAGCAGGGTCTCATGGTCTCGTTCATGGCAAAATACTCTGCACGCGGATTGATGCTGTGCGACGCCTCTTTGTCAAACGTCGTTCTTCCCGTCACATTTCCCGTGAGCAAAAGAACTTTTTTCTCATTTTCGGCTCTTAACTTGAATTTCTCCTGCTGCTGAATAAGCGAATCCTCTTTCAGTCTGTCTCTGAAAGTTGTGGACTCCTGTACTTTCTTTGGAAGCCCCGCCATATAAGCTTTGGCGATCTCCGTACATACGCCCTGTATCCCTACAAGACTTCTCTCCGGTCTTCCAAAAGCTCTGAGCGCCGCAAGAGCGTGCGGAAACTCGGTTCCGAAAACATGAACAATATCAGGCACAAAATCTTCGATTATCTGCTTAAATCTTGATTCCAGGCTTTCATCGTAGTTTTCCGGATGTCCAAGGTCCTCTTTGAATCCGTAATAAGTTATTCCCTCAACAGTTTCTTTTCCCTCCGACACAGATTCTTCCGAAGGAAATGCAATAGCGAGAGTTATTTTTTCTTCGGCTGCCGTATTCTTTTCTTTCTGAAGCCTGTCAAGGCAGCCTGTAAGCCATCCTTCCCTGACCGAGTATTCAATTCCATGCGCCTTGGCATAGGCAGGGAGCATGATGTTACAGACCCATAATATTTTCAAATTTATTTCTCCTTAAGCCTGTATATTGCACTTTTTATCTTATTATATATACCGGCTGTGATTTTATTTTCCGCAAGGGCTGTCCTTAATTTTGAAAGAGTCAGAACTCTGATAAGGTCATACTTTCTTATCTGCGCTCCGGTCAGATAAAGCTTTATGATCTCTTTTCTCTCTTCTTCGGAAAGCTTCTTGTTCTGATCCGAGAACCCTCCACCCTCGTAGTCGGCAACTATTCGCGGAATATAGAAAGTGCTTGCTTTATCTCTGTAATAACAACGAAGGAACTGCTCATAATCAGCCCTTACCTTGTATCTGAGCTCAAAAGGATTTTTGTATACAAGTCTCTCATCATAGAAACAAGCCTGATGCGACGGAAGATTCCTGTAACATGCGTGATCGTCGATCTTTGGATTTGAATGGATCCTGTTGCCCGTCGAGCAATCAAATATATCTCCGTAATAGATTGCGGGAAGTGTCGTTCCCTCCTTTGAATTGCGCTCTATTATCGCATCATGAACGTCCCTAAGAACGTTCTCATCCCTGAATGTGTCTCCGCAATTTAAAAAGAAAATGTACGCAGGCTCTTCACCCGCTCTAAGGAGCTTAACTTCATCAATATTCTCCGCATCCTGGTCTATCGCACGCATGCTTATTATCTTTTCCTCAAGATAAGATGCGGCAATATTCATAGCGTGGTAAATTCCGCTGTCACAGCTCTCCACAAGGATCAGATCTTTGCCGACTTCGTACTTGGATTTTAATTTCTCTATCGAGCCGTCCGTGGACATTCCATCCTTAACAAGAATGCGATACTCCGTAAAAGTCTGCCTTCTGATACTCTCAATCGTATCGATAAGCTTATCTCCGGCGTTATATGAAACCACTATTATATTAAAAAAAGTTTTTTTCATTTCATTCATACTCTTTAATACCCTGTCTCAGAAAGAATCGGCGGCATTTCGTCAAACATTATCGTCGTGTACGGAAGTATTCTCGTTCCGTTTGCAGGCGCTATTCTCTTCATAAATATCACAAAATACATAAAACATCCGGCAAGAACCAGCATCGAGCAGATCTTTCTTTTCTTAGGATCCTTGATTCCAAGCAAAAGCGCCGGAACAAACAATACATGCGTTATCGTAAGATAATAAGATATTCTTGAGATCACCTCATCCGTCAAAAATGCCGCAAATACATAAAGCGCAAGCGACATTACATTACAATGGAAAAAGAAAATGTTCTCCCTGTTACCCTTTATCTCATCCTTGTACAAATAGATTGATGCCGCAAGAATAAGTGCGCACCTTGCAATACTTATATAACTGTAATGTATCGGGCCTGCGACCATCCTGTCATAAGTTGCCGTTCCCTGATAGTCCGAATAGATCTTAACCGCAATCTTCGCATAAATCGGTCTTAAAAAGAAACACGAAGCTCCCAAAGCAGCTCCCAAAACATACATCCATTTCTTCCAGTTTATCACCGCGATCGGATATAGCACCAAGATTATCAGAAGAGATTTGTGAAAAAGAGCTCCCACAATGATCATAAGAACAAATCTTGGGTAATCTTTTTTCACCAGATATTCTATTGAAAGCAAGGCTATACCCAGCCCGAAATAATAACGAACGGTACTTAATGACTGAAAATAAAAGCCCAGCAACATAAACATTGCAAATGACAATTCAAACCACTTACTCTGCCTCCATATCCCTTTCATAAAAAAAAGAACTGTAAGAAAAGCAAATATGGCAAATACCAAAACATAGTTCTCAAATCCGCAGAGCTTATAAATAACATATGTTAAGGCTTTAAACCCCTCTTCTTCCGGAACTTTTGGAGTCCAGCCGTCTGACTTTGAGTTGATAAGATGCATATGCTCAACATACGTTGCGTAGTCGTTTCCTACGTTCAGCCTAAGTGCCGACACAGCAAACAGCCCCAGAAATATTGCCGCAAGTACGATGGCATTTATGGCATCCTGCCTTGTCATCCCCCTGTACAGACCGATACGTCCGCAGTCCGCACATTCGGATACGGTATTCTTTTTTACCAAAAGAAGCAGCGCAAGCACAGCTACCGTCAATGTAAAATATACTATCATTTTGCCTTCTTAAGTTCCCTTCCCTTTCCGATGCCGTCGGAAAGAAGCCTGAAACACTTAAACAATCCCTTCTCCGCACACATTTCTTTTCTATATTTGAAAAGAAATCTAAAACCGAGAATATCAGCGAGGCTTCCGTACAAAAACGCATACAAGACACCTCTGTCATAAAAAAACTTATCCGTATATCCCTTAAACCAGGTGGACTTTCCGGCTTCTTCATGTCCCAAAGCCACAGTAGTCCTGTATATCTTAAGTCCCGCTTTTAAACAATCATGTAAAAAAAGGCTGTCCTCGCCGTTCATATAAGGCGCTCCGCCTCCGAATAAAAGAGAATACTTTACTCCGCTTTCCAGAAGTTTCTCCCTCCTTGCAGCGATCGCGTACGCGGGATATCTACCGTAATTTTTCCATGTAACGGGAGCAAAATCGACATTCCAATATGTTTCTCTGCCCTCCTGAGCCTTTACGTTAAAAAGAATCATGTCGGCCTCAGGGTGATCGTCGAACTCTTTTACGATCTTATCCGAATAGCCCTTGTCATAGATAATATCATCATCGCCAAAATGGATCAGTTCGCTGTCAGCCTTGGATAAAGCGGTATTTCTCGAAAGTCCTACACCTTTTTCACATCTTATAAATGCGCGTATCATCTTTGTTCCCGCTTCGAAGGTCTCATCTTTTGATTCCCCTTTGGTTCCAACAAGCTGATTTACTATTACTGCATCCGTCTCAATATTCATTTTATCCGGGAGCTCGTGCACATCCTTATTAACGGATGACACCAATATCTGCAATCTTCCTGACATAGTCTCTTTCGCTTAATTCATATATCATACGGTGTCAAAATTTACTTTTTGCCACCTTCATCATTTGATTCCGTAGTATCTCTTAATAAATTTAAGATCCGCACGTGTAAATACAATTCCGAGCACCGGGCATTCAATCTTTTTTAGCTGTGAAATCAAATGCTCCGTCATTGCCGCATTTTTCTTTCCGTAAGGAACCGCGAGTATTGCGCCTTCTGCTGCCCCTATATCCGAAGCCGAAATTGCTTTTATCTTGGAAAGCTTTTCATCATAATCACTTCCGAGAGTCTTCTTAACCGATTCAAGGTCTTTTTCGGAAAAAGATGCATTATCTGCCGCATCGGATGAGATCAAAACTATATTCTCTTTATCTGCAACATATTTATCGTAAAGTTTGGCAAGCTCGCCTCTTAACAGGTCACATGCTTCATTTCCCTGAAATACGGTTCCAAGCACTCTTATGCCGTATCTTTTCTCGCATTCTTCGGGTACGTAGATTGCTTCATCAACGGCATCAATCAAAAGAATTGCCAAAAAAGCCAAAACAACCGCAAGGATTGCACCAAATACAATCGCCACACCCATCCTGTTGTCAGCCTTCTCAAGGTAGACATCACTTTTTGACATACATACTATTGACTCAAAAGCTTTTGACTCATTGTAAGTCGGGTAGCTTTCAAGGCTTTTGATGAATGCATCAGTCAATTTTTCTACGAGTTCTTTATCAGTCTCATTTATCGTAACAAGGAGAAAGCGCTCGTTTGAGATTATGTCTCCTTTTACATTTATCTTGGATTCATCCTTTATAACATCAACTCCGGCTTCTTCCAAAGCCTGTAACTGATTGGAAATATCCGGTCCGCCGGCGGCTTCAAGGACTTTCATCCTTTCCTGCGATATATCCACTCCCTCTTCTTTCATAGTCTTAACAAGTTCAAGAAGGAAATCGTGGTCGTTAAAAATAAAATTGGTCCATGTAGCCCCGTTATACCAGTCAAGAACTCTCTCACCCTCAGCATTTCGAATATACGCATCATCTGAGTAAGTCAGATAGAATCTTGCCTGTGCCTCATATCTTCTCTCCGGTCCGAAAGTTACCGTCACAAGATAATAGATTCCTCCTGCAAGGATTGCGCCGATAAACGCAGCAACCGGAAGAATCCATATTTTTTTTAGGAACCTCAGGTAAAAACTCCTAAGATTCAAGGTCTCATCGGTATACTTAACTTTATTTGTGTCCATGTATTCTTGTCTCCGTATGCAGTTACACAATCTGCCCTGTAATCCGCAGTTTCTCTGCGCATTATGAGTTCTTCATAGCTGTTGTCTGATCATCCTCAATACCTTCGGTACTGTCCGGCGTGAACATGATCTTTGCGGTAAGAAGAAGCAGCTTAATATCAAGCCAGATAGAATAATTCTCTATATAAGTAAGATCAAGCTTAAGCTTGTCATAAGGCGTGGTATTATATTTGCCGTAAATCTGCGCATAACCTGCAAGTCCCGCTTTTACCCTTGTCCTAAAGGCAAACTCAGGCATATCCTCAAGATACTGCTTAATGATCTCAGGTCTCTCAGGTCTGGGGCCGATAAATGACATGTCACCTTTTAAAATATTAAATAACTGCGGAAGCTCATCCAATCTGCATTTTCTGATAAAACTTCCAACGGGAGTTATTCTTGAGTCATTCTTGGAAGCAAGTCTTGCAACACCGTCTTTCTCAGCATCGACACGCATACTTCTGAATTTCATTATCTTAAACTCACGTCTGTTTATCGTGCATCTAACCTGCTTATACAGAACGGGGCCTCCGTCATACATTTTTACAGCAATAGCGGTGATAAGCATAAAAGGTGAGCTGAGAACTATAAGTACAAGAGCAAGCACAATATCCATGATTCTCTTTATA
Source organism: Butyrivibrio hungatei (assembly GCF_900101605.1). Classification (GTDB taxonomy): domain Bacteria; phylum Bacillota; class Clostridia; order Lachnospirales; family Lachnospiraceae; genus Butyrivibrio; species Butyrivibrio hungatei_B. Next base: position 120,320 of record NZ_FMUR01000006.1, read on the forward strand.
AATCTCTGCTCCACTTTAATTGAATAGTCTCTTAAAAGGAAAACCGGAGAGTCAAAAAGATGAAGCTGTGTCGAGCCTTTAAGAAGAACGTCTGTTATCTTTGGCATGACATAGATTCTCTTGTTATTCCCATAGCAGAATTTAACAATCCCGTTTCTATACTGATTTGGAACATCCCAGATAATAACTCCGTCATAATCTTCAAGGCATTCTTTATATATCTTTTCTATGCCCTCAGAAATGTTCATCTTCTTGATGATCCTGTATTTATCTTTTCTTGTATTGAATTTCGCAATGATGTCATCAGCCGCATATTCTCCGTTTATGAGAAGGAGTTTTCTCGGCGGGAATATCGACATGTAGATATAGTTTGTTATGTGTGCCCATGCAAAAGAAATAAACAGCTGTATTAAAAATACCGCAACCAAAGGAATCGGATCTATTAACCAGTTCCTTACAAACAAATACTGACAATATGTAATAAAATTAACTATGAATAATGCAAAAATCTGAGACAAAAAAACATCCATAGGCTTAAGATAGCCTATCTTAAGACCGCCATAGGCATTAGAAAAGAACAAAAGCAATATGAAATAAAGCGCCAGGGTTACAACATGCCCCCAAAAAGCATATTTAATACCGGGACCAAAATCCCATCCATCTTTACTCACTCTTTTAGAGCTCAGAATCGGATAATAAGTAGCAAACCAAAACCACGCATACACAGCAGTCTGCATGGCAAGTCCTATACCCCCCAACAGTAAAACCATAATTCTTTTTACAGATTCAATGTGTTTCATATAATCCACAGACACTTAAAGCCTTCTCAGCGTTGCTCGCAGCGCCCATCCTCCAAAATAAAATAATGACTCCAAAACCGACAGATTAGCTATATTCCTGTAAAGGAACCAGATTCTCTCTATTGCAATAAACTTATTAGATGAAAGCGACTTTGGTGGTCTTCTGTATATTGCAAGATTCTCATCAAGTCCGTAACCGACTATTCCACTCTTAAGTATTCTCCACCATGTGGCTGTGTCCTCACTCGGAACATCCGGCATATGTATGATCTCCATGTCGATCTTTTCCGTATCGAACATGACAGTAGTTGTAAATATAACCGTTCTTGAAAGTGCCTGTCTGAAATTCATTGTCTCGGGAACATGAACTATCTTTCCCGTAGGTCTTGCAAGTCCGTCGCCAAACTCATATGAATGAAAAGCAAATGCCGCTCCTGTTTTCTCTATGAATGCTATCTGCTTTTCAAGCTTATCCGGCATCCAGACATCATCCGCATCCAGGAATGCGATATATCTTCCCGCCGATGCATCAATTCCCGTGTTACGGGCTTCTGCAGCTCCGGCGTTTCTCTCTTTTCTGATAAGTCTTATTCTCTTTCCGCTTGATTCTATTATATCGGATATAATCTCCGCACTGTTATCGGGCGATGCGTCATCAACAAGGATGAGTTCCCAGTCCTTGTAGGTCTGCTCACATACCATGTCGATAGTTTTCCTGATATATCTCGCCGCATTGTAAACGGGTACTACTATACTTACCATTAAATTTCCTCTTTAACTATATATAAAGGACGCTTTTTCACCTCGGTATAGGTCTTGGAAAGATACTGACCTACAATTCCTATGCAAAAAAGCTGTATTCCGCTTATAAGTGAGATTATACACACAAGCGAAGGCCATCCGTTTGTTTCATCGCCAAATGCCAACTTTCGCCATATCGTAAATATTATGAAGACAAAAGAAAACAAACAGAAAAACAATCCCGTAAATGCCGCAAACGAAAGCGGTATCGTTGAAAACGCCATTATTCCGTCAACCGCATATATAAAGAGCTTCCAGAAAGACCACTTAGTCTCACCCTTTCTTCTCTCCACATTTTCAAACTCAATCCACTTATTCTTAAAGCCTACCCATCCGAATATTCCCTTGGAAAAACGATTATATTCCTTAACAGACAGCACCGCGTCAACAAACTGCCTTGTCATAAATCTATAATCTCTTGCACCGTCAACAATCTCAGTCTTGGACATTCTGTTTATCATCTTATAGAACATCCTTGCAAAAAATGATCTGATCGGAGGCTCACCTTTTCTGTTTACCCTCCTTGTAGCTACGCTGTCATATCCTTCTTCCTCAACAGCCTTATACATTTCAGGCAGAAGCGCCGGCGGATCCTGAAGATCGCAGTCCATTATAACAACGTAGTCTCCCGCCGTCTTTTCAAGTCCCGCATATATAGCCGCCTCTTTTCCAAAATTCCTTGAAAAGCTGACAAGCTTAACACGTTTGTCCTTATTATTGAGCTCTTTTACCATATCTACAGTCTTATCCGTCGAACCGTCATTTACATAGACAAGCTCAATATCGACATCCCGCTCTTTGAAAAAAGCTTCGTTCTTCATTAGTTCGTCGTAAAAATCCCGTATATTTTCCTGCTCGTTATAACAAGGAACTATAACGCTCAAAAGTTTCATAATTCTTTTCTCCAAATCATTCTTGCCCACAATATGTATAAATGCGCAGTCCTATTCAATATTTTACACTTAAAGCGCCTGTCTTTCAACGAACAAAAATTTGATGTCCCATGTTAAAAAGTGATAAACTATGATAAAATAAACACTTAATAAGAAGAATTTATCAAAAAATTTAGGAGTACACATGGGTAAAACAGCACTTATCACAGGTATAACAGGACAGGACGGTTCTTACCTTGCAGAATTTCTTTTGGAGAAAGGATATGATGTACACGGTATCATCAGAAGATCTTCCGTAGATTTCCGTGAAAGGATCGCACATCTTGAAGGAAAGCCTCACTTCCATCTTCACTACGGAGATCTCGGAGATTCAATGAGTATCCTTGGCGTTGTTTCTAAAGTAAAACCTGACGAGATATACAACCTCGCAGCACAGTCACATGTGCAGGTGTCTTTTGATTCGCCTGAGTTTACGGCAGATGTTGACGCAACCGGCGTATTAAGAGTTCTTGAAGCTGTACGTCAGTGTGGTCTTGCAGATACATGTAGAATATATCAGGCATCAACTTCAGAATTATACGGAAAGGTTGAGGAAGTTCCCCAGAACGAGAACACTCCTTTCCATCCATACAGCCCATACGCTGTTGCCAAGCTTTACGGTTATTGGATTGTAAAAGAGTACAGAGAAGCTTACAACATGTTCTGCTGCTCGGGAATCCTCTTTAACCACGAATCAGAGCGCCGCGGAGAGACATTCGTTACACGTAAGATCACTCTTGCCGCATCACGTATTGCTCAGGGCAAACAGGACAAGCTCTATCTCGGTAATCTCTCAAGCCTTCGTGACTGGGGCTATGCAAAAGATTACGTAGAATGTATGTGGCTCATTCTTCAGAATGACAAACCCGAAGATTTTGTTATCGCAACAGGTGTACAGCACTCAGTCCGTGAATTTGCTCAGCTTGCTTTCCACTATGCAGGAATCGAGCTTGAATTCAAGGGCGAAGGCGCTGAAGAAAAGGGCTATGACAAAGCAACAGGCAAGGTACTTGTTGAAGTATCACCCGATTTCTACAGACCTACAGACGTTGTTAACCTCTGGGGCGATCCTACCAAGGCAAAAGAAAAACTCCACTGGAATCCTCAGACAACATCTTTTGAAGAGCTCGTTAAGATCATGGTCGAACACGACATGGCCAAGGTTGCGGTTGAAAGAGCAAACGAGCATGTTGAATTTAATCTCGCAGAGTTTCTTGAAAAAGGTATTGATAAGTAATTAGAGAAAGAGGCGCATATCATGATGGAGAAAAATGACAAAATATACGTTGCGGGCCACAGAGGAATGGTTGGTTCCGCAATTGTCAGAGAGCTCAAAAACCAGGGTTATTTCAATATAATCACAAGAACACACAAAGAGCTCGATCTGACAAGGCAGGATGCTGTTGAGAAGTTTTTTGCAGAGGAACAGCCGGATTACGTTTTCCTTGCAGCCGCCAAAGTTGGCGGAATCATGGGTAACTCGGAAGCTCTTGCCGATTTCATGTACGAGAACATGATCCTTGAGATGAACGTTATCCACGCAGCATGGAAAAACGGTTGTAAGAAGCTTGAGTTCTTAGGCTCATCTTGTATATATCCAAGAATGGCTCCTCAGCCTATGAAAGAGGATTGTCTTTTGACATCCGCTCTTGAAAAGACGAACGAAGCATATGCTCTTGCAAAGATTTCAGGTCTTAAATACTGTGAGTACCTCAACAAGCAGTATGGCACCGATTATATTTCCGTAATGCCCACAAACCTTTACGGACCAAATGATAACTATCATCCCACTCACTCTCATGTTCTTCCTGCTCTTATCAGAAGATTCCATGAGGCGAAGGAGCAAAATCTTCCCTATGTAACATGTTGGGGCGACGGAAGTCCTTTGAGAGAATTCTTATATGTTGACGATCTTGCAAACCTCTGTGTATTCCTTATGAATAACTACAGCGGTGACGAGACTGTCAATGCAGGTACGGGAAAAGAGCTTACAATAAAAGAGCTCACAGAGAAAGTTGCCTCCATCATCGGCTACACAGGCGAGATCAGATGGGATCCTTCAAAGCCAAACGGAACTCCCAGAAAGCTTCTTGATGTATCAAAGGCTAAGGCACTTGGCTGGACATATAAGACAGAGCTTGATGACGGTATCAAACTCGCATACAAAGATTTCCTTGAAAATCCTATGCGTGCAGAGCGCTGATACATAACGGGTAGCCAGACCCGAAAAGTAGATTTGTACTTTTTAGGTCTGACTACCCGTTTTATATTGCAAGTAAATCGATATTAGATATAATCGTACAAACTTATTTATCACCCACACATTTTTTATAGTAATCAGATTTTGTAGTTGCATCAAAACCATCAAGCAGATATTCTTTCGGAATATACTTCGAATAATCAAGATCCATGAAATAGTTACAGAATAGCTGCTCTCCATATATTATTCTGCCTTTCCCGTCAGTAAGGGCGTACACAAAACCATAGTAAGAATCTGCGTTTACCGCAAGAAGCTCATAAGTTTTCTCCTCTTTAACGCAGTAATATCCTATATATTCGGTAGACTTGTATTCTTTTAATCTCTTAACCTCTTCTGCGTACTCATCAGCGGGATAATCCACAACCATATATCCTAAAAACTGCTCATCCCACGGGTTATAATAGACCATTTTATAATCCGCTACATTCATTGAATCTGTTATTTGTGAAGGCCATATGGTCTCATCCATGCCAAGCTTACTCCATTTATAATATTCTTCATCATATGTCTTCTCTATTGAGAATGACATATACTCATTATATTTCGTGATATCCTCATACACCTCAGGTTTTTCGATTATAACACTGAAAAACAACATTCCTATGATCACTGTCGGGAGCACTATCAGATAAAGAGCACCAATTATAATGCTTCCGATGGTCACCACCTTAATCCCGGTATATAATAACCGTTGTTTTTTGATCTTTTCTAAAGCGCCAGTGACATACAGTGTGATTACTGCCATAATAATGAGTAATACAACCGAAACATAAATTGAAAAAATACCGCTCAGCCTGTTCTCGCTTTTAAAATCCGTGGTGATTATCTTCCATATGATAGACAACACAAGAATCAGATCTCCGACAAGACTGATTACCTGTATTGTTCTTAACAATTTTCTTTTTTCCTCACTTGCATAATCTGCCATCTTTGCGGCAACATCTCTCACTTCCTTACGTAACTGACGTAAGAACATTCCTATCTTTTTAGGATTCATTAATGCTACTCCTCCTCGGACATAGACTATACACTAACAAATAAAGTATCAAATGAACACGACATAAAGCGAGAAATGCCGTATTTAAGCACCTGACATGGTGTGTCCGGTGTGATATCTCACCTTTTTTATCAATCACTTCTTATTACCTGTATATAATCAACGGGCTGTCACATGGCAGCCCGTTGATTTTTTTATTTAATTTTTACAAATCCGTCTTTCGGATTTCCCCCTATAAATTGTAACTTACCGCTAAGGTTTTCAGGAGATGAAGGGAATGGCTCATATCCTACTCTGTCACCTTCCGAAGGATAATAGAATGTAACTCCGTTTACTTCGTAGGGCTTAACTTCGTATACTCCGTAATCCTGCTGTTTTAAGAGATAATCGGGATTAAATCTTTTTTCTGCTTCGGCGACCAGATTGACACCTTTGAATGCAAGCCATAAAAGCACGATGGCGGTAAAGCTCTTGAAAAATACTTCTTTTTTGCGCTTATCAAATTTATTTATGAGCAATATGACTACTCTTCCAAGTATGACTACTGCCGTCAAAAGGGCGAATACAATTCCGTATCTGATAAGCGGTGCACTTGCCATCCAGAAGAGAAAACAAGTTATCATCGTTCCGCCTATAGCAAAAAAGTCTCCGGTTCTTAACATGCTTCGCATGTTGATGTCAAAAATCTTTTCCGTAATCTTTTTATCTCCGACTGTTCTTTCTTTTGAATCAATTAAAATATAATGGACTGAAAGAAGTACATATATCAAAATGGCAAGAATATCAAGAATAATTACCATTTTGTTGAAGGATGAAAGCTCCGAAAACCACTTCGGAAACCACTCTGGAAATGACATATGTGCATGATTCGGCACATCCGAAAAGCCTCTTCCGAATGTCTTTATCTCAAGTGCATCATATTCCGCAACGCCCTTTGGGATCTTCCACGGAACATTAAACAGGTCTATCACAGTCGCCGGATAGATAAGCCATCCCGATATGATCACATTTCTCACGAAAAACGGAACCGCAATGGTAAGCGCTCCCAGAATTGATGCATAGAACACCTGAAGCTTGTGCTTTGTTCTGTTATTTAAAAGTCTGTATATCGGAATGCTTGCCACCAGCATAAGCGGCGCCGCAACCAGCTTTATAGTTGTCGCATAAACACTTAAAAAGGTCAGGAAAATATATGGAACATAAGAATGCTCGCGTCTTACATACAGATCGAGCCATTTGATCACGATATAAAATACCAATGTTGCAACAAAATAGTCTGACGCAGGAGCAACCATCTCATCAAATATCCCAAAAAGATAGTAGATAGCAGCAAGTCTTGCAAAGTCAGATATTATGATATTTCCTCTTCGTATGATACTCTTTAATTCAACGCATTCCCATGCAAGCACAAGAGCAAAGAATCCCGCCATAACATGGTAAGATCTGTCAAGCTGGAGAAACTTCATGCTAAACAGCGCAGAAAGCGGAAATGCGGCACTGTTATATGCAAGTCTGACATGAAGATTTCCAAGCCCCTTTACCACTCCGTACTCTTCTATCCACCTGATAGCCTGAGCATGATAAAGGTCGGAATCATAATGCATGATACCGTTTGAAGTTCCGTAAGCCATCAAAAAGAAAACGACCAGGTAAAGTATTCTGCTTTTGTATGAACGGATAATTCGAAGAAGCATCCTGAGTTCTTCACTCATTTTGTCCCTATAGACTACACCAAAGATACAAGCGAAAAACATTAGAAAAATATGGCAATTTAACTCAACTTTGTCAAATATACTCCAGATCTGTGCATAGACTGTTGATATCAAGACACCGCTCATTATATAGCCGGTGTGAGAATGAAATCGGTAGGCTTTTTCACTGCCTTTTTGCGTAGCTCTGCCACGCTTTGAAAAAGCCAGCATAATATTTATGAAACCGTATCCTATCAGGTATGTTGTTACAATGACATACAACCAAATAAGAATAACTGATAACATGCTGCAACTAGCCCCCGATCCATCAGAAAAATCAAATCTACTTTTCAATCATCAAATAGCCATCAAATAGCCTATCAATGTTCCAAGCAATGCGCCAAAGAGAACCTGCATGGGAGTATGTCCGACAAACTCCTTAAGTTTCTCTTCTACAGGTATATCCTTATCAAGCTGAAGGAACCAATCCATCATATTGTTAATAACCTTAGCCTGAATGCCGGTCTCCCATCTAACTCCCATTGCATCATGCATTACGATGAGCGCAAGGACTGCCGAAATGGCAAACTCAAAAGAACTTGCTCCGTACAACACGCACGTTGATGAAACAACCGCCATGACTGTCGCAGAATGCGAACTTGGCATTCCGCCGTCACCCATTAATCTCTCGGGATTAAAGCTCTTATTTACAACTACATATAATATTGTCTTAAGTACCTGAGCAACAAACCATCCGCTGCAAGCAGCAACCAATACTTTGTTGCCAAGTATGTCATTCCAAAACTGCATTCAAACCTCTATCGTGCTAAATTTTTACAAAAGTTCCTTAAGGTACTGCTCAATAGCATCATGCCAATCTGCAAACATGAAGTCTGTTGTAAGTTTCAACATATAGTTCTCCAGGATGCTGTATGCCGGTCTGGGTGCAGACTGAGGATTTTTTGCCTGATATTCCGCTGTAGACACATGGTTGACCTTAGTTTTCTTTCCTGCGATCCTGAAAATTTCTTCTGTGAAATCTGCCCAGTTTGTATCACCCTCGCAAGTTCCGTGGAATATGCCGTAATTCTCTGTATTCATAAGATAATGAATAGCTTTTGCAAGTTCGGTTGTACTTGTGGGATTACCGAGCTGATCGTTTACAACGCTTATCTCATCATGATTCTCAGACAACTTAAGCATTGTCTTTACAAAGTTCTTACCATCTCCGTAAAGCCATGCGGTTCTGATAATAAAATAGTTTTTCGCAAACTGCTTTACGAACTCTTCACCGGCAAGCTTTGTCTTACCATATACACTCACGGGACCTGTAACATCAAACTCTGTATAAGGTTTTGTTGCATTTCCCGCAAATACATAGTCAGTGGACACATGTACAAGCTTTGCACCAACCTCTGTAGCTGCTATAGAAAGGTTTCTGGGACCAATGGCATTGATCTTATATGAGAGATCAACGTCGCTCTCCTGCTTATCTACGGCTGTATAAGCCGCACAATTTATAACTGCCTTGGGCTTAACATCCTTAACAAGCTTTATTACAGAATCAACATTCGTTATGTCCAAAGGAATGATTCCTTCTCCCTCAAACACATCGGTATTTACGATCTCATATTTTCCTGTTACTCCAAGTTCCTTATTTATTGCTCTTCCAAGCTGTCCGTTACATCCGGTAACAATTATCTTATCCATTACTACTCCCTTTTACTTCCTGTATAGATAATTTATATATTTAACTCAGTAAACGGACGGCAATTACTGCCGTCCGCCTTATATCCTTGTCAATCTGCGCATGTGACACATCCTATCACATGTTCGGCTTATTCTCCAAGTCCACCCTCGATAGCTTCAACCATTGCACTCATAGCTTCTTCTTCATCGGGGCCTTCACATTTAAACTCAAGTTCATCGCCGCATTTAACGCAAGCGCCGAGAACACTCAAAACACTTTTTGCATTGGCAACATTGTCACCATACGAAAAAGTTATATGTGATTTAAAATTCATAGCCACTTTACAAAGGTTCCCTGCAGGTCTTAAGTGCAAACCTGTAGGATTTGAAATGACTACTCTCTTGCTAACCATTTATAACATAACCTCCTCGATCAACTTCGCAAGCTTCTTAGCTTCTTCATCAATCTTAGTCTGCTCTTTACCTTCGATCATTACTCTGACAAGCGGTTCTGTTCCCGAAGGTCTAATAAGCACACGACCGTCACCGGCAAATTCTTTTTCAAGTTCTGCGATAGCACTTGCAATCTCAGGATATTCCATGAACGCGTCCTTCTTGTGTGTAGGAACATGCGCGTTTACAAGTGCCTGAGGCATTACCTCCATAACTTGTGAAAGTTCTGAAAGCGGCTTACCTGTAACCACCATAACTTCAAGAAGGTGCAAAGCCGATAACAGACCGTCTCCGGTAGTATTGTCATCGAGGAAAATAATATGTCCCGACTGCTCTCCTCCAAGGTTTGCACCGATCTCTTTCATATGCTCAAGCACATATCGGTCACCCACCTTAGTCTTATCAACCTGAATGCCTTCTCTCTCTGCCATCTTAAAGAATCCAAGGTTACTCATTACAGTGGCAACTATCGTATTTTTGGCAAGTTTACCGTTATCCTTCATGAATTTACCGATAATTGCCATTATCTCGTCGCCGTCTACCATCTTGCCCTTTTCATCTACTGCAAGGAATCTGTCGGCATCTCCGTCGAAGGCAAGTCCTATATTGGCCTTCTCTGTAACAACTCGTCCCATAAGCTCTTCCATATGAGTTGAGCCGCATCCGGCATTAATGTTGGTTCCGTCAGGATTATTATGGATCACAACAACTTCTGCACCCAACTGTCTGATTGCCTCAACAGATGTATAGTATGAAGCGCCCTCTGCGCAATCCATTACGATTTTCATTCCCGCAAGACTGATATCAACTGCTCTAAGATTGTGATTTATATATTCTTCTTTTGCATCACTTCTGTTCTTGATCTTGCCGACTCCGGCACCTGTAGGCATCTTAACGCCTTCCATATTGTTCTTGATAAGTGCCTCAATCTCATCCTCAAGTTCATCCGGTAGCTTATAACCGTTTGCATCAAAAAACTTTATCCCGTTAAATTCCATAGGATTATGTGAAGCCGAAATAACTACACCGGCATCAACTCTGTATTTTCTTGTAAGATATGCAACAGCGGGAGTGGGAATAACTCCGACATTTACTACATCTGCTCCTACAGAACACGCACCTGCCATAAGCGCACTTGCAAGCATATCTCCCGATAATCTTGTATCACATCCCACCATAATGGTCGGTCTGTGGTTAACTTCCTTAGAAAGAACATAGGCTCCTGCCTGTCCAAGCTGCATTGCAAGAAGCGGTGTCAACTCATCATTTGCTACGCCTCTTACACCATCTGTTCCAAATAATCTGCCCATCGAATTAACCTCATTTAATTAGTTTTAGAAACACGAACGTATACTTCAACGTCGCCTGAAGCTTTAACCCCTTCAGGAAGGTTGTTCCATTTAACCTTTGCACTGTACACACCGTCTTTCAGCGCTTCTGTGCTGCTCTCTTTAATGAACTGCGCAGTATCGACAGAACCTTTTAAAGCATTCTCATCAACAGCCGCAAGCGCAGAATCCATACCGAGAAGAGTAAGTGCTACGGAATCATATTCATCGGTATCAACTTTAATATCATATCCCTGGATAGGATTCTCAACAGCAATATTCTTTATATCAACCGCAAAGTTCTTGGATGATAATTTACCGATACTTACCACTACCGTTGCCTTTGCCTTCGAATCCTCGCCGAAACGAACTCCGTCAGGTAAATACTTATCAAGTTCCACCGTATAGTTAAGATCCTGTGTTCTGCCTGTTACATCAAGTTCAGAGTCGTTTATGGTGATTTCTTTTATCTTGGATATAACTTTTGAATCACCGGCTATCTGAATCTTATCGGGAGTGCTCACCGTTCCCGTAACTGCATAACCGTCTGCCGGTTCTCCCGATGCAACGCACTTTATCGGGACAAACTTAGCTTCAAGTATCTCAACTTCTGCCCTTACAGTCGGTTTTCCATTATTGTTTACAATCTTTATACGCGAAGCATCGGCATCATTTGTCTCGATAGCTTCACCATTTTTATCACGAAGAACTATATTGGCTGTTACATTCATTGTTCGTGTCAATCCGGCAACATCTACCTCTGCCGTTGCCTTCGTAACACTGTTAACCACCGATTCCGGTCCTTCTATCTTAACCTGATCAAGATCGATTGCCTTATCTCCGACTATATATTTGTCATCGGGATGTCCAATCTGAACAGGCTTAAGTTCAAACGTCTTGCTTATCTTCTTTTCTACGTTATACTCCAGCTTATCGTTACTTAGCTCTATATCTACGATATCCGTACCGTTGCTGTTCTCTACCACTGCTTCAATAGGTATTGATCTGACTGTGCCGTCAGAACCCTGAACGGGTAAATTTTTCAGATCGGCTACCAACTTAATGTCATTGCTTGTCAAAGTATCAACTATAGATTTCTTTCCTTTGACCTTTACACTCTGACTAAGATCAGAAGAATCCACTGCCCATCCGACAAGATTATTATTCTTTAAATAATTACTGTTATCAATAATACTGACCTTAACATCTCTGATCTGCCTTGAAATTTGAGGATCCTGATTATTCGTCACAGACAACCATATGACCCCGGCAAATACCAGCGAAGCAAGCTTAAGTCCAAAATTTGACATAATCTTCTTCATCTCTTCACCCTGGCCTTTCTGGCAAAGTGCTTAATATGCGTTTCTTCCGCATGCTTGTTCTGCAAGACTTTAAGCCTGTCTCTAAGTCTGTCACTGTCAACAGACTTATCGAGTTCGCCTTCATATGCAACGCTTATCTTTCCTGTTTCTTCAGAAACGATGATGGTAAGTGAATCAGTTACTTCAGATACACCAATTCCCGCACGGTGTCTTGTTCCAAGCTCTTTACCGATTCCCATGTTGTCCGACAAAGGAAGGTAGCATGTCGCGGATACAACTCTGTCTCCGCGTATTATTACGGCACCGTCATGAAGAGGCGTATTATGTTCAAAAATATTTATAAGAAGCTGACTCGTAACAATTCCGTCAACAGCTATACCTGTTCTCTCAAATTCCGCAAGTGAAAAATCCTGCTGAATCACAATAAGTGCTCCCGTACGAACTTTAGACATTTCGACACAGGCTCTTACGATCTCATTAAGTGTCTTATCAGAAAAACGCTCCTGAAACTTCATATCTCCAAAAAAGAATGCATTGGAAAAGAAATTCTTTCTTCCAAGTTCTTCCAACGCTTTTCGAAGCTCAGGCTGCAATATAATGACCACTACAGTAATGATAACATTAAAGAAATTTCCAACAATCCACAATATTGTATTCATCTGGAAAAATTCCGCAAACAAGATGAATGCCATAATGACTATTACGCCTTTAAGCATAGACCAAAGTCTGGAGTTTTTTGCCCACAACAAAACATGATAAACCAGAAATGCGATAATAAGAATTTCCAGAATATCAGTAGGTCTCACGGAAGGTATACGAAACGCTTCAAGATCAAAAAACTGCTGAACTGTTTCCATATCAATCCTTTAAAAATCACCTATGCTGATCCATTGCACGGTTGATCTTCTTAACCTTCCTTTCCGGCGTAGAAACTGTAACCTTTGGTACCGCCTTTACATAATAATAATATTCATCGTCTTCAAACTGAACTTTCTCAGTTCTGCTGTAATCCAGATTGAATGCAAAGAACTCAACCACAAACATAAAAAGCGCTGAAATAATTGTTCCGATAACAACACCGACCAGAGACATCTGCGTGTCATAGATAAGATCTCCAATCATAGTACACATAATAAGCGAAACCGCACCGGCAATTATAGCAATCTTCCATGATTTATCAACAGAAGACCTGCGAATGGCATATACAATAGCGATAGTTATTGAAAATGCAACTATCGAAACAACCATAGCTTTATCACCAAGAAGTCCTGTAATTACGGACTGGAATGCATTGGCGACCTCTTCCACACCTTCGCTTCCGAAAGACTGTGAGTTCTTGGAGAAGAACGCCAACATATATGAAATGATAAGTCCGAAAGATACCGACACCATGGATGTAGGACCACCTAAAAGTCCCATAGCAAGAGGCATCACATACGGTATATGCATAAAGAAAAACAGCGGAGTCAAAAGAACCGCAAGTGTATCTTTAGGCGAGAACCTGAAATACAACAGGAACATCAGAACAAACACTATCAGTGCAAAAAGCGCACATTCCGTGGATAATTCAAAAAGATGTCCGGTGATAAACAATGCCGCAATAAATACTATAAAATTTGGCGTGAGAATCGAACACAAAAGCGATGCCATCAGAACTATCACGAAATTCTTAAGACTATCCATGTATCCCAATTTGCCGTTTATTATGAGGATAGTGATAAGAGCCAAAAGGAATTTCCACGCGTAGCTAATGTACACCTCGTTTTTGATATAAAATTTTTTAATATAGATTTTTAATTCCAATAATGAAGTCATGTTACTGTTCCTTTTCGTACATTCTTGCCAGTTTCTTTAAATTTTCATAATATGCTCTCATACTCCTACGCATTCTGGAATAACGATAAGAGTATATTATATATGAAGCAAGCGAATACACGCCAACAAGCAGGAGGTAGTATATCAGCCACCTCCTGCCGGTTGCAATCAGATTTTCCGTATTATATACATCAGATAACACTTTTTCAAAATCGTATAATACATATGCCGCGATAAATACCGCGAAAACAATCGTTGCACTAATAAGCGACTTTATAACATTAAAAGCCACGTAATCACTCTTAAAATAAGAGTTTATTGCGTCATTATTTTTTCCTTCTCGATCAATAAATGCAGCCATCTTGGTCATCAAAATGACTTTCTCTTCATTTAACATCTTTGCTCCTTAAGTATCCAGGAAACGCATTCCGGCTCTGTCATCCTTCTTGAAATGCTCCTGCATCCCCGTTTTGGTTTTTGCGAAGCTGTTTGACAGGGTGTTTGCCATCGATGCCTTACATTTAGCACAGAATCTTCCTGTTAAAATTGACTCTCCGCAATTCTCGCATTGAAGCTGAATCGGTGAGTGTTCTGAAAACATAAGCCTCTCTTCACGTATCCACTGCTGAATCATCTTTGAGGAAACCTTATTATCATCCGCAATCTGCCTAAGAGTGGCTCTTGGGTTGTCTTGTATATATTGCTTAACTCTCTGAAAATCTTCTTCAATATCTTTTTTACACTGATCGCATATCGCAGGACCACCGATATGATTGAACATCTTTCCACATCTGGAACAGTTTCGTAAGTTCATATACATGACCTCCGCTAATCTATGTTGTTTGCCCGATTGCGAGTGTTAAAAAATAAACTTTTTCAGCTCCGGCCAATCTTAACAAACGGGCAATCTCATCAATGGTACTTCCCGTTGTATAGATGTCATCGATAATAAGTATGCACTTAAATTTTACATCATTTCGTTGTATATTAAAAGCCTTTTTCAAATTATTACGACGCCCGCGGACATCCAGATTCTTCATGGGCAATGTGTTTCTGCTTCTTTGAATCAGGTCTGCGCACATAGGTATATCAAGAATTTCAGATACTTTCCGCGCATAGACTTCAGCCTGATTGTAGCCTCGCTCCGCTGCCTTGCGCCGGTACATAGGAACAGGCACTATCAGATCGATCCCAAGACCGGAAAGCTTCTTCCCGAGAGCCTTTTGGGTTGCCTTTGCATAAAAATCCGCATATTCCTGCCTTCCCATGTACTTAAATCTGTATATGGATCCGGAAATACTCCTGTATTGAAAAAGAGAAAATCCCCTGTCGTAGGAATGTCTCATTTTAGCGCAGTCATCGCAATATTCGCTGTCAACATCCTCGCCTCCGAGACTTTTTCCGCATTTTATACATGTCGGAGCTTTTACATAGCTGATCTTCTTTCTGCAATCATCATGAATAAGACGTCCTCTTCTTATCCTGCCGTTTCTTATCTCAAAAGTATTTAATATTCCATCGCATACAGGGCATCTTCCGGGGTAAACAATTTCTTTCACCACACAGAATATGTCTTTTATCTCATTAGTTACTGTCTGCATCAAATATTTCTTTTATCCTATCCGCAAGTCCCGTATATCTCTTAAGCTGTTCTTCATTTTCTGCCATTTCGCAGAGCGTCTTGCTGCTTCCGAGAACGCAGACCGTGCTCCTTGCTCTTGTCACAGCCGTGTAAAGAAGATTTCTGTTAAGAAGCATTCTCGGTCCTCCGAGAATAGGCAGAATTACCGCAGGATATTCACTGCCCTGGGACTTGTGTATTGTTATTGCATAAGACAGTTCTATTTCATCGAGTTCGGAAAAAGGATATCTTACTCTTCTGTGTTCGTCAAATTCAACGACAACGTCCTGCGAATATTCATTTATTTCCTTAACAATTCCCATATCGCCATTGTACACTCCCATTCCGGAATCAACAGTAATATTGTATTTTCCTACAACTTCCCACTTTGCCTGATAATTGTTTCTTATCTGCATCACCTTATCGCCTTCTCTGATGATAAGGTCACCGTATGCATGTTCTTTCTTGGAAGGTTCCGGCGGATTCAGGTACTTCTGAAGCACGAGATTGAGCTGCATGGCGCCAAGCGGGCCTTTTTTCATCGGGGTAAGAACCTGGATATCGTATGGCGTAGCTTTGACATATCCCGGAAGCTTATCCCTTATCAGCTGGATCATATGCTTATATATGACATCAGCGTCACTTCTTTCAAGAAAAAAGAAATCCTTACTCTTATTGTCAAGGACAGGCTTCTCTCCCCTATGGATCCTGTGCGCATTCATTACAATGTCGCTCTCCTCCGCCTGTCTGAATATCTTTTTCAAAAAGATTGTAGGAAACTTTCCGCTTGATATTAGATCTCCGAGAACCTGTCCCGGTCCCACACTCGGAAGCTGTGAACTGTCTCCGACAAGTATCAGATGAACTCCCGGCACAAGTGCTCTTAAAAGAGCATTAAAAAGATGCGTATCAACCATCGACATCTCATCGATTATAAGCGCGTCGGTTTCAAGCGGATTATCTCTGTTCTTTTCAAATTTTATGCCCTGACGCTTCTCGTCATCCTCATCAACCTGCCCCGTAACTTCCAAAAGTCTGTGGATAGTTTTGGCTTCATATCCTGTAGCTTCCGTCATTCGCTTAGCCGCGCGTCCGGTTGGAGCCGCAAGCATGATATCAAGCCCTTCCGAGGCATAGTAGTTAATTATTGTATTTATCGTAGTGGTCTTACCCGTTCCCGGACCGCCCGTTATTATAACAACACCGTTTGCAATACTCTTTATGACCGCATCTCTTTGAAGATTGTCGAGCTCGATTCCTTTTCTGTGCTCAATCTCCAGAATCCGGTTCTTATAAAGTTCTTCCTCTTTCGGCCCTATTTTTTCCGATATATTAAGTCCGTGAAGCATCGCGGCACAGCCCTGCTCCTCGTAATAATACGAAGATGCATAGACATTGTCCTCGCCCTTACAAACAAGTTTTTTATCCATTGTAAGATTCTGAACCTGTGTCATTATGTCATCTGTGTCAATCTCATCCTCCGGATTATTCTGCAAAAGAAGTGATGTCTTATACACGAGTTCTTTCATAGGAAGATAGGTGTTTCCATCCATCGTTCCCTGCAAAAGAGTGTACATGATGCCACTCCTTATCCTATATTCTGAATCAACGCGTATTCCAACTTTTTCAGCGATATCATCTGCTATCTTAAAACCGATTCCCGCAATGTCATCTGCAAGTTTGTACGGATTTTCTTTAATAATCCCATAGATACCCGTTCCGTACCTGTTATATATCTTGACAGCCATAGCGTTTGTTATTCCATACTGCTGCAAAAAGATCATTGCATCTCGCATTTCTCTTTTATCCGCCATCTGTATAGATATATCAATCGCCTTCTTCTCGCTGATTCCCTTGATCTCAGCAAGTCTCTCCGGTTCATCTTCGATTATTCTGAAAGTATCTGCTCCGAACTTTTTGACAATCCTGGCTGCAAGGGCTTCTCCTATCCCTTTTATCGCGCCGGATCCAAGATATCTCTGCATTGAGACGGCATCGTCGGGTATGACAATTTTATAAGACTCTACTTTGAGCTGATGGCCGTAAACAGGGTGTTCAACATATACCCCTTCCATCTCCAAAGTATCTCCGACATCCGCATCCTTGAAATTTCCTATGCAGGTGATCTCATCATCTTCCGTGACAATGTTAGCCACCGAATATCCATTTTCCGCATTTCTGTAAATGAAATGCTCAATATATCCTTTGACGTTTTCTTTTTCCATAGTGAATAGTATAGCATAAGAAAAAGGATCCGATTCTTAAGATTTCTTAAGAATTGAATCCCATGTACTCATTACAATATGTATATCAAATATCTTATGTTTCTGAACTTGCTTCCGTTCCCGGTTCTGAATTATTCTCGGCAGGTGCTTCCGGAATATCATAGTTCCTCTTAAGATTTTCATAGAGCATCTGTGCAAATCCGTTGCTCTGCTTATCAACAGATGTAGCACATACGTCCTGAAGTGTCTGATCTTTGAAAAAATCAACCAGAGTAGATGTTGAATTATCTGACTTTTCAGGTTTAAGAGCATCTACAGACTTCTGCATCTCCTTAAATATCTGCTCTAAGAAATACGACTCGAAGCCTTTACATGCAGCCCAAAGTTCGTCATCGGAAGACTTCTCGTTTGTCTGCTCGAGCTTATTTTTAAGAGCTTCTGTAGAGGCATTCTTACTCTCACGCATCGCATATTCAGTTATGCCCGTTGCATTTACACCACTGATATCAAATCCTGCCATGGCTGTTCTCCATCAATTATCTCTTAAGACCATTTGCAGTCTGCATCATTTCGTCTGTCGTCTGGATTGCTGTTGAGTTCATCTCGTAAGCTCTCTGTGCAACGATAAGATTTACCATCTCTGTTGCAACATTAACGTTGGAGCCTTCAAGGTATCCCTGCTCAATTGTGCTAAGCTTAACCTCTCCGGCTGCCTCAGCTTCAAGAATAGGTTCTCCGCTTGCTGCAGTCTCCTGCCAAGCTGCTCCGCCCACTCTCTCAAGGCCTTCCCTGTTACGGAACTGCCAAAGGCCAATCTGAGGTCCGATTGCCTGAGGAACGCCCTCATCATCGGGATAATAGATCTTGCCGTCTCCGCCAATCTCAATTCTGCTCGCTAAGGCATTACCGTCAACCACGATAGGATTGCCGTCAATTCCAAGAACCGGATTACCTTCAGCTGTTGTAAGCTCAAGAGTTGTTCCGCCTGTCTCCTGAAGAGCCCATGTGAAATTACCGTTTCTGGTGTACTGAACAGTCTCTCCGTCAGCCGCCGTATAAGCAAAGAAACCGTCACCGCTTATAGCAAGAGCTGCAGGATTTTCATTATTCTGCAAGGATCCCTGTTTAAAGAACTGATTTATTGTAGATGTACGGGTACCAAGGCCCACCTGCGAATTGGTCGGCTTAGGTTCACCGTTTGCCGTAGTTGTAACTGTCTGAAGCTCCTGATATAAAAGCGACTTAAACTGCGCTCCCTGAGCTTTATATCCGACTGTATTAACATTTGCAAGGTTGTTCGATATAGTATCTACGTTTGTCTGCTGGGCATTCATTCCTGTTGCCGCTGACCATAAACTTCTAACCATAGACATACCTCCCTCTCTTTGGTATGTATCGGCACAATGGCTCTAATACTTTATAAAAAAAGAATAAAATTTTTCGGAGGATTATTTATCCAAGTCGTCCGAGCTGATTTGCTGCTATATCAAGTGTATCGTCGATTGTTGTTATCATTCTCTGGTTTGTATCGTAGTTTCTCTGAACCGCGATCATATTCACCATCTCATCAACAACCGAAACATTTGACTGCTCCAAAAATCCCGAATATACACGTCCCGTTCCTTCTATTGGATTGGTGCCGTCAACGGGGATATACATATTTTCGCCGTAGTGCTCAAGATTGTCATATGAGATACGTCCGTCGGGATATGTTGTCTTCTCAAAATCAAATATTCCGATCTGTGCAACAACCTCACCATCCTGAACAATATTACCGTTCATGCTCACTTCGACAGGAAGCGACGGATCAAGCTCAATATGGCCTCCGTCCTGTGAAAGAACAAAGTCTCCATCCTGAGTAACAAGTTCTCCCTCAGCGGTAACCGTAAAGTTTCCGTCTCTGGTATACATTATATTGGTCTGCCCCGGAAGATCTCTCTCGATATTCCTCGCCTTATTGGTATATTCTATTCCAAAGAAACCATTTCCGCCGATAGCCATATCATACTTATTTCCGGTTTCTTTCATTGGGCCTTCCGACCAATCAACATAGCCTTCACCAATCTTTACTCCCGGATTAATAATGCCCAGTCCACGCGCAGTGAACGGGGCATCAGTATAATCTTTAATTTTAAGCGCAAGCTGATCACTGAAAGACTGTGATGTTGTGCCTTCCTTCTTAAAACCGTTTGTGTTGGCATTGGCAAGATTGTTGGTCAGCACATCCATCCTGTGCTGCTCGTTGATCATTCCTGTGTAAGCAGTGTAAAGACCTTTTACCATTCTCTTTCCCTCATACCATTCCGGTGCGTAACACCGGACATTCTTTATTGTTTAATCCCTGATATCTATCTTCATTGCCGATCATCAATCCTGATGATAACCAACAATAAATTCAACATAACGACCGGTTCCGATAGCAACCGCTGTCATAGGATCCTCTGCTGTCATTGTATTGATTCCGGTCTTGGAATAGATAAGATCTTCAAGTCCGCGAAGAAGTGCTCCGCCACCTGTAAGAACTATTCCTCTGTCAGCAATATCAGCCGCAAGTTCCGGAGGTGTATTCTCAAGAACGCTGTGAATAGCCTCGATAATCTGGGATGTAGGCTCTCTGAGAGCTTCTTCTGTCTCTTCAGAAGATACTCTTACAGTTTTGGGAAGACCTGTAACAAGGTTACGTCCTCTTACATCCAGGAAATCATCTTCCGGTCTGGGATAAGCTGAACCAATCTTAATCTTTATATCTTCGGCAGTTCTGTCACCGATAAGAAGATTGTGCTTCTTTCTCATGTAACGAACAATTGCCTCATCAAAATCATCTCCCGCAACCTTAACGGATGTGCTCACAACCGTTCCGCCAAGTGAGATAACCGCAATATCAGATGTACCGCCACCTATATCAACGATCATGTTTCCGCAGGGCTTTGTAATATCAATTCCTGCACCGATCGCTGCCGCAATAGGTTCCTCGATAGTCTTAACATCTCTTGCACCGCAAAGTCTTGTAGCATCTTCAACGGCTTTCTTCTCTACTTCCGTAGCGCCGCTGGGAACACATACAGCGATAAAAGGTTTTCTATGAATTTTTCTTCCGATAGCTTTCTTAATGAAGTATCTCATCATCTGCTCAGTAATCTTGTAGTTAGAGATAACTCCCTGCCTCAGAGGTCTGACGGCAACAATATTACCGGGTGTACGGCCAAGCATAAGCCTTGCATCCTCACCGATTGCCTTGATCTCCTCTGTGTCTCTGTCATAAGCTACTACAGAAGGTTCCTTAAGAACTACTCCCTTTCCCCTTATGTAAACGAGAACAGATGCCGTTCCTAAATCAATTCCGATGTCTGCATACTGCATAATTTAAGGTACCCCTTTCAAAACTGTGTGTCATTCATTTATTTTAGCGCATAAGTGCGGATAATAAAATGTTAATAATACATTGCCATTATAAACCATCTTATAAAGATTTAAAAGGGGCTACCTCTATTAATATCGGACATTTACTGTCAAAACTTAAGCCTCAAATAAAAATTGTGCATATTTTAGCCTTATATTCTCATAAAAGTGCCGCAAGTGCCTAAATTACGCACATTTCTATACTTTTATAAGAACACGTTTTCACTTAATGATAACTGCATATATATTCAGTTTTTCTTCAGCATACGTTTTATGTATGCACCGGTATATGATTTTTTGCACTTTGCTACTTCTTCAGGTGTACCACAGGCAACAACGGTTCCGCCTCCCGAACCGCCTTCCGGTCCCATATCTATGATGTAATCTCCCGTCTTTATCACATCCAGGTTGTGCTCAATAACAACGACCGTATTCCCCTGTTCAACGAGCTCATGCATGATCTTTACAAGTTTCTGCACATCGGCAAAGTGAAGTCCCGTCGTAGGTTCATCAAGAATATATACCGTTTTTCCCGTACTGACTTTACTAAGCTCCGTAGCAAGTTTTATTCTCTGCGCCTCACCGCCCGAGAGCTCCGTACTCGGCTGGCCAAGTTTGACATATCCAAGTCCGACATCATAAAGTGTCTGTATCTTTCTTTTGATCGTCCTTACATTTTCAAAGAAAGTAAGCGCTTCTTCAACCGTCATATCAAGAACGTCATAGATATTTTTTCCTTTGTATCTGACTTCCAGAGTCTCATGGTTGTATCGCTTTCCTCCGCAGACTTCACAAGGAACATATACATCCGGAAGGAAATGCATCTCAATCTTGATGATTCCGTCTCCGCCACAGGCTTCGCATCGTCCGCCTTTAACGTTAAACGAAAATCTTCCCTTCTTGTATCCTCTTGCTTTTGCGTCGGGAGTACCTGCAAAAAGATCTCTTATCATGTCAAATACGCCCGTATACGTCGCGGGATTTGACCTCGGAGTCCTTCCGATAGGTGACTGGTCAATTGCAATAACCTTATCAACCTGATCAAGTCCTTCTATCCCCTTGTGTTTTCCGGGGATGCATCTTGCTCTGTTAAGGTCTCTTGCAAGATGTTTATAAAGTATCTCATTGACAAAAGAACTCTTTCCGGAACCCGAAACGCCCGTAACTATCGTAAGTACACCCAGCGGAACGTCTATATCTATGTTCTTAAGGTTATTCTCACTTGCACCGAGCACTTTAAGCCAGCCCTTTGGTTCTCTTCTTGTTTCCGGCACTTCTATCTTGAGCTTACCCGCAAGATATTGACCCGTTATAGACTCTTTGACTTTCATGATGTCTTCAGCCGTTCCCGTAGCGACAATCTTACCACCTCTGGAACCTGCTCCCGGTCCGACATCAACAATATAGTCAGCCTCTCTCATAGTATCTTCGTCGTGTTCCACGACAATAAGAGTATTTCCTAAATCTCTTAAATTCTTGAGAGTGTTTAGAAGCTTATCATTATCCCTCTGATGAAGTCCGATACTAGGCTCATCAAGAATATAGCATACTCCGCAAAGCCCCGACCCTATCTGCGTTGCAAGTCTTATACGCTGTGCCTCTCCTCCGGAAAGCGTACCCGTCGCTCTTGAAAGAGAAAGATATCCAAGTCCTACATCCACAAGGAATCCCACTCTCGCTCTTATTTCCTTTAATACCTGTGCACCGACAAGCTCCTGATGCTCGCTCAGCTTAAGATTCTCAAGGTAATTCTGCAGTTCATCGACAGACATAGATGTAATCTCATAGATGTTCTTGTCATCTATGGTAACCGCCAACGATTCCTTTTTAAGCCTCTGTCCGCCGCACAGCTGACAGGGCGTAATTCTCATAAACTCCTGATATTCGGCTTTCGCCGTTTCCGAAAATGTCTCTCTGTATCTCTGCTCAACATTCTTAATAAGTCCGTCAAAAAGAATCGGATAATCACCTTCACCTCTTGATCCTTTGTAATGCACATTGACAGTCTTGTCAGCTCCGTGTATAAGCATATGCCTTACCTTTTCCGAAAGGTCGCAAAAAGGCGTATCAAGGCTGAACTTATAAGCTTTTGCAAGCGCTTTCAACGTCGCATTACTAAAGCTTCCTTCCTTATTAGCGGACTGCCATCCCATAACAACGATACATCCGTCATTTATGGAAAGAGTCTTATCAGGGATCATAAGATCCTCGTCAAATTCCATCTTATATCCGAGTCCCGCACAGTCAGGACAGGCACCAAAAGGATTATTGAACGAAAAACTCCTCGGTTCAATCTCAGGAATACTGATGCCACAATCAGGGCACGCAAAATTCTGGCTGAAATTCAGCTCTTTTCCATCCACTACGTCTACTGTAAGAAGTCCGTCAGCAAGTTGCAAAGCGCTCTCTATTGAATCGGCAAGTCTTTTCCTCAGGTTCTCGTTATCGTCTCTTATGACAATTCTGTCAACTATAACCTCGATGCTGTGTTTAATATTCTTATCCAGTTTAATTTCTTCCGAGAGCTCATATTGGCTTCCGTCTATCCTGACTCTTACATAGCCGGCTCTTTTTGCTCTGTCGAGAGTCTTTGCGTGTTCACCTTTTTTTCCTCTTACTACAGGTGCAAGAAGCTGCAGCTTGGTACCGTCACCAAGTGCCATGATCTGGTCACACATTTCATCAACGGTCTGCCTTCTTATCTCACGTCCGCAGTTCGGGCAATGCGGTATACCTATCCTTGCATACAGAAGTCTAAAGTGATCATAAATCTCTGTAACCGTTCCCACAGTCGATCTCGGGTTCTTGTTGGTTGATTTCTGATCAATCGAAATTGTCGGCGAAAGGCCTTCTATTCTCTCAACATTAGGCTTATCCATCTGTCCGAGGAACATTCTCGCGTAAGATGAGAGCGACTCCATGTATCGTCTCTGTCCTTCCGCAAAAATAGTATCAAAAGCAAGTGAAGATTTCCCCGATCCCGAAAGCCCCGTAAAAACGGTCAAAGTATCTCTAGGTATCTTCACGCTTACATGTTTAAGATTATGCTCATCCGCCCCACGAACCCTTATATAATCATGGATATCCGTGGGAAGTATTCTCTTTGCTGTCGTATTCTTTTTTGTCATCCTGCTGTTATCCGACATCTGTTTATCTCCTGTCATTAATCCTTTTTCCTTCACAAGAATCAGCTCACACTATCAGCTGCATTGTCCTGACTGTCATCATTATTTTTTATCGCCATAGCAAAATACACCGGAACCATAATATACATCGGATGCAAATATCTGTAATTAGTAACCGGTCCAAGTAAATATGTTGCTTCCAGTATCAAAAGCGCAACCGGAATTACAGTCTCATATTTTTTTCCTCTTCTTATCATTATGATCAGGCAAAGTACCATGCTGTAAAACGGGAATGACAAAGACAGGAAATTACTTATAAGAGGCAAATTGCTCAGCTTACTTTCCAGTCTTGCCATCGCATAATAAAAAGGGCGAATAATTTCAAAAATGCCATGAGTATAATATGCATCTGCACTACCGCTGAAATAATCAGGATATAATCCGATTTCAACATATTCTCTTTGGGCAAACTCATCATTTCCGGTTGATGCGGGGTACCACAGTTCTACATTTGTATCAAGTGCAGCGCATAAATATGTGATCGGACTGCGCTTCAATCCCTTAAAATATATATCCCAGAAAGGTTCCTTGTTTTCGTCATAAAGCCCATTATTCAATGAGTTTTTTACCGGATCCGCAAAGCGGTAATTATATTCATCAACACAAGAAAGATATTCATTAATTGTTGCTTTCTCTTCTTCGCTAAAACATCCCTCCTTGGCATATACTGCGGCGATCTGCTGAATCGGTATTGAAAGAAATTCTGACGAATCGGTATAATGAATGTCAAAGGCCGGATAAACAACGACAGGTGTAACGATCGATATTATAAGAGCCGGCAAAATACTGATAAGCTCAAGCTTTTTTATCCGTGCAGGTGCAATAATAATCACCATTAAGAATAAGACAACCATCGCATATATCATATTGTTTCTGAAAAAGCATGCAAGCAAACAACTGATAAAGCATGTAAATGCCCTTTTCTCCGTAGTCATCAAATCATAAAGCGATGTTAAAAATACTATTAAGCAGCATCCGAAATATACATCCTTTGTTGTAACAAATGAAAAAAGCCAAAAAATCGGGTTGATGATATAGTATATCCCCGAAAGCAGAATTAAAACCGAAGGAGCTTTTTTCTTTCTCAGCCAGGTCAGTACATAGCAAAATGTGATATTTACGACAACTATCTGGATTATCGAATAGATCACATTAGCCATATATATGTTGTGAAGCAGGTTTGCCACATAAAACAGCGCTTTCCAGAAAATCGTATAAAAGATCGGCTGCTGATTATCAAGCGAACGTTCCCCTATTGCCTGAAAATAAATTGTAAAGTAATCATACGTACCCACTCCCGGAAAAAATACCAGAAAAGCTACTACATCAAGAATCGTTACGATTGCGAAAAATACTATAAGTTGCTTTCTTCCCAGCCCTATTTCCGGTAGCTTCCCGGAAAACGAAGAATACAATGTTTCCAAGACATATGGTGTAAACACTGCCAATAAATGGGCTGTCACAACAAAAATCACCAAATTATAAAACGGATGGGTACAAAATGACATCAGATCATGCTCTGTGTATATTGTCTTTCCAACCAATAAAAGTAATGAAAAAAATGCGGATATAACAATATCCCTTTTGTTAGGATTCAGTATCTTACAATACAGTTTTTCTTGCATCGTCAATATGAAAAATGCAAAAAACAGTACCATATCTCCCACTGCCACAACATCAGTTTTACTGATATATGAACCAACTGCGATTGTCCATAGCATTGATACCGCAAAACATATTGCGCTTCTTTTTACAACATCTTTTTCCATACAAGTCTCCCCACCTATTGTCAGTTATTTTCCTTCCGTCAGATCGTTGTAAATCTTCTTAAGTTCTATCATTTGATCTCTGAGTGTCGCCGCAGTCTCAAAATCCAACTCTGTAGCGGCACGTTTCATCTTCTTCTGAACCTGTCCGATAAGTTTCTCAAGTTCATCCTTATCCATTGCCTCAGGATCTTTTTCAAATTTAACCTCTTCCTTGGCAATAGCCTTTGTAACTGCGATAAGTTCTCTTACCGCCTTCTTTATGGTCTGCGGAGTTATTCCGTGTTCCTTATTGTATTCTTCCTGTATCTTACGTCTTCTCGCCGTTTCATCAATGGCTTTCTTCATTGAATCAGTCATGTTATCGGCGTACATTATGACGTGGCCTTCCGCGTTACGCGCAGCACGCCCTATTGTCTGAATAAGCGATGTCTCCGAACGAAGAAATCCCTCTTTATCCGCATCTATTATCGCAACAAGTGAGATTTCCGGAATATCAAGTCCCTCTCTCAAAAGGTTGATTCCAACAAGAACATCAAAGACATCAAGACGCATATCTCTGATTATCTCTGCTCTTTCAAGCGTATCTATGTCTGAATGAAGGTATTTTACCCTTATTCCGGACTCTGCAAGGTACTCTGTCAGATCCTCAGCCATTCTCTTTGTGAGTGTAGTGACAAGAACCTTATTTTTCTTGTCTATTTCTTTTCGGATCTCACCGATTAGATTGTCAATCTGTCCCTCGACCGGACGCACAGAAATCTCCGGATCGAGAAGCCCCGTAGGTCTTATAACCTGCTCTGCTCTCAAAAGTTCATGTTCTTCCTCATATTTACCGGGAGTAGCGGAGCAAAAGAGCATCTGATCTATATGTGATTCAAACTCTTCAAAATTAAGAGGTCTGTTATCGAGCGCCGACGGAAGTCTGAATCCGTAATCAACAAGAGTCAGTTTCCTGCTCCTGTCTCCATGATACATGGCACCGACCTGCGGTATAGTCATATGCGACTCATCCACTATTATCAAAAAATCCCTGTCAAAGAAGTCCAAAAGTGTAAGCGGAGGTTCTCCCGGCGCCATAAAATTAAGATGCCTTGAATAATTCTCGATTCCCGAGCAAAAGCCCGTTTCCTTCAGCATCTCTATATCAAAATTGGTTCTCTCCGATATTCTCTGAGCTTCAATAAGCCTGTCCTCACCCTTAAAGAACTTGATCTGTTCTTCAAGTTCCTTCTCTATCTCCACGCACGCCATGTTTATCTTCTCTTGAGGTACAACATAGTGCGAAGCGGGATAGATCATAACGTGTGAAAGTTCGTTTCTGACCTTGGCCGTAACAGGCTCAATCTCAGTAATCCTGTCTATCTCGTCGCCAAAAAACTCAATCCTTATCAGATAATCATCCGCATTTGCAGGAAAAACCTCTATCGTATCGCCCCTTACCCTGAAATTGCATCTTCCGAGCTCAAGATCGTTTCTCGTATACTGTATAGCAACAAGCTCTTCTATCGTCTTGTCTCTGTCCTTCTGCATTCCGGGTCTAAGTGAGATTGACATTCCCTTGAATTCATCGGGACTTCCCAGTCCATATATGCAAGATACACTGGCAACAACAATAACGTCCTTCCTCTCAGAAAGTGATGCCGTTGCAGAGAGTCTCAACTTATCAATTTCATCATTAATCGAAGAATCTTTTGCAATATAAGTATCTGTTTGAGGAACATATGCTTCCGGTTGATAATAGTCATAGTAGGACACAAAATACTCTACGGCGTTTTCCGGAAAGAATTCTTTCATCTCGCCATAGAGCTGACCTGCAAGAGTTTTGTTATGACTTATAATAAGCGTAGGTTTATTAAGCGCCGCAATAACGTTTGCCATAGTAAACGTCTTTCCGGAACCTGTAACGCCCAGAAGTGTTTGAAACTGGTTACCTTCCTTAAACCCCTTAACAAGCTCCTCTATGGCTTGTGGCTGGTCACCTGTAGGTTTAAATTCAGAGTGTAATTTGAAATCCATTATTTTTCCCTCTCAACAGTACATCTTTCGCAAAAAGAAAAAAGAGATGATATACTGCTGTTTCAGTATACCATCTCATAAATCATGCGTCTATAACTTTTTCAAACACATGTTCGTTTAATCTGTAATTTCAGTATCAGCCATACCAAGTCAAGGTTGAGAAGCCAAGGGGACGGTTCATCTGTCTTCTCAGCTTTTGCGAGAAGACAGATGAACCGTCCCCTTGGCTTCCTTGGCTTACCTCGACACAATGTCACGAACCAGCTTCGCATCATTGCCCGCAACAATGAAATATCCAAATCTGGAAGAGCTGTCCACAACTTTTCTGTCGGTAATCTCTTCAACACTACTCTCAATAACAAGATCCTGATATTTTGAACAAATCTCCTGACAATAATCAGCATCTTCGCGGCCAAAAACAAATTTGATCCCTGCGGCTTTGTGCTTGCTACCGGGCGTAATATCGGGTTCATTTCCAAGCGCAACATCAATGACTGCTTTTACAAAGTCAATTCCCGTAGTCAGATGCACAAGTGAACTTCCGATGCAGTCTCCGCCCATTCTTCCGCCTATCTCGACAATCTTTATAACGCCGTCTTCGCGGATCAGTATCTCGGAATGAGACGCACCATTCTCAATCTCGAGCGCATCAAGCGCATTATATATAACTTTTCTGATATTTTCATAAGTCTCGGCGCCGACAGGTGCAGGCTCAAAATGTCCTGTCTCGATGAAATTCGGGCTTCCCGTGGTAAACTTCTCAGTCACAGCAAGAAGCGTATGCTTCCCGTTATACGAGATACATTCTACGCTATACTCTTTTCCCTCAACAAACTCTTCAATGATCGCAGTCTTCTCAAAGCTCACATCTCTTGCAGATGCTATCGCAGCCATGATTCCCGACTTTGAGCTAAGCTTTGTAACTGCTCTGCTTCCCGATCTGTCCGTCGGCTTAACGATTATCGGATATTCCAGCCCAAGCTCATCAACATTTACCGAATCATCGGCCAAAACATATTTAGGACAAGGAACATTCTTTTCCGTAAGGGCATTTCTCATTGCAAACTTATTGGTCGACTTATACGTGCATGAAATCGAATTACCCGAAAGCCCCATCTTATCGGCAACATAATTTACAGTCACCATTGCAAGATCCGATGCAATACTGCATATTCCGTCAATTCCAATCTCTTTGCACTTCTCACAGATAGCTTCTTTTTCAACAATACTTATCGGATAAAAGAAATCGGCCGTAGCTTCTCCTACATCTCCAACGCCCCATGCAAACACATGAGTTTCAAGTCCCATTTCTTTTGCCTTTAAAATCAGCGGATTCTGAAGATATGAAGCGCCGATGATCGCCAGTTTTTTCATGTATTACTCCTCTTCGTGCCGGTTTAGCATTTCGTCAATAATATAAATAGGTCTTCCTTTACTTTCGGAAAAGATATTTCCGATATATATCCCGACTATTCCCAATGCGCTCAGCATAAGTCCGCCCATCATGTATATCGAAGCAACAACCGAAGGCCAACCCATATCAAAATCTTTTACAACATAATATCTGATAACAAGATAGCTCAAATACAAAAATGCCGCACATGAAAGTGCAAATCCCAGCTTAACCGCCATAAACAACGGCTTATTGGACTGTGCGGTAATAAGGCTGATAGCAAGATTAACTTTTTTACTGAAAGTATAAGATGACTTTCCCGCAAATCTTTCATCCGACTCAAGCCCGATAGTTGTATCATTGTAGCCAAGCCACATAAGAAACATGATATAGTCTCTGTTCTGCTCTTTCATCTTAAGAAAAGAGTCCACTACTTTCCTTTTCGCAATGCTGTAGTTTCCCACCTCAAAGTCATACTTCATATCTGAAAGTTTATTATAAACGGCGTAAAAAGATCTTGATAATGCCTTTACTATAAAGGTATCCTTTCTGTCTTTTCGCTTGGAATATACGATATCGTAACCTTCGTCAATCTTGTCCAAAAAAAGCGGTAAAAACTCAGGTCTGTCCTGAAGGTCGCAGTCCATAACCGCAACAAGATCGCCGACAGATTTCTCAAGTCCTGCTGTAATAGCACGCATCTGTCCAAAATTCCTCGAAAGTTTGATTCCAACAACGCGCTTATCATTGGTGCATATTTTCTCGATTTCTTCCCATGATTTTTGCGGACAATGGTCGTCCACCATGATTATCTCAAAAGATTTCCCTGCTTTTTCAAGAGTCGCAACAAGCCTCTTATATAGTTCGGGTACTGCCTCCCTGCATCCGTATACAGGAATAACTACTGAAATATCCATAAACATCCTCGTGTTTTCTTTTAGTATTCCATAATCCTAAGTATGAAATCAACACAGTATATTCTATCATATTACAATCAAAGATTAAACGAATCATATGTATAGACCATGTCCTGCTCTATTACAAAATCATCGCACAAGGAGTTTCTCTTATTGTCTATATGTTCCAGAAGCTGTGTCGTGCACATTGCGGCGGTTGCATCCCCTTCAGAAATCTCAGGCTTTGCGACGCCTTTTTTAAGAAGGCCGGCAACTCCGATTATCATCATAATTCCAACGAATATCACTCCAAATGTATATAAAAAAATAATCATTTTCCCTCCTGAAAAAATTCTTTATCAATAAATTCCGCTATTCTCTCTTTTGCATTATATAATCGCCCTTTAAATGCAGGCACTCGCTCCCTGGCATCACTCTCAACGTAGTTCTTGACAGGTTCCGCATACATGATTGCCATCGACACCATTGCAGACAAGGTAGCTGCGACAAGACTTCTCTTCATGTATCTGATCACAATGCCACGTTTTCTTTTTACAATGCTGTCCAAAAGAGCTTTCTCTATCTCGCTGCAAGATCTGAACCTGTCATCGCGTCCCGGCTTTATGCATTTATTTATTATCTTCGCAAATTCCTCAGAAAGCCCTGTTGCGCCGTTTAGCTTAAAGTTTTCAAGAGCCGCTTCATTCTTGATATCTATTCCCGTTGTCATCTGCAAAAGAGTCATGCCAAAACAGTATATATCCGTCTTTGGGCTTGTCTGTCCAAGAGTTCCGTACTGTTCGGGCGCCGCAAATCCCACCGTTCCAAGATATGATGTATCAGACTTTTCGCCCTTTCTGTAAATCCTCGCTGCTCCGAAGTCGATAAGATATACCTTGCCGTCTCTGCCTATAATTATATTTGCAGGCTTGAGATCCCTGTATATCACAGGTTCTTTCAGACCGTGCAGATACTTAAGTATCCTTATAAGTTCAATCGCGATCTCAACTGTTTCTTTCTCGGAAAAAACTCCGTTCACCCTAAGCTTTTCAGAAATACTGCATCCCGAAATATACTGTAAGACCATGAAGCCTTCGCCATAGTCTATGAGTTTCTGCACTCCGCTGTGTTTTAGGCTTTTCAGCATCAACGCCTCGTTTTCCATAGATGCTCTTTCCTTAAAAAAGCCTTTTCCACTTTCTTTAAGCACCTTAACCGTCACCTTTTTACCCGTACGCTTATCAAAAGCCGCATAGACTTCGCTTGTTCCGCCTTCACCTATTTTCTTTAATATCTTATATCTCTTTAAATCTTTCATGCGCCAAGCTCCATGCAGAGTGCCGCGACGGATATGTTGTCCGTTTCATTCCTGTCGTATGCTTTCTTTACAAGTTTTTTGCATGCATCAAGCATATCTTCCGATGTAACGCACATTTGCGGACAAAGCATGCTGTAAAGCTCCGTCTTTTCCATTGTTCTCCAAAATCCGTCAGAGCATGCGATCACGGTCGAGTCATTTTTAATAACTCCCCGCGTTATATCGGGCTCGGCAGTTTTCATTGAACCGAGGCACCTTAATAGAACGCTCTTTTCCCTGTCATTTAACGCTTCTTTTTCGGTTATTTTTCCTTCATCCAGCTTCTTTTGCAAAACGCTGTGATCTTTTGTAAGCTTTATAACTTCTCCCTTTGATGCAACATAAATTCTGGAATCCCCGATATTCATGAGCATGTACCTGTCGCCTATCTGCAAAAGAGCTGTGAGTGTCGTCCCTAGATCAATCTTCCTGTGTCTTGCATATCGCCTAAGCTCACCGCTTATCTTGGCGATCAGTCTTCTCCACGACACTTCTATAACGTCCCATAATCTTTCTGTTTCAAGATCCTGCATCAGAGACAATTCCTCATGAAACCAGTTTTCAAGCGACCTGACCACTTTGCAGCTTGCAACCTCTCCCTTAGGCAGACCTCCCATTCCGTCACATACTGCGACAAAAGAAATCCTTCCAAGCTTCTCTGAATTTGCAACTTTTACCAGCACCGAATCCTGATTTACCTTACGGCTTTTACCCGCATCGGTGTAAATACACGCTTTGACTTTCATAACTTCCCTGCTTTCAAAAATGGAAATAATACTCGAAATGAGTAAGAAAAAACCTGTGCTATAGAATTAGCACAGGTCAAGATAATACTATTTATTTTTTTATTTGTCAATAAGCTCCTTCATGACTTCGATTGCCTTCTCTTTCTGATTGTCAATCTTGTCTCTCTGAGCCTTTTCAATATCAAGTTCAACCTCTACATCAGGTTCGATTCCTATTCCGTGGATGTTATATCCGTTTGGAGTATAGTAATCGCTTACCGTAAGTTTAACAGCGGTTCCGTCATTAAGATCGAATACGCTCTGAACGATTCCTTTTCCGAATGTCTTAACACCTACAAGTTTACCGATTCCGTAATCCTTGATTGCACCCGCAAGTATCTCTGAAGCACTTGCCGAATACTGGTTGATAAGAACAACAACCGGAATATCTATCTGACGTGTTCCGTCACAGGTATAATCCTGCTTATTGCCTTCTCTGTCCACGGTATATACAATATTTCCTTTCGGAAGGAGCTGTCTGGCAATATCACAAACTGTTACGAGGTTTCCTCCGGGATTACTTCTAAGATCGATCATAAGTCCCTTGATACCGCTTGCGCGAAGCTCAGCAAGACCCTCTGTGAACTGATCTGTTGTAATCTCGTCAAACTCAGAAATCTTAAGATATCCGATTCCGTCCTTAAGAAGTTCGGTCGTAACTGTCGGTACCTGTATCTCATTTCTGATAACATCGACTTCAACGTTATCTACGGATCCGTCTCTTATCAGAGTAAGATGCACGGAAGTACCTTTTTCACCCTTGATCTTTGCAACAACTTCATCAAGAGTAAGTCCCTGTATGCTTTCCTTGTTGACTTCAGCGATGATATCACCTTCCATAAGTCCTGAGTCGGCAGCCGGGCTTCCTTCCATGATGCCTGTTATCACAGGCACATTTTTTTCCTGATCCATTCCGACATATGCACCGATTCCGTAATAAACACCCTTAGTCACGGCCTTGAGTTCTTCAAGTTCATCCGCAGTGTAATAAACAGAATAGGGGTCTCCCAAAGATTCTATAAGTCCCTTGTAGATTCCCTCAGCCTCTGTGCTCTTATCCACATCGTCCTTGTAGTAATTGGTATCAACAAGATTCTCAAGCATTTTAACCTTTTTTACAGTTTCGCTGTTCAAGACTCCGTTTTCATTCTGTCCGCCGGCATGAACTCCGTTTGTTAAGATAAAGAAGATCGCACCTGCAAAAAATACAAACATTGCACAAAGTGCTCCTATAAGCATTCCGCTTATAAATCTTCTTTTGAGCATCTTATCCGCTTCCGTGTCTTTACTTGCCGGCTCACTTACCGGCACATTGTTCTCGATATTTTCGTTTTCCAATGTTTTTTATCTCCTGTCCGATTTTATTTTAGATAATTCCATGGACTAACATACGCTCCGTTAAGTCTTACTCCGAAATGAAGATGGTTACCTGTCGATCTTCCGGTCGAACCTACTGCAGCAATCCTGGCTCCGGCAGTGACATCCTGTCCTTTGGAAACATACAATGCCGAACAATGCATGTATATTGTATAAAGACCGTCACCATGATTGATCATTATATAATTACCCATCGTTCCGTTATAGTCGGCGGCAACCACCGTTCCGGCATAAGCCGCTAAAATGGCCGAGCCTGCAGGTGCTGCAAAATCCACGCCGTTATGCATCTTGCTTATCCCAAGCGTAGGATGTATTCTCATTCCAAACTCATCGGATACTCTGGTATAATTCGGACAAGGAAATGTAAACATTCCGCCGTCATACTTATGCCTGCTGTTTAACGCGGCCTCATCCGCAGCCACTTCTTTTTCAAGAGCGGCAATCGTCGCGTTCTCGGCCTTTATCTCCGCCTCATACTCAGCGATGGCAGCCTCCTTGCTCTTAATATCCGTAGATACGTTATTGAGCTCAACTCCCTTGGCGTCAATAAGAGTCTGCATTTTTCCTTCTTCTTCCTCTTTGTTTGACTTTGCCAGATCGAGAGTTTCTTTTTCTTCTTCAAGAGCCTGCTTATTAAGCGCTATAAGCTCAGTAGTCGCCACATACTCGTTAAGCTTTTTCCTGTCATAAGCTGCGATCATCTCAATATACTCAGCCTTATTAAGCATATCAGAAAAATTGCCCGTGCCTACAAAAAGCTCAAAATAAAGCTTATCTCCTCGCTCGTACATGAACTTTATTCGCTTCTTCATGGCTTCATATTGAGCTTCCTGAGTACGTTCAGCCTCTTCTAAGTCTTCAGCCGTTTTCTTAATCTCTGCTTCTTTTTTCCCAATGGTGTCATTAAGAGCATCTATCTTCTTCTGTATTTCTGTCAAGGAAGCATCAAGTTCTGAAATATATTTTTTTAGGTCCGACTTGTTTTTTTCAAGCCCCTGTTTTAATTTTTCAAGATCGGTCTTCGCTGTATTCAGGCTATCGCGCTGTTCTTTCTGCTTTTTGATCTGATCTTTTTTTGCTTTAATACTTTCTTCCGTAACCTCTGCCGACACTATAATCCCATTGGCTTCAAAAGTAAATATCAAGATCATGATACAAGCCAGCACTCGAAATAACCATTTAAGCGTGCCTTTTTGTAATCTTTTCAACTTATCTGATCTTCCTTCTAATCATCTGATCACACGTGTAAGTGTTTTCTAACTGTCGTGAAGCTACCCAGGAAGCCTATTCCGATTCCTATTGCCATAGATATGGGAACCAGTTCGTTGTATATCTTTTCAACAGGCAGGAACGGCAAGATATTTGAAAGCATTGCAAACTGGGTGTGAACATAATCAATCGCGCTACCGTAAACATAATAGAGAATCAGCAAAGGTATGAGCGAGCCTATGATTCCGATAATGATACCTTCCACCACGAAAGGCGCTCTTACAAAGAAATCCGTCGCTCCGATATATTTCATGATGTTTATCTCATCTTTTCTTACAGCGATACCCATAGTTACCGTATTGCTGATAAGGAAAATTGAAACAAGCAGGAGAATTACTATAATTCCCATTGAAACATATGCCATAAGCTTATTGAGTCCGCTAAGTGTGTCAGCGGTAATCTCCGATCTGTTGACCGTTCTTACAACGTCAATGTGCTCTATGTATGTAACAAGCGCCGCCTGCATTGAAACATCATTAAGATAAATCTCAAGGCTGGCTGAATCTGCAAGAGGATTCTCGGTAAATCCGTCTGTATACTCACCGATGTAATCCTTCTTGAAATCTTCCCATGCCGCTTCGGGATCTATATAATTAATTTCTCTGACTTCGGGACGTTTTTCAAGATCCGACTTTACAGCAAGGATCTGATCTTCGTTCACTCCCTCGTTAAAGAAAACTGTGACAGAAACACCTTCCTCTGCCGTATGAACAAAGTATTGAATGTTATTGATTATTGAAAAAACCAGACCAAACAGGAATAGACATGCACCTATTGTTGCAATAGAAGCAAGAGTATACCATTTGTTTCTACCTAAGTTCTTAAATCCCTGTCCAATGGTATAAAAGAAACTATTAATCCTCATCGATGTATGTACCTTCTTCCTCGTCTTCTATGATAACACCCTTTTTCATGGTTACAACTCGCTTCTTCATGGCATTTACTATTTCCCTGTTGTGTGTAACGACAATAACAGTTGTGCCACTTTCATTGATCTTTTCCATAAGCTTCATTATTTCCCATGAGTTATTGGGGTCAAGATTTCCGGTCGGCTCATCGGCCAAAAGAATCGTTGGCTTATTGATAAGCGCTCTTGCAAGAGCAACTCTCTGCTGCTCTCCTCCGGATAACTGATTAATCTTGCTCTTATACTTGCCCGCAAGATTAACTGTCGCAAGTATAGAAGGAACATTTCTTTTTATTTCCCTTGTGGATGTCTGAACAATTCTCTGGGCGAATGCTACATTTTCATATACATTCCTGTCCTTGAGAAGTCTGAAATCCTGGAACACTATTCCGAGATTACGCCTAAACTTTGGAATCTTACTGTGCTTAATCTTATTCAGGTTATAACCCAAAACTGTAATTTCACCGTTTGTAGGAACAAGCTCTCTCAAAAGAAGCTTAATGAGCGTAGATTTACCGGATCCGCTATCTCCCACAATAAATACAAACTCACCTTTTTTAATGTGAAGACTGACGTCGTTAAGTGCCGGCGCACCCGATGAATACGACTTTGTCACATGTTCGAGGGTAATAACCTCGCCTTCGGGTATCTGCCTACCCGATTTCGTCTTTCTAAATCCTTTTTCCATAGCATCTCCCCGAAATTTGTGTTAAAAATTATCCTATCACCCAAAATAGGATTATGAAATTCTGTCCATGTATTTCATGTATCTGACAACCATAAGTGCTATCTTAAAGGTTATCGCATCATCAAATACCCTCAAGTCAAGCCCTGTACTCTTCTGCAACTTATCAAGTCTGTAAACGAGTGTGTTTCTGTGAATGAAAAGCTGTCTTGAAGTCTCCGATACGTTAAGACTGTTCTCAAAGAACTTATCAATGGTCGTAAGTGTCTCCTGATCGAAATCATCAGGGTTCCTTCCGCCAAAGATTTCTTTGATAAACATCTTGCAGAGCGGAATGGGAAGCTGATAGATAAGTCTTCCGATTCCAAGTTCGCTGTAGCAGATAACCTTTCTTTCGTCAAAAAAGATCTTGCCTACATCCAGCGCCATCTTCGCTTCCTTGTACGATCTGCTGACCTCTTTGATCTCACCGACAACCGTACCGTAAGCTATTCTCACTCCCGTGAGCCCGTCCTTCGTAAGAGTTGCTATCATCTCTTCAGCAATCTTAGAAATGTCCGACGGTTTCGTATAATCGTTTACATCCTTGACGATTATGATGTTGTCTTCATCAACTTCGGTCACAAAGTCATTTGCATTTCCGAAATGAGTTCTCGCAAGTTCAAGCGCATTGCTGTCTCTTCCGCTTGATGTCTCAACGATCATTGCGATTCTCTTCGCATCCGACTGAATATGAAGCTTCTTTGCCCTACTGTATATATCAACAAGAAGAAGGTTATCAAGCAAAAGGTTCTTGATAAAGTTATCCTTGTCAAAACGCTCTTTGTACGCGACAAGCAGACTCTGAATCTGGTACGCGATCATCTTACCGAGCATATAGATATTTTCGCCGGTTCCCGTACAGATCAGAATATATTCAAGCTGCTGTTCGTCATATATCTTAAAATACTGATATCCCTGTATCTCCTGTGAATCTGCCGGAGACTTCACAAAATCTCTGGCAACAGCCGCAACATTACCGATTTCCTGTGATGTAGCCGCAACTTCCTTTCCATCAATATCCAGAACATATAGCTCAACGTGTGCTATGTTCTTTAGTCCGTCAATTGTGTTTTGGAGAATTTGATTTGAAATCATTTGCCACTCTTTCCGCAGCCTTCCGGCCGCTGAATAATATACATAGCCATTTTAATATATATGTACAATAAAATCTACCTTTAACATGCCATTTTTTGTACATTTTTTTGTTTTGCTCGTCAATATTACCAAAAAAGATTACTCTTTTTGGTAGCATATTATTTGAAATAATGCTAAATTTTTGATGTAATATTATCGATATACAGAATAAGAAAAAGTGTTCTATACACTAAAACAGGAGGTGCTATATGGACATACCTTCCTTATCGATGGCTCTATCTCAAAATCGAGTCCTTACAGATGTTGGTGTAGCAATGCTATCCAAGAATCTGGACACAATGGAAGCTGCCGGCCAGAATATGATCGCAGGTATCGAATCTGTATCGGAGACTTCCGTTAACCCAAATATCGGTTCAAATATCGATATAAGCCTGTGAAATACGCCATCAGAAAACTTGCCCGTGGCTTTGAGCTACGGGCATCTTTTATTTCTTATCATGTTTCTTTTGAGAATTTTATCAAACGCCCTGCAAAGCCACAGCGCTGTAGAACATAAAGCATATCGCCAAGATCATGACGATCACAAGAGGAGCGGTGAAAAGAGACTGCTTTTTTTCTGCAACCTTAACCTCTCCCGCAACATTCATGACGTTCGGATCCTGATTCTTCTTACGGAATTTCAAATTATCGAGATAACTCTTTCTACCTTCAATAGCCGCCATCTTATTAACAATGATAATAGCAATTGCGGTAGATATAACAGCCGCCACGCACAGTACACACAACAAGATCACAAGATACACGCCTTCCGACATATTGGGGAAAAACTGTGACATTACGCCCTCGCTATCTTCTATTTCCTCTGCTGTACCCGATCCCACATATATCGAAATAACTTCAATGGAGTTAAAAACCGCATGTGCTATAAACGACGGTAGGACGCTACCTGTCGCTTCAACCATGAGACAAAACATAAATCCCATAACAGCGCCGTATGCAAACTGATTAAAGTTAAGATGCATCATTCCAAAGAGAACAGCCGATAGGATCATTGATGCAAGTATTCTGCCTGTTCTTCTGTAACTCTGATAGATAACGCCTCTGAATACTATCTCTTCAACAAACGGTCCGAATAAGCCTATTGAAGCAAGCATCAACACAACCGGATGTTCAATTATCTGATTGCTTACGGATGCCACCGCATTATCCACAAACAGCATGGATATCGCATTTACGAACGCAACAAGTGGAAACAACGTAATAACATAAAGCACCGACAATATTGCCGAGCCGATCTTTACCTTCTTGAACGGTATAACAGACCACATTCCCTCACCGCTGTACATTATGACCGAAACAGCAGGAATGAGTATCATCAGCTCACAAAGAGCGTTATTTGCCGGAAGTGAAAGCGCCCTTCCAGTAAACGCCTGCCAAAAAGAAATGTAAACCATAATCACAAACGTTGACAATACCATGAAAAAGAACGCTACGTTTGCTTTTTTGTAATCCATCCTCATATTTTATTTCCTCACAATTGAATCCGGTTTAATCTCAATCTTGCCCTCTTTGAGGAGTCTGCCTACAGCTCTTTTGAACTCGTTCTTACTCATACCGGTCTTTTCGCGAATAAGCGCAGGTGCGGCTTTATCATTAAAAAGAATCTTTCCGCCGCCCTTTTCAAGCATATCAAGAAGCTTCTCCGCATCAGTATCCATCTGAAGATAAGCCTTTTCCCTAATGCTCAGATTGAGTTTTCCGTCTTCCCTCACCGATACAACTCTGGCATTTACGGTGCTTCCGATCTCAATATTTCCGTACAATTCCTTCTTTGGAATAAGTCCCGAATAAATATCGTCAACCGCAACAAATGCTCCAAAGTTGTCACTTAATTCATAAATCGTTCCAATAACCTTATCATCTTTGGAATAAGGACTCTTATCCAAAAGATAATTATATACATTCATAGTAACACAAAGTCTGCTACTCTTATCTATGTACATTGCACAAAGGACTTCTTCACCGGCTTTTACCTTTCTTGTCTGCTCCTTAAAAGGCAAAAGAACGTCCTTTTCAAGTCCCCAGTCCATAAACGCTCCGATTTTGCTCGTTTCTTTTACCTTGAGCATACGAACGTCGCCAAGCATTATCTTAGGTGTTTTGGTCGTTGCGATAAGTCTGTCATCGGAATCCTTGTAAATAAACACTTCCAATCTGCTTCCTATATCGCATCCTTCAGGTACCTGCTTTCCGGGCAAAAGAACTTTTTCGTCACTTCCGCTCTTTTCAGCAAGATATACGCCAAAATCAACTTTCTTTATTATTTCAAGTTCCTGTTTTTCTCCAAGTTTTATCATTTATGTCCCTCCGTCCTCATGGTATATGCAGTGCTCATTTCTGCAATGTCATATTATTTCTCTAAAAATGCATTCCCGTATCATGAAACGACAAGTTCAACCACGCATACGGGTTTTCCGTCTTCTCCGTTAAGACTTACTATGTACTTATCATTATGACCTTTTTTGCCGGTAATAACAACAGGGCAAAGAACATCTCCCAGTCTTGACTGCTTTTTGTACTCCGCACGCATTGCAACAACTTTCAGATCTCTTTTGGGAAGACAGTCCATTGCTATCCTGACATACTGTCCATTATTTACATGATTGTTGGTATCAAGGTTGTGCCTCTTAACCTGTATCTCTTCTCCCCAGAATTTTTCTTCATCTTCCGGAATTTCAATTTTTCTGCCCTCATACTCCATTTCAATTTTGGGTTCAATGGGATAAGCTTTTAAAATTTCATCCGTTATTCTACTGGGAAAACCTTTTTCTATATCCACAAGTGTCCAAATCGAATTTGCTACGGCAAGTCTCTCCCCATCCTTTGTGTCCATGAAGAAATTTCTGTATCCGATAGCGCCTCTCATATCGTACGGAACCGTACCGATCACAACATCCTCACACAGTTTGGGATATCTGTTCACAACAATCTGCCATGACGAAAGAACCCATACAATCCCCTTGTCCCTGAGGTATTCCATTGATGCCGGTCCATCCTGTGTCTGAAATGTCGAGCAATCCTGAAAATAATCTATAAGGGACTCAAGCGTGAGTTCTCCGCTTCTGTCTATTTCGCTGTATCTTATCTTCGATTCAAATGTATACATACGTTTCTCCCGATAAAAAGTAAAAGCGAGATTGTCTCCAATCTCGCTTCTCTCAATATAGCTGGGCTAGTAGGATTCGAACCTACGTAATGACGGAGTCAGAGTCCGTTGCCTTACCGCTTGGCGATAGCCCACCGACAAGAAATGATTATACGTGATGTTTTTTCAAAAAGCAAGTGCTTTTTGAAAATTTCTCTTCTTTTTTTCATAATTTTTTTCAAAAGCTCTATATTTTACGGAAATG
Source organism: Butyrivibrio hungatei (assembly GCF_900101605.1). Taxonomy (GTDB): domain Bacteria; phylum Bacillota; class Clostridia; order Lachnospirales; family Lachnospiraceae; genus Butyrivibrio; species Butyrivibrio hungatei_B. The sequence goes on from NZ_FMUR01000006.1 coordinate 161,839, forward strand.
CTGATTAAATCAGCATTTCCGATATAAAGTATGATCAACCTTCAAAGAGAAGATCTGCATATGTAGGAATAGGCCAATCCTTTTTGTCAACGAGCATCTCAAGCTTATCGGCAGGAGTTCTGAGTGCCTCCATGATAGGAAGAACTTTATCCTTGTAGAAGAAAGCAAGTTCGCGCTGATCTTTGATCTTGCGTGCTTTCTCTTCGCTTGCCTTAAGCTTATCAAGTGCTTCTTTCATCTTGCCAAGCTGCTCCTGAATTTCCTTAAGCTCAGCAACTTCAACAGATGCATCAACACCTGCCGCCTTGATCTGATTAACATCTGTCGCAACTCTTCCGGCATACTTCATTACTGCAGGAATGATCTGCTTAGAAGCCATGTCGATCATTGTAAGAGCCTCGATGTTGATTGTCTTGGCATATGATTCAAATATGATCTCTCTTCTTGATTCAAGCTCTGTCTTAGTATATACGCCGAATCTGTTGAAAAGTTCGATAGCTTTATCTGTTGTGAGAGTATCTGCTGCTTCAATCGTAGACTTGATATTGGGAAGTCCGCGCTTCTCAGCTTCTTTTACCCACTCATCTGAGTATCCGTCACCATTGAAGATGATTCTCTGGTGTTCTGTGAGATATTCCTTAATAAGATCATGTACTGCCATATCGAAGTCTTCAGCCTTCTCAAGGATATCGGCAGCTTCGCAGAATGTCTCCGCAACGATTGTATTAAGTGTAGTATTTGAGCTTGCCATTGAATCTGATGATCCAACCATTCTGAATTCAAATTTGTTTCCTGTAAATGCGAAAGGTGATGTACGGTTTCTGTCTGTAGCATCCTTCTCAAACTGAGGAAGTGTTGAAACACCGGTCTTGAGCTTGCCACCCTTCTTGCTGGACTTTGCAACGCCTGTCTCGATCAGCTGTCTTACAACGTCCTCAAGCTGTTCTCCGAGGAATACGGAAATAATAGCCGGAGGGGCCTCATCGGCACCGAGTCTGTGATCGTTACCAACGTCTGACGCACTCTGTCTGAGAAGATCTGCGTGTGTATCAACAGCCTTTAAGACACATGCAAGTACGAAAAGGAACTGTACGTTTTTGTTGGGTGTATCACCGGGATCGAGAAGGTTTACACCGTCATCTGTGCAAAGAGACCAGTTGTCGTGCTTACCTGAACCGTTAACGCCTGCAAAAGGCTTCTCGTGAAGAAGGCATCTCATATGATGATGCTCAGCAACACGCTTCATCGTCTCCATAATAATCTGATTGTGATCTACAGCAATATTGGCTGTCTCGTAAACGGGAGCAAGCTCGTGCTGTCCCGGGGCAACCTCGTTGTGCTGTGTCTTATCGGGAACTCCGAGTTTCCAGAGCTCAACGTTGAGGTCGTTCATGAACTCACCGACTCTTTCTCTGATAACTCCGAAGTAATGATCTTCCATCTCCTGTCCCTTGGGAGGCATGGCACCGAAAAGGGTTCTTCCTGTGAAAAGAAGATCCTCTCTCTTCATTGCTTTGTCCCAGTCAACAAGGAAATATTCCTGCTCGGGTCCTACAGATACATTTACTCTTGTAGCTGTAGTATTTCCAAAAAGTTTTACGATTCTGAGTGCCTGCTTGTTAATAGCCTCCATCGATCTGAGAAGAGGAGTCTTCTTATCAAGTGCATCTCCTGTATATGAACAAAAGGCTGTGGGAATGCAAAGTGTAACGCCTGCTCCGGATTCTTTAAGGAATGCAGGTGAAGTAATATCCCATGTCGTATATCCTCTTGCCTCAAATGTGGCTCTGAGTCCACCTGACGGGAAAGATGAAGCATCAGGCTCACCCTTAATCAGCTCTTTTCCTGAAAAAGAAGTAAGCATCCTTCCGTCTTTATCAGCGCTTCCAACAAATGAATCATGTTTCTCGGCTGTAATACCTGTAAGTGGCTGGAACCAGTGCGTATAATGTGTTGCCCCGTTCTCAACAGCCCACTCTTTCATAGCATTTGCGACAACATCGGCAGATTCCTTGGATAATTCTCCGCCATGCTCCGTAACGCTAACAACCTCTTTGTAAACATTCTTTGGAAGTCTTTCTCTCATCTTTGCAAGAGTAAAAACGTTCTGTCCGAATATCTCTTCTACGTTCACCCTATTGCTCATCAGTGCCCCTTTCTATACTGCAAAATTTAACTGTTTAAAAGTTTACATCAACTTTTAAAAAACTACTACCAAAATATTATTATTTTTTCTCATTTTCTTTTGAAGGGACTCTGAGTATGTCATATTTTTCAGCAGGCTCAGAAAGTTCCACATACAAAACCTGTTTGGGATGAGGGCACGATTCCACGCTCTCACCGTCCTCGGTATACATCGCCTTTACGGTAACTTTCACATCGGTTCCGTCAGGCTTCATTATCTCGATATCGTCTCCTACAGAAAACTTGTTTCTCTGCTCAATCTTAGCATAACCTCTGTTATCTATCTCATTTACGATTCCAAGATAAATATACTCATTTACATATGTATTGACATCGTAGATCTGTGTCTCATCGCTTGGCTTTCCAAAATAGAAACCTGTCGTAAATTGTCTGTATGTGCACTTTGATATCTGTTCTTTGTACCAGGGCATATTCTCCCTGTACTTTTCTTCCGATTCGAAGAAATCGTCAATCGCTTTTCTGTATGTTCTTGCAACTGTTGCAACATAGAGGGCCGTCTTCATTCTCCCCTCGATCTTACAGCTGTCAACACCCGCATTCACAAGCTCCGGAATATGTTCGATCATACACAGATCCTTTGAGTTGAAAATATAAGTACCTCTGTCATTCTCATAAACCGGAAGGTACTCACCGGGCCTTTTTTCCTCAACAACCGCATATTTCCATCTGCAAGGATGAGTACAAGCTCCATGATTGGCATCTCTTCCCGTAAAATAGTTGGACAAAAGACATCTTCCGGAATACGAGATGCACATGGCTCCGTGAATGAAGCACTCCATCTCAAGATCCTCCGGAATTTTCTCGGTTATCTCTTTTATCTCATTAAGTGAAAGCTCTCTTGCAGCAACGACTCTCTTTGCGCCAAGCTCATACCAGAATTTATAAGTCTCGTAGTTTGTGTTATTGGCCTGAGTTGAAACGTGAATATCTATCTCGGGGCATATCTTTCTCGCCTTCATAAATATTCCGGGATCTGCGATTATAAGAGCATCGGGTTTAAGCTCTTTTAACTCATGCAGATATCTGTCTACACCGTCAAGATCGTAGTTGTGCGCCAAAATATTCACGGTGACATGTACCTTGACACCGTGCTCGTGGGCAAATTCTATTCCTTCTTTCATCTCTTCGGGGCTAAAGTTCTTCGCCTTAGCTCTGAGTCCAAACGCATCACCGCCTATATAGACAGCATCTGCTCCAAATATAACCGCAGTTTTGAGTACTTCCAAACTGCTTGCCGGAATCAGTAATTCTGGTTTCTTCATTCTAATCTCCATACCTTTACAACTTTACAGACAGTGCCATCCCGTCTCCAACCGTCAAAATAACCGTATTCAACGAATCATTATGTTTAAGTTCATACAGATACTCTCTCATTCTCGCATGAATCGTGCGGTCACGCCTCGTAACGGCAAATCTTGATTCTATAACATCGCCGTCCTGAAGCACATTATCGGAAACGAGCAGACCGCCCTTGTTAAGTATCCTTAAGCACTCGGGTAAAAAATTGATATACTGCGCCTTAGCCGCATCCATAAAAATAAAATCATACCCTTGGGAAAGCGTTTTCAAAATCTCAGTCGCATCACCCTCCAAAAGTGTGATTTTATTGTTAGAATCGTATTTTTTGAAATTCTCTTTTGCTACGGGAATTCTTTTCTCGTATTTTTCTATGGTGGTTATCCGGGTATCTTCATCTGAATATTCCGCCATCAGAAGCGCCGAAAAACCTACAGCGCAGCCAACTTCCAAAATATTTTTAGGTTTGGCCTGCGCCATCAGGAACTTAAGAAGTGCCTGCGTGTCCTTCCTTATAATGGGGACATCGCCGGCCTTCGCTTCTCTTTCTAGTTCATCAAGAAATGGAGTGTTACCTCTGTCCAGCGAATTGATAAACGCTGTCATCCTATCCTGATCAATCACTCTCTTTCTCTTCTCCTTCGCTTTCTTCGGTATCTTCGCCTTCTGTTTCTACAGGCTCTTCCTCTTCCTCAGGAGCAAGATCTTCCTCTTCCTCCAATGCCTTGTTTCCGCCTGAAGACGAATCGGTTGTAGCTTCTACCCATGTCTTGCCATCCTCGCTAAGTACAAGGCCTGACATTGTCTTGAGCATATCTTCGGGAGTCATCTTAGTATTAAGCTCATATGTACCGGCTTTTTCTTTTCCTTTACAATCAGAAAACTTCTCCTGCATCTTAAAGAGTCTCTTATCTTTTATAAGACCTGCATCAGCAAGCTTCTCTGCTATAGCGCCGGCATCGTCTCCGTCTTCAATGGTAACGCTGACTGTTTCTCCGTCACCGTCTCCGTCATACACTGCTGTCTGATTAAAAAGATGATAACCGTAGTAATAAGCTGTCTTTGCGCCTCCAATTATGATAAGCGCTACTACAACTACAAAAACAATCTTTGTTGTGGAATCAAAAATTCCATATCCCAGTTTTCTTGAATTCATATAGCTATTCCCCTTAAGTGATACGACAAATAACCCGTTCGTATCAGAAATTTGTGTCCATGATTATCGGCATTATCATGGGTCTTCTCTTTGTCTTCTTCCATATGTAATCGCTGAGGACTTCTTTAACAATATTCTTAAGCTTGCCCCAGTCAGTCACTCCCTTTTCAAGAGCTTCGGTAACTTCGTCCAAAACAAGATCCGTTGCATCGTCGATCAGCTTGTCCGACTCCCTTACATATACAAATCCTCTTGAAACAATACTCGGTCCGGAAACAAGCTGGCCGCTAGCCTTATCAAGTCCGAATACTACTATTACTATACCATCCTCGGCAAGGTGCTGTCTGTCTCTGAGGACAACATTTCCAACGTCTCCGACTCCAAGTCCGTCAACAAGAATTGCTCCCGCAGAAACCTTTCCTTTTACTTTAGCACTATTTTCATCAAGTTCAAGTATATCACCTGAATGCAATATGAAGATATTTTCTTTTGGTATTCCAAGTTCTTTTGCAATCTTTCTCTGTGCGATAAGATGCCTGTATTCACCGTGAACAGGGATAGAATACTTAGGCTTAACAAGCGTATAGATAAGCTTTATATCTTCCTGACACGCGTGTCCGGAAACATGTACATCCTGGAAAATTACATCAGCGCCCTTCATCTGAAGTTCATTGATTATATTTGTTACAGCCTTCTCATTTCCCGGAATCGGATGAGATGAGAAAATAACCGTATCTCCGGCACCGATAGAAATCTTTCTGTGCTGTCCGCTTGCCATTCTGCTGAGGGCAGCCATACTCTCTCCCTGACTTCCGGTTGTAATGATAACTGTCTTGTTGTCAGGATAGTTCTTGATATTATCGATATCGACAAGTGTGTCATCCGGAATCTGAAGACACTCAAGTCTCTGGGCAATATCAATGATGCTGACCATGCTTCGGCCTTCAATAACAACTTTTCTTCCGCACTTGTGTGCTGTATTTATGATCTGCTGAACTCTGTCAACGTTGGATGCGAATGTTGCGATAATTATTCTTGAATTCTCATGTTCTTCAAAAAGATTGTCAAAAGCTCTTCCGACAGTCTTCTCAGAAGCAGTAAATCCCGGTCTCTCAGCATTTGTAGAATCGCACATGATTGCCAAAACGCCTTTTTTACCAATCTCAGCAAATCTCTGAAGATCGATCGGATCTCCAAAGACGGGTGTGTAATCAACCTTGAAATCTCCGGTATGAACCACGGTTCCAGCAGGCGAATAGATTGCAAGCGCCGCTGCATCTACAATAGAATGATTTGTTCTGATGAACTCGACTCTAAACTGGCCGAGATTGATAGACTGTCCGAATTTTACAACTTTTCTTCTGGTGCTCTTAAGTAAATTATGCTCCTCGAGCTTGTGCTCGATAATTCCCATTGTAAGCCTTGTCGCATACACAGGGACATTAAGCTCATGCAAAATGTAAGGAAGCGCTCCGATGTGATCTTCGTGGCCGTGAGTGATCACAAAGCCCTTCACCTTATCGATGTTCTCCTGTAAAAAAGTAACATCGGGGATTACAAGGTCGATTCCCAACATATCGTCATCAGGGAAAGACAGACCGCAATCCACTACAATAATACTGTCTTCATATCTGAAGGCAGTGATATTCATTCCAATCTGCTCAAGACCACCCAAAGGTATGATCTGCAGTTTGGACTCGTTTTCAGTTTTTTTCTTGCTCAATAATTATTCCTCCACTTCTATGGCGGATGCGTAGAACCGGATATTAACCTTTTGCCCGTTAAATATCGAGATCTATGCCATCCTCAGAAAGCAGCTTACGAAATACACCTGCAACTGCATCCAGTTCCAAGTCGTCGTCTACAATAACATAAACCGCTTCTTCATCTTTTATATCGGAGTCGTCGCGCAAAATCAGCGCCTCTCCGTCACCATCTTCTTCATCTGTGACAAGTAAATAAGTCTTTGCACCTATCACTGTCTGCTCGAGGCAATAAAACTCTACAGCTTCACCACCGTCGGGACTAAATATAATCTTTTCCAAAATTAATCACCATTATTCTTTTCTGTTATCCAGATAATCCTGAAGGATAACTTGCGCAGCGATCATATCGACATACTCTTTTCTTTCACGACCTTTTATTCCGAGTTCGTCCATAATCTCATCGGCTGCTACTGTTGTAAGTCTTTCATCCCACATTATCACGGGGACATCGGTACGTCTTTCTATTCTATCCTTGAATTCAAGGCACAACTGCGAACGCTCAGAAGGCGTCATATCCATATTGACGGGGAGGCCCAAAACTATCTTCTCTACGCCGTAAGTGGTTATGAGTTCTTCTATGCGTGCCAGTGTTCTTCTAAGTTTGTTTTCTTCTTTCCTACGGATTATTTCTTTTCCCTGCGCAGTAAGAAGCAGCTCATCACTCAAAGCCACCCCTACAGTTCGAGATCCGTAATCAAGACCCATTATTCGCATTGATACTACTCTCTTATTATTTTCTTGCCCACTCGTTGCTCTTGATATACTCTGTAAGCATCTCTTCCACAAGTTCATCACGCTCAACCTTCATAATAAGGCTTCTTGCTCCCTTATGGCTTGTGATATAAGTCGGATCGCCTGACATAATGTAACCTACGATCTGATTAACCGGATTGTATCCTTTCTCAAGCAGGGCATCATAAACAACCGAAAGAACTTTTTTAACACCCGTATCAGGATCAGCTTCGACTTTAAAAAACTGAGTGTTACCCAAATTCTGTTCTGCCATATTTTTATCTCCATTCATCATAAAAAATTTTATATTTTGAAGCTGCCATAAACCGGCCGCTTAAATTCTGATATTTCACTATATATCTTAATATTACACTACTGTATTCAAATAAGCAATGTATCGGTATTCAGAAATCTTCTCGGAATCACCTTGGAAATCTCACCGCTTATCGCACCATAAGCGTTTGCTTCGCTCTCGGGAACCGCAACTCTGACATACCTGTCAGTATGACCGATAACATATGTAATCTTATTTATCTCTTCGGTATCTTCCCAGAGAACCGAAAGTTCTTTGCCAATGAACCCTTCTCGGTAGCTCTTTGACTGTGCTTTTGTAAGATCCAGAAGTACATCACTTCTCTCACTCTTCTGCCTGTCAGTGAGCTGTTCCTTCATTCCGGCAGCAACCGTGCCTTTTCTCGGCGAATACTTAAAGACATGTATTTCGTAGAAGTTAATGTCTTCCACAAATTTTCTGCACTCTTCAAATTCTTCCTCTGTCTCGCCCGGAAAGCCGACAATAATATCGGTTGTTATCGCAGGATTTTCGAACACTTCACGAAGATACTCTACTCCTGCCTTAAAATCTGCAGACGTATAATGTCTGTTCATTCTCTTAAGAACAGAATCCGATCCGCTCTGAAGCGAAAGATGGAAATGAGGACAAAGTTTTTTCAGTGCTCCAAGCCTCTTTGCATTTTCTCTTGTTATGATTCTCGGCTCTAATGAGCTCAGTCTTACGCGCTCAAGTCCTTCTATGCCATTTATCTTTTCCACAAGATCAATGATCGCGGACTCTCCCTTATCCACACCGTAAGAACTTATGTGGATTCCGGTAAGGACAACTTCCTTACAGCCCTTCTTCACAAGCCCTTCAATCTCAGCCAGAATGTCATCCATATCCCTACTGCGAATTCTGCCTCTTGCATACGGAATGACACAATATGTACAGAACTGGTTACATCCGTCCTGAATCTTGATATAAGCTCTTGTTCTTCCGGGAAGTTCGCTAAGTGTCATATCTTCATATTCGGAAGTCTTATTTATATCTATTATGGATGTTCCGCCGAGTGTCTTGTCGTCATACTCGTTCCTTACTTCAAGAAATTCATCAAGGATCTCGACTATCTCTGCCTTTTTGTTATTTCCCACCGCAAGATCGATACATTCATCCTTTTTGACGCCTTCAATGCCGGTCTCAACATAGCATCCGACTGCTACAACAACGGAATCCGGATTCTCTTTTTTGGCCTTATGAAGCATCTGTCTGGATTTCCTGTCGGCGATATTTGTCACTGTGCATGTATTGATAATATAGACGTCTGCCTTCTCTCCAAACGGCACAATTATACCGCCCGCTTCCTTGATTTTCTGGCTCATGACATCCATCTCATAATTATTTACTTTGCACCCAAGATTATGCAACGCAATCTTTAGGTTTCTGATGTTTTTTTGCATTGACTTTTACACTTTCTACGTTTACTATAAAGAAAAGAAGGAGGTATTTGCGCAATGAAGACCGTTAAGATTTCACTCAATTCTATCGACAAGGTAAAATCCTTCGTAAACGACATCACAAAGTTTGATTATGACTTCGATCTCGTTTCGGGAAGATATGTTATCGATGCAAAATCTATTATGGGTATTTTTTCACTCGACCTTTCTAAGCCGATTGATCTTAATATCCACGCTGAGGACGGTGCAGACGAAGTTCTCGACATCTTAAAACCTTATTTGATCTGATAAAAAATCAGATCCCCAAAAAAGATTATTCAGGTCATCCCGCATGGGATGACCTTTTTTTGCGCAGAGCACTTACTTCTCTATCACAATCACTTCATCTGTCTCAAGTGCAGTTTTCACAAGTTCATCGATCTTCTCACTGAGATTCTCTTCATGTTTCCTGATAATATCAGCCCTGGGCTTTGTAACCGGATGCTTTGCTACGAATATCGTGCAGCAATCCTCATAAGGAAGTATTGATGTCTCATATGCATCAATTTTGTAAGAGATATCCACAATATCCTGTTTATCAAATGCGATAAGAGGTCTGTAAACAGGGATATCGGTAACAACCTCGCCCGTGCACATAAGACTCTGCATGGTCTGAGATGCAACCTGCCCGATACTCTCGCCTGTAACAAGTCCCATACATCCTGAATTCTGAGCAAGCGTATCGGCGATTCTCATCATGTATCTTCTCATGATTATAGTAAGCTCATCATGAGGACACTGTTTGTAAATATACATCTGTATATCTGTAAAGTTAATGACATGCAGTTTTACTTTTCCTGTATATTTTGCAATGACACCTGCAAGGTCTATTACTTTCTGTTTAGCCTTCTCACTTGTATATGGAGGAGCATTAAAATAAACAGCCTCGATATCAACACCTCTTTTAGCAATCATATATCCTGCTACAGGAGAATCAATTCCTCCCGATAAAAGAAGCATTGCCTTTCCGGCAGTTCCGATCGGCATTCCGCCGGGTCCCGGGATAACCTCTGAGAAAATGTTGAGCTTCTCTCGTATCTCAACATTAATAAGAATATCCGGGTTATGCACATCAACTTTCATCTCGCTGTATGCATCAAGAATCCTTGCTCCGAGTTCCGCAGCAAGCTCCATTGAATCCATGGGATAGCTCTTATCTACTCTTCTTACTTTAACCTTGAATGTCTTGTTCTTTACAGGATAAACTCCGTCAACGAAATCAATCACTGCCTTTGCAACTCCGTCAACATCGGGAAGACGGTTCTCTCCGTCTCTTTCGATTGAAACTGCAGGGCATATTCCCGTAACACCAAACACGGTCTTGAGCTGTCCGACTGTCTCGTCAAAATCAAAGTCCTTTGCTTCAACGTACATTCTTCCCGCAACTCTTGAAACTTCAAATTCACCGTCACACTTTGAAAGAACTCTCTCTATCTGCTTAACAAGCGCTTCCTCAAAGATATATCTGTTTTTTCCCTTAACGCCGATCTCGGCATATTTAATTACAAAAGCATGATACTGCATATCTACTCCTCATTTTCTAAAGACGTCAGTGGCGATAGAACATTCTCATATTCTCAACCTGCGAACAAAGTGTATCAAGGAAAAAGTCAATCTCCTCCTTGGTTGTCATAACTGACATACTAATCCTTATCGTGGATTCAAGAAGTTCTCTTTCAACTCCCACAGCAACAAGCGTATCCGATACATGCGGATTGTTTGATGAACATGCGCTTCCCGCAGAAACATAGATTTTCTTACTGCTAAGCATGTTAAGAACTGTCTCAGCCGCAAGTCCTCTTATAGAAAGGCTCACGATGTGCGGTGCTCCGTCCTCACAAGAAGGTCCGTTTATTTTAATATCGGTTATTCTCTCATTAAGCGAATCAATGAGATATTTCTTAAGTTCATACAACTTTCCGATACGATTTTTAAAATCATCATGGCACATCTTGGCTGCAAGGGCAAGCCCCGCGATTCCCGGAACGTTCTCGGTTCCCGATCTCATGCCTTTCTGCTGACCTCCGCCGTAGTTTATAGGCACGATCTTGGTTCCTTTTTTGATATATAAAAAACCTACTCCCTTTGGTCCATGTATCTTATGACTGCTTACGGACATAAGGTCTATATTCATTGCTCTTGGACGGATCTGAACTTTACCGTATGCCTGAACCGCATCCACATGGAAAACAATGTCTTTGTTTATTGCCTTTATAAGTTGTCCCGCTTCTGCAACAGGTTCAATGGTCCCGATCTCATTATTTACAAACATCATAGACACAAGAATAGTGTCTTCTCTTATCGCAGATTTAAGGTCATCAAGGCTCACTTTTCCTTCATGATCGACAGGAAGATAAGTTATCTCAAATCCCTCTTTCTGCAGATATTCCATAGTCACAAGTACCGCAGGGTGCTCGATCGATGTGGTTATGATGTGCTTTCCGCGCCACTTATTTGCTCTTGCGGCACCGATTATGGCAAAATTATCAGATTCTGTTCCGCCCGAAGTAAAGACTATCTCATTGCTGTCAACTTTAAGCGTTGATGCAATAGTCTCTCTCGCCTGTGCAAGCCTTTCTCCGGAAACAAGTCCCATGTGATGGACACTTGATGGATTTCCGTATTCTTCTTTCATTATCTTAGCTACAAGGTCCGCAACTTCATCAAATGCTCTTGTTGTAGCCGAATTATCCAAATATGCTTCCATTTCTCATCCTTCTAAATGATACATAAGCCATGAAATAATCGTAAAACCTGCTGTTTCTGTTCTGAGTATTCTCTTTCCGAGTGTTATCGGAAGAACTCCGTTTTCCTTGGCAAGTGCCACTTCCTCTTCCGAAAAACCGCCTTCCGGTCCGATAAATACAGCGATATTTTCTCCGGGCTTTATACCCTCAATTATCTTCTTGGTTTCATCTATATGCTCGGCAAGCTCATAGGGTATGAGCTTTACGTCAAGATCTTTTGCATACTCTATTGCCTGCTTCATCGTCATCGGTTCTTTCACCACAGGGATGACCGCTCTCTTACTCTGCTTGGCTGCCGCCTCCGCTATTGCCTGCCATCTCTTGACTTTTGATTCAGCTTTTTTTGCATCAAGCTTAACTATACACCTTTTGGTAGACATAGGTATAATCTCAAAAGCTCCGAGTTCAACAGCCTTCTGAATGATGAGCTCCATTTTATCAACCTTCGGAAGTCCCTGGAAAAGATAGATCTTAGACGGAAGTTCATTTCCCACTTCCTCTACAAAGCAAAGTTTCCCGACAACGCTTGTCTTATTGATCTCTTCAATCTCATAAAAGAGCTCTCTGCCGTCGTTTTCTTCTCTGATGCTTACAGAAAACTGCTCTCCGACCTTCATCCTGAGCACATTTGCTATATGATTGTAATCCGCTCCGACTATATCAACACGCTTTAAATCAGGACTTACCTGCGCGCTTTCAACAAAAAAATGGTACATCAATTTTTCCTCGATGTGATAGAAACCCAGTCTCCTTGATGATGGATCTCAAGTATCTCAAGTCCGGCATCAAGATGTGCTTTTTTGACTTCTTCCTCTTTAGTGTCGATTATTCCCGATGTGATATATATTCCGCCGCTCTTAAGATTGTTCATAATAACCGGTGTGAGTGGAACAAGTACGTTTGCAAGTATGTTCGCAACAACAATATCATACTTATCATATCCGACTTTGTCCTGTATCTCTTTGTCATCTATGATATTTCCGATCATCATGTCAAACTTATCGGGACTTATGTTGTTGTTCTCCATATTTTCTTTTACCGCGGGAACGGCACATTCATCAAGATCTGTTCCGACAGCGTGCTTTGCACCGAACATAAGAGAAAGAATGGAAAGAACTCCGCTTCCCGTTCCTACATCTAAAAGTTCCGTCTCAGGTGTAACGTACTTTCTGAGCATTCTGATGCAGAGCTGGGTAGTTTCATGCATTCCTGTTCCAAAAGCTGTTCCGGGATCTATGTGAAGAACCATCTCAGCCTTTTCTTTATCCTCATCGGTTTCTTTCTCCCATGAAGGGATAATAAGAACATCATCTATATAAAACTTATGAAAATACTGCTTCCAGTTGTTTATCCAGTCAATATCTTCCGTTACATCAACAGAAACTGTCCCGTCGCCTATATCTGTAAAAGCTTTGAGTTCGGCAAGCTTTTCTTTTATCTGTGAAAGCATTTCATCAGGAGTTCTCTTAACCGTGGCATATTCACCGTTATCATCCGGATACTCGACCGTCAGCATGTTATTATCATCGATTTCCAAAAAGAAATTGAGATAAGCGACGCCTTCTTCTATTCCTGTCTCTGTATTATCAGGCTCAAGCTCGGGCGCATCAATAAACATCTGCTCTTTATCGGAAGCTGTCAACGGCGCATTATCTTCAATCTGCGCACCTTCAAGCCCTATATCTTCCAGGTAACTTATTATGATATCTTCCGCCTCTTCGTTTGTACGAACTCTAAAACGCATCCATTTCATATCTTTTCACCTATATATAATTGTAAATATTTTGTGATATACGAATTGCTTCATGGCATACGCCATTCTCGCAATTCTACAGAAATTCGGAAAACGCTAATTTACTTCGTAAATTGCTATTTCCTCATTTCTGTTCGGGTCATAAAGTCGAAATGCTACTCATGCAAGCATGCACGCATTTCCGACTTATGACTCCTATATCACAAAAACTTCCGTAGTCATTTCTAACTACGGAAGTATACCACAAATCAATTCATAAGCAAAATTTATAAGTAAATTTTATTTCCAAAATGATTTCTTTTTCTTGCTGCCGGGATTATCTCCTCCGGGATCTTTATCCTTGGAATCCATCATGCGCTCTGCTGCTGTAAGAGAGTCACCTGTGAGTTCATCAAATTTCTTAAGAATGTCTTTTGCTTCTTTTGAAATTTTCTCGGGAACCTGCACAACAAGTGTTACATAGTGATCGCCGCGAACCGACTTATCTCTGAGCGAAGGAACGCCTTTTCCGCGAAGTCTCACTCTTGTATCCGTCTGAGTTCCGGCCTTCACATCATAAGCGACCTTACCGTCTACAGTATCGATAAGAACCGTTCCTCCGAGAGTTGCAACCGCAAATGATACCGGCACCATGGAATAAATGTCGTATCCCTCTCTCTGGAAGATAGGATGATCTGAGATGATAACTTCAACAAGAAGATCTCCTCTCGGGCCACCGTTTATTCCAGGCTCACCCTTATCACGGATTCGTACACTCTGTCCGTTATCTATACCTGCAGGGATCGTAACCTGAATCTTTTTCCTGCTTGCGATATATCCTGTTCCGTGGCAATCGGTACACTTATCCTTGATAACTTTACCTGTTCCGCCACATTCCGGACATGTCTGGACATTTCTTACAGTGCCAAAGAATGACTGCTGTGTATATACAATCTGTCCTTTTCCTCCGCACTTAGGACATGTCTGTGCCGAAGTTCCGGGCTTAGCACCGGTTCCATGACATGTAGGGCAGGGGTCTTTTATCGTAAGATCAAGTTCTTTCTCGCAGCCAAATACAGCTTCGAGGAAAGTAATCCTTACGCTGGCACGCAGATTGGCTCCCTTAGAAGGGCCACTTCTTGCGCCGCCACGTGACCTTCCGCCTCCGAAGAAATCTCCGAATATATCTCCGAATATGTCTCCGAAATCCGCACCGTTAAAATCAAATCCGCCAAATCCACCGGATCCGCCTTCAAAAGCAGCATGACCAAACTGATCGTACTGTCTCTTTTTCTCAGGATCGCTGAGTACGGCATATGCTTCGGAAGCTTCTTTAAACTTCTCTGCTGCAGATGCGTCTCCGGGATTCATGTCAGGATGATATTTTTTAGCAAGTACACGATATGCTTTTTTAATCTCATCATCAGAGGCACTCTTACTTACTCCGAGAACCTCATAGTAGTCACGCTTTTGCTCTGCCATAACACTCCTCAAATATCATCAAATTTTCTCTCTGTTTCAAAATGCTCCGAATAGCCAGGCGATTATTCGTCTGGCTATCAGAATCTTTATCGTAAAACTAATTATACTTCTCTGTAATCGCCGTCAACAACGTTATCATTGTTATCAGCTGCATTTGAAGCACCGCCCATGTCAGGACCTGCTCCTGCTGCACCCATATCAGGGCCGGCACCTGCTGCCTGAGCACCTTCATACATCTTAGCAAAGAGTGCCTGAGCATCAGTCATAAGCTTTTCTTTCTGGCTCTTGAGAGAATCAATCTCGCTGTCTGAAAGCTCTTTATCCTTTGTGCTCTCGAGAGTTTCCTTAAGAGCTTTGATGTCATCCTCAACTACCTGCTTCTGTGAAGCGTCTATCTTGTCGCCAACTTCCTGAAGAGCTTTCTCAGTCTGGAATACAAATGAATCAGCATCGTTACGCGCATCAATTCCTTCTTTACGCTTCTTATCCTGTGCTTCATATTCCTGAGCCTCCTTAACAGCCTTATCGATATCCTCATCAGACATGTTTGATCCTGCTGTAATTGTGATGTGCTGCTCTTTTCCTGTTCCAAGATCCTTAGCAGATACATTAACGATACCGTTTGCATCGATATCAAATGTTACCTCGATCTGAGGAACACCTCTCATTGCCGGAGGAATTCCGTCAAGTCTGAACTGTCCGAGTGACTTATTGTCCTTAGCGAACTGTCTCTCACCCTGAAGGACGTTGATATCAACGGCTGTCTGATTGTCAGCTGCTGTTGAGAATACCTGGCTCTTCTTTGTAGGAATAGTTGTATTACGCTCGATAAGTCTTGTAGCAACACCACCCATTGTCTCGATTGAAAGTGAAAGAGGTGTTACATCAAGAAGAAGGATATCACCTGCGCCTGCATCTCCAGCGAGCTTACCACCCTGGATAGAAGCACCGATAGCAACGCACTCATCGGGGTTAAGGTTCTTTGAAGGCTCCTGGCCTGTAAGCTGCTTAACCTTCTCAACTACGCAAGGAACACGAGTTGATCCACCTACAAGGAGAACCTTTCCGATATCTGAATTTGTAAGACCTGCATCTTTCATAGCGTTCTGAACAGGGATTGCTGTTCTCTCAACAAGGTCATGGATAAGTTCTTCGAATTTAGCTCTTGTAAGGTCTACATCGAAGTGCTTAGGGCCATCAGCGCCTGCTGAAATGAAAGGAAGGTTGATATTTGTTGTTGTTGATGAAGAAAGCTCTTTCTTAGCCTTCTCTGCAGCTTCCTTAAGTCTCTGCATAGCCATCTTATCGCCTGAAAGATCAACGCCTTCTTTGCTCTTGAAGTCCTGAACCATCCAGTTGATGATAGCCTGGTCGAAGTCATCACCACCAAGGTGTGTATCACCGTTTGTAGAAAGAACTTCGATGACACCGTCACCGATCTCGATGATTGATACGTCGAATGTACCACCACCAAGGTCATAAACCATGATCTTCTGCTCTTTCTCGTTATCAAGTCCGTAAGCAAGTGCAGCTGCTGTAGGCTCGTTGATGATTCTCTTAACCTCAAGACCTGCGATCTTACCTGCGTCCTTAGTTGCCTGACGCTGTGCGTCATTGAAGTATGCGGGAACTGTGATTACAGCTTCAGATACTTTCTCGCCAAGGTACTGCTCTGCATCAGCTTTGAGCTTCTGAAGGATCATAGCTGAAATCTGCTGAGGTGAGTATTTCTTTCCGTCGATTGTACGACCGTTGTCTGTACCCATATCTCTCTTGATTGAAGAGATTGTATTGTCTGCATTTGTAACTGCCTGACGCTTAGCGGGTTCACCAACTATTCTCTCGCCGTTCTTTGTGAAAGCAACGATTGAAGGTGTTGTTCTGGCTCCCTCTGCATTAGCGATAACAGTAGGCTTTCCGCCTTCCATAACTGCTACGCAGCTATTTGTTGTACCTAAGTCGATACCGATAATTTTACTCATTTCTACTTTTCCTCCGTTATAAAAATTGAATTATTTACGTATTGATATACAGTGATATTGATTTGTCTTTTTCTATACCACTCACTGGGTAACACCAACCATGCTGTGTCTGAGCACGGTGTCGTGGAACATATATCCCTTTTGAAGTTCCTGTGCAACAATTCCGGATTCATATTCCTCGCTCTCCACCTGCATAACCGCATTGTGGAAGTTGGGATCGAATTCTTTACCCACAGCTTCAATCGGGGTTACTCCAAGATCTTCCATCTGCTTCATAAGCTGCTTATAGATCTTGTTCATACCGTCTGCAAAAGCTCCGTCTTTTTCCGCTTCGGGAACTGCCTGAAGCCCTCGCTCAAAATTATCTATTACAGGGAGAAGCTTCTCGAGAATGCTTCCCTGGCCCTGCTCAAACATCTGGGCTTTTTCTTTGTCAGTTCTTTTTCTGAAATTATCAAACTCAGCAACCTGTCTTATAAGTCTGTCATTGAGTTCATCAATTTTTTCTTTGAGAGGGTCCTTTTTTTCTTTTTTATTAAAAAGACCTTTCTTCTTATCTCCTGATTCTTCTTCGGAAGTTTCTTCATTCTCTTCCGCGGAAGCTTCCTCTTCAGAAATTTCTGCCTCGGCTTCGGCTTTTTCAGCAGCCTCCTTATTCTCCTTGGCTTCCTCTTCAAGCTCTTCCATGATCTCTTCGAGAACTTCCTTCTCCTGCTCGTTTACTTCCTTAGCAGGTTTATCGTGAACTTTTTTCTTATCTGTACTGCTCAATTTAACTTTGCCTCCTCACTCGGTACATCCGTCATCTTACTGACTATGCACTAGCTCTTTTTCTTATACAGCTCATCAAGAGCGTATCTCATATTCTTAAGAGTCGAAATAACTTTGTCATAGTCCATTCTCTTGGGACCGATTATTCCGACTGTACCTTTCATTCCGTCACCAAGTTCATAAGTTGCGGTTACAACACTGCAATCCTTCATTGCCTGAACCGGAGTTTCATTTCCGATATAAACCTGGATTCCTGTCTCTTCCGCGTCGGCAGAAAGAGTATTTTCAACGATGTTGTTAAGATCCTTGCCATCTTCAAACGTACTGATAAGTTCGCTTGCTTTGGCGCTGTCTGTAAGCTCGGGATACTTAAAAATGTTCATCGTTCCGCTTGTATATATCTGAAGGTCATCGTCAGCCGTGATAGACTCTGCCGCAGCATCAATGACGTTTCCTATAATCTCACTGTGTATGCCGGCTTCCTGTTTGACAGAAGCTATAAGTCCGAGGTTAATGTCCTCAACCGCAAGCCCGTCCAACCTTGTATTCAGCAAAATGTTGAGCTTCAACATCGTGGCGTCATCAAGCATTTCCTCGACATTTATGATCTTGTTCTTAATGACATTGCCTTCTATCACAATGGTCGCAAGAAGATGTTCTTCGTCGACCTTAGATATCTGTATAAATTTAAGTTTGTTCTTTCTGATCTGAGGTGCCGAGATCATTGTTGCATAATTGGTATCAACTGCCAGCGTCTTGGCAACCTTCTTAAGGAGTGTCTCAAGCTTCTCTTCTTTATCAAGAAGCATCTCCTTCATATTCTCCACTTCCTGCTCTTTATCGCGAAGCATCTCATCAACGTATACGCGATAACCCTGATCTGAAGGAATACGCCCCGCCGAAGTATGCGGCTGAATGATGAGCCCCATCTCTTCAAGATCCGCCATCTCATTTCTAATCGTTGCCGAGCTGAGATTAAGATCCGTGTACTTGGATATTGTGCGGCTTCCCACAGGTTCGCCCGTCTCGAGGTAGTTTCTGACTATCGCATGAAGTATTTTTCTTTTTCTATCGTCTAATTCCAAAGTGTCCACCTTCCTATGTATTCACCGGTTAAATTCATTGGACGGTAACTTGTTTTTTTGAGTGTTAGCACTCACTCAACTTGAGTGCTAACATCTTCTGTATCATAAATTATCACTCCGGACCATTAATGTCAACATACCTTTTCTAAAAAGTATATAAAGTGGTGGCTTTCATTACGACTGTGCATAAGGTATATATATGAAAATGCTTGTGTTCGGCTGCGGTGTGATTTTCTAAAATATAAAGAAGAGGGAGATGCCTCATTTCGACGTTGCTCAGAACAATCGGCATCTCCCTCTTCTTTTATTTTGAAAATCATCATCCTCGTCCAAGAACTGCGCATTTCCATATATATACCTTTTAGCCCGGACGATTATGAGAAGCCGGCACTAAACTATGTGTGCCAACCACTAAGTTCTCAATAGTTGCGGTTTTCTGAGTATTATTGATATATACTTTTTAAAGCCGCATTAGACCATGCTTTCCAAAAGGGGTGGAATTTCCTTAATTTTCTTTTTTATAAGGAATTCACTTAGAGTAAATAGGATTATCATGTAGGTTATGGCAAGATGACTAAGTCCTCTGTAAAAAAGAGCATGTTCAAATCCATACCAGGGGTTGAGCCAGGAAATTCCCAGCGGGTTAAGGAGGCTTGCAAAAACTGTTGCAATGACAGATATCATCATTGCTAAAAGTCTGCTTTTGAAACACACGATAAGAATGGCAACAACGTTTATCAGGGTGTGGATATTTATAATAGTAAGAGCAATCCAGTTCCATTCTTTAAAAAATATATCCACAGTATTTCCGCCTTTTAGGGCAACAAATATCATGGTTATCGCAGTTGCCAATATGAAATAAAAAAGATTTATAAGTCTGACAGTCAAAAGTTTCATCGAATAGATTTTTATTATTGAAATATTACTGAAATAAGAATTTGCGATTCCACAATTTGTCTCTTCTATAGAGAAGCTCTCCGAAACCACAACTGATATAAATATAGGGAAAATAAGGGTTGAAAAAAGATTCAGTGCAGTAACATGAATGATATCGCATGTTATTTCTTTTACCATGAGCCCCAAATATCCCTGAAACAAAACAGACAAGATTGTCAGAACAGCTCCGATTACGAATATCCCGGAACCTTTAATTTTTCTTAGTTCAAATCTTAAATAATCCATGTTCCCTCCTATGAGTAGAACTTTTTCCCGCTTATATATACAAAAGAAGCGCCGATTGCAATATTCAGTAATGCGGCTGTAGCAAGGAACTTTGCATTATATATATTTCCGGATTCAAATGCGTACGTTCCGGCAACCGTTCCGATGTAATTTGCAACATGTACGATTTCTCTGATCGGTCCGAGAATGTAGACAAGCAGAAGTCCTGACACAACGGCTATGGGGAAATTTTTGACATATAGTTGAATACAGTATTGAAGTATATAACAGAATGCATTTATGAAAAAAGCTATGATCAGAACACTTCCAAGCATTCTGAAATCTATATCTGCGCGAATTAAGAGCTTTGAAATCGGAATGTATAAAACAATAGAAAAAAGTATGTATATGCTCTGATACAGCATAAATACGATGAATTTGGCCACAACAAGTTTCTTGCCGTCAAACAGTTTTGTCATCAGAAGATTCCAAGTATCATTTATATATTCTTTTGTCAAAATCATGTATCCGACAAACATCGCGCAAAAGAGCCCAACAAGCGTATTTATACCGATGAAAAAATATAGATTCACTCCGTTTTTTCCGTATAATGCAAGTACATCCCCGTTAGTCACATCAAACTTGCATAAGACCGCTACAATCAAGTTACATAACACCGCAAAGCCGGTTATCACATATGGCACGCACTTGTCAGCCTGTATCTTTTTTATTTCTTCTCTTATAAGACACTGCATACGCCACCTCTTTCTTTTCCGGTAAGCGCCAGATATATGTTTTCAAGGCTGTTGTTTGGCGACACCTCATATACTTCAACATTTGCATCAATAAGAAGTTTTAACAATGCAGGTATTTTTTCTTTTGCCATCTCCATAAAGAATGCATCATTTTTTCTTACATATGTCAGTCCAATCTTGCCAAAAAGCTTCGCTGCTTTTTCAGAATCATTTGTCCTTATACAATATTCCAGTCCTTCAGTTTCATATAGTTCATCAACGCTTCCTTCAAATATCTTTTTACCTCTATCGATAATGCATATTCTATCTGAAAGCTTCTCAATCTCTGCAATATTGTGGCTCGAGATAAAAATCGTACATCCGCTTTGATGCGCCAAATCTCCCAGCATCTCTCTAATCTCAAATATTCCTTTGGGGTCGAGCCCGTTAGTCGGCTCATCAAGAATAAGTACCTTGGGATTATTCAGAAAGGAAATGGCAAGCCCAAGTCTTTGCTTCATTCCAAAAGAAAACTTAGAAACTTTTTTGTCACCAACAGCGTCAAGCCCAACAAGCTTAAGAACTCTGTCCGCCTCTTCAACAGGTTTCCCAAGTATTCGCTGAAGATATGCAAGATTTTCTCTTGCCGTCAGATTGGGATAGTAATTGGGTTTACTGATAAACACGCCTACATCCTGCATTATACTGCTATCCAGATGTTTCATTTCTTTTCCGTTGTATCTGACGACGCCCGAATCAGGCTTTAACAGTCCTACCATCATTTTCATGGTCGTCGTTTTTCCGGCGCCGTTTGCGCCTATGAAACCATATATCTTACCTGCCGGAATCTTAAGAAACAAATTTTTTACCGCGATTTGATCTCCAAATCTTTTAGTTAGGTTCTCTATAGTGATTTCCATATTTTTCCTTTTTATTCTTTGCTATCCTGCACCGCGTCGGGATCATATTCAAGTATATCCCCCGGCTGGCAATTAAGTGCTTCACATATTGCTTCAAGTGTAGAAAACCTTACAGCACTGATCTTTCCTGTTTTTATCTTGGATAGATTTACATTTGATACGCCAACTTTTGCAGACAGTTCGTTCAGAGACATTTTTCTGTCAGCCATGACGCGGTCCAATCTAAGTATAATCTTGCCCATAATGTTCACCTCATGATTCCGAAATTATAAGGTTTCATCTGCTTCTTTCTGGAGAACATAACCGTAATCGAGGATACAATATATACTCCAGAACACTACTCCGGTAAGAACCGCAGGTCCAATGCCAACTGCAAGTGCCGTAAAAACGGTAATTATTATAAATGCCGCCTTAAGTTTTTTCATAACTTCTTCACTGAAAGGCGAATCACTGTTTTCAACCACTTTAAACACATTCATTATCAAGATAAAAATACCGGCAACGACAGCAAGCACAACAGCTATAATAAAGCATCCTACACCAAGCCCCTCTGCAACCATTCCCTTATTGGCAAACACTCCCGTGAAACTCACAGAACCCAACGCAATCTGTATCCCCAAATTATCTAATTCAAAAAGTTCAGTCCCATCATCACCGCATATATGTGCAACTGTTTTTCCGTTAATATTTTCTACCACAGCATTTTTATTTATGTCGTCCCTATAAGCAAATATCAACACGCCTCCGACAAGCGCCGCCACAGCAACTACTGCCATCAATACACCCAACACATTCGCAATTTTTCTTGTTGTATTACAACTCTTCTTTATATTTGCAAGCTTTACCTCATACTCTCTCATCTTTAGTCTCCCATCTGCGAATCCCTTGTCCGCACTAAATCGTTGTTTTTAATCATTTTCGTTCCGGCACATCGCCGTGTCAGGTAGCCGCGTCCGGTCACCCTGCACTATTGCTACACTCGGTCAGCTCGGTTATGCCCCGTTCATGAGTATAATATATCATCGCATTTTATACCCGTCAATAACTTTTTAATGTTAAACGATAATTATTTATCTAATTTGTTTTATTTTTTATCGAAAAGAGAGTCGAGGCCGAGTCGAGACGCTGAATAGAAGCTGAATAGAGCCGAGACGAGACGCTGAATAGAGCCGAGACGAGACGCCGGGAAGCGAGACAGGCTGAATAGCAAGACAAAACTGAGACAGACAGACGGATGGACACCACTCGGGAACTTTGAAACTCAGAGCTCGGAAACTCGGATTAAAACTCAAGAAAAGATGCCTTTCGCTTGTCGTACTTGCAAGCATCGAAAAATTTGAAAACATTCGAAATTGATGCCATACGTCCGGATTTTACAGTCTGCACATCATCAAAAATCCGGAAATATACCATTTTCGATGCTTCAACCTCTTATTACATACTTATAAAGCATCAAAAATCATAGGTATCTATAATTTCGATGCCTTGCATAACGATCGCAAAATTGCAAAATATCCGGACTAATGCGAAGTATGCTTGCCCGATAGTGCGTATCTGAAAGCACAGACGTAGCGGGCTACGCCGAGGCTTCAATAAAAAAAGACAAAGACCACCTTCATATCCGAAAGCGTCTTTGCCTCTAAGCACTATAACATCACATTGTTTCTTTGTTTTCACTGCCACGTGGAATTTCCTATTATATAAAGCTTTTCCTATGACACAAAAAAGAAGCAACAACCGAATCTCTCCGATCATTGCTTCTAACATTTTTATATCATATTTCTTTTTCATATTCCGGCAACTGCCACATGCATCGCATCAGATATCGATGTCGCCTGAAATCTTGTCATCAACTACGTAGTAAGCCTTGTCTTCCTGCGGCTTAACGTAAATGCTGAGCTTCTTAACCTTTGTAGGATCGCCCTTAAGGTCATACTGATAGTTATCCAACGATTTCTGAACAAGCTCATCGTTTGAGATATGCTTGTATGAATACTGAATCTCTATCATAACATTAGGCTTTGTTGCTGCTTTTCTTGTAGTAGTCTTCTTAGCTGTTGTCTTAGCTGCCGTCTTCTTTGCTGTAGTTTTCTTTGCAGCTGTCTTAGTAGCTGTTGTCTTCTTTGCTGTGCTTGCAGCTTTCTTGGTAGTTGTCTTCTTGGCTGTTGTTTTCTTAGTTGTTGCCTTTTTAGCAGTAGCCTTCTTTGCCGGTGCCTTCTTTGTCTCGGCAGTTGTATCCTTTACTTCAGGTGTTTTAACTTCAGTAATAAAAGTAGGATTCTTAATAGTTGCAACAGGTTTTACAACTGCTTCCGCCTTCTTAATCTCTGCCATTTCTCGTCATCCTCCTCAAAATCGCAATGATTTATGAAACTCGTTAAAACATTAAAGTGATTACGGAATTAAGTTTATCACCATTAAACTGCATTGTCAAAGAATCTGCGAAAAAACGTCAGCCAAATCATCCCATTTTATCAAGTGTAGCTTCATATGCCGATATCAAAGTAGCTGAAAAAAGCAGTCCTGCGCATATATCACTGAACCAATGCACGCCTGCCAGCACTCTTCCGACAACACCTATGAACATTACCGCACAGGCAAAGACTTTGAGTACTGTAACAAGATTCTCGTCATCATAGAATCTTTCTCTCCACGCAGCGATTGCGCTACCCATGATCGTACAGATCATAAGTACATGTGTCGAAGGAAATGACGCCTCAAGTTCAACTTCGTCAGGTAAAAGAACCGGTCTGTAGTTAAAAGGAACTTTATCAAAAAGCACATACATGATAACAAGTATCACATACAAAAATCCCATGATAAGGATATCTTTATCGATCTCGGCAAGAGTTCTTTTTTCTTTTACAAGCTGAAGAAATCCCGTTGCCGCAAAATATACCGCCGTAAGAATAGCGATCATCAGCATAAGGTCTGTGATCTTATCCCACATCGGATTATAAGAAATAAGATCAAGAAATACCTTATTTATCGCGGAAAATCCAACGCTGGTGCCCTCAGGGCCGATAGTCTGCTTGTCGACAAAAGTAACAAGTACCGTATATATAATCGAAATAATAAACAATAATATTGTCTTCCCGTAGCCTCTTTTTTTCATGGCACCTCCTCCATATAGCAAAAAATTATTTCTTGTACACTTCGTTTACGAACTTACGAAGTCTCTCCATTGCCCTTTCAACTTTCTCTGTCTCTATGCAATAAGCCATTCTGAAAAAGCCCGGTGCCCCAAAACCGTCTGTGGGTACGAAGATAAGATCGTACTCTTTAGCTTTTTTGCAAAATTCGATAGAATCTTCCTCAAGCGCCTTAGGCATTATGTAGAAAGTTCCACCGGGTTTTACAACCGTAAATCCAAGTTCAACCAAAGTATCATAGATGATATTCATGTTCGTCTCATAAACGGAAAGATCCGCAGTCATATCGCAGACTTTTGCAACAGCCTGCTGGATGATTGAAGGAGGACAGTTGTGTCCCGTTCCTCTTGAGATCTGTCCGCACATGGGAACGATAAACTCTGCGCCGTCGCACTTGGGATTAACCGCTACGTATCCGATTCTTTCTCCGGGAAGAGAAAGAGATTTGGAGAATGAGTAGCAGCTCAAAGTGTGATCGTAGAACTTTGATACATACGGAGCGTCAGCGCCTTTGAACACAATCTCTCTGTATGGTTCATCGGACAAAAGATATACCGTATGGCCGAACTCTTTTGACTTAGCTGTAAGAATCTCGGCAAGTCTTGTAAGTGTCTCTGTAGAATATGCAACTCCCGAAGGGTTGTTTGGTGTGTTTACAAGAACTGCCGCAACATCTTTTGTAAACATCTCTTCAAATTTATCAAAGTTAATCTGGAAAGTCTCTGTATCTGCCGGAACAACCTCAAGTTCAACTCCGGCTCCCGTTATATAAGGTCTGTACTCAGGGAAAAAAGGTGCAAATGCAAGTGCCTTGTCTCCCGGCTTTGTGATAGCTCTTATCGCATGTGAGATCGCACCTGCTGCCCCTGTTGTAGGGAAGATGTGCTCAGGTCCGTAGTTCATTCCAAATCTTTTATTTAAAGACTGCGCAATCTTTTCTTTATACAAAGGATTTCCGAGACTGGGAGTATATCCGTGAAGTGTCATTGTATCTTCCGTCTGAAGAAGTCTTATCATCTCATCTGTAAATTCCTGAGGAACCGCAACGGAAGGGTTACCCAGACTGAAATCAAAAACGTTCTCGTATCCGATCTCTCTTCCCCTAGCGGTAGCATATTCCGAAAGTTCTCTAATTACCGACTTTGCGCCAAGCATCTCTTTATATGTCTCGTTAATCATTATCTTCATTTCTCCTTAAGCATTAAGTAAAAACTTTGTATCTCAGTATAACACAAAAAAGGAGCTTCATCATTTGAAACTCCTTTTTATTTTTGGGGATATATATTCATTTTAGCCTTTTACAATCCTCTTATTATGCTAAGATAATCCTGCCTCTGGTCAACAACAACGTAAACAGTTATGACCTTATTAATCTCATCAATTTTGTAAAACACAAGATCCATCTTTGTTATTAAGACCTTATATCCCTGTCGTCTGAAAACAGTATACTTGGGATCAACACCTATATACGGATCATCCCTAAGCGATAGAATATCCTTTTCCAGTTCATCAAGTTTTTCCAAAGCAACATCATTGCCAAAATTCTCAGCTACATAAAGAATTATTTTTCTGATAAGAGAATCAGCAGTATCAGTACGAATTATCTTATATTTCAATCCTGATCCTCCTTCAGGATATTCCTAAGATCATCAAATGTATCCTGAATAGGCGCCACTCTTCCATTCTTGACATCCTCATCTGCCTCTGCAAGGATTTCCAGAAGTTCTAGTCTAGCCTTCATTCTCTTGTATTCCTCATATGAAAGAGATACCGTATCCCCTCTTCCGTTTACAGTAATGATAACTGCCTCTTTTTCTTCCCTGCACTGCTTAGATATATCGTTATAATGATTTCTCAGATCAGCAGATGGTCTGATTGTCTCCTGTAAAGCGAACATATATTACCTCCTCACATATATAGACATATTATATCATAATATGTCTATATTGGCACATCCCTATAGCTTGGGATGATATCCATGTGCACTGTCAAGAGTTATCGCCATCAAGGTAATCTCTTACATTAAAAGTCTCTCCCGTTTCCTGTTCCTCATCTATAATTCCGGGAACAAGCTCTGTAACATACGCATCCCCTGAAACAGGATCGACATAATAGCGAATCTGCGCCGCTGTATAGGAGCGATATAATACCACTATCTTTCCGTCTTCATTTGTTGAAACATCCCAATACTCTGTGTAACCCTCTGTATTGATCTCATCGTCAATCCCCGAACCAATGGCTTTATTGTAGTTGATAACTGCATTATATGCCTGTTCTTCCGAGATCGCATCAACACTGTCTTTTTTGTCATCTGTACCACATGCTGTAAAAAGCATGGCAATGCATAGCATTATTGCTACAATCGTTTCTCTCTTTTTCATATTCTCACACCTCACGGCTTCTCTTTTCCCTACCACAAAAAGAACTTGTAAGCAGGGATTACCTCTATATTAGAACCTCTTTCTTCATTTTTATCGTGCATACACGACAATTTATGGCATTTTTATCGTGTACACACGACAACTACAAAAGTTCTTCCATAGTCTTAAGTATCTCCTCTGTGTCCTTAAGGAGCATATCCTCTGCCTTCTCGCTGTTTTTATCTTTCTTGTACTTATAGATAAAAACAGGGTTTCCGGCAGCATGGAAATTCATTTTTCCTTCGTACTTTGCAAGAAATCCGGGAATCTTCTCTCCCTTTATCTTGGCATTTGGAGTTACTTTTATCTCTATCTTGCCGTCACCGCCTTTTATTTCAGGCACGTAGAGTCTGTGCGCAGCGGTTCGGATAATAGATATCCTGAGAAGATTAAGCGCAGTCTTCGGGACTTCTCCGAATCTGTCGACAAGTTCATCTCTCATATCATCGCTCTCTGTCTGATTTTCGATACTTGCAATTCTCTTATATATCTCAAGCTTTTGTTCTTCATTTAAGATATAGCTGTCGGGTATATACGCACTTACATCAAGATCGATAACGGTGTTGATATCTTCTCTTGTATCCTTTTCGCCCGGATTTTTCTTGTGGCGCACCGCTTCTTCGAGCATCTTGCAGTAAAGGTCATATCCGACAGACTGCATGTGTCCGCTTTGTTTTTTGCCCAAAAGGCTTCCTGCACCCCTTATCTCAAGATCACGCATAGCAATCTTAAATCCGCTTCCGAGGTCGGTAAACTCTCTGATCGCAGACAGTCTCTTTTCCGCAACCTCTTTTAACACCTTATCTCTCTTGTACATAAGGAAAGCATAAGCCGTACGGTTCGAGCGTCCGACCCTTCCCCTCAGCTGATAGAGCTGGGAAAGCCCCATCTTGTCCGAGTCATGAATGATCATAGTATTTACATTAGAAATATCAAGGCCCGTCTCGATGATGGTCGTTGAAACGAGAACATCGACAGTACCATCGATAAAGTCGTACATTATACGCTCAAGCTCAGACTCTTTCATCTGTCCGTGAGCAAAGGCAACGTTTGCTTCAGGCACAAGTTTCTGAATCCTTGCCGCAACATCCGCTATGTCGTTTACTCTGTTGTACACGTAATAAACCTGGCCGCCTCTTCCAAGCTCTCTTACTATCGCTTCCCGCACAAGCTCATCGTTGTATTCCATAACATAGGTTTGGATTGGAAGTCTGTCGTTAGGCGCTTCTTCAAGGACAGACATCTCTCTTATTCCGACAAGCGACATATGAAGCGTTCGCGGGATTGGCGTTGCGGTGAGCGTCAAAACATCGACGCTCTCTTTTATAGTCTTTATCTTTTCCTTGTGTGTAACACCAAAACGCTGTTCCTCATCTACGATAAGAAGCCCTAAATCCTTGTACTGAACGTCTTTGGAAAGAAGCCTGTGCGTTCCGATAACTATATCAACAAGACCTTTCTTAAGGTCTGTCACGGTCTTAGCCTGCTCTTTTGCCGTCCTGAATCTTGACATCAGATCGACTCTCACAGGAAAATCTCTCATTCGTTCGCAAAAAGTATTGTAATGCTGCTGCGCAAGGATGGTTGTAGGAACAAGAACCGCAACCTGCTTACCATCCTGAACAGCTTTAAAGGCAGCACGTATCGCAATCTCAGTCTTACCGAATCCCACGTCACCGCAGACAAGCCTGTCCATGATAACAGGCGATTCCATATCTTTCTTGGTCTCTTCAATGGCACTTAGCTGATCTTCGGTCTCCTGATAAGGAAAGGCGTCCTCAAACTCCTGCTGCCAGACCGTATCCTTACTAAATTCATAGCCCTTGGTCTCTCGCCTCTTCGCGTAGAGTTCGACAAGATCCTGCGCGACCTCTTCAACCGCCGCTCTGACTTTATTCTTAGTATGCGTCCACTCCAATGTACCGAGTTTGTTGAGCTTTGGCTTATGACCGTGTCCTTCCTCTCCGCCCGATGCATACTTTTGGATAACTCCAAGTCCCGTCGCCAGAATATAAAGATTTCCGCCGTCTCCGTATTCAACCTTTATATAATCTCTGACAACATTGTCAGTTTCAACCTTCTCAATTCCTCTGTATATTCCAAGTCCGTGTTCTTCGTGAACCACATAATCACCGATCTTAAGATCTGCGAAATTGGAAATCTTCTCGCCGGTGTATTTAGATTTTCTCTTTTTCTTCTTCCTTGTATGCTCGGTAAAAATATCGCTCTCTGCAATTACCGCAAACTTAATTCCCGGATACTCAAATCCCTTAAGAATCCTTCCGTAGTACGTCATTATCTCACCGGGACGCAGAACTCTTCCCGGATCCTCGCTATAAAAAGCTGTAACGAGATTATCTCTTAAATCTTCAACAATCCTCTTTGCCCTTGTTCTTGAACCCGAGAGTATAAGGACTCTGTAGCCGTTTTTCACATATTTCTTAAGATCGCTTACAAGCGAATCGAAACTGTTATTATAAGGTGCGACGCTCCTTGCGCTTATGTCCCAGCTCTTTTCCGGTGAAAAGAGATTCTGCGATTTGGGCATGGCAAGAGCGGAAACAAGCACTCTTCGCCCATTCCCCATTCTTGATATACAGTTATCTATTGAATACAAAAGATCCATCTGTGCCGGAAGTACATATCCCTTCTCGGCTCTGTGCGTCATACTCTCTCTGAATTCGGATTCGACAGCCATTGCATGTTCCTGAACTCTTTGAGGTTCATCGATAAAGATACAGCTCTTTCCCTTCGGGAACATCTCCTGAATAGTGACGGTGTCGTCGTAAAAATAACGGATGTAACTCTCAAGATTGACTACCGAGTGGAGTTCAAAGAGCTGCTCGCTCAGTTCTTCTGTCTGCTTTTTTAGCCTGTGAGCTTCTTCTGTCTTAAAGTCGGCGCTAAGAGACTGATATACCTTTTCGGTATCTTCGTTTATTCTGTCCATTCCTTCTCTGAGTTTCTTCTCATCGAGGATAATCTCGGATGCTGGATAGATGTCGATGGATTCAAGCTTTTCAAGCGACCTCTGCGACATGATATCAAAGCTTCTGATCGACTGGATCTCATCGCCCCAAAGTTCTATTCTGTAAGGGTTATCCTCAGTCAAGTCAAAAACGTCAACAATATCTCCTCTTACTGAAAACTCTCCCGGTCCCTCTACCTGATAGTTTCTGACATATCCCATTGTAATGAGACGCTTTGCCATCTCCGTCTCATCTATCGGAACGTGTTTATCCAGAGAAAGAATATTCTCTTTTATAACTTCAGGTCTTATCTGAGGCGCCATAAGCGCAGCAAAAGTCGTTACTACAGTTACCGGTCTTCCCTCAAGAAGCCTTCTCATGCAGCGTATTCTCTGCCTTACTATCTCGTTACTGTGAACATCTGCCTGGTAAAAAATAAGGTCTTTGGCGGGATATACAGTGACATTCTTGTCATAGAACTTATAATCCTCAAAGATCTCTTTTGCCCTAAGATCACTGTAAGTTACGATTATTCTGTACTTAAAGTCAGCCCCAAGACTGCTTATAAAATGAAGCTTCTGGGAGTCTACGCATCCCGTTACTTCCGCACAGGCAAAGGGCTTCTCGAGATATTTATTCAGTTCTTCGAATTCTTTTAATTCGTTTAAAGGAGTTGTTATCGCTCTCATTTATTTTTTACCGTTAAATTTGTTCATGGCACTGTCAACGCCGTTTTCCATTATCTCGCATATCGCATCGACAGCTCGTCCTATTCCATCCTTGATTCCTACCGCGTCTTCGCCCTCGAAGTGACCGAGAACCCAGTTCACCATATCATATTCCTTTGGTTTCTTACCGACTCCGACACGCACTCGCCTAAACTCGTCATGTCCAAGCTGCGCGATTATGTTCTTAAGGCCGTTGTGTCCTCCGGCACTTCCCTTGGGTCTTACTCTTATATTGCCGACATCAAGCTCCACGTCGTCCGAGATCACAATGAGTTCTGTCTTGGTATCGACCTTGAAATAGTCGCAGATAGGTCTTATCGCCTCTCCGCTCAAATTCATATATGTAAGCGGCTTTACAAGAATGACCTTCTGATCACCGATTTTTCCTTTTCCGTAAACCGCCTTAAACTTCGTCTCTGTAAGTCCTATATTATATTTATCCGACAATGCGTCTATTGTCTCAAATCCCACATTGTGTCTTGTTCCGAAATATTTCTTTTCGGGATTTCCAAGTCCCGCTATAACATACATATTGCCTGTTTCCTCTTCTTTTTTTGCAAAAAAACTCTTTATTAATCCTAACACTGCTACATCTCCCTCAATATCGCAATGTCAGCCAAGATCATTGCTTTTTCTATCTTCGTCATTAAAAACCTAAATATAGCAGCTATAGATTTCTCCATAACTGCTTACATTATGTCAATCGCCCCAATAATCTATCGACTCCTGCGTTCTACCACAAACACCGAATAGTTTTAGCATAAAATCCTCTTTTTCATTAAACATGTTTACTATAACTACCGATGTCTTTTCGACCCTATATATGAAATAATTGTGAGTTGTAAAAAGATACCGATAATCTGTATCTATCTCATATATCTTAGAAATCCTAATCCCAATTTCGCAATTATCAGAAAGATGGTGAATGTCACGCAAAATTTTTGCCATAGACTTTCGTGCCATATCATCATCAAACTTTTCGCAAAGTTGCATTTTTAGAGCATTGAGTTTTCTCTGAACTACTCTCGAATACTCTATGTTTCTCAAAGTTTTACCCCTAACTCTTTTGCTAATTCATCTTCAGAAACAGTACCTTCTGTTCTTATAGACTGCTCAGCAATAGCCATTTCATATTTAAATTTATAAAGGGCCAGCTCTTTTTCAAGATCGTCAAGCTCCTTCATATCTATCATGGTTATATTCCCATGTCCATTTTTTGTTAAATATACCCTATTACCATAACTAACATTACCGGTAACCTCAGTATAATTCCTCAGATCAGAAATCGGTTTAATAACAGGCATAAAATCACCTCCGTCAATGCATCTCTAAATGTATTATAGGTTTTGCTGAATAATTTGTCTACTAATCTTTCAGCAAAACCTATTCGTTATAAAACCTTATACTTCATTATTTACGCGCTGTTGATTCACGCACATTGCCGCACACGCCAGCGGGCATGCACTTGTAATCCCGTATGCGCCCATAAATAAAAGAGCAACATACATCAATACCATAATTACAGCTATTACAAATCCGGCATATTCGTAAACATCATCTATATGTTCATCTTTGTCGGCTCTCTTGGCAACAAGTCTCCTTGCAGCTTTGTACATAGACCATAAACATACAGTAGCCAAAAAAATGTGTAGCAATACAATCATCACATTTTCCATAGTATTTCCCCAGCTCCTTATTTAATTTTTATTTAGTTAACCTCTGTATGATATAATAACACAATTTGTCTTAATTTATCATTCAATTCATTAAAATGTAAAAGACTTGCGGAATGGAAATCACTCCAATCCGCAAGCCTTATTTCTACTCAATATTTCATTCAGCCGTTATGTCAAACTTCCCCCTCGCTGTCTTCTGCGGCTGCTTTATCATAAGCTTCCAGGATAGTGTCCTGAAGAACCTTTCTCATATCTGAGTTGATCGGATGTGCGATGTCACGGTATTCGCCGTCCGTAGACTTTTTGCTGGGCATTGCTATAAACAAGCCTCTCTCACCTTCGATTACCTTGATGTCATGAACAACAAATTCATTTTCAAATGTAACCGATACGATTGCACGCATTTTTCCTTGCTTTGTAACTTTTCTTACTCTGACGTCTGTTATCTTCATCATATAACCCCCTCTTGGTCAAAAAAATTTCATGAAGTCTGCAGTAATATTACTTAGATCATGTATCTTTCGTTATTTTCTATAACTATTTTAATGCCGTCATCTTCCTTGTAGTAAGAGTTTGCCTGAATCGTGCCGTGACTTTCCACGATACAGTTCTCGATATGTGTATTGTCGCCGATGTAAACATCATTTAAGATGATAGCATTCTTAATGTAACAATTATTTCCTATAAAAGCACCTTTAAATATCACGGAATCTTCTATTGTTCCGTTTATGATGCATCCGCTGGAGATAATACTGTTTTTTACATTTACTCCAACGTTGTACTTGGCAGGAGGAAGGTCTACAACTTTCGTGTAGATTCCCGGATATTCCCTAAAGAAATACTGTCTGATCTCCGCCTTTAAGAAATCCATGTTTGTTCGGAAATAATCTTCAACGGAAGCGATATTGTTCCAGTATTCTTTTATCTTGTATCCGTAGATGCGCTTCATATCCTTGTATCTCACAAGGATGTCACGCACAAAATCATAGCGCCCTTCTTTATCAGCCTTTTCGATAAGTTCGATCAATTGCCTTCGTCTGACTACATATATTCCGCAGGATATTGTATTTGACCGCGATATCACAGGTTTTTCTTCAAATTCCTCTATCCGGCTCTCTTCATTCATTCTTACGGTTCCGAATCTCTCGGTATCCGTATTTGCCGGCATGTCTTTGCATACAACCGTTATATCGGCCTGCTTCTGAATGTGATATTCAAGAAGCTTTCCATAATCCATCTTATATACGCAGTCACCGGAAGTAATGATCACATACGGTTCATGGCAGGCTCGCAAGAAATCAAGATTCTGCGCAATTGCGTCTGCCGTTCCCCTATACCATAAGTTTCCGGATGCTTTCACCGCCGGAGTGAACACATACAATCCACCCTGTTTTCTGCCAAAGTCCCACCATTTTGATGAACTCAAGTGTGCATTGAGACTTCCTGCATTGTACTGAGTAAATACGGCAACTGTCTGGATATGAGAGTTTGTCATGTTGCTCAGGGCAAAATCGATACTTCTGTAAAAACCTGCCACAGGCATCGCACAAACCGCTCTCTTTTGGGATAATTCCTGCATCCTGCTACTGCTGCCGCCCGCTAAAATTATGCCAATCGCCCTCATATCAATCACCTGCCTTATCTAGTGTCTTTCCGCTGTCAAGTTTACCGTCTTTGTAATCCTTTTCAACAGTCACACCTGAGATAACCGTATTCTTTCCAATCGTCACATTGTCGGGAATAACCGACTTCTCTCCGATAGTGCAGAGACCTTCACAATAAATATTGGGCTTTGAATCGTTTTCTTTTTCCTCAAAAGCTCCGATTCTTACGTTGTTTCCTATGGTAACCTTCTCGGCGATGATTCCTTTTTCTATATTGCAACCCTCACCGATAACGGTCTCATTCATTATTATTGAATTGCTGACCACAGTACCTTTTCCGATCTTAACTCCCGGGCTGATAACCGAGCTGTAAACCTTGCCGTAGATCTCACAGCCTTCGCCGATGATACTTCTCTCCACGGCACTCTCCGGGCCCAGATACTGAGGCGGTTGAACACCACTGGAAGTATATATCTTCCAGTATTCCTCATATAGATTAAACTCGGGAACGATGTCTATAAGCTCCATATTTGCCTGCCAGTAAGATGTAAGAGTACCCACATCCTTCCAATAGCCGTCAAATTCATATGCGTATAGCGACAATCCCTGTTCTTTACAATAAGGAATAATATGCTTACCAAAATCAAGTCCCGACTGATCCTTATTATTAATAAGAGAATCTTTTAACGCTTCCCAGGAAAAAATGTAAATACCCATCGAAGCAAGGTTGCTTCTGGGATGCTCCGGTTTTTCCTCGAAATCCACGATCTTCTTATTTTCATCTGCGATCATTATTCCGAACCTGCTTGCTTCCTCCATCGGAACCGGCATAACCGCAATGGTTACATCCGCTCCGCTTGATTTGTGAAAGTCAAGCATAGTCTCATAATCCATTTTATATATATGATCTCCCGAAAGGATCAGTACATAATCCGGATTATAATTTTCCATATACTCAAAGTTTTGGTAAATAGCATTGGCAGTACCGGTATACCATTCACTGTTGGAGCTTTTTTCATAAGGAGGAAGAACCGTGACTCCTCCGAAATTTCGATCAAGATCCCACGGTATACCTATTCCAATGTGAGAATTAAGCCTGAGCGGACGATACTGCGTAAGAACACCCACAGTGTCCACTCCAGAATTGATACAGTTACTAAGCGGAAAATCGATTATTCGATACTTTCCGCCAAAAGAGACAGCCGGCTTTGCCATCTTTGCTGTCAACACTCCTAATCTGCTTCCCTGGCCCCCCGCCAGCAGCATGGCGATCATCTCTTTTTTTATCATGTTCCACCTCGTTGCGGATCCGGCTATAGCTGCCGGTTTTTGATACACCAAACTCACTGTCCTGTATTACAGAAAAAAATGTTACCTCTTATATATGAGTATATCATAAACATATTATTTAAAAAACATAAATACTCTAAATATAGAATATATTTTCACTCTTTCGGGTTTCGGTTTTTGACTTTGTAAAAAATCGTGTTACAATATAGATTACGTTATAATACGTATTCTATGAAATGAGGGTTTTTTATGTACACTATTGATTTTAACAAACCGGTGCATGTTTATTTTATGGGGATTGGCGGTATTTCTATGAGCGGTCTTGCTCACATATTAGTAGAAAGAGGCTTCAAAGTTTCCGGTTCCGATTCCAAAGAATCTCCCATGACTAAAGCTCTTTCCGACCTTGGAGTTAACATTATGTACGGTCAGTGTGCTCAGAACATTACAGATGCGAGCCCCATTGACGTTGTTGTACATACTGCAGCGATCCATCCCGACAATCCGGAATTCATGGCTGCTAAAGCAGCAAATATTCCCATTTTAACAAGAGCCGAGCTTCTCGGTCAGATAATGAAGGAGTATAAGATTCCTATTGCGATAAGCGGAACACACGGAAAAACTACAACTACTTCAATGCTTTCAAAGATACTTCTTGAAGCAGATACCGATCCCACCCTTTCAATAGGCGGCGTATTCAGCGACATAGGTGGAAATATCCGCGTAGGAAAATCTGATTACTTTGTTACAGAGGCATGCGAATACACTAACAGTTTCCTCAGCTTCTTTCCCAAGATCAGTGTTATTTCCAATATAGATGCGGATCACCTTGATTTCTTCAAAGATCTTGATGATATAAGAAACTCTTTTACAAAATTCGCACATCTCCTTCCCGATGACGGAACACTTGTCATAAACGGCGATATCGAGAATTATAATGCAATCACGGACGGACTTGGATGTGAAATAATAACATACGGTTCAAAAGAAGATTTTGACTACTATCCTTCCGATATAGAATATGATGAGCACGGAAATCCTTCATTTAAAGCTCATATTCCGGGCGGAAAAGTGCTTGATGTAAAGCTTGCGGTTCCCGGACTTCACAATGTATATAACGCACTTGCATCGATCGCTGTGAGCAATATTCTTAATATAGATTCGGATGTTGCAACAAAAGCTCTCTCGTTATTTGGCGGTACAAGCAGACGTTTCGAGCACAAAGGAGAAATCCACGGCGTAACCATCATTGATGACTACGCTCACCATCCCACAGAGATAAAGGCTACACTCACCGCAGCTCAGAATTATCCACATAACAAGATCTGGTGCGTGTTCCAGCCACATACATATACAAGAACAAAGGCGCTTCTTGACGAATTTGCCGAAGCACTTTCATTTGCGGATAAAGTGGTACTTGTTGATATCTATGCCGCCAGAGAGACCGATACATTGGGCATCAGCTCACGTACCCTCTGCGACAAGATTGTTGAACTTGGCCATGAATGCACATATTTTCCTACTTTGGATGGCTTTTCTGAAGTCGAGAAATTTCTTTTGCAAAATTGCACTAAAGGAGATTTGTTGATAACCATGGGAGCCGGAGATGTAGTAAAAATCGGCAACGAACTACTCGGCCATTAATACTTTTCCACTTTTCCACTTTTTTGGTTCAATTTATAAAAAATATTCTTCGTGGATAACAGTCAGACTTTTCAACAAGACCAATTTTTCCGGTCTTTATGAGAGTTTGGCTGTTTTTTTAGATTTTTTTAATAATAATCCACGTTATCCACATTATCCACAAAGATTTCCACTTTTTGCCAATCTCTCAAATTCCGCTTCTCTTCGTCACTTTTCCCATATCATATTAAAAATTACCATGCTATAATCCTACATGTGATGAAAAAGTAAAGCAGGTGATTAGAGAGATGATGGGGCGTGTAACTATCAGTACTAAGGTGGGGGAGGATTCTACCAGTGTTTCAAATATTTTTATAGATGAATACATGCAGGATGCTAATGATGCGCAGATAAAGATCTACCTTTATTTGTTGCGCATGATGAAGGCCAATCTGCCTACAAGCGTTTCTGCGTTGGCAGATAAATTCAACCATACTGAGAAGGACGTAGTCCGCGCTCTCAAGTATTGGGAGAAAAAGGCTCTCATCAGTCTTGAATACGATAACTCAGATACACTTATAGGAATACATATGGAAGATATTACTTCTCAGAAACCGGCTGCTCCGCGAAAGAGCGAACAGTCTCTGAGAACTGTTCCCGCTTCCAAACCGGAAAACACGATCAAGGCGAAGCCTAACTATACTGCCGCCGAGATCAGTGCTTTCAAGCAGTCTTCCGCTGCAAATATCGTATTTCCTGCAGAACAGTATTTTAAGAGACCTCTTACATCGACAGAGCTTATGACTCTGTTCTACATAAAGGATGAACTAAAGTTTTCCGACGATCTTTTGGACTATCTGATGCAATATTGCGTCGATAATCATAAGGCTGATTTCAGATATGTGGAAAAAGTTGCATTAAACTGGACTCAGCAAGGCATCAAAACGCCAAAGCAGGCTCGCGTGGAGAATTTCAAGCATGATCACGAGATAATCGAGATCATGAAGGCACTCGGTATGGAAAATAGTCCCACGGAAAAGGAAGGAAACTTCATTAAATCGTGGCGTAGGGAGTTGGGTTTTTCAATGGATATCATTATGGAAGCCTGCGACCGCACTGTAATGGCGACTCAGAAGAATCGACTCAGATATTGTGATTCAATTCTTCGAAACTGGCATTCAAACAACGTATCTTCCAGGGAGGATATTGCCAGACTTGATGCTGACTTCACTGAAGATCTCCGCAAAAAGAGATCGAAGGCTTCCGTTGCATCCATTAATACCAAGATCCGCTCCGACGAATCATATATTCGCCCAGGCGGGGTCCAGAATCGCTTTAATCAGTTCCAGCAAAATACTTATAATTTTGCCGAGCTTGAGAAGCAGCTTTTGGACAACTGATGCTCATATTTGATTGGGGAATCGGATATGGGTACATACATGCTCGGCCCTGTACTTTGGTTCGGCGGCGGCATTTGTGTGACGCATCTACATATGATCCGGAGCACAAGCCTTCCCTGAAGCACGTACAGGGCATAAGTATGTAAACAACACTATACTGTAACGTTATGCATTTGCTGATTTTGGAAAGGTATGAACAAATGGCATTGACCAACGCGCAATTCGATGAAATAATGCACACTTATGAAGAGATGCGCTCTCTTCACAGACAGGAACTCGAGGAGCGTAAGCGCTCCGTTTATGAAAGCATCCCCGGTTACAAAGAACTTGAGGATAAGTCCTCTACTATCAGCGTTGATTTCGGCAAAAGACTTCTTTCAGGCGAGAGACTTGACCGTTCGATACTAAGGCATCAACTCGCAGAACTCGCCCGTCAAAAAAAATTACTTCTTATTGAATCCGGCTTTTCAGATGACTATCTAGATATGGGCTACTCCTGCCCTCATTGCAAGGATACTGGCTATATCGGCAACGAAAAGTGTCACTGTTTCAAACAAAAGATAATTGAAAAGCTCTACGATAGATCAAATCTCAAAGAAATGGCCAAAACAGCCAACTTCAAACTAGTAAATGAAAAATATTATCAGGGCGACGATCTGCAGAGATTCCGCGGTGCGCTAAAGACCGCTGAACTTTTTGTAAACTCTTTCAACTCTGACTACCAAAATCTTTTCATTTATGGTACAGTGGGTGTTGGCAAATCATTCCTGTCAACTTGTGTTGCCAATGAGCTGCTAAAAAAAGGTCATTCAGTGATATATTTCAGCTCATCGGGCTTGTTTGAACTTCTGGCAGAAAATTCATTTGACTACAAGAACAAGCAAGAACTTCGCGGAATCTATGATGATATCTATAACTGTGAACTTCTTATAATAGACGATCTTGGTACGGAGCGCACAAACAGTTTCGTGTCTTCCGAACTTTTTGCATGCTTAAATGAACGAGATCTTCGCAAGAAGTCAACGATCATTAACACTAATCTGTCTTTGGAAGAAGTTCAGATTATATATTCGGATCGAATTTTTTCAAGAGTTGCAAGCAACTATAAGCTGCTAAAACTCTCCGGTCCAGACATCAGGAAAATCAAAAAGATTGCCATAAAAGAAAGTGAGGATTTTCAGTAATGCCTAAAAAAGAAGAGAAACGTAATCTGGAAACAATTCCCGTTGGTTCGTTGGGAATCATTCCATTAAAAGGTGTTAAGACCTTGGCTGAAAAGGTTGATTACTATCTCGTAAAATGGAGAGCCGAAAGAGAAAACG
Organism: Butyrivibrio hungatei; assembly: GCF_900101605.1. Lineage (GTDB taxonomy): Bacteria > Bacillota > Clostridia > Lachnospirales > Lachnospiraceae > Butyrivibrio > Butyrivibrio hungatei_B. Next base: position 201,562 of record NZ_FMUR01000006.1, read on the forward strand.
AACACAAAGGAAGCTTAGCCTTTACAGGTTATGAGAGACCATCTTATATCCTTGAAGCAGAGGTACCGAGATTCGGAACAGGTGAAGCAAAAGGTGTTATTAAAACTTCCGTTCGTGGAGATGACCTCTTTCTCCTTGTAGACGTATGTAACTATTCACAGACATACTCAATGTTTGGCAGAGAAAATCACATGTCTCCTGATGATCATTATCAGGATCTTAAGAGAATTATCGCTGCTGTAGGTGGAAAAGCCAGAAGAATTACCGTTATTATGCCTTTCCTCTACGAATCAAGACAGCACAAGAGAAATTCCAGAGAATCTCTTGATTGTGCTATCGCACTTCAGGAACTTGTAAGCATGGGCGTTGATAACATCATCACTTTTGATGCTCACGATCCGAGAGTACAGAATGCTATTCCTCTTAACGGTTTTGAAACCGTTAGAACAACATATCAGTTTATCAAAGCACTTCTTAGAAATGTCTGGGATCTTAAGATCGATTCAGACAACATGATGGTAATCAGTCCGGATGAGGGCGGAATGAGCCGTGCAATCTATCTTGCAAGCGTGCTCGGTCTCGATGTGGGAATGTTCTACAAGCGTCGCGATTATACACAGGTTGTAAACGGAAGAAATCCCATCGTTTCACATGAGTTCCTCGGAACAAGTGTTGAAGGAAAATCCGTTATCATCGTTGACGACATGATTTCATCAGGCGAAAGCTTACTTGATGTTGCAAAAGCACTTAAAGAGCGCAAGGCAGCTAGAATCTATGCTTTCTCAACATTTGGTCTCTTTACAGGCGGACTCGATGTATTTGACGAAGCATACAAGAACGGCATTATAGATAAAGTATTCACAACAAACCTTATCTACCAGACACCTGAGCTTCTCTCACGTGAATGGTACATTAGCTGTGATATGAGTAAGTATATCGCTTACCTTATCGATACTCTTAACCACGATGCTTCTATCAGCGATCTTCTCAATCCTGTTGAGAGAATCAACAGCATTATTGAGAGATATAACAGTGGTGAGCTCAGAGCTTCACTTGAAGCAGAGAAGAAAATCTGATCAATTTAGAAATTTCTTATTTAATTTAAATAGCAATTTCCAATGTTATGAAAATACTGCTTAGTTGAAAGATATTCAACTAAGCAGTTCTTTTATCTGTATCAGGGAATCTAATTTCTTATATAGGAGTTTTTCAAGCTCACTGTCCGGCTGTGTGAGGTCGGGAATCATAATAACTTTGCACCCTGCCCTGTATGCACTTGTTACTCCGTTTGGTGAATCCTCAACCGCAAATGTCCTATCGGGAGGCAAGCCAAGCTCCTTACACGCATATGAATATATATCAGGTGCAGGTTTTCCTTTTTCCACCATATTTGCACATATTATCTTATCAAAATACTCAAAGAGACCTATTTTTTTCAGATAACGCTCTGTTCTTTCATAGTCATTGGCGGTAGCAATGCACGTAAGTATGCCATTTTCACGAAGCCATGTAAGTATCTCTTTTGCCCCGGGCTTAAGCGGTATCCCACTCTCCCTTATAAGCTCTTCAACAAGACTTTTTCTGTACTCTCTCACTTTCATGTAATCAAAGTCTTCGCCGTACCATTCCTTGAATTTTGCAGGTGCAAAAGGTCTTCCGAGTGATCTAAGCTCCAGTGCTTTTTCTTTTTCCATTTTATATCCAAAGTGTTCAAGCGCCTTTGGCCACGCTGTCTGATAATACTTCTCCGTATCCGTTAATGTACCGTCAAGATCAAATATTACCGCATCTGCTTTTTTATCCACAATCTCATCCTCGCTTTGATCGGTTTTCCACAAAAATATAATAACATGACTTTAAACTGTGTATGAGTTCTTTAATGCTTTTATCAGTTTTTCCGTTGTAATATAATTACGTATATGATGTACTACTAAGGAGGTTTCTATGGCAATAAACGAAAACATTACAAAAAGAAATACCCTTCTTGCCCAGAAAGTTATTAAAGGTCTTGAATCAAGAAATATGAGCGGCTATTTCGCATCTTCCAAAGAAGAAGCTCTTAAGCTTGCCATGGTTCTGATTCCTACAGGTTCAAGCGTTACTATGGGCGGCGCAATGAGCGCACACGAGATTGGTCTTGTAAAAGAGCTCAAAGAAGGCAACTACAACTTCATAGACCGAGACGAATATGAAGATAAACGTGCAGCTATGCTTGCAGCATACGATGCAGATGTCTTTCTCTCAAGCGCCAACGCCATTACGGAAGACGGTATTCTTGTCAACATCGACGGCAACGCTAACCGTGTATCGGCAATAGCTCAGGGACCTAAGAAGGTTGTGTTTATTGTCGGCATGAACAAAGTATGCCCGGATGTCGACAGTGCCCTTAAAAGAGCAAGGAACGTCGCAGCACCTATAAACGCCCAGCGCTTTGGTCTTAGCACACCATGCTGCAAAACAGGTTCATGCATGGACTGCAAGTCACCTGACACAATTTGTTGCCAGTTCCTCGTAACACGTTTTTCCAGACACGCGGAGAGAATCCACGTCATCCTTGTAAATGACAGCCTTGGATTCTGATTTCAATCAAGATAACGTAAATGGAGATAAGTTCTAGATCAAAAGAACCTATCTCCATATTTCTATCCTATCTTCTTTCTATATTTATTTCCAAATTGCTATTTATGTCTGTTCTTCAAGCCAATTGCTTCCGTCAGCGTAATTAAGCACAACTCCGGGCTGAACGTTATAACAAAATACATTAAAGCATATTCCCGCTCCGCCATCTTCAACGGACAGTGCCTCAATATTTACTCCACTGCATAAGAGGTTATCACCTTCAAATACAGGTGTAACTCGATACATTACGTGATTACCACTCTCCTTTACATATGACGCGACCATATTCTCATACGGAAGCATCCCATCCACGTTCAAGTATCTTGTTCCCGTCACGAAGTTCTTGTCATTATCATTCTCTCCGGTCAACTGAAATCCTATAAGATGACATCTGTTGTACAAGTACGGAGGTTTTGATCTTACCACTCCCGGATACTTATTCTGCTTCCAGCCGGTGGGCTTGATCCTTGCAATAGATTCTCGCTTTTCGGTCGGCATAATATCCTGCCCAACACAGGCGACTGCTGTAGTACACCTTCCGAGAGAATCTTGTTCACCGTATTTTTCAAACGATTGATCAACAATCTCATCCTCGGTAAATGTAGGTTTATTTCCATTTACCTCTACCGAGGCTTCTCCTGAAAAATCGGTCTCTTCACTTACACTGTTTGAAACATTTGCTTCGGGTAATAATTCCGGATAATAAACGGAAAAATATACCGCACAGATCAGCGAAAGCAAAGCCATAATTTTTTTGTAGTGTGCAGTCAGTTTGGTTTTTTTCTTCTTTTTCCTAGCCATATTAAGCTATTCTGCAACACTAAAGTGAAAATCCTGTGTCTTAAATATGTTTTTTCAGAAAACTTTGCTTATTTTTCATTAGGCACATAAGTAATGAAATGATTTCCGTTTTTAGCAAAAAGATCTTTGGCATCGGTCATTCCAAGCTTCTGAATTTTTCCCAATCTCGGATCGAGATAATCAATGTTCTGACTGTCATATCCAAGAAGCAATACCGCATCATCATTTTCCAAAAATGCCATTATCGGAAGTCCCTTACTTATGTAGTACAAAACTGTATCAAGCGTACAGCCGTCAAGCCTGACAATATTTGCATCGGTAAACTGCGCCTTCAAAATATCCTCAACACTGTTTCCGCTTGCAAGAGAAGACTCAACATCCATATTTCTGCCGCCATAGTGGTACAGAATAAGATCGATACAAACCGCTGTGGGATTCTTTGTCGTAATGCCCTCATAGTTCTCAATCTTCTCTGTAAGCGAAACAATACGATTTTGTGAAAGCCTGTCGCCCTTTCTCCAAATATAATTATTGGTATCTCCGACAACCGCACCAGAATTAAGCTCGGCATCCTTAACAGCCTTTGCAGAATCCGTGTACACTTTAGCCTTTCCTTTCATATCATACACATAATAAAAAGGATTTTTTCCCGCATCTCGCTTGAGCTCCACATCGACGTTTCTGCTTTCCTCAAACAGAATCTGATTTGGTGTGAGAACTTTTATCTGATTTGGCTTTACTTCATTTTTGGTACCGATCTGTACAATCTTCTCGTATTCATCAACCGCAACCTGTGTTACTTTGTTTCTGACCGCTTTGTCTTCCTGAGTATAATTGAAAACATACTCATGCTCCATTCCAAGCTCATCGGTACTCTCATATTCACCGTTTTCATTCTTTTTTACACAGTAGAAATTAATCTGCTTACCAATTTTCTTGATACCCGTAACATATCCGTATTCACTCGGAACCTCTCTGTCATCCAGAGGCTTGCTGCCTTCCTGCATGGCTGACATGTTATGAACCTGTATTCTATGCATCAGATATAACGGATTTCCAAGCTGATCCTTGGCTTCATCTTCTGCCCTTACGAATCCATACACAAAGTCTTCGCCCCTAAATCCCATAAGGATTACTTTTTCGCCATTTTCAGCCGTTATTTCTTCTTTTATCTTCGTATCAAGATTCATTACATCAAATCTTGTCAGATCATCTCCCTGCCAGGCTATGGTTCCCTCCGATTCAGAAATCTTATATGAACCTTCACCTATATCCTCAACGACAAGATTATAAGTCCTGTCTGTAAGATTGACCTCATAGATATTCTGATCAAGCATTATATAAAAGGTGTTGCTGTCATTTACATAAGCAAGTGTTTCCACGCAATCTTCAATGATCTCTGCTGCCTGTCCGCACTCAATAAATGCCTGTTCCTCCACAGCATTCAAAGAAGCACTGTAGTTATACACTGCTATACCGACTCTTCCTTCATGTATTCCGCGGTTCATGTAACCTGCAACAACAAATCTCACATCTCCGTCTTCATCAACATTAAGGATCTTTACCTCGTTATTATCCCAGTTAGCTCTTATATCATCATTTTCTTTATCATAGAATCCAAAAATATATGCAAGTCGTCCATCAACATTATTATAGGAAAAAAGCCTGTTCTCACTTACAAATGCAAAAACGCTTCCGCCTTCGCTTACTCCGCCGCTCTCCTTAAATTCAAAATCAGGACTGCAGATTCCGAGCGTAATTGAATTCTTTCCGACAGAATAAGAAGATGTATCAAAAATACAGTTCATCTTTCTCTCGAAATTTAAAATGAACGGTCTCTTCTTTGTCCACTTTACCCTATAGACTTCCGTAACATTATACAGCCTGCTGTCTTCACCTTCCTGCGTGGTCACTCTGTACTGGAGCTTATAAGTTCCGATGTCACTCTGTATATCATTTACATATATCTGAGGCTTGGTATGATCCGTGATTCTGACATCAACCGCTTCTTCTTTGTCTTTATCTTTTCCAAAAACGGTGGCACTCTTACTCTTGTTATCCGCAAGGCTCTTATCAAGAAGACTTCCCCAGGTTACCTGATCAAAACTGCTGTGCAGATTAACCCTTGAAAAAGTGTCATTTTTCTCTTTATCCTTATCTGTTTCCAAATACTTGGCATACTCGGCTTTCGCTCTTTCCTTATCGAACGTAGCCTCGGAAAAACCTGTTATAAAATCTATCTCATTATCAATGTTGTACCTTGTCTCATCACCTTCGGTCCAGACTATTCTCGTATAGTACTTTGCAACCGCGTTGTTGAGCTCAACCTTTATTACAAGCATATACTCTCTTCCGGCCAAAATAAGGTCCGCAACAGGAGCAAGCTGAATCTTGCAATCAATGGTATTTTCATGCTCTTTGAATTCGGTCTGATCCTCATCTGCGATAAGTCTGTTGTCCTTACCTATATTTCTGAGTTCAAATCCGACATTCGATATCTTTTGTCCGAAAGTATTGATCTTAAAAGACATTGTACGATCCGAATTTATCGGCCAGACCGTTCCTCTTACGTAGTTGGCATTAACCTCCGACAGATATCCGTGAAGAGGATTAACCTCTTTGTCACCGCTCTGCATGGTTATGACGGGAAGTGATGCCGGAGACATCTTCGCAGTCATATCAGCCTTATCAATATTGGATAATTTGCTGATAACGAATATTGATATAATCAGAAGGCCAAAAAAATATGCAATTTTTATAGTTGTTTTTTTGATTGTATTATCACGCATAATTGACTTTCAAATTTAATAATAGTAAGATTTTCATAATATAATCATCAATATGGAAAGGACACATATGAATTATCCTATTCTATATCGAAAACGTTTCATACCGGATGAATGCGTTGAACTTAAGAATGACGAGATTCTTAAGCTTGACGAATCTGTCATGATCACCAAATGGAAAGCTCTTAAAAAAAGATCTGATATCTGCAACGGCTATTCCTGCTATTACTTCAAAGAAGGATACAAGATCAGCAAATTTCTGAAAGCAGATAACACCCTTTCGCGTTGGTACTTTGACATTATAACCTATGACCGCGATACTGAATCTAATACACTTACCGTGATTGATCTTCTTGCCGATGTCATAGTCTTTCCAGACGGCAAGATGAAGATTGACGATCTCGATGAATTGTCCGAAGCTTTTGAAAAAAAGCTTATCGATGAGTCTTTGCTCAAAAAGAGTCTGCTCTCCCTGAACAGACTCCTTAACGAAATCTACGAAAATGGCATATGCTCACTGACAGCGCCCATCGAAAAGATCATATCAGAGCAAGAATGATAAAACTCTTGATCAGATAGTAATCTTTATATCTCTTCCGCTTCGTTCATATTTGTAATATCTGACGCCCGCTGCATCAAACATCTTTTTTGATGCTCTTGTTGTCGCGGAAGATTCATATTTGTCGCTGTCATATACAACCGTCTTTATCCCTGCCTGAATGATTGCTTTTGCACATTCGTTGCAAGGAAAAAGAGATACATAGAGCTTTGCTCCGACGAGGCTTCCGCCTCTGTAATTTAAAATGGCGTTGAGCTCACTGTGAGTTACAAACGGATACTTAGTTGAAAGTTCATCCTCTCCGTCGCGTTCCCATGGGAAATCCTCATCTGAACATCCCTTTGGAAATCCGTTGTATCCCATGGAAAGAATGTTGTTATCCTCACTGACTATGCAACTGCCAACCTGTGTGTTTGGATCTTTTGATCTCATAGCTGCAAGCTTGGCAACTCCCATGAAATATTCATCCCATGATATATAGTCTTCTCTCTTCATGTCTGCTCCTTATTTGGTTCCAAATATTCTGTCTCCCGCATCTCCAAGTCCCGGAACAATGTAGCCATGTTCATTCAGCTTTTCATCCAAAGCGCCGACATAAATATCAACATCAGGATGCGCTTCCTGCATTGCTTTAAGCCCCTCGGGAGCAGCAATTATACACATAAAATGAATGTGCTTGCATCCTTTTTCTTTAAGCATATTTATAGCTGCAACAGAAGAACCTCCTGTAGCAAGCATCGGATCTACCACAAATATTTCTCTCTCTGAAACATCTGCAGGCATCTTACAATAATATTCCACAGGTTTAAGTGTCTCCGGATCTCTGTATAATCCGATATGTCCAACCTTAGCTGCAGGAATAAGAGCAAGCATGCCGTCAACCATTCCAAGGCCTGCACGCAAAATAGGAACTACGCAGAGTTTTCTGCCCTTTAGTTCCTTAACCGTTGTCTTGCATATAGGTGTTTCAATCTCAACATCATGTAACTGCAGTTCTCTTGTCGCTTCGTAACAAATAAGCATTGCTATTTCGCTTATTGTCTGTCTAAAGTCCTTGGTTCCCGTATCAATCCTTCTGATATATCCAATCTTATGCTGAATCAGAGGATGATCCATTATAACAACTTTTCCCATGCTGTCCTCCTAGCCTAAGAGCCCCTATTACTTATTCCTCAATTTTTGAAATTCTGCGACTGTGCTTCTCCATCTCAGAAAATTCCGTATCAAGAAATGTATCAACTATCTCGAGAGCAAGCAGATTTCCTACGAGTCCGCCTCCCATAGCAAGCATGTTTGCATCATTGTGTTCTCTTGTAAGTCTGGCTGATGTTGTCTCTGAGCAAAGAGCACATCTTATACCTTTAACTTTATTTGCAACAATAGAAATACCTATTCCCGTCGTGCAGATAACAATTCCTTTTTCACATTCCCCGCTTGCCACAGCTTCTGCTGCCGCTCTTCCAAAATCGGGATAATCACAGGATTCTTTACTGTATGTACCAAAATCTTTTACTTCGAATCCCCTTTTCTGTAAATGCTCTTTTACAACCTCTTTAAGGTCATATCCACCGTGATCGCTTCCAAGTGCTATCATGCCTGTTTCCTCTTTTCATATTATAATACAAATCCTTTATAAGGATATCACATTATGTCCGGCGGCTTTTAAGAGCCTGTTCATAATGGCCTGACCTATTCCGCTGTCATCAAACGATTCCGAAAACATAACGTCTATGCCTTCATCATCAAATTCTCTGAGCGCTTTAAACAACTCATGAGCTATTGTCTTTTCATCTTCTCTATTTCCGAGACTTTTGACCGTATCGGCTTTGTATAAAGAAGTTGTTGAATCGGTACCTATTACTCCGGTTCTCTTTCCTTCTTCCATAGCCTTTTTTGTCTCACCGTTAATATATTCAACAACTTTATCCTGCGGGCCGCTTACTATAGTAAGATTGCCCTTCGGCGCATAGTGCTTGTACTTCATTCCGGGTGCCTTGGGCTTAAGGTTTGAAGAACTGTCTATGATAGTCTTATCTATGGTTACTTCTCCAAGCACTTTCTCTATCATATCTGCGGTTATATATCCCGGCCTTAAGATCATCGGAACCTCCGATGTAAGATCGACGATTGTAGACTCAAGTCCTATTCCGACCTGGCCTCCGTCTATTATCATCTCAATCTTTCCGCCAAGATCTTCGACACAGTATCTCGCAACCGTAGGGCTTGGACGTCCCGACGTATTTGCACTCGGTGCCGCAATATATCCGCCCGAAGCCTTAATAAGTTCAAGCGCGATCTTATTGTTCGGCATCCTTATGGCCACCGTTCCAAGTCCGCCCGTTGTCTCAAGCGGAACTTTATCACTCTTATTCATTATCATGGTAAGAGGTCCGGGCCAATAAGCCTTGGCAAGCTTTAGGGCCGCCTCCGAAACACCGTCTGTTATTAATTCTAAATCCTTAATATCTGCAATGTGAACTATAAGCGGATTGTCAGACGGTCTTCCCTTAGCCGCGTATATCTTTTTGGAAGATTCGGGGTTAAGGGCGTCTCCGCCCAGTCCGTATACTGTCTCAGTCGGAAATGCCACAAGTCCGCCTCTTCTTATTACTTCTCCGGCTCGCTTTATTGCATTTTCTGCCTCGGCATTAATATTATTCTCGTCTATTACTACCAGCTCAGTTTCCAACTTACTGTCCCTCTGTATAACTTGTGATAACATCCCAGACATCACTGGATTCCTGTCCGATTGCCCACTCGGCAATTCCCGCAATATTTCTCGCTTTCATTGCCTCTATCTTCTTGGCAATAGACTGCGAATCTTCAACCCATATCTTACAAGGACTGCCGTCTTTTGTCGTACCTTCACCGTAATTCTGGCCTGCTTCTTCATCCCATGAAACCGATATTCCATTGGTTGAAAGATATTCTTGCACATTCTTCATATGTTGAACATAACTTCCGTATTTTCCGTCTTTTTCCTGCCATGCACGTGAATAGAACGGCACTGCATTTATAACTTTCGAAGGATCCACATCCTGAAGAACAAGATCAAGACCCTGCTCAACGAAACCTATGGAAGAGTTGGGTCCGGGTTCTCCACCGTCTGTATGTTCATCATATCCCATCAATATGATGTAATCCGCAACTACGCCCTGTTCTTTTATATTCATGAACTTATTGTAAATAGGATAATAGTTATCAATAGAAAATACTATTCCCTGTTGTCTGCACGCAATCGACATTTCTCGTACAAACTCAATAAACGGCTGTGATTTCTCTTCGGATAAAATACTCTCAAAATCAAGGTTTAAGCCATCTGCACCCAAAAGAGCAACCTGTGCCAAAGCTTCCTTTATTATCTTAGCTCTTTTCTCCGCATAAGGAAGAAGCTCCATAAGTTTGAACTTATCATTATTTTTCATATCATCAAAAATAACCCACACATCCATTCCCGCTGCATGTGCTTCCTTGACATAGTCTGCCGATCCGATACTTCCAACCGTTCCTTCTGCATCTTCAAAATAAAGCCACTGTGGCGCTATTACATTAATTCCCTTTGTATTGGATATATAATCTGTAAGTGTTGCATTTCCTGCTTCACTTCCGATGCTGTGGAACGCAAGATTGATCAGATGATCTTTCTTGATTCTCGTATACTCAGGTTCCTGATAATCCGTAACAGGCTCGGGTGTTACTTTTTTGGGATCCTTAAGTTTCTTTTTCTCTATATAACCTATGAGCGAATCTGCACTCTTTACCTGAATCCAGTTCTCAAACTCTTCAAGAAGTACGACTTCTTCGCCTTTATTAAGCCTTCTAAGGACATCACTCTTAGGGCCGCCCTTTACTCTAAGATCGGTCCTTCTTGCGATGGTAGCAACAGCCTGTTCATCCCATTTTGTCGTAAGCTGTATGTGATTAGGCTCTGTAAATGCTTCATATGCAAAATTACTGTATTTTTTCACATACTCAAGCGCAACATAGAGGGTATCGTCTCCCTCTTTGGAGATAACGTATTTCTCTTCTCCGGCTCCGCCGTTTGAATCCGTCCAACTGTTTTCTCCTATATTAGAAGTAATAATGGTATCCGGAGTTGTATACTTCAGCGTACCGTCTTCTTTACTGTAGTAGAACTTAGGATTAATGTTGTTACGGATAACTTCAAGATCTACATAGTATTCGCCGTCCCAGAGCTTTGCTCTTTTCTCTATGTACTCATCACCGAGTACGATTGCAACGTCATCTTTACCCTTTATATCAAAATAGGCTTTAAGATCTGCTTTTTTATTACTATATGAAAACATATGAACAAGTGAATCTAAATCTTCTCCACTTTGAACTACGAAAACTGCTCCTAAAATTAAAATAAGGGCGATTATAAAAACCGCCGGATTAAATCTCCTTCTTGGTCTTCTGCGGGATCCTCTCCTGGATCGGGATCTTGACCCGGATCTTCTTCTCGAATTGGGGCTTGGTCTTCGTCTTGTATTTCTTCTTGTCATTATCTAGCTCCTTTACAATCGCCCTCTATTATAACAGACTATTAACTAAACGTCATTATGAATGTCCCCTAAAGCAATATATTTAACTATTTATTGTATATGTTATGGCGGGAACCTCTTTATAAAAATTTCATTTGATGTTTTTATTGCAGTTTTTGGGGACATTCTATCCGAAACGAAGGCCAAAAGGTCATTTCTTTGTGATAATTCCTTGCTAGACCATTTTATCGTTTCAAATATGATTTGACGTATATTAATCTGTATGAGACACCACTTCGCAAACCCTTGTTTCTACGCTCAAATACAGCGCAAATATATGGTATAATGATATTGTAAACAATATCTTTTGTTTATGCTCAAATCTGTTGTGATGTAATAATTTTTGGGATTTATTTTGAAACTATCTGTAAGACATTCTGCGAAGAAACGCAGAACCATAGATCAGTAGATAAATAATTCCTCAATCGCCTCCTTCCCGGATTCATATCCTCGAAAGGCGTCTCACAAAAAATATCATAACAGATAAATCTTAAGATTTACCGTCGAAATTTCTTAAGATTTTATGTAGATGCGAATTTATTTTTAAAATATGTCGATACATCTATTGACATCGAAAACTCAATAAATTAGTATCTATGTATTCCAAAGTCAGGAGGTAACGCATCATGAAGATAGAAAAAGTCAACGATCACCAAATCCGATGCACGCTTACCAGAGATGACCTTGCGAAACGCGACCTTAAGATAACAGAACTTGCGTATGGTACCGACAAAGCAAAAGAACTTTTCCAAGATATGATGCAGCAAGCAAATATAGCATTCGGTTTTGATGCAGAAGATACCCCGCTTATGATAGAAGCTATACCGATCAATTCTGAATGTATCGTTCTTGTAATCACTAAAGTAGATGATCCTGAAGAATTGGATACCAGATTTTCCAATTTCGCCCCTTCGGTTCACGAGGAAGACTCTGATGATGAAGAATATGAGGATTACGAAGAAGCAGATTACGACGGAAATGAGGAAGCGGACGTTTCTTCTCTCTTTAAAAGACTGCAGCACAGCAACTTGAATGAGTATCAGGACTATAATGCAGGGAATACTTCATCAGATGTAAAAAAACTTAAGGAGAAAACTTCAAGCGTCAAGAAAAAAGACCAACCGATAGGAAGAGGCATACAGATTTTTTCTTTTGATTCTTTGCATGAAGCAAGCAAATTCGCGGTTATTGTAAGCAAGAAATTTAATGGCGAGAACACATTATATAAGGATGAAACAAAAGGTAAGTATTACCTGATCCTTCATCAAGGTGATCTTGAAGATAATCTCTTCAAAAATATCTGTTCCTTATTAACAGAATACGGAACGGCAAAATTTGGAAGTAGTGCTGAGGAACAATATTTATCGGAGCATTACTCCATTGTTATTAAGAGCAACGCAGTACAGGCTCTTTCAGCAATTCAGTAAACAAGTAAATATTTAATGCAGGAGAAATCAATGTCTTTCTCCTGCATTTTTTGTGTCAAAAAGAGAAGCAACTGTCGAAATGACAATTGCTTCTCTTTTTATTTCTTATATCTCACAGAATCTATTTCTATGAATTACTCATTTCCATACAAAGAAACAAGTTTCTCAAGATATGCTCTGTGTTCCTTAGCATGCTCAGCTGCTTTTGCATTGAGCTCTGCTGCTCTCTCAGGATTCTTGAGCTTAAGTGAAAGGTATCTGACCTCTCCGTCAAGGAAGCTCTGGAAGTCCTCTGTAGCAGGCTTGCTATCAAGAGTGAACTTCTTGTCTGCCTGAGGATTGAATCTGAACATATCCCAATATCCTGTAGCAACAGCCTTCTTCTCTTCATCCATAACCTTGTTCATGCCGGCCTTAAGACCCTGGTTGATACAAGGAGCATATGCGATGATAAGTGAAGGTCCCGGATATGCCTCAGCCTCAGAGATTGCCTTGATTGTCTGGTTCATATCAGCACCCATAGCGATCTGAGCAACGTAAACATATCCATAGCTCATAGCAATTGAAGCAAGGTCTTTCTGTTTAATCTCTTTTCCACCTGCTGCGAACTGTGCAACAGCACCTGTAGGAGTAGCCTTAGATGACTGTCCGCCTGTATTTGAGTAAACCTCAGTGTTAACAACGAGAACGTTTACATCCTTACCGGAAGCAAGTACGTGGTCGAGACCACCGAATCCGATATCGAATGCCCATCCGTCACCACCGAAGATCCACTGTGACTTCTTAGCTGCGAAGTCTTTATTCTTCTTGATGTATTTAGCTGCATCTGAATTGTCGCCTTCAAGAGCTGCAATAAGTTCATTTGTAGCTGCTGTATTCTCAGCACCGTTACTGAATGTATCAAGCCACTTCTGAGCTGCATCCTTAGCTTTTCCGCCATCGGCTACTACAGTCTCAACCTGCTCTTTGATTGCATCACGAAGTGCGTTCTGAGCAAGTACCATACCCATACCAAACTCTGCGTTGTCCTCGAACAATGAGTTATCCCATGCAGGTCCGTGACCTTCCGCATTTACGGTATAAGGTGTTGAAGGTGAAGAGTTACCCCAGATTGATGTACATCCTGTAGCATTTGCAACGTACATTCTGTCACCAAAGAGCTGAGTAACAAGTTTAACGTAAGGTGTCTCACCACAACCTGCGCATGCTCCCGAGAACTCAAGGAGAGGCTGCTTGAACTGAGATCCTCTGATTGTTGTAGCTTTGAGCTTCTCAACTACATCTTTCTTCTCAGGAAGAGTTACAGCGTAGTCGAAGTACTTCTGCTCATCCTTATTATCTGCGATTGCACCCATCTTAAGTGTCTCGCCTGCCTTATTTCCAAGACATACATTTGCGCAAGATCCGCATCCTGTACAGTCAAGAGCCGAAATAACGATTGAGAACTTGTATCCGGGTACACCGTTAACATCCTTAGTCTGAAGTCCTTCAGGTGCCTTAGCAACTTCGTCGTCTGTAAGAGCAACTGTACGGATTGCTGCGTGAGGACATACAAGTGAACAGAATCCACACTCTACGCACTTTGTAGCATCCCACTTAGGAACATTAACCGCGATACCTCTCTTCTCGTATGCAGCCGATCCTGAAGGTGTAGCACCATCAACGTAAGGAAGACAATCTGAAACCTTAAGGTTGTTACCTTCCTGAGCATTAACCTTAGTCTGGATATTATTAACGAAGTCGATAACATCCTTTCTGCTTCCCTCAGCCTTCTTGAAGTCAAGGCCTTCATCCTTGGCATCTTTCCAAGACTCAGGAATCTCAACCTTGATAAGGTTCTTCGGATCTGCTCCGGCATCGATAGCTGCCCAGTTCTTCTTAACGACATCTTCACCCTTACGGCCGTATGTCTTCTGTGCTGCATCTTTCATGAACTTAATTGCATCATCTTCAGGAATGATCTTTGTAATGTTGAAGAATGCCGACTGAAGAATTGTGTTAATTCTTGTAGGTCCCATTCCAACTTCAACACCGATCTTAGAACCGTTCATGATATAGAAGTTGATCTTATGATCGTACATGAACTTCTTAACCTGTCCGGGAATCTCAGTCTCGAGCTGTTCTACTGTCCAAGGGCAGTTAAGAAGGAATGATCCTCCGTCCACAATTTCCTGAACCATGTTGAACTTGCGGATATATGAAGGATTGTGGCATGCTACGAAGTCTGCCTTCTTGATAAGGTATGTTGACTTGATGGGAGTCTTACCAAATCTAAGGTGAGACATTGTAACACCACCTGACTTCTTAGAGTCATAATCAAAGTATGCCTGAGCATACATGTCAGTGTTGTCACCGATAATCTTGATAGAGTTCTTGTTTGCACCAACAGTACCGTCAGCACCAAGTCCCCAGAACTTACAGTTTGTTGTTCCCTCGGGAGTTGTAACAAGAGGAGCACCAACCTTAAGTGAAAGGTTTGTTACGTCATCTTCGATACCGATAGTGAACTCTTCTTTTTCTGTATTCTCAAATACTGCAACAATCTGTGCAGGAGTTGTATCTTTTGAACCAAGTCCATAACGTCCGCAGAATACAGGAACGCTCTCGAACTTTGTTCCCTTAAGAGCTGCGATAACATCAAGAGCAAGAGGCTCACGATATGATCCGGGCTCCTTTGTTCTGTCGAGAACCTGGATTCTCTTAACAGAATCAGGAATAGCTGCTACAAGAGCTTTTGCTGAGAAAGGTCTGTAAAGTCTGACTTTTACAACACCGACCTTCTTGCCCGTTTTCTCAAGGTAATCGATTGTCTCCTCGATTGTATCGTTTACAGAACCCATAGCAACGATAACCACTTCTGCATTAGGATCTCCGTAGTAGTTAAAGAGCTTATAGTCTGTACCAATCTTGGCATTAACTTTATCCATATACTTCTGAACGATGTCAGGAAGTTCATTATAGCCTGTGTTACAAGCTTCTCTTGTCTGGAAGAAAATGTCGGGATTCTGAGCTGAACCCATCTGGCACGGATGATTGGGATTCAAAGCATTTGCCTTGAAAGCATCAATGGCATCGTGATTTACCATCTCATCAAGATCCTTGTAATCCCACACTTCGATCTTCTGAATCTCGTGTGATGTACGGAATCCGTCAAAGAAATTAATGAAAGGAATACGTCCTTCAATAGCTGCGCAGTAAGCAACAGGTGTTAAGTCCATAACTTCCTGTACGCTTGAATCACAGAGCATTGCTGCACCTGTCTGACGGCAAGCATAAACGTCTGAATGGTCGCCAAAAATGTTGAGCGCATGTGAAGCTACGCAACGAGCCGATACGTTGAATACTCCGGGAAGTCTCTCACCGGCAACTTTGTAGATGTCAGGGATCATAAGAAGAAGACCCTGAGAAGCGGTATATGTAGATGTAAGAGCACCTACTACCAATGATCCGTGTACAGCACCTGCTGCACCCGCCTCAGACTGCATCTCTGTAATCTGAACCGTACGACCGAAAATATTTTTCTTTCCGGCTGTTGCCCACTCATCTACATGTTCAGGCATAACAGATGAAGGGGTGATAGGGTACATGGCAGCAACTTCGGTAAATGCATATGAAGCATATGCAGCAGCCTCGTTACCGTCCATGGTTTTCATGTTTCTAGCCATTTTGTTTCCTCCTACCTTTATTTGGATTATTTTTGGCACATTTATTAAATTGTGTTAAAAAAAAAGAAATAGTGTAACAATTCCGTATACACGCTTCAATCTTTAAAAAAAGCGATGCGGTCTTATTTTCACTCATGTTCTGCCAAATTCAATACTATCATTAAATCCATGCAGATGTCAATGCGCACAAGGCTTTCAGCTACTTTACAGCAACTTTTTCAACCCTATTGTGTAGTCGTTATTATCTGTTAATTTTTTATCATTTTGCGATATTTACTGAGAAAAGTTTTTGTTTACTATATTGCCTAAATATCATTATTATTATATGATATAGACGTATTAAAGATTGGTAATGGCAAGATACCAGTCGTTTTTTGATACACACAATTGCACTTTAATATGGAAGGAGATTATTATGGCATACGTTATTAATGATGGCTGCATCAGCTGTGGCTCATGCGCTGCTCAGTGTCCTGTTTCTGCAATTTCACAGGGTGACTCACAGTTCGTTATCGACGCAAATACATGCATCGACTGCGGATCTTGTGCTGCTCAGTGTCCTGTAGGTGCTATCACACAGGGCTAACGCCAAGCAAGTAAATAATAAAGAGCATTTTCCAAGTTTACTTGGATAAATGCTCTTTTTTATTTTCAAATAATTGGCTTTAGCCCTATGAGCTTGCCTCACTATCTTTTCTGCCTCAATGCCCCTTCTCCAAGTTCGCAAACTTGGTAAATTCGGGAAGCCAAAGAAGATCAACCGTTCCGATCGGGCCATTTCTCTGCTTTGCAATGATAATGTCCGCAACACCTTTTTTCTCAGTGTCTTTGTTATAGTAATCATCTCTATAAATGAACATTACCATGTCGGCGTCCTGCTCGATAGCTCCGGATTCTCGAAGGTCTGAAAGCATGGGCCTATGATCGGGTCTTTGCTCAACCGCACGGGAAAGCTGCGAGAGCGCAACAACCGGTACATTAAGCTCTCTGGCAAGAGCTTTAAGAGATCTTGAAATATCCGATATTTCCTGCTGACGCGATTCGGAGCCTCTTCCGGATCCGCCTGTCATAAGCTGCAAGTAGTCGATCATGATTATATTAAGCCCATGATCCATCTTGTACTTTCTGCACTTTGATCTAAGCTCCTGAATGGAAATACCGGGAGTATCATCTATGATAAGTTTGGAAGAGCCGACAACATCTGCGCTTTCGATGAGGTTTTCCCAGTCCATATCAGACATATTACCCGTTCTGATATGCTGTGAATCAACATGAGACTCCATCGCAAGCAATCTGTTTACGAGCTGTTCCTTTGACATTTCTAGCGAAAATATAGCAACGCATTTATTGTCATGGAAAGCCATATGCTCTGCAATATTAAGTACAAACGCCGTTTTACCCATTGAAGGTCTTGCCGCGATAAGAATCAGATCGGATGGCTGAAATCCTGCCGTACTGTAATCAAGATCAAGGAAACCGGTAGAAAGGCCTGTAACATTTCCTTTCATCTTACTTGCCTGCTCTATTCGGTTCAACGCATTCATAACTACCTGGTCGATAGAAACGAATTCACCCGTATTTCTCTTCTGCGTGATCTGGAATACACTCTTTTCAACATCATTGAGTATTCCTTCCATATTCTCAGAATTTGAATAACATGTATTTATTGTCTCTTCACTTACGCGAATCAGTTTTCTTAGTGTAGATTTATCTGCAACTATCTGAGCATAATACTTTACATTTGCAGATGTAGGTACTGCAGAAACCAGCTCACCTATATACTCGGCACTGCTGACCTGTGGCGGAACATTTTTTTCCCTGAGCCTGTTTTGAAGCGTGACAAAATCAACAGCGCTTCCTTCACGGTTCAGTTCTACCATTGTCTCAAATACTGTTCCGAGTTGCCTGTTATAAAAATCGTCCGGATTAACAATCTCGGACGCAATTTCTATTGCTTCTTTATCCATAAGCATCGCACCCACAACAGATTGTTCCGCTTCCAGACTATTGGGGGCGACACGCTTTAATAGAGTCTCCTCTGCCATTTCTTATTGTTCCTTTACGCTCACTTTTAACACCGTAGTAACCTGAGGATGAAGTTTGACCGGAATCTCATAAGTTCCAAATGATTTAATAGCTTCCGGCATCTGAAGTTTCTTTTTATCAATATCAAATCCAAACTGAGCTTTTGCTGCCGTCACTATTTCTTTTGAAGAAACAGATCCAAATACTCTTCCGCCCTCTCCGGCTTTCATTGTGAGTTGCACTGTCTCTTTGCTTATCTTTTCACCGTATGCTTTAGCTTCGTCAAGACGCTGCTGCGCCAAAATTGAATCTCTTTTCTGCTGATTTTTAAGCTCATTAAGATTTTTCTGTGTAGCTTCTACTCCGAGCTTTTTGGGGATAACAAAGTTCTTGGCATATCCGTCGCTTACTTTTACGATCTCGCCTTTTTTACCCAAACTCTTTACATCTTCAAGTAATATAACCTGCATTTATGACAATTCTCCTTCTTCAATCATTTTATCAATTTCGTCCTTAACTACGTCAACAGCCTCTTCAAGAGACATTCCGTCTATCTGGCATCCGGCTGAGCTCATGTGGCCGCCGCCGCCAAGTCTCTCCATAATGATCTGAACATTGACTTCGTCTATGGATCTTGCACTCACGTATACTTTGTTCTGATAATCGGTACAGACAAAACTTGCTCTTACACCTTTTATGTTAAGAAGCTCGTTTGCCGCCTGCGCTCCTATTATTGTAGGGCTTTGTATATCATCATTCTTCATAATGGAAATAGCATATCTGTCACGATATATCTCAGCCTGGCTGACTGCATCGGCCTTAGCTTTATACTCATCGGCATCTTCACGGAACAGCTTTCTGACTCTTGTCACATCTGCGCCGTTTCTCCTAAGAAATGCTGCCGCCTCAAAAGTTCTGACACCGGTCTTGTTCATAAAGTTATTGGTATCAACCACCATTCCGGAATAAAGACTGTCAGCCTCTTCATTATGAATCTTGACATTCTCTCCGATGTACTGAAGAATCTCTGAAACCATCTCGCACGCTGATGAAGCATACGGCTCAACATATGATAGCGTGGCATTTTCTATAACTTCCGTTCCCGCTCTGTGGTGATCGAGAACAACAATAGTCTTACAGAATCTCAACAGTTCCGGGCACTCTGTAATGCTCGGTTTATTAACGTCAACAACTACCAAAACGGTATTGTTTCCGGCAATATCAATTGCCTGCTGATTGTTGATGATCATATCGTCTTCGTAATCGGGATTACTCTTGAACAGATCGACAAGCGGCTGCATTGATGCCGTCACATCGTTTAAAACTATGTGACACTTCTTTTCCAAAGTTCTGGCAATCCTGTAAATTCCGACAGATGCGCCAAAACTGTCCACATCTCCCAATCTGTGTCCCATTACGATAACGGTATCTTTTCCGGAAATAATCTCACGAAGAGCATGAGCTTTAACTCTCGCTTTAACTCGGGTGCTCTTTTCAATAGTCTGGCTCTTTCCGCCGTAGTAAGATGTGCTGTCCACGCTCTTAACAACAGCCTGATCTCCGCCTCGTCCAAGCGCAAGATCGATGGCATTACGCGCAAACTCATAATTCTGCGCATATGAAAGTCCGTCAAGACCAAGTCCGATACTGAGCGTTACAGCCATCTCATTTCCGATATTGACGGTCTTAACATCTTCAAGGATATCAAATCTCTGCTGAATAAGCGTCTCACAAGACTTCTTGGGCATTACAACGAAATACTTATCTTTTTCTATCTTTTTGGAAATACCGTTGCTTGAAGCAATGTATTTATTGATCTTTCTGTCTATAAGAGCGGTCAAAAGAGATCTTCTAACCTCTTCTACACTGTTCAGAGCCTCTTCATAGTTATCTATATAGATAAGTCCCGCCGCAAGCGACTGGTTATCAACTTCCTGAATAGCAAGTCTAAGCGCCGTTTCATCATATAGATAAACCGCTATAAGGCTTCCCTCATAGCTCTCGGCATCTATAATATCGCTGTTTACAGCCATCTCGTGAAGAGATATTCTTTTAAACTTGATAGTGAAATTGCTGTTCTCGTAATCTACTTTATAAGATACTTCCTCGTTATCAACGGGAAACTTATCAGCAGCTATTCCCGGGAAAAGAGAAAAAATAGTCTTCTTATAAAGTCCCTTTTCTATATGAACTGCTTTTTCAAATGCTGTATTTGCCCAGACAATTTTTCCAGAATCGTCAAGAATGGCATGCGCAAGATCGAGCTCTTTAAGCAATCTCTTCTGAATCTGCCCATACTGCGTCGCGAAGCTTATAAGCTCATTCATTATAATCGGCTTATTATAGAAATTAAGGTACATGACTGAAACAAAATAAAAACCTGTAAATATCAAAAGAATCAGACCCGCTGAGTCATCAACAATAAATACCGCAATATTTACAAAAAGTAACATAATACCCAAGTAAGCCAATACTTTAAGATATGTCACTAATTTACCTTTTAGTTTGATTCTGTTTTTAGTAGCCATATTTTTTGGTCCTCTTCCGGAATCCTTTAGACATTCCATTCCTTATTATAACATAAAAGGCATCTGCGACAATACGTCGCAGACGCCTCCGATAATATTTGAATATAAAGAAGAATGTGATTACTTCACACCTGTCCACTTCCACTCAGCAACTTCGGGCATATCTACACCAATGTCGTGAATGTATGTCTTATGCTCAACGAGCTTATCTCTCATCTTCTGAATGAGGAATGCGCCCTTGTTGCCAAACTGAGGCATGTTGTTAAGCATAGCGATAACGAGATCGAAACGGTCGATCTTGTTCTGAACTCTCATGTCGAAAGGAGTTGTGATTGTTCCCTCTTCATGATATCCATAAACGTGGATGTTTCTGTTTGTTCTTGTATATGTAAGCTCATGGATAAGAGTCGGATATCCATGGAATGCAAATACAATAGGCTTATCCTTTGTAAAGATTGTATCGTACTCTACGTCTGAAAGTCCGTGAGGATGCTTGTTCTTAGGCTCCATCTTCATAAGATCGACAACGTTTACGAAACGAACCTTAACTTCAGGCATCTCTCTGTGGAGAATATCAACTGCAGCAAGAGCCTCAAGTGTAGGTGTATCACCGCAGCATGCAAGTACGATATCAGGCTCTTCACCTGTATCTGTTGAAGCCCAATCCCAAATGCCGATACCCTGTGTGCAGTGCTTAACAGCCTGCTCCATTGTAAGCCACTGTGGTCTTGGATGCTTACTTGCTACAATAGCATTTACGTAGTTCTTACTCTTCAAGCAGTGATCCATTGTTGAGAGCAAGCAGTTAGCATCGGGTGGAAGATAAAGTCTTACAACGTCTGCCTTCTTATTTGAAATATGGTCAAGGAATCCGGGATCCTGATGTGTGAATCCGTTGTGATCCTGCTGCCATACGTTTGATGTAAGAAGAAGGTTAAGAGATGCGATAGGCTGTCTCCATGAAAGACCGTTGCAAACCTTAAGCCACTTAGCATGCTGTGCTGCCATTGAATCTATAATACGGATGAATGCTTCATAACTTGCGAAGAATCCGTGTCTACCTGTAAGAAGGTATCCTTCAAGCCATCCTTCACACATATGCTCTGAAAGCATTGAATCCATTACACGTCCGTCTGATGCAAGGAACTGGTCTGTATCTTTGTCGATAGGATTGTTCCAATCACGGTTTGTAACTTCAAATACCTTGTTGAGACGGTTAGACATTGTCTCGTCAGGTCCGAAGATACGGAAGTTCTTGTGCTCGTCATTAAGCTTGAATACGTCTCTGATGTATCCGCCAAGCTCGATCATATCCTGCTTCTCAACTGAACCGGGAGCGGGAACATCGATAGCATAATCACGGAAATCAGGAAGTCTGAGATCGTGAAGAAGCTTACCACCGTTTGCATGAGGGTTAGCACCGATACGTCTGTCTCCCTTAGGAGCAAGCTCCTCAAGCTCAGGAATGAGACGTCCGTTCTCATCAAAGAGTTCCTCTGCATGATAGCTCTCGAGCCATTCCTTGAGGATATCAAGGTGCTCAGGCTTATCCATCATTACAGGTACCTGGTGTGCCTGGAATGAGCCCTCGATCTTGTTTCCGTCTACGAACTTAGGTCCTGTCCATCCCTTAGGAGTACGAAGAACGATCATAGGCCATACAGGTCTTGTTGTATCGCCTGTTGTTCTTGCATTCTTCTGAATAGCCTTAATCTCATCCATAACAACATCGAGAGTTTCAGCCATCTTACGATGCATTTCCTTAGGATCTGATCCTTCAACGAAGTAAGGCTTCCAGCCGTTACCCTTGAAGAATGCCTCAAGCTCCTCGTGTGAAAGACGAGAAAGAATTGTAGGGTTAGAAATCTTAAATCCGTTAAGATGAAGAATAGGAAGAACAGCTCCATCAGAAACGGGGTTAAGGAATTTATTTGACTGCCATGATGTAGCAAGAGGTCCTGTCTCAGCCTCACCGTCACCAACTACACATGCAGCGATAAGTTCAGGGTTATCAAATACAGCACCGAAAGCGTGTGCAATAGAATAACCAAGCTCACCACCCTCATGGATAGAACCGGGAGTCTCAGGAGCAACGTGGCTTGAGATACCGCCGGGGAATGAGAACTGCTTGCAAAGCTTCTGTAAACCATCCATATCACGGCTTACGTTAGGATATACTTCACTGTATGATCCCTCAAGATATGTGTTGGCTACGAAGAAGTTTCCGCCGTGGCCGGGACCTGAGATAAGGATCATGTCCTGATCATACTTATTGATCACTCTGTTGAGGTGAACATAAATAAAGTTCTGTCCGGGAACTGTTCCCCAGTGTCCTACGATTTTCTTTTTGATATGCTCCTTCTTAAGTGGTTCACGAAGAAGCGGGTTCTCAAGAAGGTACAACTGTGCTGCTGCGAGGTAATTAGTTGCACGCCAGTAGGCGTCCATTTTTCCTAAATACTCATCAGTAATTTCCATGTGATTCATATTATTCCTCTCCCTTTTTATTGATTACATACCGGCGTTATTTATCACCGATACTATGTGCCATATCAAACCTCTGTATATCTCTTTATAAAATCTCGTGGTCGTTGATATATCTATTGTAAGATAAGCTATTTGAAGAACATTTACTATATTATTATTGCTAAATCTTTATCAATTATTGCTATTGTGAAAAAAATGTCGCTCCCTCATATCCTGTAACCCGCATGGTTGTGCGTTCTGTTAATAATATAGCAATTGTGCAATCGCAAATAATGCTTCTGCCATATGAAACTTTTATAGAGAATTCGCCTTATTTTATCACATTTTCATGGGTTTTCTTGTTATTTTATAGATATTTAATAAACGTGATTGCATCAATTGCAACCACGTTTATTTTCACTCACTACATATCATCCGAATCATCTGTAAGGAACAGCATTCCTAAAAGCCAGTCATCATCCCTCTCCCTTTGGAGCTGTTTTTGCTTGCGGTCAAACTCTTTGCGTTCCTGCTTCCCCATGTTTTTCACAAGCTTCTTGTACTGACTGTCCGAAAGTCGCACATCCTTATCACTCTTTCCAAAAAACATAACCGTCACCATCCTTTCAAAAACTACGCGATCAGGTATTTTCTTTTACATACTCTGCAATTTCCTCATAATTTTTTTGCCATGAATCGTATCCCTTCTCTCCCCTTCTGTCCGGGATTTCAAATCGCCTCTTAAGCTCCCCGCCGAGATAATGAGTGAATTTATATGCTCCCCAATAATTTAAATGTGATTCATCATTAAAATCTTTTTCAAAATCAAGTCCGATCTCGCCGTAATCATAGTTCGTACTGTTAAACTGCACACCATAATACTCTGCGATCTCTTTTAGTCTGTTATATACTTTTTCATCTTCCGCAGATGTGATATACGGGGTCACGACAAGAAACAGTTCAATATCATTTTCCTGCGTATATTCAATAATCTTGGTAAGGTAAATCTCCGACTTAACAGTAACCCCTACACTTGCCGTCTCATCAATTACCGGTTCTTCCTGCGGCTCCCGCTTTAGGTATGGCGTAAAGCCTTTAAAATTCTGCAGATCCTTCCTTACAGTAAACGGATAAAGAAAATCTTCCGCTTTAAGTGTGTCAACCCTTCCATGATATGTGACAAAATCAGGAAAAATCCTGCCAATCTTGCGCGGTTCAACACTGTCAACGATCATCCCCAATTTATTCATTGAAAATCTCATTCCGTTAAGATTCTGATTAAGCCAAACGTACTGATAATCATCCTTAAACCTTGCCGGAGAATATAGATCAAGCACAACAACTTTCGGATTCTGATACTTGCAAAATTCTCTCAGGTAATAATAGGTACACCACAACGGTTGCTCGGCAGCGCTGTAATCATAAGACGCTATACCGTGCTCATTCCACAAAAGTCCCGTATCTATATCGCAGTGCACATGGCTTGAGCCCATCATCACCACGTCAATTGTATTTTTTGGTTGATAATACAACCCTCTTGCCTGATTTATTCCATGCGCCGACTTTATACAAAACACACCGTCAAGATACCATAGAGTAAAGATTGTCAGGCATATGAAAAAAATCTGTAAAACCCTCTTTTTTAACATATAATGCGTTACCCCGTTTCAATACACAATAAAGATCAAAAATTCATATACATAAAATTACTTGCACTATAGCCCGGTCCGTAGAGGCCAAAAATTATAATCGTAATTATCATAAGATAATATATAAGATACCTTGCGCCGCAGGCTAAATCCTGCAACACAACCGGAAATGGCTTATTTCTCTTATAACTTATGACATCCATCAAAATAACAATCAGAATGAACCCCACCATAAAATTTGTTCGAGTCGTCTCATTGCACAATTCATTGTATTCTGCAATGAAAGTAGTTCCCGCGCTGCCTGCCGTAACCATGGCAATGCAGTATTCAACGGCAGTTTTCAGACCACTGGCTCCAAAAAATATCCATGCAAAAGAAGCACAGCAAAAAGTAACAAAACGCCCCTTCAATTCTGAAAGAAAACTTTTAGCTTTATCCTTGTTCCTCCGCCTTCTGACCAAAACATCAATAACGGAATATATAGCATGAAGCATCCCCCAGGCCAGGAAATTAAGCCCATTACCGTGCCAGATGCCGCATAAAATAAATACGATTGCCACATTTATACACTGTCTGAGCACGCCTTTTCTGTTTCCTCCAAGCGGAATATAAACATAATCCCTAAGCCACATACTAAGAGACCTGTGCCATCTGCGCCAAAAATCCGAAATATTCACGGCCATATATGGCGACGTAAAATTCTGGACAAGATTGATTCCAAAAATCCTTGAAACTCCGACAGCCAACGCCGAATATCCCGCAAAATCGCAGTAAATCTGCATAGTGTATGACAGCGATCCTATAATAAGCCATAAACTGCCGCTGTCTCTGTAGCCGTTGAACAACTTAGTCACAAGAACCCCCAAATTATCGGCAACCACCAGCTTCATAAAATATCCGTACAATATGTATCCAAAAGCCTCGGAAAGTCTTTGCTCGTCCAGAAATCTAACCTCTTTAAGTTCCTTTATCTGTGCCACGAAATCTTCTTCACGTTCTATGGGACCGCTTACAAATTTAGGGAAAAAACTCATATAGAGCGCAAGGTACATCATATTCTTTTCCGCGCGGATCTTACCGTTGTAAATATCAACAATATATCCGATTGCCTGGAATGCATAATAAGAAAAGCCAATCGGAACAATCAGTTTTGAAAACATTGGAATTCTGGATGAAAACTTCAGAAAAGACAATGAAAAAACCAGAAGAAATAAGCCTGCAAAAAGACAAGCACCGGCTGACCTGTTCCTATTCTTATCTTTAAAAAACTGAATCAGTAATCCAAAAGCATAGACGATGGCAGTTGTCACCAAAAGCACAACTAAAGCTCTTCCATTAAGATGATATATATATGAAACACTCGCCAAGAGTAGCACGAGCGGCCTTGCTTCCTTTCGAACAATAAAAAAAACTGCTATCACAGAAATCAAAAAGACAGCAGTGTACAAAGAAAATGCCACAAACAAACCTCCTAAACAAATAATTTACATTTCCATTCTATCATTTAACAAATATTCTGTCATCCATGAATATTTTCACGAAAAAAGACTCCCGTTTGCGCAAAAACGGAAGTCTTTATTACATCAGATGCTATATTTTCATTAATCTTGCGGTTTTTCTGAATCATTTTAAAAACTTTAAAAGAATAAATTGTAATCCGACAAATATCACGATAGCTATTAATCCGGATATTATCGCGGACAAAACTTTCTGATAAGGGCGTTTTACTTTTTCCTCTATCTTTTCAGTATGTGTCAGCCTTTCGCCTTTAGAAAATCTGATAATCTCCTTATAAGTCTGAACATCATGCTTTTTCTTGATCTCCTCGACTTTATACGCAAAATATATGCCTAATGCAGCTTCTATCGCATATGGTATAAGAAACCATAATCCGATCAGATGAACCAAAATCGGAGCAGAAACAAGCATTATGCCATAAAAAAATACCATCACGCGCGCGTAAACGATCATCTTATTAATATCCTGTTGCGTATCTTCTGTAACTATTTTTTCCATCTTCTCAATATCTCCTTTAAGCAGATTGTCAACGGAGACATCAAATATTTCACTTAGCAACAGAACGCTTTGAATATCAGGATAGCTCTTTCCGTTTTCCCAGTTCGATACTGTCTGCCTCGATACAAAAAGCTTATTCGCAAGTTCATCCTGATTAATTCCTTGAACATTCCTTAATTCCTTTATTCTAATCCCAAGTTCCATATATTGCCGTCTCTCTTTCTGCTTAAGAATATCGAGATATCTGTTTATCCGCCATCAAAAAACTTTTACACAAACAATAGTGGGATGTAAAAAATTCTTTACATCCCACTGTTTTACGCTTATGTCAGTCGCATAAATAAATTAGCAAGCCCGACTACGACCAATATCGGGAACGCTATGGAAATAAGTCCGCCAAATACCAATCCTACCAGAATAAGCGGTAAAAATACCAAAAATGTCATAACCTTAAAGATTCCCCAGGTTGCCTTAAAAGCAAACCCGATCATCCTACCGAAAATTCCGAAGAATAATATAATAAATAACAGTGTCAACATAATTCCCACCAACCTTTCAAATATAAGTTATCTTTATCCGATGCTTGTTGATATATTTATTATATTCTGTCCCGCCACCGATATATATACTCGATGTAGCGAAAAAAACGTGTTTAATTCGCTTTTTTCGCAAATTTGCAAAAGACTCATTATCAATCAACTATCGAATACTGCATAAGTTCGTACTTAAGCTTAGTTCCTTCCGCTATTCCATCGGGCAAAAGAGCTCTTGCAACGAGCTTCAGATCATCCGACTCGATATCAGTTCTGCGAAGATTCGCATAATCGCCGTCAATACTTTCAACTACATAAAACCATGTTTCCATCTGGCTTATCTCCTTTCAAATTCGATATGAAATTTCTCTATCATAGTAAAACGCGCCAACAGCTATCATTATCTCACTGCCTCGTATAGTTCATCCATACTGCTAACAATTGCAACTGCACCGGATTTTTTCATCTCATCAATATCACCAAATCCCCACGTCACCGCAATACAAGGGATTCCAAGTTCCGCAGCTCCGAGGACATCATAATTAGTGTCACCGATCATCACTGTATCCGACTCGTCTTCTCCTATCTTATCAAGAAGGTATCTTATTACATCGTCCTTCTTTTCTCTGCTGCCGTCTACAGTTGCCCCCGCAATCTCATCAAAATATCCCGTCATATCAAAATGATCGAGTACTTCTATCGCCGTCTTTTCAGGCTTCGATGTGGCAACATATAATTTATATCCTTCGTCTTTAAATTTCTTTAAAAGATCTATCATTCCGCGGTACGGCGCATTTTCAAACTTTCCGATCGAATTGTAGCGCTCTCTGTATATTGCTACCGCCTTGTCCTTGTCTTTTTCCTCAACTCCGTGTTTTACGAAGCTGTATCCGAGCGGAGGTCCGATAAATGTATAAAGCTCACTTTCTTCCGGCGGAGTTATCTGCATCTTTTCAAATGTATATAATGCACTTTTTGTGATTCCTTCAGATGAATCAGTCAGTGTTCCGTCAAGATCAAATAATAGATTTTTATACTTCATCAAATTCCTCCCCTGTCTAAACCTTTTACACACTTTAGCACACAGGCACTTTAAAAGTAAAGATTTATCGCTTATCTGATAACAAAAGCAACTTTTGAAAAGAAATCGCTACCAAATGATAAGATTTCTCTGTAAAATAGCAATATGATTATTATTATCAATAATTCTTGAAAGGAGAAGGTTATGAAAATATATAATGTAAACGATCCTGAATTCACAAATTACGGTAGGATCATCGAGGGTTATGAAGAAGAAAAGAAGGCAATCGTGGAGGCTCTTAAGTCAAGCACTCCCGTTCCCGAGGGAACAGACTATGTTGCCGAGGAGCCTGCACTTCAGTCTCTCGCTGCAGCAACATCAATTACAAACAGCCTCTTTGGCGGTTCCGATATGCAGTTCGGATGGTGCAACGGACACAACACCAAGCTCAACTGTCTTGAGTATCACCGTTCATCAGAGATCAACCTTGGTTCAACAGATTTCATTCTTTTACTTGCTAAAAGAGAAGAAATCGTAGACTACAAGATTGATTCAAGCAAGGTTAAAGCTTTCCTTTGCCCTGCAGGCACAATGATCGAAGTATACGCTACAGCTCTTCACTATGCTCCCTGCCAGGCAAGCAAAGATTCAGGATTCCAGGTTCTTGTAGGACTTCCTAAGGGAACCAACGTTGGCAAGCCTGAGTTCGAAGCTCGCAATCAGGAAGACCGCATGCTCACAGCAACAAACAAGTGGCTCCTTGCTCACGCAGAAGCTTCTGAAGCAGCAAACGGCGCATGGGTTGGAATCACAGGCGAGAACATCGACATCGCAGGAGATCTTAAATAAAATCAATATTCCATTATAATTTAACGCACATCGGCAATTTTTAGACTTTTTGCCGATGTGCGTTATTTATATATAAAACAATATTTACAGTAAAATTTTTCCCATCATCACATATCTCGAAAGTCCCTTCATAACTTTCAACAGCTGACTTAACTATACCCAATCCAAGTCCATGCAAAAATTCATCTTTATCACATGTATCATCTTTCTTTGTGTACGGATTTGAAACTTGTACGATCAGAGCATTCGCGCTATAGAACATAAAACAGCTTAATATCTTATCCCCTGAATCAAGGCTCTTCAAAGCATTGATTGAATTATCAAAAAGATTTCCAAATATTTTTATGCAATCATGATATGAGATTGGTAAACCGGCCGGGATATTTATATCTTTCTTGACTGTAATTCCGTTTTGTTCGGCTGCAGAAAATTTAATGTTCAGAACAGTATCAATAGCTTCATTCCCAGTGTTAACAAAACTATTTATAGCAGATTGTTCATCTATAAGTTCCTGTAAATGATTCTGCGCTTTGTCATACTTTTTTTCTTTCAAAAAGCCTGAAATCAACTGCATATTATTCTGCATGTCGTGCTTTATTGTTCTTATGAGTTTTTGGTTTTCAGACAACTCTTCATAATACGAACGCTGCCAATTGGTTATCTTTTCATACTCTTCGTTCTGTCTCCTAACCTCATAGGATGCACTGATCAAGTCATACAAATGAATGATCATAATATTCACATACAAGACAAGAACTGCTAATGGTACCAATAGGGGTATCCTTTCTTGATTTGAGCTAATACTCAGGCTTTCGCTTAGCATGGCAATGCACGTAAATGCAATGAAACTAATGAACGGAACCGATAAAAGCTTCAGCAGAACACGCATATCAACTTTTCTGTTTTTTATAGTTTGATACCTTGCCACTATTTCAACAACAATATAAAAGCATAAATGTGGAATAAATAGAACATATCCGGAATTTAAAGAACTACCCTCAATTAAATACATCAACGTTTGCGCAAATCCGGCAAAAACTATGAGTACAGTAGCATATGCAAATTTCACTTTCTTTTCGCCTTTGTATGCACATAAAAACAGGCAGCTCCAGAAAGAAATCGAAACAAGATTGCAATATTTAAGGTCATATTTTATAAAAACAGAAAATAAAATGACGAACAGAACGCTCATCACCTTTTTTATCAGATCATATTTCTTTATTGCCTCTAATACCCTATCGTAGTAATGCAAGACAATCCAAATATCAAATAAATTCAGAAGAAAATAGAGAAAGATGTTAATCTTCGCATGATTCATAGTCCAATTCTCCATTTCAAATATCTCATATGCTCTAGTTTAACACTTTTGTGGTATTTCTTACTGATAGGCAACCTGACGCCGTTATTCAAAATAATCTCATCGGAATAAATAACTTTAACATAATCCATATTAACAATGTATGAAGCATGGATTCTTACAAACCAATTGTTGTCCACCATTTTCTCAAGATCGGACATTTTTGAATAAAAAGAATAGTTTTCATCTGTTGTATAGACATTTATTTTTCGCTTATTCCCCTCAAAATACATTATGCTCTCACAGCGTAACTGTATTTTGGCTTTATCAACAGAAATGAATATATATTTTTGACTGGAATAAATATAATTTACCGCTGCTTGTATTACATCTTCAAGCTTATGCGTATCTATAGGCTTATTTACAAATCTGAACGGCTGTACTTCAAACGAGCTAAAGACATAATCCGAGTATGCCGTAACGAAGATAATAACAGCTCTTTGGTCTATAGCCCTTATCTTCTTTGCAGCTTCAAGCCCATTAACTCCGGGCATCTCTATATCAAGCAGGTATATTTGGTAGAATACATTAGGATTTTTATTCAGATAATCTAAAAGACTTTCACCGGTCTCAAAGCAATCGACCTCAACATCTCTGATTCTGATGTTCTCAATAACATCTTCCATTAACGCGAGATTATCTTTGTTGTCATCACATATTGCAATCTGCATCCAGTCACCGCTTCTCTCAGAATTCTTTATTCTCAAATGATTTTGTTCCAAGCACCATAAACACTACATAGTATAGCATACATAAAAGCAATTGAATCAGCACACATTTCCCCCTCCCTGTACTGCTGATACTTAACACTTCTGTAGTCTCCAAAACATCTTCTGATAACTGATAAATATAATTCATCGGATTAATATATTTTACAAATGAATACGTCAGCACGTGATTGCAAACCAAAGATGCAACAAAAGAAATCACTATCGTTATAATCGGTTTATATCTTGTCCCAATACACAATGCAAGCTGTGGAATAAAGAAAAACGTATACATATATATCAAAAGCAAAAGACATAATAAATCTGCTACATTATTTCCAATTATTTTTCCTGATGTATAAATGCTGCCGTTATTCGCGATTCCAAAATAAATAGCAAGCATTACAATAATTGTAATCACAAAGAAAACCGCAGTAATAACTTGTAACGCTAAGCTTTTACCTATAAACAAATTTCTCCTGTTCCTTATTCTCACAGTGAACAAAGAAATACTTTTATTGTCAATTTCACCTGATAACATTTGAGTTCCCAAAAAAGCTGTCACAACCGGGCCAATAAAAAGAACTGTTGTTGTTACAAGTTGCAATGTTATCCAAAATAAAGCATTCTGATTTTTTACTCCTTCATACATTTCGTTTCTCATACCGATCGCATAAATAAATCCAATGGCTACAATTACAGCAACCGCCAAGATATCATTACGCTTTAAAAATTTTAACAATTCAATTTTTATGATATGCAATATCGATATTTTCATAGCCATTCTCCTCAAACAGATCATATAAAGATTTGCGTTCTATTTCTAAATCCAAAACGTCAATACTTAATTCATCAAGTTTATCAAGAACCTGTTTTAAATCTTCGACATGTTCAATCAATATATTGTCTTTATCAACTTTTACCCCTGACTTTTCAACTTCTTCCGGGTTCAAAGCTCGGTCACATTGAACAACATATTTTTTGCTGTATTCCATCACGCCATCAAATTTCTTTTCACCGTTATCTATTAAGACCACCCGATCACATATTTCCTCAACATCTTCCAAATCGTGACTTGAAAACAATATTCCCACTTTTTCATCGTGCGCTTTTTCCAGAAGGATTCTTTTAAATATATTTTTCCCTATTGGATCCAATCCCACAAACGGTTCATCCAGTATAAGAAACTCCGGATTGTTTAAAAGAGCTTGCGCCAGCCCCAACCTTTGTTTCATTCCAAAAGAAAATGCTTTTGTCTTTTCTTTTGATTTCTTTTCTAATCCAACCGCATTCAACAGATTATCTATTTTTGCTTTCGGAACTTTCCCCCCCAATGTTTTGATTAATATATCCAAATTCTCATATGCATTCATATAGGGAATAAAAGTAGGCTCAATCAGTATTCCGAATTCATTAAGCCTTGAATTGTCTTTAAGTAGCGTATCGCCTTTATAAACTATATCTCCCCCTGTAGGAAAAACATTCCCTGCAATACTGTTTAAAAGAGTAGTTTTCCCTGCTCCGTTTTTTCCTAAAAGAGCAACTATCTCCCCTGCATTAACTTTAAAACTTACACCTTTGAGCGCTTTGAATCCGCCATAATCTTTCTTTAAATTTCTGATCTCTAACAAAGACATATTCTCACCTCTGAAAATTTATATAAGAATACTATCATTAGAAATCAGCTTTTATTCTGTATTGTAATTTTTGGTATAGAACCGAGTAATAAATGGCAAAAAAAGACACTTCTTAGAATCTCTTCTAAAAAGTGTCTTCAATAATTTACTTATATACTGATTACTCAGCTACGTATGGCATAAGTGCCAGGTGTCTTGCTCTCTTGATTGCTGAAGTAAGCTCTCTCTGGTGCTTAGCGCAGTTTCCAGTGATTCTTCTGGGAAGAATCTTGCCGCTCTCAGAAACGAACTTCTTAAGCTTAGCTGTATCCTTATAATCAATTACGTTATCTTTTCCGCAAAATACACAAACTTTCTTTCTTCTGTGCATTCCGCCCTTTCTCCTCATAGGAGCATCGGATTTATCAGACTTTGTGAAAGCCATTATAATATTCCTCCTTCAATTAATTGAACGGCAGCTCCTCGTCAATTCCGTCGGGAATATTCATGAAGCCGTCGCCGGCTGCAGAAGGTGCGGGCTCTCCTTGGGGAGCAACGCCTCCAAATGATCCTCCGTTGGAGGATGCTGCATTCTTGGATTCAGCGAATTCCTGATCCTCTGCAACTACATCAGTTGTGTATACCTTAACGCCATCCTTATTGGTATAACTACCTGTCTGGATACGTCCTGTTACGATAACCTTAGTGCCCTTCTTAAGATATTTCTCAGCAAACTCGCCGGCTCTTCCAAAAGCTACGATACCGATGAAGTCAGCTGTCTGAGCATCCTGTTGATCTCTTCTTGCAAATCTTCTATCCACAGCAAGTGTATATCTTGCTACAGCCATAGGCTCATTGCCCTGTGAATATCTTACGTCGGGGTCTCTTGTTAAACGTCCCATTAGTATAACTTTGTTCATATTTTCGTCCTCTTCTATTTAAGCCTCGTTCTTAACGCATAAATATCTGATGACACCGTCCATAATACGCATGCGAGCTTCAATCTCTGCAGGAGTTGTTGCTTCGCCATCGAACTGGATGAAATAGTAGAAGCCTTCTGTCATCTTCTCGATTTCATAAGCAAGCTTCTTCTTTCCCCACTCATCAATATTGGTAATCTGACCACCATGCTTCTCGATAGTCTTCTTAACCTTCTCGATGACTGCTGTTCTGGCATCGTCTTCGATCTTTGCACTAACAACAACGGCTAATTCGTATTTGTTCATGCTATTTGTTACCTCCTTTTGGTCTCTGGCTACTTGTATCAGTCAAGCAGCAAGGAATTTATCACAGAATAATATGCTATCATATATATGTTCCAAATGCAAGCATTTTATCGTATCCCTTTAATGCTCTTTTCCAGTGTTTTCCTGGATATCATTACCTGATGACCGCAACCAAGGCATTTGATTCGAAAGTCCGCACCTACACGCAAAACTTCCCATTCAAAACTACCGCAAGGATGTTGTTTCTTAAGTTTTATTATATTTCCAACCTGAATATCCATTAAATCTGATCCAAAATCTCCCCTATTGCACCCTGTACTACCAGATCAGCCTGTCTGTCCCTCGGTGTAGCCGACTTGTTGATAAGAACAAGCTTATTTCCCCTGTAATAGTCAATAAGTCCTGCCGCCGGATAAACAGCCAGTGAAGTTCCACCAATTATAAGGACATCAGCATTACTGATATACTCAACAGCTTTCTGCATTATCCCCATATCAAGGCCTTCTTCATACAAGACCACATCAGGCTTTATCCTGCCGCCACAACTGCATACGGGAACTCCTTCCGCATTGGCCATGTAGTCAAAATCATAGAACTTACCGCATTTTTCGCAATAATTTCTATGTACGCTTCCGTGAAGTTCAAGAACTTCTTTACTGCCGGCAGCCTGGTGCAGGCCGTCAATATTCTGTGTAATAACAGCACGGAGTTTACCTTGCTTTTCAAGTTCGGCAAGCTTAAGATGCGCTTTATTGGGCTTAACCCCAGTAATGAGAAGTTTATCCTTATAGAATCTAAAGAACTCCTCAGGCATTCTCATATAAAATGTATGACTTAAAATCTGCTCCGGAGGGTACTTGTACTGCTGATGATAAAGACCGTCTTCGCTCCTGAAATCAGGAACACCGCTCTCTGTCGATACTCCCGCACCACCAAAAAAGACAATATTATTCGAACCGTCAACTATTTCTTTTAACTCTTTTACAGCTTCGTCCATATTATCCCCCTTCATTATTTATGTATGATCAAAAACCTGCTTTCTTAAGAAGCGCAGCCAAAGATGTTGTTGCATCTCCGTCACTTGGATATTCAATCTTTTCTTCTGTAATCTCAGTCGCAGCTATATCTTCAAGCGCTTTCATACTAAGACTAAGCTTTCCGTCTTTAATTGAAATAACTTTGACTTTTACCTTCTGTCCGACTTTAAGAACAGCTGAAGGATGTGCAATTCTGTTGTTACAAATCTGAGAAATATGAACAAGTCCGCTAAGACCGTTACCCAAATCAACAAATGCACCGTAATTCTGCAAACTCTCAACTGTTCCCTCAGTAACAAGGCCAACTTCTACGTTAGAGACCATTTCTTTTCTCTTAAGATCAGCCTGTTCTTTGAGATAATCTTTAGCTGAAAGAACAAGTTTTCCATTCTCTTCATCAGAAGTAATTACTCTAACCTTAGCAGTCTTTCCAACATAATCAGCAAGTTTGTCTTCTTCCACAAAAGAAAGATCAAGCTTAGATGCCGGAATAAATCCTCTTATTCCTTCAAGGAAAGCCACTGCTCCGCCTTTAACAGCTTCAGATATCTTAACATCAACATACTCCCCGGATTCAAGTAATGCATTAAGCTTATCCCATGCAAGAACTTCATTTGCTCTTCTCTTGGACAAAAGAATATTTCCTTCTCCGTCGTCTGTTGAAATAACAGTAGCAGATACTTCATCTCCGACATTTATATCTCTATGTATAGAAAACTTGGGATCATCACTAAGCTCCTCAAGCCTTATTATTCCCTGAGTATAATATTTTATATCCAAAATTACTTCTGTATCATTTACACCGATAACAGTTCCGTCAATTATATCTCCTTCCTTTATCTTTCTGAAGGAGCTCTCAATCTCCTTGCTAAAATCTTTCATCGTTTCTTCTGCCATAAACTAACCTCCAAATAAATCAGATAAAAAGATTATAGCACAAAAAAACTGTGAATATTTAATACTCACAGTTTTTAGAGGTGACAGGCGGATTTGAACCGCCGCTCAAGGTGTTGCAGACCTATGCCTTACCGCTTGGCTATGTCACCAAATATGTAATTGATAATGAATCTTAGTGACTCCGACGAGAATCGAACTCGTGTTACCGCCGTGAAAGGGCGATGTCTTGACCGCTTGACCACGGAGCCATATTACAGACCGTAGTTACAGTCTTCATTAGTACCAAACTTCCTTCGCTTAGTACTTAGCTCCCCCTGTCGGACTCGAACCAACGACACTTCGGTTAACAGCCGAATGCTCTACCGACTGAGCTAAGGAGGATTATCGGTACTTCTAAAAATAAAGAGCCGTTTTTGCGACTCTTCTTTGTACCTTCAAAACCGAACACTGAACTATCTTCTCCAGATCTCTTCTATACCACTTTATGGATAAGCCCTCGACCTATTAGTACACATCAGCTGAACATGTTACCATGCTTACACCTTGTGCCTATCTAACCTCGTACTCTACAAGGGGTCTTACTGCCGAAGCAGGGATATCTCATCTTGAGGGGGGCTTCACGCTTAGATGCCTTCAGCGTTTATCCCGTCCGGACGTGGCTACCCAGCCTTATGCATCTGGCGATGCAGCTGATACACCAGCGGTCCGTCCATCCCGGTCCTCTCGTACTAAGGACAGCTCCTCTCAGATATCCTACGCCCGCGCCGGATAGGGACCGAACTGTCTCACGACGTTCTGAACCCAGCTCGCGTACCGCTTTAATGGGCGAACAGCCCAACCCTTGGGACCTGCTACAGCCCCAGGATGCGATGAGCCGACATCGAGGT
>NZ_FMUR01000017.1 GCF_900101605.1 Butyrivibrio hungatei
AGATACCACAAACATAAGTCTGTAGCCATCTCAGCACAGTTACCTGTTAAGAATTGGGTTTCAATTTTCAAAGATCAAACGATTGCAGATGCGGTCTTGGACCGCATAGTGCGCAATGCGTATAGGTTCGACCTAAAAGGTCCTTCCCGCCGTCCTACGATAGAACATATGCCGGCTGACGCCGGAGATGACAATAAGACGGCAAGCGAGTAATATAAAAAATAGATGTCATCTTGTCCACTTGATACAGGAATCTTGTCCGGATATTAGTAGAAACCTTGTCCGGATAATTGCGGAACTAACGTCCGAGTATTACAAGATGCTTGTACCAAATAGACAAGAATCATCACTTGAGGGTATCCATCCTGCCGGACCAAAAACCGAAAGAGTTTCTTGGGTATTCACAAGCTTTTGTCTGATTTTCGACTAAAGAAATAGAGGTTTCATATGTATCCGTATGCAGATGCGAGGATAATAGCTCTTGACAATATATAAAAGATGTGGTGTTATTTATATTATAGACCGACAGTCAGTCAATTAAATTCGATTCAGGTGATGAAGATTATATGAGAGTTGTAAAAGAAGCGATTGAAAGACGTAATGAGATCCTTGATGCTGCAGAGGAGCTCTTTGTTACAAAAGGATATGACAAGACGAGTACGAACGATATTTTGGACAGAGTAGGAATTGCAAGGGGGACACTGTATTATCACTTTAAGTCCAAGGAAGATATTCTTAATGCGATGATAGAGAGGATCAATGATTCTCTTATCGCCAAGGCTAAGATGATCGCGGCAGATACATCTGTTCCGGTGATCGACAGGCTGGTCATGACGATAGCATCGCTTAATGTAGAGACCGATATCGGGCATGAGATCATAGGTGAGGTTCATAAGCCGCAGAATGCGCTCATGCATCAGAAGATGCAGGAAAATCTGACATCCGGGATAGTTTCGGTATTGCTTGAACTTGCTGAAGAAGGAGTCAGGCAGGGATTGTTCAACATTAAATATCCGGCTGAAACAATTGAAATGCTTGTTTTATATTCCAACATAGCTTTTGATGACTATCATGAAAAGAATTCTCCCTCCATGGAAAAGAAGATCGCAGCCTTTTTGTATAATACAGAAAAGCTGCTGGGTGCCAGGGAAGGAAGTCTCCAGAAAGTATTGAGAAAGCTGTTTCAATAAAACAGAGCTTTTAAGTTAAGGAAACCGTATATTCAGGAAGGTTGGATGGAGGTTTCCTTTAAAAAGACAATCCTACCGACAGACAGACGGTCGAATAAAAGGCATAAATTGGGGTTTGCAACATAATTAAAATTTTTTTTTGAAGGAGAATGTCATGAAAAAGGAATCGGGTTTTTCAAAATTTCTGGTACTATGGTCCGGTGATTTCATATCACAGATAGGAGGCGGACTTACAAGCTTTGGCCTGGGAGTATATATTTACAATAAAACAGGCAGTGCTGCGCAAATGGCGCTCATAACTTTACTTGGATTTCTTCCGACGCTGGTTTTGTCGGTCCCCGCAGGGGTTCTTGCCGATATGTACGACAGAAGAAAGCTGATGATGATCGGCGACGGTTGCTCTGCTCTGGGAATTCTATATATCCTGTTAAGTATGCAAAAGGGTGACGCTTCACTATTTCAGATATGTATTGGAGTTTTTATCAGTTCGGTATTTTCGTCTCTACTGGAGCCTTCTTACAGAGCAACAGTCACGGATATTTTGTCGGAAGAAGAGTTTACCAAAGCAAGCGGGCTGGTCTCTCTGTCGGGAAGTGCCAGATATCTGGTCTCTCCGGTGATCGCAGGATTGTTGCTTGGACTGTATGACATAAATCTTCTTCTTGTTTTGGATATATGTACCTTTTTTGTGACGCTTGCCACTACCGCTTTTGTAAAAAAAAGTATCGTTACATCGGAAAAAGCAAAGAGAGAAAGCTTTTTCCGCAGTCTGTCAGAGGGGTGGAACGGGGTATATTCCCGGAACGGGGTTATGCAGCTCATTCTGATATCTTCTCTTATATCCATGTTCATAGGAGTGATACAGATTTTGTCAGAGCCGCTTATTTTATCCTTTACAGATGCAAAAACTCTGGGGATATCCGAAACTGTCTGTGCATTAGGAATGCTTTTTACAGCATTGCTTACCGGAATTTCCGGCATCAAAAAGAATCAGAGCAGAGTACTTTCCGTGTCACTTATGATGGCTGGGGCTTTTATGATCCTGTTTTCGATGACTGAAAATGTGATGATAATATGCACCTTTGGCTTCCTGTTTTTTGCAATGCTTCCTCCGGCGAATTCATGTCTTGATTATCTTGCGCGAACTAATATCCCAAATGAGATGCAGGGGCGTGTCTGGGGATTCATAGGATTGATATCCCAGCTTGGTTATATTCCCGCATATGCATTATCCGGGGTACTGGCAGACGGAATAGGAAGTGCATTTGACATCGGGGGCGGAAGAGGAGCGGCCTGGGTCATAGCAATATCAGGAATGCTTCTTATGGCATCGGCACTCGGCTTCCTATTTTCCGGCAGGATTAGAAGTCTGGAATGGGGAAGTGATCTGAATGTGACATACAAGAAACAGAAAGAAATTTCAAATATCGTATAGAATAAGGAGATCGTTATGAAAGAGAATCAGAAAAATACAGGAAATAAAGGATACAGATACAGACCGGTATATTATTTTGCAATGGCTTATCTGTTTACATGGATATTCTGGATCCCGGCGATATTTCTTCCGGAGAATATAGCAATGACGCTTATGATCCTTGGGCTGATAGCACCTGCGGTTGTCTCAACGGTATTTATATTATGCTCTGGATCAGATGCCCTTAAGAAGGATCTGAAAGATAAGATATTCGGATTTTATAAGGTGAAATGGCTGAATGTGATCCTGTCCGTGATCGTTTTTGCCATGATCGTTGTCTGTTCAATCCTGTTATCACTTGTCTTCGGCCAGTCCATCAATCAGTTTGCATTTTCTGATGATTTTAACTTCACGGGAGTCGGGGTGGCAAGTGCGCTGGTCACGATAATCATTGCTTCCATACTTGAGGAGGTTGGCTGGAAGGGGTATTGTGAAGATTCTATAGGCAATTATATGAACTGGTTCTGGGAGTCGGTAATTTTCGGAGCGATATGGTCATTCTGGCATTTTCCCCTTCTCTTCATCAAGGGAACTTATCAGGCGGGACTTATGGTAAATCCGCTCTTTGTGGTCAATTTCTTCGTAAGTGCGATAGCCATGGGATTTATAATAACCTGGGTATATCTTGCTAGCAATCGTTCGATCCTTGCATGTATCATTTTCCATCTTTTCGTTAATTTCATGCAGGAGAAGATTGCCATGACTCCTGAGACCAAATGTGTCGAGACGATAATCGTCTTTATTGCTACGGTCATAATAGTCATCGCGAATAAGGATATGTTCTTCGAAGAGCGTCATGTGGGACATATTCTTGAGTGAAAAGAACGTGTGAGTGCAGGTAAGACTTGTTGCGTAGCACCCGTATAGCACCCACAAATTAATAAAAGTGCCTATTTACGCGGTTCTGCGTTATGCAAGCGTTAACAAAGAGATAATCGCTAAAAATGTAGAATTCTACAATTTAGGAGATTATATGATAAAGCGAGATAGATATCTAAATCAGTTGATTAATGCTAAAGATAATGGATTTCCGAAAGTGATAACAGGTGTAAGAAGATGTGGAAAATCATTTCTTCTAAAAGAAATTTATAGAGAATACTTGCTTTCTCAGGACGTTCCAGAGAGTAGGATAATTATCCTGGAATTGGATGATGATAAAAACAGCAAGTATCGCGATCCTTTAGAACTAGGAGCTTATATAAGGGAAAAATGCAAAGATAAAGAGAATTACTATGTGTTTATTGATGAGATACAAAAGGTATATTCGATAATTAATCCTAACCTTACCGATGGCAAACATGTTTTGGCAAATTCTGATGACACTGAAGTAATATCATTCGTAGACGTTGTACTCGGACTATCAAGAGAAAAGAATATAGATTTATATGTGACGGGATCAAATTCTAAAATGTTGTCTTCAGATATAGTTACTGAATTTAGAGATAAGGCAACAAATATAAAACTTTCTCCGCTTTCATTTGAAGAATACTATGATCAATACAAGAATAAGGGCATAGAAACTACGTTTGAAATGAATCCCGGAAATCATTTCAAAGATGCGGATCTGCGTCTTGCAAAGGGAATAGCCTGGATACTAAAATGATCTTAACTATTAAATAATTAACATCAAGAGAAAGACCAAAGAGAGCGGCCATGACAAATACAGAACAGACCACACAAAATATGACCTCAGGAAACAGTATGAAACAGATCATACTGTTCTTTTTGCCATTATTATGGGGAAATCTTTTCCAACAACTATATAGTCTTGTGGATAGCATTATAGTTGGCAAGGGAATCTCGGATCAGGCGCTGGCTGCTGTTGGGGCAACCGGGACACTTAACTTCCTAATACTTGGATTTGTTGTGGGGATGACCAGAGGATTTGGCATAACCTTTGCCCAGAGCTTTGGAAAAAACGATATGGCTATGCTGAATGCATACATCAGAGCAGCCAAGAAGCTCAGTATCACGTTTGGAATAGCCTTTACTGTTGTATGCGTTTCTTTGCTCAATAAGATGCTGACGTTCTTGAACACTCCTGAAGATATCTTTGACGATTCGTATAGATATTTTGCTGTGATCTTATTGGGAATTGTAGTGACGGTTATGAATAACCTTGAGATTACAATTCTCCAGTCAATGGGAGATTCCAGAACGCCCCTCACTGCTATGATCTGTTCATCACTCGTGAACATCATGCTTGATATTATTTTCATAATGGCCTTTGGCACAGGAGTTGTCGGAGCAGCAGTGGCAACAGTGGTCTCTCAGTTTGTATCATACCTTTTGTGCCTTAAAAAGCTTAGAACCATCAATTTTATGAGTCTGGGAAAAGACACGTCAGAAATAGCAGATGAAAAGAATATATTGGTTGAACTGATGAAAATAGGACTTCCTGTGGCACTTATGAATTCGGTCACAGCTGCAGGGACCATGGTATTGCAGTACTTCGTAAATCTTATGGGAAGCGCATATGTGGCAGCCTATTCAGCCTGCATGAAATTTGCATCACTCTTTGAGCAGTTCGGAATGTCCGTAGGTCTTTCCATGATGACCTTTGTGGGGCAAAATAAGGGCGCTGGCAAATATGACAGGATACGCACAGGAGTAAGACAGGGCCTGATGCTCTCTACACTTGTGAATGTGCCTATATCGCTCCTTATGATATTTGTGCCCGGAAGCCTGGCAAGGATGCTGCTGACTGACAACATGATA
This sequence comes from Butyrivibrio hungatei, assembly GCF_900101605.1. Taxonomy (GTDB): domain Bacteria; phylum Bacillota; class Clostridia; order Lachnospirales; family Lachnospiraceae; genus Butyrivibrio; species Butyrivibrio hungatei_B. Next base: position 5,383 of record NZ_FMUR01000017.1, read on the forward strand.
ATCGGTTATTGTACCGATTTCATGCCGATCATGGGAATAAGCTTTTTTGCCCTGGGCTGGCTTTTTGTATACAGATACTCTGTTCAGGGGTTGGGCAATACCTTTATACCAATGCTCTCAGGCGGGCTCGAAGTCATTATGAGGCTGATCTTTGGCTTTTTGGTAGGAAGGAACGGATTTAAGGGAATTGCCATTTCTGAAGTATCTGCATGGATAGGCGCTTTTCTGATGCTCATGGTGACATACTATTGTTTAATTGGTAAAAGAACTAAAGCAATAGCATAAAGTAGCAATAAAAAGACTCCCTGGATTTTTTATAAAAATGTAAGAAAGCACCATGGAATAATATTGGATTAACCGATGAGAGAAGATAGATTATGGACAAATCATGGTCAGAAAACAATAAAGAAATACAGAAATTGTTGACGAAGGAAGCAACCTTTAAAGAGGCTATTCAGAAGCTTTTGGCTTTCCGTGAGGAAATGTTTGATCAGATCACACAGATTGTGAGTGGATATCCGGATGAGGCCTTTGCCAAAATGCCCTTTGCGGGTGCGGACGGATATCACAGTAAAACCCTTGCCTATTCTATCTGGCATATTTTCAGGATTGAAGATATAGTTGCCCATGAGATGATAGCAGAGGATAATCAAATCCTTTTTACACATGACTTTCATAATCGCATTGGCGCACCTATCATTACTACGGGTAATGAACTTCAGGGAAACGAGATTGCAGAGTTTTCAGAAAAACTGAATATTAAAGAACTATATCTGTATGTAAAAGCTGTAAAGGAGTCTACGGATCAGATTCTTGGAGATCTGACATACAAGGACTTAAAGCAAAAATTCGGCGGCGATGTAAAGGAAATACTTATACGCAGTAAATGCGTCAGCGAGAATGAGAATGCGTTTTGGCTGATTGATTACTGGTGCGGTAAGGACATAAAAGGACTGATTCAGATGCCATTTTGCCGTCACTGGATCATGCATATCGAAGCCATGAGCCGCATCAAGAATAAACTCTGCAAGATAGCACGAAAGGGTGTTGATCCTGTTGCTTATTGTGGCTTTTCCTGTAATCACTGTTTCATTTCAGAGTGGTGCGGATCCTGCAGAACGAAGTACAATGTCTGCTCTTTTGCCACCTGTGCTGAGGACAGAACATGTCCGAATGTGAAATGCTGTAAGGAAAAAGATTTGGACGGATGTTATGAGTGCGATGAGCTCGAAAATTGCAATAAAGGGTTCTATATTCCATCAAATGACGGAGCAAATGCAGCAAAGGCTCAGGCATTATATATAAGGAAATACGGAAAGAAAGAGTTCTTAAAGGTTCATGACAGACTACATGAGAAGTATGACTTCCAAAAGACACAGGAAGTTTTGGGACAGGATTATAAGGAAGGACTGAGAATTCTGGAGGAAACTTGAAAAAGCCTATAAATATGCTATTCTATCATATATAGGTGATGCACAGCCTTATAAATGAGCGATTTATGTAGTGGATGCGCTATGGAATCTTGAGATGCCTATAGCCCGGAGAGTTCATGCGTGAGCTCTCTTTTTTTATTATCGATACTGGTGAGCTGGATGAAACTTCTATCGGCATGGCGGATGTTTCCGGGTTTCTTTATACATAAATTGTGATAGAAAGTAGTGAATGGTGGAAAATTAATATAATTTCCCATTCCACAATGCCACGAAATTTAACAGACAAATGTAAAAATGTAAACTTTGCTTGGTGGCTCGGGCAAAGTTTATTTTTTATAATCGTGTAAAGAATAATGGCAAAGGTGGTAAAATTATGAGAAAGACATACCTCGACAATATCCGTTGGATTACAGTGAGCCTTGTGGTAATCTATCATGTGATTTACATATTCAACGGCGTCACACGATACGGCATCATCGGCCCTTTCCGTGCAAATCAGCCTCAGGATCTGTTCCAGTATATGGTTTACCCCTGGTTTATGCTGTTGCTGTTCGTGGTTTCCGGTATGTCCGCCAGATTTGAGCTGGACAAAGTCACAGCTAAGGAATTCGTAAGAAAAAGGACAAGAAAACTCCTGGTGCCCTCCACCATAGGCCTGCTGGTATGGGGATGGGGCATGGGGTATTACAATATGCTCATCGGCGGTGCGTTTGAACAGATGGGCGCCGTCCCGAAGCCGATACTGTTCCTGATCATGTGCGTCAGCGGCACCGGCCCGCTGTGGTATATCCAGCTTTTATGGATTTTCAGCATCCTGCTTCTCGTAATCCGTAAAATTGATAACAACAGGCTATGGCACCTTTGCGGAGATGCCGGGACTGTTGCTGCCCTCGTTCTTACGGTGGTGATCTATGGCGCAGCACAGATTCTGAACACTCCCGTTATTGTGGTCTATCGCTTCGGCATCTATGGAGCAGGTTTCCTGATCGGTTACTTTGTCTTTTCCCATGATGAGGTTATGGACAGACTGGAGAGGAACTGGATTTTGCTGAGCTCTCTGGGAGCGGCATCTGGTGTGCTGTTTGTTGTAATGTATTGGGGGCAATCCTATCCGGATCATGAGGTGTTGGATACCTTCGTCTGTAACCTTTTTGCATGGCTCGGCACCTTGGGCGTTCTCGCCTTTATGAAAAAATGTGGTGGATTTGAAAACCACTTTGCCAATTGGATGAAGAAGCGGTCCTTCGGGCTTTACGTGTTTCACTATCTGCCCATTGCAATGAGCGCCTGGTATCTGAAAATGTATGCGCCACAGCTTTCACCGTTTTTTATTTACATGCTTGTCGGCGTGTCCGGCTTCGGGGGAGCATTTCTTCTAAACGGAGTTATTCGTAAAATACCCGTAATACGATGGTGCGTTTTAGGCATAAGAAAGGAGAAAAAATGAGTTTTTCGGAAAACCTGATTGAGCTTAGGAAATATCACGACTATTCGCAGGAGGAGCTGGCAGAGATGATCGGCGTTTCCCGCCAGACTCTGTCAAAATATGAGACAGGTGAGTCCCTGCCGGATATCGAAAAAAGCAAGCTCCTTGCGGATGTGTTCTCCGTGACCATAGACGACCTAATTAACCACGAAAAGAACGATGAGGAAAGTCTTGGGCTGGGCGTTCCCCCAAAGGGAAAGCATGTGTTCGGCATGGTTAAGGTTGGTGACAAGGGGCAGATCGTGATTCCCGCCAAGGCGCGGAAGGTCTTTGACATTCAGCCCGGGGATAATCTGATCGTTCTCGGCGACGAGGGGCAGGGCATTGCAATCATCAAAGAAAAGGGACTGCTCAATCTGCTGAATAAGGTGCGGAACGGGCGCTAAATTTCAGTTTATTATGCATATTACATGCCGTTGTCCCGGAGAACACTGAGCTGCTCTCCGTAAGACGCAGGCAGGTAGCAAAACTTTTGAAAAAATGCCGTATTTTCAGTACTTTGCGGTTATCAAAGAGATGAGAATATCTGCAGTTGCAGATTTCAGAAACCCACAACCATCTGGTTGTGGGTTTTTTGTTGTCAAAAATAGTGTAGAATATAAACATGACATATAGATGACATGTTTGTGCTTGTATGATAATCATAGAAGGTGATCAAATGAAGATAGACAGACTGATTGGCATACTATCAATTCTTTTGCAAAAAGAGGTGACGACAGCTCCGGAGCTGGCTGAGCATTTCGAGGTGTCTAGAAGAACCATAAACAGAGATATTGAGACTCTTTGCCAGGCAGGAATACCAATTAAAACGACCCGGGGAGTTGGAGGCGGTATAAGCATCATGGATGGCTATAAGATGGATAGGACTCTTTTGACATCCCGTGACATGCAAATGATCCTGGCGGGACTACGAAGCCTTGATAGTGTTAGTGGAAGCGGATATTATGGGCAGCTTATGGAGAAGCTCCAGGCAGGTTCTTCGGAGTTTATCAGCGGTAGGGATTCTGTCCTTATCGACCTGTCTTCTTGGTACAAGACATCGCTGGCTCCAAAGATATCTACTATTCAGGATGCGATAGAAAACAGGCATCTTTTGACCTTCCACTATTATGCTCAGGCGGGAGAAGGAAAACGAACTATTGAGCCATATTATGTAGTGTTTAAGTGGAGCAGCTGGTATGTCTATGGATGGTGTCAAAAGCGCAAAGACTATCGCCTATTTAAATTAAACCGCATGGTTAAAGTGGTTGAAACGGATAAAGGATTTGTCTGCAGAAACGCTCCATTACCTGATCTGTCTACAGAAAAGATATTTCCTGGTGGAATCAAGGTAAAAGCGCTGTTTTCAAAGGATGTAAAGTGGCGCCTGGTGGAGGAATTTGGACCAAACTGTTTTACGGAAACAGAGGATGGTAGACTTATGTTTACTGCGGATTACACGGACTCAGATAATTTGATCACATGGATAATGACCTTTGGAAATAAAGCAGAAGTGCTTGAGCCGGTAGAAGCCAGGAGGCAGATTTCAAAGATGGTACAGAAAATGGCGACGATTTACAAGGAGGACTAATGAAAATGAGACTTGATGGTTTTGGATTGTTTGTTGAGGATATGGGCAAAATGGTACGCTTCTACAGGGATGTGCTGGGGTTTGAAATAAAAGAGACAGAGGATACATCCAATGTGTATCTGGTGAAGGATGGGACCCTTTTTCTGTTATACGGCAGGAACGACTTTGAGAAGATGACAAGACGCAGGTATAAGTACATAAAAGGTCTCAACGGACATTTCGAAATAGCGCTTTATGTTGATACATTTAAAGAAGTGGATGAAGCTTATAATAAGGCTGTACAAAACGGTGCAACATCAGTCCTTGCACCTGAACTAGAACCTTGGGGGCAGAGAACCTGTTATATAGCAGATCCTGAAGGCAACCTGATTGAGATTGGTTCATGGAATAAGCCTTACGAGTCAAAAGATATTTCGGAGGAATAAAGACATGGCATTCGATTACAAGAAGGAGTACAAAGAATTCTACGAGATTTACCTTAGCGATGCAAGGAAAGTGGTGCCAGAGAAGCTTAAGACGGTTATCAGACATCCTATTAGAAAGGAGAGCTGAAGATGGAGTATATAAGAGTATCCAAGGATAATCTTGAAGAAGAACACATTTGTTGTGCTATATCAAACAATAAAGATATACAGGTTTCATCCAAGAAAGCCTGGCTTGCTGACAGATTTGATGAAGGGCTTGTTTTCTTAAAGAGTGTCGAACGCGGTAAATGCTTTATTGAATATATCCCGGCAGAGTATGCGTGGAATCCGATAAATGCACCGGAATATATGTATATCGATTGTCTGTGGGTTTCAGGTTCCTTAAAGGGACATGGATATTCAAGTGATCTTCTTAATGAGTGCATAAAGGACAGTAAGGAAAAGGGGAAGAAGGGAATTTGCATATTATCTGCTGCTAAGAAAAAGCCATTCCTTTCTGATCCAAAGTTTCTAGCATTCAAAGGCTTTCAAGTTTGTGATGAAGCCGATAATGGAATCCAGCTGTGGTATCTGTCCTTTGAAAAAAGTGTTGAAACACCATGCTTCAAGGAATGTGCAAAGCATCCTCGTATCGATGAAAAAGGATACGTGCTTTATTACACGAATCAGTGCCCATTTAATGCCAAGTATGTGCCTGTTTTGGAAGAGACTGCTAAGAACAATGGAATACCGTTTAGAGCGATCAGAATAGAGACCAGAGATCAGGCTCAGAATGCTCCAACACCAATTACCACATATGCACTGTTCTGTGATGGGGATTATGTAACTAATGAGCAAATGAATGATAAGAAGTTTTTAAAACTGGTCAATGCAAATCTTTGATATTATCATGATTTAAAGAGTTTTCGATTCACACTGGTATACCGGTTCGTACTTTAGAGGATTGGGAAGCAGGGCGCAGGACTCCTCCGGAGTATATTCCGAGGCTGATCGCTTATCAGCTTGAATATGAGAAAATAATGAAGGATAGAGGGGAATTTAATGGCAAAGAATGAAATTGTTTTATTTACAGACGGGAATACAGAGATAGAGGTGCAGATATGTCCTGAGCAAGAAACAGTTTGGCTAACACAGAAACAAATGGGTGAATTATTTGGTGTTAAGCAAGCCACTCTTAGTGAGCATATAAAAAATATTATCGATACGGGTGAGCTAGATGAGACTTCTATCGGTTTTTCCGATAAAAGTTCCGGAGGAAGAAAACCTAAGATATACAATCTGGATATGATACTTTCTGTTGGATATCGAGTAAATTCAAAAAGAGGAATAGCATTCAGACGATGGGCTAGTTTGGTGCTTAAACAGTATACTTTAAATGGCTATGCAATAAATGAACGCAGGCTACAGGCACTTCAGAAAACCGTTGAAATACAAACTAAGATGATTGCAGGTACGCTTGATATTGAACAACAGGATGTGCTCAAGGCTGTAAATCTATACACGCAGGCGCTTATACTTTTGGATCAATATGATCACCAGTCTCTTGAGAAGCCTGAAGGCTCAAGCCCAATATACAGAATCACCTATAGTGATTGTAGAGAGATGGTTGATCATATGGAGGATACATTCAAATCAGACGTATTTGGTGTAGAGAAGGAAACTGGTAAGGTGGAAGGCATTTTGGCAGCAGTATATCAGGATGTTTTTGGAGGGGAGGTATATCCTTCGCTAGAGGAAAAGGCGGCCAATCTTCTTTATTTCATGATAAAAGACCATCCTTTTGAGGATGGCTGTAAGAGAATCGCAGCATCATTGTTCTTGGAGTTCTTGAACAGAAACAATGCACTTTTTAGAGATGGGCAGAAGATAATAAGTGATGGAGCGCTTGTGGCTATTACCCTTATGATTGCAGAATCCAATCCAGATGAAAAAGATATTATGACAGCTATGGTAATGAATTTATTGAGAATATAACGACTCTGAAGAATTAGACTTTAAATTGCCACCAGCCGCATACAGTAGCCCTGAGCTGTCTACCGTACGAAGCAGGTAAACAGCAACTCGTCCTACAAATGCCCAAAACAAGGCACTTAAGGCGGTGATAAAGTTCTCAAAGAGATAATCAATCTGCTATTGCAGATTTCAGAAGACTCGGTACATTGTACTGAGTCTTTTTCAAGAAAAATTAGGGAACTTTTTGACATGTTTCTATTAAAAAAGTTCCCTAATTTTAATTTGAATTTTAGGGAACTTTTTGATATATTTTTATTGGAAAAGTTCCCTAAAAGGAGAAATTGATGAATAATAAGTTGGAAATAATTCAGAGTTTATTGCAGGATAAAGCTGATTTTCAGGCACGTCTAAATCTCATACCTTATGATGGCTCACCGGAAGTGAAGGAAAACTCCAGCGGTAAATACTTGTATATAAGAAAAAGAGTAAATGGAAAACTCACATCAACATATGTTGATGTTTACTCAGACAATCTGTACCAGTTGCTCCTTAGGAACGCTAGAGAAGCCAGGGAATTAAAAAAGAATATTCGAAAGATAGATAAGCAGCTTGCAGAAGTTGGATATAGTCCTGCTGAACTACCTGCAAATGTTGTTATGAATTTGGACTTTGCCAGAGCAAATATGAAATCAAATATCTATGATCAGGCTGTTTTGGAGGGAGTAGCAACGACATTCCCACAGACAGAGGAAATATTGGAAAAAGGTATCGTCAATGGCATGACAGCGGATGATGTACAAAAAATCCTGAATCTTAAGCATTCCTGGGAGTTCATTCTTGATCAGGATGTTATACAGGCTGAAACTGACTATTATTTACTCTGTCATGTAGCAAAGCTTGTTAATGAAGGTTTTTTCTCTTATGGGGGAAAAATACGTAGTGTGCCTGTAACCATAGGAGGTACAAGTTATGTACCTCCTATTCCTATAGAGTCGGTTGTTATAGAGAACATAAACGAAATAAGAACTTCCGATAAGACAGATATAGATAAAGCTATAGAATTATGCATGTATTGCATGAAAACGCAGGTCTTCGTTGATGGTAATAAAAGAGCTTCAGTAATATTTGCTAATCATTACCTTATATCCAATGGACAAGGGCTTCTTGTCATACCAGAGAAAGAAGTGTCTGAGTTCAAGAAATTGTTGGTTGCGTACTATGAAGGTGAAAACATCAATGTGATAGCTGATTTCCTTAAAGAAAAATGCTGGAAACAGATGGAGTAGTAATGTATGTTTCTATTGGAAAGAAATAACAGAGAACCACCAGCCGCATACAGTAGTCCTGAGTTTTCTACCGTACGCAGCAGGTAAACAGCAAAATTTTAGAGGCAGGGCGAATAACAGCGTTCGTCATGCCTCTTTGTTTTCCTGAAAAGATGTTTGTTTGACAGTATTAAGAGTCTATGTTAACCTAAAGGCTAATAGCATTAGCTTACAAGCTAAAATGATTAGCAAGGAGGGGAAATGTCCAGAAAACAAGAGATCATTGAAGTGTGTGTCGAAATGATAGATAAAGATGGTTTTCAGAATCTTTCTGTAAAAACTATTGCTGATAGATTGGGCATAAAGCCCCCATCTTTGTATAAGCATTTTCAAGGCGGTTTGGATGAGATAAAAGAGGCAATCATAGTATATGGTTGGAGCAATATTGATATAAAAATCGCTAAATCGGCAGTAGGAAAGTCACGGGAAGAAGGATTAAAGGCAATGTGCTATGCGCTTCGTGAATTTGCTCATGATCATCCCGGAGTTTTTGAGGCAATTTGCTGGCACAATTCATATACATCCGAACTGAATAATGAAATTACAAAAGGGGTTATATCATCATTGTATTCTATTTTGGATTCTCTTGAGTTTAGCGAAACCCGGAAAATGCATGTTCTGCGAAGCTTGCGAGGTTTTGTGGAAGGGTTTTCGATGCTGGAGTTACATGGTAGTTTTGGAGATGAAATCTCTTTGGATGAAAGTTTTGCATATGGCGTAGAGGCATTGATCTCAGGGATTATGAAAGGACAAAAAAATGTGGACTGATGAAAAAAAGAAAGCACCGATAGCAGATTTTCTTGGTTGGCTTCTGTTTATAACTGTATTTTTTCAAATTATTATGTTTGTTCTCGAACCTGTATCGGTTAGTTATGCGGAGACAGGAAAGCTGACATTTGCATATATTATGTATGCAATCATAGGTATTCTCTTTACGACACCGGCTCCGGTTATTTCTCTTTTTATCGTACTTAGGAAAGAAGAGCATATCACTGTAAAAGAATATTTGAAGCGCTTTTTATATACCCCTAAAAAGATGAAAACGCTTCTGATAACAGGCCTGTTCTGCATATGCGCCTTGATATTTGCTCTTTTTTACGGTGAACCCAACGGTTCGCCCTTGTATATGATGCCGCTTGGGTTTCTTATCATGCTTCCGTTTGTCGGATTTGCGGAGGAAACCGGCTGGCGCGGCTTTCTGCAACCTATGCTGGAAAAAAGATTTCCATTCCCGGTTGCAACTACTATTGTGGCGGTGATTTGGTGTGTATGGCATTTTCCGATATGGCTGCAGCCGTCCTCCAACCACTATGGCGATAGCATTGTAGGTTTTGCTATGAACATATTTGTATGGACTTTTGTGGCCGCTGCAATTTATAAAGCAACAAAGAGTGTCCTGGCATGTGCCATATATCATTCTTTTATAAATTCCATAGGCGCAATTTATGATTGGAATAAATTATTTGATGCGTATCCGAAATCAAATGCAGCTTACATATACTTTGGAATTATTTTTATAGTTGCTTTGATAATTTGGTATAAGGAAGATAAAAATAAAATATAAAGACATTCATGTTTTTTCTGAAAAGGAATTGGAAGAACCCTAGGTTTTATCCGGGGTTCTTTTTTTGCCCGGAAATCCTGCAAATTCCTGTATAATGGTTGTACTGGGGCATGGCATATGTCTCGGTACAGCAACTTTTGTTTTAGCGGATTTAGGAGAGAAAAAAATATGAAGAAAAGAAAGGCACTGTTGTCATATATCTTAATTATATTCGGAGCCATAATGGCGAGCTTTGCGGTCGCTCTGATACTGCTTCCGAATGATGCGATAGATTACGGAACAGCCGGCGTTGCGATAATTATCAGTAAACTTACCGGATTGCAATTATCGCTGTGCGTTCTCTTTGTCTTTTTGCCATTTATAATTGCAGGTTACGTATTTCTGGGGAAAAAGTTCACTGTAAAAGCCGCCGTGGGCTCGGTGGTTTACATGGTAGGCCTTGAATTTTTTGAGAAAATTCCTTTTGAACTTAATACGGAACACTTTCTTGCAGTTGCATTCGGCGGAGCAATTCTTGGCGCAGGCCTTGCGCTGATTCTCAGAAACGGAGGGTGCATTGACGGATCGGAGATACTTGCGAACATAGTGGTAAAAAAGCTTTCTGATAGGACCGGACGTAACTATAGCCTTACACCGATGCTTCTTGGATTTAACGCTCTGGTCTATATCACGGTATTCGTAGTCATTGATGCCACTGCGGCGCTCCTTAGCCTCTTAGTTTATGTCGTTGCTACAGCAGTTATCGACCACTACACCGATCACTTCGAAGCTATCAAGCAGGTAACGATAATAACCCAGGATCCAGACGGAATCATCAAGGACATAAAGGATAAACTGAACAAGACATGCACCATCATGGATTCCCGCGGCGCAATCGCCGGAGAGAACAACACACTCATTTGCTATATCAGCTATTTTGAACTTCCGCTCATGAAGGAAATCATCTCAACTCATTCGGGAAGTTTTAGTACGGTTTCTACGATTGATGAGATTTTGAGATAGGAGCTTTATTTACCGAAAGACGATTGGCTTTCGGTTTTCTATAATATACGGAGACAAACTTCTTACAAAACTGGATTACGCTATCCTTGTTGAAGCCCCAAAAGAAACAAGATTGGAGCGGGTAAAGAAACGCTCAGCTCAAAAGTTTGGTGATAGAATTCTTGCTGACGGAGATCTTTCCGATATAGAAAATTCATGGTTTGCGAAGGTTAATAGCAGACCGGAGGACTTTGTCACATCATGGCTTGAAGGAATTGAATGTCCGGTGATCAGGATTGACGGGATGGTTCCTGTTGAAGAAAACGTAGAATATATCCTTTCATTACAAGAACTTAAAAAGAATAAATAATATTCGGACATAATCAAAGATAGGAGAATGAACCCCATGGAAATCAGGCGAGTTACGGAAGATGACAGTGGCAGAGAGCCTTAGAGATAAGCTAAGGTACAACATGATGATGAATCATGATAGTATTGAGGTGTCAGATAAAATATTTGGATTTGATACCCTTGCGCAAAGGGAATTAAAAGCGACTCTGGAGGAGAGACTTTTCAGAAATGAGACGCCTCATCGCATGGAGAGAAAAGCATCAAAAAAACGTGGCATGGAGTAAAGCCAACCTCATGCAGGATGCCGAGAATCACAAGCTGAACACTGATGAGGGCGAGAGGTGCTTTGAGAATCATATGAAAAAGAATACCGCTTTGGCGTATGAAATAGCACCGCACAGAATGGCTAGAAAGAAGGCGTACGGTGTAGAAACAAGAAAAATGCCACCGCACAGAAAGACTGGAACGAAAGTGTGCGGTGCAGAAAAAATAGCATCATATCATCAAAACAAGCGTATCAAACTACCATAAAGGAGACACCTTATGAAAACAAGAGAAGAAGCCCTAACCTATGGTATGTCTTTCCCGGACACCTATCAGGAAGCGCCGTTTCATGATCCTAATTGGCAGCTTGTTCGGGTAAAAAAATCCAAGAAAGCCTTTTTATGGACATATGAAAAAGATGGCTATATCAATATAAATTTGAAGGTTGATGCTGAGTGGAGAGACCTTTGGCGAAAAACATATAAAGCCGTACTTCCCGCGTATCATCAGAATAAAGAGCACTGGAACACGGTTATTTTGGATGGTTCAATTCCCGATGATGTCATAAAGAGGATGATTGCAGAGAGCTATGACCTTGTTACAGATTCTCCTACAAAAAGAATATATGAAGCGGTAAAAAAAATCCCGAAGGGCATGGTTGCCACATATGCGGATGTTGCAGAAATGGCCGGCGACAGGAAGATGGCAAGGGCTGTTGGTAATGCGCTTCATAAAAATCCTGATCCAAGCACCATTCCGTGTCACCGTGTTGTCAATTCAAAGGGTGAACTCGCAGGTGAGTATGCTTTTGGCGGAGCTTGGAAGCAGGCGCAGATATTGGAGAGCGAGGGAATTGAGATCACAGAAGGCAAGGTGAATTTGAAGAAATACAGAATTACCCTGTAAGTTGGGGGAAAGATGATCAAGACTGCCATGGAGCATAAAACAATAAAAGTGTAAAAGGAGGAGCGGGAGATGAAAGCACTATTCATTGGCGGAACCGGAACAATAAGTATGGGAATAGTAAGAAGGCTTGCTGAGGATCCTCAGTGGGAACTGTATCTTCTTAACAGAGGAAATAGAATGAGTGAAGTTCCTGAGGCTGTTAAACAGATAATTGCAGATATAAACGATGAAGAGGATGTTAAAAAGAAACTTGATGGAATGACATTTGACGTTGTTAGCGATTTTATTGCTTTTGATGTCAGTTCAGTTGAGCGTGATTACAGACTCTTTGAGGGAAGGACAAATCAGTATATCTTCATAAGTTCAGCTTCTGCCTATAATAAGCCGGCTGCATCTTACGTGATAACAGAAGGGACTACCCTTGCGAATCCTTACTGGGAATATTCAAGAAACAAGATAGCATGCGAGGAATTTCTTTTACGTAAGTACCGTGAAAATGGATTTCCTGTAACAATAGTAAGGCCAAGCCATACCTATGACGAGAGGCATATTCCGCTGGGAGTTCATGGCAATAAGGGGTTTTATCAGGTAATAAAGAGGATGCAGGAAGGAAAGCCTGTTATTATTCAGGGCGATGGATCTTCCTTGTGGGCTCTAACATTTAACAGGGATTTTGCCATAGGCTTTACAGGACTTATGGGAAACAGACATGCTATTGGAGAGGCTTTTCAGATAACAGGAGACGAGATTCTTACATGGGATCAGATATATAGGACTATTGCAGATGCTCTTTCTGTAGAACTTAAAGCATACCACGTTTCATCTGAGTTCCTTGCTGATGTGGGTGAAAAGTACGGCTATGATTTTAGAGGACAACTTCTCGGAGACAAGGCAGTATCTGTGGTGTTTGACAATACCAAGCTAAAAAGGATTGTACCTCAGATGACCACTAATATTCCATTTAATGAGGGTGTTCGTAGGGTTCTTGATCATGTGCTTTCGCACTCCGAAGAGTATGAAGAAGACCCAGATTTTGACAAGTTCTGTGACAAGGTGATAAGCGCATTGGAAGATGCAAAGAAAAAAGTTTTAGAGTAAACGGTCTACAAGGCAGCATATAAGAGCTGTTGGAAACGCACTTCATAAGAATCCGGAGAAATACAGGATTAGACTGTAAGAAAGGCATAAAGCGGATGTATATTGATTCTTTTCAGTTTCCGGGAGTTGACGCAGAAGAGCAATTTGTAAATTACATAAGAAGAACATGCTATAGCTCTTTTTACCCGTTCGGGGTGTTTGCGGAAAATCAGCTGGAGTCGTTGTCTTTTGCCGAAATAACTATTCTGTATGGGAATAATGGTTCCGGAAAAAGTACGGCGCTCAATCTGATGGCAGAAAAACTAAAGGCAGAGCGAGATACTTTGTTCAACCGTAGCAGCCTATATGGTGAGTACTTAAAGATGTGCGGATTTGAAATGACTCCGGGAGAAAAGCCGGAAGAGATCAGGATGATCACAAGTGATGATGTGTTTGATTTCATGCTTAATCTGCGTGCGCTGAATGAAGGTGTCGATCGAAACAGAGAGCGGGTTTTTGATGAGTGGGTCAAGAATAGAAATTCCACATTTCAAATGAAATCGCTGGATGATTACGACCGGTTAAAAAAGGTAGTAGAAGCTCGTTCCAAGACACAGTCTAAATATGTCAGGGATGAAATCGGAAGCAATGTGATTACGCACAGCAATGGGGAAAGTGCTTTACAGTATTTTTCTGAGAAGATCAAAGATAATGGACTATATTTGCTGGATGAGCCGGAAAACTCCTTGTCCCCACAAAGACAGCTTGAGCTTATGGAGTTTATTCAGAACTCGGCACGCTTTTTCGGATGCCAGTTTATCATTGCGACTCATTCGCCGTTTTTACTTGCGCTTAAAGGCGCGCGGATCTACGATCTGGATGAAAGCCCGGTTGATATCAAGAAGTGGACAGAGCTTGAAGGAGTAAGGACATACTTTGAGTTTTTTGAGCAACATAGAGATGAATTTGTATAAAAAGAGTATGTTCATTCATGACTATGATGTTACAGGATATACTAATGTTAATCTGCGTTGCTTGAGGAAAAAACATAGTAGTAAGAGCGGTCGCAAATTTAAGTTGCGAAGATGCAAACATAACCTATTTAGAACGATAGAAGAGTGATTTATAACGTAGAGACCTCAATCTCCAAAAAAAAGGATAGAGGCCTCTTTTTATAAATATTTATGAAACTCTATATTCCATCAAAGTTGTATTTTGCCATTTGCCAAATCTGTCCTTGGCGATTCTTTCCCGGTATCCGATCTCGCGGAAACCACATTTTTTATGTAATCTTATGCTTGCCTCGTTTATGGAGATTATTGCTGAATAGATGCTCCAATAACCGGCCTTTTGGCTCTCCGAGATCAGATGATTTACCAAAGCGGTGCCTATCCCTTTGCCGCGATAAGCCGAATCAATATAGATACTCATTTCTACGCAGCCTTTATAAACGCAGCGGCTGGATGTCGGGCTGATGGCAATCCATCCAACAACTTTGCCGGACTCTTCGTAAACGTACCTGCATTCTTTGATGTGGCTGTTATTCCAGTCTGCATAGCTGGGACATTCGGTGTTGAAAGTCGCTGTCCCGCTTGATAAGCCCTGTTCATATATTTCAGCCACTCTTTTCCAATCTGTTTCACACATTTCCCTGATCACAACAATTTTCCTCCGTTTTTCTGCAAGCTTCATTAAAGATTTGTAGCGCTTCAAGAACCATATCTTTTTTATCTTTAGCAATGTTAGAGAATACCCTTTTGAATTTCTCGTACATGTCCGCTTCTATTTTGTTAAAATGCGATGCTCCGATATCGGTAAGAGTCAAAACAACGCTGCGGCGATCGGATTTAGAAGGCTCTCTGATAACATAATCCTTTTGAACAAGCTCCTCTATGGCTCTGCTTATACTGCTTTTGTCAACGTGGAGCAGGCTGGCCAGATCTTTTAAACAAATACCGGGGGCTCTGCCTATTTCAACAACTATATAGCATTGCAAAGTATTAACATTGCACTGGCAACAATCGCTTCTATCCATATTTTCAAGATTACGATAGAGCTGTCGTGTATATTCTCTAAAAAGCTTCACTTGGTCCATTCAGATACAACCTCCTTTAGGTGATAATATTAGATGATATAGTTGCGAATGTCAATAATTTATTATTACAACTAAATCAAAACTGTCGTGTTCCGGTTTTTGTTCTGATATAGTGATATATACAGACATTAATTTATAGCATGATATCGGAAGATGCGTTGAGAGGACCTCCCTAAAAATAGTATTGATACTGTTTCAGATCCACAGGGCTCCTTGCAATCGTAACCTACTTCTTGATAAACCGTCATGCGGTAACTAACTGATTAACAAATAAACAAAGAGACTGTGGTTGGAGCCTCTCAAAAACCGTCTATGCGGTAGGAGCAAAAGACCAATCCACAGCATCTTAAACAGCATAGTCGAACCTATTGAAAAGGTAAAGAAAGACTATGACTAATACTAATAGTAGGAGCAATATGATAAAACCAAATAAATTGCAGCGAGGAGATACCGTAGCTACAATTAGCCCTTCATGGGGATGTGCAGGGACTTCGCGCGTAAAATGGCAATATAGATTGGGCTGTGAGAGACTTAATGAACTGGGACTAAACGTAGTAGCCGCTCCGAATTCAATGAAAGGTACGTCGTATTTGGCTCAAAATCCGCAAGCACGGGCAGAAGATATAAATTGGGCTTTTGAGAATAAGGAAGTAAAGGCCATTATCAGCAATATTGGTGGAAATGACGCAGAGCGCCTATTTCCCTATTTGTCGAAAAAAGCTATAAAAGATAATCCAAAGATCTTTTGCGGTTATTCGGACGTGATGGCGTTGCACCTTTTTTGTTATAGGCTTGGAATCATGACTTTCTATGGCGATAATCTGCTCACTACGATAGCTGAAAATCTCAAGTGGCATCCTTACAGCAAGCATTGGTTTGAGAAGACTTTTTTTGATCCGTCGAGCATCGGAGAAATATTTTCTGCAGACGAATGGTCATATGATCCTAACAAACACACGGATAAATCTTATAAAAAGACATTTGTTTCAAACGAAGGTGTAAAAAGAATTCAGGGAAAAGGCGCAGTCAGAGGAAAATTATTTGGAGGACATGGGGAACTGATCTCAATTAAAGATGCCGATGGTCAGCCGCTTGTCAGAGAAGAAGACTTTAAGGATTCGATATTCTTTTTCGAAGATATACCGGAGTGCTGCGATGTTGATTACATAAAAAGATTTTTTGATTATCTGGGCAAAAAAGGATACTTGCAGTTGCTGAACGGAATTATTATAGGAAAAATGCCCTCACCAATGAGCTTTGAGCCGTATATGAATGCTATAAAGGAGATAATCTCAGAGAAATATGGCTTACCGGATTTGCCGGTCATGTGCGATATGAATTTCGGACATTCATCGCCTATTTTTATTTTACCTTACGGCGCAGAAGCTGAGTTGGATGTGGATAACTTAAGCTTTGCGATCACGGAAAGTGGAGTTGTATAGCGCAACTGTCACTAAATAAGTTGATTCTATTATTTGTCTAAATTGCCATCTGCGTTGTTGCCGTCAATCGTTGATGCCTGCATCGGCTCAGTCCTCCGCTGCGTAGATTGGCAAAGTATGCATTCTTGAACATGAAGTTCAAGGATGCATTAACCAAGCCAATTAGAATCGACTTTGTCGATGAGGCTTGGTTGACTCTTGTATCACTTTCTCACGAAATCCGCAACCGGTGCGGCTTTCTGTAATTTCATTCGAGAAGTCATTCTTTGTAAAAAGGTCGAGGCTTTGATGCCGGCAGCAATACCGGAAGAACACAGATCGTAATTGAGCAGGTGATATCATTTATCTGTGTTTAAGTGAGAAATTTCAGGGAAAAAGACCGAAAAATACAGATCAGAAATGAGCAGGTGATATCATTTATCTGTGTTTAAGTGAGGAATTTCAGTGAAAAAGACCGAAAAACACAGATCAGAAATGAGCAGGTGATATTATTTATCTGTGTTTGAATGAAGAATTCAGAGGAAAACAGCGAAAAAACACAGATAAGAACTGTAGAAGTGTATATCGTTATCTGTATTTTGGAAAAAATGCTTGAAATGAGGCATGCAATCTTGAACATGAAGTTCAAGATTGCATCAACCAAGCCAATTAGAGTCGACTTCGTCGATGAGGCTTGGTTGACTCCTGAATCATGTTCTCACGAAATCCGCAGTTGGTGCGGCTTTCTGTAATTTCATTCGAGAATACATACAATACGCCGAGGAGTAGGCGCTAAGAAAAGAGAAATATGCCCTCAGAGAAAGAAAAGCATGAAATAAGGCATACAATATGCTGAGGACGAGGCACGGAGAGAAGAAAAATATGCCCTCAGAGAAGGAAAAGCATGAAATAAGGCATACAATACACCGAGGAAGAGGCGCTGAGTGAAGAAAAGTATGCCTTATAACAAGAAAGATAGCTGTATAAGGCATATTGTTCAAAAAATCATCTTGCCAGGACACTATGCCACCGCATCACCTTCGGTTTTCTTCCTTGTATATAGAATCATATACCGCACAATTTGATTAAAGATGAGCAAGACAGTACACCAACATATCACATCGTGATAATATGATAGACATAGACGGTCAATGATCATAACCAAGGAGGTCATATGGATAGTATTGTTGAAAGACGCAGCATTAGAAAGTACAAAGATACGGAAGTATCAAAGGAGCAGATCAGGGAGATTGTTGAAGCTGCTGTAAAGGCGCCTTCTGCCAAGAATAGGCAACCTTGGAAATTTATTGCATATTCGGGAGAAACCAAGAATGAATTTTTGAATACCATGGAAGCGGGTTTGAATAAAGTATCGGGAGCGCCGCAGCTTCCGCCAGATTTTAAAAGATTACTTTCTGATGCGTACAACACACTAAAAATAATGCGTCAGGCTCCGGCACTGATAGCTGTTGTGAATACCAACGGAAGATCGCCGTTTGAAAATATAACAACAGACAGAAGGATTACGGAAATCTGCGACACACTTTCCATAGGGGCTGCGGTAGAGAACATGATATTAAAGGCAACAGAAATTGGCCTTGGCACTTTGTGGATTGCAAACACATTTTACGCGTACGAGGAACTGTCAGATTTCATAGGCGAAGAAGGACAGCTTGCATGTGCGGTTGCACTTGGATATGCGGATGAGGCGCCGGATCCCAGACCAAGAAAGCCTTTTGAAGATATTTTGGAATTTCGCGATTAGTGTCTTGGCAAGACGACTTTTGATCAAAATAGGAGATTTTTTATGAAATCAATTCTTATAAAAGATACTACAAGAGAAGAGAGAGAACAGATAATCCGTTCATCGCTTGATTGTGGAGGCGGTTGTGAGAATTGTTCCTCCTGCTGGCTTGGAGGCGGTAATCCGATGGATATATATCAGGATTATATAGACGGAAAGCGCGAGATCAGAGAGATAAATCAATCATATATGGAAGAATACCGCCAGGACAGGCAGATAAAGGGGTAATTATGAATACAGCACCTTCTGTTCAAGAGTCGACGATTGAAGAACGTCGGGATTATATAAAGAAAAGATATCCATGCATTTCAGATTGTGATATGTGCGGACTGTGTAAGGTATTTCACGGAAAAGATCCGGAACTTGCTTACAAAGATTACATTCAGGGAGAGCGCTCATTTGATGACGTCTCCGCCGATTACAGATAAGTGCCGATATAAACGCCGGCTTAAGCGCCGACATAAGCGACGGCACAAATGACTACAACATAAAGGAAAGGTGACAACAGCATGAAACTGCTTGTTATTGACGTGCAAAAAGGAATTACGGATGAGAGACTTTTTGAATATGAGTCTTTTATCAAGAATACAGCGAATCTTATAGAAACGGCTCGTAAAAATGGCGTTGAGGTAATCTACGTAGTGCATGATGACGGTCCGGGATCGGGATTTACGAAAGGGTGCGAGGACTTTGAAATCGCTGATCAAATTGCGCCTGTGGAAAATGAGAAGATATATACAAAAACCATAAACAGCAGCTTTGGAAACAGTGAATTTGCGGAGTATCTTAAGCAGACAGGTGAAAAAGAGCTGATGATAACGGGGCTTCAGACGAATTTTTGCATAGATGCGACAATAAAATCCGCTTTTGAAAGAGGCTACAAAGTCATTGTACCTGCAGGTACAAATTCAACTTTTGACAACGATTATATGGACGCGGAGACTACTTACAGATACTACAACGAGATGATGTGGCCAAAAAGATTTGCGGAATGCGTATCTATAGAAAAGGCAGCAGCGATGCTTAAAAAGTACAGTGGGTGAACTAAAATGCAGTTAAAGAAAAAATATAAAAAGACATTACTTGCCTGTTACTTGAGTTTTATTACACAGGCCATATGTGCAAACTTTCTTCCGCTGCTATTTTTGACATTTCATAAAGACTACGGCATTTCTTTAGGAAATTTGGCTTTTCTATCAACAACATTCTTTTTGACTCAGTTGATAGTAGATTTTTCCTGCGCCAAAATTGTGGATAAAGTAGGTTATCGTCCGTGCATTATTGTTTCGGAAGTTACTTGCGGAGCCGGACTTGCGGGGCTTTCGGTGATTCCGGACGTGACACCGTCTCCGTTTATCGGAATTATTGTCTGCGTTATTATATATGCCATAGGAAGCGGACTTATAGAAGTATTGGCAAGCCCAATCATAGAAGCGTGTCCGTTTGAGAATAAGGACTCTGTGATGAGCCTTCTTCATTCGTTCTATTGCTGGGGCTCCTTGGCTGTAATATTGTTTTCTACGTTGTTTTTTACACTGTTTGGACTTGGTAACTGGAAAATTCTTGCACTTATCTGGGCAATCATACCGTTATATAATATCTACAATTTTGCGACCTGTCCCATGGAAAACCTTCTCGATGAAGGAGAAGGGATGACAATTGCGCAGCTCTTAAGGTCAAAAATTTTTTGGATATTTATTGTATTGATGGTATGCGCAGGATCTTCGGAGCTGGCTATGGCTCAGTGGGCTTCCGCTTTTGCGGAGTCGGCGCTTCATGTATCAAAGACAGTGGGAGACCTTGCGGGCCCGTGCGGATTTGCACTATTTATGGGAATCAGCAGAACTTTGTATGGCAAATTTGGAATGAAAGTCGATCTGTCCGTATTCATGATCTTTTCGGGAATACTTTGCCTTATCTGCTATCTGCTTGCAGGACTTTCCGATATCCCGGCGCTGGGACTGATCGGTTGTGCTATCTGCGGCTTTTCGGTCGGCATCATGTGGCCCGGATCTATCAGCATATCTTCCAAAACGATTCCAAGCGGTGGAACCGCAATGTTTGCGCTCCTTGCTTTTGCGGGAGATTTAGGCGGCTCCGTGGGGCCTGCCATAGTAGGCAATGTATCCCAGATGATGGGAGATAATCTAAAGGCCGGAGTCCTTGCCGGAATAGGATTTCCAATCGGCTTAGTTCTGTGCGTGCTGTCGCTGACTAGGATAAAAAAATCATAATATGAAAGGGCATAAAGAGAGACCGGATGAAAAAAGTATTTATTGTTGAGGATGATGAGATAATAGCAAGTCAGGTGGCAAAACACCTTGAGACCTGGCAGATGAAAGCAAAGGCAGCAGAGGATTTTCAGAATATCATGGCAGAATTTGAGGAATTTAAGCCAGACATCGTGCTTATGGACTTAAAGCTTCCCGCGTACAACGGTTTCTACTGGTGCGGTGAGATCAGGAAGGTTTCGCAGGTACCTATCGTATTCGTATCATCTGCCGATGAGAATATGAACATCGTGATGGCTATGAATATGGGAGCCGACGACTTTATATCAAAGCCCTTCGACCTCCAGGTTCTTACAGCCAAGATTCAGGCAGTTCTTAGAAGGAGCTACGGAGAGAGCATTTCGGTACATGAGCTTGAGGTAAAAAATGTGCGCCTCAACCTTGATGATACTTCCGTTACAGCAGGAAATAGCAGGCTTGAGCTTACAAAGAATGAGTATCTGATCTTAAAGACACTTATGGAACAGCCCGGCAAAGTCGTATCGAGAGAGAGCATAATGGAGAGACTTTGGGGCGCGGAGGAGTTTGTCGATGACAACACACTGACCGTCAATATTACGAGAATCCGCAAGAAGCTGGAGGCAGCAGGAGCGGAAGGATTTATTACAACCAAGAGAGGATTGGGATATATCGTTGGTGATTAAAAAAATCTGGGAGAACAACCGAATTTATTTTGTGGCAAATCTGGCATTCATACTTATTTTCTGGGGAATCGGTGTTCTGTATCATATTGAGACTGAATTTATTTTCTATGAAATATCTTTTGCCCTGATAATAACAGTGATCGCTGCAATCGTTAACCGTAAGCCCAATGCTGATACGACGGGGATCGGCGGTGAGTGCGATATCGAGCAGGAAAAAGATAAGATGAGGTGGGAGAAAGTAAGAGAAAAAGAGGATTTCTTCGCGCTCTGGGCACATCAGGTGAAGACACCGATTGCTGCGCTAAAGCTCCTTTTTGAAGATGAGAACCCCAATAACTACTCTTGCAAGAGAGAACTTTTTAAGATAGAGAACTACGTTGAGATGGCGCTTAATTACTTGAGGTTTGATGAGCTGTCAAGTGATCTTGTCCTTGAAAAGTGCAGGCTTTTACCGCTTGTAAAGCAGGTGGTAAAAAAGTTTTCGACAATATTCATCCATCAGCATCTTTCAATCGAACTTAAAAATCTTGACTGCGATATACTTACGGATGATAAGTGGTTTTCTTTTGTCCTTGAACAGGTACTGTCAAATGCGCTTAAATACACCAAAGAGGGCGGCATCAAGATTTTTTCCCGTGATACGGATGAGGGAAAAGAGATCGTTGTAAGCGACAGCGGCGTCGGAATAAAGAGCGATGATCTTCCGAGAGTGTTTGAAAAAGGCTATACCGGCTATAACGGACGTGTAGATAAGAAGGCAAGCGGGATTGGCCTTTATCTGTGCAAGGGCGTGTGTAACAAGCTTGGACACGGCATACGCATAGAGTCGGAACTTGGCAAGGGATGCGATGTCATAATTACGGTCCGCAAAGAAGCGGTAAATGCACGGGATTCAAAGTATATCTGAAGAAATATCGCTTAACTTACATAAACGTAAGATTAGCAGTGGGAAATGTAAGCCAATGAAAAGGTATTGCATTTCCCTTTTTGTTATTATGATATAGGTTTCAAAAGTGTGTTGGCTATAGAATTGCGGGAATGACGATAGTTATGGAGCAATTCGTATATCATAATAAAGCAATTGGATGGGAATAAATACAACTACGGAGGAAGATAAAATGGCAGTACTTGAAGTTGAGCACGTAAAAAAGGTATACAAGACAAAAATGGGAATAGATTCAGTCACAGCGCTTAAGGATGTGCATTTCAGCGTAGAGAAGGGTGAGTTCGTAGCAATCATGGGCGAGTCCGGAAGCGGTAAGACAACTCTTTTGAATATCCTTGCAAGCCTTGATGTTCCTACAGCCGGCAAAGTACTGGTTAACGGCAAGGACTTCTCGGCGCTAAAAGACAACGAGAGAGCGATTATGAGAAGAAACAACCTTGGATTTATCTTCCAGGATTTCAATCTCCTTGATAATTTCACAATAGAAGATAATATAAAGCTTCCGCTTGTTCTTGCAGGCGAAGACCACAGAACAATGGACGATAAGGTTGCACCTCTTGTAAAAGAGCTTGGAATTGCGGATCTAATTCACAAATATCCTTATGAAGTTTCAGGCGGACAGAAGCAGAGAACAGCAGTTGCAAGAGCACTTATTACCAAACCTCAGATACTTCTTGCAGATGAACCCACAGGAGCGCTTGATTCAAAGGCAGCTACAAACCTAATGCACCAGCTTCGTGACATCCACAAGAGCGGACAGACAATCCTTATGGTAACTCACAGTAATGTTGCGGCAAGCTATGCAGACAGAGTTATGTTTATAAGAGACGGCGAAGTGTTCCACCAGATCTACAGAGGAAACCTCAAGAGAAGCGAAATGCTTGATAAGATCTGCGATGCAGTTACAGTACTGATGAGAGGAGGAGAGGACAGTGAATAACAACTTGCTTACAAGACTGGCGTTTACGGGACTTAAGAATAATAAGAAGACAGTAATTCCTTATATTGCCTTGTGTTCCGTTACAATTACTGTTTTTCATATATTGTTGTCATTGGTGAACAGTAAGTTTCTTATACAAAATGGAAATCCGGCATTTTATGGAGCAGATTTTCTTCGTTTCTGCATGACGATAGGCTGTATAGCTGTTGGAATATTTGCGGTAATCTTTGTTTTCTACGGAAACAGTTTTGTAATGAAAGGTCGCAGAAAGGAAATTGGTCTTTACGGCGTACTTGGACTTAGTAAAAAGAATGTTACTTTTGTCATGTTAATCGAGAGTCTTGTTCAGAGTACATGTTCAATAGGGGGTGGTATTTTTGCAGGAGCTTTTTTGAATAAGATTTCAGTCCTTTTTCTTTTCAAGATTGTAAAGCAACCATTTGTGAAAGGACTGGATTTTTCGCTTAAAGCAACGCTGATCACACTTGTATTTTTTATGGTTATTTTTGCGGTATGTCTTATCTACAATATTCTTACTGTTAATATGGCAAATCCGATATCAGTTCTGAAGAGTGAGAATGTCGGAGAAAAAGAGCCTAAAGTAAAGATTATATTGCTTATTATCGGTGTTGTCGCAATTACTTACGGTTACTATATGGCTCTTACAGCTAAGAGCACCCTGGTTGCAATGACAAGTCTTTTTAAAGCGATAGTACTTGTATCTGTGGGAACATATGCACTTTTTATATCCGGAAGTATTTTTGTTCTGAAAATGCTTAAAAAGAATAAGGATTATTATTACAAAACAAAGCATTTTATAAGTGTTTCAAATCTTATGTTCAGGATGAAACATAATGCTGCGGGACTTGCGTCTATATGTATTCTTTCGACGGGAGTGATTCTGTTACTTGCTTGTACTTCATCACTTATGATGCTTGGTGAGCAGAATATTGATATCATGTATCCCCACGATGTTGCTATAAGTCTGGCATCTGATGATGGTTTATCCTTGGAGGAAGTAGGAAAGTCAGTTGATGAAGCACTTGATAAATCAGGTATTGAGGCCGAAAACAGGATTGGTAGAAGATATAGTATTTCTTTTGGTGAAATAACAGAAAAAGGGGTAGAACCGGATTGCTTTCCGCGTGAAGATTTAAGCAATACATGTTGCTTATATATAGTGACTTTGGATGATTATTATCTATATACCGGAGAGAAAGAAACTCTTAGTCCCGGAGAGATTTTACGATACAGTACAGATAATAAAGTAAAAGAGGGTGAGAACTTTTCAATATTCGGAACAGAGTTTTATGTAAAAAAGAGCATAGATGGAAACGTTATAGGGGATGATGATTCTTATGCCAATTTTTGTGACGTTGAATATATAGTTATTGCAAATGAAGCAGAAAAAGATTTGATAATTCAAAATAATCCCGATGTTCCTCAGTTGTCCAATACACTTACAATCTCGTTTGATGTAGACGAAAAAACTACTGATGAACAGATACAGATTTTAAAAGATGAGATAAACGGAAAATACGGATTTAGCACCTTTTCTTATAAAAACGAGGAAAGAGAATTGTTCTACAGTCTTTACGGTGGAGTTTTCTTCGTTGGAATATTCCTCACGATACTTTTCCTTATCGCGACAGTTATGCTCATTTTTTACAAGCAGATGTCTGAAGGCATGGAGGATAAAAAGAGATTTGAGATCCTGTCAAATGCAGGACTTTCAGATAAAGAGGCAAGAGGAGTAATAAAGAGTCAGGTAATGCTCATGTTCTTTTTGCCGGTATGCACTGCAATCGTGCATATGATGTTCGCAAGCAAAATCTTAAAATTGTTTATGGGTATGATCCTATATGTCAAAATGTCTACTTTTTGCTGTGCGATTGCGATAGTCTGTCTGGTGTTTTTGTTAATTTATACCCTTGTTTACAGAATTACTTCAAAGCAATACTACAACATAGTTTATGGGGAGAAAAAGAATAATGAAAGTATTAAAGAAAATCGCGAAAGTTTTGTTGGTAATTATAGTTACGGTGAGTGTGGCTCTGGTAATAGGGCTTAACTACAAGACAGTACTTGCAAGTCACAAGAACAAGGAAGTTGTTGATGCGGCGGTTCCTTTTGACCAGATAGAGATTCCGGATAATGTTCAGATTGTTGGTCTTGGAGAAGCAAGTCACGGAAGCAAAGAGTTTCAGGAGTCCAAGCTTGAAATGCTTAAGATGCTTGTGGAAAAGAAAGACTATCGTGCCATCGCGATCGAAGCGGATTTCGGTGACTGCCTTGCCGCAAATGCCTATATTCAGGGCGGTGAAGGCGATGCAAGGGAAATCGTAAACAACATGAGTTTTACAATCTATCACACCAATGAGATGGCGGATATCCTAGATTGGATGAAGCAGTACAACGCATCGGCACCTGAGGATAAGAAACTTAGATTTTACGGTTTTGATATGCAGAATCCCGAGCAGGGCATACAATTCCTTTTGGACTACATTGCAAAGAGCACAATAACAGGCGCAGATCTTTCCGCTACAAACCTTCTTATTGATGAGAAAAGGATAGAACCCTTATCAGATGACCAGCGCAATAAGGTTAAGAGCGAAATGGCTGAACTTAAGTCGGCTATTGAAGGTGTTGCCGGAAGCGAACGCGATTTTGATACAATATGCGCTCTTAAGATTACTGACAATGTATGTACCGCAATGGACTACGGAATGCAGGATACTCAGGAAATGAACAATTTCAGAGACGCAGCAATGGCTGAGAATGTAAGCTGGATCCTTGATCTTGAAAAAGAAATCGGATCGGGCAAGATAATGCTAGCGGGACACGACGGCCACATTGCAAAGAAGGGACAGAGCATGTTTATGAAGGTCACAATGGGCGGTGTTCTTAAGGAAAAGTACGGTGACGCTTACTACAGCCTCGGAACAGATTTCTTTAAGGGAAAATCCAATATCAGAGTTTATCTTGGAGGCCCCGGTGAATATAAGCGTAAGGACTATTATGTGACAACAGCGGATCCTATTGCTTATCAGGCCAAGTATGTTGATGGAAATCGATTCTTCCTTGACTTTGGATCTCTTTCACCTGAAAACAACGCTAAGCTCCATTCTATTGTGAACTCTAAAGTTTCAATGGGTTCTCTCGGAGAAGGCTTTTCAGGAATATATTATCTTATGCATTCAAGTTATCGTGTTGAGATGGCGCCTACAGATCTTTACGACGGAATGATATTCTACTATGAAGTAGGCGCGATACATCCGCAGTATTAAGCTGACTTGAGCCAAGAATTAAAAGACATTGACTATATGCTATTTTATAACTATAATGTAACAAATATCGGAGGAAATTTTGATATTTGACAAAATTGTTTGGCATCGATGGGGAAGCCTGTTAATAAATATGGCAGGTTCGGTGCTTTGGACAATATAGCAAAACAAATTAATATTTAGTAACGTTTTTTAAGGAAGGGTAAAGGTTTTATCAATATGAAAAAATCGGACACTTTTTTTCTGGTGCACAATTATAATACCGTGCCGAAGGAACTGATTGAATATTGCAACGATTACCTTATAATCGATTGTTCTGATGACGGCAAGACGCCGGATGAGTTAAAGGCAGCAGGCTATAACTTTATTCATGTTGAGAATACAGGTCATAATCTGACAAGCTATTTTCATTACTTTATCGATAACTACGACAATCTTCCTGAGCATATCGCTCTTTTAAAGGGAAATATTATCGGAAGACACGTGTCAAAAGAGTTTTTTGACAGGATTTACAACAACAATTGGTTCACATATATTTATCAGGATAAAAAAATGTGGGAGAGGTACAAAAAAGGCGGCGATGAGACCTCAATCGCTTCGCTCCTTTCCGAAGAGGATTATATGGAACTTAACAGCTCATGGTACATGAATCAGAGCCATGCTTACAGATATTTCTACAATATGGATGATTTCTACAGATTTGTGTATAAGGATCCCGTAATCCCGAGATACTGTGAATTTAGTCCGGGCGGCTGCTACATAATAAGCAGAGAGCAGGTGCTTAAAAATTCAAAGACCTTCTACAAGAATCTGAATACTCTCATGGAGTACAGAAAAGAAGTAAACTTTCCTGCCGAAGCATATCTTGTTGAGAGACTTATGCCGTGGATATTCACATCAAGATATGAAGTGAATCCCTGGATGGAGGATGAGGAAGAGTTTGCAAAGATGCTCGAAAAATGTGAACAGAGCGTAGAGAGATACCGCGCATGGAACAGCCTTAGATTAAAGAGAATCAGGCTGTTGCTCGGACAGAAAGCACCGGTATTTCTTAAAGCCTGAGAAAATGGGGAAATGCTGATATGATCGGTGTTTCCCCTAAATTTTTTTCCGATTTTGCCGATATACATGGAAACGGGTTACTGTGCATATTTACGCAGGTAATTTGTGGAAATGATCAATTCTTTTATGTATGACATCTTAAATGAAATTACAGAAATCCGCACTGGCTGCGGATTTCGTGAGAACATGATTCAGGAGTCAACCAAGCCCTATCGACGAAGTCGATTCAAATTGGCTTGGTTGATGCATTCTTGAACTTCATGTTCAAGAATGTATCCGATTCATTGAAAAACATGGAGGCAGGTTATGAAAGTAGAGCAGAACACGGATGTTATGACACTCAATAATCAAAAAACCGATTATCATTCTGAAAATGCGGGAACTCCCATAGTAAAAGAAAAGAAAAAAGAGAATATCCAGTCCGTATCGGGAGTAAATCTGACCGGAGAAAGCCTTATCGCGCAGCGAAAAGGTATCGCCATAAAACAGGCATTTAAAGTTGTCGCGGAAGCTTTTTCGGAAGAAAAAAATATTGACACTAAGCTTCAGGAAATCAGAGATAAGATACACGAAATAAATGATGAATTAGCAGAGATACGAGAAAGTGCACAAGGCAATATAAAGGGACTTATGGGCGCGTATGGCATCGATCCTGACAGTGATGAGGGCAAAAAAGTTTTAAAAAATGCGATCGACAGAATGAACGGTTTTGTTGCATATGATCCATCCGGAAAAGAGAGTGAATTTGAAGAAACACCGAAGTATTCGAAATTTCAAGGAGAGTTAGATAGATATCTCAGATTTGAGATTGACAAGATAAGAGATCTTCGAAAAGAGCAGATGCAGGCTGTTATGGCAGGTAAAGATATAAGATCGGCACGAGACAAGTCACATAATATGGTGGATTCGCAAAAGGCGGCTGAGGATATTATGGAAGCTGCTGTCAGAGAAGAGATAGCGCTTATTACAGACGAAGCGGTGGATCACATTGACGAAGAAGAAAAGGAGCGCGAAGAAGAAGCTAAGGAAGCGGCGGAAGATAAGAAAGAAGAGAAGAAGGAAGAAGCCAAAAAGCTTGAAAAAGAAGCAATGCAGCAGGAGATGATCGCTAATATAAGAGAACATGCCGAAATTGGTGAGAAAACAAGCGCGGATGTGAAAAAAGCCATTGCCAGAAGAGAAAGGACTGAGTCTGTTCAGATAAACGTCGGGGAGCTTTCCGAGAAGATAGTGATTTCCGACGATATATCACTTGAAGAAGCGCAGGAAGCGGTCAACTCCGAAATCACCAACATTTTGAACAAATTTCTCCTTACTCCAAGCGATATAAAAGGCGGTGTCGTCGACGATCAGGTATAAATAAAGTCAAAAATATGTATTGATTGACGATTTTGCGTGTATTATAATTTTTATGATATACGTGTCATAACTCATAATGATGTCAAAAATAGAAGTTAACAAAATACGGCAGTTCTTTATATGTATTTATTGAATGATCAAGGAGTTATTCTATGAAAACAAAGAGAGGATCTCTAAAAAGAACCCTGTTAACCAAGATTATTATCTATTCTGCAGTTATCATCATTATCATTTCTCAGATAAGTATAAAACTTGCAGTAGATAATATTGAGCCAATGACCTACAGCATACTTGCCGATGAATCTGTAGCTTACGCAAAAGAGATACAGAGCTGGTGGAACAGTGTGAAAGAAAGGGTGGCTCAGACAGCGTCAGTTATCGGTAATTCACCGAATATTTCCCATGCGGATATGCAAAGTCTTCTTACAAAACTTACACAGAACGATCCCGATTCACAGGATGTGTATATGGCATATGGAAATGAGTCGTTTTTTATTGACGGATCTGGATGGGTTCCCGACAGTACATTTGTATTTACCGACAGGCCGTGGTATATAGGAGCACTTTCAAATAACGGAAGCGTCTATTCATCAGAGCCTTACATTGATGCGTCTACAGGTAAGACCTGTCTTGCGTGCTCGGTAATGATAAGTGACAATGTTGTCCTTAGCAGTGACATCAACTTTGACAAGGTTGTTGAGAAAGTCGACAACTTTAGTTCCTATGCTCAGGATACAAGATATTACATCATAAACAAAGAGACCAAAGACATTCTCATAAGCAGTATTAAGGAAAGTGTGGGACAGACACTTTTAGATACTACAGATCCTGTAGCAAAGGCACTTGCAGGTGTATGTGATTCTCTTAATACTTCTGTTGTTGCCGATAAGAGCAAGATAAAGACAATCAAAACAGATATTGGCGGAATGATGGTTGTCGCAACAGATATTGAGGGAACATCATGGATTGTTGTAAGTGCTGTACCCTCCACACTTTTAGGTAACAGCATAGTTAAAGTAATGACGCTTACAATGTCGGTAGGACTGATACTTATGATACTGATGTCAGTATTGATGTACTTTACCATCAGTAAATCGATAGGACCTGTAAATACGGTAACTGAGAGACTTACAGATATCAGCAGAGGTGATTTTACAGTAGCGCTTGTTCCTGAAGGAAACAACGAAATCACAACTTTGAGCGAAAGCCTCAATGCTTATATAGAAAAAATGAGATCTACGCTTAACAGCTTGTCCGGTATATCAAGTGAAATGAACAGCCGGGCGGGAGAGTGCTTTGACATTTCGCACAGCCTTTCGGGAGCCAACGAGAATCAGAGTGAGTCGATAGAAAAGCTTAATAGGACGCTAAATTCCATGACGGAAGCGATAAAAGAGATTGCAGAGGCAGCAGGAGATCTTGCAACAACTTCCGGCCAGCTTGCAACAAGTGCCGAGGGTGTACGTGTCCTTTGTGATGAGACTATGGAAGCTTCCGGAAAAGGAAAAGAAGAGATGGGGCTTATGACAAGAAGTGTTAAGACGCTCAATAATACCATAAATGAGCTGACATCTCTTATTAAAGCTACAGCAAAGTCAGTTGAGGAGATCACGGGAATTACCGAGACTATCAATGCAATTTCCGCTCAGACCAATCTTCTTTCGCTAAATGCGTCAATTGAAGCCGCAAGAGCGGGGGAGATGGGTAAAGGATTTGCGGTTGTAGCTCAGGAAGTCGGAGCTCTTGCAAATCAGTCCTCGGAAGCTACAGACAATATAAGAAGACTGATTGATGATGTAACAAAGAATATCGAAGATATAAATAAAAAAGCCGATATCTGCGTAAAAGATATGGAAGCCTGCATGAGCGGTGTTGAAGGCGCAAACGGATCGTTTAATAAAATTTTTGAAGATGTAAGTAAGGCCACGGATGGAATTGTTGAGATCGCAGGCGGCATAGAGAGAATAAACGGCGTTGCTTCAAATAATGCGGAAACTACCAAAGAGCAGGTTCAAAGCATAAATGAAGTTCTTGGACTCAGCGACGTTATTGTCACAGAGAGCAATAAACTTCGAAAAGAGACTGAAAATATAACAACCGTATCCGAAAACCTCAGCAAATACTCGGATGAGATCAACTCAGATCTTGCACAGTACACGCTGTGAGCGGTATTATTCGGCAAATAGATACTCTTTTCCAAAATAAAAATATGATCACGGACTCCCGGACTCGATATGAGTTCGGGAGTTTTTTATTGAACGAGGAAATTTCTCTGAAATTCCCTATGTAACGGCAAGACAGGACACCGGTACATTGTGACAAATGTCATATCAAAAATGACTCCGCACACTGTTCTGCGGGGATTTAAGAAAGTATTATGGTCTCATAAGAGATAGCGAACAAGATGCCAATTGATCGGCGTCAGAAAAAATATTGAATTAAAATACGGAAAAAGAAAAGGGAGATGGATATGAGTACAAGTGTAGTTGCAATAGACAATCTGGTAAAAAGATACGGTGACAAAGTTGCGGTCGATCACTTTTCGCTTGATGTAAAAGAAGGTGAGATACTTGGACTTTTGGGGCCGAACGGATCGGGCAAGACAACAACCATTAACTGCCTTCTTGCACTTCTTAAGTATGACAAGGGTTCGGTGACAATCTTTGGAAAAGAGATGAAACCCGAAAGCTATGATATAAAGTCGGAAATCGGCGTTGTTATGCAGAATGTGGCAGTCGTTGAGACTTTAAATGTATATGAGAATGTGGATTTCTTTTGCGGATTGTATATAAAAGACAAGGCTTTAAGAAAAAAGTATGTTGAAGAAGCACTTGAATTTACAGGTCTCACTGAATATAAGAAGTACAAGCCGATGAAATTGTCGGGAGGACTTCTTCGAAGACTCAATATAGCCTGCGGAATAGCGCATAAGCCAAAACTCATAATCTTCGATGAGCCGACCGTTGCGGTAGATCCTCAGTCGAGAAATGCAATCCTTGAAGGCATCAGGAAGATAAATAAGGACGGCGCAACGATCATATATACGTCTCACTACATGGAAGAGGTTGAAGAACTTTGCACCAGGATCGTAATCATGGATCACGGCAGGAATGTAGCGAGCGGAACGGCAAAGGAACTTAAATCATCACTTGTAAATCGTGAGACCATAAGGATTGGTATTCCCAACAGAACCGATAAGATCTTTGCCGATATCAAAGAGATAAATCACGTCTATAAGGTCAAAGAGGATGGCGAAGATCTTGTGATCAAGTGCGACGGAGGAGAGCACAATCTTGTTCATGTTCTAAGTTATCTCACCGACAATAACATTCCTTTTGGCCATGTATCGACGCAGCTGCCTACACTCAACGACGTATTTCTTGAGATCACGGGAAAGGAGCTCAGAGACTGATGTTTGGAAGAATGTTCATATATAAATTAAAAGAACTTGTAAGAAACCGCTTCCTTATCGGATGGAATTTTCTTTTTCCCCTTGTTCTTGCGACAGCTTTTTATCTTGGATTCGGAAATATGATAAAAGACGATCCGGATTCTTTTAAGGCAATAGATGTCGGATATGTAAACACTGCCGGAGAAGATACGAATTTTCATAAGGTGATCGGCGAACTGTCGGAGGAGACAAGTGACCATGCGGATATCTTGAATGTATCTGAGTATACTTCCGAAGAAGAGGCAATGAAAGACCTTAAAGGCGAGGGTGGTATCTACGGAATATATGTCGATGACGGCAATGAGATCAAGACGATAGTTCCTTTCAACGGATATAGAGCTACAGCGCTTAATCAGATAGTGCGCGAATATGAAAACAAGATAACCCTTATCGGGAATATTGCGAAGGATCATCCTGAGAATCTGGACACTGCGCTTGAGCTGGTGACAAAAGACATGAATATTGCAAAAGAGTATGATTTTGGATCCGGTATTTCTCTTTACCTTCAGTATTTCTTTGCTCTTATCGCGATGGCTTCACTTTTTGGCTCGTGGATAAGTACGGAGATGATCGAAGGTATGTGCGCAAATCATACGGAGAAGGGTAAAAGATTTGAATGTGCACCCGTAAGTAAGCTTATGTCGATAGCCTCCGGCGTTCTTGCGGGAGCATCCATGCAAGCCGTATCAAATGCGATAGTTGTCATTTATATAGAGTATGTACTTAAAATAAAATTCGGTATTCCGCTGTGGAACGTGATACTTATCACAACTCTCGGAAGCGGACTTGGAATATCGATGGGAGTCCTTATTGGAGCACTCGTAAAAAACAAAAGACTCTTTGATATTATTCCCATTGTATTTTCTATGACCTGCTCATTTTGCAGCGGACTTATGTGGGATCAGATAAGGCAGATGATACAAGCCAATGCGCCGATCCTTAATAAGATCAATCCTGCGGCACTGTTGGTTGATTGCCTGTATACGAGAGCGACTTACGGAACCATAGATGTATATTATCAGGATATCGGAATTATGAGCATTATGATAATAGGCGCTTTGACAATAAGTGCAGTCTTGTTAAGGAGGAGAAGATATGTCAGTCTTTAATGCAATGATAATATCGTTAAAAGCATATGTGATCACGATACTGGTATACTTTCTATTGTTTGCGGTTGTCGGAAATATGCAGGCAAAAGCCGCTTCATCAGAAAAGAGCAATATCTTTGAAGAAGTTGTGATATCGGTTGCGGTTACGGATAATGATAATACAGGCTTAAGTAAGGCACTTGTAGATTATCTGAAAGAAACCCAGAATGTTGTAGATCCCAAAACCGACGACCTAAGGACTATGAATGACAATGTAAGATTTTCGATTTATGACTATGCACTCATAATCCCACAGGGATTTGAAGATAAGATCCTATCTGGTGACACGGAGGGTGCTGTGTCATACATAGTTCCCGGAACAACGGCGTCGCAGTTTCTTCTTACAGAAAAAATAGATAACTATCTAAGCGATGTTGTAATATACTTAAAGAGTGGTTACAGCAAGGATGAAGCCATTAAACTTACGCATGATCAGATGATAGATCTTTCCGATACGCATGTTGTGGTTATGGACAATGATGATAATAATCATAAATCTTTTTATGCATCCATGTTTTCATTTAACGGCTACACACTCATGATGCTCTTGTGTGTCTGCTGTGCATGCACGTGGTCTGTTATGAAGGACAGAAACGTGTCTGAGCGTATTGCCGTAAGCGGTATGCACTTTTTTACCAGAAATGCAGCGGCGGTAGGAGCCGTGCTTACTATCGGCTTTGCGATAACATCACTTGTAATAGTGGTAGTCAGGATCATGGGACGCGGGAATGTTGACGATAAGTTTATGTACTATGCGCTTGATGTATATGCTCTCATGACCGTAGGAATCGGAATGGCATATTTTATTTGCTCGATCACTGTCAGTGACAATCTGATCAACATGATAGCCAATATGATCGTGCTGTCTATGAGCTTTTTGTGCGGTATATTTGTGGATGCGCAGTTTTTATCTGAATCTATACTTAAGGTTGCTCATTTTCTGCCTCTTTACTGGTATGCCAGAGCCCTTAAATTTATTAACGATACGAAGGTTGATCAAATTTTGGGAGGACAGTTTATAACCTACCTTGTTATAGAAGTCTTATTTGCTCTTGTTTTCTTTGCGGCAGGTATGGTTATATCCAAGAAAAAAGAACAATATGCTGTTTGATGTAATTATCCGTTTACTGTTGGCAGTTGGTTTAATAAGTTTTATAAATGCAAATGGCATTACAACCGGCGGGGTTGTAGTGTCTGTTTGCGTTTTTTTGATATTGGAAGTGAGTCTTCTTTGTGACAACAAAAATGTATGCTATGCGCTTACTGCATCTTCATTTGTTATCGCAGCTCTTTTTTCGGGAAAGCCTTTTAACGGAGCGCATTTTATGATGCTTGTGATGTTTGGTGGCTTTGCGATCATCTCACTTATCCTTTATGAAAAGATGATGAAGTACAAGAAGCTTTTGAATATGACAAGGGATGACAGTAAAGAGCTTGAAAAGATGCTTGAAGAAAAGAATAAGCGTCTTATGTCCGAACAGGACCAGCAGGTTCATCTTGCAACTCTTGCTGAGAGAAACAGGATAGCAAGAGAGATCCATGACAATGTAGGACACCTTCTTTCAAGGGGGATACTTCTGCTTGGCGCGATCGCAACGGTCAATAAGGATGAAAAACTAAAACCTCAGCTTGATATGCTTGCGGGAACACTGGACGAATCCATGGAAAAGATGAGATCTTCCGTGCACGATCTTCATGATGATTCCATCGATCTTAAAAAGAATCTCGAAGATATAATAAGTGAGCTAAAAAACTATGAAGTAACTACAGACCTTGATCTTGACGAGGAATTTGATATTAAGATCAAGCTGTCCTTGATAGGTATATTAAAAGAAGCCGTCACCAATATAATTAAGCATTCAAACGGTGACAGCGTCTCAATAATACTTCAAAGAAATTACAGCTTTTGCAGTCTTTCCGTGACTGATAACGGGAATGTGCCGGATGATGAAAAAGACAGGATTCTTGCCGGAAACATAGATGGCATAGGGCTTCAAAATATATTAAACAGAGCAAGGTCTCTGGGGGGCGATGCCTATTTTTATACAGACGAGGGATTTACCGTCTTTGCAAGACTTCCGTTAGAACACTGAGAATGGAGCATATATATGGCGACTAATGACAATAAAGGTAATAAAGATAATAAAGACAAAAAGATATTGCTGATAGATGATGATGAACTGATCACCGTTGCACTTGAGACGATCATTAATTCCGAAGAAGGCTTTACGATCGTCGGCAAAGGAGGGAGCGGGCGCGA
Organism: Butyrivibrio hungatei; assembly: GCF_900101605.1. Classification (GTDB taxonomy): domain Bacteria; phylum Bacillota; class Clostridia; order Lachnospirales; family Lachnospiraceae; genus Butyrivibrio; species Butyrivibrio hungatei_B. Next base: position 41,423 of record NZ_FMUR01000017.1, read on the forward strand.
GGGCGTCGAGCTCTATGATAAGTTAAGCCCCGATCTTCTTTTGATGGACATCAGAATGGCTGATATGAACGGCCTTGAAGCGGCCGAGGAAATATTAAAAAAACACAAAGACGCCGTGATTCTGTTCCTGACAACATTTTCGGATGATGAGTATATAGTAAAAGCATTAAAGCTTGGCGTCAGAGGGTATCTTTTAAAACAGGACTATAAGTCGCTCACTTCTGCGCTCAAAGCGGCGATGAGCGGTCAGAGCGTATTTGGAGGAGCTATAGTCGATAAGATCCCGACACTTATGAATGTCCCTGCCGCCGCGGGTGAATCGCAGTTTGATTACAGATCCAAAGATATCACAGAAAAAGAGTATGAAGTCATCCAGCTTGTGGCTGAAGGATATTCAAACAAGGAGATAGCGGGTAAGCTTTTTCTTTCGGAGGGAACTGTCAGAAATTACCGCTCAGTGATACTTGAAAAACTTGAACTTCGTGACAGAACGCAGCTTGCAATTTTTTATCTTAAAAACTGCGAAAAATAGCTGTTAAAGAGGATATAAACATGGATACAAAAATTTTTTTACTTGAAGATGATGATGCAATAGGAATGGGGCTTACATACTCGCTCGAAAAAGAGGGCTACGCGGTTACTCATGTAAAGACATGCAAAGAGGCGCGTAGCGAGTGGGCATCCGATAAGTGCGATATTGCAATTCTCGATATCAACCTTCCTGACGGAAACGGTTATGATATCTGCAAGATGATAAAGGAAAAATGCAACGTTCCCGTGATATTTCTGACTGCGTCCGATGCGGAAGTAAACGTAGTTATGGGACTTGAAATGGGCGCTGATGATTATATATGCAAGCCGTTTAGAGTAAACGAGCTAATGGCAAGGATCAGAGCAGTTCTAAGACGAAGCGGAAACGTCAATGATAATGCTCAAGGAGACTTTGCGAATGGCAACGGTGCTCAAGGAGGCAACGCCCAAAATGGCAATTTTGCCTCAAATATAATGAAAATAGCCGACATCACCATATACACAAATGAAGCAAAAGTCACAAGATTTAACAGCGACACAAACGCTGAAGAATCAATCGAGCTTACGGCTCTTGAATACAGACTTCTTCTTGCTTTTTGCAACAACAGAGGAATAGTCCTTTCAAGGAAAAATCTCCTTGAAGATATGTGGGATGTAAGCGGCGATTTCGTAAATGGAAATACACTTACCGTATATATAAAAAGGCTTCGCGACAAGATAGAAAAAGACCCCGCAAATCCGCTTATCATAAAAACAGTCCGCGGACTCGGCTACATTATGATGTAAGTCAGCTGTTTAGCTTGAAGAACTTTATTTCTTTTGCGGTTTTTTATGCAATATTTATTGCAATAGTGATAAAATAATATAAGAGAGACTTTTTTCCATGGTTTGGAAGAAAGAAAAACTTCGGTGGTTGAAGTAAGTGATTTTGTAGAGTATGATAAAAATAAGTATATTTATAAACTCATTCCAAAAGAAAATATCGCTGTCTTTTTACCAAAATCCCTATTTTATGCGATGGATGCGGAAGTCAATTTCTGAGAGGATATTATATGTGATTTTTGAGCTGTAACAGAAAAAAGTACGGAAATCAGCGATAAAGTATTTGATTTACTTGAGAAAGACGGTTATCATAATTATACATGTGACGATTCGGATGGAATATAATATGGCGTCACACCAAAGGAAAATATTTTATAAGGGAAACTGAAATGAGCAAAATCGCGATTTTTACAATGGGAACGCGTGGGGATGTTCAGCTGTATATCTATTTGGCAGGGAAGCTGATAGAAGAAGGAATCGACACAATTATTGGAACACATCCTTACTGGAAGGATCTTGTCGAAGAGGCAGGAGTTGGATTTGTTCCCATAGGTTCCAATATAAATATTGAGAAAGAAATGGCTGCAATAAGAGGCAATGGCACCAATCCCATGAGTGGAATCAGGGAGCAGGAATTTGTCGCAGATTTTTTTCAGGATGCAACTCATGATATTTTGAATGCATGCAAGGGAAAAGACATGGTTATTGTCGGCCACACTATGATCGGAGCTGTAGAAGCAGAGGCTTTAGGTATTCCCACTATAAATGTAACTCTTCAGAAAGAATCAATTCCCGAGAAACTAAGACAACAGACTGTTTCTGAGAAAGTTTTGGAGAATTTTGGCTCTAACAGAGCAATAAAACCTTTTAACAATTTGAGAAAAAAATATGGTCTCAGACCGATCAAATCTGTGGATGAGCTCTTTTCGGACAGGCTCAATCTTATGCCGATCAGCAGGACTGTCAATGACAGAAATCCGTACTGGGAAGCAAAGAATGTGGTTACAGGTTTTTGGTATGAGGACGATGTTGATTTTGTTCCCGATGAGAAGCTTAAGAACTTCATGGAAACAGGTGATAAGCCTGTAGTTTTGTCATTTGGTTCGATGTCCTATGAGGATGATGTCGTAGCCGATAAGCTTGATAAGTTCATCAAGGCATTTGAGGCAACAGACACTAAAGCTATCATTCAGGGATTTCAGAAGAACATAGCGACTAATTACAAGCTCCCTGACAGTATTATGTCATGCGGAGATGTGCCACACAGCTGGTTATTTAGTCGATCAAGATATGTTATACATCATTGCGGCTTTGGAACTTGTGCTGCATCTATGGTTTATGGAGTTCCGTCAATACCTATTCCGTATATGGCGGAGCATGTTAAGTATGCAATAAAGTTAAACGACCTTGGAATCGCGACCAAGATGGTAAAAGTCAGTAAAGTCAGCAAGAGAGCAATAATGGATGTGCTTGACGAAATGAATTCTTCATATTATTTCAAAAAAGAAAGGGCAGAGGAGATTTCTAAGAAAGTCAGAGCCGAGAATGGCTTGGATGATGCAGTACGACGTATAAAAGATGTTTTGCACTGATAGGCCGATATGTTCCGGAGGGTCAGAATGAAATGTAGTAAAGTAATTTTGACAGCATTTTTTTCCGCGATGCTAGTTTGTGGATGCGCGGGTAAATCCGATTCTGAGGATGAAGATATGTATTTGTTTGAGAATGCATTGGCAGAACCGGGTGAAGATTTGGAAGAAACAGAGGATGCAGAGGAAGCAGAAGAGGATTCTTCAGTAAGGGTAGTTTCGCAGAGAGATCTTATCGGAGAGGGTGGCAACAGCGGTTTGTCATCGGATTATATTTCGGAAGATGAGATTGCTTCTCTGTATGCCAAACGGAAATCTGTTTCAAATGCCAAAAATTTTGAAGGAGACTGGCAGAGGATAGAAATTGAGAATTCCGCAGGTGATATCGAGATAACCGATCAGACCGATGAAGGTTTTTCATTTGAAGGTTTTTTCATCTATACGGTAAATACCGGAGATTGTTCGGGAACGGCGTATTTTGTTTCACAGGACACAGCGATAAGCTGTATTGACGAGGCTTCGGAAGCATATATAGCATTCCATAAAGTCGGAAGTTCAATGTATGTATCGCATACGGGTGAGATCCCCGGTATGGGCATGGATGTAACACCGGATGGAGAGTATATAAGTAATTGAATATAGAAATAAGAAAAGCCAAGGCTCAAGTGCCTTGGCTTTATTAATATATTCTTGAATTTCGTGTTCAAGGATATTTTATTCTTCAGATGATGAAAAGCGGTTAACTTCTTCCTGCAGACGCTCAGATACTTCTCGGTTACTCTCGGAATCATCGTGAATTGTAGTGATGGAAGCAAGGATTCCGGTAGTGCTTTCCGTAGCATCTGAAACTCCTGTCGTACAGTCGCTAATAACATGTGAGATGTTGTCAATCTGTTCTGCCATTTCACCGATGGTGTTGGTAAGTACAACAGTATTTTCATTAACTGACTTAAGTACCAGGTTGATGTCTTCCGCATCCTGATAGTACTGCTGTGCTACATTTTCGAATTCATCGTAGTCTGCAAGTACCGATTCGCTTACATAAGTAAGCATTTCATTTGAATCTTTCGCAAGTGATTCAACTGCGGAAATAACCTGATTACTGATTTCCTGAATTGAGTTTGCGGTATCTTTACTGTGCTCGGCAAGCTGCCTGATTTCATCTGCGACAACCGCAAATCCCTTACCTGCATCGCCTGCTCTTGCTGCTTCAATTGATGCGTTGAGAGCAAGGAGGTTGGTCTGGGATGCAATTGAGAGGATATCTTCCGTAAGAGTCTGGATCTGTGCAACGTTCTTACTGTCTTCGATAGAGCTTTCAAGCCCGTCTTTTATTGAAGAAACCATCTCGTTTGTGGAATTTCTCTTCTTTTCCGTGCTTTCTCTTATAACGGTAGCATGATCCTTAATATCCGATACACGCTGGTTTCCGGCTGCTACCTGATCCGATACCTGACCTACAGCATTATTTACATCTTTTGCTCCGTTATTAAGGGAAGTAAGTGTATTGTTTGCTGTTTCCATGCTTGCGGTAAGTTCTTCCATAACCGCGGATACATTGCTGACATCTTCTTTTGAGTTATTTACAAGGCCTACTGTGTTTTCAACCGATGAATAAATATGTCCCGACTCTGATTTTATCTTTACGATAATATCCTGAAGGGTTGAAAGGAAATTGTTTATTCCCGAAACAAGTACTCCTACTTCATCTGTTGAGCTGTTTTGTATACGACGTGAAAGATTTGCATTTCCTGCATTCATGGAAGCAAGAATATCGTTAAGTTCTATTGATGCCGAGCGCAAAGGAGAAATTGTCTTGTTTACGACATAAACTCCTATCACAGATACTATTATGGAAAGGATGGAACCTACTATAATCGATGTGTGAACGCTCTTTTCAGCAGCCTGTAAGCTTGCATTGTTCTGATCTACGAGAACCTGAAGCTGTTCTTTCATAAGGCCTACATTTTCTTCGTACTGAAGAATGGCTTCGTGGCAGTTTGCAAAATAAAGATCATAGGAATCGGAGAATTTTTTTGCATAAAACATCGTTTCCATTTCTTTATATGTTGTAAGGAAAAGATTTCCCGCCGAACTCATAATTTCATATTCAGCAGAAAAATCGGGATTATTTACTTTTTGAACCTGGATGGCCAGATCGTCAAGCGCAGCCTTAAGAGCTTCCTGTTCAGGCTTACCGGGATCTACCATGCTTGCGACACCGTCATCTGTATCCAAGGCGCCTGTGGGAGCCATAGCCTGTACAAGGAAGAATCTTTTTACAAGATTCTGCAGGTTGGTGTTGGCGTCTCCAAAGTCTCTTTCAATGGACAGGTACGTACCTGACATTGTATTTGCCGCTTTTACGGCGTCCTGGAAACTTATCGCAATAAGAACTACGCCAATAATCATAACTAAGGCCAGAAGAAAGAAACATGAAAGAATTTTGGTTCTTAGACTTTTAATCATATCGTGCCTCCTGAAGGGGGATGAAAATATAAGTTGTTATAATTCCACATTATCATCGTTTTTTTGCGATATCAATAGATGTAAAAGTAATTTTTTATTTTTTTTATTCTTTTATAATTAGTGAGATTTACTGCATTTGATAAAAAAGCTGCATAATAATGCAAGAACAGCTTTTCCGAAGGAAATTGGCATGATAGTATATTAATATAGCGTAGAACAATTATCATAAATACAGAAATTCCAACTTACATGAGGAGGTCTCGTATGAGAGTATGTAGCAGATGTGGAGCAATGGTTGAAGATGGTATCATGATATGTCCGAGTTGCAGGACGCCGCTTTCGGGAAATGAGCAGGTGGTATCGCAGCCTATGACTGGAAACGGAGCCTATCAGAATTTTCAGGCTGAGCCAAGGCTTGGAACGAAATGGGCTGATTTTCTCGGATATTTTGCGTTATGGCTGGGGGGACTTGCCAATATTGTTTCGGGACTGGGATGTTTTGCACTGGTCGGAGCATCTTCTGCTTATATGTTGATCGCGGTTTGCTTTCTGATAACAGGTGTCTTTGACTTTATGGCAGCGGTCAAGATCATTAAGAGAAAAAGTGATGCAAGAAAGTTTGTGATTATTGCATATTCGCTTGCAACTGTGGTTAATCTGATCGCAATCGTGTTTGCGCTTTCATCAAACGGAGATATTACGACTATGGTTCCGGCTACAATTGTATCTATACTAATGATCTTTGTTAATAATACTTATTTTAAGAACAGAGAGAATATATTTGTGAATTAAATGATTTTTTTGCGCCCAAAGAGTTGCTTTGCAACTCTTTGGGCGCAAGCTCTTTCATTTTACGATCTCATTTTTAAAAGCTCTGATAAAAGAATATTTGCGGCGTCTGCTTTACTCATGATACCAAGTTCTTTTTCATCGGAATCGGTTATAAGAGTAAGTACATTTGTATCTACTTCAAAGCCTGCGCCCTCTACTTTAAGATTATTGGCACAGATCATATCGAGGTTCTTTTTCTCAAGCTTTTTCCTCGAATTTTTCAAAAGATCTTTTGTTTCCATAGAAAAACCGCATAACAGCTGGCCTTTCTTTTTGTTTTTTCCAAGATACGCAAGTATATCGTCGGTTGGCTTAAGCGGAATCTTAAAGTCGCCGTTCTGAGCACTCTTTTTTATCTTGTCATCTGCGTAAGCAGCGGGAGTGTAGTCTGCAACGGCAGCAGCTTTTATGATAATATCCTGTGCGTTTGAACGCTGCGTCACGGCTTCATACATATCTTTTGCGGAATTGATGCTCACAAAATCAATGTGAGAGGGCACTTCCAGATTTGTCTTTCCCGATACGAGAGTTACATTTGCACCTCGCTGTGCGGCGGCGATTGCAATGGCGTAGCCCATCTTACCGGAAGAGTGATTTGTGATATAGCGGACAGGGTCGATGGCTTCTCTGGTCGGACCCGCCGTAACAAGGAGATTTATGCCTTCCATATCTTTGGGGAGGGCAATCTCATATATTATCTCATCAAGTATCTTTGCAGGTTCTTCCATACGACCTTTTCCGACAGTGCCGCATGCAAGGAAACCTTCGCCCGGAGTTACTATAATGTAGCCGTAGCTTTTTAACGTTTCTAAATTTTTCTGAGTGATGGGATTTTCAAACATCTTTGTGTTCATGGCAGGAGCGATTATCTTCTTGCAAGTGCAGGCAAGAGCCGTTGTTGTGAGCATATCGTCTGCGATTCCGTTTGCAAGTTTTGCTATGCAGTTGGCGGTTGCAGGCGCGATGACCAGAACATCTGCCTTATCGGCAAGTGCTATATGTTCGACTTCCATGGGGTGATTGCGCTCAAAAGTGCCTGTTATACATCTTGTATGCGTGAGCGATTCGAACGTAAGCGGAGTTATAAACTCTGTCGCATTTTTTGTCATAATGACATCTACATTGGCATGGGCCTTTACAAGCTTTGAAGCAAGATCGGCTGATTTATATGCGGCAATTCCGCCCGTAACACCAAGAATTACATTTTTACCGGTTAACATCTCTTTTCTCCATCTCATCACAAATTTGTTTTGAGTATACCCCCAAAATGTAAGGCCTGTAAAGGAAAGAGAGCAGTTCATAGATTTTTTATAAAAATAGTTATTGACAAATTAGATTGCGCGCAATACAATCACATTAAATCAAAACACGATACACAAACACGTAAACATTGTTTTATTTAATACGGAGGTTATAACATGGGATTTTATGATTATTCGGTAACAGATGCTCAGGGCAATGATTTCAAGCTCGATGCTTATAAGGGAAAAGTTGTTCTTGTAGTTAATACGGCAACAGGATGTGGATTTACACCTCATTACAAAGATATTGAAGCAATGTATGAGAGATTCCACGATAACGGATTTGAAGTCCTTGATATCCCCTGCAATCAGTTTGCCGGACAGACACCCGGAACCGATGAGGAAATTCATGAATTCTGTCAGCTTCATTACAATACCAAGTTCCCTCAGATGAAAAAATCTGATGTAAACGGTGAGAATCAGCTCCCTGTTTATAAGTTCCTTAAGGAGCAGAAAGGTTTTGAAGGATTTGGCAAAGGACCTGCTGCTTTGGCAATGGGTGTTATGCTTAAAAAGATTGATAAAGATTATAAGAATAACCCTGATATAAAGTGGAATTTCACTAAGTTTGTAGTAGACAGAGAAGGCAATGTTGTTGCACGTTTCGAGCCTACACAGAAGATGGAAGATGTTGCTGCTTATGTAGAGAAGCTCATCTGAGGAAATGTATTTGCACATTGCAAGGCTTGCAAAAATACTTTTCTGTGATATATTTATTGTGCGCGGTATTTAGTATGAACTGAAACTGCAGCATTATTTAAGGAGAATTTAAAATGGATAGTACATCATCACTTGGCCGCAAGACTGAGGAGTTAGGCGGACTGAGCAAAAAAACGCAGTACATGGTAGAGACTGCACTTCTTGTTGCCGTTACCATCATCATGGGTAACACTTTTTTAGGCACAATTCCCACACCTTTACTTAAAATTTCAATCGTAACCGTTCCGGTTGCCCTTGCATCTATGTTGATCGGACCTGTTGCAGGCATTATCTGTGGTCTTGCATTTGGTATCAACAGCTTTATCGGTGCGCTCAACGGATCGAGCGGACTTCTTTCAACACTCTTTAATATCAATCCTTTCGGAGTGTTTGTGACAGCAATTGTTGCAAGAGTCCTCGATGCAGCGGTTACATCATTTGTTTATAAGTTAATACACAAAGGTAAGCTTAAGACAGCTTCCTATTACATAGCAGGCGCCCTTATGCCTCTTCTTAATACGGCATTCTTCATGGGCTCACTTTGCCTGTTCTTCTTTAATACTGAATTTGTACAGGGACTTGCAGCCAATTACAACGCTACAACACCTATGGCATTCGTTATCGGCATGGTAGGCGTTCAGGCGACAATCGAGGCTGTTGTCGGATGCGTTTTGGGCGGTACACTTGCTATGGTGCTTTCCAAAGCTCTTCACAGGGGATAAGAGTGTGTTGTCTCATTGACAATTAGATTAATTACTTGTGAAATAATCCATATACTGCGTTATTAATCAAAAAGTCAACGAGACAACACACTGAAAGGCGATTTTCATGAGCAGAGTTTTGGCGGTTGATATTGGTAACTCAAATATTGTCGTAGGTTCATTTGACGGATCGGATTACAGAGAACTCGGAAGACTTAAGTCTGACAGAGCTCTTACAGAAGATGAGATTGCGGAAGGATTTGCAGACCTGATAAGTAAGGCAGGATTAGAAGAAAGATCATTTGACGGCTCGGTTTTATCAAGTGTTGTCACTGAGATGACGGATAAGACAGCAGGGGCACTGAAGAAGATAACGGGAAAAGATGCAATGATTCCAAACACCACAATGAACACAGGAATAGATGTATCAAAATATGACACTTCCTGCTTGGGATTTGATCGGGTTGCAGATCTTGCGGCTGCAGTTTCAGAATATGGAAGCCCTGTAATGGTATGCGATCTGGGAACCTGCACGACAATAACGGTTGCGGATGAAAAAAACCAAATTGTAGGGGGAATGATATGTCCCGGAGTTCAATTGTCTCTTGATGCAGAGGCAGAGAGGACTTCGAAACTTCCACAGCTTACAGCCGGAGGGACTGACAAACTTCTTGGAACCGATACTGAGTCCAATATGATAGCGGGAACTGTTGCAGCCACCGGGATCATGCTTACAGGGCTTATAGACAGGATTACAAGGGAATATGGTTTTGACGATCTTAAAGTTGTCATAACAGGAGGTTTGTCAGAGGTCGTAGCACAGTGGATAGATGCGGACGTTATAAGAGATTCGAATCTTTTGATGAGAGGTCTTTTGACAATATATAACAAAAATAAATAATGGATTACCAATCGAGAAGTCGTACCTTGAAAAAACAGGGTGTGGCTTCTTTTCAATATGGCAAAAGAGGGCTATAATCAGATAGTCGAATTATGAAAAAAGTTTTTGGAGGAAAATTATAATGAAATCACCTGCAGAGATAGCAGCAAAGTATGAATCAGTCGGAAAGGGAAAGACAGAAGGAAAATTTTTGCAAACTTTTATGCTTGCTATTCTTGCGGGCTCTTTTATAGCGCTCGGAGGTCTTGGAAGCCAGATTGCGTCAAGTTGTGCGGCTGATCCGTCAAGCGCAAGAGTTATCAGCTCGGTTGTATTCCCTATAGGTCTTTTTATGGTGCTTGTCGGAGGAGCTGAACTTTTTACAGGAAACTGTCTGATCACAATCCCTGTTTTGTCAAAGAAAGCTACTGTTAAAGGAATGATCAGAAACTGGGTGATCGTTTATTTCGGAAATATGGTCGGAGGCTTTTTGATCGCGGCTCTTGCTGCTTTCAGTCATATATATTCTTTTAATGACGGTAATCTTGCTACGCAGGTAGTGAATACTGCCGTGACCAAATCTACAATTTCTTTCGGAGATGCATTTTTAAGAGGAATTCTTTGTAACGTTCTTGTATGCATGGCTGTTTGGTGCTCTTTTGCGGCAGATGAACTTGCAGGCAAAGTATTTGCACTGTGGCTTCCCGTTATGCTCTTCATTATCTGCGGATTTGAGCACTGTGTTGCAAATATGTATTTCATCCCCGCAGGATTTCTTGCATCATTTGTTCACGGTATTCCTGCAGACGGATTGTCTGCCGTCGGATTTTTTGTCACAAATCTGATACCCGTTACGCTCGGAAATATAGTAGGCGGCGGTATCTGTGTCGGTGCGGTCTATCATTTGATCTATCTAAGGAAGAACTGAGAATATGAATAATATTGAATTTTTCGTCGGAGATATCACAAAAATTAAAGTTGATGCAATTGTTAATGCCGCCAATTCAAGTCTTCTTGGCGGGGGCGGTGTTGACGGTGCGATCCACAGAGCGGCAGGTGTGCGGCTTTTGGAGGAATGTAGACGCCTGGGCGGATGTAGGACAGGTGAAGCAAAGATCACCAATGGTTACAATCTTCCGGCAAAATATGTTATTCACACGGTAGGACCTATTTATTCAGGTGCAGAGAGTGATGAGACAGACCTGTATAACTGCTACTATAATTCGCTTTTACTTGCAAAAGAAAATGATGTTCACAGTATTGCTTTTCCGGGAATTTCAACGGGAGTTTACGGTTATCCCAAAGAAGCGGCTGCGAAAATTGCGCTTAGGTCGATAACGACTTGGCTTTCGGATAATTCCGGTTATGATATGAAGATAACGATAGTAAACTTTTCACAACATGACTACGAGATTTATCAATCCGTGATCGGCAAATGATGTAGCTTTTTTATTCTGAAATCACACTAAAAGTATGGGAGTAATATTATGAAGAAAGATTTTGGTAGTGCAGGGGGCAGAAAAAATCGCAGGGGCAGAGGACTCAGACAAGAAGATCTTTTTAAGATCTATATTGCAGCAGGAGCGGTTTTGTTGCTCGTTATAGGCATCGTGGTAGGTTCATTGTTGGCTAAGGGCTCAAAGGATGAAGAGGAAGAGCTTGATCTTGCCGAGGTTGAAGAGTCAATTCCCGAGGAAGAAGAGGAAGTTGCTGTGGAAGCGACAACCGAGGCTACGGAAGCAAATGAGGCGGCTACAGAAGCTTCATCCGAAGAAGTTGCGGCTAGCGACCCTCAGACAGCGGCAGCACCTAAGGAGACAGGTGCCAATATCAATATCAAAGAGCTTGTCGGTGCGAGCAGCGTGGGCGAAAATTCTAATGTGACTTACGGAATAGATGTATCAAAGTTCCAGGGAACCATAGATTGGGCGCAGGTTGCGGGTACAGGAATCGATTTTGCCATGATAAGAGTCGGCTACAGAGATTCCGCGTCAGGCGAGATAAAACCTGATACCAATGCAAAGTTCAATATGCAGGAAGCAGAGAAGAACGGAATAAAGGTCGGAGCATACTTTTTCTCAACAGCGGTGACCAAGGACGAAGCGGTTGAAGAAGCAAACTGGGTAAAAGATTATATTTCAAAATATTCGATCACATATCCTGTGGGATTTAACTGTGAGGGCTTTGAAAAAGAGACGAGCAGACAGTTTAATCTTACTAAGGATGACAGAAGTAATATTGCGATAGCATTCCTTGATCAGGTTCACAAGGCAGGTTATACACCTATATTCTATGCTTCAAAGGGTGAACTTGAAGCGGATGCTAAGTGGAATACGTCGCAGATTGAAAAGTCCTACAAGATTTGGATGGCATGGTACAATCAGGACACATCCAATATCGCAAAAGGCCCCGCATATGGCGGACAGTGCGCTATGTGGCAGTATACCAATCAGGGTGATGTAGCAGGAATCAGTAAGAAAGTCGATGTTGATGTGGCATACTTTGGATATAACGGAACAGAGACTGCCAAAGATACGTCGGAGAGAGAGGTGGCTTCTGCTGACGTTGAAGCACTTATGAAGTTTGATTCCGTGGATGAAACGGTTACGGCTAAAAGTGTAACGAATCTTAGAGACAAGCCGAGTCAGGGAGCTGACAGTAAGGTCGTTGAGACTCTTCAGAACGGACAGACGGCGCAGCGTACAGGTACAAGTTCGAGCGGTTGGTCAAGGGTTATCTATAACGGCCAAAAACTTTATGCGATATCAAGCTATCTGACTACCGATTTAAGCGCACCAAAGCAGCAGTCGGCAACTCAGCCTGCAGAAGATAACTCGGGACTTAAGACTAAGTTTGCTTCCTGCAACGAGACGGTAACAGCCAAAGAAGAGGCTAATCTCAGAACAAAGCCCAGCGTTACCGATCCGGATGCAACTGTTGCGGCAACGCTAAAGGCCGGTGAGAATGCTACCCGAACAGGCATCAATAATGATGTCGGCTGGTCAAGGGTTGAGTATAACGGGCAGACGCTTTACTGCGTAAGCAGCTTGCTTAAAGTAGTGGAATAAAATAGAAAAGGCTGTAGCGCAAGGTTGTGTTACAGCCTTTTTCGAGACTAGTGATGATTCAAATGACGCCCTGCCTCAAAGTCATCCGTTTGGAGGTGGTGCTTTTCACTGTGAGGCGATAAGGCGGATTTTCTTGTTGCCACGTATGTTGATATTCAAGGCATAAAAAGACTTAAGTTTTCATTCTTCGCTCCAAAACTCGCTCATAAATGGGCTCAAACAGTTGGAGCGAGAACAGAATGAAAACTTAAGTCTTTTTATTGCTCTTGAATATGGCAACATACTTAAATACTGCGAAAAACCGCCTTATTGCCTCACAGTGAAATTTCAACATTTCTAAACGGATGGCTTTGTGACAGGGCTGTCTACAAAAATTGCACATTTCCTTCTTTAAATACCTTCATCATTTCGTTGGTAAGGCTGTACTCAAGTGGTTGGAGTTCAATCTCTTCAGGGGACAGCCAGCTTGCGAATTTTAGTTCGTCGTTGTCCATGGTGATTTCGCGGCTTCCGGTTACCTCGCAGAAGAAACCTACGAGGATGTCGCTTGCGATGCCCCATGGCTGCGACTTGTAGTAGCGGATGTTGGTTACTGTAAGACCGGTTTCCTCCATTACTTCACGGCTCACGGTTTCTTCAAGAGTTTCGCCGATTTCGGTGAAGCCCGCCACGAGAGCGTTGTGGCCGTAGCCGACTCTGTATCTGGTAACAAGGAGTTTATTGGCTTCCTTGTCGATTACACCTATTATTACCGCGGGATTTATTCTGGGATAGATGATATTGCCGCATTTTGGACAGATCATTGCACGTTCAGTTTTTGAATGCTCGTTTTCAGAGCCGCACTTACCGCAGAATCTTGTGACCATGTACCATTCGGCGAGCTGATATGCCGTGAATGCAGCGTACACGTATGTTTGTGGATAGTAGTAGGCACTTCTGAACTTTCTGAAATCATGGAATATGTAGGAATCCTGTGCAGAGACATCCAAAAAGTCCATATTTTCGGAATCTGCGATCATCAAAAAGAAATCCTCGGAATCAATGCTGAAAAGATAAGTGAGTTTTTCTTTTGAAATATTTTTTACATCATTAAATCTTGGAAAAGAAATCTCTTGAGTGCCGTCGTCAAGGCGCCCAAGGAGCTTTTTTTCCTTTGTAAAAAATAATATTATTGAGTTTTCGTCCGCTGTCTTTGTCGGATCGAAGTGATTGTTAAGATGTGCCGGTAAAATATCCTGAATCATAGTCTGTCCTTGTATCTTGGATTGTTTATCCATAAATAATGTATCAAAGGAAGCACTGATTGAATCAGCACTTCCTTATTTTTTCATATATTGTGCCACATTACGGAATGAGGTTGTGCGAGTACAGGCTCTGGTACTCCTTTGGAGACATTCCGTACTCTTTTTTAAACGCCTTAAAGAAACTTGAGTAGTCCCTAAAGCCGAATTTCTCGTAAGTTCCCGTGATGCTTGCGCCGCCTGTTATGGCATTACGGCACTCGTCAAGACGCTTTTTTATTATGTACTGATGAAGCGAGACGCCGAGCGTATCCTTGAACAGGTGGGCTACATAATACTTGCTTATGAAGAATTTGCCTGCAATATCGTCAAGTGTAAGCGATTCCTCAATATTTCCCTCAATGTAAGATATGATATTTTGGAAAAGAGTAAGCTCGTCGCTTGAACTTTTCATATTCTCTTCGTCGTAAACAATCCTGTTGATTGTGAGAATAAGGTCGCAAAGGCACAGATGTATAAAGGCTGAGCTTCCGTATCTCTCACTTGATACTTCTTCAAGAAGACGAAGGAATTTGGATTCTATCATATGGAACTGAGCGGGAGTCATGTGATATATGTACTTGTGGAACGCTTCCGCCTTCTGTATCAGATACATATAGTCCACGGATTCCTGCATGAGCCTGTTACAGCAACTTTTGCTTATCCAGAAAAGAAAACGTCTGTAGTTTGCCTCGGGATTGTTCATCAGCGCGTGATGCATTATTCCGGGAGGAACCAGCATGAGATCGCCGGGAGACATCTTGTATCTGGAGGGAGTGCCTTCGGGATTGAATATTTCCATGGTGACGTCGCCCTCGATGAAAAGATAGCATTCATAATAGTCGTGGGCGTGCGGTTTCAGGGTCGTAAAGTTCTTGTCGGAGTAGTAGTAGACCTCGAAATCCGAAGATACCATGTATTGTCTTGTGTTAAATGATGATCGTAATTTATTTTTCATAAATACATAATAACTACCTGTGGCAATTTTTGCAAGGTGTGAAACAAAATATTCAATTCTATTTTTTTGCTTAAAAAGTTATTGTATATGTATACGGATATTAACGTTCGAAAACTGTTTTTTTAACAAAGTAGGAAATGATTTATTAGACGAAGGGAGTATTTAGTATCAATGGAAATGACACTTCGCTGGTATGGCAGCAAATATGACACTGTTAAGTTATGGCAGATCAGACAGGTTCCCGGTGTAAAGGGAGTTATCACAACTCTTTACAACAAGCAGGCAGGCGAGCTTTGGGAGCAGGACGAGATCAAGGCTCTGAAGAACGAAGTTGCAGCTGAGAATATGCACATCGCAGGAATCGAGTCTGTCAACGTTTCAGATGCCATCAAGGCAGCTACACCGGACAGAGATAAGCATATAGATAATTACATCAAGACTCTTGAGAATCTTGGTAAGGAAGATATCCACATGGTTTGCTACAACTTCATGCCCGTTTTTGACTGGACAAGAAGTGAGCTTGCAAGAAAGAGACCCGATGGATCAACAGTTCTTGCATATACACAGGAAGCAATCGATGCGATCGATCCCGAGAAGATGTTTGAGTCACTTGCAGGTGATACAAACGGTGCGGTTATGCCCGGTTGGGAGCCTGAGCGTATGGAGCATGTTAAGGAGCTCTTTGAACTCTACAAGGGAATCGACGAGGAGAAGCTTTTCGAGAACATCGTTTATTTCTTAAAGGCAATCATGCCAGTATGTAACAAATATGATATCAAGATGGCTATCCATCCCGACGATCCTGCATGGTCTGTATTCGGACTTCCCAGAATCATCAACAACGAGAAGAACATCCTTAAGCTTATGAAGGCTGTAGATGATGTACACAACGGTGTTACATTCTGCTCAGGTTCATACGGAACAAGCCTTGAGAATGACCTTCCTCACATGATCAGAGCACTTGAGGGAAGAATTCACTTTGCACACGTTCGTAACCTTAAGTTCATTTCTCCTACAAACTTCGAGGAGTCAGCACACCTTTCATCTGACGGAACATTCGATATGTATGAGATAGTTAAGGCTCTTTACGAGACAGGATTTGACGGACCTATCCGTCCCGACCACGGAAGAATGATCTGGGGTGAAGTTGCAATGCCCGGTTACGGTCTCTATGACAGAGCACTCGGAGCAACATACATCAACGGTCTCTGGGAGGCTATTGAGAAGTCACACCAGCGTGGAATTTGAACATAAGCTTTTTATATATGGGATAAAAGATAAAGCGGAAAGGGTTAACAATGAAATTAAATGCTAATAGCGTAGCAACAGATAGCACTTGGAAAGAGAAAGGATATTATATCCCTACTTTTAACCAGGAAGATATGATAAAGAAGACAGTTGAGGCACCTGAGTGGGTACACTTCGGAGCAGGTAACATCTTCAGAGCTTTTCAGGCTAATCTCGCTCAGAGAATGCTTGATGGCGGCTTGAACGACAAGGGACTTACAGTAGTAGAGGGATTTGATTATGAGATCATCGAGAAGATGTACAGACCTCATGACAATCTTTCACTTCTTGTTACACTTAAGGCAGACGGTTCTGTTGAGAAGTCAGTTATTGCCAGCATCGCTGAGTCATGCATTCTTGATTCAAACGATGATAAGGAATTCAACAGATTAAAAGAGATCTTCAGATGCGATTCTCTTCAGCTTGCTACTTTCACAATCACAGAGAAGGGATATTCACTTGTAAATCCCGCAGGCGAGCTTCTTGCAGCAGTTAAGGATGATTTCGTAAACGGACCTTCAAAGCCTCAGAGCTATATCGGTAAGGTTGCAGCACTTCTTTATGAGAGATTCCTTGCAGGAGAGAAGAAGATTGCTATGGTGAGCACAGATAACTGCTCACACAACGGAGATAAGCTTTTTGATGCTGTTCATGCGTTCGCAAAAGAGTGGACTGCAAACGGCAAGGCAGAGGCAGGATTCGTTGCTTACATCGAGGATGACAGCAAGGTTAGCTTCCCTTGGTCAATGATCGATAAGATTACACCCAGACCTGATGATTCAGTTAATGAGATTCTTAAGAACGACGGTGTAGAAGAGCTTGAGCCTGTAGTTACTTCTAAGAAGACTTGGGTTGCTCCTTTCGTAAACGCTGAGGAGAGCGAATACCTCGTAATCGAGGACAAGTTCCCTAACGGAAGACCTGCACTTGAGAAAGTTGGTGTTATCTTCACAGAGAAGGAGACAGTTGATAAGGTTGAGCGCATGAAGGTTTGCACATGCCTTAATCCTCTTCACACAGCACTTGCTGTATACGGATGCCTCCTTGGATATGACAAGATTTCAGAAGAGATGAAGGATGAGGAGCTTGTAAAGCTCGTTAAGACTATCGGATATGTAGAGGGACTTCCCGTTGTTACAGATCCCGGAGTTATCAAGCCTCAGGAATTCATCGATACAGTAGTAAATGTAAGAATACCTAACAAGTTTATGCCTGATACACCTCAGAGAATTGCAACAGATACATCACAGAAGCTTGCAATCAGATTTGGTGAGACAATTAAGGCTTACATGGCTTCAGATAAGCTCAATGTAGCTGATCTTAAGTGCATTCCTCTTGTACATGCAGGATGGCTTCGTTACCTCATGGGTGTTGACGATAACGGCAACAACTTTGAGCCCAGCCCCGATCCGCTTCTTGAGAAGGCACAGGCTTATGTAAAAGACATCGAGCTTGGCGGAAACTATGACAAAGAGACACTTAAGAGCAAGGTTCTTCCTCTTCTTAAGGATGCTACAATCTTTGGAACAGATCTTGAAGCTGCAGGCCTTTCAGATATCATTATCGGATATTTTGAAGAGCTTATTGCAGGAACAGGTGCTGTAAGAGAAACTCTTAAAAAGCACGTTTAATAACGCAGTTTATTCCTGTAAAAAGTCACATGAACGTTCTGCTGCGTTCATGTGGCAGGATCCCGCAGGTTAAATAAACATAAAATTTTAATTGTATCCCCCACTAAAAAGAAGCCATCGCTTAACCGCGGTGGCTTCGCTTTTTGCATTAAACTGATATATGCTGCGCAGGGACATCTTAGCAAATGCACCCGGAATATCCATCTGTCCGTGCAGATTCGTTATACCCTCTTGTTTTTCTGAAGGTCAAATCACTTTCCTTTTAAGCATGCTCCGAAAATAACTTGCAGTACGCTTGTATACTGGCTATATCGGTCATGGTCATACGGTGCATACGCACCTACGCCAAATAAAAACACAAATTTCCGAGCTCGTTGAGTTCGGAAATTTGCACTTTATATTTGTCGTTACCGTCCGCTTTGCGGACTATGCCCATGACCGATGAATGTATCTAAGCGTCCTGCTTCAGACATTTTTCTCCGCATGCAGGAAAGTGATTTTTGACCTTATGAAAAACAGACGAGGTTATAAAAATCATCTGCATGGACAGATGGATAATTCTTGGTGCATATGTTAGTTTATGAAGCGCAGCATATGCGCGTGAAATTCCCACCGCGGTTAATCTTGCATTGATATGAAAAAAGACTGTATCTAATTCACGTCTGAAAACTTCTTAACTTGAGATAATGTATAATATAAAGAAATGAAAAAACATGTATTGAGTAAATAAGGAAAACAAAATGAATGATTTATCATCATCATTTAAAGATATAACTGAAGAGATTAAAGAATATGCATGGTACAAAGAGCGTCCATATTCTGAGGCAGACTGGAAAGAATTCGCTAAAATACAGTATATGCGCTATATCAGGCATCTGCACTCTGAAATACAAGCTCAAGGGGCGCTAAGATAATAAACAAAAACGCCGGCTGAACCTTCACATACTTGGGAGAGGGGGATGCGTTTTTGCTGGGGTATTTCAAAACATTATATTGGCCGAGGGATTGGATGTATGCTGCGCTTCATAAACTTACATATGCACCAAGAATTTTCCATCTATTTATGCAGATGATTTTTATAGCCTCGTCTGTTTTTCAAAAGGTTAGGAATCACTTTCTTGCATGCGTAGAAAAATGTTTGAAGCAGGACGCTTAGATATATTCAACGGTCATGGTCATAGTCCGCAAAGCGGACTGTGGCAACAAGGAAAAGTGCGACTCCCGAGCTCATTTGAGTTCGAGGAGTCGCACTTTTATTTGTTGTAGGTGCGTATGCACCGTATGACCATGGCTTTTAAATTATAAATTTGCGTCCTGCAAGTTATTTTAGAAGCATGCATAAGGGAAAGTGATCTGACCTTCAGAAAAACAAGAGGGTATAACGAATCTGCATAAATAGATGGAGATTCTAAGGTGCATTTGCTCAGACAATTTTGCGCAGCATACATCCAATCCCCGGCCAATATGATTTTGATGGAATGTGGCAAAAAACTGCAACCCCTACCACTTGTTTGGGTGTGGAAGGGGCTGCAGATGATATTAGTTGTTCTTAAGAGCGCTCTTTCTGTAGATGATATCTGTTCTTGCAGGTCCGTTACTTACCATTGTGATGGGATAACCGATCTGCTCTTCGATGAACTCGATGTACTTTCTGCAATTCTCAGGAAGCTCTTCGTAGTTCTTGATTCCTCTGATATCGCATTTCCATCCGGGAAGAGTCTTATATACGGGCTTAGCTTTGTCGAGGAGGTGAGTAACAGGGAACTCTGTTGTAACTTCTCCGTCGATGTCATAGCCTACGCATACAGGAATCTCATCGAGGTAGCCGAGTACGTCAAGGACTGTGAAAGCAACATCTGTTGTTCCCTGGAGTCTGCAACCGTACTTACTTGCTACGCAGTCATACCAGCCCACACGTCTTGGACGTCCTGTTGTTGCGCCATATTCGCCGCCGTCTCCGCCACGGTTTCTGAGTTCTTCCGCTTCATCGCCAAAGAGCTCAGATACGAAAGCACCTGCTCCTACAGCAGAAGAATAAGCTTTTGAAACTGTTACGATCTCTTTTATCTCATAAGGAGGAATACCTGCTCCGATAGCACCGTAAGCTGCAAGGGGAGAAGATGATGTAACCATGGGATAGATTCCGTGATCGGGATCTTTCATGGTTCCAAGCTGTCCCTCCAAGAGGATTGTCTTTCCTTCCTTGATAGCTTTATCGAGGTAGAGAGATACGTTTCCGATGTAAGGCTTAACCTGTTCTCTCCATTCAACTATCTGGTTGAAGAGTGCGTCCTTGTCGATTGGCTCTGCGTGATAGAGATTAACAAGGATAACGTCCTTTATCTGGGCGATTCTGTCGATCTTTTCCTTGATAACATCGTCATCCTGGAAAAATTCGTTGATCTGCCAGCCGATCTTTGAGTATTTATCTGAATAAAAAGGTGCGATTCCTGACTTTGTTGAACCAAATGACTTTCCTGCAAGTCTTGCTTCCTCAAGAGAATCGAACTGAACGTGGTAAGGCATCATAACCTGTACTCTGTCCGAGATCATGATCTGAGGAGCGGGAACACCCTTTGATGTGATCTCATTAAGCTCGTTCATGAACTTTGTAATATCAAAAGCAACACCGTTTCCGATGATGTTCATTATGTTCTGATGGAAAACGCCTGAAGGCATTGTGTGAAGTGCGAACTTACCATAATCGTTAACTATGGTATGCCCTGCGTTGGCACCTCCCTGAAAGCGGATTACAACGTCGGCTTTGTCTGCAAGTGTATCTGTTATCTTGCCCTTTCCTTCGTCGCCCCAGTTAGCGCCCACGACTGCTTTAACCATTTATTGTTCCTCCTTAAATAGAAAACATGTTTAAAATCGTACACTATTATAATAACGGAAAAAGAATTATAAGTAAAATCAATATTTTTTATGAACGATATAAGTATTACTTATTTTTCGAAATTTTATATAAAATTATACAGTTTATTGACGCATTTTCGTTTAAAAAGCGATACAATTAAACATATAATCTGTAAGTGGCTGTATATCGGATTGATTCGTGTGAAAAGAGCTGCATATGCTCTTTATCCAATGATATCAGGAGGTCAGTATGGCAAAGACGATCGGCGATAATAGGAACTTTGGAAATGAAACATTTAAAAATCTTTCTGTAGCTGATAAGCTCAAAAAGGTTTTTTACAAACTCCAGAACAATCTGGTTCTGGTTTTTGTGGTGGTTTTATTGATAGATATTTTTTCAATATTTAATCTGCATAGTATATATAACGTTTTCTATGAACAGAATACGCAGCAGGGTGAGATACGTATAACAATCCAGGCTCTTGCAAAGTATTATCTCTGGGCGCTTAATGCTGAGGATGAGGCCGATCGAAGCGAGCAGATGACTGGAGCTTCTGAAAAGATCCAGGAACTAAATGACGGACTCGGAATGCTGAGTAAAGTTTATCACGACGATCTTACCACGGTATACGCGCATATCGCCGATATAGACAAGTATGGACAGACTTTGAACGGTATGTTTGCGTCGGGTGCATCACATACCGAATTGTATGAATATTATGTTGCCAACGTAAATGAGGCTATAAAGGTAGTTGTAAAAGATTTTAAAGCTATAGGAATATCGGCTAAGGAACAGGCTGAGAAAGCATATACCGGAGCACTTACTATAGTTATCATACTTACGGTTCTTTCGATGGCTATCGTTATTTATGCGATTCTTTATTCAAATAAGGCGAAAGCCGCACTTGCAAGTAATATACTCGATCCTATTAAAGCCCTTTCCGAAGCGGCGGATGATATGGCAAAAGGTAAGATAGATATCAAGGTTCCTTCCGATTCAAAAGATGAGCTCGGAAAGCTTGCTGATGATATAACATATTCGACAGATGTTATCGCTGATATTGTAAAAGACATCAATGATACATTGGGACGAATGTCTACAGGAGATTTTTCATGCGGATCAAAGAATGAAAAACTCTATATAGGTGATTACGTTCAGATAAAAGACGCTTTCAGGAATATTTCGAGTAATCTGAGCAATACGCTTCTCGAAGTTAAGAATTCGTCCACGCTTGTTTCGGATGGCGCTCTAAATATGTCTCGCGGGGCAACAGATCTTGCTGAAGGATCTACCGATCAGGCTGCTGCGGTTCAGGAACTTACGGCATCTGTCAATTCCGTTACGGATCAGACCAGGCAGCTTGCAGAAGTTGCGCAAAAGAGCCACGGCATGGCAGGGGATGTCAAAGACAAAGCGGAAGTCAGTGCCAGAAAGATGCATCTTGTTACTGACGCCATGACAAGGATAACAGAAGCATCTGCAGAGATTGAACAGGTTACAAATACGATTGAGGAGATTGCCAGCCAGACATCACTTCTTGCTCTCAATGCTTCAATAGAGGCGGCAAGAGCGGGTGAAACGGGAAAAGGTTTCGCGGTCGTTGCGGACCAGATTGGAAAGCTTGCGGAGCAGTCCAGTGAAGCCGCAAAGAATACGCATCAGCTCATTGCGGATACAATGGAAGAAATCAAGAACGGAAATGCTGTTGTTGCCGAGACTACGGATGCGCTCGATGCCATGCAGCATAGCGTAGAAGAGATCACAGATATGATCAAAAATACCGGAAACCTTGCTCAGGCACAGGCTCAGAGCATGGAAGAGATTGACAAGGGAATTGAGATGATCTCCGGCGTTGTTCAGAAGAACTCCGAGACAGCCGAGCAGTCAAGCGAAGTATCAAGAGAACTCTCAATTCAGTCAGAGAGTCTCAACGACCTTATCGGAAAATTCACAATAAACGGATAAATTCATATCCTAAATGTATTTTGGGGTAGCTACAGAAAGTCCTTTGCGTAGACACAGCTTCTGCGTGGAGGGCTTTTTCCATTTGTTTGCTTTTAGTAAAGCTCTAATTTATAATGTTCGTATTGCAGACATATTCAATATATCTTATTAAAAGTATATAACTGAAAGGTATATAATTATGATCCATATTCAATCACTGGATGAAGGACTTGCGCTTTTTAAAGCACTTGGATCTGATATAAGAGTTGAGATAGTAAAGATTCTTGTAGCTGAAGGCAGTTCAAATATGAACGATCTGGCTACGCGTCTTAATATTACGAACGGTGCGCTTACAAGTCATATAAAAAAGCTTGAGGAGTGCGGTATCGTGCAGGTTACATCGGAGACGACGGGACACGGTAATCAGAAGATATGCTCCGTTCAGCCTGACAATATTCTTATAGATATCAGGGCTCCTAAGAAAAACGAGGCGATTTATGAGACGGATATCAAAGTCGGACATTTTTCTGACTGTCATATAGAGCCGACTTGCGGCCTTGCTTCTTCCGAGAAGGTAATAGGAGAGGTTGACGATCCCAGATACTTTGCTCACGGCGAGAGATTTGATGCGGATATTCTCTGGTTTACAAGGGGATTTGTCGAATATGACATTCCCAACTTCGTTCCGTTCAATCAGAAGATAGATGAACTCAGTATCGCAGCGGAGATGTGCTCTGAGGCACCCGGGTACAATAACAATTACCCTTCGGATATATATTTTTATCTTAATGATACGCTGCTTGGAACCTGGACATCTCCGGGAGATTTTGGCGACGTGAAAGGTCTTTTCACCCCGGATTGGTGGTTTCCGCTGTGGAATCAGTACGGCCTTCTTAAGATGCTTGTCATAAATCACGAGGGCGTTTTTATAGACGGACAGAAGCTCTCAGATGTCACAGTCGACAAACTCAAGCTGACACATAAGACACCGCTTAAATTAAGGCTCGAAGTTCCCGAGAACGCAAAACACGTCGGAGGTCTTACGATATTCGGCAAAGGCTTTGGAAATTACAATCGCGATATAAATGTCAAAATGAAGTACAGTAATATATAGAAGGATGGTTAAAAAATGACGGATAATAACAAGACACCTATGGCAAAAAGAGTGATCGCGATAATCGGAATAATCGCTCTTTTATCAATTTATGTGATTCTCTTTGTGATGGCGATGATCGGAACGCCGTTTGATTACTTTATGGGCGCTGTTGTGGCTACGGTCGCTATTCCGATCTTTACATGGATATGTATCTGGGCTTTCGGCAATATAACGGGAAGACATACGATTGCATCGCTTGATCCTTTAACTTCTGACAAGAAGCATGATTCAAGAGGAAATGTAGTGCCCGAGGGCAAGATAGATACGGTTGTTTTCGATATCGGAAATGTACTCACGGACTTTGCTTACATGGACTTTATTGAAAAGAAAGTTTCGGATAAAGAGCTGGCAAAAAGAATCGCTGATGCCTCTGTACACAGCAAAGAGTGGACGGAATACGACCGCGGCGTTCTTTCTACGGAAGAGATAATTAACGGATTTAAAAAGAACGATCCCGAGATTGCGGATGTTATCGAGAAGACCTTCGAGGACCTTACCGATATAGTTACCAAGAGGGATAATGCGATTCCTTGGATAAAGGCTCTTCAGGCAGCAGGATATAAGGTCTTGTATCTTTCTAATTTTTCATGGCAGGTTCTTGAAGCCTGTCCCGATGCAATGGCATTTATCGATGAGACTGACGGCGGAATCTTAAGCTACAGAGATAAGGTCGTAAAACCCGATCATGCTATATATAACCTGCTTGCTGAGCGTTACAACCTTGTTCCGGAAAAGACTGTATTTATCGACGATACCAAGGTAAATATCGATGCGGCAAAAGAACTTGGCTGGAACGGAATCGTGTACAAGGACTATGCGAGCACCAAAAAAGAACTTGAGGCACTCGGAGTTGTATATTAATAGAAAACTGAGATTAGCCGTTTATTCCTTTTGAAATATCTTCTTTTATAAGTTCATATAATTTACTTGCGGCAATTGAGAGAGGTCTCGTGTCATCGGTGATGACGCAGATCTCTCTTTTTGGAATCATCTTATTAAAACGAAGTTCGAACAAAACTCCGCTCTCAAGGTGCTCTTGCGCAAAGCTTTTAACAACACAGCCTACGCCGAGGTTTCTGAGCGCGAACTGAACGATCATGTCACTTGTCGCAAGCTCAAACTCAGGGCGAATTTCTGCGCCGTTGTCTGCAAGAAAAGAGCTGATGTAGCTTTTTGTACTTGTCTGTCCTTCGAGCATTATAAGCGGAACTTTTTCAAGATCTGAGAAATCAAGCATCTTGTTCTTGTATTGGATAAACTTTCTGCCCGCAACAAAAATATCTTCAATTTCCGCAACAGGAAGCGAAGAAATGTCTTCTTTCATAATAAAAGGAGTTGATACCACACCGAAATCTATTCTGTCATCGGACAGATATTCCAGCGTCTCGGGCGTTGGACCGTTTGTGACTGTGACCTTTATGTTTGGATATAATTCATGGAATTTCTCGAGATAAGGCAGCAAAAAGAATCTCAGCGTCATGTCGCTTGCACCGATCCTGACTTCTCCCGCATCAAGATGAAGGAGCTGCTTGAGACGCTGCTCGCCAAGCTCTATCTGTTCGTAGCCTCTTTCTATATATCTGTAGAGAAGGCTTCCTTCCGTTGTCAGGCGCACGCCCTTCGCGGTTCTGCGGAAAAGAGTGCATCCGAGCGCTTTTTCAAGTTGGTGGATCGACTGGCTCACGGCAGG
This sequence comes from Butyrivibrio hungatei, assembly GCF_900101605.1. Taxonomy (GTDB): domain Bacteria; phylum Bacillota; class Clostridia; order Lachnospirales; family Lachnospiraceae; genus Butyrivibrio; species Butyrivibrio hungatei_B. The sequence continues at coordinate 67,120 of NZ_FMUR01000017.1, forward strand.
CTGCGAAATTGACAGCTCTTTTGACGCCAGAGTAATGCTCGACAGCTTTCCTACATAATAAAATACTTTGTAATATTCGAGGTTATTGGTCATGGGGACTCCTTGGGGCTCAAACTTATGAAGTGTGCCGTATTTTGGGTTAAGGATTATTTGCGTGGCAATTCATACGTATAATAGAATTGTGATATACGCGTATATTTATATTTGTTGAAGTAACCGGCTATGGGGGTATGTATATGTATGTGAGACGATTTGCGACATTGTCGCTCGGAGTCTCGCATACATATACATAATCACATAGCCGATAGTTGCTATACAATTAAGCTACATGCGTATATTACAATTTTAGCAAATAATTATTGCCATTAGCAAACGACCTTGTTATAATGTTTCAAGAACTCTGACTGGGAGTTTTTTTGAATGCAAAAAATCGGGTGACTTATGGCTGAAAGCCAGAACAGGAGCGAGTTTTCATGAAATTTGAAAATGACAACAATGTCAACGAAGGCAGTGTGGAAGATGTCGTTGAAAGGTATCGTCCTGAACTTAAGAAGTTGACACCATATTTAAAATGGCTCAAGAGTCACGCCAGTGTCGATGTTGCGCAGGCATATTCCAACAGCGAGCTCAAGTCTATGTCTTTTCCGATATATGACTCCAATCTGTTGGCTTTTGTGAAGGCAGCGCAGAGTACCAATCTACTCGATCGCAATTATGTCTATGTCTACAGCAGAAATCGTCTTCGTAGCTACAAGGATGAGCTTCTTTTTATAGAAAGAGCCGGAATTACCGAGATTGATGAGCTTTCCGGTATTTTATCCAAGTATATTCTTTCCGGAATGACCAAAGGTACCGTTTGGGCCGAGGGTGTTAATAACGGAGTGTTGTACAGCGTAGTCAATAAGATGAATGAGCTTGTGGAATTCTGGGGACAGGGCAGTGGTGCATCTATTAATTAAGAACTGTAGGTAAGGATAGCGAAGAATGGGAGAAAAATCCGAGATCAAGAAAAAGTACATTCTTGATAAGGCAAGAACAGTTTTTTCTGAGAATGGCTTTAAGAGTGTAACAATGAAAGATATAGTTGATGCCTGCGAGATAAGTCGTGGGGGTCTTTATCTCTATTTCTCAAGTACGGATGAATTATTCCTTTCAGTTTTGTCATCGGAAACTGAAGAGGACGATGAAGAGACCATTACAGCCGCTCTTACGGGAACAGCAACTGCCGGCGACATGTTGGCTCTTTTTTTGAAGGAACAGAAGAAAGAAATCCTCAGAAAAAAGAACAATCTTACTGTCGCTACATATGAGTATTTTTTCGCTAATAAATTAGCGCCAAAAGATAATCCCCTGAAGGACCAGTTTGATACAGCAGTCAGGATTATTGAGCGATTAATTGAAAACGGCATTGAGAGTGGTGAGTTTTATTGCGAGAATCCTTTGGGGTGTGCTCGCAATCTTATGTACGTTGTGGAAGGGCTCAAGATTACTTCCAAGACTGTCGGCATTTCCGAAGAAGCCATTGATAAAGAATTAATGTACGTTTTAGAGGGATTAGTGCCCGATGAATTAAATATTAATGATGATTAATAGAGAGTGCTTTTATATTTAAGGCACTCTTTATTTTGAGCAGAGCACTTAGCGAGGTCTTTTCGAGCTTAGTGCGAGCCATGGGGATGTACTTGACGAGGTTTTTTCGAGTCTAGTACATATCCCTTGAGCAGAGCACTTGCTTAGATATTTTTCGAGCTTAGTGCGAGCTATATAAATTTTTTTATAATTAACAAGGAGATATTATGAGCACTGTAAAAAGAATCTATGTTGAAAAAAAAGCACCTTACGCAGGCAAGGCAAAGGAGCTTAAGGCTGAGATCAAAGGTTATCTCGGAATAAAGAGTGTTGAGGATGTAAGAATCTTTATCAGATACGACGTTGAAAATGTTTCCGATGAAGTATTCGAAAAAGCCTGCACAACAGTATTTTCAGAACCTCCTGTAGATATTCTTTACAGAGAAGAGATCGAGGTTCCTGCAAATGCAAAGACATTCAGCATAGAAGCACTTCCCGGTCAGTTCGACCAGAGAGCTGATTCAGCTGAACAGTGCGTTCGCTTTATAAAGGGAGACGAGGAGCCTGTCATCAAGACAGCAGTTACATACATGCTAATCGGTAACGTCTCCGACGAAGAGGTTAAAAAGATCTGCGATTATACAATGAACCCTGTGGATTCAAGAATTGCAGACGCAAAGAAGCCCGAGACACTTGTTTCTGTATTCGACGAGCCTGAAGACGTAAAAATCTTTGACGGATTCAAGGATATGGAAGAGGCTGAGCTTAGGAACCTCTACGAGTCACTTGGACTTGCTATGACATTTAATGACTTTAAGTGGATCCAGACTTATTTCCACGATGATGAGAACCGCGATCCTTCAATGACTGAGATCAGAGTTCTTGATACATACTGGTCAGATCACTGCCGTCACACAACTTTCGGAACGGAGCTCACGGAAGTTGAGTTCGAGGACGGCTTCTACAAAGAGCCTATCGTTAATGCCTATAACGAATACCTCTCTGCAAGAGAAGACCTTTACAAGACAGATGAGAAGAAAAAAGAGAAGTTCATTTCTCTTATGGATATCGCCCTTATGGGTATGAAGAAGCTCAAGAAAGACGGAAAGCTTACAGACATGGAAGAGTCTGAAGAGAACAATGCCTGCACAGTTGTTGTACCTATCGACGTAGATTACGGTGAGGGAACAAAGAGAGAGAACTGGCTTGTATTCTTCAAGAATGAGACACACAACCATCCTACTGAGATCGAGCCTTTCGGTGGCGCTGCAACATGTCTTGGCGGTGCTATCAGAGATCCACTTTCAGGAAGAGGATATGTATATCAGGCAATGCGCGTAACAGGTGCTGCAGATCCTACAGTTCCCGTTGCCGAGACAATGAAGGGCAAACTTTCACAGAAGAAGCTCGTTCGCGGTGCTGCATCAGGTTATTCTTCATACGGTAACCAGATCGGACTTGCAACAGGATATGTAAAAGAAGTTTACCATCCCGGCTACGTTGCAAAGCGTATGGAGATCGGTGCTGTTATGGGTGCTGCTCCTCAGGAACATGTGATCAGAGAGTCTGCAGATCCCGGAGATATCATTATTCTCCTTGGCGGACGTACAGGTAGAGACGGCTGCGGCGGAGCTACAGGTTCTTCCAAGGCTCATGATTCAAAGTCACTTACAAGTTGCGGAGCAGAAGTTCAGAAGGGTAATGCACCTACAGAGAGAAAACTCCAGAGACTTTTCAGAAGACCTGAAGTAAGTGAACTTATCAAGAAATGTAACGACTTTGGTGCCGGCGGCGTATCCGTAGCAATCGGTGAGCTTGCACCCGGTCTTGATATCAACCTTGATCTTGTACCCAAGAAGTATGCAGGTCTTGACGGAACAGAGCTTGCTATTTCTGAGTCACAGGAAAGAATGGCAGTTGTTGTTGCTCCCGCTGATGCAGAGAAGTTCCTTGCATATGCAGCAGAGGAGAACCTCGAGGCAGTTAAGGTTGCCGTTGTAACAGAAGATCCCAGACTCGTGCTCAACTGGAGAGGTAAGAAGATCGTTAACCTTAAGAGAGCATTCCTTGATACAAACGGAGCACATCAGGAAACAAAGGTTAAAGTCGATCTTCCTAAGGAAAATGATAACTACTTTAATAAAGTGGCATCAGATAAAGTTAATGCCGCACTTTCAAACAATGATGCAAAGGCTGCATGGATCGCACAGCTTCAGGACCTCAACGTATGCTCACAGAAAGGTCTTGTTGAGATGTTTGACTCATCTATCGGAGCAGGTTCCGTGCTTATGCCTTACGGTGGAAAGTATCAGCTTACAGAAACACAGACTATGATCGCCAAGCTTCCTGTTCTTTCAGGAAAGACTGATACCGTTACAATGATGAGCTACGGCTTTGATCCTTATCTTTCAAGCTGGAGTCCTTATCACGGAGCAGCTTATGCCGTAACAGAATCTGTATCAAGAATAGTTGCTTCAGGTGGTGATTATAAGAAGCTCCACTTCACATTCCAGGAGTACTTCAAGAGAATGACTGAGGATGCACAGCGTTGGAGCGAGCCTTTCACAGCACTTCTCGGAGCTTTTGAAGCACAGCTTCGCTTCGGAATTGCATCAATCGGTGGTAAGGATTCAATGTCAGGATCCTTCAATGAGATCAACGTTCCGCCTACACTCGTATCTTTTGCGGTAGATGTTGCGAAGCTTTCCGATGTCATTACACCTGAGCTTAAAAAAGCGGGAAATAAGCTTGTACAGTTCAAGCTTCCTAGAGATAAATACGACCTTCCGGATTATGACAAGGTTATGGAGATATACAGCGCTATAACAGAGCTTATGAGAAACGGAAGCATTGTTTCCGCATATGCTGAGGACAGCTACGGAATTGCCGCTGCAGTAAGTAAGATGGCATTCGGTAACGGCCTCGGAGTTAAGATTGACGATAGCATCAAGGCTGAGGAGCTCTTTACAAACGATATGGCTGACATCGTTGCGGAAGTCAGTGCAGATAAGCTTGAGGATGCACTTAAGGTAGCAGGCGCACGCCTTGTCGGTGAAGTTACTGACAATGCTGCATTCGAGGTTCAGGGAGCGGTTATCACAATGGATGAAGCTCTTGCAGCATGGAAAGGAAGCCTTGAGAAGGTATTCCCTTCAACCGTAAACGAGGAAAAGACTGCTGTAGAGTCACCTCTCTTTAAGGCTGACAGCGTATATGTTTGCAAGAACAAAGTTGCTAAGCCTACAGTATTTATCCCCGTATTCCCGGGAAGTAACTGTGAGTACGACAGTGCACAGGCATTTGAGAGAGCAGGCGCAAATACAAACATCAAGATATTCAAGAACAGAAATGCAGAGGATATCGTGGAGTCTGTAGCAGAGTTTAAGAAAGCTATAAAGGATGCACAGATCATCATGTTCCCCGGCGGATTCTCAGCCGGTGACGAACCTGACGGAAGTGCTAAGTTCTTTGCGACAGCATTCCAGAATCAGGAGATAAAAGAGGCGGTTGAAGACCTCTTACAGAATAGAGACGGCCTTGCGCTTGGTATCTGTAACGGTTTCCAGGCTATGATAAAGCTCGGACTTGTTCCTAACGGAAAGATTACAGGCCAGACTCAGGATTCACCTACACTTACATTCAATACCATCGGAAGACATATTTCCAAGATGGCATATATCAAGGTGGTTTCAAACAACTCACCTTGGCTTCAGGAAGCAAAGCTCGGCGGAGTATATACAAACCCTGCTTCACACGGAGAAGGAAGATTTGTTGCTCCCGATGCGGTTCTTGATGAGCTTTTCAAGAACGGCCAGATCGCAACACAGTACTGCGACCTTGAAGGCAATGTAACAATGGATGATGAGTGGAATATCAACGGATCTTACAGAGCTGTAGAAGGTATTCTTTCACCCGATGGAAGGTGCCTTGGTAAGATGGCTCACTCAGAGAGAAGAGGCGACGGCGTAGCTGTGAACATCTTCGGAGATCAGGATATTAAGATATTTGAGTCAGGCGTTAAGTACTTCAAGTAATTGAAAAATTTCGGTCTTGGTTATACTGAGACCGAAGTACTTTAGCAAGACAGAACTTTAGCATAGAAAATCGGAGGTAGTAATGGAAGCTTTTTTGATATTAGAAGACGGAACAGTCTTTGAAGGCAAGCACATAGGTGCAGATAAAGATGTGATAAGCGAGATCGTTTTTAACACATCAATGGCAGGATATACAGAGGTATTCACAGATCCTTCCTACGCAGGACAGGCGGTATGTATGACTTATCCGCTTATCGGAAACTACGGAGTATGTCTCGATGATATGGAATCGGAGAGACCCTGGGTTGATGCGATCATCGTAAGAGAGCTTTCTCACATACCTTCAAACTTCCGCTGCGACATGTCCATTCAGGATTTTATGGATAAATATGAGATTCCCGGAATCGAAGGAATCGATACAAGAAAACTTGTAAGAATCCTCAGAGAAAAGGGAACAATGAACGGTATCATCACAACAAACAAGAACTTAAAGTATGATGATATCAAGGAGAAACTCCACGCTTATACAACAGGTGATGTTGTAAGCAAGGTTTCCTGCAAGGAAAAGAAGTTCTTAAAGGGCGTTTCAAGCCTTGAAGAGAACGGTCCTCTTTCAGGAAGTGCGGTATTTAACGCAGAGAATTACAAGGCAGATCTTGCAGGAGATCATTCAAAAAGAGAAAAGAGACCTGCAATCGTTAAAGAACTTAACGGCAAAGGCCTTAAGGTAGCGCTTCTCGACGTTGGAGCCAAGAAGAATATCGCAGATTCACTTGCTGCAAGAGGATGTGATGTTACGATTTATCCTTCAAATACAACGGCCGAGGAGATTCTTAAGGATGCTCCCGACGGAATCATGCTCTCAAACGGCCCCGGAGACCCGAAGGAGTGTGTAGATGTAATTAAAGAGGTGAAAAAACTCTACGATTCCGAGACACCTATTTTTGCAATCTGCCTTGGACACCAGCTCATGGCTCTTGCAACAGGTGCGGATACATTCAAGATGAAGTACGGTCACAGAGGTGGTAACCACCCGGTAAAAGACCTTTCAAACGGCAGAGTTTACATCTCATCACAGAACCATGGCTATGTAGTAGATATGGACAAACTTGATAAGAACGTGGCTGAGCCTGCTTTTATCAACGTTAACGACGGAACAAACGAGGGACTTGCTTATGTCGGCAAGAACATCTTCACAGTGCAGTTCCATCCCGAAGCATGCCCCGGACCGCAGGATTCAAGCTATTTGTTTGACAGATTTATAGATATGATGAAAAAAGGAAAAGTAGGAGGTAAGAACTGATGCCAAAGAATAAGGATGTAAAAAAGGTACTGGTAATCGGTTCAGGACCTATCGTAATCGGACAGGCTGCTGAGTTCGACTATGCGGGAACTCAGGCATGCCGTTCACTTAAAGAGGAAGGAGTAGAGGTTATCCTCGTAAACTCTAACCCCGCTACTATCATGACAGATAAGGACATTGCCGATGAGGTTTATATCGAGCCTCTTACAGTCAAAGTCCTTGAGCAGATTATTGAAAAAGAAAAGCCCGACTCAATCCTTCCCACACTTGGAGGACAGGCAGGACTTAACCTTGGTATGGAACTTGATGAGTCAGGTTTCCTTAAGTCACACAACGTAAAGCTTCTTGGAACAACAGCTGAGACAATCAGAAAGGCTGAGGACAGACAGGAATTCAAGGACACCATGGAGAGAATCGGTGAGCCTTGCGCAGCATCACTCGTTGTTCATAACGTACAGGATGGTGTTGAGTTTGCCAACAAGATCGGATATCCCGTAGTTCTTCGTCCCGCGTTCACACTTGGTGGATCGGGCGGCGGTATCGCTCACAATCAGCTTGAGTGCGAGGAGATACTTGAGAACGGACTTAGACTTTCACGTGCAAATGAAGTTCTCGTAGAGAGATGCATTGCAGGATGGAAAGAGATTGAGTACGAGGTAATGCGTGACTCAGCAGGAAACTGCATCACAGTATGTAACATGGAGAATATCGATCCCGTCGGTGTACATACAGGTGACTCCATCGTTGTTGCTCCTTCTCAGACACTTTCTGACAAGGAATATCAGATGCTCAGAAGCGCAGCTCTCAATATTATCGATGAGCTCCGGATTACAGGTGGATGTAACGTTCAGTTTGCGCTTCATCCCACAAGCTTTGAGTATTGCGTAATCGAGGTTAATCCCCGAGTTAGCCGTTCATCTGCACTTGCTTCTAAGGCAACAGGTTATCCTATCGCAAAGGTTGCAGCTAAGATTGCGCTCGGTTATACACTTGATGAGATCAAGAATGCAATTACAGGTAAGACATATGCAAGTTTTGAGCCTACACTTGACTACTGCGTAGTTAAGTTCCCGAGACTTCCTTTCGATAAGTTCATCACTGCAAAGAGAACTCTTACAACACAGATGAAGGCTACAGGTGAGGTAATGAGTATCTGCACCAACTTTGAAGGTGCCATGATGAAGGCTATCCGCTCACTTGAGCAGCACGTTGACTGTCTTACAAGCTATGACTTCTCAGAACTTGATGATGAAGAGCTCAGAGAGCGCCTTAAGATCGTAGACGATCAGAGAATCTGGGTTATCGCTGAGGCACTCAGAAGAGGAATCTCACACGAAGAGATTCATGACATCACACTAATCGACATCTGGTTCATTGATAAGCTTCATTCACTTGTTAAGATGGAACTTAAGCTTCTTAGAATCGGTGAGAAGAATACAATGGGTAAGGATGCAGATCTTGCGGAAGCAAAGAAAATCATCAGCTTTGAGACACTTCTTGAAGCTAAGCGTCTTGAGTATCCCGATGCTGTTATCAGCAGATTTACACGCTTCTCTGAGGATGTGTTAAAAGAGCTCAGATATGACTACAACATCAAGGCTACATTCAAGATTGTTGATACCTGCGCGGCTGAGTTTGCGGCTGAGACACCTTATTACTACTCAGTTTACAATGGCCCCGATTCAGAGGATGAGGCAGCACTTAAGAGTAATACTGACAAGAAAAAGATCCTTGTACTTGGTTCAGGTCCCATCAGAATCGGACAGGGTATCGAGTTCGACTATTGCTCTGTTCACGCAACATGGGCATTTAAGAGAGCCGGATTTGAGACAATTATCATAAATAACAACCCCGAGACTGTAAGTACAGACTTTGATATTGCCGATAAGCTTTATTTCGAGCCTCTTACACCCGAGGATGTTGAGAATATCGTAAGACTTGAGAAGCCCGACGGAGCGGTTGTTCAGTTCGGTGGACAGACAGCCATCAAGCTTACTCAGGATCTCATGAAAATGGGCGTAAAGATTTACGGAACGGATGCTAAGGACGTAGATGCCGCAGAAGACAGAGAAATCTTCGATCAGATTCTTGAAGAGACTCAGATCAAGCGTGCACAGGGTGCTACGGTTTATACTGCAGAGGAAGCAAAAGAAGTTGCAAATCGTCTTGGCTATCCCGTACTTGTAAGACCTTCTTACGTACTTGGCGGACAGGGCATGCAGATAGCTCTTTCCGATGAAGAGATAGAGGAGTTCATGAACATCATCAACAGATATGCTCAGGATCATCCTATCCTTGTTGATAAGTACCTTCAGGGCGTTGAGACTGAAGTTGATGCGGTTTGCGACGGTGAGGATATTGTTATCCCCGGTATCATGGAGCATATCGAGAGATCCGGTATCCACTCAGGTGACTCAATCTCCGTATATCCCGCACAGTCTCTTTCTGACAAGGTTAAGCAGACAATTGCCGAATATACAAGAAGACTTGCAAAAGCACTTCATGTAATCGGACTTATAAATGTACAGTTCATCGCTGTAGGAGATGATGTTTATATCATCGAGGCCAATCCGAGATCATCACGTACGGTTCCTTACATCAGTAAGGTTACAGGTATTCCGATTGTTGATCTTGCTGCGGAAGTAATGCTTGGTAAGAAGCTCAAAGACCTCGGATATACACCGGGACTTCAGCCTGAAGCAGGCTATGTTGCCATCAAGATGCCTGTATTCTCATTTGAGAAGATCAGAGGAGCTGAGATCAGCCTCGGACCTGAGATGAAGTCTACAGGTGAGTGCCTTGGTATCAGTAAGAACTTTAATGAAGCTCTTTATAAGGCATTCCTTGGCGCAGGAGTTAACCTTCCTAAGTATAAGCAGATGATCATTACGGTTAAGGATTCCGATAAGGGCGAGATTATTGATATCGCAAGACGTTACGAGAAGCTTGGATATATCATTTACGCCACAAGATCTACTGCAGATACGCTTACGGAAAACGGCGTAAAGGCAAGAAGAATAAATCGTATCAGCCAGGAATCACCTACGGTTATCGACCTTATCCTCGGACACAAGATTGACCTTGTTATCGATACACCTACACAGGGAAGAGATAAGAGCCGTGACGGATTCCTTATAAGAAGAACCGCGATCGAGACGGGTGTAAATGTTATCACAGCGCTTGATACCGCAAGAGCACTTGTTACAAGTCTTGAGAACGAAAGCACTGAAGAAGGTCTTGAGCTTGTTGATATCGCAAAGATTTAATTGCCTTTTCCTTAAATTAAACATTGAAAAGAGTGCTGTTTAAGCATTTATTGTGTGATTTTATTCCCGGTCTTAAGTGATTAAGATCGGGAATTTTGTATGCCCATAAAGTAACTAATTGCAAAAAGAGAACTCTTTTTTAACATATTTTTACCTTAAAGCCCTAAAGTATGCTATAATTATGCAATGAGTTACGGGGAAAAATATGTCTAAATTAATCTATGAAAATCCGCTTGGAGTACAAGAAAATATTAAAGATTTTGTGTTTGAGCACGTCGCCGAGATTTCTTTTAGCAACAATGCCATGAGGCTTTCTGGCAGAAGAGCGAAAGATATGCCGGCAGTTTTGTGGTGTCCTGTTTCTTTTCCTGCAGATATAAGGATTGAATGGGAGTTTAGACCGCTGACAGAGCCGGGCGAAGCCACATTTATTTTTGCAATTAAGGATGAGAGCGCATTTTATATCTCATATTTCAGAAGGAAAAATGAAAAAGACAGAGCTTTTCACATGTGCAGACTTATAAAGGATAAAGGCCAATTTATCGTGGCGGAAGGGCCCGATCCCATTCCCGATGCGTCTGAAAGCCTTCCGTGGTACAGGATGTGCATCATCAAGCAGGGAAGCAGAGTGACTTTTCTTGAGAATGAGACCGTTATTCTGGATTTTTGGGATGACGGCATAAGCTGCGGAGATATTCTGACGGGCGGAAGCATCGGATTTAAGCAAAGCAGCGAGCTTACAGCCGAGTATAGGAATCTCAGGGTTACTTGGATATAATATTAAGAAAATGACAGGGGAGAACAGAACAATGAAAATACTTGTGGTAAACGGACCAAACTTAAATTTTCTGGGAATCAGAGAAAAAGCAATCTACGGTAATCAGGACTATGATTATCTCTGCAATATGATAAAAGAAAAAGCGGATTCGGAAAAAGACGAAGTCATACTTTTTCAGTCAAATCACGAGGGAGCGATAATAGACAGGCTCCAGGAAGCGTATTTTGACGGAACCGACGGAATAGTAATAAATCCGGGCGCATATACACACTACAGCTATGCCATTCACGATGCTCTAAAGAGTCTTGAGAATATCACAAAAGTGGAAGTGCACATTTCGGATATCAGTTCCAGAGAAGAGTTTAGAAAAGTGTCCGTGACAGCACCTGCCTGCGATAAGCAGATATATGGACACGGCCTTGACGGTTATCTTGAAGCGATTGATTTTATTAAAGAAATCAAGCTTAAATAAATATATTATATAAGGCTAAACGAACGCTTTAGATAATGATTTCTAAAAAAATAATTTATAAAATATAACCACGAATGATTGACTTATGCTTATAATGTGTTAAATTGTTAAGGAGATATTACGTATGTGAATAAATATTTCTTTAAAGGAGTTATAGTATGAAAACAATTATAAGAATGAGTGCACTTGTTTTCGCGGTATTATTTTTGAACATAATATGTACAGTGCCTTCACACGCGAGTGATACAGATGATTTTGATGCAGAATATTATGCCAATGCATATCCCGATGTTCGTGCGGTTATTGGAAGCAAACCGATAGATCTTTACTGTCATTACCTCAATTTCGGAATGAATGAGGGAAGATTTAAGAATGCTGCAGAAGAGGCAACAGGCGTGGCTTCTTGTTCAATTGATACATATGTTGATGTTGATATCGCAAACCAGACGATGACATATTACAAAGACGGAGAGGTCGTTTTATCATCATCTTGTGTTACAGGTAATCCAAACACGGGTAATTCAACTCCGAAGGGCAGTTTTGTTTTAAGAACCAAGATTCCGGGAAAATATCTTGTCGGACCTACATGGAACGTATGGGTTGACAGATGGATGAAATTTACGGGGAATGTCGGACTGCATGACGCCGGATGGAGAAGCAAATTTGGCGGAAATATCTATAAGTCCGACGGATCTCACGGATGTGTCAATCTTCCTACCGAGACGGCTTACGAATTGTATGATATGATAGACGTAGGTACGGCGGTTATCGTTCACTAAAATATTTTGAGGGGAAATGAGATGGAATTTGATCTGTCTGCAATTACAGGATCGGTAAATAAGTATTTAAACTCTATATCCGATACCAATAAGCTTCTTGCGCAGAAAAAAAGCGAGACGGCTTTTGATTCCAATCTGAGCGGCCTTTTTGAAAAATATTTAAACAAGGCTATGCTTGATGAGACGCAGAAGAATACAGCCGGTATTTCAGGTGAGGATGCTTTTGAGTCCGTCCTGGGAAATATGGGGATTTCGGCAACAAATCCTTATATATATGATAAGGCAGATATTTCACCCGCAAAAAATGTTTCGGCAAAGTCTGAACCGGATAAAGCAAAGCGCATCGATACATCAGTTCCGTTCCCGAAATTTGATCTTGGCAGTATGATCGCTGACAATATCGCTTCACACAGCAGATTTAATGCCGATGTATTCAAGACGACCGAACATCAGCCGCATGCGGAGAATGCTGCAAACAGCATGAATCCGTTTTATACAAATATGATTAGAAGCTCGATATTTGATATGTCCGGCAGCGGTGAAGACGCAAATATCTGAAGAAAGTTCGGGCGGAAAAACGTCTTTATCAACGTTTTCCAAAAAAATAGTTGAAAAATCAAATCCTATAGTTTAATATAAACTAGTTGTTTGATGTAAAGTTTTAGGAGGATTAATATATGATTTCTGCAAGTGATTTCAGAAATGGTATGACCATCGAAATCGATGGCAATGTATGTCAGATTATTGAATTTCAGCACGTTAAGCCCGGTAAAGGCGCTGCTTTCGTAAGAACTAAGCTCAAGGATATCATCAATGGCGGTGTTAAGGAGACAACATTCCGTCCCACTGAGAAATTCCCTGCAGCTCGTATTGATAAGAAGGATATGCAGTATCTTTATCAGGATGGAGATATTTACAACTTCATGGATTCCGAGACTTATGAGCAGATCGGACTCACAGCAGATCAGATCGGAGATTCTCTTAAGTTTGTTAAAGAGAACGAGATCTGCAAGGTCAACTCTTATAACGGAAACGTATTTGCAGTTGAGCCTCCTATGTTCGTAGAGCTTACTATTTCAGAGACTGAGCCCGGATTTAAGGGCGACACTGCAACAGGTGCTACAAAGCCTGCAACAGTTGAGACCGGTGCTACAGTAGCAGTTCCTCTCTTTGTAAACGAGGGAGACGTAATTAAGATTGATACAAGAACCGGCGAGTATCTTTCAAGAGTATAATCTGAACACAATACCTGACTGACACATATAACAGTCATATTAAATTTATAAAGAAACAAATGTAAGACAATAGATTATCGCATTCATATGCGTAAACTATTGTCTTTTTTTGTAATGGGAGAGATATATTAATGAGAAAAATTATAGTAAATAACAGCAATATCGATTTAAGTTTTTTTAGAAATTTTGACAGTGTTGAGGAGAAAATGTCATTTAAATTAATTGGTCTTAAAGATAATAAGGAATATCTGGAGGATATTCCTTACCGCAGATTTGAAGACCTTGCAATGGTGCCTATATGCATGGTAAGAAACTCTGAGATAGGAGTGGGGCATATTACAATAAGAAATTCACACCTGGATCTCTGGGGGATAACATACGACAGATTGTGGAAAAATCTTATGGAAAATTCCACAAAAACAGCAGAGGTAAAGATTAAAACCATGCCTGATTTTCTAGGTGAAGATTATATTAACGATTTTGAAGTTTTACAAAATATCATTATTGTTTCTAACAAAGAACAGAATTATGGAGCGGGGGCAGTATTATATCCGGGGGTACTTGAGAAAATATCCGATAAATACGGGAAAAATCTATATGTGCTTCCTGCTTCCGTGCATGAAGTCTTGGTTTTGCCGGAACAGGGTGAGGAAAATGAAGCAGAAATGCTTGAAGCGATAGTGCGCCAAGTTAACGCAGGTGTGCTTAGCAAAGAAGATTTTTTGAGCGATAAAATTTATTACTATGAAAAAACTGCAGGAATTCTCGCGGTTTGTGAATAAGTGTGCGCTGAAACGTGCATAAATACTGAATATATATTATACTTTATTTTATCTTCATAAAATGTTAAAATATATATAGTAATTAGATTAATTGTTTTGAAACAAAACAGAATTAAAATGCACGTTAACGCGTAGAGGGTAGGGGTAGATCATGAAACGTAAAAAAAGAAATCAAGTAGCAGGCTGGAGAAACGACAGACAGGGGGTATTGGCAGTGTTTGCCGATAACAAGAAGTTTCTCATGCCGGGTATCTTTTTTGTGGCAGTTCTTATAACTGTAGCTGTAGCACATAAGGCAAACAGTATGGCATCTGAGTCGGCACTGATCGTCAATAAGGCTTCCATGGGAGAAGTAAAAGAAATCGAAGATATCAAAATGGAAGAGTGCAAGGATCAGAAGATAATAGATCTTGTTAATAGTTATTATCAGGCACAGGCTGAAGGAAATAAGGATGTGGTAAACAGTATCTACAAGGGACTTGATGATACACAGGGACTTAAGGCGGAGGCAATTTCCCAGTTTATTGAAAAGTACGAGTCCATTACCGTATATACCAAGCCGGGACCGGTTCCAAACAGTTACATTGCATATGTGTACAATATGGTTAAGCTGGTGGATTATGATAAAGCTCTGCCCGGTCTTGAAACACTTTATATCTGCACGGATGAAAACGGAGAGTTATATTTTGATGCTTATTCGGAAGATAAGATGATCATTGATTATATCAAGTCTCTCAGTGTACAGTCTGACGTTATCGATCTTAACAATAAGGTTGCGTCTGAGTATAACGAGATGATCAATGCGGATGAGAATCTTGCGGCACAGCTTACAGCTATGAGAAAGGACCTTCAGGCAGCTATGGGCGAGGCTATGGTTAATCAGGCAAACGGAGACGCATCTGCGGATGATGCGGGAGAAGCAGCTTCTGAGGAAACATCACAGGAACCTGAGGCACCTACTACTCATACTATAAAAGCAAAGGAAGTCGTAAAGATCAGAAAAGGTGACAGTACAGATACTGAAGAACTTGGTAAGACTGAAGCCGGACAGGAACTTGTAGAGATCGAAGCTCAGCCTAACGGATGGAGTAAGATTGAGTACAACGGCGGAGAGGCTTTTGTAAAGACAGAATTCTTTGACCGTATCGACGATCAGGCCGATAACGGACAGAATGATACATCCGATGCAACGGAGTCTGACAACGCGGCAGACAGTGCAGACGGAAAAACAGGAAACAAGAAGATAAAAAATGATGCAGTAAATCTTCGTAAAGGACAAGGAACTGATTCTGCTGTTCTTGCTTGCCTTGACAAGGGAGCAACCGTAAATGTTATTGAAAATAGTGATAACGGTTGGTCAAAGGTTGAGTATCAGGGACAGACGGGATACATTAAGACGGAATTTATTGAGCAGTAATACGGAGGTAATTAAAGATTTAAAAAATATACACATCGACCGGAATCATTAAACCTGAAAGTTCGCTCCTGTTGGACATTGCAATGCCCATATGTTATTATTGATGGGTATGCACCCGTAGTCTAATGGATAGAACGGAGGCCTCCGACGCCTTTAATGCAGGTTCGATTCCTGTCGGGTGTATTTGCTTTGAGAGTGTACTGCATTCTCTATTAAGAAATTAGCAGGGGTAAAGCATGAAACAAAGAAAGCGTAGTCAAGTTACAGGCTGGAGAAATGATAGAACCGGTATTTTGGCGATTTTTGCCGACAATAAAAAGTTTCTCATGCCGGTTATTTTTTTTATTGCGGTCCTTATAACTGTAGTAATTGTATTTAAGGCAAACAGAACTGCTTCCGAAGCAGCATTGGCCGGTGACAATTCATCAGTCGGAGAAGTTAATGAGATTCAAGAGATCACAATGGAAGAATGCAAGGATCAGAATATAGTCGATCTTGTTAACAGATATTACCAGGCTATGGCGGACGGAAACAAGGAAGAAGTCAACAATATCTACAGAGGGCTTGATAATACGCAGGGACTTAAAGCAGAGGCAATATCCAAATTTATCGAAAAATATGATTCGATAAAGGTATATACCAAACCCGGTCCGATTCAGGACAGTTATATTGCTTATGTATATAACATGGTTAAGTTATATGATTATGAAAAAGCTCTTCCCGGACTTGAAACGCTTTATGTATGTACCGATGAGAACGGTGAGTTGTTTATAAACGGTGACTCTGAGGATGAGACCATCATTAATTATATCAAGTCACTTAGTGTTCAGGCTGATGTAATTGACCTTAACAACAAGGTTGCATCAGAGTATAACGAGATGATCAATGCTGATGAGAATCTCGCTGCACAGCTTACAAACATGAGAAAAGATATTCAGGCTAAAGTGGCTGAAGCAATGGTTGATCAGTCATCGGGAGAAGCATCTGTGGATAATTCCGGAGAAATGGCATCGGATGGAGCTTCTTTAGATGCTGAAGTGCCTACCACTCACACCATCAAGGCAAAAGATAATGTAAAAGTCAGAAAAGGTGACAGTACTGATGCTGAGGAAATCGGTAAGGTTGAAGAAGGCGATGAATTGACTGAGATCGAAGCTCAGGCAAACGGCTGGAGTAAGATTGAATATAATGGCGAAGAAGCTTTTGTAAAGACGGAATTCTTTGAAAGAGTCGATAACGGAACCGAAGCGGGAGAAACTCAGGCAGATACGGCTTCCGGTGCTTCTTCAAATTCAACGGACGGTAATGCGACAAGCAAAGTAGAAAGCAAGAAGATAAAAGGTGACTCTGTCAGACTTCGTAAGGGACAGGGAACAGATTCTGCTATCCTGGCTACTATGGATAAAGGCTCAACTGTTAAGGTTATCGAGGAATATTCCAACGGATGGTCAAAAGTTGAATATGATGGACAGACAGGATATATTAAGAGCGAGTTTATCGACGCGTAATTGGTAAATTACCGGCGAGCAGGGGTAGATTATGAAACGAAAAAAGAAAAATCAATCTCCGGAAGTGAAAAATGTAAGGCATAGAGAAGGATCTTTTTTTTCTGATAATAAAAATATTTTTATGCCGATAATATTTTTTGTTGCAGCTTTTGTGACTGTGGCTGTTTCGTACAAAGCCAATCTTATGGTGTCCAATTCGGCGGTTAAAGCCGGAAAAGCATCGTTGGAAGGCTCTGATCAGGTTGAAGAAAATGTTCTTGAAGAGTGTACGGATCCAGGGATAATCAATCTTATAAGCAGGTACTATACAGCGATCATTGAAGGCAATGCGGATGAAGTTAACAGAATCTACAGAGGATTTGACAATTCGCAGGGAATTAAGGCTATGGCTTTAAACGGAATCATTGAAAGATATGATTCGATCAGGGTATATACCAAGCCGGGGCCTGTTCCAAACAGCTATATTGCATTTATTTATCAGATGGTAAAACTTGCCGATTATGATGAAGCTCTGCCGGGGTTGGAAACACTGTATATCTGTACCGATACGGAAAACGGAGAGTTATATATATGCGGTGATACGGATGATCAGACGGTCATCGAGTATGTTAAAGCACTTAATGAGCAGGCCGATGTGATCGACCTTAATAATAAGGTTGCATCTGAATACGGTGAAATGTTAAATGCGGATGAAAAGCTTTCGCAGATTCTTGATACAAACAGCACTGCAATAAAGGCGAAAGTACAAGAAGGATTGGAAGACAAGGCGAAGGCAGATGCTGCCGATGCTGCGAATAAGAACAACGAAGGTTGGCAGAATACCGATGCACAGCAGATACATACGATCAGGGCCATTGACGTTGTAAATATCAGACAAAGTGACAGTACAGACGCTGAAGTTCTCGCAAAGACAGAGATAGGTAAAGAATATCAGGAGGTTGAGAAGCTTCCCAACGGATGGAGTAAGATCCTTTTGGAGAAGGAAGACGGGGAAAGCGTAGAAGCGTATGTAAAGAATGAGTACTTTGAACGTGTTGATACCGGAGAGGATACGGATGATGAGTCGGCGGAAGATGCTTCAAATGAGGCTTCGTCAGAACCTGAGGATACCGCTTCGGAAGATAGTTCATCTGATACTGAGGATAAGAAAGACGCTGACAATAAATCAGACGGAAAAGGTGAGACTAAGACAGTTAATGGAGATTCAGTCAGACTCCGTAGCGGACAGGGAACAGATTCCGCTATTCTGACCAGTATGGATAAGGGTGCAACGATCAAGGTGCTTGAGAATTATCCTTCCGGCTGGTCAAAGGTTGAATATGAGGGACAGACAGGATATATTAAGAGTGAGTTTATCGACCAGTAATACGGAGGTTGTTGACAATGTTTGGACGATTTAAGGTGGGAATTTTGGGCACCGGCAGGATGGCTGAGCTCATGGCAATGACGCTCAAATCAATGAGAAGCGTGACTTGCTATGCCGTTGCTTCAAGGACAAAAGAAAGCGCCGACAGCTTTGCTTCAAAGTTGGGGATTAAGAAAGCATACGGCTCATATAAGGAATTGTTGAAAGATCCCAAGGTAGAACTTGTCTATATTGCAACGCCTCATTCAGAACATTTTAATAACGTAAAAATGGCTCTTTTAGCCGGAAAAAATGTATTATGTGAAAAAGCATTCATGCTTAATGAAAAACAGGCGGAACTGGTATTTAATTACGCCGAAGAAAAAGGAATTTTCATTTCTGAAGCCATGTGGACAAGATTTCATCCTATGCGCAAGAAACTTCAGGAAATTCTTGACAGCGGTGTTATCGGCGAACCCAGTATGCTTACGGCAAGCCTTGGATACAATGTTGCTTCAAAAGACAGAATAACAAAGCCCGAGCTTGGAGGCGGAGCTCTCCTTGATCTTGGCGTTTATACGCTTAATTTTGCTTCTATGGTTTTTGGTAATGATGTCGATGATATTATTTCCGTTTGCACCTACAATGATGAAGGAATGGACATGAATGACAGCATTACCTTGAAGTACAAGGATGGGAGAATGGCTGTTCTTAATGCTTCCGCACTTTCTATGAGCGACAGAAGCGGTGTCATCTATGGAAGTAAAGGCTATATTATCGTAGACAATATCAATAATATCGAGGGGATTTCGGTATATGATGAGAATCATAATGAGGTCGCTTATCATAAGCGTCACAGGCAAAAGACCGGATATGAATATGAGGTTGATGCTTGTATAAAGGCTATACAGCAGAAATTGACGGAATGTTCCGAAATGCCTCATTCCGAATCTCTCATGATGCTCAAATTTATGGATTTTATCAGGAAAAGAAATGATATAACATTCCCGGGAGAGTGGAATGGAATTGATGAAATAGATGAAGATGAGTTTTATGATGAGGCCGAAGAAGACGATTTTGAATAAGTTGTAATTAAACGGGATAAAAAGTCAGTTGAGCGGAAGAAATATGAAAAAAGAGTTTTTTTTGGGGACACTTGTATTTATATTCTTGTGGGGTAGCTTTCCTGTGTCCGGTTATGCCGATGAATATGATGATAAGATTGCAGAGTCAGAGAGAGAAATCTCCGATCTGCAGAGGCAGACTGATGAAGCCAGAAAAGCTATAGAAAATCTTCAGGGTGAAAAAGAGAAAACAAAGTCGAATGTTGAAAATCTTAAGAATCAAAAACAAGGTTTTCAGAATCAGATCAATGAATATTCCAACAAGTTAAATGTCATAAGTGAGGAAATATCAAACAACGAAGCTGAGATGGATGAGGTTTCGCAAAATATAATCAGGTTGTCTAATGAGCTTTCTGAGGCCAGAGCGCAGGAAGAAGAGCGCTATAAGAATCTTAAGCTTCGTATAAAGGCAACTTATGAAAAAGGCGGAGATAAGGGGGTATTGCAGACTCTCTTGGGCTCCGGCTCTTTTCGTGATTTTTTGACAAAGTTTGAATACCTAAATGCGGTTGTTGCCTATGATAACAAGAAAATCAACGAATACAAGGCTTTGCAGAGAGAAATAGAAGCTAAGACCGATCAGGTTAAGCATGAAGAAGAAAGACTTCAGTCTATACAGAATGAGCTGGATAATAAACAGGACACACTGGAATCTTTGACGGCAACCGTCAACGGACAGTTACGGTCGACAAACAAAACGCTTAATGACGAAAACGGAAAGCTTGCGGACTATGATAAAGAGCTTGCAAGACTTGATCAGCTTCAGAAAGAGCTTGCAGCTAAAGTTGCTTCCGCACAGGCAGAGTATGCAAAAAGACTTGCCAACAGGCCTAAGGAGAATACAGGTGGTGCTTATGCTGCTTCGGATTCCGAGCTTTTGTGGCTGGCAGCTACCATACAGGCGGAAGCAGACGGAGAGTCCTATGAAGGAAAGCTTGGTGTCGGCTCTGTTATAATGAACAGGGTAAAGAGTTCGGCTTTTCCCAATGATGTTGTCGGTGTTATTACTCAGAATATGCAGTTTGCATCATATCGCTCGGGTAAAGTTGAACTTATTATGGGTAGAGGTCCCAATACTATGTGCTTAAAAGCAGCACAGGCAGTTTTGGGTGGCGCCCGTACAGGTGATTATCTTTTCTTTATGACAAGGTACTGGGCCGATCATTATGGAATAGCTGAGTACACCATGGTAGGTAATCATGCATTCTTTTACAAGTGGGTTGTCAAGGAGAAACCTCCGGAAGAACCACAGCCAGAGGAACAGCAATCGCAGCCACAGCCTGAACAGAATCAGGAAGCTCCTGCGGAAGAGAACAATGAAGAAGAAAACCATGACGAGGATTCGGGCGATGATTCAGATGATGATTCGAACGATGAGGATGACAGCGATGACGAGTAAATATCTTCACTTGAAAAAAGCGGAAAGATTTTTTTGGAAGATTTGCAGGGTAAGTGCAACGCTTGTGTTGCGCTTACTTTTTGAAGGTGGCAAGTAGGTTACTCAGGGCTTCTTGTAGAATTTAAAGATATAATCAGTTTGTCAAAGTAACCGCAACACTATCTTTTTGCGTTGCAGTTACTTTGACTTTTTAGATTATTTTAGCAATGAAGGTCTTAGAATGATTTCGTTTGGAGGGATTATTTCTAGACCAAGCAAAATAAAAAAGTCCATTGGTAATACTGCTGTTGCCAAATCAAAAGCGCTTTTTCCAAACAAAGCTTTTCTTTTATAACTATTGATGTGATTCATCATCAATGAAATGTCTGCCTGTACATATGGCTCAAGGGAGGCTCCCTTAGGAATTATATAACGGATCATTTTATGGTGGTTTTCACAAGAGCCTTTTTCGTCAGAGCGATTTGGTTCGCAAAAAAATATAGAAGTCCTTTTAGAGCCGGTTATACATGAGGTTTCCATGCCTTTAATATCAGAAAATTCGGAACCGTTGTCGGTTAGTATAAGCGGAAAAACTTGAGAAAACAATTCTGTACCAAGAGCAGTTTCTATCATATCTAATGCTTCTACAACACATGATGAATTCTGATATTCCATGATAAAAGCAAGCTGCAAAGAAAGCGATGGAATCGTTAGTGTTAAAAGTGCTACATTCTCACCTTTTTTACCTTCTACGCAGTCCATCTCGGTTACACATACATCATTTTCCTCGATATATTTAAGATAATCGCCATAGAAATGCCCTACTTTAGCTGTGGATAATGGGGATATTTCTGAATGTTTACGAGGCTTCCGTTTAACTTTATCTCGAAGATCGATATTTTTGGCGTCAAGTGCATTTTTGTCTATCATACGGCGCAATGTAGCTTCGCTTATGGTTATTTCGTCTGCATAAGTCTGTTTTATGTGGTACGGAGATAGACCATTGATTATAAGTGGAGAGGCGAGTGTATTTATTTTTTCAAGTTCCTGTTCGCTGATATCAAATCCAGAGCGAGTAGATGTAAGAAGTGATTTGTATTTCTTCTGAGCATCAATGGCATAATAAACGGTTTTGTCATATGTACATAAGCCATTTATTTTTTTGCATCCGTTACATACATATGGGGAAGTTTCAAGTTTGGGACATAGGGCTTTTTCATAACAATCACAGTGTTTGGTGCATTTTGAATGGCATGTATAACACTTATTGCTACAAAGTGCATCGCCACAGACATTCTTTAGATTGCAATTACGCTTGTGTTTACAGTCGTTTTCTATTGTGGGGACAAATAATGAGTGATTTCGTATTTCTCTTAAGACTGTTGAAGGTGCCTTTTCTAATTCTAATGCGATTTTTCTGATAGAAGTTTTGTGATTCAGTCGATCTTCAACCAAGACCCGCTGTTCGTGTGTTAAGTGCTTGTAGCCTGACATTTGATGTTCCTTTCAAATAAATATTTACACAAGAACATCAAAAATAAGCCCATTGACGGATGCGTATGGGAATGATAAATATAGATTGTAAATATATGAGATGCCCTTGTGCATTATAAAAAACAGCATCGTATGGTCGCCAAACTGATACGGTGCTGTTCTATTATAGTTTAATTGGTAGTTTTTTAAAATTTTTTTGGTAAAGTATAATTTTTCGTTTTCCATTGTGGCAAAGGAGAAAAATGAGACAAGAAGCTAAATACAACGAGTTTTACTTGATAAATGATGATAGAGAGCATTACCTTTATGAACTATATTGCATAGATAATGAGGAGTATCTTCGTAAATATGATGGGAACATGTATTGTCCAATGTGTAGAAAAGCACAATTATCAAGAGTTCGAGGGAAAAAATCTATATTTTTGAGGACAAACCACGGTCAAGAACACGGTATTGTAGATGGCGAAGTATGCGAATACGCTTTTGACAGAAAAACTGTCATTGAAACAGAAAAACATATTATAGATTTGAAAGAAACTAATAGATTGGGTGCTAAATTGAATACTATAATGCTTCAATTGAAGAAAAAAGATGTTGTTCGCGATTCTTCAAATATCATGTTGGAAGCTAAGCGTCCTACCATATCAAAAAGTTCCAGTTCATCTCAAACACATGCCAAAAGACTTATTACGCCGAAGTATTCATTTTTGAATTGGGGGATAAATACTCCTCAGGATCATTTGATTATAGCGTACGGGGATGTATATATATGCGTGGGAAATACTACAAAAGAATACACATACCTACGGCTATATGCTGATGAAACCAAGACAAGGCTTCTGACTTCTTTTGCAAAACCTTATAGAACAAAGATAAGTGATGGTTATTATCATGTTGTATCGGTAGGTACGTGTATTAAAAAAGATAAATATTACAATTTCAAAATATATGATTATTTCAACGGATTGTTGATAGAACCAATTAAAATTATATAGATAACTGGATGATATCGCTCCAATGTTGTAACCCTTTTAGGGCATAGGAATAAATTGAATCATCATAATATATTCCTTCATTTACCACTATATCGTTTTGTTTTATTTGGTAATGGATTGCTAATCCAGTCCAATCATCGGCATCGATTATACACCAGTTTAAACAAAGAATGTTTTTATCGGATATAAAGGTTGAGAGTGAAGGTTGTTTAATTATAGAATCTTCAAAGGTCTTAAATTCCTGAGCTGTTTTAAGTGAGGTATACAATTCGACGTATCTTTCTATGGGTAATTCATATAATAATTTTTCCATAAGAATCCTTCCTGTGTCAAAGTGACTGCAACATGTAAATTTGTGTCAAACCTAAACTCCCGTCATTTTATACCAAGGTTTGATCATGTCGGGACATTTAACCCCATGAACTCATAGAGTTCACATTGCTTTGCTGTTATCTCAGATAGATGATGTGCCTTTCCGGGCTGCTGATAATACTCAATGGTATCCAGTTCATCAAGTAATGACTGGATTGTGTACCTGCTAAACAGACCGTTTTCATCCATCTTCTTTTTGATATAAGACACCATCTGAAGTGCTATAAACTGAATAAACAGTTTGCCTTCAAAGTTTTCTTCTGATGCGACGGACATTCGTCGCATGGAAAGCCGTTCCTTAAGGTTGCCAAAGGATTTTTCAATAAGATCCTT
>NZ_FMUR01000035.1 GCF_900101605.1 Butyrivibrio hungatei
CCTAAACTCCCGTCATTTTATACCAAGGTTTGATCATGTCGGGACATTTAACCCCATGAACTCATAGAGTTCACATTGCTTTGCTGTTATCTCAGATAGATGATGTGCCTTTCCGGGCTGCTGATAATACTCAATGGTATCCAGTTCATCAAGTAATGACTGGATTGTGTACCTGCTAAACAGACCGTTTTCATCCATCTTCTTTTTGATATAAGACACCATCTGAAGTGCTATAAACTGAATAAACAGTTTGCCTTCAAAGTTTTCTTCTGATGCGACGGACATTCGTCGCATGGAAAGCCGTTCCTTAAGGTTGCCAAAGGATTTTTCAATAAGATCCTTGAGGCGGTATATGCGCAGCGCTTCCACCGGATCTTTGATTCCATTGCTCATGAGAGCAAAGTAACCATAGTTCTTCTCAGCCTTGCGGATAGCATCCTCTTTGAAACTATAGGTTTTACCTCTTACAGGTGTCTCATGTATTATAAAGTACTTCTGATAGAGCTTTTCATCAGCTGGATCAAGAGTACCGTTTACCAGATTGTTTTCAAGACGGTCAAGCATTGCATTGAACCTTGTCTTGTCGTCAGTTGCTTTTTGGTCATTGTAATAGAAGTGGAGATATATACGCTTTTTGTCAGTGATTATCTCTCCGGTGCGTGACTTTTCTTCTGTATAGTCCCATTCTTCTTTAAATGACATGACATATAGTTTTAACTCTGAATTATAGTTATAGCGGGTAACAAAATCCGCGCGGATCTTATCAAGTATGCTGCTCACCTTGCTAAGTGAGAGTCTGGCACCAATGAGGAACTTATGGTGATGCTTCATAAGATCATTGATATTCTTCTCACTGTAGAAGCCTCTGTCCAGGACAAGCTTTAGCTTATCGAGTTTAAGGAAATCAACATCCTTTATGAGGTTCTCTATGGTTTTAACATCCGTGATGTTGCCTGCAAGCTTTCTGTAATAAACAGGGAGCATTGATTCCTCTCCATACAGAAGTGCAAGGTTTATCTGCGGAAGGGAATCACCTTCTTTGTTCTTTCCATACTTCGCCTGCTTTATAAGGGCCGAGTATGAAGAGATAGATGTTGTATCAAATGCAAGATATTCATTCAGACCATGGCGTTTTGCCTGGTACCGGAAGTAAGCCATCTTTGCTTCCTCAGTGATGAGGCCAAAGAGCTCGCTGCTTCTCTGTGAAGGGATATCCTTGCCATATGGATGCCTGTGAGTCAGGCCCCACTTATGGAACCTGTACATGGGCTGGCCTTCTTCAAGCACAAGATAATAAGCAACAGACATTATCTGCGGTGCCAAAGAGCCAAAGCATTTGCCAAGATCTGCAGCAATGCCGGTTTTGTCACATATCTCATTCAGAAGATATGTTGATCCATAAAACTGTCTGAGGCATACCTCTGTAGGAACCGGACCGGTCTTAGGTGCAACAAGACTTTGCTCATACTCAGATTTGAGACGATGATATGTCTTGTTTGGAGTAAAGACTTTGCCATCATACTTACCGATGTATTCTCGCTTATGGTCAGCGCACTGTTTTTCAGCGTTCCAAAAAGGCTTGTCGATATAAGCGTAACCGTTCTGACATCTGACTTTGCTGGTGATCCAAGGCTCATTGATTTTCAGTTCCATGGTAATTACCTCCTTGGTATAATTATACCAAGGATAAAGAGGAATCGCAAGCAAACTGGGCACTTTTGATACAATATTTTGTAGTTGCAAAGCCAGTAAGCACAAGGCTTTGCGATGATTAGTCAGATGAGTTTATACCGAATCCTTGGTATAAATTCACGGGAGCTTAGG
>NZ_FMUR01000015.1 GCF_900101605.1 Butyrivibrio hungatei
CATACTCAGATTTGAGACGATGATATGTCTTGTTTGGAGTAAAGACTTTGCCATCATACTTACCGATGTATTCTCGCTTATGGTCAGCGCACTGTTTTTCAGCGTTCCAAAAAGGCTTGTCGATATAAGCGTAACCGTTCTGACATCTGACTTTGCTGGTGATCCAAGGCTCATTGATTTTCAGTTCCATGGTAATTACCTCCTTGGTATAATTATACCAAGGATAAAGAGGAATCGCAAGCAAACTGGGCACTTTTGATACAATATTTTGTAGTTGCAAAGCCAGTAAGCACAAGGCTTTGCGATGATTAGTCAGATGAGTTTATACCGAATCCTTGGTATAAATTCACGGGAGCTTAGGTTACACATGCCAGCGAATCTTCTCCTTGAAGAGCTGATCCTCCTGCTGTTAATTCCCACTTTCCACCAAGATGCTTCCTAAAATCTCTTTGCATCATAAGATAAGTTCCATCAGTATGTCTTAAGATTATCTCACTTACAAGATGATAATATCCGTCAGGTATTTCTTCATCTCGAATCAATGTTACTCCATCAACCTTATTAAAGTTTTCATCATATGCATCCCAGATTTCCATAACGCCTCCCTTGCTCTCACTTACAATATCTGAATATTATTTTTCTATTTTCTTGTATAAGCAAAAAAAGAGAAGCCCGATTAAAAGCTTCTCTTAATGTTCGCGATGCGATTCGAACGCACGACCTTCCGCTTAGGAGGCGGACGCTCTATCCAACTGAGCTACGCAAACATGACCTTTGTATATTAGCACAATCTGAGACACAATTCAAGGGAAACGCATAACAAAGCGCTTCCCTGAAAATTGTGTTTTTCAATACTTATAAATATTTTTATTTCAAATATTCAATAATCTGATTCACTCTCAAAGCTGGATTGCTGTCTTAAGTGCAATCTCCATCATATCAGTAAATCCGGTCTCTCTCTCTTTTGCAGAAAGTTCTCCTGCCTTGAAGAGATGGTCTGATATTGTAAGGATTGTAAGTGCATTCTTCTTAGCTTCTGCTGCATTCATGTAAAGAGCAACTGTCTCCATCTCGACTGCGAGTGCTCCCATGTTTTTGTAGAGTTCACTCTCATTGCACTTCTTGTAGAATGCATCTGAAGAAAGTACGTTACCCACGTGGAATTTTACATTCTTCTCTCTTGCTATGTTTACTGCTTTTTCCAATAAGTCATAGCTTGCTGTCGGACAGAATGTTCCGGGAAGTCCAAACTGGAATCCGTAGTTGGAATCTGTGTGAGCACCCATTGCGAAGACGATGTCCATTACATTAACATCCTCTTTTAATCCACCGGCGCTTCCAACTCTGATGATGTTATCCACATCATAAAAGTTAAAAAGTTCATAAGTGTAGATTCCGATTGAAGGAATTCCCATTCCGTGTCCCATTACAGACACTTCTTTTCCCTGGTACTTACCTGTGAATCCGAGCATTCCTCTTACTTCGTTAAAACACTTAATGTCTGTGAGGAAATTCTCTGCAATGAATTTTGCTCTGAGTGGATCGCCGGGCATAAGCACGGTCTTTGCAATTTCGCCTTTTTCGGCACTGTTATGAGGTGTAGCCATATCCATTTTCTCCTTCTCTATTAATTTGTTCCGGGAAAATTGATATATCCCTGCATCCAAATGTTACCTTTAAATCTTCTTCCGACCGCAGGTTCACCAAGCAGGTCGGCATCATTTATACACAAGTCGAATTCAAGTCCGTTACAATTAATCCTCATTATGTGTATAACTTCTTTTGTCAGATAGTTCTCCGTCTTATCAACTTTGACTATCTCTCCTAAAACGGAGTAGTGATCGCACTCAACTCCGTATGGCATAAAATATGTATCTACCAGACTATACACATCCTGCTTTCTGATTTTTCTCGAAAGCGTTGTGTATATGTCCATGTCGTCAAGAGTCAGTGATTCAATTGCTGCTTCATCACCTCGTCTTGCATTATCTATAAGTTTGTTCCTATAACTGGTTTTCTTTTTGGCCACTTCTATTTGTTGCTCTGTCTTTGCAATCGGCATCATTATCTGACCTTTTATCGACAGCGCTGACAAACTAAGTGTCGTTCCTCTGACAGGAAAGTGATCCTCATTCTCATACTTGATGTAAGGAATTATATTCTGAAGGTAAAAGATAAGTGAAACGCCAACCCTGTTTTCATTACAGATTCCTGCATATGAATATTGGGCTGCATGGCGTTCTATTGTTATATCTTCTTCCGTACTGATCTGCGAAGGGACTATGTACGGATAGTAATACTCATATATGAACTTATCTTGTTCATCAAATTCCCCACATACCGCGAGTCCTATTTTTTCATTTGCATAGTCATGCATGAACTCCGCAAGAATAACATTATCCTCTATGGACACATATCCTCTTCTTGAAGATTTCTGAATAGAATCGGTAATTAATCCGGTCAACTCATTCCTGTCTTTTATTTTAGAAAAACCGACTGCTCTTAGAAATTTATGCAAGGAATATTTTCACCTTTCTACTGCTGTTATTATTTCTTCTTAGGAATAAGTACTTCTTTTCCTCCCATGTAAGGACGAAGAACTTCAGGAATCTTTACGCTTCCGTCTGCCTGAAGGTTATTCTCAAGGAAAGCAATAAGCATTCTCGGAGGAGCAACTACTGTGTTATTAAGTGTGTGTGCGAGGTAGTTTCCATCCTTACCCTTAATTCTGATCTTAAGTCTTCTTGCCTGTGCATCTCCAAGGTTAGAACAACTTCCTACTTCGAAGTACTTCTTCTGTCTTGGTGACCATGCCTCTACGTCACATGACTTACACTTAAGATCTGCAAGATCTCCTGAGCAGCACTCAAGTGTACGTACAGGAATGTCCATTGATCTGAAAAGATCTACTGTATTCTTCCAAAGTTTGTCATACCATTCTTTTGATTCTTCGGGCTTACAGATTACAACCATCTCCTGTTTCTCGAACTGGTGAATTCTGTATACGCCTCTCTCTTCAATTCCGTGTGCACCTTTTTCCTTTCTGAAGCAAGGTGAATAACTTGTAAGAGGTAAAGGTAATTCTTCCTCGGGAATAATCTGATCTATGAACTTACCGATCATTGAATGTTCACTTGTTCCGATAAGGTAAAGATCTTCTCCCTCAATCTTGTACATCATAGCTTCCATTTCAGGGAAACTCATTACACCTGCAACTACATTTCCATGGATCATGAAAGGAGGTACACAATATGTAAATCCTCTGTCGATCATGAAATCTCTTGCGTAAGAAATTACTGCAGAGTGAAGTCTTGCAATATCCCCGAGCAGATAATAGAATCCGTTACCTGCTACTCTTCTTGCAGCATCAAGATCGATTCCGCAGAAGCTCTCCATAATATCAGTATGATAAGGAATCTCGAAATCGGGAACAACAGGTTCACCGAACTTCTCAATCTCAACATTCTCAGAATCATCTTTTCCGATAGGAACAGATTTGTCGATGATCTGAGGAATGATCATCATCTTATTTGTAACTTCTTCATCAAGCTTCTTCTGATTCTCTTCGAGTTCTTCAAGACGCTTTGCTTCTTTTGCAACTTCATCCTTGAGGGCCATTGCTTCTTCTTTTTTACCCTGTGCCATCATTGCACCGATTTCTTTAGAAATCTTATTCTTATGTGCACGGATCTCATCCGCTTCTTGCTGGTTTGTTCTTCTTGCTTCGTCGAGTTTTATAATCTCATCTACTAGAGGAAGTTTCTCATCCTGAAATTTGTTCTTGATGTTCTCTCTTACCACATCAGGGTTTTCACGTAAAAATTTTATGTCGATCATTTTGATCTCCTCCATGTATGTTTATATATTTTATTCTTATCTTCTTACACTTTCGCGTGCACTATCCAATGCTTTCTTTTCCTCATCACTGAGTTCAACATCTGCTATTCCGGCGTTGATAACTTTCGAATATGAATAGTTAAGTCCGTCTGTGCTGTGAACTGAATTCATAAGGAATCCGTTGTCATTTTCATCGAGCATACAAAGTGCGAAGCTGAGCTGTCCACCCATCTGACTAAATGCATCATATTTCTCAAGTCCGATTTTCTGGAAGGTTCTCTGCATTCTTTTGTTGATGTCCTGAATGTCCTTACGGTTTTTATCGTTCTCCGCTCTTATCATTTTGTTTTCGTGAAAAAGATCTACGATTTCATCTTCAAGTGATTTCGCATCTTTTCCTGTCATGAACTTATTAAACTTCTTTGATACTTTACTTATCTTGCATCCTTGTATGATAACAATAAGTAGAAGAATTAATACTAATGCTAAAAGTGCCAAGATAAAAATTGCAGGATCTATGTTTCCAAGACCCAAAAGATTTAATATGTTACTTTCCATTTTATTCTGTCTCCGATTATTCTGTGCATAGTCTGTTTATTATTTTCTCAAGATCGTCGCTGTTATAAAATTCAATCTCAATCTTTCCTGAACCGCTACCCTTGGATGTGATATCAACTTTTGTTCCGATTGCCTGCTTACATCTCTCAGATAGATTTGCATAAATTGCATCCAGACTTGGATTTGTTTCTACAACCTTTTTAGGCTTTGGTGTCTTACCAAGATTCTTAACAAGTTTCTCGGTTTCTCTAACACTTAACTTTTCATCAAAAACTTTCTGCGCAAGCATTGTCTGCTCTTCTTCACTCTCAACAGATATTAGTGCTCGTGCATGTCCTGTTGTTATGAGTCCGTCAATAACCATCTGTCTTACTTTTTCACAAAGCTTTAAAAGACGAAGTGAGTTAGTGATAGTTACTCTGCTCTTTGAAACTTTCTCCGCAACAATATCCTGTGTATATCCGAATTCATCAATTAGCTTTTTGTATGCAAGAGCTTCTTCAATAGGATTTATATCTTCCCTTTGGATATTATCAATAAGAGAAATCTCTGCAATCTCATGGTCACTAAGATCTTTTACGATAACCGGAACTTCTTTTATTCCTGCTTTCTTGGCAGCTCGCCATCTTCTCTCGCCACCTACAATCTCATAGTGATCATTCTTATCTGTTACGATTAGAGGATTGATTATTCCATACTGTTTGATTGATTCAGCTAATTCCAAAAGACTGTCTTCATCAAAAGATTTTCTTGGCTGATTTCTGTTTGGTTCAACCTGAGTTATATTTACATGAATAACCTGTCCTTCACTGATACTTTGTTCTTCAGAAAATGAAACTTCTCTTTCTTTTGTAACTGCGAAAGATGACTTCGCAGGTATTATTGAATCAAGCCCTTTTCCTAATCCTCTTTTCACATTCTTTACTGCCATATCTTATGCCCCTCCGCTTTAATCAAATTTTCTGTCGATAACCTCATTTGCAAGAAGTCGATATGCTTCGGCTCCTGCGGACTTAGGTTCATAAACGTTTATAGGTAGACCGTAACTGGGCGCTTCTGCAAGACGAATGTTTCTTGGGATTATTGTCTTATACACATTCTCTTGTATATGTTCCTTTACGTTTTCTACAACCTGGAGTGAAAGATTGGTACGAGAATCAAACATTGTAAAGACAACACCTTCCATATCGAGTTCCGGATTGAGTCTGTCTTTTACAAGATTAACTGTATGTACCAACTGACTAAGACCTTCAAGTGCATAGTACTCACACTGAATAGGTACAAGAACAGTATTAGCTGTAGTCATTGCATTGACTGTCAGCATACTAAGTGACGGCGGACAATCTATAATAATGAAATCATAGTCATCTCTTATACTACTAATTGCCTCTCTTAAAATATATTCTTTATTATCAGAATCTATCAACTCAATCTCTACTGCGGCAAGATTTACATTTGAAGGAATAATATCAACTCCGTCGATTCCTTTTACAACATTTTTGGTTATTACTTCATCAATGCTGCACTCACCAATCATCAATTCATATATAGTATGATCGATTTCATTCTTATCAATACCAAATCCACTTGTTGTGTTTCCCTGAGGATCGGTATCGATAACAAGTACCTTCTTACCTTTCTCTGCCAAAGCAGATGCTAGATTGATTGATGTGGTAGTCTTTCCGACTCCGCCTTTTTGATTTGCAATTGCGATTATTCTTCCCATTACGCCTCCCATCATCGTGAAACACTAATCTGATTTTACCACATTATTAAAATTATAGAACATAAAAAAAGCACAATCTTTAGAAAATATGATATTATTTTCCAGATTGCGCTTCATTTACTATATGTAAATGTATGTAATTTTTGAATGTTTCATGACTATTTTTATGTTTCACGGAACATTACTACATTTTGTATTTTAATGTTTCACGTGAAACAATTAGTTGTATATAATTTTCACAGTCAAATATGTTTCACGTGAAACATATTTAATCATACTATAAAGGTTTTTTTGCAGGCGTTCCTGCCTTGCGCGGATACATTTTTGAAGTACGTTCCTTCTTATCTACAATACAAATTGTACGTGTTATGTCTGTATCGGGCAATAAGAATTCTTTGCACTCTTTAAGTTTTCCACCAAGAAGATGAATTGCTCCTTTCGCCGCTTCTACTTCTTCAGATCCTTTATCACCTTTGAAGGCAATGAACTCACCACCAACCTTAACATATGGAAGACAATATTCTGTAAGAGTAGACATATTGGCTACAGCTCTTGAAACAGCAAAATCAAATTTTTCTCTTAGTGATCCACCCTTGCTTGATGAGAAGTCTTCTGCTCTTCCATGTAATGTTTCAATACTTCCAGATTCATTAAGACCAAGTGTGTCTATTACTTCATTGAGAAAATTGATTCTCTTATTCAATGAATCGAGTAATGTAACATGAAGATTGGGATAAACAATTTTAAGTGGTATTCCCGGAAATCCGGCCCCCGTTCCAATATCAATCAATGAATACTCTTTATCTTTGAAATCAACAAACGGAGCACAAGAAATACTGTCGACAAAGTGAAGCTTACACACATCATCAAAATCTGTTATAGCAGTAAGATTCATTACTTCATTTACTCGAATCAGAATCTCAAAGTATTTATCAAACTGCTCGAGCTGCTTATCAGTCAGTTCAATTCCGTAAGAACGGAAGTCTTCAATCATCTTGTTGTATTTATTCCTCATTCTGTTTTCCTCTGTTCAATGAATCAAGATAAATGATAAGTACAGAAACATCTGCAGGATTAACTCCACCTATACGAGATGCCTGTCCGATATTTACAGGTCTGAACTTTTCAAGCTTCTGTCTTGCTTCGAGTCTCAAACTGCTGACATCATTATAATCAATATCTGCAGGTATAAGTTTTCTCTCAAGTTTTTTGAACTGCTCAACCTGTCTCTCCTGCCTGTTGATATAACCTTCATACCTGATACTAATCTCAACCTGTTCAATAACATCCTTGGGAAGTAACGGTCTGTCGACATCAATCTCTGCGATCATTTCATAAGTCATCTCGGGGCGACATAATAATTCAGCAAGAGATACTGCTGTTTTTAACGGTGTACTTCCACACCTTGTCAGAAAATCCTGAATCTTTGAATTGGCTCCGATGTTTATACTCTTTAATCTCTCAACTTCTTTTGTAGTAAGCTCAATCTTTTTAAGTAACTTATTATATCGTTCATCATCTATAAGACCTACTTCATGCCCTTTTCCTCTAAGTCTTATATCCGCGTTATCCTGTCTTAAGAGTAATCTGTACTCTGCTCTTGAAGTCATCATTCTGTATGGTTCAAGATTTTCTTTTGTAACAAGGTCATCAACCAGAACACCAATGTATCCTTCAGATCTGTCGATAGATAAATAAGGTTTGTTCTTAATCTGCATCGTTGCATTAATTCCGGCATACAATCCCTGCGCAGCAGCTTCCTCATATCCACTACTTCCATTAAACTGTCCGGCTGAGAAAAGTCCTCTGATATCTTTTATTTCAAGAGTCGGATGAAGTTGTCCGGGACAAAGACAATCATACTCAATTGCATAAGCATTTTTTACAATTCGACAATTCTCAAGTCCGGGTACTGTTCTGTACATTGCAATCTGAACATCCTCAGGAAGTGATGATGACATTCCATCTATGTACATCTCATTTGTAAATGTTCCTTCGGGTTCAACAAACACCTGATGTCTTTCATGATCCGGGAACTTTACAACCTTATCTTCTATAGAAGGACAATATCTCGGTCCGACACCTTCAATGATTCCCGCATAAATCGGAGACCTGTCAATATTATTGCGTATTATTTCATGTGTTTTTTCATTGGTATATGTAAGCCAACAAGATACTTGAGGTTTCTGTACATCCGAAGGATCGGTATCAAATGAAAATGGAATTACAGGATCATCTCCAAACTGCTCTGTCATCTTGGAATAATCAATGGTATTTCCATCCATTCTTGCAGGAGTTCCGGTCTTAAATCTTCTAAGTTCTATTCCCGCATCGATAAGTGATTGTGACAAAAGGTTTGAAGGTTGAAGTCCATTGGGTCCACTATATGTAATAGCTTCACCTGTAAGACAACGACTCTTAAGATAAGTTCCCGTACAAAGAATAACAGCTTTAGCTTCATAAGTTATTCCGGAAAAAATCTTCACACCGGTAATGACATGCTTATAACCTTCAGCTTTCAATTCATCGGAAGGTTCACTGTAAAGAATTTCTGAAACCTCCGCCTGCTTAATGGTAAGATGCTCCTGGCTTTCAAGTACCTCTTTCATCTTCTTGGAATATTCCATTTTGTCAGCCTGACATCTGAGCGAATGAACAGCAGGTCCTTTAGAAGTGTTAAGCATCTTAGACTGCAAAAAAGTCTTATCAATATTTTTTCCCATCTCTCCACCAAGAGCATCTATTTCTCTTACAAGATGTCCCTTGGAAGATCCGCCAATGTGAGGGTTGCACGGCATGAATGCAATGTTGTCCGCACTCATAGTAAAAATTATAGTTTCAAGACCAAGTCTGCTGCAGGCAAGTGCCGCCTCACATCCGGCATGTCCTGCTCCAATTATTACAACATCATATTTTTCAGTAAAAACATTCATAAATTATTTTCCCATACAAAATTTTGAAAAGATTTCTTCCACAAGATCGTCGCCTACTTCTTCTCCGATTATCTCACCGAGGTAAGCATACGCATTTGAAAGATCGACTGTATAAAAATCTTCCGAAAGATTTTTTGAAATACTGTCATCCACAAGTTTAAGACTGTCATAAACTTTCTGCAGTAGTTCTTTATGTCTTAAGTTTGTGATGTAAATTTCCTGCTTTGGCAAAATGTCACCGTTGAAGAAAAGTTTGGATAAAGCATCCTTTAATTCATCGATTCCATTTCCTTTCAACATCGAAGTTTTTATAACAGGAACGTTATCCACATTTGTGAAAAACTTAAACACATTATCCTCATTAATTTTTATGTCATCTGATAGATCATTTTTATTAAGAAGAATAATTGTTTTCTTATCCGCACACAAACTGATGATTTCTTTATCCTCATCATCAATATCACGTGTAGAATCGAGAATGTATAAAACAAGATCTGCTTCTTCTATCTTACTCTTTGCTTTATCCACACCCATCTTCTCAATAATATCATCTGTGTCTCTTATACCGGCAGTGTCAATAAGATGTAAGACTATGTCTCCTAGTCTTACAGTTTCCTCAATAATATCACGTGTTGTTCCGGCAATGTCGGTAACTATTGCTCTTTCGTCTCCGATAAGAGTATTTAAAAGAGAAGACTTACCTGCATTCGGCTTTCCAACAATAACAGTCTTTATTCCATCTTTTCTTATCTTACCTTCATCGGCTGTACTGAGTAATTTTTCAATCTCACTTGTAAGATCAGAAACTTTGGCTTTAAGTTTTTCAGGATATCCGGTAAGATCATAATTTTCAGGATCATCAAGTGCAGACTCAATAAATGCCATCTCATAAATGATCTGCTCTCTCAAACTTTTGACTTTATCATAAATACTTCCGCGAAGCTGATTTCTGGAACTATCAAGAGCAAAATTATTCTGAGCACTTATTATATCCATTATCGCTTCGGCTTTAGTAAGATCGATTCTTCCATTTAAAAAAGCTCTTTTGGTAAACTCACCCGGATCAGCAAGACGGCATCCGCTTTTTAAAAGCAGTTCAATAATCTGATTCATTATGAGAACACCACCATGAGAATTGATCTCGATAACATCTTCTCTGGTAAAACTGTGAGGAGCTTTCATAAATGATATCATAACTTCATCAATGATTTTTTCACCGTCACAGACATATCCATACTTTATAGTATTGGGAGCATGTTCTTTTAAAGTCTGTTCCATCTTGGCAGAACGATAGATCTTATCACAAATTGCAACTGCATCTTTTCCACTTACTCTTATAACTCCGATTCCGGAATCAGACATTGCGGTCGCAACAGCACAGATAGTATCATCATTAAAATTATTAAAAACACCTGACATATCTTTGTCCCGTTTCTTTTTAATAAATATTTTTCTACATATAATAATACCCCTCAAAGTATATAACTTCGAGGGGCAATGTTTATTATTTCTTTAATGTAACAACTACTCTTCTGAATGGTTCTTCACCTTCACTGTGAGTAGTAACAAACCTGTCTCCCTGAAGAGCTGAATGAATAATTCTTCTCTCATAAGGATTCATAGGCTCTAAAGCTACTGAATGTCTGGACTTTCTAACCTTATAAGAAATGTTCTTTGCAAGATTTTCGAGAGTAGCTTTTCTTCTCTCTCTGTAGTTTTCTGTATCAACCTTAACATGGATGTACTCGGAATAATCTCTGTTAACAACAAGAGAAGCAAGGTACTGAACAGAATCAAGTGTCTGTCCTCTCTTACCTATAAGAACTCCCATCTCATCTCCGCTAAGTTCAATATCAAGAATCTTATCAGCCTGGTTGAAAGAAGTCTTAACTACAACTTCCATCTTCATTGCATCGAATACTTCTTTTAAAAACTTGTTTGCTTTATCACATACTTCATCAGCATTTATGTCTGAGCTGACTGCCTTTTCAATTTCCTTTACAGTCTCTTTTACTTTTTCTTTTTTATTTTTTACTTCCTGCTTAGATGAAACTTTTGTATCTATCTTGATATCATCAATCTTGATTTCTTCACTCTTCTCTTCTTTAACTCTTGCCTTGATGATTGCAGGCTTAGCATTTATCCCCAAAAAACCTGACGATCCGCTTGTAACTACTTCGTAATCAAGCTTATCACTTGTAACGCAAAAAGATTCGCAGGCTTCAGTAATAGCATCATCGACATTTTTTGCTGTAAACTCTCTATACTCCATTTTTCCCTCCCAAAATAGACAGTAACAATATATCTTCTCTTATTTATTATTTTTCTCGTTAAATTCTTTTACCAAATTTGCCTTGGCAAGAAGAGAATCCTTTTTAATTTCTTTTCCTGAGAAACTATCTCTAACCTTCTTGAGCTCATTCTCTCTCTCTTCCATAGAAACAGAACTTGATGCGCTACTTACAATATTTCTTGTAGACATGTTTGCGTATCTGTTCATCTGAGGAGTAGTCTTAAGTTTCTCCTGCTTCTGCTTATATTTCTCAATGTTTTTCTCAATCTCAGCATCAATATCGGTTCTATCAATGTGCTTGTTGATAAGAACCTGCTGTATAGATCTGATAACCGCACCAATTATCCAGTAGATACCCATACCTGCATTAAAATTAAAACAAAAAACTGCTGACATCATGGGCATCATAATATTCATAGTCTTCATAGACTGCTGCATCTGAGCTGTAGGATCGTTAGGATCGATCTTACCCTCTGCAGGAACCTGCTGTGGCATGAGCTTTGTATTTACCCACTGAGTAAAGAATGCAAGAAAAGGAATAAGAATAGCTCCGATAAGTAAAACAAAGTTTTTATCTGCAAATGCACTCTTTATCATAAACAAAGGAGTATCTGCGATATTCATTCCAAGAAAATTGTTGTATCTGTCCAAAAGACTGTGTGTACTTAAAATAGAATCATTGAAACTATTAAAATTTGATGTGATCTTATCCCAATCAGAAGATGACGCTCTGTTCAAAACATCGATAAGAGTGTTTTCCACATAAGTAACATCACCTGATTTAAAAAGCGGGTTATCAAACTGACTGGTAAACATTTTTGCACTGGAAACGTTATTTCTTATGAAATCAACACCGCCATCTGCAGTTGCAATCTGCTGTACAAGAGGATAAAAAGCCTTTTTTACAGTTCCAACATAAGCGGGAATTGAATAAATAACACGATAAAGTGCAAATAAGATAGGCATCTGAATAAACAGCTGTAAACAGCTACCTGTCTGCGAAACACCGTATTTAGCGTAAACTTCTTTAGTCTCCTGCTGCATCGCAAGCATGGAGTCATTATCTTTTTTGCCTTTATACTTCTCCTGAATAGCTTTAAGTTCAGGACTCATCTTTGACTGAAGTTTAGAAAACTTCTGCTGTTTGTAAGTCAAAGGAAGAAGAGCAATATAAATAACTACAGTGAATAATATGATTGCAAGACCAAAATTAGGAATACCAATTCTATCAAGCAAGTTGAATATGGCTGTCATAACATATCCAAGCAACTTTGCGATAGGTCCTACAATACGTCCCTGATAAGGGGTTAAAAGAACTGGTGTCAAAATAAACCTCCTGTACATTACGGAACGGGATCATATCCGCCACTGGAAAACGGATTACATCTTATTATTCTCCAGATTGCGAGCAGACTTCCCTTAAATGCCCCATGTTTTTCTATAGCTTCCAGTCCATACTCCGAACAAGTCGGAATATACGGACATTTTGTTCTCTTTAAAGGAGAAATGTACTTTCTGTATAACTTAATCAAAAAGATAAGTATCTTTTTCATTTTTCACCGCCATTTTTCTTTATGCGGGCCTTCCCTGCCAAGCTTAAAAGAGAATCTTCTATATTATGATAGCTCGCATCTCTTGCACAGGCTCTGGCAACGACTACTATATCCAAACCACTATTGAATACATCTTCATGTAGTCGGTAAACTTCTCGAACAAGTCTTGCAAATCTGTGCCTTACAACACTGTTCCCAATTTTTTTACTGCATGAAATCCCAAGTTTATTGGAAGAACTGTTATTTTTCCACACATAAACAACCAAATACTTATCGGCATAACTTTTTCCATTCTTATAAACATTGCGGAAATCATTTGTCTTTTTCATCGAATCAGAAAAAAGCATATCATTGTCCTTTTTATATCGGAAAGATGAAAAAAGGTCACAATTTTGTGACCTTTACTATCAAGCAGATAATCTCTTTCTTCCCTTTGCTCTTCTGGCTGCAAGAACTTTTCTGCCGCCCTTAGTAGCCATTCTTGCTCTGAAGCCGTGAACTCTGGCTCTCTGGAGCTTATGAGGCTGGAATGTCATCTTCATATCGTAAACACCTCCTTCTTTACTAATTATACAACGCAATTACATTTAGTAATTACAGATCATATCAGTGTGGAAAAAATCTTTATAATTATAATAAATAAAATCAAGGCAGTCAAGCCATAAAAACGCAGAAAAATAGGGCAAATCTTTGAAAAAAATATAAAAAAATTAATTCGCCCATATATTGTGTTGACAAAACTTATCCACAGCAAAATGTTGATTTTGTGGATAACATGTTGATTAATATATACCACGTTATTTTATCCACATTTTTCTTGTATTTTGTGGATAAACCGGAGCATAATTTTGTGGTTATTAATCGGAAATCCAGTAACCACGCCATTTATAACGGTAGATAGCTTAAAGTGGAAAAATGACCATTTATCCACAGTGTAAAAATTTAATTATGTTTGAAATTTTTTTTCTGATAGTTTTCCACATTATACCCTTGTTTGATATTTAAAGTTTTTTAAGATAAAATAGTAAAAGTCTACAAGTCGATAAAAAGCGTAATTGGGGAGTTTTTCATGTATTCAACAAAAGAAATCACAGATAAATTAAAAAACAATTGGGAATCAATAAAGCACACTATAAAGATTGAATCCGGAATTACAGAGATATCTTATAAAACATGGATTGATCCATTAAGTGTATATAGTGTTTCGGACAACAACGTCACTATCCTGATTCCTTCAGACAACTCAATGGCTCTTCAGTACATAATCAACCATTACATGGACTTTATTAAAGTTACCATTTCGGAGTTTTTGGATATAATGGTGGACGTATCTTTCATCTTAAAGAAAGATACTATTAATAATGAAGAAACTCATGAAAATAATTCAGAAGATGCTTCTGAAAACAGCTATGCATCCAATAATAACTACGAACACTCAAATCTAAATCCTAAATACAGATTTGATACCTTTGTCGTAGGAAGCAACAATAAGTTCGCGCACTCCGCTTCACTTGCTGTTGCCGAATCTCCGGGAATATCTTACAATCCCCTCTTCCTCTACGGTGGACCGGGACTTGGTAAGACTCACCTTATGCACTCCATCGGCCACTTTGTCATGGAGC
Organism: Butyrivibrio hungatei; assembly: GCF_900101605.1. GTDB lineage: Bacteria > Bacillota > Clostridia > Lachnospirales > Lachnospiraceae > Butyrivibrio > Butyrivibrio hungatei_B. The sequence goes on from NZ_FMUR01000015.1 coordinate 14,523, forward strand.
ATAATCGTAAAGCCAAGGTTCTTTATGTAACATCAGAGCAGTTTACAAACGAAGTTATCGAATCTATCCGAAGCGGTAAGACAGAAAGTATGTCTAAGCTTCGCGATAAATACAGAACAGTTGATGTTCTCATGGTCGATGACGTTCAGTTTATTATAGGAAAGGAATCAACTCAGGAAGAGTTCTTCCACACATTCAACGAGCTTCATCAAGCCGGAAAACAGATTATTCTTTCATCCGATAAGCCTCCTAAGGAAATGGAAACTCTTGAAGAGAGATTCAGATCCCGTTTCGAGATGGGACTTATCGCCGATATCCAGTCTCCCGACTATGAAACAAGGATGGCCATCCTGCGTAAGAATTCTGAGAACTATGGTAAGAACATTGATGATGATGTAATCAACTACATCGCTACAAATATCAAGTCAAACATCAGAGAACTTGAAGGTGCCTATAACAAGATCATTGCATATTCAAGACTTAACAATGTAGATGTAACACTTGAAAATGCTATGGAAGCTCTTAAAGATATCATCTATCCGGATAAATCCAAAGTTATCACACCTCAGCTTATCATTGATACTGTGTGTGAACAGTATGGAGTAAAGAAAGATGACATCGTTTCCAAGAAGAGACAGGCAGAGATTGTTCTTCCACGTCAGGTAATAATGTATCTATGTAGAGAAAATACCGAAGCTTCACTTGAAGAAATAGGAAAGCTGCTTGGTAAAAAAGATCACACGACCGTAATCAGCGGAATCAACAAGATAAAGAAGCTTACCGCGGTTGATGACGATCTCAACAAAAACATGGATATAATAATGAAGAAACTAAATCCTTCATTATAAATTGTGGATAACTTATTGTGGATATCTATGTAGAAAACCTGTTATTAGGATGTTATTTAAATGTTATTTGATGTTGATTGAGGGTGGATATTTTTTTTCACCCTCATTTGTTAAAATTAGGCCTGTTTATAACTTTTTACTTTTCAACACCTAATTTTTTGTTTTCAACACCTAAAAATTTGTAAAAAAGCCGCATAGATTGTATAATGGAATAGGTTTTACACTTTTCAACAGCTATTATTAATTCTTTTACTATATTTTTATATATATTTTATACTTTTTATGTTCTGAAGGGAGTATGTGGTTAAATGAAAGTCGTTTGCTCAAAGTCGAATCTTATTAGTGGATTGCAGATTGTATCAAAAGCAGTTCCTTCTAAGACAACAATGTCTATTCTTGAATGTATATTGGTTGATGCAACAGAAGGAGTCATCAAATTCATCGCCAATGATATGGAACTTGGTATTCAGACAATAGTAGAAGGTAACATTGAAGAAAGAGGATATATAGCAATCGATGCAAAGATATTTGTAGATATTGTAAGAAAGCTTCCTGACAATGCCGTTACTATTGAATCAGACAGTTCAAACAAAGTAATAATCAGTTGTGAAAAAGCAAAGTTCAACCTTATTGGAAGAAAAGGTGATGATTTCACATATCTTCCGTCAATAGAGAAAGTAGACGGAGTTTCTGTTTCTCAGTTTACTCTCAGAAATATAATTCAACAGACAATCTTTTCAATTTCAGAGAATGATGCAAACAAGATGATGGCAGGAGAACTTTTTGAAGTTGACGGAGATATCTTAAAGCTCGTTTCTCTTGATGGTCACAGAATATCTATCAGAAAAGTAAAACTTTCTGAAGAGTATTCATACAAAAAAGTGATAGTTCCCGGAAAAGCACTTAGTGAAATAAGTAAGATTCTCGGAGACAGCACTGAGAAAATAGTACATATCTATTTTACCGACAAGCATATTCTCTTTGAGTTTGATAATACAGTTGTTGTTTCAAGACTTATTGAAGGCGAATACTTCAGCATAGATCAGATGCTTTCAAGTGATTATGAAACAAAGATGAGCATTAACAGAAAAGAATTACTTGATTGTATAGACAGAGCAACACTTCTTGTAAAAGAAGGTGACAAGAAACCTGTAATAATATCCATTACAGATACCAATATGGAATTAAAGATAAAATCAACAATAGGAAGTATGGATGAAGTAATCGATATTGATAAGCAGGGAAAAGATTTAATGATAGGATTTAATCCTAAATTCCTTATCGATGCACTGCGAGCAATTGAGGATGAAGTAGTTGATATCTATCTTGTTAATCCTAAAGCACCTTGCTTTATTAGGGACAAGGAATCAACTTATACATATCTGGTATTACCGGTCAACTTTACGACAGTTGATTAATTAATTACCAAAGGACCTGATTTAAGATGGAAATAGTAAAATTAAGAGAACAAGATGAATTTATAAAACTCGGACAGGCTTTGAAAAAAGCCGGTCTCGAGGGTTCTGGTGTTGATGCCAAGATGGATATACAAGCCGGTCTTGTAAAAGTAAACGGCGAAGTTGAGGTTAGACGCGGTCGTAAACTTTATGACGGAGACACTTTTGAATACGATGGCGTACAGGTAAAGATAGAAAAATGATAATAAAATCATTGGAATTAGCTGACTTCAGGAATTATGAGAATATAAAGATAAATTTCAGTAAAGGCACTAATATACTTTATGGTGACAATGCGCAGGGCAAGACCAATATTCTGGAAGCAATCTTTGTTTCTGCAACGACAAAGTCACATAAGGGGAGTAAGGACAAAGAAATAATCAGATTTGGCAAAGAAGAAGCGCATATAAGAACCATTTTGGAAAAAGACAATGCAGAATATCGCGTTGATATGCACCTTCGAAAGAGCAAGTCCAAAGGAATAGCCATAGACGGGCAGAAGATAAAGAGGGCATCTGATCTGATTGGCAGGTTGAATGTTGTTTTTTTCTCACCGGAAGATCTGAGCATAATAAAAAACGGTCCTTCTGAAAGGCGCAGATTCATGGATATGGAGCTGTGTCAGCTTGATCAGATATATCTTAATAATCTTTCTAAGTACAATAAATTGGTTGTCGAAAGAAATAAGATTCTAAAGGATCTTTTTGAACATCCTGAAAACAGTGTACTTTTGGACGTTCAGGATAAGCAATTATTCGAATACGGATCCGTCATTATAAAGACAAGAGAAAAATTCATCAAAGATCTTAATGAAATAATAAGACCTATTCACGAAAAGCTGACGGGAGAAAAAGAAACTCTGTCGGTTTTCTATGAACCTAACGTGAAGCTTGAGGAATTTGAGAGCAGATTAAAGCAGGCAAGAAAAAAAGATACTTATACCAAACAAACAACTGTCGGACCTCATAAAGATGATTTTTCTTTTATGATAAAAAAAATGAATGCGGAAGATGCTATAGATATCAGGAAATTTGGTTCACAAGGCCAGCAAAGAACAGCATCTTTGTCACTTAAACTTTCAGAAATAGAGATAGTTAAGAGAGCAAAAAAAGAAAATCCGGTATTACTGTTGGATGATGTATTGTCAGAGCTTGACAGCAACAGACAGAATTATCTCTTAAACACCATCGGAGATATTCAGACGATAATAACATGTACCGGTCTTGATGAGTTTGTTAATAACAGATTTGAAATAGATAAACTGTTCAAAGTAACCGAAGGAACAGTAAGTAGTGAAAACTAAGAAACGGAGTAGAACATGAGCAACGAAGAAGTACAGTATGGCGCTGACCAAATTCAGATTTTGGAAGGACTTGAAGCAGTCAGAAAAAGGCCTGGTATGTATATCGGAACTACAGCAAGCCGAGGATTACACCATCTTGTTTATGAGATCGTGGATAATTCCGTAGATGAAGCACTTGCTGGATTTTGTGATCATATCGAAGTAACAATTAACGAAGATAACACTATTATTGTAAAAGATAATGGTAGAGGAATTCCTGTTGATGTAAACCACAAGTCCGGTCTTACCGGTGTTGAGGTTGTATTTACAATCCTTCACGCAGGTGGAAAGTTTGGTGGTGGAGGATACAAGGTATCAGGCGGACTCCACGGTGTTGGTGCTTCAGTTGTAAATGCGCTCTCTGAATGGCTTGAAGTTCAGGTTACAAGAGACGGAAAAGTATATGAGCAGAGATATGAAAGAGGAAAAGTATGCTATCCTCTTAAGGTTGTTGGCGAAGCACCTGAGGGAGTTTCGGGAACAAGAGTATACTTTAAGCCCGATGCACTTATTTTCAAAGAGACAACAATCTATGATTATAACGTTTTGAAGCAGAGACTTAGAGAAATGGCATTCCTTACCAAGGGACTTAAGATTTCTCTTACCGATCTTCGTACTGAAGAAGGCGAAGAGCCTGTAGTTCAGACATTCCACTATGAAGGTGGTATAAAAGAATTTGTTGAATATCTCAACAAAAGTAAAACAGCTCTTTATGAAGACATTATGTATTTTGAGGGAAATAAGAACAACGTACAGGTTGAAGTTTCTCTTCAGCATAACGATTCATATACAGAGAGTATCTATACATTCGTAAATAACATTAATACACCTGAAGGTGGTACACATCTTGAAGGATTTAAGGCAGCTCTTACAAAGACATTTAACGACTATGCAAGAGCAAACAAGATGCTCAAAGATAACGATGACAATCTTACAGGTGAAGATATCAGAGAAGGTCTTACAGCTATCATAAGTGTAAAGATTGAGGATCCTCAGTTTGAAGGTCAGACCAAGCAGAAACTTGGTAACTCTGAAGCAAGAGGAGCTGTTGCAGGAATAGTAGGTGAGCAGCTTACATATTTTCTTGAGCAGAATCCGAGTGTTGCAAAACAGATTCTTGAAAAAGCAATCCTTGCGCAGAGAGCAAGAGATGCAGCAAGAAAAGCAAGAGATCTTACAAGACGTAAGTCTCCTATCGATGGATTGGGACTTCCCGGAAAACTTGCAGATTGTTCGGATAAAGATCCTAAGAACTGTGAAATATTCATAGTTGAGGGAGATTCCGCCGGCGGATCGGCTAAGACTGCGCGAAGCAGAGCAACACAGGCTATACTTCCTCTTAGAGGAAAGATTCTCAACGTAGAAAAAGCCAGAGTTGACAGAATATACGGAAATGCAGAGATCAAGTCAATGATCACAGCGTTTGGAACAGGCATACATGATGACTTTGATATAAGCAAACTTCGTTATGACAAGATCATTATTATGACCGATGCCGATGTAGACGGTGCGCATATTGCAACACTTATGCTCACATTCCTTTACAGATTTATGCCTGAGCTTATCAAAGAAGGTCATGTATATCTTGCTCAGCCGCCTCTTTATAAGCTTGAAAAGAACAAGAAGGTATGGTACGCATACAGTGATGAAGAGCTAAATAAGATTCTTATGGATGTCGGAAGAGATCAGAACAACAAGATTCAGCGTTATAAGGGTCTTGGTGAGATGGATCCCGAGCAGCTTTGGGAGACAACAATGGATCCCGAGAGAAGAGTTCTCCTTAGAGTAAATATGGATGAAGAATCTGAATCGGATATAGACGTTACTTTCACAACACTTATGGGTGATAAAGTTGAACCCAGAAGAGAGTTTATTGAAAAGAACGCAAAGTTTGTAAAGAACCTGGATATTTAAAGAACGTAAAAAGGAAAAGAAATGGCTGATAATAATAACAATAACAACAATGAACTGTCAGAAGATGTATTTGATAAAGTCACTACTGACAGAATAAAAGAAGTAGACCTTCAAAAGACAATGGAAGCAGACTACATTGATTATGCCATGAGCGTAATCGCATCACGTGCGCTTCCTGATGTTAGAGACGGTCTTAAGCCTGTACAGAGAAGAATTCTGTACTCTATGATTGAACTTAACAACGGTCCCGACAAGCCGCATCGTAAATGTGCGCGTATCGTCGGTGATACAATGGGTAAATATCACCCTCACGGTGACAGTTCTATTTATGGAGCACTCGTTAATATGGCGCAGCCATGGTCAATGAGATGTTGTCTTGTTGACGGTCACGGAAACTTTGGATCTGTTGACGGTGACGGCGCTGCGGCTATGCGATATACTGAGGCTCGTCTTACAAAAATCGCAATGGAGATGACTGCGGATATCGGTAAAGATACAGTAGATTTCGTTCCAAACTTCGATGATACAGAAAAAGAGCCTTCAGTTCTCCCAAGTAGATATCCGAATCTTTTGGTAAACGGAACAACAGGTATCGCTGTAGGAATGGCAACAAACATTCCTCCTCACAACTTAAGAGAGATAATAGCAGCGGTTGTAAAGATGATTGATAACCGTGTACTTGAGGACAGAGATACAGATATTGAGGAAATCCTTTCAATCGTCAAGGCTCCGGATTTCCCTACCGGTGGAATAATACTTGGAACAAGAGGAGCTGAGGAAGCATACAGAACTGGTAGAGGAAAAGTAATAGTAAGAGCTGTAACAGATATCGAGCCTATGCAGAACGGTAAGAACAGAATTGTAGTTACAGAGCTTCCTTATCTTGTAAATAAAGCAAATATGATCGCAAAGATCGCCGAGCTCGTTAAACTTAAAAAACTCGACGGAATTACAGCACTTCGAGATGAATCTGACAGAGAAGGTATGCGTGTTGTAATTGAGCTTAGAAATGACGTTAACCCTAACATCATGCTTAATAAGCTTTATAAACATACACAGATGCAGGATTCATTTGGAATCATCATGCTTGCACTTGTAAATAACCAGCCTAAGGTTATGAGCATCACAGAGATGCTCAAACACTACATCGCTCATCAGGAAGACGTAGTAACAAGAAGAACAAAGTATGATCTTAACAAAGCTGAAGAGCGTGATCATATCTTACAGGGATTGCTTATTGCCCTTGATAACATCGATGAAGTAATCAAGATCATAAGAGGCAGTGAAACAGTTGCTCTTGCCAAGGAACAACTCATGGCCCGCTTTGGACTTACAGATGTTCAGGCTCAGGCAATTGTTGATATGAGACTTCGTACTCTCACAGGTTTGGAGAGAGACAGGCTTGAACAGGAACATGCTGAACTCCTTAAGAAAATCGAGGAATTAAAAGCTATTCTTGCAGACAGAAAGATACTTCTCGGAGTTATCAAAAAAGAAATAACAGAGATTTCCGATAAATACGGCGATGACAGAAAGTCACAGATCGGACATGACGATTCCGATATCGATATGGAAGATCTGATCCCTAATGTAAATACAGTAATTGCAATGACAAATCTCGGATATATTAAGAGAATGTCAATTGATAACTTCAAATCACAGAATCGCGGCGGAAAAGGAATAAAAGGAATCACCACTATCGACAATGACTTTGTGGAAGATATCCTTATGACAACTACCCATAACTATGTAATGTTCTTTACAAATACGGGTAGAGTCTACAGACTTAAGGTTTACCAGATTCCTGAGGCATCCAGAACTTCAAGAGGAATGGCAATCGTTAATCTCCTTCAGCTTGCTCCCGGAGAGAAGATCACAGCAATGATTCCTGTTAAAGGCTTTGAAGATGAAAGTAAGAGTCTCTTTATGGTAACAAAGAAAGGTACTGTAAAGAAAACTCCTATAACTGATTTCATAAATGTCAGAAAGACAGGACTTGCAGCAATCAATCTCAGAGATGATGATGAGCTTATAGAGGTTAAGAGTGTTCAGAAGGGAGCTGAAGTATTCCTTGTAACAAAGAACGGAATGTGTATTCACTTCGATGAGGAAGATGTAAGAGCAACCGGAAGAGCATCTATGGGTGTAAGAGGAATGACACTCGACGATACGGATGAAATCGTCGGAATGCAGCTCAATACTCAGGGTGACTCACTCCTTATAGTTTCTGAAAAAGGATATGGAAAGAGAACAGTTCTAAGTGAATTCAATAACCAGTTCAGAGGCGGAAAAGGTGTTAAGTGCTACAAGATAACCGAAAAGACAGGAGCTGTTGTCGGTGTTAAGGCAGTTAATGAAGATAATGAGATCATGATGATCACAAATGCCGGAATCATAATTCAGCTTCGTATGGATGAGATAACTGTCCACGGAAGAGTAACATCCGGAGTTAAGATGATAAATCTTGATAAGGGCGTTACAGTAGCAAAAATTGCCAAAGTTAGAGAAAAAATCTCTGACGGAGATAAAGAACTCGATAATATCGATGAAGTAAACGACGGAGAAATCGAAGAAGACGTTTAATATATTTCGAGTGTGGGGGAAGTATGAAAATCGGACTTGTAATCTCTGAACTAGAGGACAATGAAGTAAAAAAAATCTGTATAGGTGCAAATAAAGCGGCAGTTGACAAGGGAATAACCCTTGTCATAATGCCGGGCAAATATCTTGTAAACAATGATGATGTTGATGAAAAGCATCCGTACAAATTTCAGAACACGGCTCTTTTTAAATATGCAACAAAACTTGGATTTGATGCGGTAGTTATCGATATCGAGCGAATCGGAAAGAATGTTGCCATTTTGAAAAAAGAAGCTCTTTTGAAGAGCTTTTTTGAGATTCCTTTTCTGACTCTTACCGAGCAGGAAGGATATGTTGCTTCAAAAAAAATAATGTCTGATCACGGATATCTCGAACAGCAGGGATATCAGGCTATTTGTGATGCAGTGTCATATGCGGAAACAGGGAAGCTTTCAAATGAAGAACCGTCCTGTGTTTTCTCATTCATTGAAGAGTCTGAAGCAAAGGCTCTTTCTGTAATTTCCGATATAGGAACAAGACTGTTCAATCGGAAATTTGAAGATGAAGGTCTATATAAGTCAATGGGACAGATAAATACAGAGCTTGGTGTAAAAAACTGTGGACTGTTCCTTTATGACAAGAAAATCAGAAATACTTTCAAACATCCATGGGAATTTCCCGATAAAATTAAGATTAAGAGTGCAATTGTAGACGGAACTGAAATAGTAACCGACAATAACACGGAAATAGATACAGATGGGATATTGAATATCTTTGAAAATGGAACGCCAAAAGTTCTTGTTGCAAGCAATATCTTTGTAGGTCAGTATCAGCTCGGACTTATGATCACCGAGTTTAATCCGAGAATACTTATTGATAATTATTTTGACAGCCTTGTAGGAATAGTTACGATAACTTCAAGGGTTTCATATCTTGAGACAGAGATGGAAAAGACCAAGAAAGAGCTTCTTGAGGTTCAGGAAGAACTTGCAAGGGATGATTCGGTTCTTGATCACATCGGAGGACAGGATTATTTGACGGGAGGTCTAAACAGAAGAGGCTTTTTTGCGAAAGCCTATGACTATCTCAAAGAGAATTTTGAAGCCGGAAAATATGCGGTTGTTGCATATATCAGGATGGATTCTCTTAAGAAAATAAACGATGTATACGGACACAATGAAGGTGATCAGGCAGTTAGAGAAGTTGCAGAAATACTGGATATTGTGTTTAAAGATTGCATACACGGTAGAATCCGCGGTGATGAATTTGCAGCTATCTCGGTATCTTCGGAAGAAGGAATGGCTGAGAATTTCCGTGAGGAAATGTCATCTCAAAATGCAGCACTTCTTGATAGATCGAAGAGATATATCAACTACCTGCAATATTCGGTATGCGAATTCAGTTATGAAGACAATCTTTCTCTAAGAGAGATGTTAAAAGAAACAGACGAAAGTCTGCAGAGAGTAAAAGGAAATTTCTAACATGGGATTAAAGCTTGTATCATGGAATGTTAATGGACTTAGAGCATGTGTATCAAAAGGATGCTTTCAGGAATTTATGGATAAAGAGAATCCTGATGTAATCTGCCTTCAGGAAACTAAGCTTCAGGAAGGACAGATCAAGATGGATCTTCCCGGATATGAAGAATACTGGAACTATGCGGAAAAGAAGGGATATTCTGGAACAGCGATCTTCACAAAAGAAAAGCCGATTTCCGTAACATACGGACTTGGTATTGAAGAGCACGACCACGAAGGAAGAGTCATTACAGCCGAATATAATGATTATTACCTCGTAACGGTGTATGTACCAAATGCGAAAGAAGATCTTTCAAGACTTGAATATAGGCAGGTTTGGGAAGATGATTTTCTTAAGTATATCAAAAAACTTGAAGAGACAAAGCCTGTTATCTATTGCGGTGACTTAAATGTAGCTCACAAAGAGATCGACCTTAAGAATCCCAAGACAAACCGAGGACATGCGGGATTTACAGATGAAGAGAGAGCCAAGTTTGACAATGTTCTTGCCGCAGACCTTGTGGATACATTCAGATATTTTTATCCCGACCTTGAGGGAGCATATTCATGGTGGTCATACAGATTCCATGCAAGGGAAAAAAATGCAGGGTGGCGTATTGACTACTTTGTAGTTTCAAAATCTCTTATGCCATCTATAGAGGATGCCAAAATCTACAGTGAAGCTCTTGGCTCCGATCATTGCCCTGTAGGAATTATATTAAAATAAAAAACAGATATATGAGAAATAAAAATGAATAATTTAGTCTTTAGTTTAAATGCAACATTTCCGGTTTTTCTTTTAATGATATTTGGATTTATTCTGAACAAGATAGGTTTTATAGATGAAAAAACCGCATCATGGATGAATAAATTTGTTTTCAAAATAGCACTTCCCGTGTTGGTTTTTGAAGATCTGGCAGATCAGGATTTTAGAGGAACATGGAATGGTAAATTTGTATTGTTCTGTTTTTTGGCGACGATAATAAGTATCGGAGTCATATCTCTTTTTTCTGTACTATGTGTAAAAGATAAAGGCAAAAGAGGAGAGTTTATACAAGGAGCATACAGAAGCAGCGCCGCTTTACTGGGACTTGCATTTATTCATAACATCTACGGAGATGCAAGTACGGGAATGGGACCTCTCATGATACTTGGAAGCGTTCCACTGTACAACATCTTTGCAGTTATAATACTGATATTTACGGCAGAAAAAGAAAGTGAAAACAATGGCAGAAGCGAACTTATAAAGAAAACTGCCGTAGGAATAGCCAAAAATCCGATCATAATAGGAATAATCATAGGCCTTATATGGTCACTTCTAAGAATCCCAAGACCTACTTTATTTGTAAATTTCACGGATAATATAGCAAGGCTTGCAACACCGCTTGGATTGATTTCTATGGGAGCATCTTTTGAAGTAAAAAAGGCGCTCAATGAAATAAAACCCGCACTTATCGCAACTTTTATAAAGCTGTTTGTTCTTGTGGGAATATTCATGCCAATAGCGGTAAATATGGGATTTAAGGGTGAGCAGATCGTTGCGATATTGATCATGCTTGGATCATCGACAACCGTAAGCTGTTATATCATGGCTAAAAACATGGGACACGAAGGAGTCCTCAGTAGCAGCATAGTTATGATGACAACATTTGCATGTTCATTTACATTGACATTCTGGTTGTTTATACTTAGGTCTCTGGGAATAATATGATAATAAACAAGAGGGGAAGCACTAATTACAGCGCTTCCCTTTTAATATACTTAAAATATTTAAAAGTCTGTTTTTGATAAGAATGATCTTATCTTACCCCAGTAATTTACAGGATCTGTAACGATTCCGTGAATATGTCCTGAGCCTAAGATCATGCAATACTGCTTGTCACACTTTGCCGCTTCGTAAAGACGTGAGCACATCTGCGGATCTATCACTTCGTCCTCATCACCGTGTATAAAGAGTGTCGGAGTCTTTGATTTTGACACGGCATCGATAGGTCTTACATCGTTAATATCAAATCCTGAGCGAAGATAGATTATAAATCTTGCAAGTGCGACCACAACTGAAGCAGGAAGTATCGATCCTTTCATAGTCTTATATGTTTTTGCAAACTGCTTTCTTAAGTTTGAATAAGCACTGTCTGAAATAGCGGCTTTTACATTTTCAGGAAGATGCTCACCTGTTGTCATAAGTACAGTTGCGGCGCCCATTGACATTCCGTGAAGAAGAATAGAAGCCTCCGGATCTCTTTTTATTATCCAATAGATCCATTCCATGAGATCAAGCCTGTCATCAAGGCCGTAACCGACATATTTACCCTCACTCTTTCCAAATCCGCGAAGATCGGGAAGGAGGCAGTTTACGTCAAGTGAAAGATAATACTGAGCATAGATACCGTTGTACTCGTGATTATCTTTGATACCGTGAACAAGGATAACATATCTGTGCGAATTGCTACTTGCAGGGATGTATGCAGCGTGCAGCTTGAGCTGGTCAATACTGTTGATATACATATCCTGTTTATCTTTATGATTTCTTACAAACATTCTTCCGGCCGTAATAGCTTTGTCATAATCGGGACTTTCGTCGGTATGCTGAACAGGAACGGATGTAAGCTTATAGATATAATTGGTCAGAGCATACGCTCCACCAAGAAATGCAGAGAAAATGCCGAATTTAAGAACTGAATTTTTTTTGCTCATTAAAAATACCTCGCATGTAAAGTTTTAAGGGCATTATCATTTAAGCCTCTCCAATATATATTATCATTTTTTTTACAGATAAACGCATTTTTCGGTTTTCTTTTTGCAAAGAATGGAATATTATATTTATATAAATATAAATTATTTTAGGAGAATGTAAAATGAAAAAAGAAAACAAAGTAACATTGTGCATAGATAAAAGTTTTACCGTAGGGAAAGTGGACAAAAGAATCTACGGATCTTTTATTGAGCACCTCGGAAGAGCGGTGTACGAAGGTATTTATCAGCCCGGCAACAAATTTGCCGATGAAAACGGATTTAGGAAGGACGTTATTGAGCTGGTAAAAGAGATTGATGTTCCCATCGTAAGATATCCCGGAGGAAATTTTGTCTCGGCGTTCAGATGGGAAGACAGCGTAGGACCTGTCGAAGAAAGACCTGCGAGACTTGAGCCTGCATGGGGAGTAGTTGAGAGCAACAGATTCGGACTCGATGAATTCATGAACTGGTGCAAAAAAGTCGGTTCAGAGCCAATGTATGCGATCAATCTCGGAACAAGAGGAATCGAAGATGCCAAAAATGTAGTTGAATACTGCAATATCGAGAAAGGCACATATTACAGTGATCTTAGAATAAAGCACGGAGTTAAGGATCCATACAAGATAAAATTATGGTGTCTTGGAAATGAGATGGACGGCCCATGGCAGATAGGTCACATGACACCTGAAGAATACGGACTTAAGGCAGGACGCGCAGGTCACTTAATGAAGATGATCGATCCTGAGATCGAGTGCGTAGTATGCGGATCATCGGGAATCGGAATGCCTAAATTCGGCGAGTGGGAAAGAGTTGTTCTTGAGAACAGCTATGACAATGTCGATTACATCTCGCTTCATACATATTATGACAATGAAGAAGACAACACACCCAATTTCCTTGCAAGCAACGTATCTATGGATAAATTTATAGAGAGCGTTGTAAGTATCTGTGACTGCGTAAAGGCAACAAAGAGGTCTGATAAGACAATCAATCTCTCATTTGATGAGTGGAACGTATGGTACCATTCAAAGAAAAAAGATGCAGAGCTTGAGAAATGGACTGAGCATCCTCATCAGCTCGAAGAAGATTATAACCTCGAAGATGCACTTCTTGTGGGATCAATGATGATAACACTTTTAAGACACGCAGACAGAGTAAAGATCGCATGCCTTGCACAGCTTGTAAATGTACTCAGCCCTATAACAACAACAGATAACGGCGTGTTTAAGCAAACAATCTTCTATCCTTTTATGCAGTCAAGCAGATACGGAAGAGGTGAAGTTCTTAATACGATTGTCAAAGTGCCTACTTATGAGTCAAAACACGGTGATGCACCTTATGTTGACTCCGTAGTAATAAGCGATGAGGAAAACGGCGCACTTACCGTATTTGCCGTAAATAAAAACCTTGAGGATGATTTTGAACTTACCTGCGATCTGAGACAGTTCTCCGATTATAAAGTTGAATTTCACAGCGTTCTTACACACAAAGATGTTAAAGCCGGAAATACAGAAAACAACCCTGATGAAGTAAAACTTTCAGATAACACAAGCACTGCAGTCAACGATAATGGCGTACTTAAGACGACACTTCCCGCAAGAAGCTGGAATGTCATAAGACTCAAAGTTTGAACAGAAATTATAAAAATTTCTTTCACAATATGATATACTCTCTATGATATATATAAATGGAGAGTATCAATGGGTTTTAATTCATTTACGTTTATATTGGTATTTCTTCCGGTACTGATGATTGGTTGGCATGCACTTAACAGACTGCAGAAATATACGGTGGCAGACGTATTACTTATCATAATGTCATTGTATTTTTACTATACTTTTGGTGTTAATTTCCTGATTATCCTGTCGGTAAGTATTGGAGTGAACTATGCACTCAGTGCGGTTTTAAAAAAGATAGATTCAAGAAATACCACAGACAGTAATATTCATAAAAAGCTTATAAAGATAATAGGAGTGCTATTTAATTTAGGACTCCTATTCTACTTTAAATATCTTGGCTTTTTCGCCGACAATCTCAACGTGGTTTTTAAAACGGGACTGACAGTTGATAAGATAATCATGCCCATAGGAATCAGCTTTTTTACCTTTGGGCAGATATCTTATATTGTTGACAGGGCAAACGGGGAAGCTCCGCATTACAGCTTTGTCGAATATACCCTCTATACCGCTTATTTCCCGAAGCTTATACAGGGACCGATCGCATTTCACAAAGAGATGATAGATCAGTTCAGAGACAAGTCGCTAAGGACATATGATTCTGTGAAATTCTCAGCCGGAATAATATCTTTTGTATTGGGACTTTCAAAGAAAGTTATTCTGGCAGATGTATTGTCCAAAATTGTAAATTACGGCTTTGAGCAGACATATTACCTTGATACGTTAACTGTAATAGCCGTTATGCTTGCATATACTTTCCAGATTTATTTTGACTTTTCGGGATACTGTGACATGGCAAACGGCATCAGCCTGATGCTTGGGTACAGACTTCCCACAAACTTTAATTCGCCTTATAAGGCAGCTTCCGCAAAAGAACTGTGGCAGAGATGGCATATGACTTTGTCGCGCTTTTTCATTAAATACGTCTACATTCCGCTGGGCGGTAGCAGAAAAGGAAGATATCGCACAATAGCCAATGTCCTCATAGTATTTATACTTAGCGGATTGTGGCATGGTGCGGGCTGGACGTATGTATGCTGGGGACTCATGCAGGGACTTCTCGTAGTATGGGATGATCTTGGAATCGTGAGCACCGAAAAAGAAGGAAAATTCCTCTTTAGAAAAGAGCCGCTGCTGGTGATTCCAAAAGCACTAGGAAGAGCCATGACATTTATAGCATTTGTAGCTTCGCTTATATTCTTCAGATCGGAATCTGTTGAAAAAGCTCTTGCGATGTTTAGAAGATTATTTTTCTTCACCTGGCCCGGATTCCTTACAAGAACCGCTGCAAATCTTGATATCGCAGAAAATTATGTATTCAGACAGTTCTTATCCCAGATGGGCGGAATAGATGAAAACGTGATCTACATGATAACCATGGTGACATATCTTGCAGTAAGCGGATTCATCATCACAAGAAAGAACACTGAAGAAATTATAGAAACGACAACATTTGATAAAAAGACACTTATAGGTATCACGGTTCTTTTCCTGTGGTCCTTTATATCATTGTCGGCAGTAAGTACGTTTATTTATTTTCAGTTTTAATTTAGAAGAATATGGAAAAAGAAAACAGTTCAAAAAAGTTCATAAAGAGATTTCTGATATCGATACTTGCGGTAGCTGTGCTTATCGCGGGGACAGTTATATTTTTTGACCCGTTCTATCATTATCACAAGCCGTGGTGCGGACTTAAGGCAGTGCTAAATGACAAAGAATATCAGTGTGTCGGAACACTCAGAAACTTCGATTACAACGCGCTTTTGGTAGGATCTTCGGTTATGGAGAATAACAACAATGCCTGGTATGACGATGCATACGGCGTTAAATCTATAAAGGCGATAAGGTCTTACGGTGCGACGGCTGACCTGTGCTATCTTCTTGATGTTGCCTATGAGAAGCACGACCTTGAATATGTCTTTTATAACATTGATCCGTCGTCACTTGTCGCTGATGCACAGACAACCTTCGAAGCAGCGGGATGTCCCATGTATCTTTATGATAAGAATCCAATAAATGACGTGAACTATTTGTTTAACAAGGATGTACTGTTTGAAAAAATTCCTTATCAGGTCGCAAACTCATTTATCGGAGATTACGACGAAGGACTTTCATACAACTGGGCTAAGTGGAAAACATTCGGAGAAGATCAGACGC
The DNA here is from genome assembly GCF_900101605.1 of Butyrivibrio hungatei. Taxonomy (GTDB): domain Bacteria; phylum Bacillota; class Clostridia; order Lachnospirales; family Lachnospiraceae; genus Butyrivibrio; species Butyrivibrio hungatei_B. Next base: position 30,750 of record NZ_FMUR01000015.1, read on the forward strand.
TTTCAATCTATTTTCGAAAGAAAGATATAATCCCGATGCTGGATAAAGATGTACATAAAGATAAAGTGCAGGAAAATATAAAGCTTCTTACAAAAGAAGTAAGAGAGCACCCCGATACCAAGTTTATTTTCTTTTACCCTGCATATTCAATGCTATGGTGGGATGGTGCGGTAAGGACCGGTGAAAGAGATGCCTTTATTCAGAGCGAGAAAATGATGACAGAGGAACTTCTTAAGTATGACAACGCCAGAGTGTTCTGTTTTCAGGGAGAAGAAGAGATAGTTACAGACCTTAATAACTATATGGATTCGATACATTTTTCTCAGGACATAAATAAGTATATGATTGATAAGATAATACAGGGGCAGAACGAGCTAACACTCAGCAATTACAAGGAAAAGCTTAATGAAGTCAAAACAATGTCTGACAAGATAGTTAAAGAAAAAATGCCGGCATATGAAAAAGATGACCGTTTTGTATATGAAATGACAGAATAAATATATAGTTTATTTGCAAAAAAGATGGTATACTATCTGCACATAGTTAAGAATTTTTTTACGGAAGAAGGAATAATCGTGAGTGATTCTGTTACAAAAAAAATTGTACTTACAGGTGGAGGAAGCGCCGGACATGTAACTCCAAATATTGCGCTGATCCCTGCACTTAGAAAAGCCGGATATGATATCTATTATATTGGTTCATATAACGGAATAGAAAAGAAATTAATTGAGGACTATAACGTACCTTATTTCGGAATAGCAACAGGAAAACTGAGAAGATATTTCGATCCGAAAAACTTTACCGATCCCTTCAGAGTGTTAAAAGGATTTGCAGAAGCAAAGAAAATATTGAAAAAGATAAAGCCTGACATAGTTTTTTCTAAGGGAGGCTTTGTAAGTGTGCCGGTAGTAAGAGCTGCAGGCGCGCTTAAGATTCCATATATTGTACATGAATCTGATATGACACCGGGACTTGCAAATAAACTCAGTATCGCAGGTGCCAACAGAATCTGTTGTAATTTCCCTGAAACCATGAGACTTCTTCCTGCGGAGAAAGCAGTTCTTACAGGAACACCCATAAGAGAAGAACTCAGTATGGGAAATGCTGAAGAAGGAAGAAAAATCTGCGGCTTTGAAGATGACAAGCCTGTACTTATGGTAATCGGCGGAAGTCTGGGAGCACAGTCCGTAAATGAGACTGTAAGATATGCTCTTCCAAGATTATTACCGAACTTCAATATTGTTCATATCTGCGGAAAAGAGAAGATGGACAATCTAAAGCTCACTCTTCCCGGATACAAGCAGTTTGAATACGTAAAAAATGAGCTTAAAGATATTTTTGCAATGGCGGATATTGTTGTATCAAGAGCCGGTGCAAACTCAATCTGCGAGCTTCTTGCGCTCAAAAAGCCCAATATACTGATACCTCTTTCAACCAAATCAAGCAGAGGTGACCAGATGCTAAACGCAAGGTCATTTGAACAGCAGGGATTCTCAATTGTTATTGACAATGACGACCTTGATGAAGATATACTTGTTGAATCAATAGAAGATCTTTACGAGAACCGTGAGAAATATATAGAAAATATGAGGAACAGTAATCTTCACAGTGCGACTGACACTATAGTCGGTCTTATAGACAATGAATTAAAAATTCAATAGCTGAAATTTTTTATCAAATCTTAATAGGGACTTTATTTGTATTTACATCATAAGGGTTATCATTATATGGTAGAGTATTTTCGAGTTTGAGGTGCGAAAATGATCGATGTTACATCTTATGTTAATGGATACAGTCCGGTAGGCGATATTATTGTCATGGCGGTAGTGGTCGTTCTGGCAATTCTTATTCGTGTAACTTATATCAGACAAAGTATTGAGTTTAAGATATATAAAGTGATACTGCTGTGTACATTTATCGCAGCAGTTTCCAACCTTTATTTTCGCCAGAGTATCGTTAAACTTGATGAAAGTCCGAGATTTATCATATATCTAACAAAATATATCACGCATTTTTCAGTTCTGCTTGCTCTTGCGCTATATCTCATTTATACAAAAAATCAAATGAAACTTTCAGACTCGATAGGAAGGATAATCGATTTTATTGCTGTCGGAGTCTTTACTTTTACTGCATCCGTCGATCTGCTCGGGATGATATTCGGATTTGGATTCAACATCATCGATAATGAGAATATTCAACGGGGACAGTATATTGCTTCAAGTGGCTATATATTTTTTGCCGCACTTATATTGCTGCTACTTATAGTATACGGGAAGCATATGTACAGACCCATTGTTACGGCTCTTTATGCTACTATCATAATGTCTTTTGTTGTCACCTTGATTCAGGAGAGACACAATCAGAAATCATTTACTATTTCAGCTTTACTATTTCCTGCAATATCCATAATGTATCTTATGCACTCGAATCCATATAATCTGGATACGGGTTCTCTTCACGCGGATTCATTTATTGAGAACATAGAAAATGCAACAAAGAAAAAAGAAAAACTGCTTATCTATTTTCTGCATCTGGCAGTGAATGACAGGAAAAGTCGCAAGTATCCTAAAGAACTGACCGACAAGATAAGGGAAATGGCTACGTACACATATAAAGGTGCCAAACTGTTCCAGATTTCAGAGGGAAAGATGGTACTTTCTGTGCGAATGGCCTCAAATCCTGATTGCTTGCAGAAAATTGAAAAAGTCAGAACTACTTTAACAGAACAATATCTAATTTATAAATTGGAATACAAGATGGTAATTTTGCAGACTACGGATGAGATAGAAAATGCTGAAGACTACATCGGAATCATTGATTATGTGGAAAACAGAATGCTTTCAAATGAAATACATCAAGTCAATGAGGAGGATATCGGTAAATACAAGAGTCACAAATATATAGTTGAGCAGCTTGCGGACATAAACAGAAGAAAGGATCTAAGAGACCCCAGAGTTCTTGTATATTGCCAACCTGTATATAATATTGAAACAGGAAAATTCGATACTGCAGAGGCACTTATGAGACTAAGGCTTGAGAAGATCGGAATGGTATTTCCGGACAGGTTCATACCTATAGCTGAGAAACACAATTTTATCCACATGCTCAGCCTTATTATCTTTTCAAAAACCTGCAATGAGATAAGAAGATTATTGGATGACGGATACGTCATCAAGAGAATATCAGTGAATTTCTCTATGACAGACATAAAGGAAAAAAATTTTTGTGAAAACATAACAAGAATAGTCAAAGATGCCCGAATTCCGTTTGAAAAGATAGCAATCGAGATTACTGAAAGTCAGAATGAAAAAGACTTTATGGAACTTAAAGAAAAACTCTTTGAGCTTAGAAAGAGCGGAATAACATTCTATCTCGATGATTTTGGAACAGGTTATTCCAACATGGAAAGAATAATGGAACTTCCCTTTGACATAATCAAATTTGACCGTTCACTTGTTATCGCAAGCGGAACAGATAATAAGTCAAAGAAAATGGTAACTCACATGGCGCACATGTTTAATGATATGGAATATGATGTGTTGTATGAAGGTATTGAGGATGAAACGGATCAGAACAGATGTAAAGAAATGTATGCAAGATATCTTCAGGGATATAAGTATTCCAAACCCATTCCAATCGAGCAACTTTCTGAATTTTTGGACAGGGAAAAAATTGAATGAGTTTGTGAAAATTTATTTCATTATATCCATAATTACGTTATACTTAAAAGGTGCAAGTATAAATGGAGGCATTCTGTATGAATATTGTAAGCGAGAGAATAAAGAGTTGTTATAACGCGCTTCCTTCATCTGAAAAGAAAGTTGCGGATTATATTCTCGAGAGGAAGGATGATCTTTTCCAGTATCCTATCAAAGATTTGGCGCGTTTGTCCGGCACCACACAGGCTGCATGGACACGTTTTGCACAGGCTATAGGCTATGACGGTCTCAAAGACCTTAAGAATGCTTACTACACGGAAGCAAATTCGTCGCTTACGGTAGCTGATAAAGGGCCTAAGATTTCATTTAAGGATGTCAATGAGTACACATCACTGCAATCTATTGCAGATAACATTTGTGCAACAAGCGTACAGGCTGTACAGACTACGTACAGATTGTTTGACGCGGGCACTTTTAATGATGCCGTTGATAAGATAATAAACGCCAAGCAGATACAGATATTTGGCGTAGGTACGGCAGGACTAGCCGCATACGATCTTTATTGCAAGTTGCTCAGAATCCATTATAATGTTGTATTTAACCAGGATCAGCACCTTAGCCTGATGACCGTTTCACAGATAGGACCGGCGGATGTTGCTATATTTTTTAGTGACAATGCCAGAAATAAGCAGATCATGCAGCTTTTCACAGCCGCTAAGGACGCGGGTGCGACAACTGTTGCGATAACAAAGCTTGGCAACAATGCACTCACAACCAGATGCGACTATGTTCTTTTTGCAACTTCACCTGAGATTGATAAAAAGAGTGGAATAACAAGCTCGAGATTTGCTCAGCTTTTCCTGGTCGATACGTTGTACACTGCGATAGCGAATCGAGACTATGATAATATAGAGAAGTATCTTGCATTGTCATACGAGATATTTTCAGAACCACAATGGGAGTGAGGAGAAAAATAATGGAGAAAATAGCTAGTTTTACAGTCAATCACCTTGATCTTGAACCGGGAATCTATGTTTCAAGAAAAGACAAGGTTGGACAGGAGACATTAACAACATTCGATCTTAGAATGACAGCACCTAATAAAGAGCCTGTTATGAATACAGCAGAGATTCATACAATGGAGCATTTGGGAGCAACATTTTTAAGAAACGATCCTGAGTACAAAGATAAGACAATATACTTTGGACCTATGGGATGCAGAACAGGTTTTTATCTTATTCTTGCAGGAGATTTGGAGTCAAAAGAAATCGTTCCGATCATTACAAAAATGTATGAGTTTATCCGCGACTTCAAGGGAGAAGTTCCCGGAGCAAGCCCCAGAGACTGCGGAAATTATCTTGATATGAACCTTGGAATGGCAAACTTCCTTGCAAAGAGATATCTTGATAACACGCTTTATAACATCACGGATAAGCACCTTGTTTATCCCGAATAATTAAGACAGAAAGAGAAGAAATATATATGAAAATTGGAATTATAGGTGCCATGGAGGTTGAAGTTGCAACCTTAAAGAGCAACATGACAGTAAAGAATACTGTAAAAAAAGCTTCTATGGAGTTTTATGAAGGAACAATAGGAAATACCGAAGTTGTTGTAGTAAGAAGCGGAATCGGTAAAGTAAACGCAGGAATCTGTGTTCAGATCCTTATCGATCTGTTTGGTGTAACACACGTGATCAACACAGGAATCGCAGGATCTCTTAATGCAGATATAAATATCGGAGACATAGTTCTTTCAACAGATGCATGCTATCACGACGTTGACATCACAGTATTCGGATACAAAAAGGGCGAGATTCCTCAGATCGGAGCAGCAGAGTTTAAGGCAGATGATGAGCTGAGAGCAAAGGCAAAGGCTTCAATCAAGAAGGCGGCTCCCGATATCGGAGTTTTTGAAGGAAGAGTTTGTAGCGGCGATCAGTTTATCAGTAGCGCCGAAGTTAAGGACGCCATAATCAAAGAGCACGGCGGACTTTGCACAGAGATGGAAGGTGCAGCCATCGCTCAGGCAAGCTATCTTAACAACACTCCTTTCCTTATCATCAGAGCAATCTCAGATAAGGCAGACGGCGGTGCGGAAGTTGACTATCCCACATTTGAAGCAAAGGCAGCAAAAGACTGCGCAGCTATCGTAATGGAGATAATCGCAGAGCTCTAAGAAATTGCAGATTTAATCAGTTTTTTTGACAGCTTATAGATTAGAACATAAAATGACTTGGATTTATGAGAAAATCACTCATGATCCAAGTCATTTTTTTCTGTAATCGTCTTGATTAGAAAAAACATCTTTGATAAACTTTAGACGAATGGCGAAACCCAATTTCACGCGCCAAACAGGAGGATTTTATAATGGTTAGTTGGAACAATCTTGATACAATTAAATCCTATAACGATCTTGAAGGTATCAAACACGTAAATTTAGTTGAAGCTATGTCAGGGGAAAGCGGAGCTAAGAGAGTAAAAGAGTATTCAGTGCCTATGGCAGCCGGCCTTGCATACAACTACGCAGCCAAGGAAGTTGATGATGATATTATCAATGCTCTTGATGCGCTTGCAAAAGAGACACAGCTTATCGAGAAGTTTGAGGCGCTTTATAACGGTGAAGTTATTAACACCGGGGAAAAGAGAATGGTTCTCCACCAGCTTACAAGGGGACAGCTTGGAAACAAGGTAGAAGCTGACGGAGTTGATAAAAGAGAATTCTATGTAAAAGAACAGAAGAGAATCGCAGATTTTGCAAATAAAGTTCACTCAGGTGAGATTGCAAACGCAAAGGGAGAGAAGTTCACAACTGTTGTACAGATCGGTATCGGCGGAAGTGATCTTGGTCCTCGCGCTATGTATCTTGCACTTGAGAACTGGGCACACAGAACAGGCAATTTCAAGATGGAAGCAAAATTCATCAGCAACGTAGATCCTGATGATGCATCTGCTGTACTTAACAGCATTGATGTTGCTCATTCAATATTTATCCTGGTTTCAAAGTCAGGAACAACACTTGAGACACTTACAAACGAATCATTCGTTACAGATGCGCTTAAGAAGGCAGGACTTGATCAGTCTAAGCATATGATCGCAGTTACATCAGAGACATCTCCTCTTGCAAAGAGCGAGAACTACCTTGAAGCATTCTTCATGGATGACTTCATCGGCGGACGTTACTCTTCAACATCAGGCGTTGGCGGAGCAGTGCTCTCACTTGCTTTCGGACCTGACGTGTTTGCGCAGTTCCTTGACGGTGCTGCAGAAGAGGACAAGCTTTCTGCAAATGCAGATCTTAAGAAAAACCCTGCTATGCTCGATGCACTTATCGGAGTTTATGAGCGCAACGTACTTGGTTACTCAAGCACAGCGGTTCTTCCTTACTCACAGGGACTTAGCCGTTTCCCCGCTCACCTTCAGCAGCTTGACATGGAGTCAAACGGAAAGAGCGTAAACCGTTTCGGTGAGCCTATTAACTATGTAACAGGCCCTATCATCTTCGGTGAGCCCGGAACAAACGGACAGCACTCATTCTACCAGCTCCTTCACCAGGGAACAGACATCATTCCTCTTCAGTTCATCGGCTTTAAGAACAGCCAGCTTCAGAATGATGTTGATATTCAGGGAAGCACAAGCCAGCAGAAGCTCTGCGCTAACGTAGCAGCTCAGATCGTTGCATTTGCATGTGGTAAAACAGATGATAACCTCAACAAGAACTTCAAGGGCGGACGTCCTTCAAGTATCATCGTAGGTGATGAGCTTAATCCCAAGTCTCTCGGTGCGCTTCTTGCTCATTTTGAGAACAAAGTTATGTTCCAGGGATTTGTATGGAACATCAACAGCTTCGATCAGGAAGGTGTTCAGCTTGGTAAGGTACTTGCAAAGAGAGTTCTTGCACACGAGACAGAAGGCGCTCTTACTGAGTATGCAAAGCTTTTGAACATTTGATCATTGACATGACGAATTAATCTGCTTACAATAGCAGTAACTTAATAAAAACTTCAGGGCAGGGTGAAAGTCCCTACCGGTGGTATAGCCCACGAGCCGCAAGGCAGAATCGGTGTGATTCCGATGCCGACAGTATAGTCTGGATGGAAGAAGTATGCAGAGCACTTAGTGATAAGTGAGATAAGAAATCTTTGATTTCTGTCATCGAACTTAGTTCCGGCGAGGCATTTATGCCGAGAGCAGAACATCATTAAGTAAAGCTCAGTTGAATAAAAAGCTTATAAGCACCCTGAACAATTTATATGTTCAGGGTGTTTTTTTGAGCAGAGCACTTAGCGAGGTATTGACGAGCTTAGTGCGAGCCATGGGGATGTACTTAATGAGCTTTTTTCGAATTTAGTACATATCCCATACAGCAGTAGTTTATTTTAAGCCCTGAACATTTTTGTTCAGGGCTCATTTTTTTGATAGGAAATTCCTATCAAAAAAACGCTCCGCTATGGATGCGACCGATGCGCAGAAGTATTATGCAAGCTAAAGCTTGCGCGCATCGGCGCGCAAAGAGTTGCTTTGCAACTCTTTGTTCCAGAGCACTTAGAAGTTTTAGTACATATACCACAACAGAGGTCAACAAATGAATGATGAATTATACATGAAAAGAGCCATTGAACTTGCCTTAAAAGGCACAGGCTTTGTCAATCCAAATCCGCTTGTAGGAGCTGTAATAGTAAAAGACGGCGTAATTATAGGTGAAGGATATCATGAAAAATTCGGAGAACTTCACGCAGAGAGAAATGCTCTTAAAAACTGCAGTGATTCTCCCGAAGGTGCAACCATATATGTGACACTTGAGCCGTGTTGTCATCACGGAAAGACACCACCTTGTACCGAGGCAATCATAGAAAACGGCATAAAGAGAGTTGTCGTGGGCGCACTTGATGTAAATCCACTTGTTGCGGGAAAAGGTGTACAGATACTTCGTAATCACGGAATAGAGGTTGTGACGGGAGTTCTTGCAGACGAGTGTACAGCATTAAACAAAGTCTTTAATAAATATATTTTGAAAAAGCGCCCTTACGTAGTCATGAAATATGCGATGACAGCAGATGGCAAGATTGCGACAGACACAGGCAAATCAAAGTGGATAACCTGTGAAGAATCAAGAAAAGAAGTTCATGTTCTCAGAAACAGACTAATGGGAATAATGGTCGGAGTATCTACCGTTATTGCCGACGATCCGATGCTAAACTGCCGTCTTGATACGCCGCACAGAAATCCCGTCAGGATAATCTGCGATACAAACCTGCGGACACCTCTTGATTCAAAAGTTGTTCAGACAGCAGATATTGCTAAGACCATAATAGCTACCGCTTCAGAGGATAAAGAGAAGTTTTCCGAATATGAGAAAAAGGGCTGCAAGATAGTAAATGTCCCGATGAATTCTGAGGGAATAGATTTAAACATCCTGATGAAAAAACTTGGAGAACTTGGGATTGACGGAATACTCCTTGAAGGCGGTGGAACTCTTAATAACAGTGCGCTAAGAGCACACATTGTTGATGAAGTGCACACATTTATGGCACCTAAGATATTTGGCGGAATGGGAAAGAGTCCTGTAACAGGCATTTTTATAGATGAACCGGATGAGGCAATAGAACTTAATGTCACAGAGATTTCTCGAGTCGGAGAAGATCTGCTTATAGAAAGCGAGGTTAAGTATAAATGTTTACCGGAATAATTGAGGAAATGGGGACAGTCAAGAGTATATCTAAAGGCTCTAAGGAAAGCACCCTGTGCATATCATGTAAAAAAGTTTTGGAAGATGTAAATATCGGTGATAGTATCGCGGTAAACGGCATCTGCCTTACCGTTGTAACTTATACCGAAAGCTCTTTTACCTGCGATGTTATGAATGAAACCTTTTCAAGATCGAGCCTTATGAAAATCAGAACAGGAAGTCCTGTAAATCTTGAAAGAGCCATGAGCGCCTGCGGCAGATTTGGCGGGCATATGGTCTCGGGACACATAGACGGAACCGGCAAGATAGCTTCGATAAAAAATGACGGTAATGCGGTGTGGTTTGAGATAACAACTTCAGAAAAAATCCTTGGAGGAATTGTAGAAAAAGGCTCGATAGCAATAGACGGGATAAGCCTTACGGTTGCCGGGCTCAGCACTTCATCATTCAGCGTTTCCATAATTCCGCACACTTTAAAGGAAACCATTTTAGGCGCGAAAAAGGTTGGAGATGAAGTAAATCTTGAAACAGACATCATAGGAAAGTACATAAAAAAATTTTGCGACACAAATAAGGATAACGGAAGTATCACGAAAGAATTTCTTTTACAGAACGGGTTTTATTAAGGAGGATAGCAGAAATGGATAAGCAGCTTTTAGAGAAGGCACTTTCCGATTTGAGAGAAGGAAAAGTAATTGTAGTTGCTGATGATGAGAAAAGAGAGAATGAAGGGGATCTTATATGTGCGTCTGAGAATGTGACCGGAGAAGTCGTAAACTTTATGGCAAAGTACGGACGCGGGCTTATCTGCATGCCGATAAGCGAAGAAATTGCCAATAGGCTCTGTCTTAATCCTATGGTCAATAACAACACGGATAACCATGAGACGGCATTTACCGTTTCCATAGATCACAAGGATACAACTACGGGAATATCGGCAGATGAAAGAGCTTTGACGGCAAGAATGTGTGCATCTTATGATTGTGATCCGTATGATTTAAGAAGGCCGGGACATCTTTTTCCCCTTGTTGCCAAAAGTGGTGGTGTTATAGAAAGACAGGGGCATACGGAAGCAACAGTGGATCTTCTTAAACTCGCAGGGCTTAAGGAATGCGGACTGTGCTGCGAGATTATGAAGGATGACGGCTCAATGATGCGCGAGGGCGATCTTAAGGAGTTTGCAAAAGAGCATGACCTTACGTACATAACGGTTGCCGATATCGCTGAGTACAGAAAGATTTACGATAACCTTGTAGAGTGTGTTTCAATCGCAAACATGCCGACTAAATACGGAAAATTCATGGCTCATTGCTACATTAACAAGATAAACGGTGAGCATCACGTGGCGCTTGTTATGGGAGATATCTCAGACGGAGAAGATGTTCTTTGCAGAGTGCATTCCGAGTGCCTTACGGGGGATGTCTTTGGTTCGATGCGATGTGACTGCGGACAGCAGCTTGATAAGGCGATGAAGATGATCGCTGAAGAGGGACGCGGAGTTCTTTTGTACATGCGTCAGGAAGGACGAGGCATCGGGCTTGTGAACAAGCTCAAAGCCTATAAATTGCAGGACGAGGGAGCAGATACTCTTGATGCAAACCTTGCGTTGGGATTCCCCGGAGATATGCGCGAATACTACACAGGAGCGCAGATACTTAGAGACCTTGGAATTAAGTCGCTGAATCTTTTGACCAATAATCCGGATAAGGTATATCAGCTTGAAGACTACGGGATGAAGATAACACAGCGCGTTTCGATAGAGATAGAGGCAAATCCGTTTGATATGTTCTACCTTCAGACCAAGAAAATCCGCATGGGACATATCCTGAAGGTGTGACCGATTCGGAAATAGCGATTATATTGAGATTTTAATAAATGGGACCACAATGAACTCAGGGGCTAACATAGTTTTTGCAATTGATAGAGTTTAGTCCCTGACAACATTTAAATACAAATTCATAAATATTGATAAGGAGAAAAATATATGAGAGTTTATGAAGGAAATCTGGTATCGGAAAAGATTAAAGTAGGTATTGTAGTAGCAAGATTCAATGAATTTATCACGTCAAAGCTCCTCGGTGGTGCGGTTGATGCGCTTAAGAGAGAGAATGTAAATGATGATGACATTGAAGTTGCATGGGTTCCCGGAGCATTTGAGATTCCTCTTATCGCTGACAAGATGGCAAAGAGTGGCAAGTACGATGCCGTTATCTGCCTCGGCGCAGTTATCAGAGGATCGACATCGCACTATGACTACGTTTGCGCAGAAGTTTCAAAAGGAGTTGCGCAGGTCAGCTTAAACAGCGGTATTCCCGTTATGTTCGGTGTCCTCACAACAGACAATATTGAACAGGCAATCGAGAGAGCCGGCACAAAAGCAGGAAACAAGGGCTTTGAATGTGCACAGGGCGCTATTGAGATGGTTAATCTTATCAGAAATTTGGGATAAAAATATATTTGGAAAAATCCGGGATGTAAAAGTCTCGGATTTTTTTGTCTGATCATATATACGGTTACGTATATAATTAGTGTTGACTGCTATATACGTTAGCGTATATAATTTGGACAAGAGATATATACGACAACGTATATAATGAGTGCGAGGTAGAAGATATGCTTATAGATGAGTATATAAAAAATAAGAAAATTTCTTTATACAAGTTGGCAGAATTATCCGGAGTATCATATCCGACAGTATATAATTTGGTAAATGGCAAATCTGATATAAATAATTGTGCCTTGGGCAAAGTTTTGCCAATAGCAAAAGCGTTGGATCTGTCAGTGGAAGATTTGGTCTTTTTATGCAATCAGAAATATACATTCACATTATTTAAGAGTGAACAATGCCATTTGGTGAATCGTATGGGCCAGGTCGAGTATGTTATTGAGGTTCTGGAAGATAAGAAGATAGATCGCTTTTGGAGATTATGTTGTTACGCTGAGGCAATGTATATGGTTGCCATGGTTGATTATCTCAGCAGATTAAATGATATTCCCAAATGTACAAACTACAACTACATCAGAAGTCAAAAATTAAAAGAGAAAATCTATCCAATTGATGCGGTTATAGAAAAAAAGCTGACCAATAAAAATTCGCTTCTAAAAAAGATGGAAAAAGATGCTATCCCTGAATTTTTAGCATTCAACATTGTCGAGGGAGATGTGATACATGGCTGATAATGATATCTTTTATTCAAAAGAAAACTTGGATAATTATCTTAAGCAATTAGGTAAAAAATTTAGAAAGCTTAATGGAAAATATACTGATGCGGAAATTATATTGATAGGCGGAGCAGCAATTGTATCAAGATTCAATTTCCGTAATTCAACTACAGATATAGATGCATTTATAAGAGCATCTTCCGTTATGAAAGATGCCATAAATATTGTTGGTGATGAAAATGGATTAAAAAGCGGTTGGCTCAATGATGATTTTAAAAAGACTCGCTCATATTCTGATAAGATACCGCAATATTCAATTCCATATAAAACCTTTTCAAATATTCTTCATGTCAGAACTATGCCTGGACCATATATTATTGCAATGAAATTAGCTTCACTGCGTCCTTATAAATATGACAGGTCTGATATTATTGGGGTCATCTCAGAAGAAAAAATAAGTAAAGAGGATATCATTACCGCAGTGGAAAATCTATACGGAAGTATCGATTCTTTACAGCATTCTAAAGAGGCAGTGGCTTTTTTAGATGAAATCTATAGTTCCATAGATTTAAAAAATCTCTATGATGAGGAACGAAGTAGCGAGAGGAAAAACTTTCAGCTCCTCAAAAACGCGGAAGCATATGGAGAACAGTTATCTGCTGATAATTTATCTGAGGTACTGGAAAGGGCAAAGAAGATGGCATCTGAGAGAAAGCAAAAATAATAATACTCGTATTACGTTGTGTTTTTCTCATATCAATATCATCCATAACTAGCTTGAATAGAGCAGGGTACAGATATCCCCAAGACAGGTCAATATCAAACCGAAACTTTTCATTATCCCATCATTCTTTATCTATAGTGCATGAATTAATAAATTCATCTTTTACAGCTTCGCTTTCACTGTCACCGTCTGTATAAGTTATTGTAATATCAAATGCTGCATCATCTGTTACGATTTCACGGAAATAAGTGCGTGTGCCTGCTACATCAAGTATTGAATTATAAAAATAATCATCACCTATCTCTGACTCGAAATCAGCTCCTACAGAACTATCATACTGTTTCTTTAAGAATTCTTCTTTGTTCTCAGCTTCAACCGGCACATTTGCCCAGACGTACTCAGCTACCTCAATCTCCATGCCAAGACTTTCATTCTTATATGTATGAGTATAGCCGCCTGCAGCATTACCTTTCTCATAACCTTCGGGATGTACCGAAGCATCCTCAAATCCCTCCGGAATCACATATTTAAGTCCATGTACAGTCACAAACTCAGCTCCTGCCTCTGCAGGCTGCTCCTCAATAACAAGGATATTGCCATCCTCCGGCGATGTTTTTGAACATCCCGCAAGAAGTACTGTTCCCGTAAGCACAATAATAAACAATATATTTCTTCTCATAAAATAATTACCCTCTAACATTTTTTTGCATGTATTTCTTGCACATCATTTCTTTCGAGAAGAAAGAAGCAAAATGATAAATATTATTATCAAAAAAGCATAAAACCCATATTGAAGTAGCATCATTACAGTTGCTACCAAAAGACAAGATATCCCAACCCAAAATAATCCCATATCATTACTCCAATAACTTAAACTTTCATTTAATCGTTTTGATATAGAATTATCTCACTTAAGTTGTCCCATAATCCTCCCAGAATTTTTTTTGCTCTGGCTCAAATTTTAATCTTAAATTTTTCCAGATAGACCTTATCTTCATCCAAGAAAACGGTCTCTATATATTCGCCTCCGTTAGAAAGAATAGTTTTTTTACTTGATTCATTTTCAGGAAGACAACTGACAATGATTTCTTCAAAACCAAAGCTCGAAAGAAAATCTACTGCTTTAGCAAGCATTTTTTTTGCATAACCCTTTCTTCTTTCTGATGGGCGAACAGAATATCCAACATGTCCTGTATAATTCTTCATTCTCTCAGTGAGAACGTTGTGAACCTGCATGCAGCCAATCATTTTCATATCAGACTTTCTTATGGCCAGAAGCACATTTCCCCAGGCTCCACGCTCATCTGCTTCCCTTCTGGGATTAGCCCACTCAATGCAATGATCAACATATTCTTTTATATTTGGCATTCTTTTCATAGAAAAACATCCGTCAAAAGAAGAATCAGCATCAAGCATTTCTTGTCTATATGCCGCTATTTCTTTTTCAAAATTCATGGAAGGTTCAACAAAAAGAAGTTCTTCATCCGGTAGATTTTCGCCCGGAATATATTCAACGCTGAATTTCTCACATATTATTTTGGACTCTTGATTAAAAGGCATATCTGTCTCATCAAGACATTCTTTTTTGAGCAAAACTCTGCCCATAATTCTTTTTCTGTCATTATGCTATCCTCGTGTTGTTAGTATGTAGAAATGTCAAAAAACAATGTTCAGCTGACTTTATTTAATGTAAGTCATATTGCATCTATATTTTCTTTATCATGATCATTTCCATAGGCTGTTCATAACCCGGAATATCTACGATAAATCCGCCACAATCCTTGTAACCAAGCTTGCGATAAAAATGTTGTGCATCCTCATCGACCTGAGTAGATGTCATGATCATTCCGTAGCCTTGTGATTTCATATCCTGTTCCCAGTATTCAATCATCTGCTTTCCGTAGCCTTTACTGCGATAAGTAGAATCAATAAAGAGCATTGTGCAAAACGGCGTATTGTCCCAGAAAAGGTTATATCTAAGCATACCGATAACCTTTTCATCTTTAACATAAACATACCCCTGCTTGCATGCTACCTTTTCATCAAATACCGCTTCAGGTAGATGCTTATCGAGGGAGTACCATGATTCTTTATCTTTGAGTTCAACGAGTCTTATCATAGTTATCCTCCGGAAAAAAATATCTCAATTCATTTTTTACGAACACGTCAAATCTGGGCAAAGTAAGTTTAATGATTCCTCTGCCGGAAACATCGATAAGTCCTTTGTTTCTAAGTCTTTCTCTGTACTGTGAGAACTCGTTTTTCTTTTGCTTAGTAAGTTCAAGTAGTTCGGAAACCGGCATGACATCCTTTTTTACTATGAAGGACATGAACCATTTATCTTTTTCAGACAATTCGGACCACATCTTCTTATAAACGTAGTAGCTGAGCGCTTCATCAAATTTTATAAGTACAGATTCGGTTAATTCATGATTTTTTTCTTCCCAGATGTATTTACCCAAGGCTTGATAAGCAAAGGGATAGCCCTTTGTAATAAGTGCCATATCCATTGCTTTTTCTCTATCGATTCCGAATACCTTTGAATACTTCGCAGCAATTAAAGTAAGGTTAAGCGGCTCCATCTCATATTGCGGTGTTCTGTATAAAAAAGTGAGATTCTTTGCATTTTTTAAATTGCTGATGTTTTCATAAAGGCCTGCCATCAGTAGGAAAATAGGCAGTTCTTCTCTTATAAGAATCTGAAAGCTGCTCGCAAATTCTTTCATATAGGCGGTGTTTGACACCTCATCAACAGTTACGAGAACTTTTTTCTTTTTCTTTCGAACTTCTTTAAGCATTATCTCGAGCGCGGATTCAATATCAGCGACAGGAGATTTGGTCTTGAGATTAAGGCCAATTCCGAACTTCGAAAGATTAAGATTTGCATCAACAAATTTTGTCACGAATTCTCTGCTGTCATAGAGCTTACCGACTAAGCTCTCGAGCATATTTCTCTCAGCGTTCAGCCTTATTACGATCCAGTCCTCTGACATGGAAATCTTTTTCTCAATTGCAGTCATGGTTACAGTCTTACCGCTTCCTCTGGTTCCCGTAAGCATGAAGCAAGTATTCTGCGAATCTTCGTCAGTCATCTCCTGAACAATCTCATCGATTATCAGCTCTCTGCTTATATATTGACTTGGTACTTTTCCGAAATTTATTACAAAAGGATTTCGTTCCATATGCTGCTCCTCCTATATACATTTATATACTTTGTGAATGTTTATATACTTCTATATACTTTTAATCTTATTATATACTTTTATATACTTTGCATCAAATACTCATAGCAGTGAATGATTCATACTACACCCCGCGATAATGAATCCTTATTGCCAGACATAAAATCAATTGAATTTTCAACAGGCGCCTCCGATGATACTATGATTCCATCCCAAGCGGACAGAGAATTACAGAAGTATAGGAGAAAAGATATTATGAAAAAGTTAGCAGCAGCACTATTAACAGTCGGTGTTTTTGGAACAATACTTACAGGATGCGGAAGTGAGGAAGCATCATCAACAGAAGCAAATACAGCAGGAGAAGCATCAGCGGAGGCAGGAAGCGAAGCAGGACAGGCTAAAGAAGCGGGAGCAAAGACAACCTACGAGACAGCAAAAGAAAACGGATATATCACTTTTGCAACAGAAGGAACTTACGCACCGTATTCATTCCATGATGAAAGTGATAAGCTCACAGGTTTTGATATCGAAGTTGCACAGGCTATAGCAGACAAGCTCGGCCTTGAAGCAAAGTTCACAGAGACTCAGTGGGACGGAATCATCGCAGGACTTGATGCAGGAAAGTATGATGCCATCGCAAACCAGGTTTCAATCACAGATGAGAGAAAAGAGAAATATCTTTTCTCAGATCCATATACATACGTGTACGGCGTAGTCATAGTAAACGGTGACAACACAGATATAAACAGCTTTGAAGAATTAAAGGGAAAAGATGTTGCACTTACAGTCACAAGTAACTGGGCAGAACTTGCAGAGAGCTATGGCGGAAAGATTGTATCAACAAACGGATTTTCAGAGTCAATCCAGCTTGTAATTCAGGGACGCGCAGATGCAACAGTAAATGACAACGTTACTTTCCTTGACTATAAGGCAAATCAGCCCGATGCAAATGCAAAGGTTGTAGCAACATCTGACGAAGCAACAGAATCTGCAATCCTTATCAGAAAAGACGACAGCGACCTTCAGGAAGCAGTTAACTCCGCACTCAAAGAGATCAGAGATAATGGAACACTTAAGAGCATTTCAGAAAAGTATTTTGGAGAAGATATAACAGTTGCAAAGTAATATTGCAGACAGACGGAGAAATATATGAGCACAAGACTACTTGATATAATAATAAAGGCGCTACCAAATATCGTATTGGCCGGAATCACAGTTACAATTCCGCTGACACTTATCTCTTTTGCAATCGGAATGATACTGGCTATCATAGTAGCAGTGGTCAGAGTGTTGAAGATAAGGGTACTCTCTGAAATATTCAGATTCTACGTATGGGTATTCAGAGGAACGCCGCTACTTGTACAATTGTTTATCATCTTTTACGGATTGCCGGGAGTAGGGCTCAATATTCCTGCACTTCCGTCAGCTATCATAGCATTTTCATTAAACGTGGGAGCATACGCTTCCGAGACGATACGAGGAGCGATAATCTCTGTGCCAAGGAGCCAGACAGAAGGAGCGATTGCATGCGGACTGACATCATGGCAGGCGATATATCATATAGTTCTTCCTCAAGCAATAAAGGCCTGCATACCCGCTCTTTTCAACACTTTTATCTCATTGGTAAAAGATACGTCACTCGCAGCGAACATTACGATAACCGAGATGTTCATGAAGACACAGAGAATCGTTGCAACGACTTACGAACCGCTTGCACTGTACATTGAAGTTGCGCTCATATATCTTTTGTTTAGTACGGGACTTACCTACTTACAAAAGTATGCGGAGAAAAAACTAAGTTATAACTCGAAGAACGCTCAGATAGCATAAAGGAGAAGCAAAGATGATAAAGCTGCAGGGCCTATATAAATCATACGGGGCCAAAAATATATTAAACGGAATAGATATCGAAGTTAATAAGGGAGAAACTGTAGCTATTATCGGGCCTTCGGGCGCAGGTAAATCCACAGCCCTAAGGTGCATCAACATCCTTGAAAGACCTGATAAAGGAACGCTTACCATCGGGGAAAAGAGCTACGACCTTGCCAAACTTACAAGCAAAGAAATTCTGGAGATCAGACAATCAACAGCAATGGTATTTCAGAATTTCAGCCTCTTTGAGAATAAAACAGCGCTTCAGAACATCACCCTTCCGCTTATCAAGGCAAAAAAGATAAATAAAGACGAGGCAGAAAAGATTGCTATTGAGAATCTTACTCAAGTAGGACTTCTTGATTGGAAAGACCACTACCCGTCTCAATTGTCGGGAGGACAGCAGCAAAGAGTGGGCATAGCGCGAGCACTTGCGCTAAATCCCGAAGTGATACTTTTTGACGAGCCTACAAGTGCGCTCGATCCCGAGAAAGTTCAGGACGTACTTGAGATAATAAAAAGAATTTCCAAAGAACAGCACATAACATCCGTGATCGTCACGCATGAGCTTGAATTTGCTCTTGATGTTGCCGATAAGATCATGTTCCTTGCAGACGGAAAAGTAGTTGAAGAAGGAACGGCAAAAGAAGTGCTTAAAAATCCCAAAGACGAGCGAACAGTCAAGTTCCTCGGACATTTTGCGGATAAGCTTGAATATGTGATATAAAGTGAAAAGATGTAGATACTTCCAAAATAGTGTTATCGATTTTTGGACAGTATCTATATTTTTTTACAATTATCTTCAATATGCACACTTGTTTACAAAATATGGTATACTAAAAATAAGTAGGGGGTTATTATGCGATTCCGTACGAAACTTATTATCACTTCAGTAGTGATTGTTATATTCCCGCTTTTCCTTGTGTTTGGATTGTTCCTTGTGGGTGGAAGATATATTGCACAAAAGCAGATATCACAGGAACGGTCAGGGTCTGTGGACTACAATATGGTCTCAAATCCTATCGAAGCTTTTGCAAGGGGAACGGATGAATTAATAAAAGGCATAGAAGCGGAGAGGCTGATTCATCCTTTTATTCTGGAAGATCCCGATGTACTGCGGAGTATTGATGAAGAGGTGGCCTCTTTATATTCATATATAATTGTAAAAAGAGGAGACGTAAGTTTTTATGTCGCCGCTGAAAATGCGGAAGATGCTGAGAGCATTATAAGCGAGCTCAACTACGAAGGTGGCGGCAACAGTATATTTGTATTACCGGAATCAAGATTATTTGTAAGGCAATACAATTTTATTTTTTCAACCGGAGAACCCGGAAGTCTTTATATTATTTCAGGAATAAAAGCAGAATTTCCAAAATCTCTTATTATATATATGGCAGTGTCGATAGTGCTTGTTCTTTTGTTGACGAGTATATTGCTTACGACATGGCTTGGAAGAAGTTTTATTAAACCGATAGATGAGCTGAATATTGCAATGCAGCACATCAAGGACGGTAACTTTGATTACATACTTCCGACAGATATAAAGGAAAAAGGTGAGATAGGTGCTATCTACAGGAACTACGAGGACATGCGCCTTAGGCTCAAAGAATCCGCGGAAGAAAAGATAGAACGAGAACGGCAGAACAGGGAGCTTATCAGTAATATTTCTCATGATCTTAAGACCCCGATAACTGCCATAAAAGGATATTCACAGGGACTTATGGAGGGCGTTGCGGCCAATCCCGATATGCAGCGCAAGTATATTAAGATTATTTATAATAAGGCAAATGACATGAATAATCTTATTAACGAGCTGACGCTATACTCCAGTATTGATAACAACAGAATCCCGTATAATTTTGTAAAGCTGGGTGTTGCGGAGTATTTCGGAGATTGTATCGAAGAGATCGGTGCAGATCTTGAGAGCAAATCCATAAAGCTTAATTATTCAAATCTTACGGGACCGGATACGCAAATAGTTGCAGATCCCGAGCAGCTTAAGAGAGTTGTGAACAACATAGTGAGCAACAGCGTTAAGTATCTGGACAGGGATGACGGAACGGGACAGATCGACATAAGGATATTGGACGAAGTCGATTCGATCCGCGTTGAACTTGAAGATAACGGAAAAGGTATAGCCCAGAAAGACATTCCGAATATCTTCGACAGATTTTACAGAACGGATGCTTCCAGAAACTCCAAGCAGGGCGGAAGCGGAATAGGTCTTTCTATTGTAAAGAAGATCATAGAAGATCATGGCGGATATATATGGGCAACAAGCCATGAGGGAGAGGGAACGTGTATGCATTTCGTGCTCAGAAAGTACATTGAATTTGCAGGTGGTTCCGAAACAGTTACAGTTGACCATAATATTTAAAGAAAGGCAGAAGAGTGTATGAGCAGAATACTTATTGTTGAGGATGAAGAGGCAATTGCTGACCTTGAGAAAGACTATTTAGAACTCAGTGACTTTGAGGTGGCTATCGAAAACACGGGAGATGCGGGACTTCGCACAGCTCTTGCCGAGGAGTTCGATCTTGTGATTTTAGATCTCATGCTTCCCGGAATGGATGGATTCGAAGTTTGTAAGCACATAAGGGAAAAGAAAGATGTGCCGATCCTCATGGTTTCAGCCAAGAAGGATGACATAGACAAAATAAGAGGACTGGGACTTGGAGCAGATGATTACATCACAAAGCCTTTTAGCCCTTCGGAGCTTGTTGCGCGTGTTAAGGCTCACATGGCAAGATACTCAAGACTTGTCGGATCGGGACATGAGAGCAATGACTTTGTTGAGATAAGAGGCCTTAAGATCGACAAGACTGCAAGACGAGTATATGTGGATGATGAGGAAAAGAGCTTTACAACAAAAGAGTTCGACCTTCTCACATTCCTTGCAGAAAATCCGAATCACGTATTTACGAAGGAAGAACTTTTCAGAAAGATCTGGAATATGGATTCCATCGGAGACATTGCAACAGTAACCGTTCATATCAAAAAAATCCGTGAGAAGATTGAGTATGATACATCAAATCCTCAGTACATAGAGACAATCTGGGGCGTAGGTTACAGATTTAAGGTTTGATTTTGTGTTATGCAGTATAGAAAGATTCTTTTGACATTTTATCTGATAATGCTTTCTGCTATCCTTCCTATCTATATGAAGGACGGGTATTATATGCTCGGAGAGGAAAAGTGGAATATATACATGATAATAAGCGCTGCCATCGCGGGGCTTATTATTTTTGCGTACATTTCTGAGTTTATCGAAAAAGGTGTGGAGAAATCCGAGATACGAAGCCTTTTTAAAGTGTTCCTCTGTCTGAATCTGATCAATCTCGCTTTTTCTGTCGATCAAAAAGTAAGTTTCTTTGGGATTGAAGGATGGAGAACGGGATTTATCACAATGTTTCTTATGCTGTTTTTCTGCTTTGCGTATTCTGAGGGCTTATCCACCAACGGATATGTACTTGCCGCAATTTTTATAACTCCCTTTGTCATAAGCATCATAGTTATAGCAGAGCGCTTTGGAATGCATGTTCTAAGCGTATCCGGAACAGATCCTTCATTTGTCGCATGTATCGGTAATATCAATTGGTATGCCGGATATCTTTCAATCTTTGCACCGCTTGGGATCGGATTTGCCGTGACTCGTGAACTTTTTGGAAAAGAGTTCTATTTTTGGAGTTTATACAGCATTGCCCTTATTATGTCACTTCTTGTGCAGGGAAGTGACAGCGCTCTTTTGATACTTATAGGTACTTATGGCCTTCTTATCTGGTACTGCCTCTATGAAAAAGAGAGATTACAGGCGCTCATGATACAACTGTTTATTCTCGGACTTTCCATGTTCGAGGTAAAGATCTTGCTTGGAATATTTCCCGAAAAATATACGTATTCGGATAACATACTTATAAGAATATGCGATATGAACGGCGGAATATTTTTTATGACCGTCGGGCTTTTATCCTACATGTTACTGTCAATCAATAAGGAAGAAGAGGAAGAGAGCTTAAAAGGCGAAAGAAACAGAAGGATATACAGGACTGTTGTATCCGTTATTGCAACTGCCGCACTTATATTTGTGATGTTAAGATTTGACGATATTGCGGGAAACGGACGCGGAACAATCTGGCGCGTGACTCTTGATATGTACAAAGAACTGCCTTCTTTCAGGAAAATTATCGGTGTGGGAAGGGATTGTTTTAGTACCTATGCCTATTCAAAGCCTGCACGGGCCGAAATCTTGATAAATGAGTTTGGAGAAAACAGACTTACAAACGCGCACAGTATTTTCCTTACAGAGCTTATAGAAGGCGGTCTTGCGGGACTTGTCGGATTACTTTTCCTTGCCTTCTATGTTCTTGGAAGCCTAAAAAAATGCAATAAAGAAAAGGGGCCCGCAGCTATTATCTGCGCGCTCCCTATAGTTTCATATTATCTTAACGGAATGGTGTCTTTTTCCCAGGTGTTATCAACACCCTATGCGTTCATCTGCTTGGGAATCGGGCTGTATGTGGCAAACAGCGGCGAATCACAGATCGGGAACGGGGATTGATTCATCGAGTTCATGGAAAAAAGTTCTTGTCTTAATGATGCCCCTGACGGCGTCATTGTATTCATAGAGGAAATGTTCGTTTATATTCTCTTCTCCATACATCATGACACGTCCGGAATAAGCTTGAAGGATGGAGATATAGCGCTTATCCTGATCGAACATATTAAGAATCTCATCTTTTCTTCGACGGGGATGCTTTGCAGCAAATTTTCTTATGTCCAGCTGCAGATCCACCGGAAGATTCTTCTCATTTTCTTTTACCGAATGAAGAATCTCGTCGTATTTCTTTTCGTCGATCTTTTCAAATCTGTCGACAAATTCCATACAGCATCCGTTGTCGGGCAATAAGAGCCTGACTCTGTCATTGCCAAAAACATCTTCAATAACTGCAACAATGTTGGGTACAACCGGTTTTCCACTGTAATCAAGTAAAATGACTTTATCACCTTTTTTGTACATGGGCACCTCGCTTTTTCCGTAAAAGACAGCCGATGTTTCAATTTCATTATAACATAATTATTAACAAAATTGCGAATGTTTTTTCGTAATTTTAAGTTATTTTTAGGTTCGGCTAATAAAATTTTTAAGGAGGTGAGAAACTCAATCGGAAAGGAGAAGGAATGGCAGGGTTCAAAGATGTGTTTCAAAGAATTGAAGTTAAATATCTGCTTAATGATGAGCAATATACAAAGCTCATGAAAAAGCTTGAAAATATGGCAAAAGTAGACTGCTACGGTAAGACTTCCATACAGAACATTTATTTTGACACACCTGACTATAAACTGATCGAGAGATCTCTTGAAAAGCCCGTTTATAAGGAAAAGCTTCGACTAAGAAGCTACGGAACGGCCAAAGATGATACGACATCTTTTATCGAGATCAAGAAGAAGTTTAAGGGGGTTGTTTATAAAAGAAGAATTTCCATGCCATATTCGGAAGCTGTTGACTATCTTGTAAATCACAAGGAACCTAAGGAAAAGTCTCAGATCTCTAATGAGATAGACTATTTTCTTAAGTACTACAAAGGGATTGCCCCTGCGATGGTTATTTCGTATGACCGAATCGCGATGGTGGGCATAAACGATCCTGAACTAAGAATCACATTTGATACAAATATCAGATGGAGGACTGATAAGCTTAGCCTCAAGGAAAGTACTTCCGGGCATGAGATCTTGCTTCCGGGACAACACCTTATGGAGCTTAAGATCGCAGGAGCCATGTCTCCTGAACTTGCTAAGATCCTTGATGAACTTAATATCAGAAAGACTTCTTTTTCCAAGTACGGAAGAGGATATCTTGAGTACATGTATGGCCAGACGGCTGAGATGGCTGAAAAGGGCATCGTACCCAAGAAAGAAGACAAATCTAAGATTGTTGCACTGCGTAGAGCGGTTTAACAAAAGACATAATGACAAGTTGAAGGGAGTATTGACAGCATGACAACGACAGACATAGTTTTCGGCACAATAATGCCTAACGGCACGATTACAGGTTTGACTTTTATTATCTCTATTCTATGTTCTTTGGCAATTGGCGTATATATAGCATTTATGTACACCATAAAAAATGATTACACCGGTAGCTTTGTAATGGCGTTGGCGCTGATACCGGCAATCGTACAGGTTATCATCATGTTGGTAAACGGAAATATAGGAGCCGGAGTTGCGGTAGCGGGAGCGTTCTCATTGGTCCGCTTCAGATCGGCACCGGGTTCCGGAAAAGAGATAACAAGCATATTCCTTTCAATGGCGGCAGGTTTGGCAACCGGAATGGGATACATTGGAATCGCAGTAATCTTTGTGGTTACTATTACACTTGCAAACCTGATATTTACCAACATTAATATGTTTAACGGAGCTAACGGGGAAAAATATCTCAAGATCACAGTTCCTGAGGGACTTGATTTTGAAGGAATATTTGATGACATATTTGAAAGATATACTAACAAGGCTGAGCTGATGGAGGTCAGAACCACAGCAATGGGAAGTCTTTACAGACTCAGCTATAAAATTACGCTGCGAGCAAAAACCTCTACAAAGAGTATGCTCGATGAAATGCGTGAAAGAAATGGCAATCTGGAGATTATCTGTTCGAGGTCTATAGCTTCAAAGACTGAGGAATTGTAATCTCAAAAAATACTTTTTTCTTGCTCGAAGGATGCACGAAACCAAATCGGTAGCAGGCAAGACACACGTTTGTTTTTCCCGATCTTTCGGAATACTCAAGGGACTCTTTTGTTCCGTATTTCCTGTCGCCGAGGATGGGATGCCCCATGTGAGCAAGCTGTACCCTGATCTGGTGGAAACGCCCGGTCTGAAGCTTTATTTTCAAAAGCGATGAGTTTTCATCTCTTTGCATAACCTCATAGTCAAGGACAGCTTTCTTTATCTCTCCGGAAAAAATACGCTGTTCTTGGCCCTTACCCAGGATGATGGTCTGGTTCTTTAGTGAGTTTGCCTCCTTTCTACTCACTACGAGCGCCAGGCCATCGTTCTGTTTTCTTACAAGAAGATCTTCAAGATGTCCGGCGTCGTCAGCTACATTTCCGTAGCAAAGGGCATAGTAATACTTATCGGTGGTGTGCTCTTTTATCTGCTTGGCGATAAAAGTGGCCGCCGCTTTATTTTTGGCAACAACAACGACACCCTCCACGGGCTGATCCAGTCTATAGAGGGTTCCGACGTATGGAGGCTTGCCGGTTTTACCGGCCGCTCTGTTCTTGCGCGCAAGGTAGTTGCGAATGTTACTTACAAGGTCCATCTTTCCGACGGTGGCGCCTTCAGTGGCCATTCCTGCAGGCTTGTGGCAAACAATAATGTCATTGTCTTCATGTATTATATTAAGAGTATTATTCATATTACCTATTTATTCTTCTGAGTATTTTTGTTCTGTGATTTCGGAAGGGTTACGACAAATCTTATTATCTTATCGCCGTCACGTATCGCTTCGATCGTTCCCCCGTGGGAAGTGACGATAGCTCTTGCAACGGAAAGACCTATGCCGTATCCGCCCGTTTCTCTGCTTCTTGAGTAATCGGCTCTGTAGAACCTGTCAAAAAGTCTGTCCAGATTACCGTAAGGAATTGTATCACAGGTATTGGAAACTTCAAAGACAATGTGTTTTCCCATTGAAAGAAGAACATGGATGCTTCCGTTCTGAGACGAATATTTAAAGGCATTGTCTATAAGTAAACAGGCGAGCTGGTTCATTGAGCTCTTATTTCCTACGATATGTATTCCGTCTGGGATGTCAATCTTATATTTTTTTTCTTGCGATTCAGCGATTGGTTCAAAAGAAATAGCGGCATCTTTAAGCGTTTCGCTGAGGTCAAAGTCTGTAAATACAACGTGCATCCTCTCTTCATCCAGTCTGGAAAGAGTCAGCATATTTTTTACAAGACTGTTCATGCGCTTTAGCTGATTTCTTATGCTTGAAGTCCACTCGTTTTTGCCCTGCTCAAGCTCAAGAACGTCGATATTTGCGGAGATTACGGCAAGAGGAGTTTTGAGCTCGTGTCCTGCGTCTGTGATAAATCTCTTTTGCTTCTCCAAGGATTCGACGGCGGGTGCAACAGCCTGTCCGGAAAAAAGAAATACCAAAATAAACATGGCGATAAGAGCAAGTATGCCGATCGCCAGTGACTGGACCATAAGTTGTTTGGCATTTATTATCGCGGTACTCAGATCAAGGAAAAGAAGAAGCTTCGTGCCGTCCGAGGCATCGGATATCAGATATCTGTAGGAATGATAAAAGCCGAGTTTTCTTGAGTTTGAAAAGTACAGATCTTTTGCATATTGCTCGGCGATATCGTGCGAAACTGATGCGATGTGGACGGTATTAATTTTTATCGTATTGGCATGAGAATCCATTTTTACCCAGAAATATCTTGCCTGAAAGGGCGTTTCCGCGGAATGATTTGAATTGATCACTTCCCAATCGAATGCACCCGGTGTTTTAAAGGAAGAAGTGGCTTTTGTAGCTTTGGAAATAATCTTTGCAGGAAAATATCCGTTGTTTGATGAAAGGAGCGCAAGAGTGTCATCTGCATCAGAAACGACCTGATGCATGTTGATGGCGTTTATTATGCCGATCATTGTAACAAGAATCAGGAGCAGTGAAAGAATAGCGGTTATAACAAATTTTTTTCTTAATTTATTTACCATTTTACAGCTCCGGTTTACCTGGTTTAATCACATTTATTGAATATCCGATTCCTCTGCAGGCCGTTATTTCGCAGTTTGCATGAAGAGAAAGGATTTTTTTTCGAAGATTTGAGATGTTTACCCACACAACATTTACGTCGGCTTCGCCGTCAGACCAGATATGTGACATAAAGGTATCAACGGAGACAATCCTACCGGGAGTATCCATGAGCATTTCCATCATCTGAAATTCGCGTCCCGCAAGCCGTATACGCTTGTGATTCGGAGTGGACAGCTCATATACGTTCCTATCAAGCGTCAGATTTCCGCAAGTCAGATTGACCGGTGAAAAATCAGATTTTCTTCGAAGCATTGCACGAATCCTGGCGAGAAGTTCGCCCATGTCGAAAGGCTTTGTAAGATAGTCGTCGGCACCAAGATCCAGACCCTTTATACGGTCATCGACATCGGATTTTGCAGTCAAAAAAAGAACGGGAGTAGATATTCCTCTGTTTCGCAGCTGTCTAAGGACCTCCGTTCCATCAAGCCCGGGCATCATAATGTCCAGGATTATTCCGTCGTAGTTTCCCGTAAGCGCGTAGTCTAAGGCATCTGTCCCGTTGTAGACAGCGTCTACCGTGTAGCTGCTGTGTTTCAATATAGCTACGAGGGCGTTGGATAATTCTTTTTCGTCATCAGCAAGAAGCAGTCGCATGTGTGATCCTCCGTTCCTCCGCAAAGGGATTTCCTTTTCAAGATAATTTTACCATATTGAGAGAAGGATAAAAGAAAATTAAAAACAAATATATGTATAAAATATGAACGATTTATCAATAGTTTGGTCATTTTCAGTCCATATTTTTAATGTAGAATATTTATAAATGAATTTTAAGAAACAGGGAGTCAGAAAAATGCACGGAAAACGAGTATTCTCCATAAAAATATCCTTAATAATGGCATTTTGTTTTATTTTTAATTTGGCCGCATGGAAAAGTGCGGCCTTTTCTGACTTCTACGTTACGAACATTTATCCAAGGATAACATCGGTGTACGGAGCGCTTACAAGCCGCTTTGCTTTTTCGGTAGGCGAGATCATGCTGGTGATACTTGTTGTATTTACAGCCTTTGCGCTTTTATTCATAGCCTTACATACTTTATTCTGGATCTATTCAAGAAGTGCTTTAAAAAAGGGCCGTGGATTCTATCGTGCAGATAGAGTGTTTAAGAGAATTTCCGGAATTCTTCACAGAGTATCTCCGATAGTTATGGCGATAGTATGCACGATAATGTCGCTCAACTGCTTTGTTCTGTATCATACGTCCAAGCTTGAGGTGGCAAAAGCGGGTTATATAAGAGAATACGATCTTGCACAGCTTGCGGAACTGCGAGACTACGTGGTTAAAAAATGTAATGAACTTGCAGAGCAGGTTCCTCACGATGAAAGAGGAAATGTTATATATTGCGGAAACATGGAAACTCAGGCTATCCGTGCAATGAAAAATCTTGAGGGAGAATTTCCGAGGCTTGGAGGATTTTATGTTACGCCCAAGCCGCTTCATTTCTCAGGTTTTATGAGTCAGCAATATATGCAGGGATATTACTTCCCGTTCTCTATGGAAGCAAACTATAACGACACGATGTCTATAATGAATAAGCCATTTACCATGTGTCATGAACTTGCGCACACACACGGATATATATATGAAGATGAAGCGAACTTCCTGGGATTTCTGGCTTGTATAAAATCTGATGACATTGTGTTTAGATACAGTGGATATCTGGGAGTTCTTAATTATATAAACAATGATTTTTATAATGCAGTCAGCAAGCAGGAATATAAGTCACATGTGAAAATATCGGACAGAGTAAAGTACGACAACCAGTTCCTTACCAAGGAAGCGTGGGTTGAAGTTGAAAAGAAAGCCGTAGTTAAGACGGCAACGGTTAAAAAAGCGGCTGAAACCTTCATAGATACCAATCTTAAAGTAAACGGAGTGCTTTCCGGAAAAGTCAGTTATTGTCATGTAGTTGCACTTATCATGGATTACTATTACAATGAGCCCGAGTATGCAGAAAATGAATCGGGGGACAAAATATGAAGATTAACAGGTTGATTTGCGGAGCAGGAACGCTTATGACGGCGCTCCTGCTTGTCGCGTGTAAACCTTCACCGGAGAAACTAAGCGAAGCGGAGGCTTTAAAGGCAGCTCTTGTTGAAGCCAAGAATAATGCGGAAAATACATATCTTGACATAACAGATTCAAGCCTACGGGGAACTCTTGATGAACTAGCGCAGAAAGAAAGCGCTATAGAAAATAAAGATTTTTCCAAACTAAGTGACAGTATGCTGGAATATTATGTTCCCAAGATGACCGAGCTTACCGGGGAATATCAGAGTATACAGCTGACGCTTGATGCAAAACTTGCCGAAGATAATGCCAAAAGAGAAGCGGCCTTAAAAGAGGCAATGCTAAACGCAACTGTCATAAACAACACGGAATTCACGATAACGGAGATGGTTCTTCATGATATGACAAGTGATGAATACTCTGCAAACCTGCTTGGCGATGGGATAACGGTTGCTGCGGGATATACACTTGTCGGTGTCGATCTTGATATCAAAATAGACAGTGCACAGTGGGAAATTGTCATAAAAGATGACGGGGGAAAGGCATATTCGTTTGTCTGCGGGGACTTTAATCAGGCTTCAAGAGAGGGTATATACATAACACTTAGCTATGATTCAACAGCCGGAACAGGGGTCGCAGACATTCAAAATCAATAAAATTTGTGAGAATTGCACAAAATATTAAGGAAATCTTAAGATATTATGCGACGATTTGTCGGTGACATTCTTCATTTCACAATATATAATCTATAACTGTACTGAAGCAATTGTTTGCAATAATTCGTAATTGCAAAGTATGCAGAAAAGAGGAGAATATATTATGAAGAAGAATATCGTTACATTACTTTCAGTTTTAACACTTTCAGCAGCAGTTCTTGCTGGTTGCGGCGAAGCAGCAGACGCAGCTACAGAGGAGACATCTGTAGAGGCATCAGTAGAAGCTTTCTCAGTTGAAGAGGCAGCTACAGAAGAGACAACAGAAGAAGCTACAGACGCATCTTCAGATGCTTCATCAGACGCTTCATCTGAGGCATCTTCAGACGCTTCATCAGAGGCATCTTCAGACGCAGCAGCAGACGCTTCATCAGCAAAATAATAATAGCTAATTCAATTAGATTTATTAAACAACAGGTAACACTAGTTTAATCAATTGCTTTAGTCAGTACATAAGAAACCCCGATGCATATGCATCGGGGTATTTTCATGCTTTGTTATATGTTTTTTCTATAATGCGATTCCAAGGACGTCAAGCAAAGCGCCTACGACAGTTCCTATAAGGAACAAAAGAATAGCGATTCTGATATTTTCTTTTTTATTGTTATTAACTCTGAACAGTATCAAAAGTCCGATTCCGGCTCCAACCAAAAGACCGGACATCATGGTTCCGAAAGTGATCATCTTATCAAGATATAAGGTTGTGATTATAACCGATGCCGCACAATTTGGGATGAGACCTATAATTCCCGCAAGAAGGTGACTGAGCACCGGACTTGTCTTAAGCAGTTCCGATAATTTATCTTCACCGATAAGCTCAATCGCAAATCCCAATATCAAAGTAAGAACAAGAACAAAAGCAAAAATATGGATCGTATGGACAAATGCAGATTTCACGATTCCGATAAAACCGCTGTGATCGTCTTCTTCGCAGTGACAATGCTCTTTTTCACAAAGGGCATTTATCTGAACCGGATCGTCAAGCCGCTTATTGTGATTCATATGATGCCAGTGTACAACGGCGTCTATAATAAAACCTGCAATAATTCCGATAACTGCCTTTATCAGTAATATCTTTATCATGATCGGCGCCGGAACCTGCTCAGATATAAAGAGCGGGATCATCTCATCCGAAGTCGAAAGATATATTGCTATAAGCGTTCCGAGCGTTATGACTCTTCCTGCATACAGGTTTGAAGCAGCCGCTGAAAATCCGCACTGAGGGAAAACTCCAATAAGTCCGCCCCATAAAGGCCCGAAATATTCTGTTTTTTGGACAATCGCAGACGTATATTCCTGAGTCTTGTGCTCCAGATATTCCATTAAAAGATAAGTTATAAAAAGAAAGGGGAGTATCTTAAGAGAATCGATAAGCGCGTCCATGACAACATCGATAAACAGTTCCATGAATTAACTCCTTGCTAATTAAAGAAAGAAAAAAGGGTAAAAAAAAATCAGTAAAGCGGGTGATGGGAATCGAACCCACGTATCTAGCTTGGAAGGCTAGTGTTCTACCATTGAACTACACCCGCACGGTACTGACAAGATTGTATTTTAAATACTTTTATGTAGTATGTCAAGGGGTTTTATGATAAACTTTAGATTGTTTGAAAATTGACAACAGAAATATGAGGTGTTATTATATTTCCTACCAAGTTGGTAGGAAAACATAGAAAGGAAAATTATCATGTCAGATACGTCTTTATTACA
The DNA here is from genome assembly GCF_900101605.1 of Butyrivibrio hungatei. GTDB lineage: Bacteria > Bacillota > Clostridia > Lachnospirales > Lachnospiraceae > Butyrivibrio > Butyrivibrio hungatei_B. The sequence goes on from NZ_FMUR01000015.1 coordinate 62,289, forward strand.
GGTAAAAAACTTATCTGTTTCAATAGATAACGAGTTGCCGATTCTGCACAAGATCAGTTTAGATATAAAGCCGGGAGAGACTCATGTTCTCATGGGACCTAACGGAGCAGGAAAGTCCACACTTGGATATTCTCTTATGGGAAATCCTCATTACTGTGTGACAGAGGGAAATATTATTTTTGACGGGCAGGATATTACAGATATTTCTGCAGATAAGAGAGCTAAGGCCGGAATGTTCCTGTCATTCCAGAATCCACACGAGATTCCGGGAATTTCACTTAGCAGCTTTATAAGAAATTCTTTTCATGCTCAGACAGGTGCACCTGTAAAGCTCATGGCTTTCCAGAAATCACTTAAGTCAGCTATGGAAGTTCTTTCTATGGATGAGTCCTACGCAGACAGAGATCTTAACGTTGGGTTCTCAGGCGGTGAGAAAAAGAAAGCAGAGATTCTTCAGCTTCTTATGCTCAATCCCAAGCTTGCGATTCTTGACGAAACAGATTCGGGACTTGATGTTGATGCTGTAAGAACAGTATCTAAGGGCATTCAGGAGTATCAGAAGAAAAAGGACGGAGCACTTCTTATAATCACACATAGCACCAAGATCCTTGAGGCACTTCATGTTGATTATACACACGTGCTTGTAAAAGGAAAACTTGTTTGCACAGGTGACGGATCACTTGTTGACGAGATCAACGCTAACGGATTTGAGAAGTTTATCTCAGAAGCTGAATAACAGAGGATTGATATGAGCGATAACAAACAGAAAGTGGTTGAGATAGACCGCAGCGCATATGAATTTAAAGATATAGAGACAGAAAAAGACTTTTACAGAATGCAGGAAGGTCTTGATGAAGAAACTGTATTAAAGGTTTCTGCGGAAAAGAACGATCCTGAATGGATGAGAGATTTCAGACTCAAGTGTTTGAAGCTCTACAACGAGATGGAGATGCCCAAGTGGGGCCCAAGTATTGAAGGCCTTGATATGGACAGGATCACATCATATGTAAGACATAAGTCTGATATGAAGAATAACTGGGAAGATGTCCCCGAGGATATCAAGAACACTTTTGAAAGACTCGGTATTCCTCAGGCAGAGAGAGAGTCTCTTGCAGGTGTAGGTGCTCAGTATGATTCTGAACTTGTATATCACAATGTAAAAGATGAAGTTGCTGCTCAGGGTGTTATATATACAGATCTTGAGAGCGCTATGAGAACAGAATACGCAGACATGATCAAGAGCCACTTTATGACTCTTATACCGCCTACGGATCACAAATTTGCCGCACTTCACGGAGCGGTATGGTCAGGTGGATCATTCGTATATGTACCTAAGGGAGTTAAGGTAGACATTCCCCTTCAGTCATATTTCAGACTTAATGCGGCAGGAGCGGGACAGTTCGAGCATACACTCATAATTGTCGATGAAGGTGCGGACCTTCATTTTATAGAGGGATGTTCGGCGCCCAAGTACAATGTAGCCAATCTCCACGCCGGAGCGGTAGAACTCTTTGTGGCTAAGAATGCAAGACTTCGTTATTCAACAATAGAGAACTGGTCCAAGAATATGTACAACCTTAATACCAAGAGAGCTCTTATTGAAGAGAACGGAATCATGGAGTGGGTATCGGGATCGTTTGGATCTCATACGGGATATCTTTATCCCATGACAATCCTTAAGGGTGATCATTCCAAGATGGAATTTACCGGTATCACTTTTGCCGGAAAAGGTCAGAACCTTGATACAGGAGCAAAGGTAGTACATCAGGGTGTTGGAACGACATCGGTTATCAATTCCAAGTCAATTTCCAAGGACGGCGGAATAGGAACATACAGAAGCAGCGTTGTAATTCAGAGTTCGGCTAAAAAGGCAAAAGCATCGGTTTCTTGTGACTCACTCATGGTTGACAGTATTTCAAGAGCGGATACCATTCCCGGAATGGATATCAGAACTGATGATGCTGATGTAGGACACGAGGCTAAGATTGGAAGAATCAGTGATGACGCAATTTTTTATCTTATGTCCAGAGGAATCAGTGAAGAAGAGGCTAAGGCGATGATCGTAAGCGGATTTGCCAATCCTGTATCTAAGGAACTTCCGCTTGAGTATGCAGTTGAGATGAATAACCTTATAAAGCTTGAAATGAGCGGACATTAAGAAGGGATTTCACATGAACAAAGATTTGAACATGAAGGTTAATGTGCTGCCTGTTCTGACATATGGTTTTCTGAAAGTCAATGACAGCACAGTTTCCGAATCGGATATAAAAATAGACAGCTTTGAAACTCCGGATGCAGTCAAGATGCCGAAGGGTGTAGATGTAAGACGCGGAGTTGATTTTACGGAAGCGGGCGAAATATTCATAAGAAATAAAGACAGGATCATGTATACCACAGGTGATTTTGCAGGGCCTAACGCAGATACATCCGGAAGAAATGACGGACAGGCAATCAGAACGGGCATGGGAATCGATGTGGACGAGCTCATGATCTCTGCAGGCGCAAAGTGTGATGTGTATACGGTTGAGGAAAATGTCAAAGTTTCCGAGCCCGTTATCATAGAGTACAAGATGAAAGACGGCGAGGGATGTATATCATCGCAGGTCATTCATGCCAAGAAAGATTCTGAGATAAGCGTTATTCTTGTGTATGAGTCAGAGAAAGAGTTCGGCGGATTCCACGGGATCAGCACAAGACTTCTTGCTGAAGAGGGTGCAAAGATAAATATATATAAGATTCAGATGCTTGGCGATAAGTTCATTCATTTCGATGATATCGGCGGTGCCTGTTTTAAGGGCGGATCGATCGGCGTTACAACGTTGGAACTTGGAGCAGAGAAGACCTGGGCAGGTTGTCTTGTGAACCTTGTTGAAAAAGATGCTGAGCTTATATCTAACATGGGATATCTCGTTAGATACAATAATTTCCTTGATGTGAATTACATCGCAGACCAGAGAGGAAAAAATACAAACTCAGTCATGCACGCAAAAGGAGTTCTGATGGATTCCGCAACAAAGGTATTCAGAGGAACAATTGATTTTAAAAACGGAAGCTCGGGATCGGCAGGTGATGAGCAGGAAGATACACTTATGCTGAGCCCTGATGTTATAAACCGCAGCATGCCCGTGATACTTTGTCAGGAAGAAGATGTTGACGGAAGACACGGCGCAACAATAGGACAGCTTGGCGAGGACTTGTTGTTCTATATGCAGACAAGAGGAATCGATGAGGAAAATGCAAAACGCATGATGATCAGGGCAAGACTTGACAGCGTTGCAAGAACGATTCCCGATAAGGAACTGGAACAGAGAGTTATATTCTACATTCAGAATATTATTTAACAGGTAGGAAAAGAAAATGGCTAACATCGGAGATTATCGAAAAGACTTCGATATATTAAATTCAGGTGACTATGTATATTTTGATAATGCGGCTACTTCCCAGAGACCGAATCAGGTTCTGGATGCAATATCAAATTTTTATCGCACGGCTAATGCCAACCCGCTCAGAGGTTTATACGACTGGAGTATAGCGGCAACTGATATGTACGAAGATTCAAGGCGTGTTGTTGCGGATTTTATAGGCGCGGCAACTCCCGAGGAAATTATTTTTACAAGAAATACATCCGAATCTCTTAATCTTGTGGCATACAGCTACGGGCTTGATAATGTATCAGAAGGAGATGAAGTTGTTATCTCAGTGATGGAACATCACAGCAATATATTGCCCTGGCAGATGGTATGCAGGAAGAAAAATGCAAAACTTGTATATCTTGAGCCTGATGAAGAGGGCGTTATCTCCAAGGAAGAGTATGAGAGCAAGATAACAGACAGGACAAAGGTTGTGGCTATCGGGCATGTTTCCAATGTCATGGGTGTTACCAATCCTGTAAAAGAAATTGTGGCATATGCAAAGTCTAAGGGAGCAATCGTAGTAGTAGACGGCGCTCAGTCGACACCTCATATGAAGATCAATGTACAGGATCTTGGTGCGGATTTCTTTGCATTTTCCGGACACAAGATGCTCGGACCTATGGGAATCGGTGTTCTGTACGGAAGAAAAGAGCTTTTGGAAAATATGTCTCCCTTCCTTACAGGCGGAGAAATGATTGAGTATGTTACAAGGACAGATGCTACTTATGCGGAGCTTCCTCATAAGTTTGAGGCAGGTACTGTAAACGCATCCGGAGCGGTTGGACTTGCCGAAGCAATCAGATACCTTCAAAACGTCGGTTTTGAGGCCATAGAGGCGCAGGAACAGAAACTTACGGCACTTCTTATGGAAGGCATGTCAAAACTTCCGTATATCAAGATATATGGATCAAAAGATCCCAAGAAACATTGCGGAATAGTTACATTTACAATCGACGGTGTGCACCCGCATGATATTTCATCGGTGCTTAACGACGATCATGTATGTATCAGAGCAGGACATCACTGTGCACAGCCACTTATGCAGTTTATCGGAGAAGGATCTACCGCACGTGCAAGTTTGTACTTCTATAATACAGAAGAAGAGGTTAAAATATTCTTGGAGAAACTTGCAAAGGTTAGGGAGGTCATGGGATATGGAGCTTAAGCAGTTATATCGCGAGATAGTTAATGAGCATAATCTGCGCCCTGTACACAAAGGTAAATTAGAAAATCCGGATCTTGTAATGCGTGGAATAAACCCAAGCTGTGGTGATGATATCACATTGCAGCTTAAGGTTGAAAACGGCGTTATTACAGATGGAAAATATATCGGAAGCGGATGTGCGATCTCACAGGCTTCTGTAGATATGATGGTTGATCAGATAATCGGAAAGAGCAAAGAAGATGCCATTAAGCTTGCCGAGACTTTTATGGGCATGATAAAGGGCGATATTACGGACGAGGAGAGCATAGAGTCCCTTGATGAAGCTGCTTCGCTTCAGGACGTAAGACATATGCCTGCAAGAGTTAAATGTGCCGTTCTGGGATGGCATACCATGCAGGAGATGTTGGAACATCCGGAAAAAGCAGTTGATAAAGTCGAAGAATAAAAAATATGCCGCAAAGAAAAATCTTTAATCGGATTATTTCTCTGCGGCATTTCTTTTTTTTCAAAAATGCAGAAAAAAAGTACCATCCTCATAGGATATACCTACAAAAACAGTACTCGGCGTGCGCTGCCAGGGTCTCGAACCCTGGACAACCTGATTAAGAGTCAGGTGCTCTACCAACTGAGCTAGCAGCGCATTCGTTATTTAGCGGCTTTGCCGTATCTCAACGACAAGTGATATGTTACTACGCCTAAAAAAGAATTGCAAGTGTTTTTTTGAAAAAAAATAAAAAAAATTCATTTTTTTTTAAATTCGCATATCTGTGAGGATATATTTGTGGTAAATTAGATGTTATGAAAAAATTCAAAAATGCAATTTTGAAAAATGTGGAAGGTGTGTAAATGATATTTGATACGCATGTTCATTACGATGACAGACAGTATGATGAAGACAGAGAGATACTCATTTCTTCTTTGGCAGAGAAAGGAATCGGAAATGTTGTAAATATAGGTGCGGATATGGCATCAAGTGAAAGAGCACTTGAGCTGGCCCATAAGTACGGATTTATATATGCGGCAGTCGGAGTACATCCCAGTGAAGTGGAAGAGCTTAATGATGAAGCCATGGACCGATTAAAAGCATGGAGTGCGGATGAAAGATGTGTTGCTATAGGAGAGATAGGACTTGATTATCACTGGCCCGATCCTGCGCCCGAGATTCAGAAGAAGTGGTTTGTCAGACAGCTTGATCTTGCAAGGGAAGTAAAGCTCCCTGTTGTTATCCATTCAAGGGATGCCGCAAAAGACACGATGGATATAATGCATAGCGAGCATGCGGAAGATATAGGCGGAGTGGTGCACTGTTTTTCATATTCAAAAGAAATTGCAAAAGAATGTGTGGATATGGGCTTCTATATAGGAGTCGGAGGAGTGGTGACATTTAAGAATGGCAAGAAGCTGAGAGAAGTAGTAGACCGGATACCTATGGAAAAGATACTTCTTGAGACGGATTGTCCGTATCTTTCCCCTGAACCGCACAGAGGGGAGCGTAACAGCTCTTTAAACCTGCCTTACGTGGTAAAAGAGATAGCAAACATAAAAGGAATCAGCGAAGAAGACGTAATACGTATTACAGAAGAAAATGCAAAGCGTATGTACGGCCTAATGACGGAGGTATAAATGGCATATCTTGGAAATGCAGCACGCACAAAGGAAGTGTTGAGCAAATACAATATGAGCGCCAAGAAAAAGTTTGGACAGAACTTTCTTATAGACAGCGGGGTACTTGACGGTATAGTTGAGGCTTCCGGAGTCACCAAAGAAGATTGTGTCCTTGAAATAGGACCCGGTATAGGAAGCCTTACCCAGTATCTGGCAGAGGCTGCAAAGAGGGTTGTATCCGTTGAGATAGATAAGACACTTATTCCTGTTTTGAACGATACATTGTCTGAATATGACAACGTTACGATAATCAATGAAGATATTCTTAAGGTAGACATAGAGAGCATTGTAAAAGAATACAACGAAGGAAGGGCAATAAAGGTTGTTGCCAATCTTCCATACTATATAACCACTCCGATAATAATGAAGCTCTTTGAGAGCGGCGCACCTATCGACAGCATTACTGTCATGGTGCAGAAGGAAGTTGCAGACAGAATGGTGATGGGACCCGGAAATAAGGACTATGGTTCACTTTCTCTGGCTGTGGGATATTATGCCAAAGCGACGGCGGTAATGAATGTTCCGCCCGGAAGCTTTATTCCGCAGCCCAACGTGGGTTCGGCAGTTGTGCATCTTAAAAGATATGAGAAGCCGGCGGTAGAAGTCGGCAACGAAAAGTATATGTTCGAGATAATAAGAACAGCATTTAATCAGAGGAGGAAGACACTTTCAAATTCTCTTTCAAACAACCCTTCTCTCAAGGTTACAAGACAGCAGGTTCAAGATGCGTTAACTGAGATAAATATTGACGAAAAAGCAAGGGGAGAAATTCTTTCGCTTACGCAATTTGCGCGACTTTCAGACATTTTACAAAGATAAGGTGCTTATGTTAAACTAACACTGGATATAGTTGGGGCACCAAAGAGGTGATATTTTGGATAAAGTTGAATACAAGATTCGAGCCGATGAGATCAAGGCTTTAATTGGGGAAGGCAGATTTGCCGAGGCTGTGAAGATTGCGGACACTATTGACTGGAAGCGTGTAAAGAGTGTTGCAATGCTTTGCACGATAAGTGATCTATATAAGATAAACAGACGCTTTGAAGAGAGCAGAGATATTCTGCTCATGGCATACGACAGACACCCCACGGGCAGAGCGATTGTATACTCCCTATGTGAACTTGCAATAAAAATGGGAGAGTTTGTTCAGGCAGTTGAATATTATAAAGAATTTGTCAGAATAGCGCCCAGAGATACAGGGCGATATATCTTACAGTATAAACTCTATGAAGCTCAGGAAGTAAGTCTTGAAGAGAGAATCGCTGTTCTCGAAGAATTCAAAAAACATGATTATAGAGAAAAATGGGTATATGAGTTGGCTTATCTTTATCATAGGATAGGTCTTACTACTGAGTGCATTGAAACATGCGATGAGATGTTTTTGTGGCTCGGAGACGGCAACTATGTCATGAAGGCGCTGGAGCTCAAGGCGCTTCACGAACCCTTATCCCCTGAACAGCAGGACAGATATATCAGATATAAGCAGAAACACGGCGGATATATAGACAGATCTATAGCATACAATAAAGAGGATCCTGCGCAGAACAGGATGCCTCAGAATATGCAGCAGTCTCAGGTATTTGGACAGGACACCAGAGAGATTCCACCTGTCTCAAATGATGTTGAGATCAAAGCTCCGTCCGTTGATGTAAGCGCATACAATACAATGAATCTGCAGGCAGCGCTTGCGGAGGAATTGAAACCATATATAGGAAACGATCAGCCACAGGCGCCTGTACAGCAGACAAGTTTTGCGCAGCAGGCAGAGGCGACGCAGTATCAGACAGGCTATGCAGCGCAGCCAGAGGCGGCGCAGTATCAGCAGGGCTATGCACCGCAGCCGGAAGCGGCGCAATACCAGGGATTCGCACAGCCCGGTTATCCACAGCAGCAACCGGGATTTTCGCAGTATCAGACCGGCTATGAGCAGCAACAGGATGTACCGCAGTATCCCGCAAGTTATGCACAGCAATTAGATGCAATGCAGTATCGGCAAAGCTATGCGCAGCAGGCAGAGACGGCACAATACCAGCAGAGTTTTGCGCAGCAGGCAGAGACAGAGCAGTACGGACAGAGCTTCGCACAGCAGGCAGAGGCAGAGCAGTACGCACAGAGCTTCGCACAGCAAGCGGAGGCAGAGCAATACGGGCAGAGCTTCGCACAGCAGCAGGAGACAGCGCAATCTCAGGATAACTTTGCAAGTCAGCCTGAGACACCTCAGCAGTCAGGCTTTGCGCAGTATCAGGAGGAGATGGCGCAGCCTAAGCCTGATACTATGGGTGTGCAGCAAGTATATGAAAATACAACCTTTGCAGAAGAAATGGCAGAGTCTTTAGAACCGGAAATTTTTGATGATGATGAAAATGACGGCTCTTTTTCGCGTGTTGGCGGAACTATAGGAGAGCCTACACCCGGCGGTATAGAGGAAGTATTTTTTGATACACATGAGATTCATGTGCCTGAGCAAGAGCCTGTATTTAAGCCGGCTCCCGAAGTCAGAAATGAAGTTCCCATGCAGGAACAGAGTTCAGATATAGCAGAAATAGCACAGGAAGAGACTTCAGGATTTTTTGATCTTGAAGATGTTCCGGATGAACAGCCTTCTTTCAGTGCAACTTATGAGACCAGACCGTTGGAAGAGGAAGTGCCGGGTGCGGTCATTCATCCGAACGGAAGCTACAGCATGCAGAATGTGAGAACAAATGCGAATGTGAATGAAAATTCAAATTCGGATGCAAATGTGGCTGACGCTGATGAGAACGGTAATGGACTTGATAATATACTTTCTCAGGATTATGACGGTCAGATCAAGCTTGCCGTTGAGCCTGACCCTGTGGTAGAAAAGCAGATCACGGGGCAGATCAGTATCTCCGAGTATATCCAGAACTGGGAACAGTTCAAGAAGGATCAGCAGGAGAGACAGTTAGAGAGCGTTAAGAAAAAGGTTTCGGATCAGACGGGAGATCTTTTTGCTGATTACGATGAGATAGCAAAGGCCGGACTTCAGGAGAAAATTGAGAAGGCAATTTCCGATGCCATTAAGAAGGAAAAGCAGAAGAGAGCATCGGGACGAGGCGACTGGTCAAGGGATAATGCCGACATTATCGACGAAGCTGTCGATGAAGTTATAAATAATGCAGAACAAGGCGTAGACAGTTCTTTTGAAAAAATAGACGAAGAAGAACCGGCTAAAGAGCCTGAGAAGAAAAAGGACAGATTTGCACGCGAAGATTTCGGTACTCCACAGAGCAAAGTAAAGCTGGAGAAAGAACCGGAAGAAGCTGCGCATGAAGACGACTCCGAAAGTCCTCAGAACAGAGGAAGAAACAGAAATTCCGACAGAAGGCCTCAGGGACAAAGACCTGAGAGAGTTGAGAGGCCGGAGAGAACGGAAAGAGCCGATGTGCAGAGAAACGAGAGTCAGGACGGAACACAGGGTGCAAAGAAGAAACTTAAGAAGCATAACTCCGGAAACAGAGAATTTGAAGAGAGAATAAGGAAGATGACTCCTGAAGAAAAGGAATTGTTCGGACCTTATATTCATCATAAGAAATCAAGAAGACAGATAATCAAGGCAATCGATAACATGAGCATGGATGCGTTTAGCGGAAATGTAATTGTTACCGGTGACGAGGGAGCAGGAACAATAAATCTTGCAAAGGGACTTATCCGCGTTGTGCAGGCATCCAATTCTGTCTTCAACGGAAAAGTTGCCAAGGTAGCCGCAAATACGCTTAATAAAAGGGGACCGGCAGCAATTTTTGATAAGCTGGCAAACGGTGCACTTGTTGTTCAGAGAGCGGCGGATCTTTTGCCTGATACAGCTGCTGAGCTCATAAAGATTCTCAAAGAACAGAAAAAGGGTATAATAATAGTAATGGAAGACACCAAGGAAGATATGGACAGATTCCTTGACAGTAATCCTGATTACAAAGAGAGTTTCAGCGTAAGAGTTGATATAGAGGCTCTTGATGATGAGTCGCTTGTTGCGTATGCTAAGCAGTATGCGCTTGAGAAAGAATATGCTATCGACAATCTCGGTATTCTCGCACTTCATACCAAGATATCCGAAAGCCAGACATTGTATCACGATGTTACGATTTCAGAGGTAAGGGATATGGTTGATGAGGCTATAGAAAATGCAGAGAGGAGATCGGTGTCTCATTTTGTTGATCTCATAGCACGCAAGCGATATGATGAAAATGATATGATAATCCTCAGAGAAAAAGATTTTATGCACTAAAAAAGCTTAAATATACTTACGAGGGGGATACATGGGCAAAAAAGTATTTATATCTGAAGCTGACGAATATTTATTCGGACAGGGAACGCACTATGAGATTTATGAGAAACTCGGAGCACATCCCACAGAAGAAAATGGGAAGAAGGGATACTTTTTTGCTGTGTGGGCACCAAATGCAGCAAAAGTCCATGTTGTCGGATCGTTCAACAACTGGGCTGAAGATGCGCACCCTCTAGAGCGTACTTCTGTCGGCAATATATGGACAGGTTTCATTCCGGGAGTTGGAGTGGGTGAATTGTACAAGTTCCTCATAACAACACCGGAAGGAAAAAAGCTGTATAAAGCCGATCCTTATGCAAATTATTCTGAACTTCGTCCCGGAAACGCATCCAGAACCACAGATTTATCCGGCTTTAAATGGTCGGACTCAGGTTGGTATGAAAAAATAAAGGGCAAGGATCCCAACAGACAGCCCATTGCAATCTACGAATGCCACATCGGTTCATGGATGAAACATCCGGATGGGACGGAAGATGGTTTTTATACTTACAGACAGTTCGCAGACAGAATTGTCGAGTATCTCAAAGAAATGCCTTATACCCACATTGAGCTCATAGGAATAGCTGAGCATCCTTTTGACGGGTCATGGGGCTATCAGGTTACGGGCTACTATGCCCCGACATCAAGATACGGTGAGCCTTCGGACTTTATGTATCTTGTCAACAAGCTTCACAAGAACAACATAGGAGTAATACTTGACTGGGTTCCCGCGCATTTTGCAACGGATGAATTCGGACTTTCCTGTTTTGACGGAAAATGCATTTATGAAGATCCCGACCCGAGAAAGGGCGAGCATCCAGACTGGGGAACCAAGATTTTTAATCTGGGTAAACCCGAGGTAAAAAATTTCCTTATTGCAAATGCTCTTTTCTGGATAAGAAAGTTCCATATAGACGGAATACGTGTGGATGCGGTCGCTTCCATGCTTTATCTTGATTATGGCAAAAAAGACGGACAGTGGGTTCCAAATAAATATGGTGAAAAAGAGAATCTCGATGCGATAGAGTTCTTTAAACATTTAAACAGCGTGGTAAGAGGGACATATCCCGAGTTTCTTACGATTGCCGAAGAATCTACGGCATGGCCTAAAGTCACAGCGCCACCTGAAGAGGATGGACTTGGATTTGCGTTTAAGTGGAACATGGGATGGATGCATGATTTTTGTGAGTACATGAAGCTTGATCCGTATTTCAGGCAGGGCGCTCACAATATGATGACCTTTGCCATGAGTTATAACAGCTCTGAGAATTATATTCTCCCTCTTTCGCATGATGAGGTTGTGCATCTTAAGTGTTCTATGCTTGAGAAGATGCCGGGGTACAAGGTTGATAAGTACGCGAACCTTCGTGCCGGCTATACATTCATGTTTGGGCATTCGGGCAAAAAACTTCTTTTCATGGGACAGGACTTTGCTCAGGAAAGAGAGTGGAGTGAGAAGCGGGAGCTTGACTGGTTCCTCTTGGCAAATGATCTCAACAGAGGAATGAAGGACTATGTTTCTCAGCTCTTGAAGATATACAGAAAATATCCCGCTATGTACGAAGTAGATAACGATTGGGGCGGATTTGAGTGGATAAATGCAGATGACAAGGAGCGCAGCACTTACAGCTTCTACAGACGTGCTATAGATGGTAAGGATAACCTGCTGTTTGTTATCAACATGACACCTGTTGAGAGAAAAGATTTTAAGGTCGGAGTTCCTTTTTCAGGCAAATATGTGCATATCCTGGACAGTAATGGAGTAGAGTTTGGCGGAAATGGCAGTAATATTCCAAGTGAGATAACTGCAAAGAAGGGACTCTGCGACTACAAAGACTACAGCATAACATTTGATCTTCCTGCGTACGGAGCTGAGGTATTTCGCTTTAAGGGAACGGCAAAGAAAAGGAAAAGCGCGAAAACTGCCGGAACCGTAAAAGAAAAAATATAAAAATTTTGATATTAAGAAATAAAATTTTTCAGCCGAAATAGAAGGTGACGGAATGTAAACCCGTCACCTTTTTAGATTACATAAGCAGTACATTTATATTAAAAATGAGGCGTATATGAACATTAATTTTCAGACTGTGACAGGGAAGAAGACAACTGAGGATTCTATGTACGTCGGCATGGATGCTGAGGACAGGATCAATAAGAGTGTGGTAAAGCAAAGCTCGGTGAGTGCGATTACCGTTAACCTTGATACAAGCATATTCAGTAATGATGTATATGCAAGTCATGCCAGAGGAGCTGAGGATATCAGCGAGATGGCAAAGAACACGGATGTTTTGACGCAGCATAATTATATGGCACTACTGTCAAATACTATGTCTGAGGAGGACTATGCCAAGGCTCTTCAGGATGGTTTTGATGTGAAAAATCTTAATAGTTCAGATACAGTGAACATCCTTGATAAGATCAAGGGTGTACTTTTGGAGTCCGGAGTTGAAGTTGCAGGTTTCAACGATGATATGAGCGTTGAGAAACTTACGAAGATAACGGGAAGCAGGTCACTTGCGGAGTCCATTCAAAAGGAGTTTTCCAAGAACGATATTCCAATGACCGTTGAGAATGTAAGAGGGGCAAAAGGAGCTTATGAAGAGGCTGCTCAGATTAAGGAGCCTTCAGACGGTGCGGTCAAATACATGGTTCTCAATAACATGAAGCCCACAATAAGCAATTTTTATCTTGCAGCTCACAGTACAAACGGACAGAATCTTTCGGGAAGAGGATTCTATGCGCAGGAAGCAGGCGGTTATTATGCGCAGAAAGCGGACAGCATAAACTGGGACAGTCTCGCTCCGCAGATAGATAAAGTGCTTGCCGAAGCAGGATATGATACAAATGATTCGGGGATAAGAAATGACGCAAAATGGATGGTTGAGCAGGGAATCCCGTTAACACCCGAAAATTTAAGCACGCTTACCGAAATTGCCAAGGTGGATTTTCCCATATCGGAGGAGGCTGCCGTTAAGGCGGCTGCATCTGCGATACTTGACGGTAAAAGTGCGGTTGAGGGAAATCTTGCGGATTCGGAAAGTAATATAGAAAAAGCAATCAGAGTTTATGAAAATACCAAGCTTATCACCGATGATGCGGTAAAGAGTGTTGTTGAAGAAGAAAAAGAGCTGAATATCAAGAATCTTGTTATGGCAAGCGGTGAAGGAGCGGGAGTTAACCCTGAGAATCCGACAGCTCTTTTGTCCGATAACGATCCCAAAGTCGTTGCGGCGAGACTTCAGCTTGAGGAAGTAAGACTTCGCATGAGTGTCGAAGCAAACAAAAACCTTTTGGACAGAGGTTTTGAGATAGATACGGCGCCAATGAGGAATCTTATCGAAGAGCTTTCGAACATCTTAAAAGACATAGAGGGTACGCAGGCAGGCGAGATCATAGACGACATCACAGGTGTTAAGGCATCGGGGCCTGCAAGAGTATATGACCTGACTCTTGAGAAGATTCAGATTATAAGTAAAGGCCCTGCGGACATTTCGGGACTCATGGCGGGAAGATTGCAGACAGCGACTCTTTCGCAGATAAGTGATGTCTCGGCGAGCCTTACAAGAAAGTTCAAGGCTGCGGGCGAAGGCTATGAATCTATGATGACCGCACCCAGAGCGGATCTTGGAGATAGTATTAAGAAAGCATTCAGAAATGTCGATGATATACTTCGGGATTTCGGCGAAGAGGCAAATGAGGAAAATCGCAGAGCGGTAAGAATACTTGGATATAACAGTATGGAGATCACGGAAGAGAATTTTGAAAACGTGAGGGCCTGGGACCGCAAGTTTGTCGCAACGCTTGAAAGACTTAAGCCCGGAGCGGTTTTGAATCTTATAAGAGAAGGAAACAATCCTCTCAATATGACGCTTGAGCAGCTTTCGGACAGCCTCGATCAGGGAATGTTTAACGGAAGCGGCGACGGAAAAAGAGATTCCGACAGATCCCGTGAAAAGTTCTCCAAGTTTATCTGCAAGCTTGAGCAGAAAAAAGATATCACGAAAGAAGAGAAGGCTTCTTTTATCGGAATATACAGACTTTTCCATACATTAAAGGCAAATGATTACAAGGCAATCGGTTCCGTATTAAAGACGGGAAAAGATATGACCTTGGGAAATCTTTTGATCGAGACAAGAAGTGGAAGGACCGCAAAGAGCGGCATTGATTATTCCGTGAGTGATAACTTTGGCGGAGTTGACCTAAAAGAAGGAAATTCTGTGAAAATTGACGAACAGATAAATTCGGCCTTCAGATTTTATAGGTCACAAGCCGATATAGTATATGAGAATCTCGAGCCCGAAAAATTAAAGGCAGCAAAACCCACGCCCGCTACAGAGTTGGAGGATTTTGCAAGGGCGCTTGAGAATGAAGAGATCGATCCTGAACTTGAGAAAGCATATATCAAAGATCAGGTGCAGGAGATACGAAATGTAGCCGGTTCAAAGGCTGCACCTGCCGCAATCGCAGAGATGGAAGCATTTGAAGTTGAGATGAATTTCAACAATCTTGAAGCTATGATCGGCGTGAGGCGGGATCGAAGAAACGGAAATTTATGGAACAGGGCGCAGGAGCTTGTAAAGAGAGATATAGCAGAAGATATGGATACTCTTACAGAAGCTCTTGATAATGACAATTACGAAGAGACTTATACTAAGAGTCTTGAAAATATTTCCGACAAACTTTCGGATGTACTTGTAGATCCGGAAACAGAGTACATTGATGTTAAGGCAATTACTCTTATGCAAAAACAGATTTCCGTGATGGCATACACATCGGAGAAAGGAACCTTCGAAGTGCCGGTGGAAATAGATGGAACAAAAGTATCAATGCACATCACTCTAAGGAGTGACAACAGCAGAATTTCAAGGATGGAAGCAAGTGTTCAGACTACAGACTACGGTCTTATCTCGGCAAATCTTTACCGGGAGGAAGGCGGTATAACGGGAATGCTTACAACAACGTATGCAGGAAGTCCCGAAGAGACTGAATATCTTGAAAGCGTAAAAACTAAGATGTGCGATAAATTAGCGGAGAAGATAGAGGATGCAGGTGTAGACCGAAACAGAATTGCGATTCTCTATAACGCACAGGCACAACCTACCAAAGTAGGCACGGTTAATGCACAAGCCATGGACGGCGAAAGTAATTTGACAGCAGATACAGGCACACTTTTGAAAATGGCGAAAGCATTTATAGAGGCGCTCTAAGCTCTATACGTGCAGAAAAGAGGTTAACATGAAAGTAAACTACAACATGTCCGCAATGATCGCAAACAATGCTTTACAGAAAAATGACAAGCTTCTTTCGGAATCACTTGAGAGACTTTCAAGTGGTCTTAAGATTGCAAATGCCAAGGATAATCCTTCGGGCCTTGCAATGTCCAGAAGAATGAATTCACAGATAGAAGGATTGGGAGTTGCAAATAACAGTGCAAACGACGGAATCTCAATCGTACAGGTTGCAGACGGAACACTCTCAGAGATACATGCGGTTCTCCAGAGAATGAGTCAGCTTGCAATTCAGTCAAGTAACGGAACACTCACCGAAAATGACAGAAAGACAATTCAGGAGGAAGTTACGCAGCTTAAACAGGAAATCGACAGAATGGCAAACACCACTCAGTTCAACGGACAAAATATTCTTGACGGCTCTTTTGACCTCAAAGGATATGTTACCGATGAGAGCGGCAAGTCAAATGCGAATATTAAAGTTGCAAGCTATTCAGATAACTTTGATGCCGGCAATTATGAAGTAAGAGGACTTGATATTGATTTTGCCAGACTTATGGGAAAAGCGGGTGTCGATAAAAAAGCTATCTTCAGTGAGGATGCGGATCTCAGCAATATAAAAGTATATAAGATAGGTGAAGACGGAAAAGAAGAACCTTACATGACAAATCATATGATCGCAAGCATAGAGGAAGACGTTCTTACACTGTCAGACGGCACCGGAAAGAGCATCAGCATAAAAATGGATGAGTCCTACAAGGGAACTCTTAATCTTGAGATCACCGGCAAGGGCGCGATGACAATGCAGGTTGGAGCAAACGAGGGACAGACACTTGATATCAGGATTCCGCAGGTGTCACTTACGGCGCTCAGGATCAGTAACCTTGATATGTCTAATCTTACAGGTGCAAATCAGGCAATTGACAGTCTGAAGGATGCAATCGAAACCGTTAATGCCATGAGAAGCAGGCTTGGTGCATATCAGAACAGACTTGAGCACACGGTAAGCGGTCTTGATATTACCGTTGAGAATATGACTGCGGCGTACTCAAGAATCATGGATGTAGATATGGCAGAGGAGATGACAATATATTCCACACAGCAGGTTCTTTCTCAGGCTGGAACATCAATGATGGCGCAGGCCAATGAAAGACCGGCGCAGATTCTGCAGCTCCTTCAGTAAACTTTTTTAACCGGTTGTATAGTAATCGAGGTGGACAATGACACAGGAAAAGAAGCAGGAATTTACCCTTAAGATATCACAGGCAAATAAAACTCAGCTCATCACAATCTTGTATGAGATGGTCATAGAGTATCTCAATGATGCGATAGATGAGATCGGTATAGGGAAAAAAGACGAAGCTGATAAGTATATTGGATATGCGCAGAGCTGCATTGACGAACTTATCAGATCTCTTAATCTCAGCTATGAGCTTGCCAAGAATCTACACGCCATCTATATTTTTTCAAAAAAGGAGCTTATGGTGGCAGGAGTCAATTACAGCAGCCATAAGATCTGGAGAGTGGTTCAGAATTTTAAGTGCTTAAAAGAAGCATATAAAGAAATCGAGAAGTATGACACAAGCAGTCCAATGATGGGAAATACCCAGAAGGTATACACGGGTCTTACATACGGAAGACACTGCCTGAATGAGGATCTTGCGATGGTATGTGCCAATCGAGGATATATGGCATAAATATACATTTTTTTGTTATACTTAAAATATGATAAATATTTGTATCGTAGAAGATGAGTCGGATCAGGCCGACTTACTCAGAAACTACATACAGACCTATGGGAATAAAAACAATCAGCAGGTTAACATAACCCACTTCTCTGACGGTATCGATCTTGTGGATGAGTATCGGGCACAGTTCGATATTATTCTCCTCGATATTCAAATGAAGCATCTGGACGGAATGGTTGCTGCTGAGAAAATCCGAAAGGTTGACGCTGACGTGGTAATTATTTTTATTACGTCAACGGTGAGATATGCCGTGCAGGGATATGCTGTCGATGCGCTTGGATATGTGCTTAAACCGGTGCCGTATCTGCAATTCGAGCAGCTGTTCGACAAGGCTATTTCGCGTGTTATGACCAAAAAAGAAAAGCTCTATATCAGGGTATCTGTGGACGAGCGACAACTTAAGCTTGATTGCGACAATATTTATTACATCGAGAGCCAGCGAAACAATGTCTGTATTCACTGTGCCGATGAAGATTATATAACTGCTGGACCGCTTAAAAAGTTTGAAGAAATGCTTAGCGGTCACGGTTTTAGTAAATGTCACAATGCTTATATCGTGAATCTGTCTTACGTTGAAGGTGTCAGGAAGGAAGAAGTTCTTTTGACGAGTGGGATCGTTCTTCCCATAAGCCGCGCACGTAAGAAGGAATTTATGATGGCGCTGACGGAAGATATTTTGTAAAAAAGAGGAGAATCTATGGATTTTTCATCATTCTTAGACCCGAAGAATTTACAGGATACCCCGCGACTTTTTACCGCCATTGCTGAATGGCTGGCGGTTTTTATATATTTCAATATTTATAAAAGAGACAGTCATGGCAAGCTGTATGCATTGCAGTGTGTACTTTCGTTTGCCGCACAGGTGGGATTTCAGTTTGTGGCAGGTCTTTTGCCGATAGGATTCTGGATCCCCAGCATGGTCGGTGCCGTGGCTTTGATGTATCTGACTCTGTACATGGTACTTGACATTAAGCCCAGGGACTGCGGCGTCATAACAACGCATGCGTTTGTTCTTGCAGAATTTTCAGCCAGTCTGTACAAGCAGTTGTATGTATGGGCTGTATATCTTAACGGATATGAAGGCTTTCTTCCGTCATTTGCGGTCATGTTCGTTGTCTTTGCACTGACCTATAATATCTACTATCGCATTGAACGTGATAATTTCCCCGGAAACAGAAATCTAAATATAAGTGAGCGCGAGCTTATCAGTGTCATTGCAACAGGTATCGGCGCTTTCATAATGTCCAACATAAGCTTTGTCACTAAAAGGACTCCGTTTTCAGCAACCGAGAACATGCTCTATGTCCGTACTCTTGTTGACTTTGGAGGAATGTTGATGCTCATGACTGAGATGGGACGAAGGAACGAGATGGCGGCAAAGAGTGAGAACGACGCAATTAATCAGCTTTTCCAGAGACAGTATGAGCAGTACAAACTTGCCATAGATAATTCCGAGGCGCTACGAAAAGAGATACATGACATGAAGCAT
This sequence comes from Butyrivibrio hungatei, assembly GCF_900101605.1. GTDB lineage: Bacteria > Bacillota > Clostridia > Lachnospirales > Lachnospiraceae > Butyrivibrio > Butyrivibrio hungatei_B. The sequence goes on from NZ_FMUR01000015.1 coordinate 81,279, forward strand.
TACGTCCTTGCGCTTAAAAATGAGGACGATCCCAAGAAACGTGCGGAAGTTTTGGATGATATGGAGCAGGCGATCGCAATCCAGGAATCGTTTATGAATACCGGAAACCGCGTTCTTGATGTAATTCTTACGACCAAGAGCCTTCAGTGCCAGAAGAAAGACATCACTTTAAATGCCATGGTTGACGGAGATGTTCTTTCGGCAATTCATGTAAAAGATATCTGTTCTCTTTTTGGAAATATTATCGACAATGCAATTGAAGCGACTCAGGTACTTACTGATAAGGAGAAAAGACTTATCACTTTGTCCGTACGAAGCCGCAATCAGTTCATTATTATTGAATGCGAAAATTGCTCCGACGGATCTTTTGTGCGCCTTAAAAACAATCAGCGCCGCAGGATCTTTCGCGGTACGAATCTGCCCAAGACCACCAAGGCAGATAATGTTAAACATGGCTATGGCCTTAAATCCATAGCGCAGGTGGCGGAAAAATACGGCGGAAACATGAACTGTACGTATGAAGACGGATGGTTCAAGGTTAAAGTCATCCTTTCATACAAAGAATAGCGTAGAAACCTTGTGAAGTGTGGATTTCACGAGGTTTTTTGCGTGCTTATCAATTCATTTTTTCTTTTCTCTATGCAAGTTATCACGAATAAATGACAAGTTATCCTTGCACAAACTCCATTAATAAAAATACATGTTATAACAAAAATACAGACAAGGAGGTACGCTTTTTGAACGCAAAAGATATTATTTCAAAGCTCTCTTTATTAGAGAAAGCAGCATTATTAGGCGGAAAGAACGAGTGGGAATCAAGAGACATTCCCCGACTTAATATACAGTCCATTACATTTGCAGATGGACCTCACGGTCTTAGAAGACAGGAAGGTGCCGGAGATCATTTGGGACTTAATGCATCACTTCCCGCAACATGTTTTCCGACAGCAGCAACTGTAGCGAACAGCTGGGATGAAAAACTTGGTGAGGAAATCGGACAGGCTCTCGGTGAAGAGGCCTTGGCGCAGAAGGTAGACGTTCTCTTAGGCCCCGGCCTTAATATGAAACGTTCACCGCTTTGCGGACGAAACTTCGAATACTTTTCGGAAGATCCGATACTTGCAGGTAAGATGGCGGCTGCATATGTGAGAGGAATACAGAGTAAAAATATTTATTCATGTCCGAAACACTTTGCGGTTAACTCAAGAGAATACCGCCGAATGGCTATGAATGCGGTAGTTGATGAGCGGACCTTACGTGAAATATATCTGACTGCATTTGAGATTGCGGTAAAAGAGGGTGGAGCCAAAGCAATCATGTCGGCATACAACGAGGTAAACGGCGAGTATGCCAATGAGAATAAGCATCTTTTGGTGGACATTCTTAGAGAAGAATGGGGATTCGACGGACTTGTGGTAACGGATTGGGGCGCAAGTAACGACCACGTTGAAGGCGTTAAGTGCAGATCAAATGTTGAGATGCCAAATCCGGGACTTGATTCGGCAAGAGAGCTGATAAAGGCAGTTAAGGAAGGACTCATCACTGAAGAAGAGATAGACACAGCAGTTCTTCCCGTTATCGAAGCAGCTTTACATGTAAAGGATAACGACCATACCAAAAAATTTGATGTTAAAGCACACCATGAACTTGCAAGGAAAGCGGCAGCAAATTCAGCAGTTCTTTTGAAAAATGACGAAGACATTCTTCCGCTTGAAGCAGGAACAAAAGTTGCACTTAGAGGGCCATTTGTTGATAAGCCCAGATATCAGGGATCGGGAAGTTCTCAGGTAAATTCCACAAAGGTTGAGAAGGTCTCTGAAGTTATCGGAAATTATAACCTTGAGGTTGTGGAAGATCCAAGAGAAGCAGACGTAGTTCTGTATTTCTTCGGACTTGATGAGATCGCAGAGAGCGAAGGCGCTGACAGAATGTCGATGGACATCCCCGAATATCAGGTGAAGGAACTTAAGAAGCTGATCGCTCTTAACAAGAATATCGTAGGAGTTATGAGCGCGGGATCTGCTGTGAAGATGCCATGGCTTGATAATCTGAAGGCACTTCTTCACGGATATCTTACGGGACAGGCAGGCGCAAGTGCATTGCTGGATATTATAACGGGTAAAACGGTTCCGACAGGTAAGCTGTCTGAGTCATATCCTTTTTCTTATACAGATTGTTCGATAGTAAATTTCTCAGCTGATGATACGAGAAATCTTCAGTACAGAGAAGGTCCTTTTATCGGTTATCGCTACTATGATACCGCCGGAGTTGCAGTGCAGTTCCCGTTTGGATTCGGATTGTCCTATACAACATTTGAGTATGGCAATCTGGAGGTTACGGAAGACGGCGTATCATTTACTGTTACCAATACGGGAAAGTATGACGGCGCCGAGATCGCACAGTTATATGTAGGAAAAAAGAACAGCGGACTTATCCGTCCGAGAAAAGAGCTTAAAGGTTTTGCAAAGGTATGGCTCAAAGCCGGTGAATCAAAGGAAGTTACGATTTCTTTTGACGATAAGACATTCCGTTACTTCTCGACAGTGTCAGATAAATGGGAAGTAGAAGGCGGAGAGTATCGCATATATGTAGGCGGAAATGTTCGTGACATCGCTCTTGAAGGAAGCATTGTTAAGGAAGGCACCATAGAGGAACTTCCTTATGATATCAAGACATTTTCAAGATACAGGAGCGGACAGGTACGAAACGTTCACTACGACGAATTTGAAAAAATATATGGCAGGGCGCTTCCCGAAGAGAAGGTCGGACCGCTTGATATAAATGATGCGCTATGTCAGATGGATACCGCAAAGAGCGTTCTGTGCAGACTTGTTTATAAGATTTTGGAAAGAAAACTGGAAAAATCTTATGAGAAGGGCGTTCCGAATCTCAACATAATGTTTATTTACAATATGCCATTCAGGGCAATTTGCAAGATGTCCGGAGGTATGGTCTCGAGAGATATGGTTGAGAGCATAGTAACTATCGTAAACGGTCATTTCTTCAAAGGACTTGGAGGCGTAATCATCGGATTCTTCCGCAACAAGAGTGCGAATAAGAAATACGAGAAGAAGCTTGGAAATATTTAATAGGAGATAAGGGAATGAATCTTTGGAAGCAATTTGAAGAAAAATATCCTAAAGCAGCCAAGTGGGTGCGTGAGGGCGGATTATTCGTGATCGTCAGCAACCTGATAACGATATTTAAGTATCTTTTGCTGACATTCCTCCCCGCAGCATTTGCTTTTCTGGGAGATAAATCGTTTGGCTGGCCGGGAATACCGCTTACTGTCGCAGGTGAAACATTTAGCTGGAACATTCTGGGTTATGACAGTGCTCACGGCGGATTGGCTTATTTTACGGCTTATATGATCGCGATGGTCATAGGAGAATGCATTAATTTTCCTATCCAGAAAGTGTTTGTTTTCCGCAATCACGATAAGCCCGGCAAGCAGATCGCATGGTATGTCATGGCATTTATTGTGATCACATGCATTGTAAATTCAATCAACTGCATCTGGGTAGCCGTGGCGGGCAAGTTCGTTGCTCCCTGGCTTTACAACATAGGAACTACAGTACTTAACGGAGGAGTTTCAATGGTCGTATTTTTCTTTGTTAATAAGATCATTTTCCCTGAGACTCCGAAGAAAGCATGAATTTTTATTAAATTGGTCATAGAGGACAAGGGTCCTTTAGATATTTTCTTTCATCTAAAGCAAAGGAGGAGAAGAGAGAAATGTTAAACATTAACCCCGCGGACGTCATTGCCGTCCTCAAAACAATGATACCTCAGCTTGTTATTCTCGGTGTGGTATTATTGGCAGCAATCATCGCAACACTGTCAGTTATAAAGAAGACAGAGCCGGTGCGCAAATTCGTGCGTAAGCAGGCGTGGCTTGCATTTTTACTTACAGTTGTCATTGTGATTTCTAACATATTGCTTGTTCCGATGTATTCTATGGTGAACATGGCAATGGGTGGAGGAACTATTTCAGATGAAGCTATCGAAGAAGCCAAGGCGCTTTGTACTGAGATAGCCGAAGAAGGTATCGTTATGCTTAAGAACGATGCGCAGGCACTTCCTCTTGCAGAAGGTAGTAAGGTAAACGTATTTGGATGGTCATCCACAAATCCTATTTACGGTGGTACAGGATCGGGAGCTCTTTCAGATGCTTATCCTACCGTAGATTTCCTTACAGGACTTACCGATGCAGGAATTGAGTACAATCAGGATCTTGTTGATTTCTACAAGGGCTGGAGAGATGCAAGACCTATAGTTGGAATGATCGGACAGGACTGGACAATTCCTGAGCCTATGGTTTCAGATTATGAGAATCTTATAACAGATGCAAAGAATTATTCAGATACAGCTATCTTGTTCATCGCTCGTTCAGGCGGTGAAGGTGCAGATCTTCCAACTTCTTATGACGGACCGGACACATTCTCAACAGAGGGACCTTTCGGTGCACTTGGTGTTCGTTTCTCAGATCAGAAGGACGATCTTGATGCTTCAAAGTCTTATCTTGAATTGTCAAACAGAGAAAAGACTCTTCTTGATAAGGTAACATCAACTTTTGATAAGGTTATACTTGTTGTAAATTCTGCAAATGCCATGGAACTTGGCTTTGTAAAAGATTATTCACAGATTAAGTCAGTGCTTTACTGCCCCGGAACAGGTCAGACAGGTTTCGATGGTCTTGGGGAGATCATCGCAGGTAAGATCAATCCTTCCGGAAAGACTGCAGATATTTTCCTTGCAGATCTTATGAACACACCTACATCAAATAACTTTGGTGATTTCGATTACACAAACATGAGCGAATTTGGAGTTGATAACATGTTCGCTGAGGGAGGAAAAGCCTTCCCTACATTTGTAAATTATGTAGAGGGTATCTACGTAGGATACAAATATTATGAGACTGCAGCTGTTGAAGCAGCAGCCGGAAACTATGAATTTGATTATGATGCAAATGTAGTTTATCCGTTTGGATACGGACTTTCATACACAACATTCACTCAGGAGATGGGTGAAATAAACAACGACGGTACAAATATTTCATTCGATGTTACCGTAACAAATACAGGAAATGTAGCAGGTAAGGATGTTGTTGAAGTATACTTCAATCCTCCTTATACAAACGGCGGAATCGAAAAGGCCGCAGCTAACCTTGTTGCTTTTGAAAAGACTGAGACTCTTGAGCCCGGTGCTTCAGCAACAGTATCCATTTCTTTCCCTGTGGAAGATATGGCTTCATATGACACATACGGTCACGGATGTTATGTACTTGAGTCTGGAGATTATGAGATTTCAATCAACAGCGATTCACATAACAAGATTGCAGCAAAGACTGTAAATATCGGTTCTGAAGTTGTATACGATCAGAACAATAAGCGTTCAACAGATCAGGTTGCCGCAACAAATCAGTTTGGATTTGCAGAAGGCGGTGTAACATACCTTTCACGTGCGGACGGATTTAAGAACTATGCAGAAGCAACTGCAGCTCCCAAGTCATTTGAGCTTGCAGAAGAGTACAAAAAAGATTATGTAAACAACACAAATTATAATGAAGTTGATTACAATAACGAAGCAGACGCTATGCCTGCAACAGGTGCAAAGAACGGCATCAAGCTTGAACAGCTCAGAGGACTTGAGTATGACGATCCTATGTGGGAGTCACTCCTTGATGAGATGAGTGTTGCAGAGATGAACACACTTATCGAGCTTGGCGGATATGAGACATCGGCAGTTGAGTCTATCGGAAAAGTTATGACTTATGACTGTGACGGTCCTGCATCTATCAACAACAACTTTACGCATCAGGGATCTATCGGATTCCCTGCAGCGGTAATGATCGCTTGCACATGGAATAAAGATATAGCTCACAGATTCGGTGCTTCTATCGGACGTATGGCTAACGATATGGATGTATCAGGTTGGTATGCACCTGCTACAAATACACACAGATCTGCTTTTGCAGGACGTAACTTTGAGTATTACTCAGAGGACGGAGTACTTGCAGGGTGGATGTGCGCAAATGCAGTACAGGGCGCACGTGAGTGGGGCGTATACTCATACGTTAAGCACTTTGCCACAAACGATCAGGAGACGAACCGTACCGGACTTCTCTGCACATGGCTTAATGAGCAGTCTCTTCGTGAGATTTACCTTAAGTCCTTCGAGATTGCATTTAAGAACGGTAATCCCGGTGCAACAATGGTAGCTTTCAACAACATCGGTATTGAACCTGCCGAGGCTTGCTCTGCACTTCTTAACACAGTTCTTCGTGGTGAGTGGGGATTCCGTGGATTTGCTGAAACAGATTATTTCGGTGGATACGGATATCAGGATGCCGATCGTATGATCAGAAACGGCTGCGATCTGATGCTTGCAACATACTCAACACCGGAGTCAACTGTTACAGATCAGACAAGTGCAACATCACTTAATGCAATGAGAACTGCATCAAAGAACATTTTGTACACTGTTGTAAACAGCCGTGCATATGACAAAGCAGTTAATACAGGGCTTCCTACATGGGTTAAGATCCTCTACGGAGTAGACGTTCTTCTTATCGCATGCATCGGATTCCTTGAGTATCGTGCAATTAAGACATATATGGCTAAAAAGAAGGAAACAGATCCTGTTGTAGAAACACAGACACAGGAATAATAAATTGCATACACACCTCTCTATCAGATAAATAATAATCGTGGAAGCTCCCCGACGGCTTGTTCCGGCGGGGAGTTTTCACGTTGTTTAAGAAAGATTTTTTGGGGCTGATTTTTACACCGCGGTACGTTACTCTGGTAAATGAAAAAAGCGATTTTATGTGCCTTAAGGAAATCTTAAGAGTATTAATTTTATGACATGTGAAATCAAAAAATGAAAAGCATAAAACGAAAAAGTGAATACAATAAAGCGTAATAATAATTTGAGTAAAATACAGAACGCTCTTTCCGTGCGGGTTTTGCGATGAAAATTTTATTTCAACCGGCTTGGAAAAAATATTAATTGTGCAAAATGCCGAAAAGAAATTTGCCTATTTACAAACAAAAAATCAAGTGATAAATTTGTAAATCGCGAGCTCGAAAAAAACGAAAGGAGAAAATCTAATTTACGTGATTTTGATATTGTTCTTAACAGGAGCAGTATTCACGGATCTCTACAGAGATAAGATTTATAATCTCTGGGTAATACCGGGAATGATCGCCGGAATTGCCGGATCTGCGCTGGCGGGACAGAATGAACTTATTTCCTGTCTTACAGCGATCGGAATAACTTTTGCTATATTGCTTCCTGTGTATCTACTTAAGGGGATAGCTGCGGGAGATGTTAAACTCTTTATGTCAGCAGCGTCCTTCCTATCTGTTCAGGACACAATGTCCTGCATCATAACGGCATTTTTCGTTGCCGGACTGATCTCTTTGTCAATTCTCTTGTTCAAAAGAAATAAGAAAAAGACTATCCACTTCGCAGTACCTGTTCTCGTAAGTGCGATTTTTACCTTAGGAGGTGTGGTTGTATGAACAGACCGTTACTTGCGATATGTGACACGGAAAGAGATTATTGCAGAAGATTGGATGAATACTTAAGAGATCATCTGAATCTGTCTTTTGAAATCTGTTCATTCACTGATACGGAGATTTTTAAAGAGTTTGTAAAAGAGAAGATTCCTGCACTTTCAGTTCTCTCACAAAGTGTGTACTCGGCGCTTTCTGAAGGAGGGGGCATCAAGGCTGTAAAAAACATTCTGGTGCTTGATGAGGCAAATTCCTTTGTGAATGAGGACGAAAGTCAGGAAGAAGAAAAAAATATATGCCATATAAGCAAGTATCTTCCTGCGGGAAAGATAATAGACGGCATTTTGGATTTCTGTGTTAAGATTCCCGATAACATCGGGAATCTTGATGCAGGCAGAGGTTCGGAAAAGGTTAAACTTCTGGGACTCTTTTCTCCACTTTCAAGGTGTGGTCAAACGGCTCTTTCTGTAAAAATTTGCGAGGAACTTTCAAAGCATGGTAAAACAATGCTTCTTAACTTTGACAGTTATTCGATGGTCACTGAGATAATGGGACAGGATGCGGATGAGGATATTACCGATCTTCTTTATTACTCCGAGTGTGAAGAAGGAAAGTTCTCGGTTTATCTTGAACGGATCAAGAGAAGCGGAAAAGGTTTTGATTTTATCCCGCCTGCCAAAACGGCAACGCAGATAAAGGAAATAACTTTTGAGCGGATCAAATCTCTTGCAAGGCTTTTATCTGACGCTGCGGGATATGAATATATTGTTCTTGATCTTTCAGAATTTCCCGAAGGGCTGTTTGATATTCTCAGAATGTGCACAAGAGTATTTACTGTTATCGGCGAAGGCAAAGAAGAGAACTATAAGCTTGAGCAATATGTAAAAGTTCTCGGTAATAACGGATATGACGATGTTATTGCCAATACCGTGAGATGTCTTTTGCCCAAAGAGAGCTTAGGAGGAGGGCTTTCAACCTATGCGGGTGAAATGCTTGCAAGGGAGGAGCTTGTAAGTGAGTGATTTTGAGGAACTGAAAAAAGATATAAAGTCTAAGGTTATACAGTCGCTTGATTTTTCCAAAGATATTTCCGATGAGGAAATGTTTGAACTGATAGACAGGGAATTATCTGTAAGCATGCGCGGTCGTGCAATCTCTATGGAACTTAGAAAGAATCTCAGGTTCCGGATATTTCATTCGATAAGAAAACTTGATATTTTGCAGGAACTTGTTGATGATCCGGAAGTTACGGAGATTATGATAAACGGAGTCGATAATATATTTACCGAGAGAAACGGAAGGATTTTTAAGCAGGAACTTGGATTTGAGTCAAAGGAAAAACTTGAGGACATCGTTCAGCAGATAGTTGCTTCGTGCAACAGAGTTGTAAATGAGTCATCACCTATAGTTGATGCAAGGCTTTCAGGCGGCTCAAGAGTAAATATAGTTCTAAGTCCCGTTGCACTAAACGGTCCAATAATCACGATAAGAAAATTTCCGGAAAATCCAATGACGATGGAAAAGCTTATTGAATTTGGAGCGCTTACGCCGTACATAAGAGATTATCTGGCGCAGCTTGTAAGAGCGGGCTATAACATCTTTATCTCGGGCGGTACGGGATCTGGAAAGACAACTTTTCTAAATGCGCTGTCCAACTACATTCCAAAGGATATGAGAGTTATAACCATCGAGGATAATGCCGAGCTTCAGATACGTGAAGTTCCGAACATTGTAAGGCTCGAAGCCAGAAATGCAAATGTCGAAGGTTGTAAAGAGATCACTATAAGAGACCTGATCAAGTCATCACTTCGAATGAGGCCTGATTGGATCATTGTAGGTGAGGTTCGCGGAAGTGAGTGTGTTGATATGCTACAGGCAATGAATACAGGTCACATGGCGATGTCGACAGGCCATGCCAACAGCGCGGCAGACATGCTTTCACGAATCGAGACGATGGTGCTAATGGGAATGGATATTCCGCTTTCTGCGATAAGAGGTCAGATAGCATCCGGCATAGATATTGTTGTTCATCTCGGGAGACTTCGTGACAGGTCGAGGAAAGTGCTTGAAATATGCGAGCTTTCAAAGGAAATCGATCCTGTAACCGGAAAGATTCAGACAAATACACTTTTTAAATTTGAAGAAACAGGAATGGATAACGACGGCAAAATAGTCGGTGAATGGAGGAAAGTCGGTGACATTTCAAACAGTGAAAAACTTTTTTCTGCAGGTATCAGGCTTCCGGCCTACGATAAGTGAATTGCCTGTACTTATACGGGGAGTGGGAATCGCAGTTCTTTTTGGAAGACTGTTCTATGATTCGTGGATCGCGGTCATATTTCTTTTGCCGCTTGTAATTCCGTGGTTTATCTATAAGAAGAAAATGGAAAAGATGCGAAGGGTAAGAATCCTTGGGATTCAGTTCAGAGATGCGATAGCTTCTGCGCTTACAAGCCTTAAGGCCGGATATTCCATAGAGAATGCATTTAGAGAGGCCGGAAGAGATATGGAGCTTTTGTATGGGAAGAAAAGCCCTATCTGTCAGGAACTGAGACGGATATACAAAGGTCTTGGAAACAATATTCCGCTTGAAAAACTTATAGGCAGACTTGGAAAAGAGAGCGGAAATGCTGATATAGAAGAATTTGCTGAGGTTTTTGCCGTGGCCAAAAGAAGCGGCGGAAACATGACTGACATTATCGGAAGAACAATAGCCGTTATTTCAAGGAAGATGGATGTTGAAAAAGAAATCGATGTCCTTATAAGTTCAAAGCGGCTTGAAGCAGGGATAATGAATATTGTTCCGTTCTTTATCATTTTCTATATAAGTATCACGAGTAACGGTTTTTTTGACCCGTTATATCACAATGTCGTCGGAGTGATCCTTATGACAATCTGTATGCTGGTGTATTTTGCGGCATATCTTTTATCTCAAAAGATAGTAAATATCACAATATAACAAAGGTAGTTCTATATGTTGTTTCTATATTTTATATTCCCGGTGGGAATATTTGTCTTGTGGATTTTTGCGCGAAAAGAGGAACTTCCTTCTGATATGGAGGAAAACGGCATCAGCCGTGAGTTTTTGAAGATTGCGCTCTTTATTTTCAAAAAATTACCGATAAGAGACAGGTTTTCATTTGGTGAAAAAGTCAGAAGTTATCTGAGGACTCTCGGTAACAGAAAAAATGTCGAAAAAGCAGAGACCGAATATTACATCCGAAAGATTTCCATTGTGCTTATCATGGCGATCGCGGGAAGTTTTCTTTCTACGCTTATGTATCTTAGTACCATGATGGGAACGGATGTGTACAAAACTCAGGAGCTTAAGAGAAACGCCTGCGGTGAGGGGGAGTACGAGACAGAACTTGTTGCAAATGACAAAGAAGGCAAGGAAATCGGAGAAGTAAAGATTGTTGTCGGGGAGCGGCTTTTTACCGAAAGCGAAGCAAATGAGATGTTTGATGAAGCGGCAGAGGTGCTGCAAAAAACTGCACTTGGCGAAAATGAATCTTTTGACCGGGTGACAGAGGACCTTAAGCTTGTGGAAAAACTGGAAGGATATCCGTTTATTATCGACTGGCACATAGATGACTACGAAGTTATCCACTATGACGGGCGACTTGAGAAAGAGAACATTCCGGAAGGCGGAGCGGTGGTAAATCTTGTTGCTGAATTTAAATACAACGGAAGAATCTGGGAACAGCAGCTGTCTGCAAGGCTTTTTAGAGAGAATATGACTCCTGCGGAGAAGATCGAGTTTGAACTTCGTGAGCTTATCAAAAAGGCGGATGAAGATTCCGTAAACAGTGAAATTGTTGAGCTTCCGCAAAATTACAACGACGAGGCGATAGTCTGGAAGGAAAAGATAGAAGATAACAGTCTTCTGATACTTGTCATAACGCTGATCGGTGGCGCGGCTTCATACATTCTTAAGGATAAAGAACTTAAAAAAGGTATAGAAAACAGGGCTTTTCAGATGCTTAATGATTATCCGCAACTTGTTTCGCAGCTTGTTCTTTATCTTGGTGCGGGAATGACCATGAGAAATATTTTTGAGAAGCTTGCACAGGATTATGTGAGAAAAAGTAAGAACGGTGGAAAGAAGCAATATGTCTATGAAGAGATTATTGTTGCGGTAAGAGAGCTTTCAAGCGGAGTTTCTGAGGCTGCCGTGTATGAGAATTTTGGGATCAGGTGTCAGAGCAGGCAGTATACGAGGCTTGCCACGCTGCTTTCGCAGAACCTGAGAAAAGGTAACAGTGAGATGCTTAAGATTTTGCAGGAAGAATCGCAAAAAGCATTTGAGGAAAAGATGGACAGAGTAAGAAAGATCGGAGAAGAAGCGGGAACAAAACTTCTGCTTCCAATGATAATGATGCTGGTCATAGTAATGGTGATCATTATGATTCCTGCATATCTTTCTTTTTAAAAATTTAGATAATAAAAAACGGAGGAAAAAATGAATTATTTAATGATAGGTGCAAACAAAGTTAAAAATAGGATCGTGGAGGGAATTCGCAAATTCTGGAGCGACGAGTCCGGAATGGGAACGGTTGAAGTTATTTTGATCATCGTGGTTCTTATCGGACTTGTAATCGTGTTTAAGCAGCAGATTGCAGGAATTGTAGAAGATATTTTTAAAGCGATAAGGGAAGATACACGTGTTATTACGAACTAAAGGTTATCTGACAGTTTTTTTATCACTGACCATAACAATGATAATGTCGCTTATTCTGGCTCTGTACAGCGGAGCCAGGATCGGAGCGGTAAAGATGAAAACTGAGTGTGTTGCGGATATAGCGATGAATTCTGTGCTGGCTGAATACAGCAGGGAGCTGTATCGGCAGTATGGGCTTCTTATGGTCGATACTTCTTACGGAACGGGTAGCCATTCGATAACCAATACCGAAGAGCATTTAAGAAAATATGCGCAGAAGAATTTTGAGCCGAGCACTGCCGGCAGGCTGACGGGGACAAGTACCTTGATGAAGGCATATTGCAAGGATGCGAGGATCACAGGAAGTTCTTTTGCGACAGATAATGACGGAGCGGTACTAAACAGGCAGATTCTTTCATATATGGCGGCTGAACCTGTAGGTGGGATGATGACTGACGTGGATGAAAATATCCGCAAACTCAGAAGCGCTGAGCTTGATACGACAAATGTGGATGAGATGGCTTATGAGAATCAGGATGAGATAGACAGTTTGGAGCTTCCTACCATCATAAATGAGGAAGGTGAGGAAGAGGAAGTCAGTCTCGGGAACCCTGCGGATGCGGTAAATTCGCAGAGAGGTATAGGAGTTCTTTCGCTTGCTGCGGGAGGAATAGATATATCAAGGGCTGCGGCGGATCTTTCGAATTATGCGTCTTACAGATCCAAGAATAAAGGTACGGGATTAAGAGATTATGAGGAAATATCAGCTTCCGAGAAACTTCTTATAGATGAGTACCTTTATGAAAAATGCGGAAGATACGGAGGTGAATTGGATAAATCACTTCTTAAATATCAGCTTGAGTATCTTATTTTCGGGCAAAACAGTGATTACAGAAATCTTGAGAAAATGGCGCAGACGCTCTTTTTCTGGAGAGAAGCGTCAAACTGGATGTACATGCTTGGCTGTTCGGCCAAACAGAATGAGGCCGATGCGGTTGCAAGTGCACTTACCGCGGTCGCTTTGGCTCCTGAGTTTAAAGATCCCGTTAAATGGTCGATCATTTTTGCCTGGGTTTTTGCAGAGAGCGTATCGGATGTGAATATTCTTTTGGAAGGAGGGAGGGTTCCTCTTTTTAAAAGTGATTCGACCTGGCAGCTTGGGCTTGCGGAGATGCTACTTTTTAGAAGAAACATCGGAAGAAAAGATTGCGGAGAAGGGCTTTGTTACAAAGACTATCTTAAGATGAAGCTTGGTATGACGGATTTAAAGGAAAAGACGCAGAGGCTTATGGACATTATCGAGATGGATATACGAAGAACTGACGGAAACAGGGAATTTAAGGTTGATCACTGTCTTGATGTATTTTGCGGAGAGCTTGTAGTCGGAACATCATTCGGCTATGAGGTGAAGATAGAGAGGGTGTACGGATATGAAGAGTAGTCCGGAAGCAGATAAAGACACTTCTTTTTTACTGACAAAAATAATAAGAAACAAAAAAATAAAAAAAGCTATTTTCCGGGCGATCAGAAAGGACAAAGGAGTGTCTTTACCTGCGTCCATGACAGTTGAAGCTTCACTTGTACTTCCGCTTTTTATTTTCTTTTTTGCAAATCTAATGGTGATGTTCAATGTCATAAAAGTCCAGTCGGATATTGAGGCGGCGTTACATCAGGTTGGCAATGAGATTGCGCTTAGGGCTTTTGATGTTTCTTTTGCCGAAAACGCAGCCGGGATCGGAAGTGATGCGAATGCTATAAAAGGCGTCGTTTCTGTCTCCTATGCTTCTTCCAAGGTGAGGGAATATCTTGGAACCGGAATAGATAGGAGCTGCATTGCAGGCGGATTAAACGGATTGGGATATATAAGGTCGGATGTGACAAACGGCGGCGATATAGTCGACATTGTGGTCGATTATAAAGTTAAGCCGCTTATTCCGGTTGCAGGTTTTACAAAATTTTCCGTAGAAGGCAGATATTATGCCCATGCGTGGACAGGGTACAAAATTGCGGGCGCGGCAGGCGGTGGTGATCCCGAAGAGGAAATTGTATATGTTACGGAGCACGGCGAAGTATATCACAGGAATATAAGTTGTAAGCATCTTAAGGTGAGTGTCCGGAGTACGAGTTTGCAGGGGATAGATAAACTTAGGAACAATGACGGGAGTAAGTATTATCCTTGCGAGTATTGCGCAGGTAAGATCGCAGCGGGAGATGTATTTATAACGGATTACGGAAACAGGTATCACGGAAAGGTTGATTGTGCGGGGCTGAAAAGGAAGATATACACCATTCCAATCTCGGAAGTTGGCGCAAGACGTCCTTGCAGTGACTGCGGATAGAGGTAGATTATGATGATTCAGATAGCGGCATTGATGGTTCTTTTGATAATAGCGATTGAAGATATAAAGAGCATGAGTATATCTTCATGGAAAATATGGATTTTGGCGGCACTTTCTGTTGGAAGTGCTGCATTTGAGATTGTTGCGGGGGCGGATGATATTGAGCGGGCAGCGGTAGCTCTTTTGCCCGGAGTAGTTCTGATAGTCCTGTATTATGTGACCGGAAAGCAGATAGGTCTCGGTGACGGAATGGTCACATTGTGCATGGGACCGGCGTTTGGAATTGAAAGAGTTGCACTTGGTATAACGGTGGCGTTTTTTGTGAGCGGATTGTTCTCGCTTGTAATAATTGCCGCTTTGAGGGGACGGAGAAAAAAGAGTTATCCTTTTATCCCGTTTATTGCGGCAGGAATGGTGGTGGCGACAGTTGCGCAAATATAAAGGATATATGACGCTTGAGGCGGCGCTTATTGTTCCGATGGTCATATGCGTGATAACTCTTCTTATCTTATTTTCATATTATCTGTACGGAAGGTGCATTTTGTCGCAGGATTCCTATATCCTTGCGTTCAGGGCAAGCGTCGATGCGGACAGATACGGAAGTAATCCCGAGAGCACTGTGCTTTCCAAAAGAGATCGTGTTTTTGGAAAAAAATATTTTGGAAGCACGAAGCCGGTTATCCATGTGGATAGCAGAGACGGCGGAAAAGAAATTAGGGTAAGCGCAAGTGCGAGGATAAGAGCGGGAGCTATGGGGAATTATTTTTTGAAACCAAGATCCGGATGGGAGTTTAAGGCGGGACATAAGGCAAAGTGCCTCGGGCAAGTGAAACATATACGCAAGATTACACGGCTTAAAGATATCGGACAAAGAATGGTTGATTAGAGTATTTGATTAAAGGATGGAAACTAAAGTGGAATACAAATATTACAGAGATTTAAAGCACAGTTATATTATCGCTCCCTGCAACGATGTCAGAGAGGAAGAACTTGGCGGATATAAGCTTAAGATCGCGGAAAACGGAAGAATCAAAAAGCTTCTTCCTGTAAGTCTTAGGAAAATAGATCTTGAACAGCTTTTATATTATGAAGTAAGTTCGATGGTAAGTATGGAAGACAGATTTTCCTCAAAAGGAATGAGCGCGGATGACCTTAAATGTTTTTTGCGTGAGCTTAAGGAAATGCTGGAAGGCCTGTCTGAATACCTGCTTGGGGAAGAGGGGATTCTTTTTGATCCCGAAAATATCTATGTAAATATATCCTCGGGCGAATATAGATTCATGTATTATCCGTTTGACGGGGAGAATAAAGCATTTGGAAATTTTGCGGAGAAACTTCTTGATCTGGTTGATCATTCCGATGATGAGGCTATAGAGATTGCGTATAATCTATGTGAGATGTCGGAGAAAGATGGAATATTGCTTCCGCAGCTTATTGATGAGATTTTAAAGACTGCGCCCGGCAAGGAAGAAACGCTGCCGGAAAATGAGATGCGCTTTGAAGAATCTGATGAGTATGACGATTATGAAGATGATGAAGAATATGAGGAATATGTAGATTCTAAAAAGAGCGGTCTCGGAGTGAAGAGTAAATTCGTGTTTGCTTTTTTGTTTGCCGCACTTGTGGCAGTTGTTGTATATGTAAGAATGAACTATGTACTGTCTGAGGTTGAGAATCTTTTCTCGATAGGAGTGATCGTTGTTTCTGTGGGTATGAGCGCAGCAGCTCTTTTTACAGGAATCAGGGATATGAAGAAACTGGGATATAAGGTAGAAGAGCGCGATTCATGGAGTGATGAAGAGGACGAAGATGATTATTATGAGGACGAGCCTTCGTTTAAAGATTACAGTTCATCATATAAGGCGCCGCTTAAAATAACATCTTCTGCTTCAGGTATTGATCGTGACAGAAATGCGGAGATTTCATCTGCATATGAGGAAACAACGCTACTTGCTGAAGAAGATTCGGGCGAGATGACCCTGTACAGCAGAAATGCGGGGAAAACATTCAGGATTCCGCTTGATAAACTTCCTATAACTATAGGAAAGCTCGAAGGCTATGTTGATACGGTCATCAAGGATATGAGTATTTCAAGGATTCATTGCAGGTTCAGCAATGAAGGTGGAAAGATTGTCGTGTCCGATCTTGGTTCGACAAACGGAACATACAAGAACGGCTTAAGACTTGGACCTAAGGTGAAAGTGCCTGTTGAGGAAGGGGATGAAATAAAGATAGGTCGAATTTGCTTTGACTTACGATAACTCTGAAAAATATATGTTATAATACCCTTAACCGGTTGGAGGGGTTCTAATGAAGATAAATATCTATTACGGTGGAAGGGGAATTATTGACGATCCCACTTTGTATGTCATTTCTCAGATAACTACAGTGTTGCAGGAGCTTAATGTAAAGGTTCAGCAATATAATTTATATGAGCAGAAAAACGGAATCACGGCACTTCCAAATACTCTTAAGGATGCGGACGGAATTATTCTTGCGTCTACGGTTGAGTGGTTCGGTGTTGGCGGATATATGATGCAGTTCCTTGATGCATGCTGGTTATACGGTGACAAGGAAAAGATAAAGGACATCTATATGGCGCCTGTTGTCATGTCTACTACTCACGGGGAAAGAGAAGGAATGATGAGTCTTTCAGCCGCGTGGGAGATGCTCGGCGGACTTCCCTGTGAAGGTATTTGCGGATATATTGCAGATACTACAAGGCTTGAAAATAGTTCGGAGTATTCCAAGATTATAGATAAGAAAGCAGAGAATATTTACAGGACGATCAATCAGAAGATGCCTGTTTTTCCTGCAAGCAATCGCGCGGTTATCAACAAGGTTGCTGTTGCAAACAGCATAGATCTTACACCTCAGGAATCAGAGCAGCTTTCTGAGTATGCTTCCGATGACAGGTTTGTAAAAAAGCAAAAAGAAGATCTGCAGGAACTTGCAAGTATATTCAGGGATAAGATGGGACAGGATGAGACTACATCCGGAAATTCCGGTGAGTATGCAAAGAAACTTCAAAGTACATTTAGACCGGTAGCCGGTATAAATGCCGTATTTAAGATTCTTTTTACTGATAATGCAAGACTTAAGCCTGTGATCATAAATGTTGAAAACAGCAGATGTGAGTGCTCGACAGGTGAGAGCGGTGAATGTGATGTTGTGATTACTACAGAGCAGAGAGTCTTTGAGGACATTCTTGACGGAAGAATTACATTCCAAAGAGCATTTATGGACGGAAGTATTAAAATGAAGGGTGATTTCAAGCTTCTCAGAAGTATGGATCAGCTTTTTGGACTGATGGAGGAATAACTTAAAGTTATGTCGGAAGGAATGTCTGGTGCTCAGAATCGGATGAATCAGGAAGAATTCTGGGATGAGCAGAGAAAGATTTATAAAAAGGCGTATGTTACTATTGCGCTTCTTGTGATAAATATTATTATGTACATATTATGTACAACGGATTATGCATATCTTATCTATGATAAAGGCGCATTGATGCTGACAGATTTTGATTCGGGCTGGGGGAAATTCAGAACGTTTACTTCTATGTTTCTCCATGCGGACGTGAATCATCTGACCAGCAATATGTTTATGTTGCTGCTTCTGGGAGGAGTGATCGAGAATTATACCGGACATATCTATTACTTATTTATGTATATATTGTCCGGATTATTCGGAAATTTCTTTTCTCTGGGATATGAGCAGTTTTTTGGAATAGACAGGATATCGGTTGGCGCAAGCGGTGCTATAATGGGGAATGTAGGTTTTCTGGCGCTGTGGCTCATTTCGGGAGGCAAGAATAAAAGAAATATTGCTGATATGAAATTCAGGCTTATTGTTTTTGGATTATATATTATCGAATCCTGTTTTATACAACCCGGAGCAAATACACAGGCACATCTCGGAGGCTTTCTCATGGGAGCGATACTTGGTGTGGTTAATATAATAGTATTAAAGAACAACAAGAATATGGAGGGTTTGGCATAATGAGTGACTGCATCTTTTGTAAGATAGCAAACGGAGAGATTCCGTCCAATACTATTTATGAGAATGAAGATTTTAGAGTAATCCTTGATAACGGACCGGCAACAAAGGGACATGCGTTGGTAATTCCAAAGAAGCACTATGCGGATCTTTTTGAGATTCCCGATGATGTTCTTGCCGGAGCGGTGCAGACAGGAAAGATCGTTGCTTCCATGTTAAAAGATAAGCTTGGATGTGACGGAGTTAATCTTGTGCAGAACAATGGAGCGGCTGCAGGTCAGACCGTTATGCATTACCATTTACATGTGATCCCGAGATATGAAAACGACGGACAGCATATTTTGTGGAAGCCGACAAGTCCTTCAGCTGAAGAGCTTGTAGAGATAAAGAATACTATAATAGGTTAATACAAGGGGATATTTAATGCGTGAGATTAATGTTTCGGAAGTGACCGAAGCTGTAAAAAATATGTGCATAGATGCTAACTATGCGCTTTCCGATGATATGAAGAAAGCTCTTGAAACTGCACAGAAAGAGGAAGTGTCAGAGCTTGGAAAACAGATTTTTTCACAACTTGAAGAAAATCTGGAGATAGCCGCAAACGATCAGATTCCTATTTGCCAGGATACGGGAATGGCGGTATTTTTCTTTAAAGTTGGTCAGGATGTTCATTTTACGGGAGGAGATCTCGGAACTGCCATAAATGAAGGCGTAAGACAGGGATATACGGAAGGCTATCTTAGAAAATCCGTAGTCGGAGATCCTCTTATTAGAGTAAACACTAAAGATAATACGCCGGCAATCGTACATTATGACATTGTTCCGGGTGATAAAGTTACTATTACATGTGCTCCAAAAGGATTTGGAAGCGAGAATATGAGCAGAGTATTCATGCTTAAGCCTGCTGATGGAGAAGAAGGCGTCAAGGAAGCGGTTGTTCGTGCCGTCAAGGATGCAGGCCCGAATGCATGTCCTCCTATGGTTGTAGGTGTCGGAATAGGCGGAACATTTGAAAAATGCGCGGAGATGGCAAAAGAAGCTCTTACCAGACCTGTCGGTAGTCATTCCGATAAAGAGCATATAAAGGCAATGGAAGTAGAGCTTCTTGATAGGATAAACAAAACCGGAATCGGTCCTGCCGGACTTGGAGGAAAGATGACGGCTCTTGCAGTAAACATAAATACATATGCCACACATATAGCCGGACTTCCGGTAGCGGTAAATATCTGTTGCCATGTAAACAGGCATGTTACTGTGACTTTGTGATACAGAATAATGATAGAGATTGAAAAGGAATTGACATGAATAAAGAGATACAGGCTCCTGTCAGTGCTGAGGCGGTAAGCAGTCTCAGTGCAGGCGATATGGTATATATTACAGGAATTATCTATACAGCTCGTGATGCTGCTCACAAGAGAATGGATGAAGCTCTTGCTGAGGGAAAAGAGCTTCCTATAGATTTAAAAGGAAATCTTATTTATTATATGGGACCGTCTCCGGCAAGAGAAGGCAGACCCATAGGATCAGCAGGGCCCACAACGGCAAGCAGGATGGATAAGTATGCCCCCAAACTTCTTGATCTTGGACTTGGCGGAATGATCGGAAAAGGAAAGAGGTCTAAGGATGTTTCGGATGCTATTGTAAGAAACGGTTCTGTTTATTTTGCGGCTATTGGTGGAGCGGGAGCTCTTTTGTCAAAAGCGATAGTAGAGTCTGAAGTTGTCGCATATGACGATCTTGGAACGGAAGCTATCAGAAAACTTAAAGTTGAGAAATTCCCTGCCATAGTGGTAATTGACTCAAAGGGAAATAATCTGTACGAAACTGCGGATAAACTGTATAACAAAGAAAACGAATAAAAGAATTGACAAAGGCTGAGTGTCTTTGTATAATTACATTTGCGTCTTGGCTGTTAGCCAAGAGAATTCGAACCATATTTGGTAGAGGGATTCAGGCATGGAGAAATACTCAAGTGGCTGAAGAGGCGCCCCTGCTAAGGGTGTAGGCCGTTAACGCGGCGCGCGGGTTCAAATCCCGCTTTCTCCGTTGAAGTATAGCGTTACTTACTGATGAATTTCAGTGAGTAGCGCTTTTTTTGTCTAACAGGAAATTTCTATTCAACAAAAAATGCTCTGCTATAACAAAAAAGATCTGCGGGGATAAAATGTCTTATTTCATATAGAAAATATTATAAAAGAATTTTTATGGAAAAAGTCTTGACAGGCGAAAGGCCCAAAGTATCCGACTTTAAATATTTTCTGTAAAAAAGGGGGAAAGTTGTGCGAAGTTTTTAAACAAAAAAAGATATTTTTATATGAATACAGAAATTATGGCGGATGAAAAACAGATATCTTGTGGTGTGAGGCGTGATTTGACACAAAATATAGTGATCGGAAATTTTTTTAAAATTTCTCAAAAAAGTTGTTGCATTTGTATATACGCTTTGCTATAATAACTTTTGCCCGCTCGAGAGAGGGGCTGAAAACCGCAGAACTAAGCGGGTTTCATAAAAACTTTGAAAAAAGTTTAAAAAAGTTCTTGACAACAGCGCTTGACTATGATACGATAAACGAGTTGCGGCACTGAAGTCGCAAGAACATGAACCTTGACAAATAAACAGTAATGCAACCCTGAAAGATTCCAAGAGAATAATTCAGAAAAATGTAAATTAACGGACAGAACGAAAGCCAAGCTTAAGTTCTTAGCCGGATTAAACTTTTAAACGTGAGAGTTCGATCCTGGCTCAGGATGAACGCTGGCGGCGTGCCTAACACATGCAAGTCGAACGGAGAATTTACGCTGATGAAGCTTCGGCAGATTCTTGTAAATTCTTAGTGGCGGACGGGTGAGTAACGCGTGGGCAACCTGCCTCATACTGGGGGATAACAGCTGGAAACGACTGTTAATACCGCAT
>NZ_FMUR01000023.1 GCF_900101605.1 Butyrivibrio hungatei
TATCTTTAAATTCTACAAGAAGCCCTGAGTAACCTACTTGCCACCTTCAAAAAGTAAGCGCAACACAAGCGTTGCACTTACCCTGCAAATCTTCCCTATGTAAAATAATTAAAGATACAGTAAAGCCAAACTTTTTGAATATTCGCACTTCCTTACGTACCTATGACAGAGACGCCCTATGCTGCGGAGCTCCTTGCTGGAGATGGGCATATCACGCTCTTCACTCAGCCGACAAATGGTTTATCAATCCATTCGTTTACGAAGAGCCTATCTTCCACGAAAACGGAATGGACAATCCCGAAAATCCGACAAGCGTTATTTTATCCGATGCCCAGCTCCTGTCATATCTTGATCTGATAGAAAAGAAAACCATGAATTATCTGGCTTTCCTTACGGATAATATGTTGTATGAAAAACCGGAAAACTGCATCTATACTCGCATGGAACTTGTACTTCGCCAATACAGGCACCTGTCCTTCCATACCGGAATGCTTAATGGACAAACTGCTGTAGCTACTGAAAAATTCCCCATGTGGGTCTCAGAAACAGATCAATTTGTTGACGACGGTATTTTGTTTGGGCGATATCGCAAAGGCAATTTATCTCTATAAATCGATCTCATCCTGCTTCTTTTTAAAAAAGTTCCACTCAGAAGAAAAAGAATTCTTTTTCTTCTGAGTGGAACTGACTTACATATACGCGTATCGGAATATCTATGTTTTTTCACAATTTTAATATTGCAATAAGCTCTTCGCCGTCCTTATCTCCGTTTTCTTTGAATCCAAATGAACTATAAAGTTTTGAAGCCACTATATTCTCCGGCTCATACGAAAGCCAGCAATACTCTGCCTCTCCGCACGGATACGTTCTTATAAACTCTAATGCCAGCTTTACGGCTTCTTTCCCATATCCTTTTCAAGTCGTATCATATCATGCCTCACTCTTTACACAGCGTCCTCTTTAAGAGCATCAATAATATTTTCATTTTTGATCTTGTTTACGCTAAGTGCCATGCATATACCAAGGATTCCAAATACGGAAGCCATGACGATTCCATACATGATAAGGTCCGGATCAAAGATGTGCAGATTCGAATCAAACGTCCTGTACATCAGGTAGCTCAGCAAAAGAGATATCGGAATTCCCAATATCAGCGCTTTCATTCCGTACAGAAGCGTTTCAAGCCATAACATCTTCTTAAATCCTCCGCTCTCAAGCCCCACCGATTTGTACATGGCAAACTCTTTTCTGCGAAGGAGCACTCCGGTCGAAATTGTATTTACGATATTCGCAACAGAAATGAGCGAAAGGAGGCCGGTAAAACCATACATTGCAGTTTTCAGCATAATTGTGATCGTATCCATCACCTGCAAAGAATCCGCAAAATCGTTGCAATAGTAACTGTGATATCCGTCATTTTCCAAAAGAGAATATATCTTATCATGGATTTCTTTATGCCTTGTGGTTTCAACTCCCAGATCGACCGTGAGTTTATCTTCGGGAAGCACTTCTTTTGCCTTAGCATAGTACATGGATGTTGGCACATACACTGCAATATCGCCTTTAGGCGTAAGGTCCAGAATACTGTTTTTTCCGTCATATTTGATCAATCCCGCAATCTCTATTGCCGGAGGATTTTCCATAGCATTGTCGTAGTGAAGGGCCTGCCCTATTATCCCGTCATTAAAGACTTCACTGGGCTTTCTCTCGTGAAAATAATCATTTAAAAGCACTCCGCGCAATGTATCCCCATAATAGGCACCTTTATCCAGTCCGTTATCTTCAAGTATCCTGTCAAATTCCTTATCATCCACTATGCATACGTCCATTCCCGCGAGGCTTAAATCCGCAAACTCGGGTAAAAGAAACTTTTGGTCCGCAATATCCGTATTGGCAAGCTCCTTTGTAGATTCCGGCGCCTTTTTAAACAAAAACTGGATCATACTCACGCCATATACATTATCAACTCCATCCATCTCACCAATGGCATTGCGCAGCTTATAGCTCTCCGAAAGAGAACAGGATGCCACGATCTGATAAGGTAAATCCAGCTCAAATTTATTGGCTCTTGCTACCGAATTGCAAAAATAGTTGGTCGTCAGGAACATGATCACCGAAACCGCCAAGGTTGCAGTTATAACTTTGCCTTTTACGCCATTTCTTTTTAAGTTTTTGTACGCAAGTTCTCCTTCATATCCAAAGATTTTCCTTATTACGGGGTTTACCCTAAGGTTTCTCGCCTTAACTTTTACAATATTATTCTGACGCAGAGCTTCAATCGGCATAACCTTTGACGCCTTTATTGCCGGAACAAATGTAGAAATGAATATTGTGAGTGTGGCAAAAAATACGATGGCGGCCATCACATAAAGATTGCATACTATAGGAACGCCTCCGCTCACCCCTTCGACACCCGCAAATATATTAGCCTCAATAATCCTGTTGCCAAGAAATTCCAGCGTTATCTTCGTTCCGATATAGCCAATCAAAAGACCTAAAGGGATTCCTATCGCTCCCAGAACAAAGCCCTCATAGTATATTGAAAATCTCTTTTGCTTAGCTGTTGCTCCGACACTTGCAAGCATTCCAAGATAACGCATCCTCTCTGTAAGGGACATTCCTATGGAATTGAATATCAGGATAACCGAAGTAACTATGACTATTGCAAGGGCAACAGCCATCATAACAAAAAATGACCTGTATGTACCTTCACTGTCTTCATAGGCAAAGCAGCTGATCAGATACTCTGTGTTGTATTCACTCTTATCAATCCCATACTCTGCCTTTATACTGTTAAGTTGCTTAATGGCAGTATGATCGCATTTCTTAAGCGTGATCAGCACTTGCGCTTTTTCTCTGTCAGGAAAGTAATCCTCATCCAGTCCCCGAAGAATATCCCAGTCACCTGTCGGTCTGTTTCCATGCAGTATTGCCGTCACTGTACAGGTTTCCGTCGACTCAGCCTTAAACTGCTCTTCCGACTTGTAATCACCGCCAAGATATGAAAGTCCTTCAATCTCATCATCAATATATCTGTATCCCTGCTCAAAGGTGAGGGAATCGCCCACCTTAAGATCTTCCAGCCCGTTATCAATAAGAAACTGCTCTTCGACCGCTATCTCAGAAGAATTTTTTGGGAGCACTCCGTCATAATCCGATATCACCCTCATGGATAAATAGTTTTTATCCACATGGTCGATATTTCCGGTTCGGAATCTGTCTTCTTTATCATTTAAAAGTCTGACGCCCGTCACCTTCTCTTCTGCGTCGCAGATTCCCACCGAAGCTATCCTTTTATCTTTCGTCAAAGAAACATACTGCTCGCGCGTAATCTCTCTAAACTGCGCATGTACATTTCCTTCTGACTGTATAGCCATAGATCCAAAAAACTTAAAGAAAGAAAAAACGCCCAGAACTATGGCACTTATAAGTGCTGTAGATGCCGCAATTCCAAGCATTGTTACGATGGATCTTTTCTTTTTTCCAAGGAGGTGCCTTAATGTCAAAGTCGCTATAATATTCATGACACCATCACCCCTTCCTTCTTACTGTCGCGGATGATCTTGCCATCCTCGATCGTAATGACTCTGTCGGCGGAAAGAGCTATTCTCTCATCATGAGTGATGATGATAACCGTCTGATTGTTTTCTTTGTTAAACTTTCGAAGTAGCGCTATTATTTCTTTACTGTTCTCTGAGTCCAGATTACCCGTAGGCTCATCTGCAAGAAGCAGCGCCGGATGATTCATAAGCGCCCTTCCTATCGACACTCTCTGCTGCTGGCCTCCTGAAAGCTGATTTGGAAGATGAGATATTCTCTCTTTTAATCCAAGCTTTTCAACCAGATCATTAAGAAGCTTTTTATCAGCCTTTTTTCCATCCAGTAAAATTGGAAGTGTCATATTCTCTTCCACATTCAGGATTGGAATAAGATTGTAAAACTGGTAAATAAGACCGATGTTTCTTCTGCGAAATATTGCAAGCCTTGTTTCATCAAGCTTTCCGATGTCTGTTCCTGCAATTGTACAAGTACCTGATGTCGGAACGTCCACTCCTCCGAGGATATGAAGAAGCGTCGATTTTCCCGAACCGGAAGGTCCTACTATTGCCACAAACTCTCCCTGTTCCACGTCAAAAGAGACATCTTTAAGAGCATCAACTCTTGTCTCCCCTGTTCCATATACTTTACAAAGATTTCTGATTTCCAGAATGTTCATTTTTCTTTTGTCTCCCTTCTCATGCAAAAAACATGTCGAATATCTTATTCATGAGAATAGAATATAGCTTCCATCTTACAATCAAGTGACTATACAATTACAGATTTGTCATTTTAGATAAGTGTTTTATAAAATCTCAAACAGAACCTCGTTCCCACGCCTTCAGTGCTTTCTACGACAATATCTCCGCGCTGTCCCGTAATGATTGTCTTTGCAAGAGCAAGTCCTATGCCTACACTGTCTTTTCCTGCATTTTTCCCTTTATAGAAACGTTCAAAAATATGCGGCAGATCTTCCTCCGCTATTCCGCAGCCCGTATCTTCAACGGATATCTCCTTATAGATGTTTGTGTCGGATGTTTTTATTGAAAGCGTGCCGCCGCTCTCCATATGTTCAATGCAGTTTTTTACAATATTCTGAATGGCTTCTATGGTCCAGTTTTTATCGCACTTAACAGACATATTAAAAACGTCGTGTGTATAGCTTATATTCTTAAGCTCCATCTGTATCTCAAAAGGTTTTATGACTTCTCTGATAAGTTCGTCAACTTCTGTTTCTTCAGGCTTCATGATTATTGTTCCGGCATCGATCTTAGATAGCTTTAAAAGAGTCTGGATCAGCCAGTTCATCCTATCCAACTGATTTGATTGTGTCGTAAGAAATTCATCGCGCTTATTCTTATCATCCTCAATTTTGAGCAGATCGTTCATTACTATCATGGACGTAAGCGGAGTTTTTAACTGATGACTTATATCCGCAATGGCATCTGCCAGCGCCACTTTGTCTTTTGCCAAAAGATCTTTCTGGTAGCTGAGCGTAGACGTAGTTTTATAGATGTTCGTTTTAAGAAGCGACAGCTCTCCTTCTTCCTGATCGAGGATTCCCACTGTTTCATCTCCCGCAAGAACTCTTACCAAGTACGAATTGAGTTTGTCTATATCGTTATACCTGCGTTTTGTGAAAAAAATAAATCCGCTCCCCAAAGCAATTCCCAATATTACCAATAAAATAAAAGCGGCTATGCCACATAAAACATATCCGCATACAGACGCAGCAACCGTAAATACAGCTGCTGCACAGATCATATATCTGATTTCTTTATTTTTCAGCATATCAAATGCCTCCCAATCGCTGTACGACTCTCTATATTCATTCTAAGCCCGAAAAAAATTTGTTAGCTTTTTTTATTTCTACAAAAAAACTGATGTAATACACTACCGCACCGATAACATAGGGAATCGTGACAGAAATAAACATATCCCTGTACGCCGACGGCGAAACCTCAGAAAAATGCGCCATTATCCATACCCCTAAAAGGACAATTCCTATAATTACAATATACTGGCCAATAGCCACCGGTACAAACGGAAATCGCTGCAAATAATTATGGAGCGAAAGAACAAATATCGCCAGAACCGATATCCCCAGGCAAAGAAAAATGTTATCGGAATAATTCTTATCTACGAATCCAATACACTTTTCAAAAAGCAGTTTTCCGCAAACTATAATTGTGAAGGTGGTACAAACTATGGAAAAAAAATTATTCTTATTGATCAGTTTCATTTTTTTGCCTCCCCCGGAGTTTCTTTAGTGCTTCATAGAATTCTGCCCTGTATCCTCTGTTCATCACCAGACACTCATCGTTCTTTAGAAAAATGCGTGTTCTCATGTTAAGATCACCCTGAAGGCGCTTTATCTTGTACAGATTTACGATGCTCGATTTGCTGATCCGCACAAAGCCTACATCTTTGTGCTCGGATATTATGCCTTGCAAAGTCTCTTTTATCTCAATGCAGGTATCTTGAGTATAGGCAAACGTCTTTCTGTCAACAGATTCAAAGTAAAATATGGCAGAAAGCGGAAATGTCAGCTTCTTCCCATCTGCCATTCCCTCAATATATTTAAGTGCCAGCCGCAGTCTTTCCAGAACTGCGGCTGTTTCACCATCTATGTCTTCATAATGCAGTTCAAGGTAATTCTCTTCCAGATTTTCCTCTCTGGTCTTTATCAGTTTCATCTTCCCCCCTTATAAAATGAACATGATGCAGAGGAACAAATAGGATAGTTTTAAGTTTCTTTCTGTAAGAAGGTACGCACCGCCGAACACAAATCCTTCAATGGCAATGTATATTCCTGTCGCCAAAGAGCCTTTTGTAATCCAGTGGCCAAGCCCCCATGTAAGCGCCACAACTATTCCTCCATAGGGAATCTTATCATTTTTAAACCACTTTTCAAATGCATACTGCCCGAAAACAATGACCAGAAGCACAAGGAAGACCTCAACAAAGTAGTACAGATACTGGAATGTAAAAAGAATTATTCCTCTACTTCTAAGCTCTCTTAAAACCTTACTTCCGTCCCAGTCGATCCATGACGCTATCAGGCTTATTACGGTTCCTGAGATTAAAAGTATCCATCTGCCGAAAGACAGTTCTTTTGCTCCGCTGATAAAGCTCTTTTCTCTACAGTTCTTAACAAAATCGACTCCGGATTTGCGTGCACATTCTTTGATGACGTACAGCCCGCCAAGTATCCACACAATCATTGTCATCGTCCAGTGTAAAATACTCTGCCACATATTAAAGCTGCCAAAGTCATAGCCATATACATTAAATTCGATCGCATATGCCAGCAGGAATTCAAAGCCTATCACACCGAACGCCTCCAAAGAATAACTCAAAAAAGTAAAACCGCTTAAAAATCTGTTTTTGCCATTTGTATAAGTCATTGTTTTCATTAAAAAAAGCCCCTTTCAGTAGTTATCGCGTTTCTATGCATACCTTACTGAAAAAGGAGCTTCGTTACAATATTTTCGGTGCTAAGTTGCACTCATAGGTGTATAAGTTGCAAGAATTTAGTAGTGCATTCCTTATGTCCATAAAGATGTTATAAACATTGGCGATGCATCATCACTTTTCTCAAACCCGCAGTTTTGGTAAAAATGCATTTCTTTGTCATAGGCAATTACTGCTATTCTAAGATAGCTATGATACTTCTCTTTAATCATATCGATCAGTGTTCTGCCAATCTTTTGATTATGGTATTCAGGATTCACCAACAGATAATGCACATATGCATTCATTATTCCATCATCCATAGCACATACCATACCAACCAGTTTATCCCCGTCATAAGCAGAAAAGACGGTATTAAAGTTTTTCATTGCGATACATAATTTCTCCGGATAATGACCTGATGACCAGTTAACTGAAAGAAATAATTCTTCCAGTTCATTTTTAGTAAAATCGTGTTTATCTGTATATTTAATGTCCAACGGTGCCTCCTAAATCAGTTCCATTTCAGATTCCATCTTAACAAAGCCATATTTCTCATATAGCGGTCGTCCCATTTCTGTCGCCTCTAATGATATTTGGTTTATTCCTCGTTCTCTAGAAATATTTACAAGCATGTCTAATGTTTTGTATGCAATCCCTTGCCTTCTATAATTCGGATTCGTATACATATTCATAATATAAGCCTTTTTTCCATCGGGATTGTGGTAAGTCGGCATTACAGTATAAAAACTGACGCCCCCGGCCCCTATAAATTTATCCCCTTCCATTACAAGAATCGCAAAATGTGTACCATCGGCCAAAGCCTTCTTGTAATACTTGTAAGATTCTTTTTCTACTAACGTCATATCAACCGAATCATCCAACTTATTTGCCGCTCTTAAAACCTCAATACGGGAGGTCGTCAATAAATCAAGATCCTCCAATGTTGCAACTCTGTACTCCAATTGTGTCCCTCCTATGATTGCCTATTTTTTTGTTGCTACTCTATGGATTACGGAAACATGCGTAATCTTGTTTACCTCGTCAGGATACTCCTTTTCAAAATGCATCCCTATTGCTTCTGCTGTTTTGTATGATGCCTCGTTCGTATATTTACAGTACGAATATAATGACGAATAATCAGTATTTTCAAAAGCCCAATCTCTTACAGCCTTAGCAGCTTCTTTTGCATATCCTTGTCTCCAATACTTTTTATGAATATGATATCCTATCTCCGGCAATTTTTCTCCATCAATATTCTGTATTGTAATGCCGCAATCCCCGATGAATTTCCCTGTTTCTTTCAGCACAATTGCCCATAAGCCAAACCCATACCGGGCATAGTTCTCAAGATTCCATTCGATCCAACGTCTGGTTCTTACTTCATCAAACGGTGCCGGATAGTGCTGCATTGTTTCAACATCCGACATTATCTCATACAGGGCGTCAAAATCATCTGTTTTATATTCTCTAAGAATAAGTCTTTCCGTTTCTATCATCTTCGCAACCTCTACACACTTCTCCAACATCACATAATTTACTAATGCTTCTGCCCTGAATAATATATGGTTCACCGGAAATCATTCCTGCGTTTACTAAATTTATGTATCTATTCTAACCATTTCTACCAAAGCTTTATTTCGATAAATCAAATCGTTACGAACAGTAAAACCCATTTTTCTGCAAAAGGCTCACGACTTCCACATGCACAGTCCAAGGGAACATATCGCAGGGACGAATCGCCTTAATCTCATACCCGCCGTCTGCAAGAATGCGAAGATCTCTTGCAAGTGTTGCGGAGTCGCAACTTACGTACACGATCCTCTCAGGCTGCATCTTAAGCATTGTTTCAAGGCAGACCAAGTCGCAGCCTTTTCTGGGCGGATCGACTACGATCACGTCAGGGTGAAGGCTGGAGCCGTCGTCTCCGCCGGATACAGTCTTTCTCTTTTTCTCATAGAACTCAGGAAGGACTTCTTCAGCTTTGCCGCAGTAGAACTCTGCATTAGATATTCCGTTTCGCTCGGCATTTCGCTTTGCATCCTCGATTGCTTCGGGAATAACCTCGATACCGTAGACTCTGCCTGCAGTCTTTGCCATCGACAACGTGATTGTTCCGATTCCGCAGTAAAGATCCCACACAGTTTCTTTTCCCGTAAGCGAAGCATATTCAATCGCCTGCTCATACAATTTCTTTGTCTGCACAGGATTAACCTGATAAAAAGAAAGCGGCGATATCTCAAATTTAAGTCCGCACAAAGTATCGCTTATTGTATCTTTTCCCCAGATAGTATGAACTTCAAGCCCCATGATAACGTTGGTCTTTTCTGTATTGATACTGACTGAAATACTGCTCATGCCTTTAACTTTAGAAAGCTTCTCAACAAGCGCCTTCTGTCCGCCGATATACTCAACCTGCGCACCACCTGCCCCTGCCTTCGCTTTCTTCGAAGTGTCTGAAGCCGCGCGATAATTGATAACAAGACACACCATTATCTCGCCGCTTGCAAAGCCTTTTCTGATAAGCACATGGCGCACAAGCCCTTTTCCCGACACTTCATCATATGGGCGCACATGATTATCGATCATATGAGACCTTACAATCTCCATGATCTCTTCATTTTCTTTTACACCTATACAGCAGGATGTCATTGGAATGATATTGTGCGATCTTCCCGCATAAAAGCCCGTAACAACCTTGCCCTCTTTGTCACATCCAACAGGGAACTGCGCTTTATTTCTGTATTCCCAAGGCTCATCCATTCCGATGATAGGATTCATCACACTATCAACAAATTCCGCATCAAATCCGCCGAGCCTTACGATATTGTTTCTTACTTTATTCTGCTTAAATTCAAGCTGCCTCTCATAGGACATGCTCTGAATCTGACAACCGCCGCACTGCCTTGCCACCGGACACTTCGGCGTTATGCGATGCTCCGAAGGCTCAATAACTTCTTCTAGATGCGCATAGGCATAGTTCTTCTTCGCCTTCATTATCTTCGCTTTAACTTTATCTCCGATAACTGCGTCCTTAATAAAAAGGGTATAGCCATTTATTTTGCCTATGCCCTCTCCATCATTTCCAATATCGGTTATATCGACTGTCAGGATGTCATCCTTTTTGTAGCCCGCAGTCGCAATATCTTTTTTACCACTCATATATCCCACCTGATTTTACTTCCAATGAAGCCTGTGAAGTTCGCCTTCTTTCTCAAGTCCCTTAAAATCATTCTGTCTAAGCGCCTCGTACAAAACAATCGCCACAGAATTGGACAGATTCAAAGACCTGATGTCATTTCCCATAGGAATCCTGATGCAATTCTCCTCGTTTTCCACAAGAATCTCTTCAGGAATCCCCGCGCTCTCTTTTCCAAACATGATGAAATCATCCATGCCAAAAGAAACTTCGGTATAGGAGCGCTTTGCCTTTGTAGTAGCCATCCAGATTTTTGCTCCCGGATGCTTTTCATTAAAATCATTAAAATCCATATATCTTGCGACGTCGAGCCTGTCCCAGTAGTCCATTCCCGCACGCTTAAGCTCTTTTTCATTGAGCCTGAATCCAAGCGGCTCTATAAGATGCAGCGAAGTTCCCGTCGCAACACATGTCCTTCCGATATTTCCTGTATTCTGCGGAATCTCCGGCTGATGTAAAACTATATGCATAACTTTCTATTACTCCTCGTCATCCACATCCATTGCCTTGGCCTTCGGTAGGGAAAAGATAAATTCCGTTCCGACGCCTTCTGTGCTGATGACATTTATATTTTCTTCATGCGCTTTAATTATCTCTTTTACAATGGCAAGTCCAAGTCCTGTTCCCTTCTTGTCCTTACCTCTTGAAAGATCGGATTTGTAGAACCTGTCAAAAATAAGCTTCTGATCGTCCTTTGGTATTCCTATTCCGCTGTCTTTTACGGAAACAAATACCTTGCTGTGCTTCTCGGTTGTCTCAATCTTGATCGCTGAATTCTTATTGCTGAATTTGATTGCGTTATCCACAAGATTGTAAAGAACCTGTTGTATCTTACTCATATCTGCATTTACAAGCATCTTGTCATCTGTAAGCACCAGATTTATCGCAATATTTTTGTTAAGGCATGTTCCTTCAAAAGATTCCGCAACCGTCCTGATAATACTGTTTATATCAAAGTCGCTCTTATCAAGGAGCATTCCTTTTGTATTCAAATTGTTGAGCGTAAGCATCTCATTTGTGAGCTTTGTAAGCCTATCGGTCTCATTTATTACGATTCCAAGATACCTTTCATGCATCTCTGGCGGAATAGTTCCATCCTGCATCGCAACAAGATATCCTTTTATGGATGTAAGCGGAGACCTGAAATCATGCGAAACGTTGGCTATAAATTTCCTCTGATCGTCCTCCTGCCTTGCTATCTCGCCCGCCATATATGCAAGAGAAGCCGCAAGATATCCCATCTCATCCTCAGACTCAACCGAGAACTCGTAGCTCATATTTCCCACAGCATACTGCTCTGTCGCGGTTGTGATCTTCCTAAGCGGCAAATATACCAGCTCCGTGAAAAAGATAAGGATTATGAGCGACAAAAGAAACAGCACAAGAAGCATCAGATACGAAATATCCAGAAACGTATTTGCCGATGCTTTTATCGCCGACAAAGGCTCATGAATAACAACATATGCCTGAACTTTCCAGTTTGCGGTTATCGGCGCAAAAACACTTAAGTTCTCCTCACTCAGCTGTCCCCAGAAATTTCCTATCGTATAATAAGAATTCCCTATAACAGTGGGATCAAAGTCCTTTATCGCAATTTCCTCATTCTGCTTAAAAACTCTTGAGGAATCAAGGACAAGTCTTCCCGACGGATTAACTATCCAGATAACAGATTCATCCATATACATGGACAACGACACGAGCTGCTGATGAACCGTCTCAAGCGAAGCCATATTTGTATAAAGATCAGCTGCATACGTATTTGCTATCTGTGTTGCAACACGGTACATGTTATCGGCCTTATCACGCCTTAATCTCTCATAGGTCATATCATATACAAATGTCGCAACAACAATAAATCCGAAAATACCAAACAGCAAATATGCCAAAAGAAACTTTAAATAAAGTGTCCGTTTCATTTACTGTTGCACCTCAAATTTGTATCCGATTCCCCAGATCGTTGCTATTCTCCAGTTATCATGATCGTTTATTTTTTCTCTGAGTCTCTTGATATGTACGTCTACAGTTCTGGTATCGCCGACATACTCATATCCCCAGATCTGATCAAGAAGCTGCTCTCTTGTAAAAACATGGTTGGGCGAAGCTGCAAGGAAATACAACAGCTCCATCTCCTTAGGCGGCATATCCACTCTTTCCCCCATGTATGTCACTGAATAATTGGTCATGTTGATCTCCAGATTCGGATATCTCACAACCTTATCGTCCGACTCAGCCTGCTCCTGTGCCTGCGGTTTATATCTTCTGAGAACCGCTTTTACCCTTGCAACAAGCTCTTTTGAATCAAAAGGCTTCTCCATATAATCGTCGGCGCCCATCTCAAGCCCCAGAACCTTATCAAAAACTTCTCCTTTTGCCGAAAGCATGATTATCGGAACCTGAGAAGTTGCCCTAAGCTCCCTGCACACCTGATATCCGTCTATTCCCGGAAGCATCAGGTCAAGAAGCACCAGATTGGGCTTGAAACTGTCAAAAGCATTGATCGCAGACTCACCGTCGTTACATATTCTTGTTTCAAAACACTCTTTTACAAGATATAACGAAATGAGCTCCGCAATATTATTATCATCATCTACTATCAGAATTTTCTGTTTACTAACCATATCCTATTATTTCCCTCACTTTATAAACGTCACTATGGTAACTCCTGCATCTCCCTCGCCAAATTCTCCGAGTTTAAAAGATTTTACATACGGAACCGACTTAAGATGTGCATGAACAGCCTGTCTTAATATTCCCGCACCTTTTCCGTGCACAACTCTGACATTGTTAAGATGCGACATGTAGGCATCGTCAAGATACTTATCAAGAGCTGCAATCGCATCATCACTGTTCTTGCCGATAAGATTAACTTCGGTCTTTATATTTGCGGCACGTGAAAGATCCATCTTCGAACTTCCTGAGGCTCTTCCGTAAAACTTCTTCATTGCAGCCTTGCCGTCATCTTCCTTTACAAGAACAAGATCTCTGATATTTGTCTTGGTACGCATTATTCCGCACTGAACATAGAGATTTCCGTCCTTGTCAGGTTTTGAACTGATCGTGCCCTTAAGTCCCATGGACACTATCTTTACAGACTCTCCAAGTTTAAGCTGCGATTCTTTCAAGATCGGATGAGTCTCTTTTGCTTTTTCTTTTTTTACCGATATTGCTTTATTCTTGTCAGAAATCTTCTGGCCGACACCTGTTCTGGCTCTCTCAAGATCCTGCATTGACGCGCCGGGACCTGCCTTTCTAAATACTCTTATGGTCTCGTCCGCAACATTTTTGGCTTCCTGAAGGATATCCCTTGCCTGCTCGTTAGCTTCTCTGAGGATTTCCTCACGCTGCCTGTTGAGCTTATCGGTCTTCTCCTCAAGCTTCTTCTTAAGCTCTTCAACCTCTTTTTTATACTCGGCAATCTCAAGTCTCTCGCTCTCAATTGTCTTTCTGCTCATCTCAAGATCTGCAAGAAGATCCTCGAACTTCTTATCCTCGGTGCTTATCTGCTCTTTGGCCGCATCGATTATATCTTCCGAAAGTCCAAGCTTTGAAGAGATTGCAAAAGCATTACTTTTTCCGGGAATGCCGATAAGAAGCCTGTATGTAGGTTTCAATGATTCCACATCAAATTCGCAGCTTGCATTCTGCACACCGGCAGTATTGAGCGCATAAACCTTAAGCTCGCTGTAGTGCGTTGTTGCAAGCGTCCTGATATTTCGCTTATGAAGATCGTTAAGTATTGAAATGGCAAGAGCCGCTCCCTCTGTGGGATCGGTTCCCGCACCAAGCTCATCAAAAAGACACAGTGAATTCTCATCTGCATTTTTTAGTATAGAAACCGTATTTGTCATATGCGATGAAAATGTTGAAAGAGACTGCTCGATACTCTGCTCGTCTCCGATATCCGCATATACTTCATCGAATACGGAAAGCTCAGATCTGTCGCCTGCAGGTATCGCAAGCCCCGCCTGTCCCATTATGGTCAAAAGACCTACAGTCTTAAGGGTTACAGTCTTACCACCCGTATTGGGACCTGTGATTATCAACATTCCAAAATCTTTTCCGGCATAAACATCTATCGGCACTACCTTATTCTTGTCGATAAGAGGATGTCTGCCCTTTCTGATATCGAAATAGTGACGGTCATTGAACACCGGCGGTATCGCGTTGATCTCAAGTGCGTAAGAAGCCTTCGCAAAAATGAAATCAAGATCGGTCATTATCTCCGAATTGTATTTGATATCGTTTACGTGCTCAGAAACCTTTACGCTAAGCTCCGCGAGTATCTTATCAATCTCGGCACTCTCATGTAGCATAAGCTCTTTTAACTTGTTATTAAGCTCAACAACCGCCGCAGGCTCGATGAAAAGAGTCGAACCGGAAGACGACTGGTCGTGAACAAGTCCGTTTATCTGCGACTTATACTCCGCCTTAACCGGAATACAATATCTGTCTCCACGCATGGTAACAACCGCATCCTGAAGATATGTCCTCATAGATCCGTTTATCATCCTGCCAAGCTGCTCGTGTATTCTGTCATTGGTCAGCATAATGTCGCGCCTTATGTGCTTAAGCGCCGGACTTGCGTCAGAGCTGATCTCATCTTCGGAAACAATGCACCTTCTGATTTCCTGAGAAACAAAAGTAAGCGGCTCCAAAAGCTCAAAACTTTCTGAAAGAGAATCCCTTGCTTCGCCGTCTCTCTGCGGTCTTCCGTATGACTTTACTCTGTTTACGTTATCCAAAAAAGCCGCAATCCTAAGAAGATTTGCCGCATCCAAAGAGCTGCCTATTTTAAGCGCCTTAAGAACACCTGTAAAATCCTTGTTATCGCCAAAAGAAATCGAGCCTTTTTTGAATATCCTGTCAATTCCGTCTTTTGTCTTCTGCTGATTTTTTCTGATCTCTTTTATATCAGATGACGGAACAAGCTCTCTGCAAAGCTTCTTTCCCGGCTCCGAACTTGCATGTTCTGTAAGTCTCTCTGTTATTTTATCGTACTCAAGTACGTGAAGTGCTTTTTGATTCATCTTATATCCCTTAATACCACATCTTTTACACAAATATCCAAACTACAGTTTATCATTTATAAGACCTTGTGGCTAGTATTCAGCCCAAAAAGCGGCTATAATTGGATAGTAAAACGGAGGAAATGATATGCCTTTTAACGATCAGGACGAGAACAAAAAAGATACCTCGTTTATAAGTGAAAAGATAAAACAGCGCCCTATAAACAGAAAAAAGCTTCTCAGAAGAACCATAATAACCGCTTCAATGGCTGTCGTGTTTGGGTTGGTGTCTTGTCTTACATTCCTTCTGTTGCAGCCTCTTTTAAGCGACAGATTGTACCCCGAAAGTCAGCCCGAGAAAATCTCTCTTCCTGAGGAATCTGCCAGCGATGAGCTCACTCCCGAAGAAATGTTTGCCGACGACACTGAAATTGCCGAAAATGAAGCACAGCAAAATGAAGAAAATCAAAAAAATCAGCTGGATGAAGCGCTTGCTTCCTATGCGTTCAACGGATCCGATTTTGCCAAAATAATGACATCTTCTCTTAAGGATGTGGCCGATGAAGCATCTAAGAGCATTGTAAGAGTGACAGGCGTGGCAAACAACACCGACTGGTTCAACGACTCTTTTGAAAACAACGGTGCGTCAGGTGTTATCGTCGCAGACAACGGAGCTGCTCTATTTATCCTTGTTCCGTCATCTGCCGTAAAAAATGCAAAGAATATAAGAGTTACATTTAACGACGAATCGATGGCAGAAGCTGAAATGTGCCTTACGGACAATATCACAAAGCTTTGCGTTATCACCGTCAAGCTCTCATCAATACAAGAATCCACCAAAGAAACAATTAAAACTGCGGATTTTGCAAATACAAATTTTACCAATCTGACGGCCACTCCCGTCATCGCGATTGGAAGCCCGACAGGTATTCAGCGTTCTGTTTCTATCGGATTGATAACTTCGGACAAGTCTCCTTTGTATCTTGCAGACTCCAATTACAAGATCATTACGACCGATATGCCCGGAAGCAGTGACAGCACAGGTGCCCTCATCGACCTAAACGGCAAACTTCTCGGCATAATAGATATGAATTATAACAGCGATGAGAACAAGAAAAATCGCAAAGGCCTGGAAAATCATATATCCGCGATAGCGATAACAGAGTTAAGAAATCTTATTGAAGATCTCTCAAACAAGACTCAACGCGCATATTTCGGAATCTACGGCAAAAATATCCCGGCAGCAATACGCGATGAGATGAACATGCCTCAGGGAGCCTTTGTAACTTCCACGGAAGAAACATCACCCGCAAGAAAGGCCTTGATCCAAAGCGGCGACATCATCACAAAACTTGATGACAATGATATTATTTCTTTTGACGCATTTGTTAAAAAACTTGCCGATTACTCTCCTGATGATATAATATCAGTTACTGTAATGAGACAATCTAACAAAGGTTATACAGAGATTAAAACGCAGGTTACGCTTGAAAGCGCTACACACGACTAATTTTCAGATTTAGAAAGAGGATTTCAATGAAATTTTTAAAAGACTTAAGACCCGGCGACAGAATAGCAGACATCTATATGTGCAAACACAAGCTCAGCGCCACGACCAAGAATGGTAAGGAATATTTTTCCGTTACTCTTCAGGATAAAACGGGAACCGTAGATGCCAAGATCTGGGAGCCCAACAGCGAAGGTATTGATGACTTCGATGATGCCGATTATCTTGATATTTTCGGAGAAGTTACAAGTTTTAACGGTGCAATTCAGATCAATGTTAAACGTGCCAGAAAGTGCCATGAAGGAGAATACGATCCTGCGCTTTATCTTCCCGTATCATCAAAAGATAACGACCAGATGTACAAAGAACTTCTCGGAATAATAGGAACTGTTGAAAATCCTTATCTCAAGAAACTCCTTGAAGAGTTCTTCGTACAGGACGAAGATTTTATAAATAAATTCCGCAAATCAAGCGCCGCAAAAACTGTGCATCACGGATTTATAGGCGGACTTTTGGAACACACCCTCAGCGTAACGAAGCTTTGCGATTATTACTGCAAATCTTATCCCGTTCTCAAAAGAGATCTTCTGCTTACCGCCGCAATGTGCCATGATATCGGCAAAACTAGAGAACTTAGTCTTTTCCCGACAAATGATTACACGGATGAAGGTCAGTTTCTCGGACATATCGTTATCGGTGCCGAGATGATAAACGATAAGGTTAAGAACATCAACGGCTTCCCCACTCTTTTAAAGCAGGAGCTCATACACTGCATCCTTGCTCACCACGGAGAATACGAATACGGTTCACCCAAAAAGCCTTCAATTATCGAGGCTGTTGCCCTTAATATGGCAGACAATACCGATGCCAAGATGGAGACATTTACCGAAATCCTCAACAACATCACAGAACCCGGATGGCAGGGATACAACAAACTGTTTGAAACAAATCTTTTTGATTCAAAGTTGGATTTCTGATTTAATGATTTATCGAAAAGCAAACCCCCGAAGGATGATTGATTCCTCCGGGGTATTTTTTATAATCTTGATATGAAGTTTTCAAGTCTTTCCATTGCAGTTTTCAAATTATCAAGCGAATATGCATACGAAATTCTGATATATCCTTCTCCGCAATCGCCAAACGCCGTTCCGGGAACAACTGCAAGTTTTTCCTCTTTAAGAAGCCTTGTACAGAAATCATCACTGGTCATTCCAAACTTCTTTATGCACGGGAAAACGTAAAACGCTCCGTATGGTTCAAAACACGGAAGTCCGATGCGCTTAAACTCATTCAAAAGATATCTTCTTCTGTGATTGTACTGCTCACGCATCATCTTGACATCTTCATCACCGTTTTTAAGCGCCTCCACAGCAGCATACTGGCTGGTTGTAGGTGCACACATGATCGCAAACTGATGAATCTTGACCATCTGTGTCATGATTTCTTCGGGTCCGCAAGCATATCCAAGTCTCCAACCTGTCATTGCATACGCCTTAGAGAAACCGTTTATCAAAATGGTTCTCTCTTTCATACCGGGAAGCGAAACAATAGACACATGCTTTCCGTTGTATGTGAGTTCTCCGTAAATTTCATCGGAAATTATGTAGAGATCTTTTTCTCTTACAACTGCTGCGATCTTTTCAAGATCTTCTTTTTCCATAACCGCACCTGTCGGGTTATTGGGGAATGGAAGTACAAGAATCTTGGTCTTGTCAGTTACTTTCTCAAGAACTTCCTCAGCAGTCAGTCTGAACTGATTCTCTTCCTTAAGCTCAATTATTACAGGAGTTGCATCTGCAAGTATTGCACAAGGCTCATATGATACGTAACTGGGCTGAGGAATAAGCACCTCGTCACCCGGATCTATCATTGCTCTAAGCGCAAGATCGATTGCTTCCGATCCTCCTACCGTTATAAAAATTTCTTTTAAGGGATCGTAGCTCACTCCCTGAGTTCTCTTTATATACTCAGAAACTTCTGTTCTAAGCTCCTTCAGTCCGGAGTTGGAAGTATAGAATGTCCTTCCCTTCTCCAGTGAGTAGATTCCCTCATCTCTTATATGCCAAGGTGTGTCAAAGTCAGGCTCGCCCACACCCAAAGATATAGCTCCCTCTGTCTCCTGAACAATGTCAAAAAACTTTCTGATCCCCGAGGGCTTTATATCAACAATCTTCTTTCCTATCGGATTTTTCATGGTGTTATCTTCTCCCTTGTGTCTTCGTACTTTCTGGTCAGTATTGTTCCGTGATCCTTGTATTTCTTGAGAATAAAGTGTGTCGCGGTACTGAGCACAGTATCAAGTGTAGCAAGTTTATTGTTAACAAAGCCCGCTACTTCCTGCAGAGTCTTTCCTTCAAGAATTACCATAAGGTCAAAGCCTCCACTCATAAGATAGACACTTTTTACTTCAGGGTATTTGTATATTCTCTCAGCTATGTTATCAAAGCCAATGCCTCTCTGCGGTGTAACCTTCACTTCAATAAGGGCGTTAACCTTATCAATGCTTGTCTTTGACCAGTCAACCATTGTATGATAACCGCAGATTACGCCTTCGTCCTCAAGGGCCTTAAGCTCATTTGCGACTGTTATTTCTTCTGAACCGATAAGTACACTAAGTTCCTGTACATTGATTCGGCTGTTTTTCTCAA
This sequence comes from Butyrivibrio hungatei, assembly GCF_900101605.1. Classification (GTDB taxonomy): domain Bacteria; phylum Bacillota; class Clostridia; order Lachnospirales; family Lachnospiraceae; genus Butyrivibrio; species Butyrivibrio hungatei_B. The sequence continues at coordinate 19,351 of NZ_FMUR01000023.1, forward strand.
TAATTGTTAAAATTTCTTCTCTGATGCTCATATCTCCATCCTCCTGATTATCATCCCGATATATATAATACTACAAAAAACGTTTTCTGAGCATTTATCCGAGTATTTTATGTATCCGGTCGCATCCCGGCATCTCAAGAAACCTTGATTCATCTGCATTTGTGATTATCTTATCGTTTCCGTTTTTTAAATATCCAACAACTTTCGCGGGTATTCCCTCTTTCTCAAATTCTGCCACAAGCCTATCACCGTCTTCACAAGCGATAAGCAGCGCACCTCCCGACAAAAGCTGATATGGATTGATTTCATAAAACTCGCAGATTTCTACCGTTTCCTGTCTTATCGGAATACTTTTTAAATCTACGCAAAGTCCGGTTCCGGCTCGCTCTGCAATATCCCAAAGTGAAGCAAATACTCCTCCGTTCGAGATATCGGTAACAGCGACAGCTCCGGACTTAATGGCGACTGCGGCCTCTTTCGCCACATTGAGATAATCCTTAAATTCAATGGCATCTCTGACAAAAGGAACCGGATATTTGGAGCATAGCTCTTCCCTTCCCTGTTGCGCCAGCATTGCCGTTCCTTCAAGCCCTATCCACTTAGTGATAACAAGAGCAAGACCGGATTTAAGCTTTTTATTTTTACCAATGTCAAAGCCGCCATTTTCCGCAGTTCCCATGCAGTTTGCCGTAATAACGGGCCTTGTTACCGCACTTGTCACCTCGGTATGCCCGCCGGCATATGTAACTCCGTATTCATTGCATGCAGCTATTACATCTCTGACAATAGCTTTAAGCTGCTTCTCCTCCGTTTCTTCGGGAAGAAGAATGGACACTGTCACATGATCAGGCTCTATCCCGTGGATAACAAGATTTCCAACCGCTTTCATAACCGCATAATATCCGGCATTATCAACTTTTTCAGTTACGGGAGCAACGGCAGAATACACTTTTTTAGGTTCAGAAAAAGCGCAGTCTGTCCCTACAGCTGCGCTAATATCTTTTTTATGTTCAGTTTTTATCAACTTTAAAACAGATCTCTTAAGAATGTTCTCTGAAATTTTGCCTATTTTCATGCCTTCTCCGGGTCCTGATCAGTTTTTAGCCTTCGCTTAATATGCCCTTTTTCTTCTCTTTATTCTCAGGCTTATCATTTCTTGCCTCTGCGCCCTCAAGATCTGAATCAGTAGTAACAGTCTTCTTCTGATCAGCCTCTGAGTCTGTATTTAGGCTTGCTGCAACAGATTTCTTCTTACCAAGTTCCTGTGCAACATTTCTTACAGTCTTAATTTCCTTTGTATCCATTGCTGTCTTAAGCTCAGCAATATCAGCCTCAGTTGCACCCTTTGTTCCAACCATGATAATTCTGGGAACCATGTTGTATGTGCTGGTATTGATTATCTTTGTTGCAGATTCAACACCATTCTCCTCAACAACCTTGCAAAGCTGTGACTTGTATCCAAGGTGAGCAGACTGCATTCCTACATAGCCAAGTGCCTGTGAAGGATCTGTCATGTATTTATCTTCTGATGCAGGTGTCTTATCAAGAATAATGCTCTTGTAAGTAACTTTTCTTCCTGCAGGTCTGTTGTCATGTCCATAAATTGTGAATGTAACATGCTTATCAGGTGTGCAGATAGCCTCAATGTAGATCGGCGAATCTGTATTGTTTCTAAACTTGAAATCCTTTCCGCCTGACTGCGCTATAGCTGCATCTGCGGAAGGCTCAACATAAGACACGATCATTGAATGATTATGTCTCTCAATAACATCAAGTTCTGCCAAGAGTACTGCGTTATACAGAGTTGATGATACCTGACAGATACCACCACCGATACTCTCAACAACAAGACCGTTCAAGTATGAACCGGCCGGATAATAACCATTTTCTTCACTGAATGGTGTGATTGTATCAAGAATTGAAAGTTCTTCACCGGGCTCAAGTGTTATTCCGTTCAAAAGTCCGCAAGCGTTTTCAATATTTGCACTTCTTGCGGCACCTGAATCCCTATATCCTGTAGTGTATGTTCCGAGAACATCACTCATCTTCTGCAATGCTTCTTCGTTCTTGAAGGCATCAACAGTCCTAACAGCAAGTTCAACTTCGTTGTTCTCGGGAGTCCATGAATTAGCAATGAAATCCTTAAGGATTGCTTTAGACTCTTCCATGTTTACAAGATATCCCGTTATACCTGTTGCCTGATCGCCTTCGCCCTCTTTAAGAGCTCTTTCTCTCTTTTCCTTTGTGCCCTTTTTATTTTTTTCCTCTTTGGCCTTTTCCTTAGCAAGGTTAACATTTTCAAGGTCGCTGTTAAATTCAGTACTACACTTACGGAGTACTTTTGAAAGTGCTTCCTTGTCAATACCATACTCGATATCAAACTTTACAGTGCTTTCTTCAACATCCTTGCCTTCTTTGTATCTCTCGACAACGTTTCCTTCGTGTCCGATGGCATACGCATCCTTGATAACATTTGGATTGCTCCATGTTATCCCCAATTCAGAGCCCTTAACCGGTATCTTTTTTCCATTTCCACCTGTAAGAATCAATTCGCCTTCAGCTACTTCTCTTACCTTTTTCTCAACAGCCTCCTTAGCTTCCTCGACCGTCATTCCAGACGCGTCAATGTCCCCGATCTTTACGCCCTTTGCTATCGTGTTGCCTGCAGCAGATACCTGTCCCACGGGAACGGCTGCCAGAGTGAGTACAGAAAGAGCGAGTCCGCAAAAAAATCTCTTCATAATACTTCCACTTCCTACTTTCCTTTTGTCCTAAATTGTCCTATAAGCGTTATTTTGTGCTAAAATTGTACGTGAAAAACTATCAAATGTGTTTATGGAAGGTAATTATAGATGAAATTTCCCTTTTTAGCAAGTATTATTATTGTCGCATTTTTTTTTAATATTAGCATGCGCCGAGTAAGCAGGAAAGAAGAGGCTCGCGAGATAAGTTTTTGGGAAAAAGAACGTAAATCCAATAACGTCAGAAGAAAAAGTCTCGAAAGCCTTGATTATATCTGCATTCCCGTTGACGTTCTTCCGTTTGGAACACACGGAAACAACAAGGAACTGGAAAATTCTGAACAAAATGTGCTCGCATTGAAAAATGAAAAGATTGTTAATCTCACCGGAATATCCAATACCGACTTAAAGCTCGAGTACGGAACCGCCAATATTACAGAGCTTTCAGCCTACGACCAGAACTATACAACTCTCGTCCGCGCACTTCAAAGCTGGGGCAAGGCTCTATACGACGCAGGCCGCTACGAAGACGCCACCAAAGTTCTTGAGTTTGCCGTGAAAACGAGAACGGATATCACCGCAACTTACAAACTCCTGATCGACATGTACAAGACCAAGCTACTGCTCAGCGCTCCCGAGATTGAAAAGAAGATTAATTCATTAATTCCCATAGCAGATAATCTTAACTCGCTTAGCAGACTAACAATACTTAAACTTCTCGGATGCAATGAGACGCAAAATGAAAAGCACGCTTCTACTCATAAAATAAATGCCACATGACAGATTACAATCTTTTATGTTTTTAAAACACTATATTAATAAGAAGAAACACATTCATTTTTTACCATTTTAATTAATATTAGTGTCATTTATTTAATTTTAACTCACGGTAGATTAAACGTTTTTTCTCGTTCAAAAAATTACGCATAACAAAAAAGCATTTTTTCGGATGCCTTTGATGGCAATCTGAAAAAATGCTTTTTCTGTTTTTATTTTTCTCTAAATAACGTTAATCTATATTTCGATTAATTTTTAGCTGCCTGAAGTAGTTTATCTTTTAACTGATTTTCAATCTGTGCAAGTTCCGCTTCGGCTTCTCTACGTTTTTCTTTTCCTTCTGTCTGAATCTTAAGTACCTCATCGAGTGTCGAAATAAGAGATTCATTTGTATGCTTTAGTGTTTCGATATCAACGATTCCTCGCTCAGCTTCCTTTGCACTCTCAATTGTAGCGACCTTGAGGGCATCTGCATTCTTCTTAAGAAGTTTGTTCGTCATATCGTTCACTTCTCTTTCAGCCTTTGCAGCCTGCGTTGAATGCTCGATTCCGATTGCGATTACCATCTGGTTTTTCCAAAGAGGAATTGTATTTACGATGGTCGACTGAATCTTCTCAGCCATAACTGTATTGGAACTCTGTACCATTCTGATCTGCGGACCTGTCTGCATTGCAATTGTTCTTGTAAGCTCCAGATCATAGATCTTTTTCTCAAATCTGTCGCATAAGTTAGCAAAATCTTTTGCCTTCTCTGCATCTTCCGGAAGTCCGGATTCCGCTGCTTTTTTCTGAAGGTCTACGAGTGTAGTGTTTCTCTCTTCTTCAAGTTTCTTCTTACCTGCAAGAATATACATAGAGATTTCTTTAAAATAATTAAGATTGAGCTCATACATTCTGTCGAGAATCTCAACATCTTTCATAAGGGTAACCTGATGTTTCTCAAGCTCATTGCTTATTGTCTGAACATTTGTCTCAACTTTGCTGTATTTAGCCTTGATGGCTTCGAACTTATTTGCACTTCTCTTAAACAGCGCTTTAAGGCCTTTCTCATCCTCTGCAATCTCGAAATCCTTAAGCTGTGTAACGAGATCGGTGATCATTCCACCAACTTCACCCATGTCCTTAGTCTTTACATTATCAAGCGCTTTCTCGGAAAAATCTGCAAGTTTCTTCTGCGTTCCTACGCCGTAATTCATGATTCCCGATGAATTTGAGATATCTATCTGCTTACTGAATTCCTCAACCTGCTTAAGTTCTTCGGCTGAAAGCTGTGCTTCCATAGCTATATTACCGTTGTCTTTGACTTTTTCTTTGGGCTCTTCAACGGCTGCCTTCGGTTCTTCCGCGCCAAAAGACAATGTAGGTGCAGCAGGTGCTGCATCGAAATTTAATTCTTCGCTCATAAATCCTCCTTAGATCATAACATTGATTATTCTTTCATCTGCATGGCAACACCACTCTCGGTTAATCCGTCCTGTGCCATCATTGTTTTCATGACTGATATATCTGACGAAATATCCCATGCCATATCCTGAAACATACTGTCAAGCAGTTTCTCAAAAGCCATATTTATGGTATCCATGGCCTGGCTTATTTCTTTCTTGGTCTGAACTATATTTTCCCCGGCATCGGGCTGCTTATCAAGTTCAACATAAGCAGAAAGCAGTTTTCTGGTCGTAGGAAGATAATAATTCATCAGCTTGTGAAGCTCATCCGCGCTCTGGTTGTCCTTTTTTACCTGAGTAAAAATCCTGTTCATTATCTCTTCCAGTCGGTATAGCTTATCGGACATCTCCTCGGTATCGGGGATTACATCATTTATCTTTCTCACAAATTTAATATAGTCATCGCCTTCTTCCAGAATATTTCTGACTTCAGAAGACATTCCGTCAAGGACTGCTTTTTTTGCGGCATCTTGCTCCAGAGCTTTCTTTTCTCTCTCAAGCTTGTCCTTTTCCGCACCGATGTAAAGATTATATGCATTATCGGTGATCATCAGATTTTTCTCCGTGGCATCAAATCTGGCTCTTGGAAGATATCCCGCTTTTATCATGGCTTTCAGTTCCTTAATCACCTCTTTGTCTGTCTTAAGGCACCTTGAAGCAAGCTTACTTATTTCAAAATACTCGGCTTCCCCGACCATTTGTCCGTACTCATAAAATTTCTTGGTAAGATTAAGCTTTTTTGTCCCTTTTATAATCTGAAAAACACAAAACAAAAAAAGAAAAGCCGGAATCGCGACAAGCGGATTCGCTCCCGCAACGAGTAAAGCTGCAAGCGACATCGGCATAAGACATACCGCGCCTATACTGCCAAATATTATCGAACCGGCTCCGTTATACCTGGAAACTCTTTTCATTAAAAAAGGAACCGGCTTTAACGGCTTTGCTTTTGCATAAGGCACATATCCGGTCTGTCGCTGATAGCCATATTGTTGACCGTTCGGTCTATTCTGCCTTCCACTCGCATATGTTGTTCTTCTGTCTATTGATGTGACAGTAACCGCCTTAACCGTATTTGCTATGTCAGAAGCAAGTTTACTGTAGTCATTCTTTTCAATCGCTGTTGAGACATCACGCAAAATTTCTTTGCCCATGTCCGCAAGCTCATCGGGTAAATTTTTTGCCATCTGTTCCTCCATACGCCCACCATTTCTTATTTGACAATTATCAAATAAAAAAGAAGCGTACATATAATCTTAGAGTATTATATCACAAAAGAACGCTTCTCAAAAATACGTCAAAAAAGGGATTCCAAAGAATCGCTTGTATCTTCGGAATCCCACTATTCATGCATATTTCATGCCGTTTTCTTATTTTACGGGAAGTTCCACCTTGTCGAGCTTCCATACTTCATCCACATATTCCTGAATTGTTCTGTCAGACGAGAACTTTCCGCAACATGCCGTATTCATAAGCGCCATCCTGGCCCAGCGCTTCTTATCCGCATAAGCTTCAGATATTCTCCTCTGCGCCTCAAGATATGCCTCAAAATCTTTCAATATAAAATATTGATCGGCCTTTGAAGAATTATTAGTGTTAAGAAGGCAGTTATACAGCGGTCTAAAGAGCTCTTTATTCTTGGAAAAAGTTCCGTCAACCAGCATGTTCAGAACTGCTTTTACGTTGGGATTACTGTTGTAAATGTCCATAGGATTGTATCCGCCGTTCTTCTCATAGTCCATTACTTCCTGAGAAGAAAGACCGAAAATAAAGGCATTGTCCTCTCCAACTTCATTTACAATCTCAACGTTGGCACCGTCCATAGTTCCAAGCGTAACCGCTCCGTTAAGCATCATCTTCATGTTTCCCGTTCCGGAAGCTTCTTTACTTGCAGTCGAGATCTGCTCGGAAACATCCGCCGCAGCAAAGATGAGCTCAGCATTTGATACTCTGTAATCCTCGATAAATACTACTTTTATCTTACCTCCGATAGAGGCATCTTTGTTGATGACATCAGCCACTGAATTAATTAACTTAATTGTTAGCTTAGCAGTTAAGTAGCCTGCTGCAGCCTTTGCTCCGAAGATATATGTCTTGGGATAAAAGTCCTTATTCGGATGGCTCTTGATGTCATGATACTTATACATGACCTGCAGAATATTAAGGAGCTGTCTCTTATATTCATGAAGCCTTTTTACCTGAACATCAAATATGGAATTGGGATCAACTTCTATGTTGTTATGCTCAAGAATATATTTCGCCAAACGCTCTTTATTCTTGTGCTTGATCTCCATAAACTCATCCTGAGCCTTCTTGTCATCCGCATAACTCTTCAGCTTATCCATCTGTGAAAGATCGGTTATCCAGCCATCTCCGATCTTTGCCGTAATCCAGTCTGCCAAAAGAGGATTTGCGTGAAGAAGGAATCTCCTCTGAGTTATTCCGTTTGTCTTATTATTGAATTTTTCAGGCATCATCTCATAGAAATCCTTAAGCTCTCTCTTTTTAAGGATTTCTGTGTGAAGCTGCGCAACACCGTTTACCGAATGTCCTCCGACAATGGCAAGATGCGCCATCTTAACCTGATTGTCGTAAAGAATTGCCATGCTTCTTATCTTTGACTGCACATCAATTCCTGCAGAATTAGTATATTGTCTCATGATCTGATCCACAAATCTTCTGTTTATCTCATCAACAATCTGATATATTCTGGGCAAAAGTCTCTGGAACAGGTCAACCGGCCATTTTTCCAGCGCTTCCGACATTATGGTGTGGTTTGTATAGCAGCATGTCTTAACCGTCACTTCCCAAGCCTCATCCCAGGTGAGATAATATTCATCCATGAGAAGTCGCATAAGCTCTGCGACCGCAACAGTCGGATGCGTATCGTTAAGCTGGAATACCGCTTTGGTGTAGAATTTCTTTATATTGTCATGATCCTTTAAATATCTCTTAAGCGCAGTCTGAACAGATGCGGATATAAAGAAATACTGCTGTTTTAATCTCAGTTCTTTTCCCGCAATATGATTATCGTTCGGGTAAAGGACTTCACAGAGCTGGCTTGCAAGATTTTCCTGCTCTACAGCCTTCTGATAATCGCCCTTGTCAAAAGAGTCAAGCTGGAAGCACTGTATAGGCTCGGCGTCCCATATTCTCAAGGTGTTGACCATACCGTTTCCGTATCCGAGGATAGGAAGATCGTACGGAATTGCTCTTACAACCTGATATCCTTCCTGTTTAAATACTGTCCTTCCGGTATCATCGGTATAGACATTTACATATCCGCCAAACTTAACCTCTTTGGCATATTCACTTCTTCTAAGTTCAAAGGGATTTCCGTTTTCAAGCCATGCATCAGGTACTTCGACCTGATATCCGTCGCGGATTGTCTGCTTGAACATTCCGTACTTGTATCGAATACCGCATCCATATGCCATATATCCAAGAGTTGCCAAAGAATCAAGGAAACATGCGGCAAGTCTTCCGAGACCACCGTTTCCAAGTGCCGGATCGGGTTCTTGATCTTCAACGACATTAACGTCTATTCCAAGCTCATCCAAAGCCTCTTTTACCGCTTTATAAGCCTGAAGATTTATAAGATTGTTTCCAAATGCCCTACCCATGAGAAATTCCATGGACATATAGTAAACTATCTTAGGATCCTGCTCTGCCGCAGCTTTCTGAGTAGTCATCCAGTGATCTATGATCGCATCTTTTATAGCATACGCCGAAGCCTGATATATTTCCTGCGGAGTAGCCTCTTCCATGGTTTTCCTATAAAGTGTCTTAACATTGTATAGCACGCTACGTGTAAATAACTCTTTATCGAATGGGAGCTGTTTCTTCTTCATATGACCCTCCTCATAATGAAAACTTTGCCATAATAAAAAAGTATACTCTTTAATTTTACCGCAAAAAAGTACACTTTTCTATAATATTTAGTAACTCTCTATATGCAGCCTTTCCTTATTGCAATAATGCCAAAACTCCCTGATTGGTCTGATTTGCCTGTGCAAGCATTGACTGACCTGCCTGTGCAAGTATATTGTTATTTGAGAATCTTACCATTTCATCAGCCATATCCGTATCACGAATCTGTGATTCCGATGCCGTTGTGTTCTCAACCACATTGTTAAGGTTTCTGATGGTATGCTCCAATCTGTTCTGCATTGCGCCATAGTACGAACGCATCGCGCTCACATTTGACAACGCTCCTTTGAATTGACCGATTGCTTCTCGGGAATCCTGAGCGGTTCGTGTATTTGTCTCTTGTATTCCGAGTGCGGAAGCAGACAGAGCAAACCTCTTGAGCCCTATCCTGTTTTCTTCCGTAGAATCTGCTCCCACCTGAAGATAAAGAATTGTTTCATCGCTATCCTCGGTACTTTCCTCCGTAGATGCGGCATCAATATTTGTAACATACATTGCCTGCCTGGAAGAAACCGTCGATCCCAAAACACTCGATGAACTTAAGCTCGAGGCAATTAATGATCCTGCACCAAACAATTCTCCGCTTCCGGGGTTACACGCATTTGCAAGTTTAAGCACAAACCCCGCCGCATCAACTCCGCCGGTGTTAACTTCGCTTATAACATCGCTCAACTGCTTTCCGCTTCCCTGTATCACAGAATTTATCACGCCTTCAAACGATTTAATATTTGCAGATCCATTCTTATAATTCTGCTCATTTGCCATCAGCGCGTTAAATATCTTATCTGCTCCGTTTATGAGGCTTCCCTGACTTACATCAGTCTGACCGCTTGCAAGCTGACAAAGATATGCACATGCAAGATATCCGTGTCCATATGGTCTGTCTTCCACAGTCATACCTTCCTTTGGTTTAAGCTGCCTTTTGCCATCAACATGAAAAGTTCCGTTCTTGAGATAACTTCTCACCGCAGCGAGTTTATCGGCTTCTTCTGAAGAACTTTTTACAATATCAGCAATATAGTTATTCCAACCTGTTGTAAATCCGCCACCGACAAGTTGTGCCGTGCCTTCTTTGAACCACTTAGGAAGGTTTCCTTTGCTGTCATCCGCCGGGTCGTAACCTGTACTCATTCCCTCAGAAAGCAATATATCCATAACACCGTGCATAAGCTCGTGTGCAATTGTAGACTCAAGCTCCTGTTGCTGCTTCGCAGTAAGATTTACAGAACTAAAGTCAGCCGAATCCACTTTCATCAGTAAATTTCCCGCTACAAACTCATCATATCCCGGATTTCCGTTATAGAAAGACGACTGCATGTATGCAAGAGTATTTGAAGGACCGTCTATATTTGAAATATCAAGCTTCATGCCATAGGCATCCTCTACGGCCGAATTTGCCGCAAGCTCACTGAGCTTCCCTCCAAGAGAGCCGGACAATTTACTTACAATCTGACTGACTGCTGTCGGAATGTACTCGTTTGCTATCTTAGCTGCGAGCGTTTTCTGCGCAGCACTCATTTCCGTCGCGGAAGATCCGTTTGAAGGGAAAATCTGTATTTCATTAAAGGTTGTCTTTCCCGCTATTGCATTTATCTCTTCTTTGAGCTTGGAAACCTCAGCATTTATATATTCACGATCGGTGTCTGTGAGGGTTCCGTTTGCAGCCTTCACCGCAAGCTGGCTTCCTCTTTGCAACATTTCATGAACTTCATTAAGCGCACCGTCAGCTATCTGGACAAAAGATATTCCGTCCTGTGCATTAGCAGACGCCTGAGTAAGGCCGCGGATCTGACGTCTCATCTTTTCAGATATCGCAAGGCCTGCCGCGTCATCCGCCGCTCTGTTTATCCTATATCCCGAAGACAGCTTCTCTGAAGACTTTGCCTGAACATTGGTTGTTATTCCAAGCTGTCTATTCGAATTCATTCCCGCTAAGTTATGCTGTACTACCATGCTGCATCCTTCTCATTACAAAAAACGATGTCATCAACAACTTTTTTTGCATCCATGCAAAGTAGTCGCATCCTTGCGTTCATACATTATATCGGCTTATAAAATGCGTTATCTTAGCAATTTTAAAAAGATATGACATCTTAAATGAAATTACAGAAATCCGCACTAGCTGCGGATTTCGTGAGAAAGTGATTCAAGAATGCATGTATATATATGCAAAAAGCCCTCGGAAAGCAGTGCTTTCCGAGGGCTCCGAATCAAATCTTATTCAAAAAATTTTTTCATACTTTCTCAACACCGATAGTAACTTTCTCGCCGTTGATATCCCATTCTTTTGCATTGGCAACGTCTGTACCGAATACGATTTCGTTAGCGAGAACCTTTGTTGCGATGCTGTCGTTGTTATCCTTAACGATTGCTGCAAGCTTATCGTTTCCGTTAAGTGATACTTTGATGTGATCCATTACTTCAAAGCCGGAATCCTTACGCATTGTCTGGATCTTACTGATAACTTCAAGTACAAATCCTTCTTTGATAAGCTCTTCTGAAAGGTTTGTATCAAGAACAACAGTGATTCCCCAGTTCTCCTGAGAAATGAACCCTTCCTTCTGCGCGATCTCGATAAGGAGGTCATCCTTAACAAGCTCTACATCAACATCATTTACGTTGAACTTGATGCTTCCGTTTGTATTAAGCTCGTCCATTGTGGCATTACCGTCAAGCTTTTCAAGATATGCCTTGATCGCTCCGATATTCTTGCCGTACTTAGGTCCGAGTGTCTTAAGCTGAGGCTTGAAGCTGTAGCTTGTAAAGTCTCTTACATCATCTGTGAAAGATACTTCCTTAACATTGAGCTCTTCTCTGATTATCTCTTTGTAGAACTCGCCAACAGTCTCTTCTGCCTTAACATACATTGTTCCGATAGGCTGACGGTTCTTGATATTTGCAGCATTTCTTGCCGCACGTCCGAGAACTACGATATCAAGAACTTCCTCCATATCCTTCTCAAGCTTCTGATCGATGAATGACTCATCTACGGCAGGGAAGTCGCAAAGATGGATACTCTCCGGAGCATCAGCGAAGCTGTTTCTTACAAGATTCTGATAGATTTCCTCAGTCATGAAAGGAACCATCGGTGCTGCAGCCTTGCAGATTGTTACAAGTGCAGTGTAAAGAGTCATGTAAGCAGAAATCTTATCCTGTTCCATTCCCTTTGCCCAGAAACGCTCTCTGCTGCGACGAACATACCAGTTGGACATCTCGTCAACAAAGTTATCAAGGGCTTTTCCTGCCTCAGGGATTCTGTAATTTTCAAGGTTTTCATCAACCGCTTTTACGCAGCTGTTAAGTTTTGAAAGAAGCCATTTATCCATTACAGTGAGCTTATCGGGCTCAAGCTTGTAATTAGACGCATCAAATCCGTCGATATTTGCATAAAGCACGAAGAATGCATATGTATTCCAAAGTGTTCCGAGGAACTTACGCTGTCCTTCCTGAACCGCATCGCCTGAGAAACGGCTTGGAAGCCAAGGCGCGCTGTTTACATAGAAGTACCATCTGATCGCATCTGCGCCGTACTTTGCAAGTGCATCAAAAGGATCTACCGCATTTCCCTTGGACTTACTCATCTTCTGTCCGTTTTCATCCTGTACAAGTCCGAGAACTATAACATTCTTAAACGCAGGCTTGTTGAAAAGAAGTGTTGCTTCAGCATGAAGTGAATAGAACCAACCTCTTGTCTGATCTACAGCTTCTGAAATGAACTGAGCAGGGAACTGCTTCTCAAAAAGTTCCTTATTCTCAAATGGATAGTGAAGCTGAGCAAAAGGCATTGCTCCCGAATCGAACCAGCAGTCGATAACTTCTTTTACACGATGCATCTTCTTGCCACACTTAGGACAAGTAATCTCAAATTTATCAATATAAGGTCTGTGAAGTTCTGTAGTCTCAGCTGAAGGATCTCCGGAAAGCTCAGCGAGCTCTTTTCTTGAACCAACTGAAAGCTGGTGTCCGCAGTCATCACACTCCCAGATATTAAGAGGTGTTCCCCAATATCTGTCACGTGAGATACCCCAATCCTGAATATTCTCAAGCCAGTCACCGAAACGTCCCTTACCGATTGACTCAGGAATCCAGTTGATCTCTTTGTTGTTGCGGATAAGGTCGTCCTTAACTTCTGTAACCTTGATGAACCAAGATGAACGAGCATAGTAAAGAAGGGGTGTTCCACATCTCCAGCAGTGAGGATAATCGTGCTCCATCTTAGGTGCAGAGAAAAGAAGTCCTCTCTTATCAAGGTCTTTTAATACCTCGGGATCCGCACTTACAGCGCCCTCATCCATCTCTTTCTGAGTAGGTTTACATCTCATACCGCCAAAGGGTGTCTCTGGCTTTAATTTACCCTCTGAATCTACCATCTGTACAAGCGGAGCGTCATACTTACGTCCAACACGGGCATCATCTTCACCGAATGCAGGAGCGATATGTACGATACCTGTACCGTCTGACATGGTTACATATGTATCACAATAGATAAAGAATGCCTTTTTGTGCTGTTTCTGAGCTTCGTCAGCCGCACACTGATATAAAGGCTCATACTCTTTGTACTCAAGATCTGTTCCTACATATGTTTCAAGAACTTCGTATGCCTTCTCTCCCTCTTCTTTTGCAAGAGAACCAAGCACTTTATCTGCAAGTGCCTCGGCAAGATAATATACATTGCCGTCAACAGCCTTAACCTTGATATATTTCTCATCAGGGTTTACGCAAAGACCGATGTTTGAAGGAAGTGTCCAAGGTGTTGTTGTCCATGCAAGGAAATAAGCATCTTCATCCTTAACCTTGAAACGAACTACCGCTGTGCGCTCTTTCAAAAGCTTATAACCCTGAGCAACCTCATGTGATGAAAGAGGGGTTCCGCAACGAGGGCAATAAGGAACTACCTTGAAGCCCTTATAAAGAAGTCCTTTTTTCCAGATCTCATTAAGAGCCCACCACTCGGACTCAATGAAGTTATCGTCATATGTGATGTAGGGGTGTTCCATATCGGCCCAGAAACCTACTGTGCCTGAGAAATCCTCCCACATTCCCTTATATTTCCAAACGGATTCCTTACATTTCTGAATGAAAGGCTCCATTCCGTATTCTTCAATCTGCTCTTTGCCGTCAAGATTAAGGAGTTTCTCAACTTCAAGCTCAACGGGAAGACCGTGTGTATCCCATCCTGCCTTACGAGGAACCGTATAACCTTTCATTGTGCGGTATCTTGGAATCATATCCTTGATGGCACGTGTAAGAACATGTCCGATATGCGGCTTTCCGTTAGCTGTCGGAGGGCCGTCATAGAACATATACATTTCACCCTTACTTCTGGTATCTACACTTTTCTTGAAAATGTCTTCTTTTTTCCAGAACTCTTCAATCTTCTTTTCTCTGCCGACAAAGTTCATGTCAGTTTCGACTTTGTTATACATTTGAATACTCCTCTCTTTCTCAGAATAAAATAGAAAAGCCTCGTCCTTCTTGTAAAAAGGACGAGGCAATTAATGTACTCTCGTTATACCACCTGTTTACACATACGCGCCAAGATCTGTCAAACAACATCCCGGTTGAATACGCTTCCCGTTAACGCCCGGACACACGTCGAAATCTACTGTAAGTTCAATTTCGCAGCTCAGAAGTGATTTTCTGTAAGTTCCTACTCGCACCGATTCACACCAACCATCGGCTCTCTGATAGCTTTCAAATACCACGTACTGTCTTCGTCATAGCTTTTATCTTCTTAATAATGCTATATGTTACTACTAATCTCCTAAATAAGCAAGTCTGATTTTTAGCCTGATAATATAACTCATCATAAATAGTTAAGTAGTTTCTCCACATCGGCTTTTTCCGTCGCCCAATCTGTAGCAAAACGGATCACGGTATGATCGTCGTCATATTTTTCCCAGAATCCGAAACGGACATTTTTGCTAAGTTCCTCAAGTTTATCGTTTGAAACCACAACAAATTGTTGGTTCGTAGGTGAATCAAGGAATATCTTGTATCCTTTACTCTTAAGTCCCTCTTTCAAAAGCTCCGCTGCCTCAATAGCTTTTTTGCTTATTTCAAAATAGAGATTGTCCGTAAACAAAGTATCAAACTGAAGTCCGAGAAGCCATCCCTTCGCAAGAAGCGCGCCGTGATGCTTGATAACGGGAATCGGATGCTTGGTCGTAACTCCCTTTGTGAATACTACGGCTTCTCCAAAGAGCGCACCGACCTTTGTTCCGCCGATATAGAAAACATCAGCATATTTTGCAATATCCTCTATTGTCACATCGGTTCTTTTGCTCATAAGACCGTATCCAAGCCTTGCGCCGTCGATGAACAGCGGGATATTGTACTTTTTGCAAACACCTGAGATATTCTCAAGTTCTTTTTTCGTATAAAGTGTTCCGTATTCTGTCGGATGTGAAATATACACAGCGCCCGGAAATACCATGTGCTCGTGATTCGCATCCCCATAGAAAGTCGAGATAAGCTTATCCACATCTTCCGCAGAGATCTTACCTACATCCGAACCGTAGTTCTCGGTATCCTTCTCCTCACCATGCGCGGGAACAGTCAGAACTTTGTGTCCCGCATGCTCTATCGCTCCTGCCTCGTGAGCCGCAATATGACCTGTTTCAGCAGCAACAATTCCCTCATATGGCTGAAGGAGCATGTCGATTATTGTCTGATTGGTCTGCGTTCCGCCTACAAGGAAAAAGACCTCTCCGTCGGGACATCCGCACACTTTCTTTATCTTATCCGCAGCGCTCTTGCAGTATTCATCGGTTCCGTATCCGTCAATCCGCTCAAAATTAGTCTCCGTAAGGCGCTTTAAGATCTGCGGATGCGCCCCCTTTGTATAGTCACTTGAAAAAGAAATTCTGTTATCCATACTCTTATCCTCTTTATGCTTCAGTTAAAAGAAACTGCTGAAAAATCTATTACTTCTTCCAAAGTCCTTGCAAACAGTTCAAGTCCCGCCTTGTCATCTTCGTTAAATCTGCCAATACTGGGGCTGTCTATATCAAGTACCCCTACTACTTTGCCATCTTTGTGGATCGGCACAACAATTTCCGAATTGGATGCGCTGTCGCATGCGATGTGTCCTGCAAATTCGTGAACATTTGCAACAAGCTGCGTCTCATCTTTTCCCGCCGCTGTTCCACATACACCCTTTCCAAGCTCTATTCTGATGCATGCGACTTTTCCCTGAAATGGCCCGAGCAAAAGAGATCCCTTATCCATAAGGTAAAATCCTGCCCAATTAAGGTCTTCCATATTCTCATATAAAAGTGCCGAGGCATTGGACAATACCGGAATGAAATTAGGCTCATCTTCTGCCAGAACCTCTATCTGCTTAGCAAGTAACTTGTAATCTGTCATAAATCTTGGTACTCCTTATTAAAACAAATCGTGGATATGATTTTTATCCATATCCACGATTCTAACATCTTTTTATCTTGTGCACAATCTATTCCCGCAGTGCTTTTATACACTGATAAAGAAAATACTTGGAAAAACAAAAAACTCCGAAAAACCATATTTACCAGGCTTTTCGGAATTTAAACCAGAGAGCGATAGACGGGGCTCGAACCCGCGGTCTCCACCTTGGCAAGGTGGCGCTTTACCAACTAAGCTACTATCGCATTTTTTAAAGTTGCTTGCGCAACAGCAACTGTTATGTTATACCAATCAGAAAAATATGTCAACTATAAATGCTTATTTCTAAAGACAAAAGCGCTTCTTTTTATCGAAGCGCTTTTTGAAAATCTTTTTTCATTTTCCCGGTGTTCTTACATCTCATCACAGACTTGATATATCACAAACTTAAGATAATATGACGCCGCTCCGCCAACAAGAATCGGATGATCTGCAGCCTGTTGCCTAAACTCAACCTGCTTAAGCCTTTTGTGCGCATCTCGTGCCGCGTCCTGAATTGTTTTGAGAAATAGCTCTTCATCCATAAAGTGTGAGCAAGAGCATGTTGCGAGATATCCGCCATCCTTAACAAGCCTCATTCCTCGCATATTGATCTCTTTGTATCCGGTTGTAGCTTTTTTTACAGAAGCTCTGGACTTTGTAAATGCAGGAGGATCAAGAATAACGACATCGAACTTTTCACCTTTTTTCTCAAGGTCCGGAAGAAGTTCAAATACGTCAGCACATTGAAATGTTACTATATTCTCAAGTCCGTTGAGTTCTGCATTTTCTTCCGCCTGTTTGCATCCAAGATCTGATGCATCGACACCCAGAACCGATTCCGCGCCGTTTGCTGCGCAGTTAAGAGCAAATGAGCCTGTATGTGTAAAGCAGTCCAACACTTTTTTACCTTTGCAAAAAGAAGCTATGGCTTTTCTGTTATTCTTTTGGTCAAGGAAAAACCCTGTCTTCTGGCCATTTTCAACATCAACGTAATACTTAACACCATTCTCGGTAATGATAACCTTTGTGTCAAAAGGATTTCCGATGAAGCCCTTAATTCTTTCAAGCCCCTCAAGCTCTCTTACCTTTGCATCACTTCTTTCGTATACGCCGCGAATCTTAACTCCGTCTTCAAGAAGAACCTTCTTGCAAAGTTCAACGATAAGCTCTTTCATTCTGTCTGTTCCAAGAGCTAATGACTCAATTACAAGGACATCTGAAAATTTATCAATTGTAATTCCAGGTAAGAAATCTGCTTCTCCAAAGACAAGTCTGCAAGAGAGCTGTTCAATCGGCTCGTTCGTTGCCATAACAGCCTTTCGATATTCCCAAGCGTCACGGATTCTCTTTTCTATAAGTTCCTTAGTCACCGGATGATCTTTCTTACGGGACATCATCCTGACTCTGATTTTAGATGCAGTATTGATAAAGCCATATCCCATGAAATAACCGTCGAAGTCGTGAAGTTCTATAATATCTCCGTTATCAAAAGAGCCTTCCACCTTTTCTATTTCATTATCGTAAACCCAGAGTCCGCCGGATTTAAGCTCTCGTCCCTGTCCTTTTTTCAAAAATACTTTGGCATCAGAAATCTTTATTTCCAAATCTATGTCCTCACTATATTTTTATAATCAAAATTCTATCAACGCAAGATAATATACCACATTTTTGCAAATACATGTTGACAATGCTGTAAATTTATTCTAAAATCAATTCGTTGTCACAGTTGTGATGGCTACGTAAACGCGATAGTAGCTTAGTTGGTAAAGCGCCACCTTGCCAAGGTGGAGACCGCGGGTTCGAGCCCCGTCTATCGCTCTTTGAACCCCGGAAAGTGTTCCGGGATTTTTTTTGCCCTTTTTTATCAAAATAACCATACGCGCAATTACGGTGAGGAAACTATGTTTAATTGGATCTACAAGCATCAGAAATTGGTACTGTCCCTACTTATCTCAGCTTTTTTTATTTCTGTTATCCCGATATGCATTGTTGCCGGATATGATTGTGCAGCCGGAGACGATTATAAATACGGAGCAGCTCCCCACTTGGCTTACCTTTCTTCCGGTTCGGTATTTGCGGCAATTTCCGCAGCATGCAAAACTACAGTAGATATTTGGCATGGTTGGCAGGGAACATGGTTTGATGTTTTTGCTTTCGGTCTTCATCCGGAAGTTTTTTCCGAGACCGCATACGTGATTGTTCCATATATCTTTATGTTCATGCAGATTATTTCCGTATGCAGCTTTTCTTATTATTTCCTAAAGATAAAATGGAAAATTGACGGCTATTACTGGTTAATGATCGCCGTTACTTTCCTTCTTTTCAGCTTCCAGCTTGTTCCTTCACAAAAATCAGCTTTTTTCTGGTGGGTTGGTTGCATACATTACTGTATGCCGTTCTGCTTATCTCTTGTAACGATCATACTGACCGATCGTTTTTTAACTCATAACAATATATCCGATCTGGTATGGATCTCAGTAGGATATACCTTATTGGGAGGCTCCACATATCCCGCTGCTATCCTGGTTTTTTTGTCGGGACTTCTCCTTCTGCTCGTTAAATACGTGATAGAGAAAAAAAGCAGTAAAAAAGATTTTTTCCTTGTGATTCCGTACGTTTTGGAATTAATCGGTCTCGGGATCAGCATGGCCGCTCCGGGAAATGCTATCAGGGCAGCCTCTGATTTGCTCGAAGGCGCTGAACCTGCCGGCGGTTTTATTGAAACCGTAGTAAAAAGCATAGCCTTTTCAGTGGAAGAAGCCGTAACATACTTCTTTGCGGAAAAGAGTTATATGCTCATTGCTCTTATCATAATCGCAATTGTTACATGCGCATTTTTTAAACAAAACAGATTTAATATAAACAATCATGTATTTGCGCATCCTTGGTTGTTTGTTTTAACATTGTTCCTTCTAAATGCCGCCGTATACGCTCCCAGAATTTATACAGGAAACTCCGCGTCTTCAGGCTATCTGAACTTTAATATGTGGGTTTCTTTTTCATGTATGATCGCAACAGTCATATATTTATGCGGTTGGATCTATACCGTAAAAAGCATTAAGCTTCGACTTCCCGAATATGCAGAAACAATCGGAACGATACTTAGCGTTGTTGCCATCATGTTTATCATTGTCATCGGAAGGCACGGCGTAAAAGAGTATACCGATTATATCTGCCTTGACTATTATCTCTCGGGACAAGCAGCTGATTACAGGGATCAAATGAATTTGCAAAGACAGCTTATGGAAGATCCCAACGTCACTGATGTAGTTGTTCCCGAAATGAATTATGAGCAGGGTCCGCTCCAGCATATGCCTGTAAATTCGGATCCCGATAATGTTAACAGCCAAATGACTTCCGATTTTTACGGAAAAAACAGTTGCAGATCCATACCAAGACCCGAATGGATTGAAAAATACAGCACAGACAACACTGAACTTTTGGAGCAAAAGCAATGAAAACCCTCTTCAAGCATAAATCTCTATTAATCTTCATTACAACAGTAATAATGTGTTGTTTCAGCATTATGGGCGGTTGCCTTGACTACGCCGGAAATGATGATACTTTTAGAAATCTTATCAGCGCCGGGGCGTTCGGAGATATCTTCAACTTCTATATGCCATACAGCAATATACTCTATGGAGTACCTGCTTATCTTCTAAATATGATACTCCCGCAGATCAATTGGTATTATTGGATCATGGTCGGCCTCAGTGTAATTTCTATATCTGCATCTTGCAGCATATGTCTTGAAAAATGCGATCTCTTTTTAGCTGAAGCAATAACCGTCTTTATAAATATCATACTTGCGAGAGACTACTATATCGCGGTGCAGTACACCAAATCCGCTTCATTGTGGATTATATCCGGCTTTATCATCATATTTCATTCGATATGCAAAGAGAATCTGCATTGGATATGGGGCGCATTGCTCTTTGTATATGGAACCTCGGAACGCTTTAAGTGTATGTTAATGGCACTCCCTTTTTTCGCAGTATTTATAACAGTGTTCTATTTAGCGAATTACAAACAGCAGAATCTTCCAAAATTTAAAGTCATTATAAAACCGGTAATTGCGCTTGTACTTGGAATTATTATTCTATTGGTTTCCGAGCACTCCTTTAGGGCACTTCATCCCGAATGGAAAGCATACTGGGAATACGATAAGGCCAGCGTTAACCTGCGCGATTATATGGGGCTGGATTACCAACACAATCCCTCAGCATATGATTTGATCGATACTGATGAAAATGATATTGCACTTTACAGCAACTGGTTGTTTGGTGATATTGATTTTTATGATATTTCCTGGCTTAAGAATGTATACTCCATCGAACAGCCTTTCAACAATCGCAAGATAAGGCTTAGCAGCGATATTATAAAGCTGACGTTCATCAGTTTATTTGACATTCACACTCGAAATCCTTTCGAAAGCTTAGGCCCTGTATTCCTTACCTGGATTTTCATTATATTTTTATTGTTTAGAAAAAAATATACCGACAAGCTTTTCGGATTAGGTATTTTGGGCTGCACGTTAATGATGTATTGGTACTTTGCCTGCATTAACAGGTTTATGTGGCGAGTTGAAATAGGAGTATTTTTATCGGCTGTATTTCTTTCTGGGTTCTACCTGTCAATGACGCAGCAAGACATTATCCGTGTACCGTCCAAGAAAAAACAAATTTTGTTTTTATGTGTTGCGGTAATACTTTTCGGTGCTTACTCAGTAGGCATGACATACCAATGGAGATACGTCAAGGACAAGCATATTGTTGAACATGAAGCGGATATATCCGGACGTTTGGAAACATTTGTTGAAAATCCGGAAAATTTCTATATTTTGACTGATTTTTATGTAACAAATAATCCCGCATCGCTCACTTATGCAAAATGGAATAATTTATTCAGCAATTCATGCTACGCCGGAAACTGGGTATTGCCATCACCTACAGCGTTACATTCTGCGCATGAACATGGTTTTGATAATCCAATGACCGCACTTATCAGCCAGAAACCCGTCTTTCTTCACTGCGATTCGGAAGATAAGCGAAACATGATCATTACACATCTTAAAAAGATTTCAAAACATGATATTGAAGCCACCGAATTTACTGACAATATCTGGAAATTAGAAGTCAAATAATATATAAAGGGATAATCAAACTATCTAAATGCTTGATTATCCCTCAATATATCTATCTTGTAGCCTTAAACTCTATCGCATAAGTTTCTTTCGCATTTCAAAAGCAAGCTCATTTTCTTCAGCCGTTGGCTCTGTGCTATCCCCGTTTCTATAGACCACGCGGTAAAAGACATCAAATACTTTGCCAAGTTCCTCCCGAATATCCTCGGGTGCGGCTTCCTTAAAGTCAGACAACAGTCCTCTGTCTGTAAGTTTCCCTCCCGAGCGCTTTATAAGGATTCTTTTTATCTGTTCAACATCATAAAAGAGCTTTTGCCTTGGCGTTCCGTATCTGTAGCGCAAAACCTTTATCAGATAGATTCCAAGGACCAGCATGATTATGACAGCAACGGTAAATACCACAGTCGGCAAGAACACCTTAACTGCCAAAAGTACGGAGACTTTCTCCTCTTCTTCATCTTCATCAACCTTAACGGAAGCTTTTGATGAATCATACGGATTGATTCCGCTATGATATTCCGAAGTCCACTTATTATCCGCATCATTACTGCTTCTATGCCATGACGTATTGGATAAGGCATAATATGCCGCTGTCGGCTCAAACGGGATCCATCCCACATTCTCAATATAGGCCTCAGGCCAGACATGTGCGCACCCTGAACTGACTTCATATTTATCTTTCCTGTCAAAAGGAAATGCATATCTAAATCCGCTTGCTGCCCTTGCAGGAATCCCCAAAAGTCGCAGTAACATTATCATGGAAGATGTATAGTGGACACAATATCCTTTTTTCGTATCAAAAAGAAATCTCTCCGCGATATCCGCCATTCCCTCCGCCGTACTCATATTTGATTCGGAATTATATCCTCCGACTGCATCCTTGCTGTACGGATACTGTCTGAGATATTCCTCCAAAAACCTGCACTTATCATAGTCTGATTCAGCTCCTGAAGTAACCTTATCCGCAAGCTCCTTAAGTTCCGGGGTGACTCCCGTCACATCCAGATACTCGCTTTTTGCGCCGTTCCCAATCTCAGCCAAAGCCTCCTCATACTCATCACGGCTCATCATCTCGGTAAATTGTATTCCCCATAGCCCACTAACATAGTCGCATACTTCATCATATGTGAGCTTTGGAAGTTCTGTGGGTGCATCTTTTAACATCGAGGTAAGCTCAGGACTTGCGTAGTCTATATCCAGATACTTTACACTTATTCTATATCCCTTTCTGTGAGCTTTTTCGCTGACGCCTTCCCGAACTTTTTTCTCGCCCTCGGTCACAAGTAGCGCTCTCGACGGCACTATCACATCCTTTGTGTCTATATAAGCATACTCAAGGTCAATGTTCAAAACTTCAGTAAACGTCAGCGCCCTTTCCCTGTCTGTCCCATTTGCATACAAAAAAGCTATAAATTCGGCAAACTGCGCCTTATCTGTTCCTATTCCGCCCGCAAGATACAGCGTCTTTCTAAGCTTTGTATTTTTCCCCGTCTCCTCATCCAAATATGTATAATAAGGCGCGTCTATAGACTCGATAATAAGCTGCGTTCTTTCGCCCTCTGTGATCTTTTTTCCGGTTGAGGTAAAAGAACTGTAGCCTGCCGTATAACTGTCTCCAAAAGCAAACGAAAAGCGATAAGATATATCCGAAGCAATGCTCTCAATCCTATAGACAAACCTGTGCCCCAGATCCACCGCTTTAGTCCAGTCTATAGGCTCTTTTTTCATCGGAACTATCAGTGTAATTATCGCAATTATCAGGAAATAATATATTGGGAACGGAAATCTGTTCCTTTCGTAAAAAAATGTCTGAACAGCCGAAAGCGTCAGCGCAACAAGGCATATGCACATCACTTTCTCAGCCGGATTATCGCCCGTAAAGCTGCTCCTTCCAATAAAAAGTGCCAGTGCAATGATATCCAAGATCAGTGCAGCATATAGCAGTTTCTTTTCCCTATTCGAGATGAAATGAATTGCCAGTCTCAAGACCACTCCCAAGATCATTGCCGGAAGAAGAACCGGAAGCGCAGACAGATCTTTTAGCAAAAAGAATAAGAAAAGCGCAGGTACAGTCGAAAATACCGCTGCGGCAATTCCCGAAACAAAAAGACGGAATATATAGTAAAGTGCAGTAAACAGCATAAAGAACAAGGTCGTCCAAAACGAAAAATAATTATCTCCGGCAGCAAAACCATCACCCATGACAATACCGCAGATTTCCGCAAAAACCGCAACAAAAGCAAAGGCAAATAGTGTACATACCGCCTCAATCGCAAATACTGATAAAATTTTCTCCCGCCCCGGGATTTTCAGTGATAACGATCCATGTTTCTCTGTCATTTTTATTACTCCTGCAAGCTTTTTCCAGATCACAGATTTTGTTATATTCCAAGTCCGATGAATAGAACACTCCGTCTGAAACCGTGTTGTAAAACTCCATAAAACTTTCGCGGGAATCGACAAACTGCTCTCTTACTACCCCCGCAGGATAAACAATGTTTACGGGAATTCCCTGATTTCCGAACAGCCATGCCGCCGAAACCACAAACTCAAGAAAATAATCACGCTTTATCAGAAAATCCGTATCCTGCTCGCTCTCAGGCGTATTGTCAGCATTCATCAGGATAGACAGCGTTCTTTTTTCCATCTTGTCGGGAACTCTGACCATGAGCTTTGACGCTTTTGCCGAGACCTTCCAGTTAACAGCCGAAAGACTGTCTCCTTTTACATACGGGCGTATGTCATTTCCCGGAGTGTCTTCAAAAAGCCTCTCACTCTTTCGTCCGCGACTACTGTACAGATTCTCAAGGTCCAGGGTTTTCCCCGCGATTTCAGTTATCCTTGGCTTTACGACAGCACGAAACGAATACGGAATGTTGAATGTTGCGGAAACAATATGAAACGGGTCGGTAAAAGATACATTCTCGATCCCGACGTCATAAACTCCCGCAAAGAGGCAGTTTACACCCGAAAACAGCTCTTTTTTCTCATGGATATCAAGGGAAAGTTTTGTTTTATCAGGAATTTCATAGAGATTACAGCGGCTTTTGAATGTGCCGATCTCCATATTGTGGATGGGGAGAACCCCCGCATTTTCGATAAGCGCACGGTACTTGTGATCCTCACCCTTGGTGAGCTTGTGAACTTCAACTTCCTGATAGACTCTCAGGAAGGCATAATTTAAGAAAATATATATGATTGAAACGGGAATGATCGATAAAAGCGCAAAAAGCGGCGCATAAGCAACAGGACCGCCATAAAAACTCGCAAAAACTATGCCGGCTGTAAGTGCTGCAAGATATACGATCAGTCCTTTTTTAATAATTGTTATCTTCATGGTACGCTGACTTTTCCAACGATGGTCTTGATCAAGTCATTACTTGTTATATGACTTAGCCTTGCTTCTTTCGTAAGTATCAGTCTATGAGGAAGCGTGAGTTTTGCTGCATCTGCGATATCCTCTGGAATACAATAATCTCTGTCCGCAAGATATGCTATGGCCTGGGCGCACCTTAACATGGCCAAAAGAGCTCTCGGCGAA
The DNA here is from genome assembly GCF_900101605.1 of Butyrivibrio hungatei. GTDB lineage: Bacteria > Bacillota > Clostridia > Lachnospirales > Lachnospiraceae > Butyrivibrio > Butyrivibrio hungatei_B. The sequence continues at coordinate 44,332 of NZ_FMUR01000023.1, forward strand.
GCACCGACAGCGATCTCCGGCTTATTTCTGGTCGCATCGATAATATTCACCGCATAGCTTCGCAGATTATCTTTTACAGTGACCGATGCAACATCTTTTCTCATATCAAGGATATCTTTTCCCAAAAGAACAGCCTTCGTCTCTTCATGAAGACTGCCCAAAAGAAATCTCTCCGCCATATCTTCCGATGCCTTCGTGTCGGGATAGCCCACAGACAGCCTTATCATAAAGCGGTCGAGCTGTGCTTCGGGAAGCGGGTATGTTCCCGCCATATCCACAGGATTCTGCGTTCCGATCACCATAAAAGGCTGCGGAACATCAATAGCCTTACCGTCTATTGTAACCCTATTTTCCTCCATTACTTCAAGCAGAGCCGACTGCGTCTTGGGCGAAGTTCTGTTAAGCTCATCCGCAAGAACGATATTACTGACAACCGGTCCCGGCATCACTGAGAATTCACCTTTTTTTGAATCATAGATTGAAATGCCCGTTATATCTGACGGCATTGTATCAGGGGTACACTGAATCCTTGCAAAAGAAAGAGACACTGAATCCGCAAGTGCCTTTGCAAGCGTAGTCTTGCCGACTCCCGGCACATCTTCCAAAAGAACATGTCCTCCTGCCAAAAGTGCGATCATGATCTTCTCGATCACATCGCCTTTTCCGACTATTCTCTTTTCTATGCTGTCCTTCAACTTCTGCGCCGATTCATTCATAGTGCGCGCCCTCCCAAGACTTGACCTATATAAGTATTATAACGTTAATTGATACACGCATCTACAGCGGTGCTTTATTTATATCATAGAGAAGAATTACTCAATGATATAAATAAAGCCGGGAGTTTGTACTCCCAGCTCTTACTTAGTCTCATACAAAACTCCGGTATAGTTTGCACACTTCATACCGTAGTCAAGCTCTTCGGAATGGTCATACTTAAGATTTCCCTTAAACCATTTTCCGTCTTCAAATTCTTCAAAACCTATAATATCCTGTATTTCTTCTTCTGTTGCGTAATTAATCCTTACGCTTTTGATCTTTTGCTCAGTCTTTTTGTACAAAAGACTTCCCGTGAATACCGCAGCGATAACGAGAAAAGTAAATGTAAATGCTATTATATTCGCCCTTCGCAATCGTCTGCATAAATTATCTATTCTTTCTGTTCCTTCCAAATTCATCCTAGGTCCTCCCTTTCTACAAAAAAAGACACTATCATTTAGATGCATTTTTTCAAAAAAGACAGAAAAAACACCCCCTGCAGACTATATAATACTACAATAGGGCGTTTTTATCAATAAATCGTCAGTTTTTGCCCGTTATTGATTCTTAATAGTCCCGCATAAAAAATAGCAATAAAAGGGAGCTGGAAAAAATGATTTCTCATTTTTTCACAGCCCCCTTTAAGTTTTTTATATACTATCTCCATTATGCAGTTTCATATCTTCCCGCCTGAACACGCCACATTTCAGCATACTTCCCGTTCATCTCAAGGAGACTTTCGTGAGTGCCTTCTTCTACTATGCAGCCTTTTTCAAGAAGAATGATACGGTCTGCGTCGCGGGTAGTGGAAAGTCTGTGGGAGATGTAGAATACCGTCTTTCCCTTTGCAGCTGATTCCATTGCCTTATTAAGCTCATATTCAGCGATGGGATCAAGAGCGCTGCTTGGCTCATCCATGATGAGAATGTCCGCATCCTTGTAAAAAGCTCTGGAAATGGCAATCTTCTGGCTCTCTCCTCCTGAGAAGTTAATACCATCCTTATCAAATTCGGTGGTAACCTGTGTGTCAAGGCTATGTGGAAGAGTCTGTAAACGCTTGGAAAAACCAGCCCTCTCTAAAGCCTCTTTCGCTGCCTCCTCTGAATAATCTCCGGCCTTAGAATCCGTCATCAAAACATTTTCAAGTAAGGTTGCCCCATACATCTGATAATCCTGGAAAACAACACCTATACGTCGCCTGTAGTCGCAGGGCTTGTAGTCTTTAATATCTTTTCCGTGATATGTAATAGTGCCCTCTGTAGGGTCATAAAGGCGCATCAGGAGCTTGATAAGTGTTGTTTTGCCTGCGCCGTTGTAGCCTACAATGGCGATCTTCTCTCCGGGCTTTACCTTAAGCGTGATGTCTTTTAACGTCTCATCCGCATCTTCCGAGTATTTAAAGCTTACATGTTTTAAGGATAGTTCCGCGTTGTTGGAAGGCACTGTTTCGCCCACATTTAATTCCATCTTGGGCTTGTAATCAAGAAATGCCCTTATCTTATCGATGTAAAGACTGTTTTCCTGTGCCATTGGAACAACATCCGCAATATTGGCAAAGCCTCGTCTTAAGCTTGATGTACGGTTGAAAAGCACCACCGCGTCACTGTAGGCAAGAGTCTTAAGTACCGTAGCCTTAAAAACAAGGTATGTGATGTAAAGGCCGTCCATTATAAAATCTCCCACCACATAATCCCTTGTGAAGTTAAGGAAAGTTCTCTTTAAGCCCACCCTCTTCTGTTCCTTTGCGATCTCGTCGTTTGTTTCTTCAAATTCTTTCTCAAGTTTGTCCCCAACCTTTGGATGAAGCCTCAATTCCTTGGCATAATCGTTCAGGTAAAAGACACGGCTTACATAGTTACGCTTTCTCTCAAGGGGATTGACCTTAAGACGCACGTCAAAGTTTAACTTGTTAAGGACTCGTGAAACCAAAAATCTTAATACAAAAGATGCAAGAACAAAAAGTATGCCGGTAGCATCCGTCATGATATAGAAAGCACCTGTGGTGACAATGACCGTTATGCCCTGCACCATCATGTTACACATTTTAAGAAATCTGTTGATGGAGCTTTCCGCCTCTGCCACAGCTAAAACAAAATCGTTATAATACTTTGGATTGTCGTAGCAGGAAAGATCTATCTCAGCCGCTTTTTCATACATCTTCTCTTTTAACGAGCGGTAAAGCATGGGCTTGGCTTTGTAAGTCCAGCCGTGAATGAAATAGCCATCGGGAATGATCTGTATCATATTGATCAAAAGGATTACTCCTATATATGCAAATGCCTTCCAAAAGGGCTCATGAAACTCTGCACAATGAAGCACATACCTTATTCCCAATACATGCTCAAGGAATATTATGCCCTGATATCTGAAACCATCATAGAGGTGGTAGATCATATAACCGGGACAGACTTTAAAACAAAGTTTCCATAGAAACCACTGATTCTTTATCACTTTTTTCATCAGGCAATACCTCCTTCCTCTGAAAGGGCGAGGTAATTTTTCGCCTGCTTGGTATACATATCGGCGTATATGCCCTTTAACTCCATTAACGACCTGTGGTCTCCCTCTTCCTTTACGGTACCGCCGGACAAAAGATATACCTTATCCGCGTTCTGAACAGAAGAGAGCCTGTGAGAAATAAAAACAAGAGTATTGTTCTTACAAGTCTCGTATATATTGTCATAAAGCTTTGCCTCAGCTATTGGGTCAAGTGCACTGCTTGGCTCATCAAATACCTTGAAGGGACATTCCTTTACAAAGGCTCTGGCAACAACAATCTTCTGGAATTCGCCGCCCGATAACACAGCCCCCTCATCGTCAAACTCGTGGGTAAGTGTGGTATCCATACCATTCTTAAGGCTAATCACCTTATCGTATGCACCGGATAGCTTAAGAGCCTCTTCAACTCTTTCCTTTCGTTTGTCCTCCGGAATATCTTCACCCATTATTACATTGTCCATAACGGACATAGAGAACATCCGATGATCCTGAAATGCGGTAGCAAAAAGAGCTCTGTACTTTTTTAAGTCATACTCTTTAATGTTGCGTCCGTTAAGTAAGATCTCACCCTGTGTGGGATCGTAGAATCTTAAAAGAAGCTTTATAAGTGTTGTTTTTCCTGCGCCGTTATGACCTACAAGGGCGTAGGTGTTGCCTCCGATGAATTCCATATTCACATGGGAAAGAACCTCTTTATCCTTATAGGAAAAAGACACATCCTTAAATACCAGGGACTTTATCTCTTTTCCCGGATCGTCTCCCTCGTAATCCTCCGGAATGCGCTCCTTATATTCAAGGAAGGTACGAAGATATTCAATAAAAAGACCATTCTTAAAGATAGCCGTTAAAGACTCCGTAAAGCCGATAAGGATAAAGGTGGTGGATACCATCATGCTGGTGATGACCGCTAATTCAGCAAGGGACATGGAGTTACTTACAATGGTTCTGTAGGCTCCGTAGATCAATAAACCTTCAAAGATAAAGGTGAATGTGAACATTACATACAACCAGTGAAGTACTACTGCTTTCTTCGTATATTTCTTGGTAACATCCGCAAGCCCTGTGATAGCCTCCTTGTACTGCCTTCTCATTAAGGAGAACACATCCGTAAGGCGCATTTCCTTAGCGTATTCGGGAAGATACATAACACGGTTGATATAAGCAATACGGCGGTTATGGGGCGCCATATCCTTATTCCTTGCATAATCAAGATGACTTATTATTCTGTTAAAAACAAAATTTCCGATAACGGGGAAAATAATGAAAAGAACCGATATCTTATCAACCTGGAACATGAAAACAAAAGCGCATACGCTTGCTATTGCGCCGAAGATCGTCTTAAATACAGCCTGTACTGTTTCATCAAGACGGGTATCTGCTTTTTCCATGGCAAGGGTATATTTATCGTAGAATTCATTGTTTTCAAAGCATTCAAGTTCCACATTTCTGGATTTCTTAAATAACTTTGTATAAAGACCTTTATTGATGGTTGCGGCGTTTATTGGATATATATATCCTACAAGACACCTTCCGTAGAAGCTCATTAAACACATCACGACTGCCACTATTATTACAAATGTCATAATGTGAAAAAAGCCGTCTCCAGCCTCCAAAGAATTGACAACAAAGCGCATAAAAAACGCACTGTAAAAAAGCCATTCAAAATAACCCAGGAACTGTATAACAGCGCTGTGGGCAACCTGCGAAGGACAGATCTTTGATAGAAGTTTACATGCGTACAGGTTGTTCTTAACTGCCCTCATGCGGGATATTTCCCGCTTCTTTTTTTCAGCCATTTTTATCTCCTCAGTACAAATATTTTAGTCTTATAGCTTGTGTTTATAGTAAAAAATTGGGGCTTAATTGGTAAAGGTACTTATTTTTTATCTTTTGTTTTTTATATGCAAAAGTCAAGGATAAAGAGGCCAAAAAAGAGATTTCGGATGCAATGACTGGAATCATATCATTGAAAGATTATCCTGACAAGTAAAAATAACAATACTATAGAGAGCTTTTTGTGTTATCAGATGATTATTCAATAAATAAATTGAATCTGGTAGAAAAATGGTAGAACTGAGATAAAAAATAAGGGGTTGCAAATCTGCAAACCCTTGAAAATACTGAGTCGGAATGACAGGATTCGAACCTGCGGCCTCTGCGTCCCGAATATTGAGGGCGATTTTTTATCTTTTACCATTATTTCCCAAATCGGCTTATCTACTGCACTTTTATTTGAGCCTATATCCAATATAACACAGGATAAAGCGTAATAAAAAATAAATAAAGCATTTTGGTTAGAACAAAAGTTAGAACAAAAAAGCTTTTTGAGAGTCTTTCAATAAGAAATCTCAAGAAGCTTTTTAATTACCTGAAAATAAAAGGAGCAAATGAATGGCAGTATTAAAAAATAAAACTCAGGGAAACTATACCATAGTCTCCCAAAACATTATGAGAGACAGGAACTTATCACTAACAGAACGTGGTATGCTTTTGACTCTTCTTTCTTTACCAGATAATTGGAATTTTACGATAAAAGGCCTTTGTCAAATACTCCCAGATGGAAAGGCCAAAATTTCTAATACCCTTAACAGTCTAATTGAAAAAGGCTATATCACTAGAGAACAAAATAGGGATAGTGGAGGCAAATTTGATTCAACTAACCTTGAGATTCACGAATCTCCTATCACATCACCCTCACCTGATGCTGAGGACATAAAGGTAATTAAGGATTTTTCCATAAAACCAGAATCTTCACCGTGTCCTAAAAATCCGGATGCGGGAAATCGGGATACGAGAAAACCGCATCCGGATAATTCGCCACAATATATTAATAATAAATCTAATAACTATAAATCTATTATTCAAGAAGTGTGTAAGGAAGACACGCTCACTAACAACGAATATGAAGATTTGGTTTCAAAATTTGGCAAGGGAAATGTTGATTATCAGATACAGCGAATCAAGAATCGTGGTTATAAGGGATGCCTTAATTACAATACCGTAAAGACCTGGTGTAGGGAGCGGCTTGACAGGCCCGCCACTTTTCAGAATTCGCCACCCAAAACTAATACCTTCTGCAATTTTCAACAGAACAAATATGACTTTGAAGAGCTTGAAAGACAGCTCTTATGCAACTAAAAACCAAACAAACAACATGGAGGAATTAAAAGTATGAAAGATTTATATGTAGATGGAAAGTTAGTGATCGGAATTGACCACGGATATGGAAACATGAAAACAAGAAATTCAGTTTTTAAGAGTGGCGTTAAAACCTATAGCGAAGAGCCTGCTGTTGCAACAAATGTTTTGCAACTTGATGGTATTTACTACGTTATAGGCGAGAGCCATAAAGTATTCATTGCCAATAAAGATGAGGATAATGACTACTATATTCTCACCTTGGCAGCAATTGCCAAAGAACTTGAAATCAGAAGCTTAAGATCATCTGACTTGATACTTGCAGTAGGGCTTCCCCTTCACTGGATGTCTAAGCAGAAAAGCTCATTCAGAGATTACCTGATGAGAAAATCTGAAATCAGTTACAGGTACTGCGGTAAGTATTATCACATCAGAATATGTGACGTAGCAATCTATCCACAGGGATATGCTGCCATAGCAGCTTCTCTTGGTGATTACAAGGGAGTGCATATGCTGGCTGACATAGGCAATGGCACTATGAACACCCTAGTGATCACGAACGGGCGCCCGCTATCTGATAAGAAGTTTACAGATAAAATTGGGGTTCATGAGTGCGTAAAGCATATCATGAACGAGGTTCAGGCCGAATGTGGAAAAATTCCTGCAGAAAGCATTATTGAGGATTTTCTCATCAATGGAAATGCCGAGATTTCAGAGAGAATACAGAATGTAATGCGCAGAGAAGCAGTCAGATATACGAAGATGATATTTGATAGGCTCAGCGAATATGAATATGATCCGGAGCTTGTTAAGCTTCATATCATCGGAGGTGGAGGATGCCTCATCAGAAACTTTGGAAAATATGATGAGGCGAGTGTTGAAATCATTGATGACATTTGTGCAACAGCAAAGGGCTATGAAGAATTGTACATGGCTCAGCATTTAAGGGGGAAGGGAGCTTAAGCTCTCTTCCATGAGGTAATGTCATGGATGAAAAAAGACTAAGCATTAGATTTCGAATGGATAATGAACTTGATAGAAAAGCCTGGGAGAATCTCCAGAGAATGGCCATGAAAGAAAAAACATCCAAGAACACTATCGCTCTCAGGCTTATCTGCGAGGGAGCAGAAAAGAATGAGTTTTGCTCGCTGGATGCTATAGCAGAAAAAATAGCTGAACTGATTGCTGGTAAGATTTCCGTATCTGCCAATAACAGAGAAACTATTGATACAACCACAAAGGTTCCTGAAGATGAAAATATACAGGAGCCGCAGAATTCCGAACTAAGACCTATCAGTGAGGAAGTCCTTAGTTTTCTCGATGGATTTTGAATGGCATCAGAATGATGCCGAGAAATACTTGTGGCATCAATTTAATGCCACATTAAGGAAAACTAAGATTGCTGAAGCTATCACCTTCAGCAATAGAGCTGCCGCTTCTTTGGCAGCGGGGCTCTCCGCCCAGGAGTCCCTCGGAAGAGCTCCGTGTGGTTTTGATACGAAGTGTCAAAACTACTTAGGAGTTACTTCTGGCAGAAGTAACAAGACCTGAAAATCCGACGGAACATTGATAATTTCAATTATAAATAATCTATCAGAAATATAAAAGGAAAGGAAGTGAGTTTATATGGTTACAACAATTTCTTTTGTAGCAGGAAAAGGGAGCTTGTCTCATAATAACAGGACATTTATTGCAGAAAATGTCATTGAAGAAAGAATAGAATTGGATGAATTCTATAAGCAGGAATCTTTAGAAGATGCCTACGATAAAATGTTTAGACAGGCAATTGATGAATATAATGCAAAGCAGACGCGAAAAGACCGTAAAATTGACAATTATATTACAAAGATAAAAAATTCTAAGAACAATGAAAAGATTTTTTATGAGAACGTAGTCCAGATAGGAAGAATGACGGATTTTGGAGTTGTGGATGAAAATGGCAATGTGACCGAGAATGCCCTGCTTGCAAAAGAGATTCTTGATATATATGCAAAAACATTCCAAGAGCGAAATCCCAATCTTTACCTGTTTAATGCTGTTTTGCATATGGATGAAGCAACGCCACATCTGCACCTTGATTATATACCGGTTGCACATAATTATAAGACCGGAATGAAAACCAGAAACAGTCTTACAAAGGGCTTACAACAGATGGGAATAGAAAAAGCCACTTCTAAGATAGATAACGAGACAGTTCATTGGCAGGAAAGAGAACGAGATTATCTTAAAGGTTTATGTGAAGAACGAGGTATTGAAATTGTGACGCTGGGTGTGGATCGTGATGATTATACAATTCCTGAATATAAAGCGGCTATGAAAGCTAAAGAAGAAGCGGAAGCTGAAATTGAAATACTTAAGTCAGAAAAAGCAGAATTAAATCAGTTTATTCAGATGGCAAATTATGAGGCGCATGGTTTGGCTGTCGGAATCGATGATAAAGAAGAAAAGTTAAAAGATATCGAGAAAAGGATAAAAGAAGCTGAAAAGCTAAGGATTGATAATGAAAAAAGAATTCAAGACTTTGCAGATGATGATAAAAAAATCAGTAATGAATTGGCTAAGATCAACAAAGAAGCAATAGGTGTTCCGAATTTGTTTGGCAACGAGCCAATGATAAAGATTTCAAAAAAATCTTTCGACAAGCTCATTAAGATATGCAAATCTGTCAGTAGTTTCAAGCAACTGTTCTATCGCAAAGAAGCAGAACTAGCATTAGCTAATAAGCAGATAGTAAAACTTCAAGAAGGTGAAAATGCATTAAAAGAAAGGAATTCAGCACTTGAACGATTTATTAAAGAGAAAGGATTTGCTGAAGCTTTTAGGAAATTCTTAGAACCTAAGAGTATTAGGGAATATATTCGTGAGTATAAGGCAAAGCAGGCTGCAAATAATAGAGAGAAAAAAGAAGAAACTTCAAGAAAGCACAATATTGAAAGATAAACCTACATTAACAGGAACGTGTTAATACTTGAAAATGTTTGCTATTGCAGATATAATTACATTGTTTTTAGTGAAAAATATAGAAACGGAATTACAATTATATACTATGTATGACAAATTAATTTTTGGGGATAAAATGTCGATACAATTTATGCAAAAAACATTTAATATAACAAGGAGGATTTAGTTATGAGAACAAAAGTAGCACTACTTGGTAAGAAAAAAATTGTTAGTTGGATTTTGCCCATATTGTTGGTTGTTGTTATGTCTTTGGTAACGACAATAGATGTTTATGCTGCAACAGGGAAGAAGAAAGTTAATACGTCGGGAAAAATGAGCGTGGCACTAAATGTAGGGACAACAGGTAATTCGAATATAGTATCAATTCCGGTATCAGGCTTGCCGTCAGACGCAGTGATTACAAAACTAGAAGTTAATACAGGGTCATTGAGTTTTCAAGGTGGTGTGGCCACAAATTATTTAACTATAACAAGTTCTAATGGTAGGACTGAGCGAATATCGTGGGGCGGTGCAGGAAATACGACATTAACTGCGCGTAATTTTATAGCTTCACCAGCAAATGGAACGTATTTATTATCGTTTAACAGTACTTGTATTGGTGGTGCAATTTTAGGGGGAAGGATATCAAATATTGGAACAAAAACATATACTAATCCCTATATTACTATATATTGGGATGATACCTATTGATGTTGTGTTTAAAACAGGAATAAATTGTAAGCGTCAATTGGGTATTAGGAAGGATATGTTTTAATGAATATAAATGGTATTTTTAGAGAAAAAATTGGTAAAATAGAGTATTATTCAACTGAAAATAAAGTGGGTAACTCGTACGCTAATAAAGGCGCATCAAATAAAGATAGGGATACCATTGAAATATCAAAAGAAGCGTATTCAGCACAGCAAGATAGTCAAATGACTGCAGCTTCGGGAAAAGATACATTGGGAATATCAAAGGGAGATAAAGAGAATACTTTTGTAATTCACTTTGCAGATTCTGCAATGGTGAGTAGAGCAGTTTCTCGTGGCTATATTACTGTTAATGGAAGTAGAATAGAATTGTCGGATGATATTAAGAAAAGGCTTATAGAAACTGACAAACAAGCTGAAGCAGATAGAATGGCAGCTTTTAACGACTATGTTATGCAACATGAACTGGCTGTAGCTCAGCAGCAAAGAGAAGCATGGAAAAAAGCAGCAGAGGAATCATCAGATGCTTTCGAAATTGCTGCGAAAATATCAAGTGGCAGAGCAATAACAAGTAGTGAGGCTCAAAAACTCATGAAATTTGATCCACAATTATATGCAATGGCAATGAGTGTTCAGGCGATGTCAAAAAATCAAGAAAAACAGGGAGGCATGAGGAGCGATTATAACACCTATACTCATCAAAGAAACGTAGAAGGTGTTGACTGGTCTCAGTTTGAATGGAAAACATATGAAAGCCGAATTACGGTATCGTTGGAAGATAACACAGTAGGAGATGTTTTTGAAGGTGAAATTATATTAAATGCTGGTGAATGAAAAAGTGGTTTGTATTAGTGAGCGTGTTTAATGAGTTTCTGGTACCTGTTTGGTACCCAAAATCATCAAAAACATAATAAATGATGCGAATATTAATAATTGTCTTAAAGGAAATACTGTAAGAGCGCCATTTGTCATTAGGATTAACATTGGTCTGAACAGTGAGGGTGGACGTACAGTTGAATCAGGTAAGGTTGCTACAATCGTTGAGTTATAAGAGAAAAAATAGTTACTGTGAGATAAAAAATCGTGTCGGTTCAAAATGAACCGGCACGATTTTTTATTGCATTAAATATTGTTAAATAATGCATATACTGTTCATAGTAACCATTCTTAAGCCCTTCATTCATGATGATTCTTGTCTATTTGGTACAAGCATCTTGTAATACTCGGACGTTAGTTCCGCAATTATCCGGACAAGGTTTCTACTAATATCCGGACAAGATTCCTGTATCAAGTGGACAAGATGACATCTATTTTTTATATTACTCGCTTGCCGTCTTATTGTCATCTCCGGCGTCAGCCGGCATATGTTCTATCGTAGGACGGCGGGAAGGACCTTTTAGGTCGAACCTATACGCATTGCGCACTATGCGGTCCAAGACCGCATCTGCAATCGTTTGATCTTTGAAAATTGAAACCCAATT
>NZ_FMUR01000016.1 GCF_900101605.1 Butyrivibrio hungatei
CGTTTAAGACGGGCTATTTCCTTGGCTTCGTCAGATGAGTAGTTACCTGATCCTCTGGTAGGGATATCACCATCATTATCTTTGAACTGGGTTTCCCACCTTGCTAAGGTACTGGTACCTATTCCGAGATTCTTAGCACATTCAACCTGTGTGAGATCAGGATGTTCCTTGCGATAGTTGACAGCATCCAACTTGAACTGCTTTGTGTGTTGTTTGTTTTTTCTTGGCATAATGAGTTCCTCCTCTTGTATTATATGCTATTTAAAGGATTAACTCATTTTAAAATGTACTAATTAGATGCTAACACTAGGGAAATATAAAACATTTTCCGATGGAATCTTTTGTTGTTACGCCAAGAGCAATGCTTGACATCGTTCTGGAAAATATTGATGATAATTATTATGGAAACATTTATTGAGACTCCAAATATGAGTGAAATATTGTATGAAGAATTCATGGAACCGTTAGGAATATCTGCTTATAAGCTGGCACAGGCTATTCATGTTCCTGTATCAAGAATTCAAGATATTCTTCATGATAGAAGGAAAGTGACTGTTGATACATCTCTGAGATTGGCGAGATTTTTTGGGGTGTCGGATCGATATTTTTTAGACATCCAAAATGATATAGATATAAGAAATCTTAGAATATCTATGGCGGATGATATTAAAATGATTCATCCGTATAATACAGCGGTGATGTAAGTGAAAAAACGAACGAATTAGTAGGTCTGAGTTGAGAAAATCAATTCAGACCTTTCTTTCAACTACTGCAAGCTTTTTAAATTATGGTATTATATTTATACAAGAACATGTCGAAAAACCATATAGATATTTCTGATATATAACAGGGGATTTTGGTTTATGAAGAAGCAAAGGATGAGGACAACTGCATTGTTAACGGGAATTTGCACGGCATTCATGTTGCTTGCTGGTTCTGTTGATGTGCGGGCGGTTGACACGGTGACTCTTCCACTTGAAGTATATGGAAAAGATGTGGTATCTGTAGCGCTACCTGCCATCAGCGAAGACGGTGAATCGCCTTTTGACTTTATTATAGATCCGCAGGGCCTTATTTTTGCTACCGATGCGGCCAAGTACGGAGGCGGAAAGGTCGAGGAGAACGCAACGATACTGTTTAGAAATCATGATGGAGAGTATGATTTTTCAAGGCGCAGCGATTCCCTTACGGTAAAAAACAGAAGTAACGTCCCTGTTGTTGTCACGATAACGGCAAGTGTTGAAAATCTCGGAGATATTGAGATTGCAGGAAATACTGACTTTGGCGATTCGGATGCATGCAGCATGTATCTTGCCGTTGTAGATGATGAAGGAAATGAAAAGCCAATTTCGGAGGATGGCGAAATATCAATCAGTACCGAGATGCGCAGCGCGCCTGATGATGCTTATATTTACAGAATTGATGAGGAGAGTGGAAGCTATTCTTATGAGCTTTCGAGGTCTCCCGAAGAGATAGATTTTGATTCGTATTCTTTTGGACTTACGGGATATTGTAATCCCAACGGAAATTGGCAGGATGTTGCTGTTCATCCGGTTGTGAAGGTTACCTGGAAGGTTGAGCCTGTTCTTTCTGATGAAGAAGAGGAAGAACCTGAACAGCAGGAAGAGCTTGAAGAAGCTGCAACTGCAGCAAGCAGCGAACTGACAGAGGAACAAGAGGAGGCAAAAGAGCCTGAATCCGATACACCTAAAGCTACGGAAGAATCCGGGCAGAAAGATTCCGAAACTACGGTGAATAAGACTGAAGCGGCGTCTACTGAAACTTCAGTTACAGAAAAAAGACCTGTTCTGGGCGAGCAGATAAATACTGAACAGGCAAATACAGCAGCAAGCGTGATTGCTTCTGTAGAAGAAAAAAAAGAAGATAAAGAAAAAACATCAGAGGATGAAGCAACGGTGATGCGTGACAGTGAGCCATCGAATGTTCAAGAGGGCATAGACGTTTCAGAAAGTATGCAGCCGCCTACTCAGGATGAAAATGCTGCGAATACAGCTTCTGCTGAACAGAGTAATGAGTAGTGAGACTGCATAAGAATAAGGATTTTTTTTACAAAAATTATAGTTTATAAAAAGTTTATATATTATTTTTTTAAAAAGGGGTTATTTTTTTAGATTTATAGTCGATAATAAAAGTGTAAAACAAAACAGAGATGGTTTTTAGGCCAGCACTAAGAACTATTTCGAAACGAGCAAACGAGTGGCAAGGAAGCCACCGTACAAATTCAAGGAGGAATTATATTATGGTAGTACAACACAACGTAACAGCAATGAATGCAAACAGACAGCTTGGAATCACAACTGGTATTCAGGCTAAGTCAAGTGAGAAGTTATCATCAGGTTACAAGATCAACAGAGCAGCAGATGATGCAGCAGGTCTTGCAATTTCCGAAAAGATGAGACGTCAGGTAAGAGGTCTTACACAGGCTTCTGCTAACGCTCAGGATGGTATCTCAGCAGTTCAGACAGCTGAAGGTGCTCTTAACGAAGTACACGATATGCTTCAGAGAATGAATGAGCTTGCTACAAAGGCAGCTAATGAAACTCTTACATCAAAGGATCGTGAGTACATTGACGCAGAGATTACACAGCTTAAGACTGAGATTGACAGAACTTCTTCAGCAACAAAGTTCAACGATCAGGAACTTCTTGATGGAACTTTCAAAGAAAAGAAACTTCAGGTTGGTGCTGACACAAAGGATATTAACCAGATTACAGTTACTATCGGTTCTATGAGCACATCAACTCTTGAGATTAAGGGAAGTAAGTGCACTGTTACAGGAAAAGATGGTTCAAATGCACTTAAGGCTATGGACGCAATCAAGGGTGCTCTTGAGAAAGTATCAACTCAGAGATCTGATCTCGGTGCTGTTCAGAACAGACTTGAGCACACAATCAAGAACCTTGATAACGTAGTTGAGAACACACAGGCTGCTGAATCACAGATTCGTGATACAGATATGGCTACCGAGATGGTTAAGTATTCGAATAACAACATCCTTGCACAGGCTGGACAGTCAATGCTGGCTCAGGCTAACCAGACAAATCAGGGTGTTCTTTCACTTCTCGGTTAATCCTAGATGGTTCACAAGAAAACTTGGTCATTTGCATAATTGCAACTACCAAAGAGGGCTCCGGAAACGGGGCCCTTTTTCAAAATGAAAATTATCAGGGGATAAAAATAATGGACAATTCCATTAATTTTTTGCGTGACGAAGTCAGAAACGGCTTCTATATACCTACAGCGATAAAGCAGGCGTGGTCTGCTACGCTTGACGTTTTAAGTAAAATAGACAGTATATGTGAAAAGCATGGAATAAGGTATTTTGCGGATTGGGGATCGTTTCTTGGTGCGGTAAGGCATGGCGGATTCATTCCGTGGGATGATGACCTTGATATTTGCATGCTTAGAGACGATTATGATAAATTCAGACAGGTCGCGGATGCAGAGCTTCCGGAGAATTTCGTTATCCACGACTATGAGAGAAAAGATAATCATTGGCTCTTTCTGGCAAGAGTCGTCAATAATTCCAAGATGTGTTTTGATCTTGAATATCTTAATGAACACAATAATTTTCCGTGGCTTGCGGGAGTGGACATTTTTATCAAGGACTATCTATATGAAGATGAGGAAAAAGAGAAATCCCGCTGTGATGAGATCCTTAATATCCTCGCGGTGGCAGATGGCATCATAGACGGACAAATTAATAAAAATGCGGTGTTACAGAAGCTTAATGAGTTTTCCGCAAAATATAATACAAAATTTCCAAAGTTAAATCCGGACAAAAAGTCTGAAAGAGAAGTTGCTGTTTCGCTGTATCGCCTTGCCGAGAAGCAAATGGCAAGAGTTAAGCCCGGAGATACGCATCGTGTCGGACAGATTTTTCCCTGGGTAATTAAATATGGAAGTAGCGCGGGCGAAACGAAATCGTGGTATGAAAAAAGTATAAGACTTCCTTTTGAGAATACCACAATTCCTGTGCCGGCCTGCTACAACACGGTACTTACCAAAAGATACGGCGATTATTGCACGGTCAAAAAGAACTGGGACGGACATAATTATCCTTTCTTTGAAGGGCAAAAGAAAGAGATGGAAGAAATCTCAGGAGAGTCTTTTGGCGGATATAAGTTTGATCCGAAAATTCTTGAAAGAGATGTCCCTGATAAAAGTAATTCTCTTAAGACGATTGCAAAAGAATGTGTTTCTGAGCTTAAGAAGATGCTTGCAGATGCGGATAAGATATGCTCGGGAAGTGAGCTTGCCGCAGAGGCTTTTGATGAACTTACAAAGCTTGTGGGTGACATTCAGCAGCTTGCGGCAGATTTTGGAACGCTTACCGAGAATGTTAAAGGTGCGGACAGAGATTGTACCGTCAAACTTGTAGGTGCGTTGCAATCCTTGTGTGATGCGCTTTGGGAAGATTATATAAAAGTAAAAGAAAAGGCAGAGAGCGGAGCCACAGAAGAAACGGCTGCAAATAACGCCGAAACCGATTTTTATAAGAGCAAAGATGCTTTAGATAAGGTGGAACAATCGGTAAAAGAAAACATTCTAGATAGAAAAGAAATTCTCTTTTTACCCATAGGAATCAGAGAATGGAAGGCTTTTGAAGACTTATATGAAAAGGAGATATCAGATCCGGACACAGACGTATATGTTGTTCCGCTTCCTCTTTTGAAAAAGAATTTTGTCGGCGAAGTTAATATGACTGATGAGGAGATTGCGGAATCTGCGCATATGAGCGAGTATCCCGTGGAACTTTCATGTATAGATTTCAGAAACTATGACATTGAAATGCATGCTCCCGATGTTGTTTATATTCAGAATCCATATGATGAAGCAAATTCATGCCATACGATTCCGCCATATTTCTATGCAAGTAATGTCAGGAAATATGCGGATAATGTGGTATATGTTCCAATCGCACCAACGGCGGAGTTTTCGAAGGATGACGGAAGCGATATGTACAATATGCGCCATTACGTTACGGTTCCGGCTGTGATCGCTGCGGACAAGGTTCTTGTTCAGTCGGAGAATATCAGAAGCTTGTATATTGATGTGCTTTCCTCTTTTGCGGGGCAGGAAACGGAAGATATATGGAAAAAGAAAATCGAGGTTGCGGATAAATATATAGAAGCGTTAACTGAAACTCTCGGTGAAAAAGCTGATAATAAATCTGATAGCGAAGCGGGAGAGAGCAGAAGGAAGAAACTCCTTGTCTGTATAGGTGCCAATGAACTTCTTGAGAGCACGGAGCGGGGAATTTCACTTACAGAGGCACTTAATTCAAAGTTGGAGATATTAAAGGAGTCGGCTGATAATATTGATGTCTCGATTTCTCTTTATCCCGAAGATAAAGAAGAATGGATTAAAGTGCAGGATTCTTTGGCAAAAGAGATATTTGATGCAATGGATAGCGCTGTTTCAAAAGGCTACATAAAAGCTACATTTGAAGATTCTAAAGATGCGGATGCGATAGCGCAGGAATATGATGCGTATTACGGAAGTCCGTCGCCGTTCGTGCCGGCGTTTTCTGTTATCGGAAAGCCCGTTATGATCGCAGATTTTGGATTAATGTGAAAATTCTTACAGTTCAGATGCAGCAGAACGCTGACAAAAGAGTTATCTATGATAAAATGTATATGATATAAGTGTCAAATGAACGGAATAATTCATATATCATATATTGTTGAGGGGGTAGTATGAATAAATTTGTACTTACGGCGTCCATGATGTGCGCTGATTTCGGTAATCTAGAGAGAGAGGTTAAAGCTCTTGAGGCAGCCGGAATAGATTCTTTTCACATAGATATCATGGATGGTAGGTATGTTAATAACTTCGCCATGTCGCTCTATGACATGGTGGCGATTGCAAGATTGAGCAGTAAACCTCTGGATGTGCACCTGATGATCGAGCATCCGAGGAATAATATAGAGCTTTTTCTAAGGTATCTTCGCGAGGGAGATACGGTCTACATTCATCCCGAAGCGGAGTATCATCCGTCTGCGACAATCCAGAAGATAATTGATCACGGAATGCATCCCGGTATCGCGATAAATCCCGGAACCAGCGTTGAGTCTGTAAGAGAGCAGCTTCGCATTGTTGACAGAGTTCTTGTAATGGCGGTTAATCCGGGCAACGCCAGCCAGATGTTTCTTCCTTTCGTTGGTGAGAAAATTGACGCGCTCCTTCACCTCAGGAAAAAAATGGGATTTGAGCTATACTGGGACGGAGCCTGCGGCGCAGAGAGAATGAAAGAATATGTTCCAAAGAAGATGGACGGTTTTGTCCTCGGTACAACTCTTTTGTTCGGAAAAAACACCGGGTATTCGGAAATTATCCCTGCGATAAGAGAACTTGATTTTTCATATCTGAAAGAGGAGCGAGTTTGATCTGATGAATATAAACAATTCCGAAGAAAAAAATATTGTGCCGCTTGATGAGATCAGTTTTCCTGATTCTTTTTTCAGAGAGGAAGTCAGAAACGGCTTTTATATCACAACGATGATGAAGCGCTATTGGGCAGGTCAGCTTCAGATGTTGTCTGATATTGATAAACTGTGCAAAAAACATGGTATTAAGTGGTTTGCCGATTACGGAACGCTCCTTGGCGCAGTGCGTCACGGCGGATACATTCCGTGGGATGATGACTTTGACATCTATATGCTCCGCGATGATTATGAGCGCTTTTTTGAGATCGCTCCAAAAGAGATGCCGAGTGTGTATATTTTTCTGTCACTTAGGGATATTGAAGAAGGATATGATAATTTCCTCGGAAGGATAGTCAATTGCAACACCATAGATTGCAGCGAGGATCATCTTTCGCAGTTCAGCGGATGCCCTTACACCGTGGGCGTTGATATTTTTCCCATGGACGGAGTCTATAATGACGAAGAAAAAGAAAAAGAGCGCTTGGAGAGGGCCCAAAAGGCAATATTGGTACATGATGCCGTTGATGCAGCAGACGAATTGGGCAATCTTGCGAAGAATATAGAATCGCTTGTCATAGATATTGAGAAGGAGAACCATGTTCATCTTCGTAGGGGAAAAAAGCTTAAACATGAGATTCAGAAGCTGATTGAAAAAATATACATGGAGTGTCCCGTATCTGAGGCGGACAGGGTAGCCATGATGCCTTTTTATCTTCAGTACGGAAATCATGTTTATCCCAAAAAATTCATGAATAAATCTTTTGAGATGGAGTTCGAGAATACGCTGCTGCAGGTGCCGTGTTGCTATGATTACAAACTGGCTTTGGATTACGGCAACTACATGGAGATACATAAGGGCGGCGGTATGCACGAATATCCGGTCTATATAAGTCAGGAGAAGGCGCTTGCCCAAAAGATCGGACATAATCCGTTCAGATATACGTTTGATTCCAATGAAATGCTTGTTTCAGTCAGAAGATATATGGAAAAAATGCTTGTTCCTCAAAAGGAGAAGGATAAAAAGACTATTCTTTTCCTACCGTGCAGAGCAATGTGGTGGGATACCATGGAAGGCTTGTGGCACAAGTACGTATCAGAGGGACATGACGTTCATGTACTTCCAATCAGTTTTTATGATACCAATTTTCAGGGCGAAGTCGGGGAAATGCATGATGAAAGAGCTCTTTTCCCTGAATATCTTAATGTCGAGGATTTCGAGAAGTTTGATTATGCGGGAGTTCATCCCGATGCGATAGTTATACAGGTGCCTTATGATGAGTGGAATTCGTCGCTTACCGTGCATGAGTTCTTTTATTCATCGAATATAATAAATGCGACGGATGAGCTTATTTATGTGCCATGCTTTGACATCGACGATCCGATTGACAGCGAGGACAAGGCATGCCGCAGTATTGAAATACTCGCAGAGCAGCCTGCGGTGGTAAATGCCGATAAGGTTCTTCTTAAGTCGGAAAAGCAAAGGGAGCTCTATCTCCGGAAATTGATAGGATTTTCCGGCGAGGAGACAAGGGCTTTTTGGGAAAACAAGATCGAGGTTTCGCCGTATGTCGGAAGAGACTGGCAGAAACGTGTGCAGAGCGACGGCTTAGCAGATGATATTAAAAACGCAGTATGTGCGCATGCAGAGAATATCGATGCTTCCGGACACGGACATGATGAAAAAAAATCTGCTGATGAAGCAGCAATGAAACAGGCATGGAGCGAATTCCTCGGTGAATATGCAGACCGAAAGGCAGTCGTTTATTACTACACCATCAGTACTCTCATGTGCCGCGGCGAAGCAGCAATCGATAAATTTGAGCGCGTTCTTGATACATTTGCGGAGACTGCAAAAGAAGGAAAACTTGTTGCAATCTTTGTTCCCCAGGATTATCTGACTGCAAACCTTGATAAGGCAGAAGATGATGTTCGTGAGAGATACCTTGCATTTGTAGAAAAAGTAAAGAACGCAGAAGGTGTTATTTGGGACGAAGATAACCAGAGCCTTGAGTTTATTGATATGTGGGACGCATACTACGGTGATACCGGTGTTATAGCTATGGAATGTGCGAACAGAAAAATTCCGGTAATGCTGGAGAACGTGGACATATAATAAATGGACTACAAAAAAATTTCAAAAAGTAGTATATTACTGAGTATCAATTTGGTGGCACTATGTAACCCAACGGGAAGGAAAGAGAGATTAGATGAAAGTTGTAATTTTAGCGGGAGGTTTCGGAACAAGGATCAGTGAAGAGAGCCATCTTCGCCCAAAGCCAATGATCGAGATCGGGGGTAAGCCGATCCTTTGGCACATCATGAAAGAATATTCACATTACGGATTTAATGAGTTTATTATATGCGCGGGATACAAGCAGGAAGTTATAAAAGAGTATTTCGCAAATTACTATCTCCACAACTGCGATGTGACTTTCGATTTTGCAAACGAGAATAAGACAACGTTCCACTCACAGAAGGCGGAGCCCTGGAAGGTAACTGTTGTCGACACAGGATACAGCACCATGACGGGTGGACGTATCAAGAGGATAAGAGAGCATGTCGGAGACGAGGCATTCTTTATGACCTACGGTGACGGCGTGTGTGACATAGACATGACAAAGCTCCTTGAGTTTCACAAGGCAAATGGCAAACTTGCGACAGTAACGGCAATCCTTGCAGGACAGCGCTTTGGTGTGTTTGATATTGATAAAGGTGATGATTCTACTATTAAAGATTTCAGAGAGAAAGCAAGCATGGACGGCGCTAGAATTAACGGCGGTTACATGGTCCTTGAGCCCGGTGTTTTTGATTATATCGAGGGCGATGCGACATTCTTTGAAAAAGAACCTATGCACAATCTTGTAAGAGACGGCGAAATGGTCGCATACAAGTATGACGGCTTCTGGAAGTGCATGGATACGGCAAGAGAAAGGGACGAACTTACGGAACTTGTTGAAACAGGTAGAGCACCTTGGATAAGGTGGTAAATATGAGAGTTTCTGATTACATAGCAGAATTTTTGGTAAAAAAGGGCGTCACCGACTGTTTCACTGTAGTAGGCGGTGGCGCTATGTATTTGAATAATTCTTTTGGCCATACAAAAGGAATGACATGTACGCACTTCCATCATGAGCAGGGCGCGGCCATAGCTGCTGAGAGCTACTCAAGATATGACGGAAGAGTTGCGGCTCTTTGTGTAACTTCGGGCCCCGGCGGAACAAATGCAATAACGGGCGTACTCGGAGGTTGGCTTGATTCGCTCCCCATGTTCGTGGTAAGCGGTCAGGTGCGTTATGACACAACAGTCAGATATGAGCATAAGCTCATGGGAAAAGAGTATGATCGCAAGGGACTTCGTTCTCTCGGAGATCAGGAGTACGATATAACCCGCATGACTGAGCACATGTGCAAGTACGCAGTTATGCTTGAAGATCCCGCAGACATAAGATATCACATGGAAAAAGCTTGGCATCTTATGAACGTCGGAAGACCGGGACCTGTGTGGATCGATGTTCCCGTTAATTTCCAGGGCGCTGAGATCGATCCCGATTCGCTCAGAGGCTACAGCGAGGAAGAAGCAGCTTCTTATGAAAAAGAGACTCCGGAAGTTTCTGATGAAACAATAAACGAAGTAATAGAGATGGTCAAAAAAGCTGAGCGTCCCGTCATCTATGCAGGCGGCGGAGTGCGTATTTCAGGTGGTTTTGACGCGTTCAGAAAAGTTGTGGATAAACTCGGAGTTCCCGTTTGTACATACTGGAATTCAATCGATGTTATAGAAACAGACAATCCGCTTTACTGCGGCCGCGGCGGTAATATGGGTGACAGACCGGGGAACTTTGCGATACAGAATGCGGATCTTGTCATCGTCATAGGCAGCAGGCTTTCAATCAGACAGGTAGGCTATACATGGGGAACATGGGCAAGAGCTGCCAAGGTCGTAATGGTCGACATTGAACCTGCTGAGATGGAGAAACACACTGTTCATGTTGATATGAAGATTCACGCTGACGCAAAAGAGTTTCTTGAAAAGCTCTATGCGGCAGCAGATAAGTGTGGCGAGACTTACGTTTCTCCTGCCGATGCATGGAGAAAACAGTGCGTGGCATGGAAAGAAAAATATCCCGTTGTATCGGAAAGTCAGCTCCATACAGGCGATAACAAGGTTAATGTATACGGATTTATCAAAGCTCTTTCTGCGGCACTTCCTAAGGGAAGTCTTACTGCAGTAAGTAACGGTGCGTGCTGCGTAGCGGGCCACCAGAGCTGGGTAGTAAAAGAAGGCACGAGATTTATAATAAACAACGCGGTAGCCAGCATGGGATATGGTCTTCCCGCAGCGATAGGTCTTTGCATCGCGGCAGGAAGAAAAGAAACAATATGTCTTGAAGGCGACGGAAGTATAATGATGAACCTTCAGGAGCTTCAGACTGTTATCACAAACAAGCTCCCTATCAAGGTATTTCTCATAAACAATGAGGGCTATCATTCGATCAGACTTACTCAGAACAATCTGTTCAAAGAGTATTCAAAAGTCGGAATCGGCCCCGAGAGCGGAGATCTCGCATTCCCGTCTTTTGAAAAGATCGCGGAAGCGTTCGGCTATCCCTACAGTAGGGTGGTCACGGGAAATGAGCTTGAAGATGCGATGAAGACGGCGGTAGATGCCAAGAGTCCTGTGTTCGTTGAAGTTTATACCGATACTGAGCAGGTTTGGGCACCCAAGAGCTCGGCGCGAAGAGAGCCGGACGGAAGCCTATCAAGTCCTCCGCTTGAAGATCTTGCGCCTTTCCTTTCAAGGGAAGAACTTGCCGAGAACATGTATATTTGACGATCGGATGAAAAGTTATTGAATTAAAAAGAGGTATACAAGTGAATTTTTTTAAGAAAAAAGGTAAGAACAGCGTTAGGATAGTTGCGTTTATAATGCTGTTGTTTATGGTTTTGACGACGGTTGGTTCCGGAATATTCGCAGCGCGCGGTATAACGGACGGCGAGGATGCATCCTCATATGATAACTCAGGAATAAGCGATATTTCTGCCGAGGATCTGTCGATTCTTTTTACTGACGGAGCGGGCAACGCGATAACTTTGGACGGTGATGCGCTCGCGTCCGATATTGTAAGTGAAGTGTCGGAGAGCGGTAATTCAGGAGAAGAAGCTTCAAATGCTGCGGGTTCCGATGCAGCGGCAGCAGGTGATAATGAGAAGGCATCTGCGGTTTCTGAAGACGGAACGTATACATCAAAAGATGATGTGGCTCTTTATATCCACACTTACGGCAAACTTCCTTCCAATTTCATCACTAAGAATGAGGCCAAAAAGCTTGGCTGGACAGGCGGAGGGCTCGATGAATTCGCCAAAGGAAAGTGCATAGGCGGAGACAGATTTGGCAACAACGAGGGAAAGCTACCCGATGGAAAGAAGTACAAAGAATGTGATATAGATACGCTGGGTGCCGATTCAAGAGGAGCAAAGCGTATAGTTTACTCAGACGACGGAAGTGTGTATTATACAGACGATCATTATGAAAACTTTGAGCAGGTGTATTAAACTATGGAGAAGGTTTTTTATATTGATTTAGCAGAAATTGCAACGCCGGAGGGACTTCAGGCAGAGCTTGTAAAAGAGCTCCCTCTTCCGGATTATTACGGCCGAAATCTTGACGCGCTCTATGATGTTCTTACGGAGAGCGGCGACGGCTGGAATATTATTTTTTACAATGCCAAATTTGCACAGTACAGGCTCGGAAAATATTTTGATGCGCTTTGCAGGCTTTGCAGGGAAGCGGCGGAAGATGTGCATGACCTGAAGATCAGGTTTTATATGTGATAAAAGTTTTTTCAACAGAAGGAGTAAAGAAACTTGAAAACTTTAGCCATTGTTTTATTTGTAATAATGTATGTTCTTATGGTGGTTCTGCCTAAGAAAAGAGCATACGTTGCGCTTTCTACGGCGCTTATTTTTGTGATCACGGGAATTCTTCCGTTTAATCAGGTGTTTTCGGCAATAGACTGGAACGTCCTTATGATGATCTTTGGAACTATGGTAATCGTTGATTACTTCATAGAATCCAAGATGCCCAATTACATTGCGGACAAGATTCTTAATGTTGCGCCGAATGTGTTGTGGGTTACGATATCGATGTCTCTTTTCTCGGGAATCATTTCTGCATTTATCGATAACGTTGCGACGGTTCTTATGGTTGCACCTGTCGGACTTGCTATCTGCAAAAAACTCAAGATCTCGCCTGTTGCGATGATCATATGTATCGCGGTTTCATCAAACCTTCAGGGAGCCGCAACACTTGTTGGAGATACAACATCCATCATGCTCGCAGGAGCTGCAGGGATGGACTTTAACGATTTCTTCTGGATGGACGGAAAGCTCGGAATCTTCTTTGCGGTTGAGCTCGGAGCGCTTGCTACGGTTCCTATCATGATGGTTCTTTTCAGAAAAGACAAAGAACCCGTAAGCTCAGATGAGAAGACTGTTGTAACCGATTATGTTCCTACGATAATGATGCTTGGGCACGTTGTGCTTCTTGTTATCGCATCCTTTTTCCAGAATAAGCCTGAGATCACAAACGGTGTGATATGCATGGTATGCGGAATCATCAATATCATCTGGGAGATTTTTCTTTCAAAGGGAACAGATAGCATGTGGCATTCGCTCAAAGCAATCGACTACGATACTATGCTCCTTCTTGCAGGTCTGTTCTGCGTTATCAGCGGAATTACCAATGTCGGCATCATTGACGAACTTGCAAATATCATAGCCGATGCGGGAAAAGGAAATGTCTTTATGCTGTACACGGTTATAGTTTTCGGTTCTGTTGCAATCTCGGCGTTTATCGATAACATCCCGTATGTTGCGACCATGCTTCCGGTACTTGGAAGTTTGTCTGCCGTGATGTCGGCAAGTCCGCTTCTTTTGTACTTCGGACTTTTGATCGGTGCAACACTTGGCGGAAATCTTACACCTATCGGTGCTTCCGCAAATATCGCCGGTGTGGGAATGCTCAGAAAAGAAGGTTACGAAGTTTCTTTCGGAGATTTCATGAAGATAGGAGTTCCGTTTACACTAACCGCGGTGTTAATGGGATATCTTTTCATCTGGTTTGTATATGCATGATAGAGTTGTTTGTAATGAAACGGATTTGGATAATCAAACTTCGTAAGGGTTTGCCAAAGTTTATGAGAGTCAGTCGTGAGAGACTGGCTCTTTTTTTAGTTGTGTTCGTGAGGGGCAAACTTGAGAGTCTGAAGATACTATCTATAGTTGTTCAAAAATTTTTTACAATAATTTCCAGTAAAACGTCTTGATGGGCATAGTCACACATGCTAGAATGTTAATGCTTGATTTATATAATTAATATGTCGATAACAGGACGATCGAATATCTTTGAAAGCAAATATGGGCTATAATTATATTGGTTGCGGTTTATGTAAACTGCAATGAAATATGATAAAAGGCGGAAAAGTAAAATGAAGAATATAACAGAACAAATGCTTGAGTTTATTGACGCATCACCGACATGTTTTCACGTGGTCGACAACCTTAAGAAGGAACTTGCCGACAGGGGGTACGTGGAACTGAAAGAGTCTGAGGAGTGGGAACTTAAGCCCGGAAAGTTTTTTGTTACAAGAAACGATTCTTCTGTAATTTCTTTCAGGATCCCCGATAAGAAATTCAAAGGTTTTTATTTGATCGCAAGTCACAGCGATTCTCCTTCTTTTAAGATAAAAGAGAATCCTGAGATGGAGGAAGTTTCTGCATATGTAAAATTAAATACCGAGAAGTACGGCGGAATGCTCTGCGCACCTTGGTTTGACAGGCCGCTCTCGGTTGCCGGAAGACTTATCGTAAGAGATGGAAAAGGCGGTTTTATATCAAAGCTCGTAAATGTTGACAGAGATCTTTTGATGATACCTTCACTTGCTATCCATATGAACAGGGATGCAAACAGCTCAGCCAAGTACAATCCGCAGACCGACTGCATACCGCTTTTTGGAGATGCAAGTTCCAAAGGGAAGTTTTTTGAAGTGGTCGCAGATGCGGCAGGTGTGAAAAAAGAAGATATCTTAAGCCACGATCTCTTTTTGTACAACAGGGTGAAACCCACATTCTGGGGCGCAAACAATGAGTATATCGCAAGTTCAAGACTTGACGATCAGGAGTGCGTATATGCCACATTCGAGGGATTCATTACAGCGAAAGAATCCGAAAATGTTGTTATGCACTGCGTTTTCGATAATGAAGAGGTTGGAAGCGGAACCAAGCAGGGAGCGGATTCCACTTTCTTGAAGGATACGCTTGTCAGAATAAATGAAGCTCTTGGAAGAACGAAGCAGCAGTATTTTACAGCAGTTGCAAACAGCTTCATGATCTCTGCCGACAACGCACATGCCGTGCATCCCAATTACAAGGAAAAGGCGGATCCTGTTAACAGACCGCTTATGAACGGCGGAATCGTTATTAAATATAACGCAAATCAGAAATATACGACGGATGCGGTATCCGCAGCCACATTTAAACTTATTTGCGAGAAGGCAAATGTTCCCTATCAGACATTTACCAATCGCTCTGATATTGCCGGTGGTTCAACACTCGGTAATATCTCGACATCGCAGGTTTCCATTAATACGGTGGATATAGGACTTGCTCAGCTTGCAATGCATTCGCCCTATGAATCCGCGGGAAGCCGTGACCCCGAATATCTTGCAGGGGTATCAAAAACATTTTATGAGAGCTGATAACAGCATCAGATGAAAGAGGGATATAGATGGGACTATTTAGTTTGTTAGGGGGAAAAAAAGAAAAGGCGCTCCGGCCCGGAGAACTTGATGAAGAAATCAGAATAGCAAGAGAGAGGGAACTTGAGAAAGTCAGAGAAGCTCATGCTGCCCTTGACTGGCCGATAATACCTAAGCTGAATCATGTGAATCTCCCCGGAATTGAGTGCTGCCTTGCAGAGACAGTACCCGAGGAACGTAAGGATGACATCGGACAGATAATATATGAGGATGATGTTTCGATAGATGAACTCAGGGAACTTAACGATCAGGAACTTTTATTTGTTCTTACGACATTTGATGAGTTTGACAGAGAGGTTCCGATTCCCGACTATGAGAGAAATCGCAGAAAAGTTTATAACGAGGTAATTCGCAGGATCAGAGATGCTGAAATTCTATATGTAATCTATGATAAGTCGACGGGATATCCGTTCATCGACCATGGATACGGCCTTTTGTATTTTGGAAAAGAAATGGCGGAAGAAGCGGCTGAACTCTACAAGAAGCAGTACCGTCAGGTTATGGTAAAAGAGGTTGAGGTTGAACCGCAGCAGGAAGAAGGTGCGGGAAGAAAAGGATATTTTGATTTCCTTTACTGCATCGGCCTTGAGGATCTGATAATCGACAACGGCGCTTACAGAGTTAAGTTCAAGAGAGATGAGATCTCGGCGGCTCCGGGTGAGTGGAACAGAGTTATTAAAGATGCACCCGTAAATCCGCAGCTTTGCTTCTCAATGCTGGATATGCTCGAAGAGCGCAGATGGCCCGTAAAATATGAAAAGAGAGATGAGATTCTTGCTCTTAAGGAAAAGAGAATGATAGGAAATCTCTTTAACGGGAAATATATAGTTCCCATGCAGTATGAGGGACATGCAGAAAAGACAGAGAACGGACGTGTAAGAATGGGAAAAGATACAAAGTTTACATTCTTCATGGTGAAAACCGCCGATGACAAGATCTTTATGCCGGTATTCACAGACGGTTTTGAGTTTGGGAAAATGAAGCTCGGACATGAGTGGAATGCCGCAGTATTTTCATTTAGTGATATCGCAAGATTTATCCGTGATAAGGACGGCGTGGCGATCAATCCCGCGGGACACAGGATCTTCATGCCGAAAGAACAGATAATTGCGATAGACAGTGCCAACAGAGCCTACAGAGAAACAAAGGCACAGCAGAACAGAAGAGCCGATGACGACAATCCTGTAAAGAGGGCTGTAAATGGCGCAATGACGCAGATGGAAAAAAATTAAGAAAAATATAATAAAACGTTCTTGAAAGTTGTATGCCAAGCAAACGATGTATGATTCAATGTTTCCTTGGTATACAATTTATTGTGATGTAGCAAAATAAATAGTCTTGTTTATATACGGATAATGGTCTAAAATGGTACTGTAAGTTATAAACAAATTTTTATGTATAGGAGCTACAGCAATGTTCGATCGTCTAATTGGTGTATATTTGGTTGAGAAAGGCTTGCTCGACAAGAGTCAGCTTGAGAAGGCATATCAGATACAAGAATCCAATTGCGCTAAGCTTGGTGTTATAGCTGTCGCAGAGAAGCTTATGACTATAGCACAGGCAGAACAGGTAAATGCCATGCAGGCATCTATGGATAAGCGTTTTGGAGATATTGCCATCGAGCGTGGGTACTTGACAGATACCCAGGTAAGCCGTCTTGTGGAGTTGCAGGGAAATCCGTACCTTGCTTTTATTCAGGCACTTACGGATATGGATTGTATTTCCATGAGTAAGTTGGCAGAGGTGGAGGAAGAATATCAGAAACTCCACGGATTTACAGAATCGGATATGGCAACACTTAAGTCCGGTGATGTTGAGAAAATCGTGCCACTTTTCCTTGAGACTGAGGACCCGATATACAGAGGAATGTTTTCCATGGGTATCAAGAATATGTACAGACTCGTGGATAGTCACGTATTTGTCGGAAAGGCATATAAGACAAAAAATATTAAGGATGAAGTCCTTGGCTATCAGAAATTCCATGGAGATCAGAATGCGTTTGTAGGCATTTCAGGTAAGTATGAAGACGTACAGAGAATGGCTAAAGCGTACACCAAGGAAGAATTTATTGAAACAAGAGAAGACGCGCTTGACGCGGTTTGCGAACTTATAAATTGTATCAACGGTTTATATGTAACAGAACAGAGTAAGGAATCAAAGTTTATAGAGCTTGAGCCCCCTGCATTCTCTGTTTCAGAGACAGAAGCTAGCTGTGATGAGATCATGGTTATGCCTGTTTATATTTGCGGCGGTGAGGTTAAATATCTCATTGCAGTATCAAAAGACACAAAAATAACGACCATGTAATAGGTTGGAGGAATATAGAAAATGAAGAACGTTTTAATAGTAGATGATTCCAGAACTTCAAGAAAAGTTTTGAGAGATATATTGGAGAGAGCCGGCTATACAATTGTAGGTGAAGCTGTTAACGGCCAGGAAGGTTTTGATGAGTACATGAAGCTTAAGCCCGACATCGTTACCATGGATATCACCATGCCTGTACTTGACGGTATTGATTCACTCAAGCTTATCAGAGAAGCCGATCCAAATGCAAAGGTTGTTATGATCACAGCTGCAGGACAGAAGCATAAGATGATGGAAGCTGTTAAGCTTGGAGCAGCAGAATTTGTTGCAAAGCCTTTTGTTGAGGAAACTGTTATCGATGCAATTTCACATTGCTGCTAATGGCTATGTGTAATCTGTGAGGCTGATATATAAGACAGAATACGTGCGCTGCTCTTTTATGGGGGCAGCGCATTAATCATTAATAAGGAGGCGCAAAGTGAACAGAAAAGTCCTTATTACCGGAGCATCAAGAGGAATAGGAAAAGCTATAGCGGAAGCTTTCGCTGCAATGGGGGATGAACTTTTTTTGACCTGTAAGCAAAGCGAAAAGCAGCTGGCGAGTTTTGCCGATCATCTTCGCAGTGAGTACGGTGTGAAATGCAGCAGTTTCACTTGCGATGCCGCAGACTATGATTCGGTGTCGGATCTTTTTGCAAGGAAGATAAAAGACATAGATATTGTCATAAACAACGCAGGAATAGCGCACATAGGCCTGCTTACCGATATGAGTGTCGCAGATTGGCGAAAAGTAATGAGTACTAATCTCGATTCGGTTTTTTTTACATGTAAATCGGCAGCTACTGTTATGTTGAGGAAACATTGTGGTAAGATAATAAACATAACTTCTGTGTGGGGATCGGTCGGAGCGTCCTGTGAAGTGGCATATTCAGCATCTAAGGGCGGTGTGAATGCTTTTACCAAAGCGCTGGCAAAAGAGCTTGCGCCCAGCAACATTCAGGTAAATGCCATTGCGTGCGGAGTCATTGACACCGCGATGAACAGAGAGCATCTGACGGAGGAGGACCTGAGTGCCCTTGAAGATGAGATACCCGCGGGAAGAATGGGTGAAGCTACAGAAGTTGCAAAGCTTGCGGTCATGCTTGCGGATTCACCCGAATATATGACCGGACAGATAATAACCCTCGATGGAGGATGGATTTAGGGTGGAAAAGATTAATGATTCTATTTTTTGATATTGACGGAACGCTTTGGGACTACAAGAATTACATCCCGGAGAGCACAAAAGAAGGAATAAGGAAGGCAAAGAAGAACGGGCATAAGTGCTTTATAAATACAGGAAGATCAAGATCTTTTGTAAGCAATCAAGAACTATTGGGAATGGGTTTTGACGGTATCGTTTCGGCGTGCGGATGTATGATCGAATACGACGGAAAGACTATTTACAACAGAATTATGGATAAAGATGATGCGATAAGAACTGTGGAAACGGTTCAAAGATATGGATTCAGACCAATCCTTGAAGGCCCGGAATATCTCTATATGGAAAGAAAAGATTTTGAAAATGATATGTACGGCAGAAAAGTTATGGCGGATATGGGAGACAGGCTTCGCGGTATTGATGATAATTGGGGAAACTGGCAGATCAACAAATTGTCATGCGCGACGACGGGATGTGATACCAAGAGCTGTTTTGCTGAGCTTGAAGATCTTTATGATTACATGATCCACAACGAGCATGTTGTAGAGATGGTTCCCAAGGGCTTTAATAAGGGGACGGGAATTGAGAAAGTCTGTGAACTCTTATCTGAAGATGTAAAAAATACTTTCGCTTTTGGTGACAGCGTAAATGATATGGAAATGATGCAGACTGCAGGAACGGCTATTGCAATGGGAAGATGCGCTGATGAGATCGCGGATATAGCGGACTTTGTCACAACTCATCTTGAGGATGACGGAATTTGGAATGCGCTTAAAAAGTATGAGCTTGTATAGTCGGTTTAATTGGTTATAAAAATTTTACTTTTAAAAAATTCGAAATAGTGATAGGATTAGATTGCGCACAATCTAATCCATTTTGTTTATATAGGAAATTTTGTAGATTTTAATCAGTTAGGAGGAAATGCAAATGTTTGATCTTATAATTATCGGTTCGGGACCTGCCGGTCTTTCTGCAGCTGTATATGCTAAGAGAGCCGGACTTAATATGCTTATTATAGAAAAAAATCCTGTGAGTGGAGGACAGATAATCGATACGTATGAAGTTGACAATTATCTTGGAATCCCGGGTGTCAACGGATTCGATCTTGCAATGAAATTCAGAGAGCATGCAGATAAGCTCGGTGCGGAGTTTGCTGACGGAATAGTTACCGGAATCGAGAAGCTTCAGGGCGAAAACGGCAAAACTGTATTTAAGGTAAATACCGAGAATGCAAGTTATGAGACACGTACGGTTGTTATAGCTGCCGGGGCTCATCATTCCAAGCTCGGAATTCCCGGAGAAGAGGAATATATCGGAAAGGGCGTTTCGTATTGTGCAACTTGCGACGGAGCTTTTTACAAGGGCAAGGTTGCGGCTGTTAACGGCGGCGGAGACGT
Source organism: Butyrivibrio hungatei (assembly GCF_900101605.1). GTDB lineage: Bacteria > Bacillota > Clostridia > Lachnospirales > Lachnospiraceae > Butyrivibrio > Butyrivibrio hungatei_B. The sequence goes on from NZ_FMUR01000016.1 coordinate 20,168, forward strand.
TGCTGTGGAAGATGCCATTTTCCTTGCGAGATTCTGTGAGAAAGTATATCTCATCCACAGAAGAGACGAGCTTCGCGCTGCGAAGATCCTTCAGGATGAACTTTTTGGACTTCCTAATGTGGAAGTTATCTGGGACAGCGTAGTACAGGAGATAAAGGGCGAAGATAAAGTTACAACACTCAGAGTTAAAAATCTTAAAGAAAATACAGACAGTGACCTTAACGTTGACGGAATTTTCGTGGCAATAGGCATACATCCCACAACGGAAAGTTTTGCCAATATTGTCGAATGTGACGAAAACGGTTATATAATTGCGGGTGAAGATTGTGCAACAAATGTACCCGGAATCTTTGCTGCAGGCGATTGCAGAAAAAAAAGACTTCGTCAAATTGTTACTTCGGTGGCAGATGGCGCAAATGCAGTAACTGCGGCTCAGGATTACCTTATACTGTAAATAAATGCGTTATATACAAATAATTAGCGGAATAAGAATTTTTTGTGAAAAATATATACGAAAATTGTCCTTAAAATTTGTTTGTTGTGTATTTTTTTCAGTAATACTCTGGGAATATTGAATTTTTGGTGAACGCGTTGCAAAAGTTGACAAATGGAAGCAAATAGCGTATATTTGTATATGCGTAACAAAAATGTAACAAACCGGAGGTTATTTTGAAAAAAACTGCTAAACAGATTATGACCGCTAGTGTTGTAGCTGCAATAACAATTTCCAACATGAATAGTGTAATAGTACATGCTGCACCTTCAAGGAGAGTAACGAGCGTTTTGCCTCAGGCAGGTTTTACATACGCTCTGGGAGATAATCAAGTATCACTTTCAACTCTTCAGAACAGTATCGACGAAGAGAGTGGATCTGACAAAGGAGCGAGTAAGAAATCGGGGAAATCGGGAAGTCATGGTGATTCTTCAACAATCAGTAAGTCTGTTGCCGATAAGATCGAGTTAAGTTCTGCCGTTACCGATGCGACACCTAATGCTTCAAATATTACAAGCAGTCTTCTTCGTGATATTTTGAATGCGACCGGATCCGTAAGCGGAGACGAGGCGGAAGGTGAAGAACAGTCCCAGGATGAAACAGAAGCAAGTAATGTTGACAATTTGGTAGTTGCCAAAGCTGAGGGTTATGTAAATATTCGTGATAACCCGAGTGAGACAAATGGCGAGAAAATTGGTAAACTTTATGATAAATCTGTCGGTACTCTTATAGAAGAGAAGGACGGATGGTACAAGATCAAATCAGGTGATGTTACAGGTTGGGTTAAGGCTCAGTTCTGTATGATAGGACAGGAAGCTGCGGATTATGCTCAGGAAGTTGCTACCCAGATGGGTACTGTAAAGACTGAGGAAGGTGTTCTTAAGACCAGAAAAGGACCCGGTACAGATACCGATGTAATGGGTTATGTATCATCAGCTGAAGAAGTTATTATTCTTGGCGAAGAGGATGACAGCGAAGGAAGAAAATGGTACAAGATAAGCATGGAGGAAGGTGACGTATTCATTTGTGCCGATTACGTTAAACCTTGGCTCGATTACAAAGTGGCTGAATCTAATGACGCTGAGAAGAAACGTCTCGCAGAAGAAAAAGCTAAGACTGATGCCAATAAGAAAGCTGCCAGCAAGAATACATCCGATAAGGCTGTAAAAGATGGATATAAATCAGCTGCTTCTTATACAACAGAGACAAGCTCAATCGGATCTGCGGTTGCAGAATTTGCTAAACAGTTCGTTGGTAATCCTTATGTTTACGGCGGAACAAGTTTGACAAACGGTGCTGACTGCTCAGGATTTGTAATGAGTGTATATCAGAACTTCGGTGTAAGTCTTCCTCACAGTTCTGCTGCTGACAGAACTCAGGGTGCTGCAGTCGATGGACTTGCAAATGCACAGCCGGGTGATATCGTATGTTACTCAGGTCACGTTGCTATCTACATTGGTGGCGGACAGATTGTACATGCTTCAACAGCTAAGACAGGTATTAAGATTTCTAACGCTGATTACCGTAAGGTACTCGCAGTAAGAAGAATCTTGTAATTGAATATTGAATTAAATTTGAAAAGGAACTGTATAAACGGTTCCTTTTCTTTTTGAGCAGAGCACTTGCCGAGGTCCTTTCGAGGCTAGTGCGAGCCATGGGGATACACTTAGCAAGGTTTTTCACGAGCTTAGTGTATATCCCAGAGCAGTCCGAAGCACTTGCCGAGATTTGGATGAATGTTTTCAATAAAGTGCACATAATAACAAAAGTCAATAACAAAAAGATTATTTTTTGAGAACAAATAATTCATAAGTTATCCACAAAATATGAGAAAAATTGTCTAAAAAATGGACTTATACACGAAGTTATCCACATTATCCACGGAAATATATCGAATAAATTGATTTATCCACGTTAAAAACCATGAAATAATTTTGTGCATCATTCACAAAAAAAGCGAAAATATTAAAAGAAGTGGGTCAATTTTCGCTTATAAAATGTACTTATCGGGCTCAAAATGGTATACTGTACATATATAAAAAACGGCTGATGTGTGGTGGGAGTCAAATCTTAATATTGATGAAACATTACACAGGTCGAAGCAAAGGGGATGATTGCATGAAATTTACTATTGTAGGCAAGAACATTGATGTAACACCCGGACTTAAGGCAGCGGTAGAAGAGAAGATCGGAAAACTTGAAAAGTATTTCACCTCTGATACGGATGCCAATGTTACCCTCAGCGTTGATAAGGATAGACATAAGATCGAGGTTACCATTCCCGTAAAGGGCAAAATTATCCGTGCAGAGCAGGTCAGCAATGACATGTATGTATCGGTTGACTTGGTAGAGGAGGTTATTGAGCGACAACTTAAGAAATACAGAAGTAAGATCGTTGACAAGCAGCAGGCTGAAGTCAGCAACTTCAAGAAAGAATATCTTGAGGCTGATTACACGGATGAGGAGACTATCCGCATCGAGAGGATCAAGAAATTCGATCCAAAGCCTATGTATGCAGAAGATGCGTGTGTTCAGATGGAACTTTTGGGACATAACTTCTTTGTATTTGTTAATGCAGAAACAGATATGGTTAATGTAGTTTATAAGAGAAAAGGAAATACATACGGATTGATAGAGCCTGAAGTATGATACGAGAATTCTTTTTTGGCAAAATTAAATATACCATAGTAGTTACAGGGTTGCTGGCTGTCAGCGCAGCAACCCTTTTTTATTGTAGCCGTTTCAAAGATACCGGATCGGTTGTCATAAACGAAGTTTGTGCGGATAATTTCAGCGCATACAGAAATGATGCGGGAGAGTACACGGATTATGTGGAACTCTTCAATATGTCCGATTCGGAAGTTTCGGGATTATACATTTCCGATAGTAGAAAAGAGCTGAAGAAATTCAGAATTGACGCGGCGATTCCTTCAAACGGATTTTATGTGGCCGCTGTTTCCAAAGGTGCGGACAGTGGCTTTGGTATAAGCAAAGACGGTGAAACGATTTTTTTAAGTGATGAAGACGGCAATATGCTTGATGCTGTTACTGTTCCGAAACTTTCCTATAATGTGACTTATTCTAGAGCGCAAGACGGAAAGGGGAAATTTGATTCTTTTTCCGCAACTCCGGGAGAGACCAACAGCGAAGCTTTACATATCGAGACTTCTTTTATCGAAGGACCTGTGTTTTCTATAGAAGATGGATTTTATGAAGAGGGAACAGAGCTTAAGATCACGGCTTCGCCTTGGGTTAATATTTTTTACACCGATGACGGAAGTGTTCCCGATGAGAATTCACTAAAGTACAAGGGCGAGATTACTCTTACAGATGCGTCCGCAAAAGAAAATGTGTATGCGAATGAGATAATGTATCCGACTTACAATCCGCCGGGTTATAAGATCGACAAAGCAAATGTGATAAGTGCCGTAGCGGTAAACAAGTTTACGGGTAAGAAGAGTAAGGTTGTGACACATACGTATTTTGTGGGATTTGATAAGAAGGAAAAGTACAAGGACAAACAGATCATGTCGCTTGTATTTGATCCTGCGGATCTCTTTGACTATGAGAGAGGAATCTACACGCTTGGCAAGAAATACGATGAGTACAAGGAACTTGGCGGATTTATGGATCTGCCCGAAGATGAGGTTCCGGGAAGTTTTACGGATGCCAACGGCGAAGAGCATTACAGGAGTTATTTCACGAATTCTGAGTATTCGGGAAAAGAGTGGGAGAGAAAAGCGCATATGACTGCGTTTGATGCGGGGCATAAGGAGCTTTTTTCCCAGGATATAGGCGCGAGGATATCGGGTGAGTCCACAAGGTACGTGTATCAGAAAGCGCTTAATCTTTTTGCGAGAGATATTTATGATGACAGTAAGAAGTTTGAGAAGAGCTTTGTGTGTGACAATGAAAAGAAAGTGCGACTTCGTAAAGGTGACGGAAGGATAATCTATCAGGAGCCGTTCATACAGTCTGTGATAGGAGAAACGGGAATTCCTTTTCAGGATTCCGTTCCGGAAGTTGTATTTATAAACGGTGAGTACTGGGGAATCTACAATCTCAGAGAACAGTACGATGAAAACTATTTTGCCGAGCACTGCGGTATTCCGAAAAAGATGCTGTGGACTGAGAAAAACAGCGCTGTCGAGTGCGGCGATTCGCAGACGGATGAGAATTACAAAGCATTGTATGACCTTATGATGAATGGCGATATGAGCGATGATGCGGTATATTCTCAGGTTGAGAGTCAGATCGATATAGACAACATGATCGATTATTATTGCATGCTCCTATTTTTTAACAACACTGACATCAACGGCGGGCACAACAGATTTATGTTCAGGTCAAAAGAGCCGGGATACGGCGATTACGGTGACGGCAAGTGGCGATTTGCCGCGTACGATTTTGATATTACCTGTGAGGATGCGGAGGCTGACACGGTTTCGTATTACAGGGAGCTTGACGAGAAGATGTTTATGCCGGGATTTTTCTATGAAAGACCGGGATTTAAGGAGCTCTTTTACAATAGAATGGTTGAGCTTACGGAGAATGAGCTGTCCTACGAGCACCTGAGCAAGAAGCTTTCTGAGTGGGACAAGGTGTACCGCGAGCAGAATATCGAGACGGTCAGAAGGTTTGAAGAGGATGATTACTCCGAAGAAGAGTATGAAAAAGACCTTGCGGCGCTTGATTCGTTTTTTAAAAATAGAAAAGAAAATGTCCTTAAAATGCTTGAAAAAGATATAAAGGACAATTAGGAAAACATGGAGGAAACTTCCTGCGACGGTTTGGCATTTTGCTGAATAAAATCGTTTGTGGGGAGTTTCTTTTTATTGCATTTGCCAAGGGGGTATGCTACAATAAACCTGTTCTGACAAAAATTTGTCAATCAAAGGTTTTATATGAAAAATCAAATAAAGGACAGATAATTTTTTTAAAAAACGGAGGTAATACGTTATGGCACAGAAAGTAGTATTAGCGGGCGCGTGTAGAACGGCTATCGGCAAGATGGGTGGAGCACTCAGCAACACACCGGCAGCAGAGCTTGGTTCTATCGTTATCAAGGAAGCACTTAATCGTGCAGGTGTTAAGCCTGAGCAGGTCGATGAAGTTCTTATGGGTTGCGTTATCCAGGCAGGTCTTGGACAGAACGTTGCCAGACAGGCTTCAATAAAGGCCGGTCTTCCTATCGAGACTCCTGCAGTAACTCTTAACGTAGTTTGCGGATCAGGTCTTAACTGTGTCAATATGGCAGCTGATCTTATCAAGGCAGGAGAGGCTGATATAGTAGTAGCAGGCGGAATGGAGAACATGTCTATGGCTCCTTACGCACTTCCCAATGCACGTTTCGGATATCGTATGAACAACGGAACAGTTGTAGATACAATGGTAAACGATGCTCTTACAGATGCATTCAATCACTATCACATGATGATAACAGCAGAGAATATCTGCGACAGATGGAACCTTTCAAGAGAAGAGCTTGACGCATTCTCAGCTAACTCTCAGCAGAAGTGCGAGAAGGCTATGGCTGAAGGCAAGTTCAACGACGAGATCGTTCCCGTTCCTGTTAAGGTTAAAAAAGAAATCGTAGACTTCAAGGTTGATGAGGGCCCTCGTGCCGGAACAACTGCTGAGTCTCTTGCAAAGCTTAAATGCTGCTCAGGTAAGGAAGGCGGACTTGTAACAGCAGGTAACGCTTCAGGTATCAACGACGGTGCTGCAGCTATCGTTGTTATGAGCGAAGAGAAGGCTAAAGAGCTCGGAATCAAGCCTATGGCTACATGGGTTGGCGGAGCACTTGCAGGTGTTGAGCCTGAGGTTATGGGTATCGGACCTGTTGCAGCTACAAACAAAGTTCTTAAGAAGACAGGACTTTCACTTGACAATATCGATCTTATCGAGGCTAACGAGGCATTTGCAGCACAGTCTGTTGCAGTAGCCAAGGATCTCGGATTCGATATGAACAAGGTTAATGTAAACGGTGGTGCTATCGCACTCGGACATCCTGTTGGAGCTTCAGGATGCCGTATCCTTGTAACTCTCCTTCACGAGATGGGCAGAAGAGCAGACGCTAAGAAGGGCCTTGCTACTCTTTGCATCGGTGGCGGAATGGGTTGCGCTACAATCGTTGAAAAGTACGAGTAATATAAGAATTCAAACTGAAGCGGTCTGCCGCGCTTGCGCTGAGCAGACTGCTTTAGCTTGATGACCGCGTATATCACGAAAAAATATAAATTGAATATTCAAAGGAGATAAAGACATGAGTTTTGTAAATTGCGAAGTTAAAGACAAGATCGCTGTTATTACAATCAATCGTCCTGAAGCACTCAATGCACTTAACTCACAGGTACTTGATGACCTTAATGCTGCTTTTGACAGCATCGACGTTAATGTTGTAAGAGCTGTTGTTCTTACAGGTGCAGGCGAAAAGTCTTTTGTTGCAGGTGCTGACATCGGAGAGATGAGCACACTCACAAAGGCTGAGGGTGAAGCTTTCGGTAAGAAAGGTAACGACGTATTCCGTAAGATCGAAGAGTTCCCGCTTCCTGTTATCGCTGCAGTTAACGGATTCGCTCTTGGCGGCGGATGCGAGATTTCAATGAGCTGTGATATTCGTATCTGCTCAGAGAACGCTATGTTTGGTCAGCCTGAGGTTGGTCTCGGAATCACACCCGGATTTGGCGGAACACAGAGACTTGCACGTCTTATCGGTGCAGGAATGGCTAAGCAGCTTATCTACACAGCACGTAACATCAAGGCAGACGAGGCTTACAGAATCGGACTTGTTAATGCCGTATATCCTCAGGAAGAGCTCCTTGCAGCTGCTGAGAAGATGGCATCACAGATCGCTGCAAATGCACCTATCGCTGTTCGTGCTTGCAAGAAGGCTATCAACGATGGACTTCAGACAGACATTGATGCTGCACTTGTAATCGAAGAGAAGCTCTTTGGCTCTTGCTTCGAGACAGAGGATCAGAAAGAGGGTATGGCGAACTTCCTCAGAAAGAAAGACGATCCGAAGAAAGTTAAAGTTGTAGATTTTAAAAATGCTTGACTAGGGATTCAAAGTTCTGAAGTGTTTTGCTTGCAAAATACACTTCAGAACCTTGAAGACCGGCATTTTTATGAGGAAGAAGTGCGTTAGCACGGATTCCGAATAAAAATAGCATGACGGGAGCGTAAGCGGAGTCATGCGTAGGCATGCATATGCACATAAACATAATATTTTATATATAGGAGGATTTTATAATGAAAGTAGCTGTTATTGGCGCAGGTACAATGGGCTCAGGAATTGCTCAGACATTTGCTCAGGCAGAGAGCGTAGAGAAAGTATATCTTTGCGATATCAAGACTGAGTTTGCAGAGGGCGGATTTGCTAAGATCAAGAAGGGACTTGATAAGCAGGTTGCTAAGGGAAAGAAGACTCAGGAAGAGGCTGATAAGATCACAGGAAAGATTCAGACAGGTCTTAATGACATCTGTGCTGACGCAGATCTTGTAGTAGAGGCTGCTCTTGAGGTTATGGATATTAAGAAGAACCTCTTCAAAGAGCTTCAGGATAACATCGTTAAGAATCCTGATTGCATCTTTGCATCAAACACATCATCTCTTTCAATCACAGAGATCGGATCGGGACTTGCAAAGCCTATCATCGGTATGCACTTCTTCAATCCCGCTCCTGTTATGAAGCTTGTTGAAGTTATCCAGGGTGCAAACACACCTGCAGATATGGTTGACAAGATCAAGAAGATTTCTGAGGATCTTGGAAAGACTCCCGTACAGGTTAACGAGGCAGCAGGATTCGTTGTTAACAGAATCCTTGTTCCTATGATCAACGAAGGTATCTTCGTATATTCAGAAGGCGTTTCAGATATCCAGGGTATCGACACAGCTATGAAGCTTGGATGTAACCATCCTATGGGACCCCTTGAGCTCGGTGACTACATCGGACTTGATATCGTTCTTGCTATCATGGATGTTCTTTACTCAGAGACAGGTGATTCTAAGTATCGTGCTTGCCCTCTTCTTCGTAAGATGGTTCGTGGTAAGCAGCTCGGTGTTAAGACAGGAATCGGCTTCTACAATTACGCAGACGGAAACAAGGTTCCTACTGATAAATAATAATCACTTGCTGAGGTCTTTTCGAAGCTAGTGAGTATTATTGTTCCGGCGAGTGCTTTAGCACGAGAGCGGAACCTCTGCTTTTTAAGTATGAGAGCAGAACCTCTGCTTTTGTACGCACGAGAGCAGAACCTCATTATGAAAAATAATTATTATTTAAAGAAAAAATTTGGAGGAAATTATAATGGATTTTCAGCTTGATCAGCAACATGAAATGGCGAGAGCTCTTTTCAAAGAATTCGCAGAAAAAGAAGTTAAGCCACATGCAATAGACGTTGATGAGACAGAGGAATTCCCTATCGAAACTGTAAAGAAAATGCAGAAATTCGGTTTCATGGGTATTCCGATTCCCAAGGAATACGGCGGACAGGGATGTGACCCTCTTACATACGCTATGTGTGTAGAGGAGCTTGCTAAGGTATGCGGTACTACAGCAGTTATCGTATCAGCTCACACATCACTTTGCTGTGATCCTATCATGACATATGGTACAGAAGAGCAGAAGCAGAAGTACCTTGTTCCCCTTGCAAAGGGCGAGAAGCTCGGTGCTTTCGGTCTTACAGAGCCCATGGCAGGAACAGACGCTCAGGGTGTTCAGACTAAGGCTGTTCTTTCAGAAGACGGTAAAGAGTGGATCCTTAACGGTTCTAAGTGCTTTATCACAAACGGTGAGGTTGCTGATGTTTACATCATCATCGCTTACACAGATATCGTAGAAGATAAGAAGGGAAGAAAGCAGAAGAAGTTCTCAGCGTTCATCGTTGAGAAGGGAACTCCCGGATTCACATTCGGAACAAAGGAGAACAAGATGGGTATCCGTGGTTCTTCTACATACGAGCTTATCTTCCAGGATTGCCATATTCCTGCAGAGAACCTTCTCGGTGCTCGCGGAAAAGGCTTCAATATCGCAATGCACACTCTTGACGGCGGACGTATCGGTATCGCTGCTCAGGCTCTTGGTATTGCTGAAGGCGCACTTGACAGAACTGTTGAGTACGTTAAGGAGAGAAAGCAGTTCGGAAGATCAATCGGCGCTTTCCAGAACACACAGTTCCAGCTTGCTAACATGGCTACACAGTGTGAAGCTGCAAGGCTTCTTGTATATCAGGCTGCTGATGCAAAGAAGAATCAGGCATACTACGGCGTAGAAGCTGCTAAGGCTAAGCTTTTCGCTGCAGAAGTTGCTATGGATGTTACAACAAAGGCTGTACAGCTTCACGGTGGTTACGGATACATCAGAGAGTACGAAGTAGAGCGCATGATGCGTGATGCTAAGATCACAGAGATCTACGAAGGAACATCAGAAGTTCAGAGAATGGTTATCTCTGGCGCACTTTTGAAGTAATCACTTACATGGTATTGTGACAAAATAAATAAGGAGAAAAAATAATGAAAATTGTAGTTTGCGTTAAGCAGGTTCCCGATACAAAGGGCGGCGTTAAATTCAAACCCGATGGAACATTGGATAGAGGTGCTATGCTTGCAATCATGAACCCTGATGATAAGGCAGGACTTGAAGCAGCACTTAGATTAAAAGATCAGTACGGCGCAGAGGTTACAGTTCTTACAATGGGACTTCCTAAGGCTGAGGCTGTACTTAGAGAAGCATTTGCTATGGGCGCTGACAAGGGAATCCTTGTAACAGACAGAGTACTCGGCGGTGCTGACACATGGGCAACATCTTCAACTATCGCAGGTGCTATCAGAAACCTTGAGTATGATCTCATCATCACAGGCCGTCAGGCTATCGATGGAGATACAGCTCAGGTTGGACCTCAGATCTCTGAGCACCTTAACCTTCCTGTTATCTCTTACGCAGAAGAGATCAAAGTTGATGAGAAGGCTAAGACTGTAGAAGTTAAGAGACAGTTCGAAGACAGATATCACATTGTAAAGGCTAAGATGCCTTGCCTTGTAACTGCTCTTTCAGAGCTCAACGAGCCCAGATATATGACTCCCGGCGGAATTTTCGATGCTTTCGAGAAGGAAGTTACAGTTTGGGGCAGAGCAGATCTTAAGGACGTTGATGATTCTAACCTTGGACTTAAGGGATCACCTACACAGATTGCAAAGGCTTCTGACAAGGTTAAGAAGGGTCAGGGAGAGAAGGTTGTTCTTGACTCTGCTGATGAAGCAGTTGAATATCTGATGGGTAAGCTTGTAGAGAAGCATATCGTTTAATTAACATAGGAAAAGGAGAAGCGTCATGTCTTTAGAAGAATATAAAGGTGTATTTATCTTTGCTCAGCAGGTTGACAATGAAATTTCAAGCATTGCACTCGAGCTTCTGGGCAAAGCAAAGAATCTTGCAGAAGATCTTGATGAGAAGAAAGTTACTGCAGTATTACTTGGAAGCGAGGTTAAAGGTCTTGTTGACGAGCTCGCACAGTATGGTGCAGATAGAGTAATCGTAGTTGATGATCCTGCACTCAAGGATTACAGAACAGAGCCTTACACACATGCTCTTGCATCTGTTATCAATGAGTACAAGCCTGAGATCCTCCTTGTTGGTGCTACAGCAATCGGTAGAGATCTTGGCCCCAGAGTATCATCAAGAGTACATACAGGACTTACAGCTGACTGTACAAGTCTTGAGATCGGTGATTTCCCGATCAACCCTGTTGCAGGTCAGGAGCAGAAGCACAAGCAGCTTCTTATGACTCGTCCTGCATTCGGCGGAAACACAATCGCTACAATCGCATGCCCTGACTTCCGTCCTCAGATGGCTACTGTACGTCCCGGTGTTATGCAGAAGATTGATCCTATCAAGGGTGCTAAGGCAGAAGTTGTTGAATTCAATCCCGGATTCGAAGAGAACAACTGCTACACAGAGATCGTTAAGATCGTAAAGGAAGCTACAAGCGTAGCTGACATCCAGGCTGCTAAGATCCTCGTATCAGGTGGTCGTGGAGTTGGTTCTGCAGAGAACTTCAAGCTTCTTGATGATCTTGCAGAAGTTCTTAACGGAACAGTATCATGCTCACGTGCCGTTGTAGATTCAGGCTGGAAGCCCAAGGATCTTCAGGTAGGACAGACAGGTAAGACTGTTCGTCCCGCTCTTTACTTTGCTATCGGTATTTCAGGTGCTATCCAGCACGTAGCAGGTATGGAAGAGTCAGACATAATCATCGCTATCAACAAAGATGAGAATGCGCCTATCTTTGACGTAGCTGATTACGGTGTAGTAGGAGATCTTAACAAGATCCTTCCTGTACTCACAAAGAAGATTAAAGAAGCTCTTGCAGCTAAATAAATAAGTAAAAAGGTGCTCCACGAACCCCCTAGGGGGCTTGTGGAGCTTTTTTATTCTGCTGTATACTCTTTTATGGTGTTAAAAAAATAACAGTGTTGGAGGATATGGCTATGCATATGGCGGACGCATTGGTTGCTCCGGCAGTTGCCGGAACAATGTATGTATTATCTACAGGAGCAGCCGGAGTTTCTGTAAAGAAAGTAAGAGAGGAAAGTGATGAATCCAAGATTCCTGTAATGGGAGTTATGGGAGCATTCGTATTTGCTACACAGATGCTCAATTTCACAATCCCCGGTACAGGTTCATCGGGACATCTCTGCGGAGGAATGATGCTCTCAGCGATGCTCGGACCATTCGCCGGATTTCTTACAATGATAGGAGTGCTTCTTGTTCAGTGCCTGCTATTTGCGGACGGTGGACTTATGGCGCTTGGATGTAATGTCTGGAATATGGCATTCTACGGGTGCTTTATCGGATCTCTTTTGATATGGCGTCCCATCATGAAGAAAGGCGCTACGAAAATAAAAATTGCACTTGCATCGATATTTGGATGCGTTCTGACGTTGCAGCTGGGAGCATTCTCGGTTACTATAGAGACATTGATATCGGGAATTACGGAGCTTCCTTTTTCAACCTTCGTTGCAACAATGCAGCCTATCCACCTTGCAATAGGATTTGTTGAGGGACTTATCACATCAGCGGTTCTTATATTTATACATGAAGCAAGACCTGAACTTCTCTGGGGAATCGGCGAGAGCACAGAGAAAAGGGATGCTAAGCTTTCATTTAAGAAAACAATCATTACGATAGCAGTAGCAGCAGCACTTTGCGGCGGCGTTGTTTCACTTTTTGCATCTGCATTCCCTGACGGACTTGAGTGGTCCATGGAGCAGGTTGCGGGAACAACAGAGCTTGAAGCTCAGGGACAGGCTTACGAGACAGCGGAAGCAATCCAGGAGACAACATCTCTTTTGCCCGATTATGCATTCCCAGACAGCGAAGCGGCAGCGGGAACAAGCTTTTCGGGAATTGTCGGAGCGCTTATCGTTGCGGGACTTTCAGCAGCTTGCTGCTATGCATTCAGATTCTTTAGAAGAAAGACTGAGACTCAGACAGCTTAATGGACAGTATTGAGAAAAAAATCTTAGAACTGAACAGACTACAAGACATTCAGCAGCGTTCTCATTGGATGAATAACCTTCATCCTTTGGGAAAGCTGCTTATTAGCGTTATATACATCTTTTTGGTGACATCTATCGACAAGTATGACATCGTTACATTGATACTTATGTCGGTATATGTCATATTTACTTTTATAATCGGCGAACTTTCGGTGAAAGAGGGAATATACCGAATGAGACTGATCTTGCCGCTTGTGTTGTTCGTGGGGATATTCAATCCTTTTTTTGACAAGAGCAGTGTGATGGTTGCGGGCTTTGCGGTACGCGGCGGGATAGTGTCGATGCTCACGCTTGTTATCAAAGGGCTCTACACGGTCTTTGCAGTCTATGCGCTTATTGCGACGACATCTATAGACGATATCTGCTATGCGCTTAGGAGCATCAAGGTGCCCAAGATAATCGTTATTGTCATAATGCTGATATACAGATATATTGATGTTATGGCGGGCGAAGCGGACAGGATTTATACTGCGTACAGGTTAAGGGCGCCGGGGCAAAAAGGCATCGAATACAGATCCTGGGGCACTCTGGTTGGCCAGTGGCTTCTTCGCAGCATGGACAAGGCGCAGATCGTATATGAGAGTATGCTCCTTCGCGGATTTAGGGGCGATTTTATCCCTAAGAAAAAGGGGGTAAAAAAACTTGATGTGATATATCCGCTTGTCTGGGCGACAGTTCTTTTGCTCATAAGGTTTCATGCGTTTGGTGCATAAGCTTTGTGAATATGATGGGTAAAAATGGTTTGAGAGGTGTGTTATGAAAACCGGCGTAAACGGTGAACTTCTGAATATAGAGGGGCTGAGCTTTTCATATGAAAAAGACAATGCGGTCTTAAAAGACATTTCTTTTAAGGCAAACTACGGTGAGAGTATCGCGCTTGTCGGTGCGAACGGAATCGGTAAGTCTACGCTTATGAAGCTGATGGTTGGCTTGTATATGAACTACACGGGTGACATCACCGTTGCGGGACATAAGATGTGCAAAAAGAATCTCGACCACATAAGGGAGCACATCGGCTATGTTTTTCAGGATTCGGACAGTCAGCTCTTTTTATCAACCGTCGAAGACGATGTGGCATTCGGTCCTAGAAACTATGGGCTTTCTGAGAAAGAAGTTGAAGAAAGGGTTACAGAGGCTCTTAGGCTTGTAGGAATAGAGCGGCTTAGAAATAATAAGACATACAAATTATCGGGTGGTGAGAAAAAACTTTCGGCGATAGCCACGATTCTTTCGATGAAACCGGATATAATAATTATGGATGAACCTTCGATAGCCTTGGATCCGAGGAACAGGAAAAATCTTATCAAGGTGCTCACGGGAATCGGCGGGCTTAAAATCATAGCTTCGCACGACCTTGATTTTGTGAGAAATACCTGTGAGAGAACGATTCTTTTGGACGAGGGAACAATAGTTGCCGACGGAAGAACGGAAGATGTTATCGGAGACGAAAAGCTGTTAGAGGAACATGGACTTTAATGAGAAAAAGCGTAAACATTAATGCGTTGAGAGCTTATCATTAAAGTGATAAAATATTAATGATGTAGGTGTATGGTTTACTTCACTTAATGCTAGCAATTCAAGCGGAAGGTATCATGCATTTTTAGGTGAAAACATATGAGAGTATTCTTAAATGAAAAGGTTCATCAAAAATCATTGCTGATTGATTATCTTTTTGGAAATGGGAAAAATGAGAAAAATAATGTGAATTCCAAGGAGAAGAAATATGATAGAGACACTGTCACTATCAGTATGGAGGCAAAAGAGTTATCAATAAAAGATGCTAATGTCGATAGTTGCAGAAATACCAATATAGATAAAAGTATTGATTTAAAAAGCTATATTGATGCCGTTAAAAAAGAAAATGATAATGCGATTGAAAATGCCGGAACAAGCATAGATGGTGCGGGAGTTGAGCTAAAAACATATAAGGATGCGGTTCATGCTGCATTAACTGATAAGTATGAGAAATTGGTACAGGAGGCAAAGCGCCATTCTGATCCGGCGGCTTATATCCAGCAGAAATATTTTGATAAATCTTCACCTTATTATCAAAGTGATTTATCTGATGCTGAAAGATCTGCGGGATATAACAATGAAATGGATATGCTTAAAATGGGAAAGCTGAGTCATACTTATTATCAGGATTCTCTATTACGCGGATGTTCATTTGGAGCATATCAAAATGAAGAATATCAATTAAGCAGAAGAATGGTAAACAAGCAGGTTGAAAACATATTTAAAGAAGCAGATATAGATTTGAGTTTTTTGACCGATAAATGCATTTTTTATATTGATCCTTATACATATCATATTTCGGTTGATGGCGCTGATAAAGAGATAAAAGAGAAAATAGAAGATGCTCTTAATGTTGGTGACAACGGGAAAGAACTTTTTCTGCATATTTATAAAGCAACCCAACAGGAAAAATGTGAAAGTAATCAGATAGATAGAATCAGTAATCTAAAGTATCAAGCGAATGCAGCAATACATGAATATACCGGTTTAAATTTATATGAGATGTCACAAAGAGATGGGACATTTTATACAAAAGATGGTAAAGATATTCGTTTACAGCTTAAACAAGATATTGAAAAAAATATAAAAGATAATAAATACAATGCTCTTGAATATGTTAACCATCTACTCAATGAAGTAGGGAATATCGATTGGAAAAATACAGGTGATATGACGCTTGGCATTTCATATACACCGACCGGGCTTATGGATATAGGACAAAATATAATATTTGACGGATATAGTAAGCTTGATGGAACTAATTGGTATTCTGTATTATAGAAATGACATGATTTTTTTAAACGTAATTTTTGGAGGTAGACACATGAGAAAAGTAGTACTTGCAGGAGCATGCAGAACAGCAATCGGAACAATGGGGGGAGCACTTAGCACAACACCTGCTCCGGCACTTGGAACTATTGTTATCAAAGAGGCACTTAACCGTGCAGGAGTTAAACCTGAACAGGTTGACGAAGTATATATGGGATGTGTTATCCAGGCAGGACTTGGACAGAATCCCGCAAGACAGGCAGCATTAAACGCTGGTATTCCTGTTGAGGTTCCCGCTACAACAATCAACGTATTGTGCGGATCGGGTCTTCACTGCGTTAACCTTGCAGCTAAGCTTATCGGAATGGGAGATGCAGATATCATCGTAGCCGGCGGTATGGAGAACATGTCAATGGCTCCTTACCTTATGCAGCAGGGAAGATACGGATATCGTATGGGATCCGGAGAACTTCAGGATGCTATGATTAAAGACGCACTCACAGATGCTTTTGGCGGATATCATATGGGTATCACTGCTGAGAATATCGCAGAGCAGTGGCATCTTACAAGAGAGCAGCTCGATGAGTTTGCAGCATGGTCTCAGAACAAGGCTGAGAAAGCGATTGCAGACGGTAAATTCAAGGAAGAGATCGTTCCTGTAGAGATAAAGAAAAAGAAAGAGACAATCATTTTTGACACTGACGAAGGTCCGAGAAAGGGCGTTACAGCAGAGGGTATCGCACATCTTAAGCCCGCATTCAAGAAGGACGGCGTGGTTACAGCAGCAAATTCTTCGGGAATCAACGATGCCGCATCGGCAATAATCGTTATGAGTGAAGAGAAGGCAAAAGAGCTTGGTGTTAAGCCTCTCGGAACATGGATCGCCGGAGAGCTTGCAGGTGTAGAGCCCAGCATCATGGGAATCGGACCTGTAGCAGCTACTCAGAAAGTTATGAAAAAAGCCGGATATTCAATCGGTGATTTTGATCTTATCGAAGCAAATGAGGCTTTTGCCGCACAGTCAGTGGCTGTTCAGCATGACCTCGGATTCAGCAAAGATGTACTTAACGTAAACGGTGGAGCAATTGCACTTGGACATCCCGTTGGATGCTCAGGAAACAGAATTCTTGTTTCACTTCTGTATGAGATGCAGAGAAGAGATGTTCATAAGGGACTTGCAACTCTTTGTGTAGGCGGTGGAATGGGCTGCGCTGCAATCGTAGAGCGATAAATTACTTAAGAAAAAACTGATTGGTTCAGAGTTTTCTAAGATCGCTCCGCAGGGATGCGCATGGAGGCTTTTGATGGCTGATCGTTCAATTATGCTTGTTGATGACAATGACATCAACAGAGGTATTCTTGCAGAGATTTTTAAAGACAAGTACAACATCATAGAGGCAAGTGACGGAAGTGAAGCTGTGAGGCTTATAAATCAGGAAAGCTCAAAGCTTGCCGCCATATTGCTGGATGTTATTATGCCGGGAATGGACGGTTATGCCGTTCTTGAGGCGATGGTCAATCATGATAATCTAAACGAGAGAATTCCGGTACTTATGATCACTGCAGATACGTCGA
Organism: Butyrivibrio hungatei; assembly: GCF_900101605.1. GTDB lineage: Bacteria > Bacillota > Clostridia > Lachnospirales > Lachnospiraceae > Butyrivibrio > Butyrivibrio hungatei_B. Next base: position 37,581 of record NZ_FMUR01000016.1, read on the forward strand.
CCGAAGCGGAGAGAACCAGTTATGAAAAGGGCGCGGCTGACGTGATACATAAGCCTTTCGATCCTGTCATTGTCGACAGGCGTGTTTCCAAGGCTATTGAACTGTACGACCATAAGAACAATCTTGAGACAAAGGTTGACGATCAGACAAGAATCTTGAAAAAGCAGTTTATTTATTTGAAGAAACAAGAAGAAAGGCTACGATACAGCAATGAGAAAGTCATTGATACAATAGCGACCATCATTGAGTTTAGAAATATGGAGTCGGGATATCATCTTAAGAGGATCAAAGGATTCGTGAGGATACTTGCTCTTACGGCGATGAACAACTATCCCGAGATGGGGCTTACGCCGCATATGATAGAAGTATTGACACAGGCTTCCGCAATGCATGATGTAGGTAAGATCTCGGTTCCCGATTCAATCCTTCTTAAACCCGGACGACTTACATCGGAAGAGTTTGAAGTGATGAAGTCTCACACGACAAGAGGCTGTGAGATAATCGAGAAGCTCAAAGATATTCAGGATAAAGAATATTACGAAGCCTGTCTTGATATATGCAGGCACCACCACGAGAGATATGACGGAAGAGGATATCCCGACGGGCTTAAGGGTGAAGAAAACTCTATAGGAGCCCAGCTTACGGCCATTGCCGATGTATATGATGCGCTTGTAAGCGACCGTGTTTACAAATCTGCATATCCTGTGGATAAAGCCTATGAAATGATCAAGAATGGTGAGTGCGGAGTGTTTTCGCCAAAGCTTCTTGCATGCTTTGAATTTGCAAGACCTGACATGGAAAAACTCGTCGCACAGACCAAAGCGGCAGAGGCTGCCGAAAAAAACAGCTATTCTCCATATGGTAGTTAAAAAATATTATTGACAAAGACGCCCGTGGTACATATAATATAGTTTGTTGCCACGGGCGACATTATGTGAGTGTAGCTCAGCTGGATAGAGCGTCTGGCTACGGACCAGAAGGTCGCGAGTTCGAATCTTGTCACTCACATTACTACTTGGAAGCGTATCGGATTGATACGCTTTTTTCGTTTGTTTAAGTTTAGTGAAGCATATATTTTTTTATGGTATACTATCTTGGTATGAAAAAGATGGAATTGATAGCCCCTTGCCACTTTGGCCTGGAGGCGGTACTCAAAAAAGAAATAATAGATCTCGGCTATGACATAACTGAGGTCTCGGACGGCAGAATTACTTTCGCGGGTGATGCGGATGCGGTCTGCCGTGCAAATATCGGTCTTAGAACTGCGGAGAGGATTCTCATAAAAGTGGGAAGTTTTCACGCAGAGTCTTTTGAAGAGCTGTATCAGGGAGTGAAAGAGCTCCCGTGGGAAGAGTTCATACCGGAGCGTGGAAAGTTCTGGGTAAAAAAGGCATCAAGCGTTAAGAGTAAACTCTTTAGCCCTTCTGATATTCAGTCAATTACGAAAAAAGCTATAGTGGAAAAACTTAAACTCAGCTATCACACAGACTGGTTTAAGGAAGATGCCGAGAGCTACCCGATAAGAGTTTTTTTGATGAAGGACGAAGTCACGGTTGCGCTTGATACAACAGGCGATTCCTTGCATAAAAGAGGATACAGAAAGCTTGAATCCAAGGCGCCTATCGCGGAAAATCTTGCGGCTGCGCTTATAAAGCTTACGCCTTGGAACGGCAGCAGGATTCTTGTGGATCCTTTTTGCGGAAGCGGGACAATCCCTATCGAAGCTGCGATGATGGCGGCGAATATAGCTCCCGGAATGAACAGAAATTTCACGGCTGAGAGCTGGACACATCTTATCACGCCTCAGAATTGGAAGGATGTCAGGGAAGAAGCGCAGGATGAGATAATCACCGATATAGATGTCGATATTCAGGGCTACGACCTTGATCCCGAGATGGTGGAGATTGCCAGGATCAACGCAAGAAAAGCGGGCGTTGAGAAGATGATCCACTTCCAGACAAGAGATATAGCGGATTTAAGTCACAGGAAGAAATACGGATTTATCATCACAAATCCTCCGTACGGAGAGAGAATCGGTGATAAGGATATTCTTCCGAAGCTCTACAGAACAATAGGAGAAAGATATAAGAGCCTTGATGCATGGTCGATGTATTTGATAACAGGCTATGAGCAGGCTGAGAAATATATAGGCAAAAAAGCTGATAAGAACAGGAAAATCTACAATGGAATGATAAAGACTTATTTTTATCAGTTCATGGGACCAAAGCCTCCAAGAAGAAGCGAGTGAGCCAATTGTCATGAAAAAAGAGGAAATGAGAAAAGTAGCGGTCTTTGCAGCAGTATTTGGTGTTCTCTCTATCGCGCTTATGCTCCGCAGATCCGCAACCAAACATATACTTATAACGGATGCGGCAGAGATGCCCGTGAGCAGTATTGAGTCCGGAGATTCTTTTGACCTGCTGGTTCAAAAAGAAGATTCAAAAGACGGAAAGATGAAACTTATCATTCCTCTTGCGAAAAGCGTAAGCTCCGAGGATATCAAGCTTGAAGACAGATACTCGGATCATGAACTTCTTATCTATATTGACAGTAGAGAAGAAGGCTTTTATGGCGATAATGCAATTCTTTCAAATTCGGATATTTTGGAGAGCGCTGTCTGCTATGCCGAAAATGACGCCGGCAGTGTGTGCCTTGATTTTAAGCTTGACGGCTTTTATGCAAACGAGAGCGCGCTCACAGATCACAGCACTGTTGAGGTTGAGTTTTTCAGACCCAAAGACAGGTATGACAAGATTGTTCTGATCGATCCCGAAATAGATAAAACTTTTGGCGGCATTCTGCCCGGCAGCGGAGTCTCCGAAAACGACGTCACTCTTGATGTTGCGCAGAGGCTTAGAAGTATAGCCGAAAAAGATGTCGAGAATAAGATCAAGTTTTTTTTCACACATATGACGGATGCTGATATTTCGGATGAGAGTAAAGAACTGCTCGTAAAAGAATCCTGTGCCGATATGGCTGTCAAATTGGCGGCGTCAAAGTCTTCGGACAGGGATAACAACGGAATTGAGACGTATTATAACGGTACTTTTTTTATCAGAGATCTTAGCAATGTGAGATTTGCCGATATTGTGGAGCGAAGCTGCTCGGACAATACGGGAAACACGGCGCTTGGAATATATGAATGTGATGAGAGCGATGCTTTCATCCAAAACTCTGTGGTGCCTTCAGCCAAGATATCACTGGGATATCTTACGGGAAATAAAGACGCGGATAAGCTTGCTTCGGGCTCTTACAGGCAAAAGGCCGCTGAGGGTATCTATCAGGCGATTTTAGACGGCTATAAGGAGATGGAATGAGAATAGTATTTGCAACCGGAAATAACGACAAATTGAAAGAAATACGCGAGATTTTGGATACTCTGAACATAGAGATCATCTCGATGAAAGAAGCAGGTGTTTTTGAGGACGTGGAAGAGAATGGAAAAACATTTGCCGAGAACTCGATGATAAAGGCAACTTCGATAGCGCAGATTATTAAAGATAAGTTCCCTGAGGAAGCAAAAGAGACAATCGTTCTTGCGGATGATTCGGGACTTGAGATTGACTATCTGAACGGCGAGCCCGGCGTTTATTCGGCAAGATACATGGGAAAAGAAACATCATATACAGAGAAAAACAACAATCTTATCGAGAGACTTAACGGCGTTCCGGATAGCGAGCGTACCGCAAGATTTGTATGCGCGATATCTGCGGTTCTGCCTGACGGAAAAGAGCTTTCAACGGTTGGAACAATGGAAGGCATAATTGGATATGAGATTGCCGGAGTAAACGGATTCGGTTACGATCCTATCTTTTATCTTCCCGAGTACAAGAAGACAAGTGCAGAGATTTCCGCGGATGAGAAGAATGCTATAAGTCATAGAGGAAAAGCGCTTAGAGAGATGGCTAAACTCCTTAAAGAAGAACTGGCCTAGTCGTTTTGCGGCAGTTTTTTATATCTGCCTGTTGTTTAAGGTAATGCACGACAATGGTGCGAAACGGGAGATTGATTGATGCACAGATATTTGGTCGTGAGTGATACTCACGGTAGAGATGACAACTTTTATAAAGTTCTTGATATTGAAGGGAAACTTGACGGAATTATACACTGCGGAGACTTTGAGGGCTCCGAAGGGAAATTTGCCATTGCAGCCGATTGTCCGGTGTATTTTGTTGCGGGAAATAATGATTTTTTTTCAACGCTTGGAAGAGAGCTTTCATTTTCGCTGGACGGGCATAAGGCGTTCCTTACTCACGGACATCAGTACCTTGTAAGTATGGACCTTGAGAATCTTCGAAGTGAAGGGATTGCAAGGGGAGCTGAGCTGATTTTTTACGGACATACGCATAAGCCTGTGGCGAAGACCATGGGCGGTGTCTATATCTTTAACCCGGGAAGTCTCGCATATCCGAGGCAGGAGGGAAGAAGGCCGAGTTACCTCATTTTGACGATTGAAAACGACGATATAAAATATGAAATAAAATACCTGTAAATACGGGATTTTGCAATAAAAAAATATTTGAAAAATAAGAAAAAATGGTGTTGACAAGCCCCGAAAGTCTATTATATAATAAATCTCGCGTTACGGCTTAGACCTTAATGTGAACAAGACGGGGTGTGGCTCAGCTTGGCTAGAGCACCTGCTTTGGGAGCAGGGGGTCGCAGGTTCGAATCCTGTCACCCCGATCAGGGGATAAGCCAAAGATTAACTCAATATTGTTTATGCGGGTGTAGTTCAATGGTAGAACACTAGCCTTCCAAGCTAGATACGTGGGTTCGATTCCCATCACCCGCTTTGAGCAGAACACTTGGCGAGCTGAGAGAACTTGCTGAGGTTTTACCGAAGCTAGTTCGAACGTCTTCCGGCGAGCGAATGCGAGAGCGGAAGTTCCTTTTTATTAACGTCAAGTTCGGCAAATCAGTGCACTGCTTCTAAAACATGTGTCCGTAGCTCAGCTGGATAGAGCAACGGCCTTCTAAGCCGTGGGTCGGGGGTTCGAATCCCTTCGGGCACATTTTTATATGGTGGCTATAGCGTAGTTGGTTAACGCGCCAGATTGTGGTTCTGGAGACCGAGGGTTCGAGTCCCTCTAGCCACCCTGAGTAATCACTTGATAGATTATTTCAAATCGGTGCATTACTTGGTTCTGACAAGCACATAGTGCAAGTCTGGAACAACTTTTGTAATTGCTACAGCGGAGTATAGCGTTAAGCTCTTACAATCTTGGGCTATCGCCAAGCGGTAAGGCACAGCACTTTGACTGCTGCATACGACGGTTCGAATCCGGCTAGCCCAGTTAGCGGTGAGATGTTTCGTCGCAAGATAATTACATAATGAATACATGGGATATTAGCTCAGGTGGTAGAGCACTTGACTTTTAATCAAGTTGTCGGGGGTTCGAATCCCCCATGTCTCATTCAATGAAACTGTTCAGTCTATAGGCTGAGCAGTTTTTTGTTGCACAGGAAATTTCTCTGAAATGCTTATTCAACAAAAATGCTCCGCATGAGCTAAGCATTTGCTGAAGTTTTATCAAAGCTATTGCGTGCCATACAGAGTAGGATTGCGTAGATTGTGGAAGGGTAGTGCTGCAATTATCAAATGCCTCGATCTTTTTATGTAGGATAATTGCTTAGCAATACTGTTTATGTGAAGCGGGTGTATGACTTTTTCGGAAGATTTAGTACAGACGAGTCATGAGTTCGTATGAGATTTGCCGTAAAGATAAAGAGTTACATGACTTTTTTGAAGGTTTTTGCGCATATAGGTCATGAGGAACGTATGAGATTTGCCGTAAAGATAAAGGGTTGTATGACCTTTTTGGAGAGTTTGGGGCATATAGGTCATGAGATATGCATGAGATATGCCGAAAAGATAAAGAGTTGCATGACCTTTTTGGAAGAATTTGCACATATAGGTCATGGGCAGGCTTTGAAAATAGCGGTTTATGAAAGCAAGCACATGACCCGTGAGAGTAAAAATGAGCAAAAAGGTCATGAGCAGGTTGCGAAAATAGCGGTTTATGAAGGTGAGCACATGACCCGCGAGAGCAAAAGCGGACAAAAAGGTCATGAGGCGCATATGAGATGCGCCTCCAAGATAAAAAGTCACCGTCCCGGTATACAAAAAAGCACCAACCGCTATGTACCGCCCAAAAAAAGTCAGACCAAAATCTAATAATCTAACAATTGGAGGTCGGTACAATAAGCAGTCAGTGCTTTGCGTCGTAGACAAGCTAAATAGTCAGTGTTTTTGACATTTACAACAAGCTAAGTAGTCGGTGTTTTGCCATAGACAATCTATGTAATCAATGTTTCTGCAGTATACAATCATACGTAAGTAAATGAGAAATAACCTTAAATACGGCACTTCATTTTATAATCTTATTTGCTTTAAATTTCATGTAATACAAGTAATAGAATAGGAACAGAATAGTAGTGGTTATCCATGTTATCGGATAGCTTGCTTCTATGGTCTCAATCTGCGGGTAAAAAGGAAGAACTCCCTTTATCCATACAATTCGAAGCGCGCAGATTCCGCACAGCGTGATGATCATAGGAATAATAGCTGTTCCCATTCCTCGAAGCGTTCCTGAAAAAATCTCAACACCCAGGAAAGTGAAATAGAAAGGAGCGAGGAAATGCATCATCTGAACACCGATAGATATCGTTTCAGGACTGTCAGGCGTAAAGAATGACATTAACTCAGCGGCTTTGAAATAGAAGATCAATGTGATGGGAATGGTGATCGACAATGCGATTCCAAAGGCACACTTAGTGCTTTCTTTTACCCTGTCAAGTCTACCTGCGCCGTAGTTTTGTCCTGAGAATGTTGTAACGGCGATTCCGAGAGAACTTATACCCATCCAGAATATTGAATCAAGTTTGCCATATGCTGCCCACGCGGCGATATAATTAAGCCCGAATCTGTTGATAGAGGTCTGAATGAGCAGGTTAGAAAAAGTATACATTGTAGATTGTATGGCGGCCGGAAGTCCAATGCTGATAATCTTTACAAGCATATGGATATCAAAGCGAATCTTGCGAAGTACAAGCTTATATGAGTCGTTTGCTCTTGTAAGTAAAAAGATAACAATACATGCGCTTATGAACTGGCATATTATTGTAGCGATGGCAGCGCCTGCAACACCCATTTTGAAATATACGACAAAGAGGATATCCAAAAAGATATTTATGAAGCAGCTCACTATCAAGACATACAGAGGTCTTTTTGAATCGCCTACAGCGCGCAAGATCCCGGCTCCTATGTTGTATACAAAGTTAAATACCATTCCCATAAAGAATATGCGCAGATATGTCACGGAAGAATCCACTATATCGGGAGCGGTATCCATGAGGATAACAATGCTCCTTGAAAAGGTATAGCCCAAATACGTAATAATAAGCCCACCAACGACCGCAAGAGCGATTGCGGTATGAACTGCCTTTGATACGTCTTCGTCCCTTCTGGCGCCGTAAAATTGCGCAATAATGACCGTTGCACCGGACGATAGTCCCATGAAGATTCCCACAAAGATATTTACGATGATAGCGGAAGATCCTCCGACGGATGCAAGCCCCTCGGGACCCAGTACATTTCCGACTATCAGAGTGTCGGATATATTGTAAAGTTGTTGGAAAAAAGAGCCCAAAAGAAGCGTAAGGAAGTACATGAGCATACTTCCCAGAATAGGCCCTGTTATGATCGAATTATCAATCTTTTTGTTCATAAAAAATTATCCCTCATAAAAATATTTACAGCAGATATTATAGCAGTAGTTGTAGAATAATTAAATCGTGATTATATAGATAAAATCGTTGATTGAGAGAAAAGAACTGTAATATTTGCTGGGAAATTATCAAACACCCACAAACAATGTGTATGTCCTGTAATCCGCATAAATACAAAGAAAAGAGGCTGTTTATGAATCATCATAAACAACCTCAAACTATAATGCGGATAAAGGGACTTGAACCCTTACGTCGAAGACACTAGAACCTAAATCTAGCGCGTCTGCCAATTCCGCCATATCCGCATATGTCTAAACAGACAATAAAATGATTATACATATGTTGTGATGGCTTTGCAAGAGGGAAAAAGAAAACGCAGCCCGTAATGAACTGCGTTTTCAATAATTTACTTTTGAAATTTATATCCTATGATCAGCCGCCTTCATTGTTTCCTTCAGGTTGTGGTGGCGGATCGGGCTGCGGTTGAGGTTGTGGCTGTTCGCCCTGATTCTGACCATCCGGTGGTTGAGGCTGTGGATTTTGATCGCCTTGTGGCTGGCCTCCGCCACCGCCTCCTCCTGCACCTATCTGAGCTCTTTCGGCTGCGATAATACCTTCAATACCGGGCTGCGACATGAATTCCGCTGTGTGATGGCATGAACCTGCCATACCGCCGGTGCTTACGCCGCCCGAGAAGCCATCTGCAATTATCTCAAGTCTCTTTGGATCTCTTCCGCCGTAACCGATAGTCTTGAAAGGACATTCAGGTGATGCGGATTTGTGATCGAGCTGACATATTTCTCCCAGACTGTGAACGTCACATATTTCACTTGGAACATTGTCTTTATCAAAAATCTCACTTATTCCTCCACCACATCCTTCGAAGGGGAGAAGACCCGAAAGCGCACATACATTTTCGGTAACAATACCTGCAGGTTGCTCAAAGTGCATCGGATCGAGATCTTCATGTATCTTCTCCATGGTCTTTCTCCACAGGGATTTTGCGAGGTTATGCTCATCACCGCTACCGGGCAAATGTACGTTATTATCATAACCGGCCCATGTTGTTGCGGTATAATAGTTGGTATATCCGGCAAACCAAACATCTACGTTGCTGGTTGTTGTACCGGTCTTACCTGCGATATCTGTTTTACCGAAGTTTACAGATGTAGCGGTACCTTTTGTCACAACATCTTTCATTGCGCTTGTAAGAAGATAAGCGCTTGTCTCTTTAAGAGCACGCTCGCCTTCGGGAGCAATGTTATCAAGAAGAACATTTCCGTCATGGTCAAGAACCTGCACATACAAGTGTGGCTTATAATACATGCCGCCGCTTGCTATAGAGGCATATGCGGCATTAAGTTCCGAGCAATATACACCTTTTGCAATACCTCCAAGGGCAGTAGCCTGCTGATGACAGTCATTGTCAGTAAGTGTAGAAAAATGAAACCTATCTCTAAGATAATCGGAAGCAATTTCCGGAGTTATACGAGTTATATAAGTAAATGCCTCAACTGTCAAAACGTTAGCTGATTTGATTATTGCATATCTTACTGATTGAAGGCCTCTGTATTCAGCACCCCAGTGGTTTTTTACAGGTCGACCGGTATCATAATGAAATTCTGCATCCTTGAATGTTGTTGCAAGGGTGAGGTCACCGTGGTCGATTCCCGGTGCAAAGGTTGAAAGAACCTTAAATGTAGAACCGGGCTGTCTGGGAGACTTTGTGGCTCTGTTAAGTGAACGGTTGAATTTCTTATCGCCTCGTCCACCGATAAGCGCAACTATCTGGCCGTTCCGCTGGTCGCAGATTGTTATTGATACCTGAGGCTGAGGAACGTAATCAAGGAAAATATCTTTCTCGCCTACATATTCACCTTTTTCTTTATCGATAAGAGATTCTTTAAATTTCTCAACAGCGGCATCAACGTCTTCCTTGGACTTAAAGATCATTCTGTCTTTACCGACGTTTGGTTTTCCGCCGCCCATGAAAGTTGTCATTGCAAAGCTGTCATAGTTTTGCTTTACCGAACCGTCGGCATTACGAACAGTGATGGCAAGCTGAGGAAATAACTTTGTATTTTTTGGAAAGTTATCGGGGTTTCTGAAAACTTCGTCGCAGATACTCTGAATATGACTGTCCTGAGAGGAATAAATCTGAAGTCCTCCGGAATATACTGCCTGTTCAGCCTCATATTTGGTCATCGGCTTATTACCGGTCTGACTCATAAGTTTTTCATCCATAAGTGAGGCAATTACGTCATCAATAAGTGCATCGATAAAATAAGAGTTGGGCTTTTTGGTTCCTGCTTCTTCATTGATTGCTTTGATGCGGTCATATACTGCATCGGTTTTGGCAATATCGTATTCTTCCTGTGTGATGTATCCTTGCGTGAGCATCTTATCAAGGACGATATTTCTTTTTTCCTTATTGTTGTCAGGATGCCTTCTTGGATCGTATTTACTTGGGTTCTGAGTAATTCCGGCAATTACTGCACATTCCGAGAGGTCAAGTTCTTCTACTTTTTTGCCGAAATAATCGTTTGCTGCAGCCTGAACGCCATAGATACTCTGACCTAAGGCGATGGTATTCATGTAGTTTAAAAGAATATCTTCCTTGCTGATCTTTTTCTCAAGTTCTACTGCAAGGAACTGCTCCTGAATCTTACGTTTAATTCTGTCGAGCTTGGATTCTTTTGTCCAGGTCTCTCTGAATACCGTGTTCTTAATGAGCTGCTGGGTTATTGTACTTGCACCCTGAGACAGATCTCCTGATGAAAAAGCTTTGAATCCGGCACGGATCATACCGTGAATATCAATTCCGTTATGCTCGTAGAAACGCTCGTCTTCTACAGCAATAAAAGCGTTTGTCAGATTTTCGGGAATCTTATCCCTGTTCTCTTTGGCTATGGTCTGTCTGTTTGAATCAGCTGAGTCGATCTTCTTAATCTTATTTCCCTCTATGTCATAAACGAAAGAAGAAAATCCCGTGGGTTTAGCGAGGTTCTCAAGCTGATCGGTTTTTTCGTTGACCTGATCCTTGATTCCCATAAACACGCCGATTCCGGCGCTTGCAGTTATTATGATAGAACCTAAAATTGCTGAGATGAGAGAGTAGAAGCCGAAAAGACTGAATTTCTTTCCCCATCTGTCGGCACGTGCGCTAAGTGACTTTGCTTGCGCTACAATACCCCTTCTTCCAAAGTCCATAAAATGACCTCTCCTTTAGTATCAGTTATTCTGATTGTCACCGCCTTGGTTGTCATCGGGTTGCGGTGCAGGCTGCGGGTCCGGTTGAGGTTGTGGCTGTGGCTGTGGCGTGTTATCCTGGCTGTTCTGCCAATCGTGATTCTGGTCACCGCCATTGTCTTCGCCATGATTATCACCGCCGTGATCGTCGCCGCCATTATTATCGCCGTCATGGTAATCATTATTCTGGTCATCACCGTCGTGATCTCCCATAAATCCATTGAACCATTGTTCGAAAACGTTATTGTTCTGCCAGCTTTGCTGGTATGCTTCAACCTTATCCTGATTTCCGCTCTGTACCAATTCATTCGTGAGTATTTCAGCTATATTTCCCTGCGCCATAAATCCTGCGTCATGATGACAGTGATCGCCAAAAAAGCCATCAAAAAAACCACCGCCACCGCCACCGGAGTTGTCTCCTGTGTTGTTACCTCCTAGATTAAGAGGCTGTGCAAAGCCGTCCTTGATCTTTTCAAGTCTCATAGGGTCTCTTTCGCCGTTTATCTGGAAAGGACAAGTCGGGCATGCGGGCTTATGATCGATAAGACACATTGGCCCCATTCCGCCGGTATGCACATCACACATTTCGCTTTCGCCGGGAACATTATCTTTATCGAAAATTTCATTTATTACTTGGTCTCCGCATCCACCTGTCGGACGAAGACCTGACTTGGAACATACATCCATCTTTACAATGCCGTCCGGAACTTCGAATTGCTCTGCAGGAAGCTCTAAGTCGGCATGTATCTGTTGCATTACTTTTTTCCACATGGATTTTGCGAGATCATGTTCAGCGCCGCTGCCGGGCAAAGGATAATTGTTGTCGTAACCTGCCCAGGATGTTGCGGTGTAGTTGTTTGTAAAACCTGCAAACCATACATCTACGTTACCGGTTGTTGTACCTGTTTTACCTGCAATATCTCTGCTCTTGTCGAAGTTGACTGATGTAGCTGTACCTTTTGTTACAACGTCTTTCATTGCGCTCTTAAGAAGATAAGCGCTGGTTTCTTTGAGGGCACGTTCGCCTTCAGGCGCTGTATTGTCGATAAGCGTCTTTCCTTTGCAGTCTTCAACTCTCTGGAAAAGATGTGGTTTATAATATATACCGCCATTTGCTATAGTGGCATATGCTGCATTAAGCTCGTTGCAATATACACCATGTTCAACACCACCAAGGCAGGTTGCCTGCTGTTCAAGGTCAGTTTTTGTAAGTGTTGTGAAATGGAATTTATTCTTAAGGTAATCTGCACCAACTGCAGGAGTTATGTATGTGTATGCTTCAACTGTAAGAACGTTGGCAGATTTGATTATAGCGTATCGTACAGACTGAAGACCTCTGTATTCGGCACCCCAGTGGTTCTTAACAGCTCGGCCTCGTCCGTTGTCATAGCGGAATTCTGCATCCTTGAAGGTAGTAGCAAGGGTGAGGTCTCCATGGTCTATTCCGGGTGCAAAGCACGCAATAACCTTAAATGTTGAACCGGGCTGTCTTTTAGCCCCTGTTGCTCTGTTAAGTGATCTGTTTTGCTTCTTTTCGCCGCGTCCACCTATAAGTGCAACAATCTGACCGGTTTTTTGATCTGCAACTGTTAATGAGATCTGAGGCTGAGGAACGTATTCAAGAGATTCGTCATTCTCATTTACTTCATCACCTTCTTTAATAACAGATTCTTTGAATTTTGCAATGGCTGCATCTACATCTTCCTGAGATTTGAAGATCATTTTTTCTTTGCCGCCCATGAATTTATCCAGGTGAATACTGTTATAGTTATCAACCGAACCGTCTTTGTGATGAACAGTCAAAAGATACTGAGGATATATCTTTGTTCCCTTAGGATAATTATCGGGATTACTGTATATTTCATCACAGATACTCTGTATTTTTGTATTCTGTGATGAATAAACCTTAAGACCGCCGGAATAAACTTCGTTTATCGCCTCCTGTTTGGTCATGACTTTATCACCCATTATTTCTTCATCCATAAGTGAGTTAATAAGATCTTCAATAAGGGCATCAACAAAGTAAGAGTTAACTTTTTTGTTTTCTTCTGTTTCTTCATTCACAGATTTGATGCGGTCATATATATCATCTGATTTTGCAATGTCATATTCATCCTGTTTGATATAGCCCTGAGCGAGCATTTTATCAAGGACGATATTTCTTTTCTCTTTATTGTTCTCAGGATGTCTACGAGGGTCGTATTTGCTGGGGTTCTGAGTGATTCCGGCAATTACGGCACATTCTGAGAGGTCGAGGTCCTCGACATTTTTTCCGAAATAAGTTTTGGCAGCTGCCTGAACGCCGTAGACACTCTGTCCCAAGGCGATTGTGTTCATGTAGTTTACAAGAATATCTTCCTTGGTCTGTTGTTTTTCAAGTTCAACCGCAAGGAACTGCTCCTGAATCTTACGCTTAATTTTTTCAAGCTTGGATTCGTTTGTCCAGGTTTCGCTAAATACAGTGTTCTTAATAAGCTGCTGTGTAATTGTACTCGCACCCTGTGACATATCACCTGATGAAAGTGCTTTGAATCCGGCACGGATAATACCGTGAATATCAATTCCGTTGTGGTCGTAGAAACGTTCATCCTCTACGGCAACAAAAGCGTTTGACATATTCTCCGGAATCTTATCTTTGGTTACAACTACACGGTTTGAATCAGCAGCATCAAGTTTTGCAATCTGATTACCATCCTGATCGTATACAAATGTAGAAAAGCCCTTGGGAGTAGCAAGAGTCTCCAACTTACTTGCATAATCATTCGCCTGATCTTTTACACCCATAAAAACGCCGAGTCCGGCGCTGGCACCTATTATCGCTACGGCTAAAACTCCTGATATCAGAGAGTAAAAACCTAACAGTCCAAATTTTTTCCCCCACTTATCGGTACCGGAACTTAGCACTCGGGCTTGAGATACGATACCTCGTTTACCATAATTCATATATCAACCTCTCTTTTTATTCCTTTTATAATGTATGTTAGTATACCACTAATTGAAGATATTATAAAGAAAGTGTGTTATTATGGCTTTATGAGTGAGATTAAAACGTATAAAGTGGTAACAAAAGAAGGAACGGGCGAGATTGTTGAGAAAAAGTCCAGATTTATAGGTGCTTCTTATATAGTTGAGTCTGTTGAAGACGCAGAAAAGAAGATTGCAGAGGTGTCAAAAAAATACTGGGATGCGCGGCACAACTGCTATGCCTACGTGATAGGAAAAAACAGCGAGAATACCAGATGCAGTGACAACGGAGAGCCCTCGGGAACCGCGGGGAAGCCCATACTTGAGGTAATCACGGGCGCGGGACTTACCAATACACTTGTAATAGTTACAAGATATTTCGGGGGAGTTCTTCTCGGTACCGGAGGCCTTGTTAGAGCCTATACACAGGCCGCTCAGGCGGCTGTTGCGGCATCCGAAACGGGTGAGATGGTATACGCGAGACAGCTTACGATAGAAGTCGCATACAATATGATAAATAACGTAAAATATTTCCTTGAACAAAATAAAATTTCCATAAGCGATCCGAGGTATACGGAAAATGTTCAATATGACATTTGTGTAAAAGAAGAAGACAAAGAAAAAATCACCGAAGGCCTAATTCAAAAGTGTGAAGGGAAGATTACTATAACTGAAGGCGATGCGGGATACTACCTCATGTAAGTATTCGGAAAAAATCAGGAAGACTCTGGAAAAAAGAATCTTGCAATACATAAAAATAAGGCAGACTCAGGGAAAAAGAACCTTGCAATAAAAAAACAAGACATATATATAATGGATTGCGATTTTGTGCCACGGAAATGAGACTAACAAATCGTGAATGCTGACTTCTTTAATGGTTACTTAGTCTCATTGGAGTGTTTGGCACAATCAGAGCAATACAATATATATATGTCTTGTTTTTTATAATGTAACCCTTTTAGGGTTTACTTTTTGAATCCGGCTCTCTTACGAAGTGTAGGATCGAGAATTCTCTTACGGATACGAAGGCTTGTAGGTGTAACCTCAAGAAGCTCATCGTTATCGATGAATTCGATTGCCTGCTCAAGAGACATGATTCTCGGAGGAACAAGTCTCAATGCTTCGTCTGAAGATGAAGTTCTTGTATTTGTAAGATGCTTTGTCTTACATACGTTAACTTCAACGTCTTCACTCTTTCCGCTGGTTCCGATTACCATTCCGGAATAAACCTTGTCGCCTGTCTTAATAAAGAGCTGACCTCTGTCCTGAGCATTGAAAAGACCGTAAGCTGTAGCTTCACCTGTCTCGAATGCGATTACGGAGCCGGTCTTTCTATAGTTCATATCTCCCTTATAAGGAGCATATCCGTCAAAGATTGTATTGATGATTCCGTTACCCTTTGTATCAGTCATGAACTCACCTCTGTAACCGATAA
Source organism: Butyrivibrio hungatei (assembly GCF_900101605.1). Classification (GTDB taxonomy): domain Bacteria; phylum Bacillota; class Clostridia; order Lachnospirales; family Lachnospiraceae; genus Butyrivibrio; species Butyrivibrio hungatei_B. The sequence goes on from NZ_FMUR01000016.1 coordinate 52,960, forward strand.
GTCCACGTGAAGGGATATTGAATTCAATACGTGTATATCCGCCGTTTCCGGCACCCATGTTTACAAGCTCACCTTTTCTTTCGCCGAGCTTCTGGATAACGCTTCCTGAGAACTCGTCGGGAACGTCGATGTAGCATTTTTCCATAGGCTCAAGTTTCTGGCCGCTTTCATCTGTATGATAGATAACCTCAGCCTTACTTACAGCAAACTCGAATCCTTCACGGCGCATTGTCTCGATAAGAACTGAGAGGTGAAGCTCGCCTCGGCCTGAAACCTTGAATGTCTCCGTTGTATCTGTATCTTCTACACGAAGAGAAACGTCTGTGTTGAGCTCTTTGTAAAGTCTGTCTCTGAGGTGACGTGAAGTAACATACTTACCTTCCTGACCTGCGAGAGGAGAGTCGTTTACAATGAAGTTCATTGAGATAGTAGGCTCTGAGATCTTCTGGAAAGGAATTGCAACCTGCTCGTCAACTGAACAGATTGTATCACCGATCTTGAGGTCTTCGATACCGGAGATGGCAACGATAGAACCTATCTTTGCCTCCTGAACTTCAACTCTTCCAAGACCGTCGTACTCATAGAGCTTGCTGATCTTGGTCTTAACGCGTCTTTCGGGCTCGTGGTGGTTTACTACGATAACTTCCTGGTTTACTTTAACAACACCGTTATCAACCTTACCTACACCGATACGTCCTACATACTCGTTGTAGTCAATAGTGCTGATAAGGACCTGTGTGCTCGCATCGGGATCGCCGACAGGAGCGGGGATATAATTGATAATTGTATCAAGAAGAGGCTTCATATCCTTGCCTGCTTCATCAAGTGAAAGAGATGATGTTCCTGCTTTTGCGGAAGCGAATACGAACGGACAGTCAAGCTGGTTGTCATCTGCACCAAGGTCGATGAGAAGTTCAAGAACTTCATCGATAACTTCGTTAGGTCTTGCTTCCGGTCTGTCAATCTTGTTGACACATACGATAACGGGAAGACCTAAAGACATGGCCTTTCCAAGAACGAACTTGGTCTGGGGCATGGGGCCTTCAAAAGCGTCAACAACAAGGATAACGCCGTTGACCATCTTAAGTACACGCTCAACCTCGCCGCCGAAATCAGCGTGGCCTGGAGTGTCGATGATATTGATCTTGATATCTTTATAAGTAATAGCTGTATTCTTAGACATGATTGTGATTCCACGCTCTTTTTCGATATCGCCGGAATCCATTACGCGCTCTACAACTTCCTGACCTTCGCGGAAAACACCGCTCTGTCTCAAAAGTCCGTCAACCAGAGTTGTCTTACCGTGGTCAACGTGTGCAATTATCGCAACGTTTCTAACATCATTTCTCGTTTGCTTCATAATTAAATAACTCCTCAGATTTAAAAGACAAAAAACTATTATTTTTCAAACTAAAGTAGTATAACACGCGATTTTTTGATATTCAACCCAAAATATTATGCAGATTCCGAGCGGAAGTCAGAAAGTAAACGGTATGTAGTGAGTGCTTACTTTTGTGTAAAATGTGCGACACTGTTGACAGTCCATTGACGCTGGTGTAGTATCTTTATAAGAAACAGTTGGATAGAGGTTGCGTATTTAATAAGTAACGCTGCTGATGTGACAGGCACAGATGAAGCGGCATGAAAGGGAAATACGCCGAAAGGGTTGACTCCCTGAAGGTCAATTGCTTGGGCATACGGTTAAGAACCGTGTGACTGTCATCTAAGGATGGGGCGCTATCAACATTATTCTTTTTATAGTGAAAAGATTATGTTACCGGCTCCCAGTATGATTACGGAGCCGGTTTTTTGCGCTATTTATTAAGGAGGAAGAAATGGCAATATTTAAAGGAGCAGGCGTTGCGATCGCAACACCATTTAAGGAAAACGGAGAGGTTAATTACGAGGAGTTCGGACGTCTTATCGAGTTCCAGATCGAGAACGGAACAGACGCGATCATTGTTTGCGGAACAACAGGTGAAGCAGCTACCATGACGGAAGAAGAGCACATGGATGTTGTGAAGTACTGTATAGATAAAGTTGCAAAAAGAGTTCCCGTTATCGCAGGAACCGGCTCAAACTGCACAGAGACAGCAATAAAGCTCTCTAAGCTTGCTGAAAGTTACGGCGCAGATGCGCTTTTGTGTGTAACACCATATTACAATAAGGCTACACAGGGCGGTCTTGTTGCACACTTTTCAGCAATCGCCGATGCAGTAAACATTCCTATTATTCTTTACAATGTACCGAGCAGAACGGGATGCAACATTCTTCCCGAGACAGCGGTTAAGCTCTGCAAGGAGAAAAAGAATATCGTAGCCATCAAGGATGCTACAGGAAACATGTCTCAGACTATCAAGATGATGCAGCTTGCAGACGGATGCATCGATCTTTATTCCGGAGATGACGATCAGATCGTGCCTCTTATGTCAGTCGGCGGTCTTGGAGTAATTTCGGTTCTTGCAAATGTTGCACCTGCTCAGACACATGAGATTTGTCAAAAGTGTCTTGAAGGAGATTATGAGACGGCAAGAAAGCTTCAGTTCAAGGCATATCCTCTTGTAAAAGCTCTTTTCTCAGAGGTTAATCCTATTCCCGTTAAGAGTGCACTTAAGATGATTGGATTTGCAGCAGGTCCGCTTCGCCTTCCTCTTACAGAGATGGAGCCCGAGAATTGCGCTAAGCTCAAGGAAGAGATGAAGAAGTTTGGTCTTATCTGATGAAATATTGAAACGGATGGCGTTTCTTATATTAAACAGCTTGGATTATGCAGATTTGGAAAGGAAACAAAAATGACAAAAATGATCATGCACGGCTGCAACGGCCGTATGGGCAAGGTTATCATAGACCTTGTCAAGGAAGATAATGATATAGAAGTGGTTGCGGGTGTTGATGCTTATGGCGACAACAATTACGATTTTCCCGTGTACAGAAGCCTTAATGAATGTAGCACAGAAGCCGATGTTATCGTTGATTTCTCCAATGCTTCTGCAGTAGACGGACTTCTTGACTATTGCACAGCCAAGAATGTTCCCGTTGTTCTTTGCTCAACAGGACTTTCTGAGGAGCAGCTTAAGAAGGTAAAAGAAGCTTCTACAAAGGTTGCTGTTCTTAAGTCTGCAAATATGTCGGTTGGTGTAAATGCGCTTATCAAGGTGCTCAAGGAAGTTTCACCGATGTTTGCGGCTGCGGGATTTGATATCGAGATAGTAGAAAAGCACCACAACCAGAAGCTTGATTCACCCAGCGGAACAGCGATCGCGCTTGCTGACAGCATTAACGAGTCCCTCAATAATGAGATGGATTATGTATATGACAGAAGTACAAGAAGAGAGAAGAGACCTCAGAAGGAGATTGGTATATCTGCCGTACGTGGCGGAACGATCGTAGGTGACCACGATGTTATCTTTGCAGGACACGACGAGGTTGTAACTCTTTCTCACAGAGCATATTCAAGAGCAATCTTTGGAAAAGGTGCGATCCAGGCGGCTAAGTTCCTTTCAGGGAAGCAGGCGGGATTGTATGATATGTCGGATGTACTTGCCTGACTGATAGACGTAGCACCTGAGGAGAAACGTATGAGATTCAGACCTTGTATTGATATTCATAACGGCAAGGTGAAGCAGATAGTGGGGAGCAGCCTTCGTGATAAAAATGACGAGGCAAAAGAAAACTATGTAGCTTCACAGGATGCCGCATTTTACGCCGGGATGTATCGGGAGATGGGGCTTACGGGCGGACATATAATATTACTCAATCCTGTAAGCAGCCCCTTCTATGAAGAAACGAAAAAACTGGCGATTGGAGCTTTGGGGGCATGCCCCGGACTCATGCAGGTAGGCGGCGGTATAACGGCTGAGAACGCCGCAGAATTTATAAATGCGGGTGCATCTCATGTTATCGTCACTTCTTATGTGTTTAAGGACGGAGAGATCAATTATACCAATTTACAGAAGCTTAAAGAGGCTGTCGGAAAAGAAAAGGTTGTTCTTGATCTTTCATGTAAAAATGTAGACGGAAAGTATTACATAGTAACAGACAGGTGGCAGAAGCTTACTGATGTTGAGCTTAATGAGGGAACGCTTGATCTGCTTTCAGAGTATTGCGATGAGTTTCTTGTTCATGCGGCTGATGTTGAAGGCAAGCAAAAAGGTATAGAGAAGAACGTGGTGAAAATCCTCGGAGACTGGGGAAAGATACCTGTTACCTATGCCGGAGGAGCAGGAAGTCTGGACGATGTAAAAGAGCTAAAGGAAATCGGAAAGGGAAGAGTAGATGTCACAATAGGCAGTGCCCTTGAGATTTTCGGCGGTAGCCTTAAGCTGGAAGATATAATCGATATATGTAAATGATATAAAAAATGTCCAAAAAAGCCATCCAACAAATGTTGGATGGCTCTGTTGATTAATCATCTATACAATATTGCAAATTCTAAATATTTATTTTTATATTTAAGAATAAGTCGACTTGTAGTCTGATTAATTAGCTTCAACTTTTTGATTAATTAAAGCTTGTTTACGTTTACGGCCTGAGGTCCTTTTTCGCCCTGGATTACATCGTACTCAACTGAAGCGCCTTCGTCGAGAGACTTGAAGCCTTCCATGTTAAGTCCTGAATAATGTACGAATACATCGTTTCCAGCCTCATCAGAGATAAAGCCATAACCTTTCTGGTTGTTGAACCACTTAACAGTACCTTTGTTCATTGTAATACCTCCACTAAAAAATAAAAAAATAATCGTTCTGTTGTCCATGACAACAAACTAACAATAGCATAAATAGCTAAAAAAGTAAAGTATATCTTCCTATTTACTTTAAGATTTTAAAGTGATAAAATATATAAGCACAAAGGTTTATTATTAACGCAATATAGTTTACAAATTTGTGTTAGAAAAATCGGAGGGATGGCGAAATGAACAAAAAGATTAGAACAGATGCTGTGGATCATCTGTTTGACGCAATTCTATGCCTTCAGAATAAAGATGAATGTTATAGTTTTTTCGATGATCTTTGCACCGTGAACGAACTTTTATCTCTTTCTCAGAGATTTGAGGTGGCTTCAATGCTTAAAGAGCATAAGACATACCTTGAGATTGCAGAGAAGACAGGAGCATCAACAGCGACCATCAGCAGAGTTAACCGCTCGTTGAATTACGGCGATGATGGATATGAGCTCGTATTCGATAGATTGCAAGAGTGATTTCGGAATTGATATTGGGTCAAAAATATAAGCGCTTCGATTTTAATCGAAGCGCTTATTTAATCTGAAAATTTACTTAAATTACTTTTTTCTCGTCGGATTCATTAGCCTCCGAATTGTTTTCATTATCGGCTTCATTTGATTCCTTTACGGCAGCAGCTCTTTCTTTTGCAATATCTGCCGAATTTCTCTCAAGACCGGTCATTTCGCATCTGCCCTGGAAAATAGCATTTTCATCGATAATAATACCTTTGCAGATGACGTCGCCGACAACTTTTCCAGTATCGCTGATCTCAACTTTTCCCTGCGGAGCAGAGAGATTTCCGTTTACTTCGCCGGCTACATAAATATTTACGCCGGAAGCAGTTCCAAAAATTTTACCTTCCTGACCTACAATGAGAGCACCGCTAATATTAACGTTGCCTTTGATAGTGCCATCGATCCTTGTTGAATCTTTTGTAGTAAGTGGGCCGTCGATTACGGCACCGGGACCGATAATAGTTCCTACCTGCTCAAGTATTTCATTGTCAGTTGCATTGGTAGAATCTTTTTTAGTGTTTCCAAACATAATGAATCCTCCATTTAACCCTTGATATCCATTACATCTTCAGGATTTACGTATTTCTCATCCTTCTGTATCTGATATCCTAAAGTTTTGTTCTGGCTGCCTACAACGTACAACAGGTCGCCCCTGTCAACGGTATCGCCTTCCGAAACAACAGGTGTGCCTTCGTTTCGGTAAATTGAAATATATCCGTTTCCATGATCGATGGAAACAATGTGTCCAAACTTCGCGTCTGAAGTTACGGTCATAATTTTTCCGTTTCCGGTAGCTATAATATTACTTCCGGAAGCTGCTGTAAATAGAACCAGAGGATTTCCTGTTGCGGTATCCTTGTTCTTGTCGGTAAGCTTGGTTATATTGGTGGCATTCGGATCATCCACTGCTTGGGTGGGAAGCGGTGTGGTTCCTGTCAAAGGAAAGCCTGAAGGAACTGCCAACTTTTCAGCCTCTTCACTAGCCTGACGCTCGTTCTTAAGTCTTTCACTGAGGGCAGCCTGAATATGTTCCGAATTGGAACTTGCGCTCTCGTATGACGCTGCGAGACTACTGTTTTCTTCTTGAAGATCTGAGATTTCTTGCTTCTGTTCGGCTTGTATAGCCTTCAAATTAGAAATGGTCATAATACTATAGATAATGTAGCATCCTAAAAATAATGCAAAAGCAAAAATTGAGTATGCCAACCATTGTGTTTGGGAATGATTCAGATGGAGACGCTTCGTTACACCGTCAGAGTCTCCGGAAATAACCATAAATGTATAACTTCGCTTGTGTCTGTGTTTTCTGTGGTACCTTTGCTGTCTGGGCTTACTAATAGTACTCATATTCACCTCCGACTTAGACACTGTATTTTAACATATAATCGGTCAATCGTGCAACTTTACATGAATAGGGCCCGCGAAAACGCAGATAAATAGCGCTTTCGCAGGCCCTGAAGAATAGGAGTATAATTATGATCAACCCATAACAGCTTCTACTGTGTATTCTTTTACGCCTTCTTCGTATGGGATGATATTTCCGCTTATTTCTTTTCCGTTTACGGTAAGTTTCTTGATACCCTTCTGAGCACCGTTCTGCTTAACGTTGATGTTGTAAGTAGCACCGCGGTATTTTCTGGTGAGAGTGAAGTCACCGAAATCTGCGGGCACACAAGGATCGATTGAAAGACCGTTGTGTGTAGGATATACACCCAGGATGTACTGGGAGATATTTACAAATGTCCATGCAGCTGTTCCTGTAAGCCAGCTGTTCTTGCCCTGACCAAAGAACTTAGCGTCTCTTCCTGCAACCATCTGAGAGTATACATAAGGCTCGGTGCAGTGAACTTCGCTGATATCCTCGATGTAAGCAGGACATGTCTTCTTGTAGATCTCGAAAGCTCTGTCGCCGTGTCCGAGAACAGTCTCAGCGATAGATACCCAAGGATTGTTGTGGCAGAAGATACCGCCGTTCTCCTTGTATCCAGGTGGATATGAACTAACTTCACCAAGTTCGAGATGATATTTTGTGTAAGCAGGCTGTAAGATCATTACGCCGTACTTTGTATCAAGTCTTTCTTCAACGCTCTTAAGAGCTTTCTCTGCAAGACCTTCTTTTACGCCGATTCCTGCAAGAACGCAGAAGCCCTGAGGCTCGATGAAGATCTGACCTTCTTCACATTCTTTTGAACCAACCTTGTTGGAATTAGCATCGTAAGCTCTTACGAACCATTCGCCGTCCCAACCTGCTGTGCAAGCTGCATCGTAAACTTTCTTGATTTCTTCTCTTGCTCTCTTTGCTTCAGCATCATCGCCGAGGAGCTCAGCAAGCTGTGCATATTCTTCACCGTATTTTACAAACATACCTGCGATGAATACTGACTCTGCAACAGGACCTTCCGAAGGACCGAATGTCTGGAATGACTCACCGGGATGCTCTGAGAAGCAGTTGAGGTTGAGACAGTCGTTCCAGTCTGCACGTCCGATAAGAGGAAGACCATGAGGGCCCTTGTGAGTGGCAGTGAAGTTGAATGAGCACTTAAGGTGATCCATAAGTGTCTTTGCAACGCTCATATCATTATCGAAAGGAACCATTTCTTTCAAGATAGAAAGGTCACCTGTTTCTCTTACATATGCGCTTGTGCCTGCGATGAGCCAGAGCGGATCGTCGTTGAATCCTGATCCGATGTCTGAGTTACCCTTCTTTGTAAGGGGCTGGTACTGATGGTAAGCGCTTCCGTCCTGGAACTGAGTAGAAGCGATATCAATGATACGCTGTCTTGCTCTGTCCGGAATGAGGTGTACGAAACCGAGAAGATCCTGACAAGAATCTCTGAATCCCATTCCACGGCCGATACCTGACTCGTAATAAGAAGCAGATCTTGACATGTTGAATGTAACCATACACTGATACTGGTTCCAGATATTTACCATGCGGTCAACCTTCTCGTTTGAAGAAGATACATGATAGATTCCGAGAAGATTCTTCCAGTAATCGTTAAGCTCGGCAAGTGCCTTGTCGAAAGCTTCTTCAGTCTTGTAAGCATCAAGAAGTGCGTATGCAGGCTTCTTGTTGATAACACCGTGTGATTCCCACTTGTCATCTTCAGGGTTCTCGATGTATCCGAGTGTGAAGATGAATGTCTTGGATTCGCCGGGCTTAAGGTTGATGTTGATCTGGTGAGCAGCTATAGGAGACCATCCGCTTGCAACAGAACCTGTGCACTTTCCGGCAGCAACGGCATCCGGGCTGTCAGGTCCGTTGTATGCTCCGAGGAATGCGTCTCTGCTTGTGTCAAAGCCGTCAACCTTTGTATTTACGCCGTAAACCGCATAGTGATTTCTACGCTCTCTGTACTCTGTCTTGTGGAAAAGAGTCGATCCGTCGTTTGTTACTTCAACTTCACCTGTGCTGAGGTTACGCTGGAAGTTCTTCATATCGTCATCTGCATTCCACAGACACCATTCTACATATGAAAAGAGAACGAGCTTAGCATCTTCTTTCTTATTATTTGTGACAGTGATCTTGGAAACCTCACAATTATCATTCATAGGAACGAAAGTTAACACATCGGCTTTAATATCTGATTTTGATGATGAAAACTTGCTATAACCTAATCCGTGACGGCACTCGTAGCTGTCAAGAGTTGTCTTTACAGGCTGCCATCCGGGATTCCAGATAACTTCATTTGCTTTATCTGTTTCATCCTTAATATAGAAATATTTACCGTTGTTATCATAAGGAACATTGTTATAACGGTATCTTGTGAGCCTTAAAAGCTTGGCATCTTTATAGAATGTGTATCCGCCGCAAGTATTTGATATTAATGAGAAAAATTCCTTGTTTCCGAGGTAGTTGATCCAGGGAAGAGGAGTCTTTGGTGTAGTGATGACGTATTCACATGCATTGTCATCAAAGTAGCCGAATTTCATAAATATAACCTCCGTTCACTTAAACGTTTAAGATAATTACTAGAGACATTATATATGGGAAGGCACTATATTGCAACACAAAATATCACAAATATTATTACCCTTAAACCGTTGCCCTGTGCGCGTTTCAGAGATAACACGCATAAAACCGCAGATGGATACTGGGGATAAATGATATTCCGAAAACGTTTTACTAAATCATTAACTAATCGTAACCAAAATCAGAATTATATATGAAAAAAGAGAGTGGATTTTGTAAAAAACAAACAAAGATATATAATTTGCACAAAAAAAGTGATTTTTTTATTGCTTCCAAAGTCATTATGATGTATATTTATCGTGCGAAAACGATTAAGTTCAAAGGTATTTATTGTTATGGCTAAGCGTAATGTTTCATTAAAGGATATTGCCGTTGCTTGTGGAGTGTCCATAGCTACAGTGTCTAAGGCACTAAACGATCATAGCGACATAGGGCAGGAAACTAAGGAACATATACGGGCAGTTGCTGATAAGCTCGGATATCATCCGAATGCGGCTGCGCAGGCTCTTAAGACGAACAGGACCAACAATATCGGTGTCTTGTTTGTAGATGAAGCCAACAGCGGTCTCACACATGATTATTTCAATCATGTGCTTAACAGTTTTAAGAAGACTGCGGAGGAGAACGGTTTTGATATAACCTTCATCAATGGAGGCAAGGCGAAGATCAATAATATGTCCTATCTGTCACATGCGATATACAGGGGCTTTGACGGAGTGGTTATAGCATGTGTTGATTTCTCCGATCCGGAAGTTGAGGAGCTTATTAAGAGCAATATACCGGTGGTCACGATCGACCATATCTTTTTTAACAGGACTTCAGTCGTGTCTGACAATGTAAAAGGGATGAGAGAGCTTGTAAATTATGTTTACGGGCAGGGACACAGGAAAGTGGCATATGTTCACGGTGCCGGTTCATCCGTTACACAGAACAGACTTACAAGTTTTTATAAGACACTTCAGGAATTGGGAGTAGAGATTCCGGATGAATATGTAGTTGTATCTCCTTATAGAGATACTGATGCCGCATATGAGGCAACTAACAAACTTTTGGATCTTCCGGAACCGCCTACATGCATTCTTTATCCCGATGATTTTGCGGCACTTGGTGGAATAAATGCTATAAGACAGAGAAATCTTAGAATACCGGAAGATATATCAATTGCAGGATATGATGGACTTGAACTTGCAAAGCGTCTTTCTCCGAGACTTACCACAGTGGTGCAGAATTCTGAGAAAATCGGTGGAATAGCGGCAACCAAATTGATCGATCTTATAAATAATCCTAAGGGGACACTGGTTGAGCAGATTGTAGTTGAAGGTACATTGGAAAAAGGGGAATCCGTTAAAAAGATTCAATAAGATTTGAGATGGCTTAGCCATTTTAAATACACACAACAATTATTTAACGCAAAAGAATGGGAGGTACGGTTATGAAGAAAAGAGTACTTGGGTTACTTCTTTCTATGACTATGGTAGCAGGAATGCTCACTGCTTGCGGCGGAAATGCAAACACTGCTGCTTCAACCGGAGCATCAGCTGATGGAAACGCAGCAGATGCAACTGCAGCAGATGCACCTGCAGCTGCTGGAGATGAGGGTAAAGTCCTCAATATTTACTGCTGGAACGAAGAGTTCAAGAGCAGAGTTGCAGATCACTATCCTGGATATACAGAGACAGATGCTACTTCAGGAAAAATCGGTGATGTTACTGTAAAGTGGAACATCACACCTAACGAGAACAATGCTTATCAGAACAACCTCGATGAGGCACTTCTTAAGCAGGCTGATGCAGCTGCTGATGATAAGATTGATATTTTCCTTGTAGAGGCTGACTACGCACTTAAATATGTAGATGCTGACGTTTCAATGCCTGTTGCAGATCTTGGTATCGCAGACGCTGACATTGCTAACCAGTACAAATATACACAGGATGTTATGACAGATTCTAACGGAAAGCTCAAGGGTCTTTCATGGCAGGGCTGCCCCGGTGTTCTTATTTACAACCGTGCGGCTGCTAAAGAAGTTCTTGGATCAGACGATCCTGCTGAAGTTCAGAAGTCTGTAGCTGATTGGGATACATTCCTTAAGACAGCTGAGCAGATGAAGGCTAAGGGCTACAGCATGACATCAACAACTAACGATGCTTATCGTGTATTCTCTAACAACGTTTCTTCTAAGTGGGTACAGGATGGTGTAGTTAAAGTTGATCCCAGCATCATGAAATGGGTTGAGATGACAAAGAAGATGGTTGACGCTAAAGAGGTTGGTTCTACATCAGATCTTTGGAGCGATGACTGGAGCAAGGGATTCTATCCTGACGGAAAGACATTCTGCTACTTTGGACCCGCTTGGATGATCAACTTCTCAATGGCTGCTGATACAGAAGGCTCAATCGCTCACGACGGTGGTTGGGGTGCAACAGAGGGCCCTCAGGGATTCTTCTGGGGCGGAACATGGATCTGCGCAGCTCAGGGAACAGACAATGCTTCACTTGTTGCAGATATCATGAAGCAGCTCACAACAAACAAGGATATCATGCTTGATATCGTTGCTAAGGACAGTGATTTCGTAAACAACAAGCCTGCTATGGAAGAAGCAGCAACTAAGGACGAGTATGCATTTGCTCCTCTTGGTGGACAGAACCCTCTTGCAATGTTCTGCAACGGTGCTGAGAAGTGCGATCTTTCTAACCAGTGCGAATATGATCAGGGTTGTAACGAAGAGTTCCAGAAAGCTATGAAGAACTACTTCGATGGCAACGCTACTCTCGACCAGGCTCTTGAAATGTTCAATTCAGCTATCGTTGAGAAGTATCCTGAATTAAAGACTGAGTAATCAGTAAGTAATAGGTAGTTTTAGATTTATCATTGTGGAACGCATTGTTCACAATGCGTTCCACAAATATTTATTCAGAAGGGTAACGGGTATGAAAAAGAAGAGTAAAGTAGTCAGTTATAATAAATGGGGCTACATTTTCCTTATTCCGTTCGTGGTAATTTATCTGGTATTTCAGATGATACCGCTTTTTTCAACAATTTATAATTCATTCTTTGAGAATTATCGCTCGGGATTAAAACAGATTGGTCCGAATTTTGTCGGATTACAAAATTTTGCAACAATAATTACAAACGGAGATCTTCCTACATATTTAAAGAATACTTTGATAATGTGGATTTTGGGATTTGTCCCTCAGATCCTTCTCTCACTTTTATTGGGAGCATGGTTTACAGATCCGTCACTGCGTTTGAAGGCACAAGGCTTTTTTAAGACAGTTATTTACCTTCCCAATTTGATAATGGCTTCTGCATTTGCGATGTTGTTTTTCACATTGTTCTCAAATTCAGGCCCTATCAATTCAATCTTGGTACAAATTGGATTTTTAAAAGAACCTTATCAGTTTATGTCACATGTATGGTCGGTTCGTGGCTTGGTTGCTTTTATGAACTGCCTTATGTGGTTTGGAAATACGACAATTCTTTTGATGGCGGGAATGATGGGGATTGACCCTTCACTTTTCGAAGCAGCACAGGTTGACGGTGCTACAGCCACTCAAATTTTTTATAAAATTACATTGCCTTTGTTAAAACCGATTCTTATTTATGTTATGATTACATCATTGATCGGTGGACTCCAGATGTTTGACGTACCTCAGATCCTGACAAACGGTACCGGTGATCCTATGAGATCTTCAATGACCTTGATCATGTATCTTAACAAGCATCTTTTCAGTAAGAACTTTGGTCTTGGTGGAGCTCTTTCGGTATTCATGTTTATTATTACCGGTATACTTAGCTTGATCGTCTTCAAGTTTACGGCAAGCGAAGATAAGGATTGATTTGGAGGCTTAACAATGGAAGAAAAGAGAATTGCGATGGCCGGACAGAGTGATACCGGAGCATCGGTTCACGCCAGACGCGTGATAGCGTATATTGTACTTATATTGATAACATTTATCTGCCTTTTCTGGTTCTATGTTTTGTTTATAAATTCAACCAGATCAAATGCAGAACTTACAAAAGGATTCAGACCATATCCGAGTACATTTCTCGTAACAAACTGGGATAATCTGGTTCATGGAACTTTGCCGATATTTAATGGCTTGATTAATTCGCTTATTGTTGCTACACTAACAGCGGTGTTTGCTACATATTTTTCAACGATGACAGCGTATGCAATACACGCTTATGACTTTAAGCTTAAGAAGTTCATTTTTACATTTATTTTGATGGTTATGATGATCCCTACTCAGGTAACTGCGCTTGGTTTCTTGCAGCTTATCGGAAAGATGGGATTGGATGATAAGTTTACACCACTTATTGTTCCTGCTATTGCTTCACCTGCTGTATTTTTCTTTATGAAGCAGTACATGGATTCTACACTTCCTCTTTCACTTGTGGAAGCTGCCAGAATCGACGGATCTACAGAGTGGGGCACATTCAACAAGATTGTAGTACCGCTTATGAAACCTGCTGTTGCTGTTCAGGCAATCTTCAGTTTCGTAACAAGCTGGAATAACTACTTTACTCCTGCACTTGTGCTTCACACAGACACAAAGAAGACACTTCCTATACTTATAGCTCAGCTCAGAAGTGCAGACTGGCTTAAGTTTGACATGGGACAGGTATATGTAATGATTTCATTCTCTATCTTCCCTGTTATAGTTGTTTATCTTTTATTATCCAGACACATTGTCGGCGGTGTTACGCTCGGTGGTGTAAAGGGATAATCTGACTTAGTTATTTACTACTCTTCATCTTGCTTGTCCGCGAGGTGAAGATACTCTTTCCTTTTATAAGCGTTATGGAAGGCCATGGTATTCCCCATACCATGGCCTTTCGCATGCGCAAAAAACAATTTGAAAAAACTTTCCACATCCATCTGAATGTTGTTTGGGGAGCTTTTTTGCAATTTATTCCCAAATGCCCTAAACTACTGATGAAATGGGCATGGTACCACAATGGAAACACGATTTTTCGAAGTGGAACTTGAAGATTTCATAGAGATAACTGATACTGAAAATACGCTTGCAGGTGAATTTTTGAAAGGAGTTTGGCAGATATATATGGTTGAATTTGGCGAGCAGCTTAGAAAAGCACGTGAAGAGAAAGGTATGACACAGCAGACTCTTGCGGAAAAATTATTTGTAACAAGACCGACTGTATCAAGATGGGAGTGCGGTGAAAGATTCCCCGATCTTCTTACAACAAAGAAAATAGCTGAAATTCTTGGTGTGAGCCTGGACAACCTATTATCTGGTAAAGATATTTCTGTTGAAGTTGAAAGAAACCCTGTAGTTGAAAACAAAACAGCACATAATATAATAATTGCGCTGTATGCATTTGTTATATTCTCTTGCTTGATAGCAATTGTCAGTCACATTTCCAATTATTTTTTGATTTACACCAAAGCAGTCGGTTTTGGGGGACCTGTAGGAGCAGAAGCAGAGCTGATCGGATATGTCAGTGTTGCAATGATGAATTTTGGAACAAAGCAGATAATACCGATGATCAAAGTTGTTATGCAGATAGTTGTTTTTGCTTTTGGCCTTGATAAAGCAATAAAAGGAAAACTTTCTCCCAAGATGACGGGAGGAATAATAGTTCTGTACCTTGCGTTGACAAGTCTTATAAATTTTGCGCAGGTGCTGGCTACGTGGATAATAGAGGGCATCTTAACAGGGTATGCTGTTGCTGAAATGCGTTATATTATCGCTGATTTTTTCATCTTTCTTATTCCGACAATCAGTGGGGCAGTTTTGACATATTTCCTATTTATTAGGGGAAGTAATAAAAAAATTGTTCCTACAATGATCGTGTTTGTTTCGTTACTGGAAGTGATATTGAATCTGAGCTATACATTATACTGGATTAAATATGCTATAGAAGAAACAAATAGTTACTACATTGAGGATCGTGTCGTCAGCAATATTGATTTTGGTCTTAGGACTGGTTTTACGATGAATAATATACTGATGCTGCTTATTGATGTAGCTGTTTACGGATTGATAGTTTTTCAGACTGTGGCACTGTGGAAAAAGAGAAAAAAGCTGGAATCTGTTATCAACTCAGAGGGTGAAATAAATAAAATGGTCACTGAATAGAAATATGAAATTTTCGTATGATTAAAAGTATAAGTATTAAAAAGGTTACAGTAAGTATTCTTGCAATGGCGGTTCTGTTATCAATTGTTACAGGATGCGGCAAGAAAGAAATCGGTGTGGATGCAAAATCCATTAGTCAGATTAAAGACAAAGATCATTTTTTTAAGGAGGAGGAAATTAAAGGAGTTATTGAAGAAGGTTCGGAAGATGTCTATCTTGATTATGTAGGAGGCAAGATAAAGTGTGTTTATTTGGATCAAGCCGGAAAGTATAAGTTTGTATCTGCAAATACCGATGGAACAATCGATAAGTCATATGAAATTCCGGTTTCTACAAATGATAAACATGCCTTTTTTGAAATGGATGAATCCGAAAATCTGTACATGCAATATTCTGATTTTGAGAGTGAGGAAAGCAGTCGGAAAACAGGCTATTATCTTGTTAAATTTGACAATACCGGAAAAGAAGTCGGAAGGGAAAATTTATTGTCAGACACTCCCGAGAAGAGTTTGTTTTCGGTAGAAGGTGTTGTATGGACTAAGGATAACGGGCTTATTGTAAGTTCGTCAAGAGGAATTGAAAAATATAGTGAACAGGACGGATTTACTTGTATCATAGAACCAAAATTTCTGTATTCTTTCAGTCACGGAGGAGAACTTATTAAAGGTAGCGATGATCGGCTGTACATAAAAGGAAATAACAATGACAAGGACCGACTGTGGAAAGTTGATCTTGCGAATGGAAAAATAGGGGAGCCAAGCAAATGCTTTCGTGAAAATACTGCAGGCAAACTTTTATTTTTTTCAAGAGGAGAAGGGAATGATCTGTATGCAGCATTTGGCGACTACATCTATGGATATGACAGCAAGGAAGATGCGATTACTGAAATTGCAAATCTTCGGGATTCTGATATTGGTTTTGGCGAAGGTATTGGTCGATTTACAGCAATAAATGAAGGCGAATTTTGGGCGACTATTTATAAAGACAACGGTGAAATATATTTATCCAAGCTAACCAAAGTTAATCCTGAAGATATAAAATAAAAGACAACTCAAGAGCAGGAGTTTATATTAAATAAGCGTTATGAAAGGTCATGGTATTCTCTTTATACCATGGCCTTTTCTATTAGGAAGTTTTTTCTATGATATAAAAAAGGCTCCGCAGAGATGCGCAAAATAACTTAAAACACTGATGAAATGGGCATGTTACCACAATGGAAACACGATTGCTCGAAGTGGAACTTGAAGATTTCACAGAGATAACTAATACTGAAAATACACTTGCAGGTGAAATTTTTGAAAGGAGTGAGTTTTGATAACTTATTATCGGGAAAAGTAAAAGTGTTAAAGACACGAGCACTGAATAGAAATATGAAAAAACGTATGGGAAAAAGTATATTTTTAAAGAAGGTTACAGTAAGTGTTCTTACAATGGCGGTTCTGGTATCAAGTGTTACGGGATGCGGTAAGAAAGAGAGCAGTGCGGATGTGAAATCCGTAAATCAGATTAAAGAAATTGATAAAGATCATTTTTTTAAAGAGGAGGAAATTAAAGGGGTTATTGAAGAAGGTTCAGAAGATGTTTATCTTGATTATGTAGGAGGCAAGATAAAGTGTGTCTATTTAGATCAAGCCGGAAAGTATAAGTTTGTGTCGGCAAATACCGATGGAACAGTCGATAAGTCATATGAAATTCCGGTTTCTACAAATGATAAACATGCCTTTTTTGAAATGGATGAATCCGAAAATCTGTACATGCAATATTCTGATTATGAGAGTGATGAAAGCGATCAGAAAACAGGCTATTATCTTGTTAAATTTGACAATACCGGAAAAGAAGCGGGAAGGGAAGATTTATTGTCAGACGCTCCTGCGAATAGTATGTTTTCAATAGAAGGTGTTGCATGGACTAAGGATAACGGGCTTATTATAAGTTCTTCAAGAGGAGTTGAAAAATATAGCGAACAGGACGGATTAACTTGCATCATCGACCCCAAATTACTGCATTCTTTTAAAAATGGAGGCAGACTTATTAAAGGAAGCGATGAACAGCTGTATATACATAGCTATAATCTTGACGATAGCCGGTTATGGAAAGTTGATCTTGCGAATGGAAAAATAGGAGAACCAAGCAAATGTTTTGGTGAAACTAATGCTGACAAAGGGTTATCTTTTTCAAGAGGAGAAGGTTATGGTCTGTATGCAGCACTTGGTAACTATATCTATGGATATGACAGTAAGGAAGATAAGATTACTGAGATTGCAAATCTTCGGGATTCTGATATTGGTTTTGAGGAAGGTATTAATCGATTTATAGCAGTAAATGAAGGCGAGTTTTGGGCGACTTTTTGTAAAGACAACGGTGGAGTATATTTATCCAAGCTTACCAAAGTTAATCCTGAAGATATAAAAGAAAAGACAACGGTTACTCTCGGAGGAGCTTATATAAATAGTGATATTATAAATGAAGTACATAAATTCAACAAAACGAATGATGAGTATAGAATACAGGTTATAGATTATGCAGAGGATTGTCTTTCTGACGATGAAGCAGACCGGAGCGTAGAAAAGTTTAACCTTGATATTTTATCGGGAAAGGCCCCCGATATTTTGGCGGTAAGCGCGGATAGTTCGGATATATCCGGTTATATAGATAAGGGAGTCTTGATGGATTTGGGGCCTCTTTTTGATAAGGGAGGAACTCTTGAAAATATAGAATTTTTACCGAATGTTTTTGAGATGATGCATACAAAAGATAAGATTTACACTGTATTTTCCAGATTTACTGTTAATACATTGGCAATGAGAAAACGATTTGCGGAAGGCAGAACAAGTCTTTCGATAAGTGATTGTGAAGAAATCATAGATAAGACGGGTGTTGGCTATAAAGCTGCATTTGGCAGTGACAGCTATAAGGAAGGTATTATTTATTGCGGGGGGGATTTCGATAAGTATTTGGATCCGGAGAACGGAAAGTGCAGTTTTACAGACTCTGATTTTATAGAACTACTTACTTTTGCCGATAAGTTCCCGGAACAATCTGAGTACGACTATGGAATGTTTGATGAAGATAGGGGATATTTGGAGGATAAAGCAATCTTCAGGTATAGTCCTTTATCAAATTTCAGAGATTATGCAATGCTTAAATATGGAGTATTTCAAGATGATATTTCGCTTGTGGGATGTATTAACAGCAACAGCGAGAATTCTGCTAAAATATGCCCTCTTGCTGAAGTTGGCATAAATAGTAAGACCAAATATAAAGATGCTGCAGTTCAATTTATAAAGAGTATGTTTGAAAATTACGATCCTTCAAATATTTACAGTTCTTTTCCTTCGGATAAAGCATCATTTGAAGCTGCAAAAAAAGCAGCGACACAGGAAAGAGGAGAAGACGATTATTTTAGTTTGGGATATGACAGAATAAAGGCAACTCCTTTGACTGAAGCTGAGGTACAGGAACTGAGTAATTATATTCTTTCAATAAAAAATCATGATGATAATTTCGGCTTTTACACTGAGATCAATAGAATTATCATGGAAGAGGTACCGGCTTTTTTTGGCGGACAGAAGACCGCGGAAGAGGTGGCAGATACTATTCAGAACAGAGCAACAACATACATGAATGAAAATAAATAATAAAACACCATCCGGGGCTTTTGTGAATCCGGATGGTGTTTTGCTTTTTATATTCCGCGCAAGTATGTCAATCCAAGCGGACCCATACAAGGGAGTTGGATGTAAGTCTGTGGAGAAAATTAAGGTCTACGGATGTCAGTATCATAAATGCAATGATTATTACAAATACCAACAGCATAAGCTTTTTTTCCTTGAAAAGCTTTTCGGGACGCTGCACAGCGGAGTCGGGATCGAATGACATCGCCACGTAGTAGGAAAAGAGCAGGAATACAAGCGGCATACATAAGAGATATTCAATACGGTACTTGATAAGGAAAACTCCCAGGCAAAATGTGGATATAAGCGAGTAGAAGAGCGCTGATGCAAGGAGAGTTTTCTCTGTATATAATTTGAATGAACGTCTGTAAAGACCGGCTACCTCAGGATTGCCAATCATTCTGTACTCTGCAAAGCGCTTTGTTGCCATGAGAAATGCTCCTGCCATCCAGTAGCCAATGAGGATGCTTGAAGGAGGAAGCGAAGAATCTGTCACGACAAACCATCCCATCATAAGGCGAAGCATATTGTTTACAGATTCAGAGAGCACATCAAAATATGGAATATCTTTTGTCCTAAAAGGTTTAACGTTGTACAAAAAGCCCATGAACAAAAGGACAAGCGATGTTATCAGAAACAGCTTATCGACAAGCAGAGAAAGAATAACACCGACAGCGATAAGAGCGATATATTCCGCGATAACTACGGAGAATTTCATATTCTCGGTTACAACAGGTCTGTTTTTCTTGGTCGGATGGAATTTATCAAACGGAGCATCGAGCCATTCATTTATTACATAGTTTGCGCTTGCAATCATGCAGGTCGCAAAGAAAGCACATATCAGCTTGAAGATATTTATATCTTTAAGAGAATGCTCCGTAAGCAGGAATGCGATGGCAACTCCGGGCATGATAAAGAAGTTTTTTATCCAATGATCGGGACGGGCAATTTTAATATACTTTTTCATTTTACATCTCCAAACCTTTTATAAAGAATATACCCATATGGTGTATGGTGAGTTTGCATCCGAGTATTCACCGATGAGCTTAAAGCCGATCTCATCTTCGTTTGAAATCTCTATTCGTGAGAATACATATTTTCCGTTTAATTGCTCAAATGCTGATTTATCAATAAGAAGACGCTTGTCGTCAACATTAACTGTTCTTGCGGGATTCCAGATGCCGTAGTCGCTGCCTGAAAAGATATAGGCACGTGCGCCCCAATCATCGTAGTAGTTGCGGGCTTCTTCCGATTCGGAGAGCGAAGGCGCAATTACATTTCTGAATGAATCCTTATACGACTGATAGTAGTAGCTAAGGCACCCGTCCAAAGTTGCAATCTCGTTGTAAGAAAGAACGGCGGGATGGAAGCCGTAAGCCACACTGTATTCGCCTTTATAATCAATGTCTTTTTTTATCTTTTCGAACAGATCTGTTGAAAAGAAATCGCCATAGGACAGGGTTTCCGACTTCTGCCCATTAAATGCTTCCCAGGTGTTTACGTAACAGGTGTTGAAAAAGTCGTTATATAAGGACTGCGTTCCGATCACAGAGAGAAGGACGATAATTGTAAGTGCCTTTGGGACAAACGGTAATATTGCGCTTAAACGGTTCTTGTTACTTTCTTGGGAAGCAATGTGGTCTGAAAGACGTATCATCGCGATAAGTGCTTCAACGTACCACAGAAGCGGGTTAAAAAATATTGTTCTGTTAAACTGCCATCCCTTTAAAGGAGGGACGAGCTTTTCGAATAAAGTTCTGACAGCATGATTGTTGTAAAGACCGTAAACAATGCAGTTTCCGACTATAAAAAGAAATACGAGATTAAACGGATCGATGCAGAGCTGCCTGTATTCTTTTCTTTTTATGTGTCCCAAATTGATAGCTGCAAAAGATATGATAAACAAAGGTAAAACAACAACTCTGTGCAGATCTTCGCAGTGGAAAATGTTATTTACAAAAACATTAAAGATACTGTGTAAGATCTCAGATGCAGACAGATCGTCGATTACCATCGTGTCTCTGATTGTTGCCTGTCCGGAGCCGAATATAAGGGCAAAAAGCCTGTATTCAATGAGGATATAGCTTGCGGACATAAGGATCATCGCAACAAAAATCCTAAAGTTTATCTTTTTTTCTTTTACCCAAAGATAAATGAAGTAAATAAAGATATAACCCAGAATAAAAGGTCCGAAGAACGTAAAGTACGAAAGCGTCGGATATAGGAACGCAAGTAGGTAATAGATTTTTTTACCGGTGCTTTTAAGTCTTCTTATTATGAATATCAGAAGAGGGAGCGAAGCAAAAGAAAACGAAAATGCCGGATAAAGCGGAAGAAGACCGTAGATAAAACTAAAGAGGACCACGGCCCATTTGTATTTCTCATACTTGTCTTTCAAAATGTCTTTGCCAAGGAGTATTCCCGAAAAGAGTGCGATCAATATCTTGAGAAAATATCCCACGATATATGCCGCAAAATTCGGAAGAATCATATACAGCCAGGAATAAGCGTAGAATTCGGATAACAGGAAATTTCTGTCAATACCGCCAAGAAGCGGGATAGTCTTTCCCTGCGAAAAGAATGCATTATTATCCTTCAGTAATTTGTAATCGGTTATGTGAATGTCAAGATTATCGTGAACACCAATGAATGTGTGGGCTTCACCCGCAATAAGAAAAACAATGAGCTGAAGAAGCAATATACCTATAACTAATAGAAAATACCAATTTCTTAAAAATCTCTGTTTCATCTAACACCTAAAACCTAAAACACAAAAACTCGTTGACCAATGAAAAAGTATAGCATAACTCAGGCTTATTTAGGTCGTTTGAAGCGGTGTTCACAGTTTTTTCGTTTTTTATATAATAGGCGTAATTGGCATGATTACCAAAGAGAATTGGGGTGAAAAGAGTTTTTTTGGCAAAAATAGGCCTTGCCTTTAAAACTTTAGCATGCTAAACTCTTTACGTCGCACACAAATGTCCGTAGTAGAAAAACAAGGTATTATAAATGCGGAGGTTAGAGATGCAGCAGGACACAGGGTACTACGTTATCAGGAAACAGGCGGTTCCGGAAGTGCTGCTTAAGGTTGTGGAAGCCAAGAAACTTTTGGAATCCGGCAAGGTTAAGACAGTAAATGAAGCTTCTGCGATGCTTGGTATCAGTCGCAGTTCTTTTTATAAATATAAGGAAGACATATATGAATTTCATGATTCTCTTCAGGGAACAACATTTACCCTGACATTCCAGATGAATGATGAGGTAGGTCTTTTATCATATGTGCTTAATCTGATCGCGGATTTTGGTGCAAACATCCTGACGATTCATCAGTCAATCCCGCTTAACGGCGTGGCATCGATATCAATCACGATTCAGGTATTGGAAGCGACTAAGGATATAATGGAGATGATCTCCATTATGGAAGGCAAAGAAGGAATACATAAGGTGCACATAACAGGAAGAAGTGCAACCTATTAAATAATCAGTAAAAAATGCATTGGAGGATGAAATGGCAAAAGTAGCGGTTTTGGGATATGGAACAGTTGGAAGCGGGGTTGTTGAAGTTCTTGATACGAACGCAGCAGAGGTTGCAAAGAGCGCAGGAGAGGCAGTAGAAGTAAAGTACATACTTGACCTCAGAGATTTCCCCGGCGATAAGCATGAAAATCAGGTTGTACATGATTTCGATATTATACTTAACGATCCCGAGGTGGATGTTATCTGTGAGACAATGGGCGGACTTGAGCCTGCTTTCACATTTGAGAAGAAAGCACTTGAGAGCGGAAAGAGTGTATGCACATCAAACAAGGAACTTGTGGCTGCGCACGGGCCTGAGCTTGTTGAGATTGCTAAGAAGAACGGTGTGAGCTATCTTTTTGAAGCAAGTGTAGGCGGCGGTATTCCGGTTCTTCGCAGCATTAACGATTCACTTAAGCATGAGAAGATCGATGCGATAACAGGTATTCTCAACGGAACAACAAACTATATCCTTACCAAGATGGACAAAGAGGGCATCGGATTTGCTACAGTTCTTAAGCAGGCGCAGGATAAGGGATACGCTGAGAGAAATCCCGAAGCCGATATCGAGGGATATGATGCATGTCGTAAGATTGCTATCCTTTCAAGTCTTATGAGCGGTGAGCATGTAAATTACGAGGATATTTATACAGAAGGAATCACTAAGATAAGCATTGAGGATTTTGCTTATGCAAAGAGCCTCAACGTTGCGATAAAGCTTCTTGGAATGTGCAAGAAGAATGAGAGCGGATTCTTTACAATAGTAGCTCCTTTCATGATTCCCATGGAGAATCCTCTTGCAAACGTAAACGGCGTGTTCAACGCGATTGACGTTCACGGCAACATGCTCGGAGACGTAATGTTCTATGGCAAGGGCGCAGGTAAGAGTGCTACTGCAAGTGCGGTTGTTGCAGACGTTGTTGACATTCTTAAGCACAAGGGAAAACATATCGAAGTAAACATGAATTCCAAGAAGGCAGTGCTTACTTCAAAGGACAACGCTGTTCGCAAGTTCTTTGTAAGAGTTACCGAAAATCTTGAAGATCAGGCAAAAGAGCTGTTTGGAAATAAGATAGAGATCATCAAGAGCGAAGAAGTAAAAGGCGAGTTTGCATTCGTCACAGATCTTATCTCTGAGAAAGATTTCGAAGAGAAACTTTGGAAACTTGACAGTGTTAAGGGATATATCAGACTTTATTGATGATTTTTCCCTATAAAAAAACAAGAAGAGGTTTGTACATTATGAAGAAGGTAGTTAAATTTGGTGGAAGTTCACTCGCAAGTGCAGAGCAGTTCAAGAAGGTCGGAGAGATAATTAAGGCAGATCCCGACCGCGTGTATGTTGTTCCTTCTGCTCCCGGAAAAAGAAATTCTAAGGATACAAAGGTTACAGATATGCTTTACAAGACATATGCTCTTGCTGAAGCGAAGAAGGACTTTTCAAAGCAGCTCGCCGATATCAAGGCAAGATACGACGAGATCATCAAGGGACTTAACCTTAAGCTCGATTTAAGCGATGAGTTCAAGACAATCGAAAAGAATTTCAAGGCACTTGCAGGAAATGACTATGCTGCAAGCCGCGGAGAGTATCTTAACGGAATAATCATGGCGAATTTCCTTGGCTATGAATTCATTGATTCCGCAACAGTTGTTGTATTTGACAAGAACGGAGAGTTTGACGGAGAGAAGACCAACAAGCTTATGGCAAAAAAGCTTGAGAAAACTCCCAAGGCTGTTATACCCGGATTCTACGGTGCATATCCTGACGGAAGCATCAAGACATTTTCAAGAGGCGGCTCCGATATAACAGGTTCTATCGTTTCAAGAGCCATCAAGGCAGATGTTTACGAGAACTGGACTGACGTTTCAGGATTCCTTGTTGCAGATCCCAGAATTATCGACAAGCCACCGCACATTGAGACTATCACATATACAGAGCTTAGAGAGCTTGCATACATGGGAGCATCGGTTCTTCACGAAGATGCGATCTTCCCTGTAAGAAAAGAGGGTATTCCGATCAATATCAGAAATACCAACAAGCCGGAAGATCCGGGAACATGGATCGTTGAGTCTACAGCAAAGAAATCAAAGTATGTTATTACCGGTATTGCCGGAAAGAAGGGATTTTGCTGTGTAAATATTCTTAAGGATCAGATGAACTCAGAGATTGGATTTGTAAGAAAGGTACTTCAGGCCTTCGAAGATCAGGAAATCTCCATTGAGCATGTACCTTCGGGAATTGATACCATGACGGTATTTGTTCAGGAAGATGAGTTTATCGAGAAGGAACAGTCGGTTGTTTCAGAGATTCACAGACTTGCACATCCCGATATGCTTGAGATTGAATCGGACCTTGCCCTCATCGCAGTCGTTGGACGCGGAATGAAGTCTACAAGAGGAACTGCGGGAAGAATATTCTCAGCACTTGCTCATGCGAGCGTAAATGTAAGAATGATCGACCAGGGGTCTTCCGAGCTTAACATCATCATCGGTGTTGACGCCCGTGACTTTGAGAAGGCAATCCGTTCAATATATGATATCTTCGTAACTACTCAGTTTTGATGGATATAATCTAAAAACTTAACGGCAGCTTCGGTTCGTGTGGAATTTGCAATGATTCCTGCAACCGATGTCTTGCCTGAATATAATCCGGTCTTTTCGTAGGCTTTAGAATTATTGATAATAATTCCTACGGGGATCGGTTTTTTCATTTCTTCTTTCGGAAGGTTGGTATAACTTCCCGTCTTTGCAGCCTCTGCACACAGAACCGCGTATTTGTTGTTCTCATCGTATGTTCCGTTCGAGAGATAATCCTGATATTCATCGGATGCAATATATTCAATATATCCCGCATCCATGTAGAGAACGCTGTCACCCATTGCTTCAAGATCTTTTTTCGAATAATATGCTGAAAGATCGGCAAATACATCCTGTCCGGCATATTGGAAAAAATTGTTGTAGTCAGCACCGAGAACATCAAGTTCCTTAGCGGCTATGTTTGCCGTGATCTTCTGAGTTGTAGCGATGGCAACTTCATCGATGTTGTCGGGGTTAAGGACTGCGGTGGTATCTATAAAGCAGACGTTTTCCGAAGGATTTACACCTGTGGCTTCCAGGAAATCTTTACCCAGCGTATTTTCAAATGTAGAAGGCGCGGAATTTACAAGGATCACATTAAGATAAGTGGGCTTTTCGCCAAGCATACTCTTTACTCCGGAGATAATAAAGAGCAGGGCGACAACGGCCGTCATTACGTGGAACTTGTAATATTCCCAGAAATAATCCCATTTTTCCTTAAAATCCTTATCCTTCATTTTGTCCTGTTGCTCTTTGACTTCGTCACGAATCGACATATCCATACCTCTCTATATTTTGTAATAAAATAATGTCTTTTTGTTCCTAAAACATATATAATGTAATAAAGATTGTACATTTATTATGATATAAACGTTATTTAACTATAAGTCAACTGATTGGTCAAAAAAAACTTGAAAGAGTAGCGGAAATAATATAAGATAGTCGATAAAATGGCAGTAAGTGTGTAGGAGGTTGGATTTTTACATGATCGGTAATGACAACAGTTATGTTGAGTGTCTGGTAGCCAGTAAAGCGTCTCCGCTAGTTGTTATTCTTAAGTATGTGAGCTTTGGATTGGCTATATTTTTCTTACTTTCAACTCTATTATTAAATGCGAATATCATTTGCCTGTTGCTTTTTATCGCAGCTGTGGCAGGATATTATTTTGCAAGGCAGAATGCAGATATAGAGTATGAATATCAGTATTGTGACAAAGAAATTTCCATTGATAAAATCTTAAATAAGAGTTCCCGTAAACACATAGGAACTTATGAAGTGGAAAAGATTGCTGTTATGGCGCCTTCAGGCTCATATCATCTTTCCGATTACAAGAATCAGACGTTTAAGACTCTTGATTTTTCGGCAAAAAATAAAAATGCTCAGCCGGATCCTACTTATACATTTTATTATGACGGCAAGGAAAAGATCGTTTTTGAGCCAAACAGCGAGATGGTTGCCGCAATAAAGGCCGTTGCTCCGAGAAAAGTCTTTACGGACTGATCTTGGAAATTACTGATTTTATCAGCTTTTTTATAGATATTACGGAGGGCTTCCTCCATAATCATAATTATTTTTTTAGATTGGAGTTAAAAGATGGGACAGATTATTGGTGAAGGAATAACATTTGATGACGTGCTTTTGGTGCCTGCATATTCACAGGTAATACCCGGACAGGTTGATGTGAGTACATGGCTTACCAAGAAGATAAGACTTAACATTCCTATGATGAGTGCGGGAATGGATACAGTTACAGAGCACAGAATGGCGATAGCAATGGCTAGACAGGGTGGAATCGGTATTATCCACAAGAACATGTCTATCGAAGCTCAGGCAGAAGAAGTAGATAAAGTTAAGAGATCTGAGAACGGTGTTATCACTGATCCTTTCTCACTTTCACCGGATCATACACTTGCAGATGCGGACGCACTTATGGCTAAGTTCCGTATTTCAGGTGTTCCCATTACAGAAGGCAGAAAGCTTGTCGGAATCATTACAAACCGTGACCTTAAGTTTGAAAAAGATTTTTCACAGAAGATCAAGGACGTAATGACAAGCGAGAATCTTGTTACGGCAAAGGCCGGAATTACACTTGAGGAAGCTAAGAGCATCCTTGCAAAGTCCAAAAAAGAAAAACTTCCCATCGTAGATGATGACTACAATCTTGTAGGTCTTATTACAATCAAGGATATTGAGAAGACTATCAAATATCCTCTTGCTGCAAAGGATGATCAGGGCAGACTTCTTTGCGGTGCAGGTGTTGGTATTTCAGCTAACTGCCTTGACCGTGTTGCTGCTCTTGTAGATGCCAAAGTTGACGTTATCGTACTTGATTCCGCACATGGACATTCCGAGAACGTTCTTAAGTGCCTTAGAATGATAAAAGAGAAATTCCCCGATCTTCAGGTTATCGCAGGAAACTGTGCAACAGGTGAGGCTACAAAGGCTCTTATCGAAGCAGGCGCAGATGCTGTTAAGGTTGGTATCGGTCCCGGATCTATCTGTACAACACGTGTGGTTGCAGGTATCGGTGTTCCTCAGGTTACAGCAGTTATGAACTGCTATGAGGTAGCTAAAGAGTATGGTGTTCCGATCATCGCAGACGGTGGTATCAAGTATTCCGGAGATATCACAAAGGCTATTGCTGCAGGCGGAAACCTTGTAATGATGGGTTCAATCTTCGCAGGTTGCGACGAGGCTCCTGGCGACTTTGAACTTTTCCAGGGAAGAAAATATAAGGTATATCGTGGAATGGGCTCAATCTCTGCTATGGAGAACGGTTCAAAGGATCGTTATTTCCAGGAGAATGCCAAGAAGCTTGTTCCCGAAGGTGTTGAAGGACGTGTTGCATACAAGGGAACAGTAGAAGATACTGTATTCCAGCTTATGGGTGGTCTTCGCTCAGGTATGGGATATTGCGGATGCGGAACTATTGAAGAACTCAAAGAGAACGGTAAGTTTATCAAGATGACTTCAGCTGCACTTCGTGAGTCACATCCTCATGATATTCAGATCACAAAAGAGGCACCTAACTATAGCGTAGATGACCACTAATTTCCTGTTTTTATTAAAAAAACGCTGATATATGGCGTTTAATACGCATCCTTGCAGAGCGTTTAAGGAAACACCGATTAATTTCGGTGTTTCTTATAGATAAACAGGGATGAGGGGGGATATTTTGCAAGAGACGTTAAATGAAATGGACACGATCAATGCTGCCAATAAGGGCTCTTCTTCTATAAGTGGAGCTCTTGGTAGTTTTACGCCTAAATATTCCGATGAAATGCAGGCCTGGCAGGACAAATTCTGCGAGATGGCAGGGATATATGCCCTTTGCCTGGACCCGGAAGGTGTCCCTTTCAGTAAATTTTCCGGAAATCCTCATGAGATAGAGATTATAAGAAAATATGTTACGGAACAGAGGATAAAAAGTATACACAAGAGGGTGTCCGAAGGGGATCTCGAAGATCAGGCTGTTGAGATAACAGAGATTCCGAACCTTCGTCTCGCTGCGGTAGCTGTTAAGAGCGGCAATACGACAGCGGCCGTATGGATAGTCTGTGGAGTGTTCACTGATTTTGAATACGATTCCGAGTATTTTCATCTTGAGCCGATAGAATCTTTCGGATACAGAACTTCAGAGAGTAAATTTTATAAGACGCTGGATATATTGAGGACTACACTTGATATTCTTATCAAGCTTGAAGCTTCCAGATCCAAAGCTGTGGCTGTAAGTGAGGAGAGCAGGCAGCAGGAGCTTGAAATGACGAATTCATTCAGGCGCGCCGAGACCATGACTGAGGTGGTATCGCTCCTTGATAGCGACGATACCATTGAAGAGATAATGGTCGAGATATTAAAGAAACTCTGCACATATCTCCAGATAAGTAACGGATTCACCTGTAAGGTTCATCACAATTCGCTTATGGATATTGTGGTTCAGTGGACTGCGTCGGGTGTTGAAAAGATTTTTCCCGAGACTACCGACAGAGAACTTTGCTGGTTCCTCGGAAGCGAGAAGGCAGTTGTTATATCAAGCGATACGACAATGAATGCCGGAGAGCGTGAACAGGTAGAAAATCTTGGCATTAAAGCACTTGTTGCAATGCCGGTTATCATAAACGGATCGGCTCTTTTCTATGCTTGTCTTACAGAGAACAGAGAGAACAGGATATGGTCGATAGACGACGTTAAGTTTATCAACGATGCGATCCGCGTTTTACAGACAATAATTACAAAGAGACTTCAGAAAAATTCACTCGCAAGTTCTTTTGCTTCGCTTGAAGCTGTGCTTGATAACGTGGGAAGTGCCATATATGTAAGGGATATAGGCACGGGAGTTCTTTTGTTTGCAAACAGAAGTTTTAAGAAGAACTTCAATAAAGAACTTACCGAGAATACCCTTGTCGATCTTTTTGAATCGAATATCCCTGCGAAGAGCAGAAGCGGAAACTACGAGGTTCATCACAAGGACAGGGAGAAATGGTACGATGTTTACTACACCAGAATTAAATGGGTGGACGGACGTCCCGTTTCTTTGTGTGCTATATACGATATTACCGAGAAAAAGCTGTATCAGAAGCGTATCGAACAGCAGGCTTATACGGACTTCCTGACAGGTCTTTACAACAGAATGTGTTGTGAGAAGGATCTTGCAAGATACATTGATGAAGCAAGGACAAAGCGTATTCACGGTGCGCTCATGTATCTTGATCTTGATGACTTTAAGCATATCAACGACAGTCTGGGACATCAGTACGGTGATGTTCTGCTTAGGGATATTTCGAAGGCTATAAGCAGGATTGAGGGAATAACCAATTCCTGCTACAGAATGGGCGGAGATGAGTTTGTTATCATCGTTCCTCCTGAAAGTTTTGAAAGGCTCCCCAAGATCATAGAGGAGATAAAAAATACTTTTGCAACGCCGTGGTATCTCAAGGACAGCGATTATTACTGCACTATGAGTATGGGTGTTGTAAAATATCCCGATCACGGTGACAATGTTTCTGAGCTTATAAGAAAGTCTGATGTTGCGATGTATGAAGCAAAGAAGTCAGGTAAGAACAGGATTGCCGAGTATTCGGACAATATTGATTCTTCATCGATACACAGGCTCGATCTTGAGAAGAATATGTACGACGCTATAACAAAGAGCTGCAGTGAATTTGAGGTTTATTTCCAGCCTGTTATAAGCGAGCCGATAGACAATAAGAGCGGAAGAAAGCAGTACAAGCATGTCGGTGCCGAGGCGCTTGTAAGATGGAACAGTTCAAAGCTGGGATTCTTGAGCCCCGATGAATTCGTTCCGCTTGCGGAGTATTTGGGACTTATCACACCTATCGGTAATCACGTACTTAAAAAAGCTTGTGAGTGTTGCAGACAGTGGAATGAGTCGGGAACGGGAGAGTATGCGGTTTCCGTAAATCTATCCGTTGTTCAGATAATGCAGAATGACATCGTGGATGTTATCAGGAAGAATATTGAAGAAAACCACATAAATCCACGAAATCTTGTGCTTGAGCTTACAGAGAGACTTGCGATAAACGATCTTGCAAGAACGAAGCAGACGCTTCTTGATATCAAGGCGCTCGGAGTAAGGCTTGCCCTTGATGATTTCGGTACGGGTTACTCGGCACTCAGCAGTATCAGGGCACTTCCTTTTGACATAATAAAGGTTGACCAGAACTTTGCCAAAGATCTTGCAGAGGATGATTACTCACAGGCATTTATCCGCATGATGGCAGAGCTTGGAAAAGCTATCAATGCAGAGATCTGCGTTGAAGGAATAGAGACTCAGGCGCAGCTTGATGCCATAAAAGGGATGGGCGTTAAGTACGTACAAGGTTATTATTACGACAAACCCATGCGCAGAGTGGCTTTCGAGGAAAAGTACGTTTATAACTAAAAGTGTGTTATTATGATATAGCGCAATAAAATATAAAGGTTAGGATTTAATAATGGCAGAAGAGATTACAAATAAAAGTGATAATGCTGAGGTGGGGAATACACCTTCCAGACATTTTATAGAGCAGGCTATCGACAAAGATCTTGCGGAGGGAGTTTACGATCATGTTTGTACAAGATTTCCTCCCGAGCCCAACGGCTTTTTGCATATAGGACATGCCAAGAGTATTCTTCTTAATTACGGAATGGCAAAAGAGTACAACGGCAAGTTCAACATGAGATTTGACGATACCAATCCCACCAAGGAGAGGTCTGAGTTCATGGACTCTATTATTGAGGATGTGAAGTGGCTTGGCGCGGATTATGAAGATCGTCTTTTCCATGCGTCCGATTACTTTGATGAAATGTATGAGAACGCTGTAAAGCTTATCAAGAAGGGCAAGGCTTATGTATCTGAGCTTACTGCCGAGCAGATGCGTGAATACAGAGGAACACTTACAGAACCCGGTAAGGACGATCCTAACAGAAACAGAAGCGTTGAGGAAAACTTAAAGCTTTTTGAGGATATGAAGAACGGCAAAGTCGAGGATGGCGCTATGACTCTCAGAGCCAAGATCGACATGTCTTCACCTAACATAAACATGAGAGATCCCATCATCTACAGGGTTGCTCACATGACACATGCGCGTACACAGGATAAGTGGTGCATTTATCCTATGTATGACTATGCTCATCCCATCGAGGATGCTATTGAGGGAATCACACATTCACTCTGTACTTTGGAATTTGAGGATCACAGACCTCTTTACGACTGGGTAAAAGAGGAATGCGGATACAAGAATCCTCCGCGTCAGATCGAGTTTGCAAAGCTTTACCTCAACAACGTTGTTACGGGTAAAAGATATATCAAGAGACTTGTTGAAGATGGCATAGTTGACGGATGGGATGATCCGAGACTTGTAACTATCGCGGCACTCAGAAGAAGAGGATTTACTCCTGAGTCCATCAAGATGTTTGTTGATATGTGCGGAATCAGTAAAGCTCAGTCAACTGCAGAGTATGCAATGCTTGAGTATTGCATCAGAGAAGACCTTAAGCTCAAGGCAAAGAGAATGCTTGCGGTTTTGAATCCCGTAAAGCTTATAATTGACAACTATCCCGAGAATGAGACAGAGTATCTCGAGATTGAGAATAATAAGGAAGTTCCTGAGATGGGAACAAGAAAGATTCCTTTTGGAAAAGAACTCTATATCGAGAGAGAAGACTTCATGGAGGAGCCTCCGAAGAAGTATTTCCGTCTTTTCCCCGGAAACGAAGTAAGACTTATGAACGCTTACTTTGTAACCTGCACGGGCTGTGATAAGGATGAAAACGGCAATGTTATCGCCGTACATTGTACTTACGATCCCGAGACTAAGTCAGGAAGCGGATTTAACGCAAGAAAAGTAAAGGGAACAATTCACTGGGTTTCTGCAAAAGAAGCTGTAAATGCGGAAGTTCGCCTTTATGAGAATATAATCGATGAAGAAAAGGGCGTTTACAACGAGGACGGTTCACTTAACTTGAACCCAAACTCAATTACCGTTATCAAAGATGCAAAGCTTGAGCCCGAACTTGCAGATGCGGTCAGCTATGATAAATTCCAGTTTGTAAGAAACGGATTCTTCTGTGTTGACAGCAAGGATTCTAAACCGGGAGCACCTGTATTTAACAGGATTGTTTCACTTAAGAGTTCTTTTGTTCTGCCTAAGAATAATTAAGTATTTTTCTATAGTAATTTAGAAAAGAGGTATTAAAATGGCTGGTATTTTTTCAGGACTGGAAAAGCTTGGACTCGGAAATATTGATGGAAAGAATCTTTTTGAGGATCCTAAAAAGAAGGATGCCCCCGTCAAGAAAGCAGAGCCTCAGAAAAAGCTTACACTTGTCAATGAGGAGGATTATCTTTTTGACAAGAAGTATAAATGTCCGATCTGCGATTCAGACTTTGAGGTGAAGACAGTCCGCACGGGTAAGGTAAGAATGAAATCCGTGGATGTGGATTTAAGACCTGATTATTCGGAAGTGGATCTCACAAAGTATGATATAATAGCATGCCCCGAATGTGGATATGCTGCATTGGGAAGATATTATACATCGCTCAATAAATATCAGATTGATGATATAAGAAACAAGATCTGCATGAATTACAAGAAGCAGAAATACGACGAGCCTACATACACCTATGAGCATGCTAGAAGCCTCTATCAGCTTGCACTTGCCAATGCGGTTGTAAAGAAGGCAAAGAACAGCGAGAAGGCTTATATCTGTCTTAAGACAGCCTGGGTAATAAGAGGCGAGACTCAGAGGCTCGATCAGAACGAAGCTGATTATGACAAGAAGAAAAAAGAGAATGACGAGCAGGAGCTTGAGCTTTTGAAGAATGCTATTAATGGATTCATCATGGCAAGACAGTCGGAAGATTTCCCTATCGCCGGAATGGATTCAACAACACTCGATTATCTTATCGCAGCACTTGCATATGAGACAGATCAGTTTGATATTGCAAATAAGATGATCTCCGAACTTCTTATGTCCAGAACCGCAAACAGCAGGATCAAGGACAAAGCCAGAGCGCTTAAAGAACTCGTTGCCGAGAAACAGGCTAAATAAATTTATTTAATAATTGATCACATAATAAGACCCCACGGATGATAAAAATCCGTGGGGTAATTATTTCATAATATATCTTCTTTGTTTCCGAAGAACTCATCGGGGGTTGCAGAATCAGTGCTTTCGGCAGCGTCCGTTGCTTCGGCGGCTTCAGTGGTAGTTGCAGCTTTTTCAGCCTTCTCCTCTGCGGCCTTGATGTCAACATACTTTCTAGAACCGAATCTGGACTCGGTTGCTTCATCCAAATCCTCATCGAAATCCTCGAACTCTTCAAAATCATCGTCATCAAAACTGTCAGCAATCTCAGCGTCTCTTTTACTTAAGTAATAATATACACCGGCAGCAGCTGCACCAACAGCAGCGCAGAATAAAATAAACTTTCCGAATCCATTTCCCTTGGACATAACCATACATCCTCCTATCCAAACGTTGAATTAATTTTATAACAATTTTCAGATAAATAAAAGTACGTTGTATTAAAAATTAATAAATAACGGTAAAACGTTTGAATTAGTACGCACAAAATGATATATTGAAATCAGACTGATGTAGTCAATCAAAATCGGAGAACGCGTATGAATGAGCGGTTTTTTGAGCTGAACAAGGAGAAGCAGGAGCGAATTATAAATGCGGCGTTTAAGGTGTTTGCGGAGAACGGCTATGGCCATTCGAGTACCGATGAGATAGTTAAGACCGCGGATATCAGTAAGGGCCTGTTGTTTCACTATTTTGGAAATAAAATCGGTCTGTATTCCTTTTTGTATGATTATGCAACGAGATCGGTGACGCTTGAATTTTCGACACATGTTGAAAAGAGCGAGACCGGGTATTTTGCATTGTACAAGCAGATTCTTTCAGCCAAGTGCGATGCTCTTAAGCGTTTTCCGTATATTTTTGCATTTTTGAAAAGAGCGGATGAAGAAACGGATATCAAGGCTTCTTCGGAGATAAGCGAGAAACGCGAGAAGTTCTCGATGATAATGAGGGCGCTTAAAGAGAGAACTGATATAACAGTTTTTTCCGCGGGTATAGACTATAACAAAATATGGTACATTCTTGATTATACGGTAGAAGGAGTGCTTGAAAAGAATATAAGGAGCGGGAGCTTTAGGGCGGATCTTTTTATGGAAGAGGCTCTGGAATATGTTGATATGGTTCAAAATATGGTGCTTACATGATAAGGAGGCTAAAAAATGGGTAAATTTTTAGTGGCTGGTGTAACACAGATTGAGACTATCGTTAGAGTAGACAAGATTCCTGTAAGTTTTGCGCCTATGACAAGCGCTATTGATTCAATCTATACCGCAATGGGAGGCGATGCCTACAATGAGTCGCTTGCGCTTAAATGGCTTGGCGATGATGTTGTTTTTATGTCGATCGTAGGACGAAATCAGGATCTTGAGATGATCAATCCTCCTGACAGAAAGATCACGCTGTCCACTGAATATATCATACCACAGATGAATGATACGCCGACCGAGGTTGTTCTGTACGACAAAGAGAGACGGCAGCAGATTTTTGAAGATATCAAAGATCTTCGTGATAATTCATATGATATGTCTATGGTACCGCCAATCGCGGAGAACTGTGACATGGTGGTTCTTGCCAATGCAAATTTCTGCAGGCCGTTTGTTAAAGTTGCGCAGGAGCACGATAAGCCTGTCGCAGTAAACATCAGATATTATGATAAAGAAAAAGAAAAATATAACGCAGATTTTCTAGACTCCGCCAAAGTTCTGTACTTTAGTGACGATACTTTGACGGAAGATCCCTATGATTTCATTGACAGAATGGCAACTACATACGGAACGGAGATAATTATTCTCGGACAGGGCAGTGAGGGACTTATGCTTTATGATAAGTCTCAGAATCTCCGCATTCACTACAATACCGTTAAGACCAACGAGGTTGTAAATACCATAGGTGCCGGTAATGCGCTTTTTGCGTGCTTCCTTCACTACTACATGGAGACGGGTGACAGCGTAAATGCCATAAAGAATGCGCTTTTGTTTGCATCTTATAAGATTGGATATATGGGTACTTCAAACGGATTTATGACGACGGATCAGCTTGAGCAGTGGAGAAACCTGATCTGGGGTATTAAATAAAGAGCATTTTAGCAAGGGGGGCTGTTATGAAAAAGAGTGATAATATGCAGAAAAGAGCTTGCGGCGTTTTACTTCCTGTTTTTTCATTGCCGTCGGAATACGGAATAGGGGCTTTTTCAAAGGAAGCGTACAGTTTCGTGGATTTCCTTAAGAAAGCGGGACAGAAATACTGGCAGATACTTCCGCTTGGGCCTACGGGATATGGAGATTCGCCGTATCAGTCTTTTTCAACATTTGCGGGAAACCCCTATCTGATAGATCCCGAATATTTTGTGGAAAAAGGTCTTTTGACAAGGGATGATCTTGAAGTTTTAAAGAGTGATGCGCCGTCTGACAAGGTTGACTATAAGACCGTCGAGGCACACAAATACGAGCTTATCCGCAAGGCGTTCGGAAATGTTGAAAAAGCTTGTGGGACTAGGGGTAACGCTGTGAATATCGGCAAGATGACGGATTCTTATGACCTCAAGGCGGATTTTGAGAAGTTTAAGAAGAATAACGGAAAGAAGTGGCTCTTTGACTATGCGCTTTTTATGGCGCTTAAGGATATGTATGGCGGAAGATCATGGAATACCTGGGATGAAGACATAAGGCTCAGGAAAAAAGGTGCAATGGAGAAGTATAGAGAGAAGCTTGCGGAAGAAATTGATTTCTACTGCTTTGTTCAGTTCGTTTTTTATGTGCAGTGGAATGCGCTTAAGAAATATGCAAATGACAGCGGGATAGAGATTATTGGCGACATTCCGATCTATGTGGCTTTTGACAGTTCGGATACGTGGGCAAATCCCGAGCTTTTCCTTCTCGATAAGGATAATGTTCCTATCGAGGTTGCGGGATGTCCTCCCGATGCGTTCAGTAAAACAGGGCAGCTCTGGGGAAATCCGCTGTATAAGTGGGATTATCACAAGCAGACAGGGTATAAGTGGTGGCTTGAGAGAATCGGGCATTGTTACAAGCTTTATGATGTGCTTCGTATCGACCATTTTAGGGGATTTGATGAGTATTATGCCATTCCTTACGGAAATCCTACGGCTGAGATTGGCAAGTGGCGTAAAGGCCCCGGATACGATCTTTTTGATGCTATAAAGAAAGAGTTCGGAGATGTAAAAGTTATCGCAGAAGATCTGGGATTTCTTACGCCTTCGGTCATTAAGCTTGTAAAAAAGACGGGATATCCCGGAATGAAAGTGCTTCATTTTGCATTCGGTGCAGATGATGACAGTGAATATCTTCCGCATTATTACAGCAGTAACTGCGTTGTCTATACGGGAACTCACGATAATGATACGACGAAAGGTTGGTACAAGTCGCTTAACAGGAATGATAAGAAATTCGTGAGGGACTATCTGGGCATAAGCAGTGGAAGTAAGGTTGTAGGTGCTCTTATACGCGCGGCTTTTTCAAGTGTTGCTTATACTGCGATAATTCCGATGCAGGACTATCTTGAGCTTGATGAGAGCGCAAGAATTAATATTCCGTCCACCCTCGGCGGAAACTGGAAGTGGAAGATGGAAGGCGGTGAGCTCACAGATGAGCTCTGCGAGAGGATGTATGAATATGCCAGAGTTTACGGAAGACTTACAGCAGAGAATTGATGAAAAGTGACTAAACCGGCAGGTTTTGTGCGAATTAGTCAACGTCTGAAGAAAATAGAAGATAGAATACAGAAGAAAAGTGACTAAATCGGCAGGTTTTGTGTGAATTAGTCAACATCTGAAGAAAATATAGGATAGAATGCAGAAGAAAAAGTGACTAAATCTGTAGTTTTTTTACAAATTAGTCAACGTCTGAAAAAAATAGAAGATTGAACAGCGCGAAAGAGTGACTAAATCGAAGAGTTTTGCATGAATTAGTCAATAACCGGAATTATCGGAATACTGAGAAAAAGAAAGATCCTTTTCAAGTGCATGTACATATTCTTTCATGTAGGCATGTTTCATCAGTGCAAGTTTCTTTGCTTCGGGATAATGAGCGGCCAGCTTTGCAGCGTAATGATATACGCGTAATGAATGCTCTGTATCGTGCCCATCGGTGTTCTGGCTAAAGATACTTGTTATATAGTTGATTGCGCTATCCAATAATGCATCGGTATCCATGAATATGAATAAACTCCTTTTTTATAGTAAATGTCATCACATAATGAGTTACAGTTCTTCGGTGCTCATGTAGGAGTTGCTGTAGTGGTAATCTCCGGTTACATCTTCATTGAACCATGAAGCAGGGTGGTAAGCTTTCGCGGCTTCTTCACTCGGAAATTCCACTTCGGCAAGTTGGCGACCGTCGAATGGAGATTTGAAGACATCAAGCTCAATCTTTATGTCACCGTTTCCAAGAGCTGATTTGAACTGCGGATTTTTCAATAAATACTCGCTGTCGAATGCGTCTTCATTAAGAGGAAGCAGATAGCGGGTTTTCTTTATGAGGTTGCCGTCACATTTTTTTACAAGATGAGCGTAGCTCTCTGCATCAAGAGGCATGTTGTATTCTACCTTTCCGATACCACCTTCCTCTGCGGGAGCGGAGCCCTTGTATGTCATATAGTAGTGGTCATCTTCGCGTCTTACACGGACAGCGGGACTTGTGTTGAGATAACCCTGTTCAATGATGTGGCAGGGATATGTATCAAGATCAAGAGGAAACTCTTTTACGGTAAATTTCTTTTCTATTTCAATTCCCATGGTGTATGTACCTTTCTTAAACGGCATGATATTTCATAGATGTTGCCGTTACTCATATATCATATTATCAAATTGTAGGGTTGTGTGCGCATAGAAATGATATAATGATTCATAGAATTTCGTGGCGCTAGAATGAATGGAGGATGATTATGGCAAAGACAGCGATTTTTTTAGCTAATGGTTTTGAGGAAATAGAAGGACTTACCGTAGTAGATATATTAAGAAGGGCGAAGATTGACATCACAACTGTGTCAATAACAGGTTCTAAGGCTGTTGAGGGATCTCACGGAATTAAACTTGAGGCTGACGATACAATAGAGAGCTTTAACTTTGACGGAGTTGATATGCTCATTCTTCCCGGAGGAATGCCCGGAACAAAGAATCTTGATGCGTGTGCACCTCTAAAAGCAAAGATAGAAGAGTTTAATAACGCAGGCAAGATGCTTGCTGCAATCTGCGCAGCTCCCACCGTATACGGCAAGATGGGATTGTTAAAGGGCAAAAAAGCCTGCTGTTATCCCGGATGCGATGGCGACCTTATCGGAGCCGACGTAACTACCGAAGCAGTGACAAAGGACGGAAATTTCATCACATCACGCGGTATGGGTACAGCGATACCTTTTGCGCTTGCTATTCTTGAGCACTTTAACGGAAAAGAAGCGGCAGATCAGATGGCAAAGGCGATTGTATATAAAGCGTGACTTTGGGGGCAACAGAAGTTGACCTAATTAAGGAAGATAGAACCTTACGCAAAAGATAAGGCAGATATATATAATTTTTGCGAATTTGTGCCATATAAACCTGCTAACAAATGTCAATAGCGAAACGGCTTATTTTTAAGTGTTTTCAATTTTACCATTTTTAAGCATCACAAAAAGGCTGGATGAATAATTCCAGCCTTTTTATAGCTGTTGCTACTTATTTGTAGACTGCGGTTACTCTTGCATAATATATACGTAGAAATTTATTTAATCCCGCTATTTTAGCGTGTTTTTTGCACTTTCCCTCATTTTCTTTCTTGATTATATAATTATATACAGCAGCATCTTTGGGCGCCGGATGACTCTTAAGTCCCCTCATTACTTCATATCCTACTTTTCGTAAAGTTGATGATCCTCTCTTTGTCATCCTTCGATTTGTGCCCACAAATTGTCCTGACTCGTAAGGCGGTGGATCTATACCGGCACAAGCAATGAGAGATTTTGCACTATGAAGTTTTCTTACATCTCCTATTTCTGCAATTAGTTTTGGCGCTAGCACATCTCCAACACCACCCATTTCTCTAACTGTAGAGTATTCTGGTAAGGACTTAGCAAGAACCTGCATTCGTGCTAATATAGTAGCCAAGGAGCTATCTATAGCCCTTAATACTGATACTGCTTCCTGTACTAACATTTTGGTCGATGGGGTACTGGAAGATAGTGTAGGAATGCCACCGGATGCTAATTCATAGACTTCTTCAGCTTTGGATATGCTCCGGTGATATTTCTTTTCTTTTGCCCAGAGAAGGTACTCATCTTTGAACTTTTCAAGACCCATGGAAGTAATTACATCATAATGCCAGAACTTTTCCACAAAATCGCTTAACTTGTCCTTGTTGCTTGATTCGTTCCAGCTATTAAACTTTTTCTTGATTCCAGGCATGACATAATCGAGGATATGAGTTAATTCTTGTAAAGCCTTAACATGGAGTTCCATATAGTACCTATATCTGCGCCCTAGCAGCTTCAGCTCAGCATATACCTCTTCGGCACCTTCATACTTTTGGAGTTTAAACCACTTTTCAATTCCATAATTAGCAATCATGACCGAATCAAGTTTGTCAGTTTTTGCACCCCTAAAGTTGTTATCCTTTGCGAATGACTTCATCACAAAAGGATTTACTACAGATACGAAATAGCCTTTTTCTGTAAGATAAGTCAATACTGGCAAGTGATAGATGCCCGTTGCTTCCATGACTATACGTATTTCACCATCTAACTTCTGGAGAATACTATCGAGTCCGTCTAGCCCCTTCTCAACATGTTGCATTTCAAAAGGACTGCACACTATTTCTCCATACGGCTTAAGTATGCAGACAGTGCTTTTTCCTTTTGATACATCAATTCCAACACTAATCATTCTGAACCTCCTCCAACTGTAAATAGTAATTGCTCCAGCCACACTTATTACCATTCAGTTTAGTTGGTTACGCGGGTGTTTCTCCCTACCTGCTTAAGCGAATGCTTATAATAAGGGGTTGGCTAACGGTTTATATGACGGATGCGCTGATCCAAAAAGAGCCACGTCAGACCAATTACTCCCCTTATTATAAAAAAATAAGTGCAGATGTCAGAGTTAATTACTCTCTAACAACTACACTTTTATGGTACTAAA
>NZ_FMUR01000019.1 GCF_900101605.1 Butyrivibrio hungatei
ATAAATATAAACCTTCAGAGCGTAAAGTCGATCTATATGATATAGGAGATGGTCTTACACTCGTGAATATAGTTACGAAGAATGAAGCTGGTAAAACAAAAGCAGTTCATACGTATATAGGTTATGAAGGGGACGGTTTTGTTTGCGTTGCTCATTCCGAAGGTCTTGATCAGCCGGGAGTCATTTATAGTTATTCAAGTCATGTCAGGATGCTTAATGCTAATCTTCCATATCTGCTTGATTGTTTCTGGTCTAACGTAAAACAATAAACAGAAACCGGGATTGGAGTTCAATTCCGGCTGAAATTATTTTGGTCATTGAGTGGTAAAAACATTGGAAGTTATGAATGAAGAAACAGCTGTCATTTTGGAAGTGAGAGCATGTTGAAGATAACAAAATATAATAAATAATAACGAAAGATAAAAAATATAGTATAATAATAACAAAAGATAAAATACGAAGTACAAGGATAAAAGTGGAGGAAAGATGGAAAAGCGAGTTGATCCGTTTACCAGAACACCGGGGATTGCAGGAGCGGCTTATATTGATACATGTATAGCTGATGAGATCATCAATAGTTTTACAAGCGAGGAGTCCTCGAAATATGTTTATAAGATAACCGGTATAAGGGGATCCGGCAAATCGGTAGAATACGGGAATGTTATACGTGCGCTTAAAGCTGATAAGAAGTGGCTGGTATATCCTCTTTCTGCTGCAGGAGATGCTGTTAAGACTCTTATATCCAAACTCAGTATGGAGAGCTTTATAGATTCCAAGAGTAGGGTAACTGAGGTAAGTGTCGGGAAAAAGGTTTCCGATAATGAGCATTTTTATTCTGATGAAGCGATGCTTACTAAGATGGTAGCAGAAGCAAATAAGAAAAAATATAATGTTTTGGTTGGAGTAGATGATATTTCCAAGACGTCGGAAATGATCAGACTTTTATCGATGATAGGTTCGATGATACTTGAAGGAATGCATATTTATTTGCTGGTAACAGGTTTGGCTGAAAATATTGAGGAGTTTTCATCAGAAAAAAACCTTACTTTTTTCAAGAGAGCAGATGAACTTGAGATAAAGGGATTAAACAAATATGATATTACGGCCATGTATCAGAAACTGTTGAAAATAGATGCTGTGGAAGCAAAAAAAATCGAAGAGGAAACCAAAGGATATGCTTATGCATATCAGGTACTTGGGTCTCTTTATTTCGGTAAACAGAAGAATGAGACACTAAACGATATCATTCCCGAATTTGAAAGGATAATGTTTAGAGATTCATATGATCTGGTTTGGAAATCTTTGAGTAACGGTGAAAAAGAAGTTGTCAGATGCATATGTAAGACCAAAGACGGTAAAGCTGAAGATATTAAAAAACTTATGGCGAATGCAGCTTCGTATTCGGTTTATAGGAGCAGATTGATAAACAAACATCTTGTCAGCGACGAAATAAGAGGATATATGAAGCTCAGACTTCCGCATTTTGACAAGTTTGTAGAGATTTGGGGAGAAGATTAAATACATCTGCACACCGGCGCGAAGGAAGCAGGCGCGAGCTTAGCTGATATTGAAGATGATAGGCTCGATGGTATCTGAGGAAATGGTAAGCGAAAAGGAAATAATGACAGACAAGGAATTTATTGATAAATACGGACAAAAACTTAATAATGAGCAGATTGCAGCTGTAAGAGCGGTTGAGGGCTTCGTTCTGCTTCTTGCAGTTCCGGGAAGCGGCAAGACAACGGTCCTTATAAATCGTCTCGGATATATGCTCTATGTAAAAGGAATACGACCTGAAAATATACTCACTCTTACCTATACCGTTGCCGCAACAAAGGATATGGCAAGACGATTTGAATCTGTATTTGGAAGAGCTTCCTCTAATTTACTTGAATTTAGGACAATTAATGGAATCTGCTACGAGGTCATAAGAGAATATGGCAGACGTATCGGCAAAAAACCTTTTGATCTTATAACGGACGATAAGTTATCCGGAAAAATCCTTACAGACATATATATCGACGTAATGGATGAGTATCCCACAGAAAGCGATATAAAGAACGTTCGCACTCTTATAACATATTGTAAGAACATGCTTCTTACGGAAGAAGAGATAAAAAAGCGCGGAGAAGACGAAGGACTAGACCTCTTTAAAATATACGATCGTTACAATGCAGAATTAAAAGCAAGAAGTTTGATGGATTATGACGATCAGATGATCTATGCCTATAGAATGCTCAAAAGCTCTTCGGAGATGCTTTCTTTTTTCAAGAACAGGTACAAATACATATGCGTAGATGAAGCACAGGATACTTCAAAAAGCCAGCATATGATAATCTCACTTCTTGCCGGAGAAAACGGTAATCTTTTCATGGTGGGAGATGAAGACCAGAGTATTTACGGTTTTAGAGCTGCATACCCCGATGCACTTCTTAATTTTGAAAAAGACCATAGAGGTGCAAGAGTTCTCGTAATGAATAAAAACTACAGATCAAATGCCAAGATTGTTGAGACGGCAGATCTTTTTATACAAAAGAACTTTAACCGCCACAATAAGCATATGTGCGCAGAAAGAGAAGCTTCTTCAGAAGTAAATTATGTAACATTAAAGAGCAGAGAATCGCAATATAAATATCTTTTTGAAATGGCCGGGGCAAGTGATTCAGGGCTTGCGATTCTCTATAGAGATAATGAAAGTGTTATTCCGCTTATTGATCTTCTCGAGAGAGAAGATTTTTCTTATAGAATAAAAAGCACTGATATGTCTTTTTTCTCAAACAGAGTAGTGGTTGATATTGCCAATATACTGAAATTTGCGTTAAATCCGTCGGATCCTGCGCTTTTTATGAATATCTACTTCAAGTTCCAAACATATCTTCGCAAACCTGATGCAGAGAAAATGATCTATATAGCAGACAGAAAGCACATCGGTATTTTGGATGCCGCAGAGAGTATTGATCTAAACGGGAGAGTCCTCGGGAATGTAAGGTCTCTCAGAACACATTTTAGAAACATGGCTATGGAGCCTCCGGTCAAAGCACTTAATCGTATTGATAAATATATGGGATATGGTGATTATCTGAAAGATAATAACATTGCCACAAATAAGCTCTTTATATTAAAGATGCTGGCAAAAAAAGAAAAGACCATTTCCGGTTTCCTTGAAAGGCTCGACCTGCTTCGCAAGATACTGACGGAAAAGAGAGAAGACTATAGGGCAAAACTTATTCTTTCGACCATCCACTCCAGCAAGGGGCTTGAATATGATAATGTTGTTCTGATGGACGTGATAAATGGCGTATTTCCCGGCAAGATGATCAAGAACTTTAAGAGCGCAACACCACAAGAAAAGCGCGATTACGAAGAGGAGCGCCGAATTTTTTATGTGGGCATCACAAGAGCAAAAGATAATCTGACAATACTTAAATACGATGATGCACCATCGGTATTTACAGGCGAGCTTTCTCCCAAGAAAAAGAAGGATACGGCAAAAACGCATGCAAATGCGAAAAAGGTAGAAAACGTTTTGTTAAAATCGACTCCGCTTCTAAAAAAGAAATCTGTTCCGGTTACATCCGGCGTAAACGTTCCGGACAATCTTATTATCGGAGAACGGATAATTCAGACAAAATACGGAGAAGGCATTATAACAGATGTTTCTTGGGATGATGATGAAGTGCCGACCAAGTTCACCGTAAAATTCGATAATGGAATAGAAAGGAAATTTGTATATCCCTTTGCATTTACTACCGGGATGAGGATAAAACAATGAGGACCGCACTTGATTATAGAACAACAGGTGTTATGAAAATTCTGTGAATCCTGCGCCCATCTGCTTTACAGCAGTAATGCGATAATGTACAACTATTTTTGGACGTGGAAAACATTGGGGAATAATGACAGAAGATATTAAAACAAGATATAAATATTGGGAAAGAGTCTGATGGTTATGGAAATTTACTATCGCAAGAAAGGCTAAAAATGAAAAGAAAAATATTTCCGTTACTTTTACTCACTGTTTTTACATTATGTTTATCATCTTGCCATGGCAAAACGACAGATACAGAGGCAGCGAAAGAGCAGGACAGTTCTGCAAAGAATGAAGAAACCGGAACGGGTGGTGATACC
Source organism: Butyrivibrio hungatei (assembly GCF_900101605.1). Taxonomy (GTDB): domain Bacteria; phylum Bacillota; class Clostridia; order Lachnospirales; family Lachnospiraceae; genus Butyrivibrio; species Butyrivibrio hungatei_B. The sequence continues at coordinate 4,129 of NZ_FMUR01000019.1, forward strand.
AAGCAGGAATCTGAGCAGAAAGATTGTTTATTATGAGACCGGTGATAATTCTGTAGGATCTATGTATCTTATGAAGAATTAAACGGACATGCGGAACTTACCAGAATGAAATAGCATAAAATATATTACTTGAAAAGGACAAACAATGAGATTACGAATAATACTTCCGCTTTCTATACTTATACTTGCAACCGCATGTGAATCCCAAAATAAAAAACTGATCGAAATGGAATCTGAGCTTGTTCAAGATCAGGGAAGTGCTCAGATCAGTGTTTATAATGATGATTATATGGATCATGGCAAGAAAAAGAATTATACCTACATTGATATAATCAAAGACAATGAAGTCAAAGCAACCATAAATACATATCGCCATCTGGATAAAGTTACCGATATGGATTGTTTTGACTTTAATGATGACGGAATAAAAGACATTGCAGTTATAGGTGTTTCGGATTCTGAAAACATGGTTTTAATATATGAGGCTACGTCTGAATATCAGTATGAGGTATTTTCCGGATGGAATAGTGTGGGAGCGGCTATTAATGAGTCGTTAGATGATGATTTTTCTATGGTCACATTAAAGAATATATTGTCGAAAGGCGCATCTTATTCGACAGAGATCAACGCGGAAAGAGCGGAAAGGGCGATAAGTGCGGCGCAAGAAGTTACGTATAGTGATTACAAGGCGGCGTATATTGGTTTTCTTAAGGTTATTGATGAGTGTGGAGTTGATGAATATGGTTACCCGGGAGGTTCATATTCTATATATGACATCGACAAAGATTCGATACCTGAATTAATTGTACACTATGGTGAATGTGAAGCTAATTATCATGCATTTGTATTTACATATACTGATAACAAAGTTAAGTGCATTGATGAGATAGGCACCGGTCACAGTGAGTTCTATGCATATCCAAGCGGCAATGGAATACTGCAATATTGGGCTCATATGGGAGGTGAAGAATTTACCCTTTTTTCTTTAAATAATAATGAGCTAACAGCAAAAGAATTATATTCCGGAAGTACTGAGTATGAAGATCCGGAAACCGGAGAATATGATATAAATTTCACACCTGTAAGGAATGTAGTGCCTGATGCATATTTTCTTACATCATTTGCGCCTGATAATGTAATTCCGATAGAAAAATATGAGATTATCTCAGCATATGTGCCATCTCAAGACAATGCGAATTATACCTTCCCGAATAATAATCCAAATTTTTACTCGGAAATCATGGAAAAAGACAATATTCTGAATGCAGTATCCAGGTACAGAAACGATCCGATTTACAAAGATATTCATTTTAGTGACTTTTTAAAAAAAATAGAACATTCTCAATCGGAAATACAGGATATAACATATGCAGATCTTAATTTAGATAATGTGTATGAATGTATTTTTTATGTTCTGAAAAAAGATAGTGAAGATTCTATTCGTATAATTCTGAGTAAGCAGGGAGAAAAAATTTATGCATATTATGATTCATCTTACATGGCAAGCACCGGGTGGGGGGATGCTGAAAAAACCGATATTACAGAAGATGGATTCTTTATAGAAGAGCCTAATGAACATTTTTTCCAAAATCGAGTGATGTATGATAAAGAAAAATGGTTCTACTATTCCGCGCCTTATTGATCTGTAGCCATGAATAAGAGGTCGACATGAAGAAGAAAAACATAACAGCCATTGGCATAGCATTGATGATTTTAATAATAACCGCAGGATGTGGTTCAAATAAGAATTCAGACAACGAGTCCGGCGTGACCGACGAAGCAGCAATAGTTTTAAGCAATGAGGAGAGTACCGCAAACACTGAAGATGCTGCTTCGGAAGAATCTTCGGTCACCCCAAGAATATATGAGAAGCATATTGCAGATTATAATTCGTACGATGAACTTATTGAAGATATAAAGAACTTCCTGGATGTAATGGGAGAATCGGATACAGATACTTTTTTTGATCGGGCGCAGCAGTATGAATGGTTTACATTTTGCATGTGGCAGGATTTAAACAACGATAGTTTTGGATATTTACAAGTGGATATTGATGGGGACGGAGTAGACGAATTACTTTTGGGAACTACCGGCTCGGAAGAAAATCCAAATGATGCGTATATTGACAATATGTACACCATTAGAGACGGAAAAGTTGATCCTGTATTTGAAAGCTATTCAGAAAGAGAGTGCTATGAATTATGCGAAGATGGTGTAGTTAAATATGATTTTAACTTTCCTCCTATGCCTTATGGTGTTGAATATTATAGGTGCAAGGCCGGAAACTTGGATCTTATTGAAGGTATACATTATGAATTCGAATGGTCTGATGACGTGTTTCAGAATCATTTCTACTATTATGACAGCTCTTTGCAGAATCGTGAATTGACTGAAAAAGAGTATGATGAGATGAACGAAGAGCTTGAGCAAAAATATAACAGACCAAAGTTTCAACTTCATCCTTTCAAGGATTAACCATGGTATTACATAAATAAAGACTATAGCTATCGAATAATAACGCATGATATGAAAATTTTGTGAATCCTGCCTGTATTCGCTTTACAGCGGCATTATGATAATGTACAACTTTTTTATATATCATAATTCAGGAGGAAATTTTTTCTATATGCATCGTAAGATTGAGTGGGATGTAGTTATTACAGCAGCGCTTATAGGAGTTATAAGCATCATTGTACATTGGTTTATGGGAAAAGATAAATCAATAAAACTAACCGGAAACAGTACTTTCTATACAAGTGTTGGCATTGGAATAATTGTCATGATTGCGGTGTATATGATAGGCCATAATCTGATAGCAAAGCGGGCAAAAGAGATTGCGGTAGGCATAATACTGATTCTGGTATTTCTTAGGTTTCAACCTGAAAATATGTATCTTGGATTTGGCTCTGTGAAAGTCTTGACTGCGGCGGTGATGTGTCTTTATGTTCCGGTTTACGGAGCGGTTCTGCATAAATACAGGCGCGGCGGGATTTTGGAGCTTCTAAAGGCAATACTTTGGATGATTGTTCCCATTTTGATCATACATAAAAGCACGCGCGTGATGACGGAGATTGTGCTTTTGTCGGCTATGATCATGCAGCTTTTGTATTGTATCAAGAAAAGATGGTTTAAGATAAATTTTCTTTTGTCTCTGGCAGCACTTGCTGTTATCGTGTTTGCTGCATCGGTATTTGTCGATAAGACCGGAGTGATCGCTAGATGGGGACATAAAACAATGAGCAATGTCTTTTCACTGGACGAATCAACGGTTCAATCTTTCTTTGATGTGAATCTTGTCGGAAGTTCGGGAAAAGAGAATTTGAAATTTTTACCAAAGCCCGACCTGGATTATCTGCTTGCATATCAGGCAAATCGATATGGACTTTTACCGGCGATCGGCATTGCGCTTCTGGTTATAGCTGTTATCGCATTTGGCTACAAGTCGGTCTTTAGGTGTAAAAACGATCTCAGTTTCCTGATGGGAACAGGGTGTCTTAACGTCCTTTTGGAAAATACAGTGATCAACATATTTGAAAATACCGGAACGATACCATACACTGATACGTTCTTGCCGTTCTTTTCATCACAAACGAGTTATATTGTGATGGCTTATATCTTTGTGGGAATAATACTCAGTGTTTGCAAAGGAAAAGGCACAAGAGACAGGTTCTTTAGATATGCTGTAAGGAACTTGATGCGCTACTGAATGATTTAAGTTGGAGGAGCAAGAAGAGATGATGAATAAGAAACGTATTTTTTATCTAAGCTTACACCGAGTCTCAATTATCGGAGATAAAAAAGATGATCGGCGACGATGAAGTGTACGATGATTACTTTAAGTTTGGAACTGAGATAGGAGCGGTTGATTATAAGGATACCGAAACCAAGACAGGCGAGAAGTGCAGAGTTGTGGATTGCATTGTCCCTACTTATGGCGTGGAATATAAGGCTGTGATGACGGATAGCGGAAAGATATATCTTAGTCTCAATGTAGGTGGCGAAGGCGATAAATTATATACAAACGATTCAGAATATACAGAAAAAAACGTGCCTGAAACAGTGGAGGAGTGACGGTAGGTTAAGGAAATATGGGTTTGTAAATAACTCTTTGAAAAACTGCTTGAAAATTTCACTCTACGCTGCTTAAAAATGAAGAACACAGATAGAAGGAGTGTATTTGAAGTGATTTATCTGTGAAAAATTGAAGAAATAGCAAAAAAACACAGATAGAAAAGTATGTATGGAGCGATTTATCTGTGAAAATGTAAAATAACAAGTGTTATGAGGTGAAAAAACTCAGATAGAAAAAGTGTGTATGAGGCAATTTATCTGTGAACATGAAAAAACAGCTGTTTAGAAGTAAAAATATCATAGATAAAAAGCAGGATTCTTTTCCTTGATTTTTTGGTGGTAAAAGTGTACGCTATATGTGTTCATACAACTGGCGGATAAGTGGGTAACCACATGGGAGTATGGAAATATATTATGAATGTCGACCGCCTGGGCAACCGCTTTTGTGGATGCTCAGGCGGTTTTTTTTAAGTAATCACTAGGTTCGGTATTTTCGAACTGTAGTGTACTACTTAGTTCCGGCGAGCGAATGCGAGAGCGGAACTTCCTTTAAGTAATCACTAGGTTCGGTATTTTCGAACCGTAGTGTACTACTTAGTTCCGGCGAGCGAATGCGAGAGCGGAACTTCCTTGTTACAAGCGAGTTCAGTGATATATACGGAGGAAAAGAAATGGTAGATTTGAAGCAGGAAATTTCACGCACAACATACCCGGGAAGAGGTATTGTTATCGGCTTTACAGCTGACGGCAAGAAGGCAGCTTGTGCTTACTTCATCATGGGAAGAAGTGAGAATAGCAGAAACAGAGTATTTGTTGAAGACGGAGAGGGAATCCGTACACAGGCATTCGATCCTTCCAAGATGGAAGATCCAAGCCTTATCATTTATGCACCTGTACGTGTTCTTGGAAATTCAACGATCGTTACAAACGGCGATCAGACTGATACAGTATATGACCTTATGAAAGAGGGTAAGACATTTGAGCAGGCTCTTCGCACAAGAGAGTTTGAGCCCGATGCTCCTAACTACACACCTCGTATTTCAGGTATCATGAACGTTGAAAACGGCAAGTACGACTTTTCAATGTCTATCTTAAAGAGCAACAACGGTGATCCTTCATCATGCCAGAGATTTACATATTCATATGAGAACCCCAAGGCAGGCGAGGGATACTTCATTCACACATATATGAAGGACGCAAATCCCCTTCCCAGCTACGAAGGAGAGCCTACACTTGTAAACATCGAGGGAGACATCGATACTTTCACAAATAATGTGTGGGAAGCCCTTAACGAAGATAATAAGGTATCTCTTTTCACAAGATTCATTGACATCGAGACAGGTAAGTACGAGACAAGAATCATCAATAAGAACAAGTGATATAATATCGCAAGTTTTATTTGTAACGCGCATGATTGCACGTTTTTAGAAGGAACACGGTAATTCGGATATCATATAACAGGAGAATCAATATGAACGAAATCGAACTTAAATACGGATGTAACCCCAATCAGAAGCCTTCAAGGGTTTATATGGAAAACGGAAAAGATCTTCCCATCGAAGTACTTAACGGAAGACCGGGATATATCAATCTTCTTGATGCTTTGAACGGATGGCAGCTTGTTTCTGAGCTTAAGAAAGCTACAGGACTTCCTGCGGCAACTTCTTTCAAGCACGTTTCACCTGCAGGTGCCGCTGTAGGAACACCTCTTTCAGATATTGAAAAGAAAATCTATTGGGTAGAGGATCTTGGCGAGCTTTCACCTCTTGCAAACGCTTATGCAAGAGCTCGCGGAGCTGACAGAATGTCATCTTTCGGAGATTTCATCTCTCTTTCTGATGTGTGCGACAAGGACACAGCAATGCTTGTAAAAAGAGAAGTTTCAGACGGAATCATTGCTCCAGGCTACACAGATGAGGCACTTGAGATCCTTAAGGCTAAAAAGGGCGGAAACTACGCTGTTATCAAGATTGACGAGAACTATGTTCCCGATGCGATTGAGAAGAAGCAGGTGTTCGGCGTAACTTTCGAGCAGGGACACAACTTTATCGAGATCGGTGAGGACATGCTCACAAATATCGTTACAGATAACAAAGAGCTTCCCGAGTCTGCTAAGATTGATCTTATCATCGCACTTATCACACTTAAATATACACAGTCCAATTCAGTTTGCTACGTAAAGGGCGGACAGGCTATCGGGATCGGAGCAGGACAGCAGTCAAGAATCCATTGCACAAGACTTGCAGGTTCTAAGGCTGACAACTGGTTCCTTCGTCAGGCACCTCAGGTTCTTAACCTTCCTTTCCTTGATAACATCAAGAGACCTGACAGAGACAACGCAATCGACCTTTACATCGGTGCAGATTACATGGATGTTCTTGCAGACGGCAAGTGGCAGAACATCTTTAAAGAGAAGCCCGAAGTATTCACAGAGGCTGAAAAGAGAGCTTGGCTTGACAAGAACACAGACGTAGCACTTGGCTCAGATGCTTTCTTCCCCTTCGGAGATAACATCGAGCGAGCATTCAAGAGCGGTGTTAAGTATGTTGCACAGCCCGGCGGATCTGTTCGTGATGACAACGTTATCGAGGCAGCAAACAGCCACGATATGGTAATGGCATTTACAGGACTCAGACTTTTCCATCATTGATGCGCACAGATAAAAACTTGATCAGTACATGAATCATACGGATATCTTATATGACAGCATGTCGAAGATTTCCGACAGATATAAAGCCGGTAGGCTGACCTGACGAAACAGGCAGTTTATCGGCTTTATCTTGTATTGGCGCAGTTTGTAAATAAAAATAGTGAAGAAATGACATTTTTTGCAAAATAAAAAAGTGAAGAAATGACATTTTTTGAAAAAAGAAAAAGTGAAGAAATGACATTTTCTGACAATAAAAATATTGAAGAAACGACATTTTTATAATAAAATTATGTTGATAAAATGTAATAAACCCTGTATCGTTAACAAAGAGGTCAATAAATGTTTAGAAGAAAAGTATTTGAAGAACTTACGGATTGGAAAAACAACTATGCACCAAAATACGCAGCTTTGCTTGAGGGTGCACGGCGAGTGGGAAAATCTACCATAGCGGAAGAATTTGCAAAGGCAAACTACAGATCATACATAAAGATTGACTTTGCTAACATTACGCAGGAACTTCTGGACGTATTCACGGATATAGCCAATCATAAGATGTTCTTTTTGCGATTACAGGCTGTGACAAACGTTACGCTATATCGAAGGGAATCGGTAATAATTTTTGATGAAATTCAGCGTCAACCACTGGTACGTCAGGCAATAAAATATCTGGTTGCTGATGGCACATACGACTATATAGAAACAGGGTCACTTATCAGTATAAAGAAAAATGTTAAAGACATCGTTATACCTTCAGAGGAGCATAAGATTCCTGTGTATCCGATGGATTATGAAGAGTTCATGTGGGCAATAGGAAATGACACATATCCATTACTCCGTGACCTATATAAGATGGGGACGGAAGTGGGAAATGGGACAAACAGAAAACTAATGAGGGATTTTAGAATATATATGGCTGTGGGCGGGATGCCTCAGTCTGTAGAAGCCTATGTAAGTGGAAAAAACTTTTCTGAAATTGACAGAGTAAAACGTGACATAATTGAACTTTACATTGATGATTTCAAAAAAATAGACAGCTCGGGGATTATTGGCAAGATGTATGAGTCTATACCCAGCCAGTTGGCTACAAACAAGAAGAAATATGTTATTGCAAAGGCGACAGGAAAGCGGAAGACAAATAAAGATGTGGAAAGAATGTCCGATCTTTTGGATTCAAAGACAGTAATTGCATGTTATAACACGTATAATCCCAGCATAGCATTGGCACAGTCTAAAGATGAAGATACGTTTAAGCTATATCTGTCTGATATTGGTCTGTTTACAACAATGATCTTTAATGCTTCACCTAAGACAGATGAAAGTATATATAGCAAGCTTCTTGGAGATAAGTTGCCGGCAGACCTTGGATATCTTTATGAAAATGCAGTTGCACAGATGATAACCGCAACAAACAGAGCAGCATATTACCATACATGGAAAAAAGAAAACAGCACACATTATTATGAAGTTGATTTCTTGATTCAGGATAAGACAAAACTGCTCCCTTTGGAAGTAAAGTCTTCAGTTACCAAAAGGCATGAGTCCATAGATTCATTTTGCAAGAAGTATTCAAAATATGTTTCGCAGGCAGTGCTTCTGTCGCAAAAGGATGTTGGAAAGGATAATAACTTACACTTAAAGCCGATCTACATGCTTCCGTTTATAATAGAAGAACTGTAATATATTTTGCCAAATAAAAATTATTCATATTATATTATAACTATGCTTACATACGATTTTTCGAAAGGGGAAGGCCCCCTTTATCAGAAACTGTACAATTTTATAAAAGCTGACATCACCAAAGGAGTTCTTTTGCCCGGGGAAAAGCTTCCGTCGAGGCGGAGTCTGTCGGGAAATCTTGGGATAAGCACGGTAACGGTGGACAATGCCTACGATCAGCTTGTGGAAGAGGGATATATAGAGGCTGTGCCAAAGAGGGGATATTTCGTTGCCGAGACTTTGAAGATTTCTTTTCCCGAGGAGAAAAAAAGTGATTATAAAGCGAAGGCAAAGAAAACGAAGGACGAGTATGACTTTGATTTTTCTTTGAGCCGTCCGGCGGCGGAGACATTTCCTTTTTCGGTGTGGGCGAAGCTGACAAGAGAGAATGTTGCGGGAAGGAGCGACAAACTTCTTGAAGTTTCGGAAAGTAGCGGTATTTATGAGCTTAGAGAGGCTATAGCGGGGCATCTTGCGTCATTTCGGGGACTCCATGCATCACCCGATCAGATTGTCGTGGGAGCGGGAACCGAGTATCTTTACGGACTTATAATAAAGCTTCTTGGAAAAGACAAGAAATACTGCGTTGAAGATCCCGGCTACCGAAAGATAAGCCAGATCTACGAAGCTGAAGGAGTAAAACATGCTTTTGGCAAGATGGATAGTTCAGGGCTTCTTGTCTCGGAACTTGTGAGGACAAAAGCTGATATTGCGCATATAAGCCCGACACACCACTTTCCGACGGGGATAACAATGCCCATAGGAAGGCGCGGCGAGATAATGGCATGGGCAATGGAAGAGGAAGGAAGATACATTGTCGAAGATGACTATGACAGTGAGTTCAGGCTGAGGGGCAACCCCATTCCGCCGCTGCAGAGCATGGATACGTCAGAGAAAGTTATATATATCAATACTTTTTCCAAGTCGCTTACTTCCACGATACGAATAGGATACATGGTGCTTCCCGCGCATCTTGCGGAGCGCTTTTACGAGAAGCTGTCCTTTTATTCCTGCACGGTCCCTACGTTCGATCAGTACAACTTATCGGATTTTATCAAAAAAGGATATTTCGAGAAGCATATAAACAGGATGAGGCATCAGTATACAAGAAAGCGTGAGAGCGTCCTTGAGATAATAAAAAGAGAGCTTGACGGCGTAGATTACAGACTTATCGAGAATGATTCCGGTCTGCATTTTATCTTGCAGCTTTTTACAAAGCATACGGACAAAGAGATTGAAGATATGCTGAAAAAAAGCAGGATAAAAATCTCTGCGGTTTCGGATTACTGCATGGAAACTCCCGATAAGCGGCTGCAGGGGCGATTTATAATAGACTATTCCAATCTTGATACAGGTCTTTTGCCCAAAGCGTTGCAAACGTTAAGGTCCTGCCTGTGAAAAAAAGTGGTATTAAAAAATAATATAAAATTATGTATTATATAAATACCATGACGGTGTTATATTTTAAAAGCCGCGCAGAGTTTTTTCGTGAAAACATGTGCAGGTGCTTAAAATAAAAGGACTAAAGGCGGAAAAAATATGACTCAGACACAGACAAACAATCTTAAAAACAAAAATTATGTAAGATGGATAGCGCTGACGGGACTGTTTATGGGACTTAACATTATTATGTCGAGTTTCGGAATCCCGGTTCCCGGAGGGCATCTGTATTTATGCGATCTTATTATATGCACCGCGGCGCTTTTGCTTGACCCGCTTGCGGCTTTCGTGGTTGGAGGAATCGGATCTTTTTTGGGAGATGTTCTCTTTTACCCGGCACCGATGTTTGTATCGCTTGTGACACACGGGCTTCAGGCTGCGGTCATCTCGATTATAGTAAGTTCAAAGTTTGGAAGGATAAAGAAGACACATTTTATCACATCGGTTGTTGCAACACTGATAGGCGCTGTTATAATGGTTGTTGGATATACACTTGGAAAGATATATGTGTACAGTACGTTTGAATATGCCATGATCAAGCTTCCTTACGAGATAGCGCAGGCTTTACTCGGAGTTGTGGGCTCGCTGTTTTTGTGCTATAAGCTTGGACTTATGAAGATATTCAGGCGAATGGAATTTGAATAAAGAGGATGAAATTATGGATTTTAAAGAGATAACAGAGCAGAGCAAACAGGCGGTAACAGAGATACTTGAGAAGGCGAATCTTGCGCCGGGATCAATTTTTGTGGTTGGATGTTCATCAAGTGAGATACTGGGAGACCAGATAGGAACCGCTACAAATCTGGATTCTGCGAATGCGGTATTCGATGGGATTGTTCCCGTGCTTGAGGAAAAAGGTATTTTTATGGCAGCGCAGTGCTGCGAGCACCTCAACAGAGCACTTGTGGTTGAAAGAGAGACCATGGAGAAATACGGCTTTGAACAGGTTAATGCAATTCCTCAGCCAAATCACGCCGGCGGAGCTTTTGCAACCGTTTGTTATCAGAGATTCAAAAATCCTGTTCTCGTAGAATCGATCAACGGAAAGGCAGACGCAGGAATAGATATCGGCGGAACCATGATCGGTATGCACTTGCATTCGGTTGTTGTTCCAATGAGAATCTCACTCAGAAAAATCGGAGCCGCTCCGATTATTTGTGCTCGTCACCGTCCGAAGTACGTCGGCGGCCAGAGAGCCATCTACGATGAAAACCTCATGTAAGGAGGGGATGAGCGAGGTGGAGCGAAAGCGTCCCTGAAGTGTTTGTATAATATTTCATATCTGGTAAACGAAACATAGCAAACATCTTAAATTACTGTAAATATCAATTATTGTGTAAATCTTATGTTATAATATTTATAATTATACGATAATTGATATTTTTATTTGCGTTAATAAGTGTCGGCTTACTTTTTTGGAGGCTATAGAAACATTATGAAGCAAATTGAAGATGTTATAACTATCGAAGAAAAAAATCATATAGATGAACTCACGGGATTGCATAATCTTACGGGAATCCTGGAACATCTGCAGGGACATGATCAATATTCCGCATCCGACAGCACCGTTATCATCTATATAAATGTCATGAATTTTAAGGTGTTCAATCAGAAGTACGGCTTCGCCGGAGGTAACGACTTTCTGAGAGGAATGGCACATGAACTTAAAAATCTTTTCCCTGATGAATTGGTTGCGAGAACAAGCGGCGACCAGTTTATTGTCCTTGGAAAATCCATTGTAAAAGAAGAGCTTCTCGAAAAACTGGAAGAATTCAGAGAGGCTGTGCATAATTATGAAAAGGGCCTTAAGATGAAGATAAAGGCCGGCATCTACTGCGCCAAAGGTGACGAAGAAGACCCTGTTATCATGGTTGACAGGGCTAAAATGGCGTGCGATGACATCATAAGAGTTTATGACAGAGACAACAACCTGTACACGGAAGAACTGGACAAAAGAAATGAGCTTCGTCAGTATGTTATAGATAATTTTGAAAACGCTTTTAAACAGAGATATTTTCAGGTTTATTACCAGAAAGAGATAAGAGCTGTAACAAGAAAAGTCTGCGGATACGAGGCACTTGCAAGATGGCTCGATCCACAGTATGGAATCATTTCTCCCGCTGTTTTTATTGAAGTGCTTGAGAGCGTTCACCTGATACACCGGCTGGATATATATATGATAGATCAGGTATGCTCGGATCTGAGGGATGATATCGATTCGGGATATGAAGTTGAGCCGATATCGGTCAATCTTTCGAGGCTTGATTTTGAGCTTTGCGACATCATGAGCGAGATTGATAAGTGCAGAGCAAAGTATGATATACCAAAGGAACTCCTTCATATCGAGGTCACGGAGAGTGCGATAGCTGCGGGGGCAGATTTTCTCGGCAAGCACATAAAGAAGTTCAGGGATGCCGGATATGAAGTCTGGATGGATGATTTTGGCGCGGGATACAGCTCTTTTAACAACCTGAAAGACTATGATTTTGATGTTGTAAAGATAGATATGGGATTCCTGCGTGAATTTGAGACGAATCAGAAATCAAGGATAATTCTTGCATCCATCGTCAATATGGCAAAAGAGCTCGGAATACACACACTTGCAGAGGGTGTGGAGACGGAAGAACAGTATGAATTTCTTTTGAAAATAGGATGTGAAAAGATGCAGGGGTATCTCTTTGGAAAGCCCAAGCCTGTTTCTGAATTTGTAAGGAGCGCTGATTGTAGCTCCGAAAATTGTGAGGAATTTGATTTCAGTTCATATTACGATGATATCGGAACCGTGAATTTCTTAAACAGCACGCCGCTTCGCACCAAGACGATGGAGATAATGATAAAACTTCCGATCGCAATAGCTGAGCTGTGCGATGATAAAGTGACTTTCATATATGCCAATGAGGCCTACATCGAATTTATGAAAAATATCGGTGCGGAAGACCTTGAACAGGCAAATAAGCTTAGTGTGTCAAAGGAAATGGACAACAGCAGAGGTCTTGCCAATATCCTCAAACTGGCTGAGACTTCCTACAATCATAGGAGTGAAGCGGATCTTGTCGCCAACGGCAATGTGGTAAATACTAAGGTCAGATTTCTTTCAAGACATGGCGATAAGGCTGCATTTGCGCTGGTTTCAAAAAATATCACGGCGGAAAAGACTGCGCATACGGCAGATGATTACAGCGCTGTTGTCATGCATCTTATGAATCTTTACAACAGAATAGATATATTTGAAGAAGAGGGCACTGTAGAAAACATCTTTATCAGCGGTAATCAGAAGATGCTTTCTGATGTTGAACGAAGGTCCACCACGGCTGTGCAGCTTTATTCAAATATGCACATAAGAGAGGAGGACAGGGAACGCTTTAGAAAGTTCTTTGATATAAACACTGTCCACGAGCGGATTGACAATACCGGCAGGCATTATCTTACTGATTATTATAAGTCTGCGCTTCCCGGAGAGGAGGACAGAATCCTAATGTACATCATTCTGCCTTTTTACTATAATGGTAAGTGGAAATTTATTGCGGGATGCAGGTATATTGATCAACTTGATACTCTCGCAGATGTTTTGGAACAGATGGACAAATAGAGGTGACATATCGTAAATGCTTAGGTTTTGTTTCGGGGCGTCCGGTGCGGGGAAGAGCACGGGACTGATAGAAGAACTAATTAAAAGAAGTTTTAATAACACCGGTGATGATTTTTTACTTATCGTTCCGGATCAGTTTACAATGCAGACGCAGAAGGATGTAGTAAGGATGCACCCTTCGCACGCAATAATGAATATTGACGTATTGAGCTTTGGACGTCTTTCTCACAGAGTGTTGGAGGAAACGTCCAGAAGCTCTTTTTCTGTGCTTGATGATGTGGGAAAAAGCCTTGTATTAAGGCGAGTAGCGGATATTCTCGGTGACAGACTCCCCGTGATCGGCGCAAATATGCATAAACCCGGATATATCGATGAAGTAAAGTCCACAATCTCAGAGTTTATGCAGTATGGAATAGATGATGAGTCACTTGGGATCATTGAAAAAAAGTGTTCCTCAAAGGCCGCACTCAATTCCAAGATAAAAGATCTGAGACTTCTATACAGCGAATTTCTTTCCTACATTCGAGGAAAATTCATAACCACAGAAGAAACGCTTGATATTTTATGTAAGGCCGTTCCGCAGTCATCTCTTTTGAAAGACTGCGTTATTGTATTTGACGGATTTACTGGATTTACGCCCATTCAGTACAGGGTTATAAAAGAGCTTCTTCGAGTGTCCAAAGAAGTGTGCGTATCCCTTACGATAGGCCCGAAAGAAAACCCGTATTCAGGCTCTTTTGAAGAACAGGAACTGTTTATGCTCACGAAGAAGACGGTTTACGATCTTGAAAAGATAGAATATGAGCTGTGCAAAGAGACGGGTGCTATCGCGCAGAGCGGACTTGATTTTGAGGCGTGGCGAAATATCAGAAACGATGAGATGAGTAGGAAAGAAACGGGCGGAGATATCTTTATCAAAGATGAGAAAGTTGTGAGGCTTAAGGACAATCCGCCGCTTGCTTTTCTTGAGCAGAATCTTTTCAGATATAATTCTTGCAAATATACCGGGAACCAGGATTCTATACGGATATTTGAGACTCAGACAACCGAAGAAGAAGTTCGAAGAACCATGATAAAGATCCGCTCTCTTGTCAGGGATGAGGGCTACGCATACAGAGATATCGCGGTTGTGTGCGGAGGACTCACTTCATACGGAAATCTTGTGAAAAGAGCTGCGAGAAAATTTGACATTCCCGTATATATCGATCAGAATACGGGACTTTTGCTGAATCCTTTTATTGAATATATTACAAGTGCGATAAATATAGTTATTTCGGGATACAGATATGAAGATGTATTCCACTATATGAGAAGCGGAATGACAGATTTTTCCAAAGAGGATACCGATATTCTTGAAAACTATGTAAGAGCGCTTGGCATAAAGGGAAGAAAGCAGTGGGAAGACCGCTTTATGCGCAGGATGCCGACGAAGTTTAAGAGAAAGAAAAACGGCGGAGAAGACGATACTTCGGAGCTTGAACTTATAAATAAGCTTGACGGCATGAGGGCGCGCATAAGCTCTGAGCTAAAGCCACTCTTTGAAGCAAAACAGGGTACTGCCGCAGAAATTACGGAAGCTCTTTTAAAGATGATAGAGGGCAATGATTGCAGTAAGAAACTTGAGCAATACAAAGAGAAGTTTGAAAAGCTCGGAGATAGAGAAAAAGCAAAAGAGTACGACCAGGTATATCGTAAAGTTGAGGATATTCTTAAGCAGATCGCCGCGCTTATCGGCGATGACAGGCTTGAACTCAAAGAATATAAGGATATCTTGCAGGTCGGATTCGGCGATATCGAAGTTGGAACAATACCTCAGGATGTAGACAGGGTTATTGTAGGAGACATCGAGAGAACGAGGCTCCGCGAGATCAGGGCACTGTTTTTCATGGGAGTAAACGACGGACTTATTCCGGCAAATACAGGTGGCGGCGGAATTTTATCCGATATGGACAGACAGTTCCTTCTTGAACTCGATACGGGAGTTGAGCTTGCACCGACACCGAGGCAGCAGATGTATATTCAAAGGCTCTATCTGTATATGAACCTCACAAAGCCGACGGACAGGCTTATTTTGTCGTATTCGGAACTTGGAACCGACGGAAAGAGCGTTCGCCCCGCGTATCTGATATCAAAGATAGAAGCGCTGTTTGACGGAATAGAAGTTGAAAGGCCTGAGGATGCACCTTTTGAAGAGCAGGTTTCATGTGTCAATGACAGCATGGACAATCTTGCGGATATGATGAGGGAATACTCGCTCGGAATACTGAGTGATAAGGAAAAGACTGAATTTTCGACAATCTATGAGATCATCAAAAGAAAGTGCGAAGAGAAGACTCTTTTGGATAAGCTGACAGAGGCTGCATTTAAGCACTATGAAGACAAGCCTCTTGCAAAGAGCATTGCGCTTGCATTATACGGGGCAAATCTTGAGAACAGCGTGAGCAGGCTTGAGAAGTTTGCTTCATGTTGCTATGCGCACTTTTTGAGATACGGTATCGGGCTTTCCGAGAGAAAAGAATATGATTTTGCTTCGTCTGATCTTGGAAATGTCTTTCATGAAGTTCTTGAAAAATATACCGCTGAGATAATAAACAGGCACATATCGTGGAAAGACTTATCCAAAGAGGAATCCGACGAGATGTTAAATCGAGCTTTAACAGAGTGCGTCGATGCGTACGGAGAGACAATCCTTTTAAGTAACGCACGTAATGAATTCATGGTAGAGCGTATAAAAAGGATACTTATAAGAACGGTCGATACGCTCAAATACCAGATATCCAAAGGGAGTTTCGAGCCTTCCTATGTCGAGATGGATTTTAGGGAAGCCGGCAAGATTGATGAGATAGATATAACTCTTTCTGAAGATGAGAAACACAGAATAGTTGAGAGCATGAAATTGCACGGAAGAATTGACCGTGTCGATCTGTGCCAAGATTCGGATCATGTTTATGTGAAGGTAATTGATTTTAAATCGGGCGGAAAAAAGATAAGTCTGGCTTCACTCTATTACGGCCTTCAGCTTCAGCTTGTCATGTATATGAATGTTGCGGTTGCCGCAAGTAAAAAGATTTATGACGGAAAAGAAGCGGTGCCTGCCGCGGTTCTTTATTATCATGTGGATGATCCGATGGTAAACGGCTCGGGAGATTTACAACCTGATGTTATCAATAAGGAGATAATAAAGGCACTCAGAACGACCGGATTGGTCAACGGAAACAGAGATATCATAAACATGCTTGATGACAGCATTAGCGGTACATCGGATGTCATACCAATCGGATTTAATAAGAGCGGAGAACTTACGGCGGCTTCAAGCGCCGTTTCAAACGAGGATTATCTCGCTATTTCCAAATATGTGGATAAGAAGATACGAGAGTTTGGAAAGTCCATCTTAAACGGAGATATAAAGGTCAATCCCTATGAGATGGATTCAAGAGAATCCTGCAAATACTGTGAGTACAAGGGAATATGCGGATTTGACAACAAGATTCCCGGATATTCAAAGAGAAAACTTGAACTTAGTGATAAAGAGGCAATGGAGCTTATAAAGAATGAAAGTTGAGTTTACTGATGAACAGAAGGCGGTAATAAACGCCAGAAAATGTAATGTGCTTGTTTCGGCGGCAGCGGGTTCGGGAAAGACCGCTGTTCTTGTCGAGCGCATTATACAGATGATAAATGAAGGTGTTGATATCGACCACCTTTTGGTCGTGACTTTTACCAAAGCGGCAGCTTCGCAGATGAAGGAAAAGATTACTCTTGCCATCCAGAACAAACTTCTGGAGGACCCTCAGAATACACATCTGCAGAAGCAGGAGACGCTTATTCATAATGCACAGATAACCACGATAGATTCTTTTTGTCAGTACATTATTAAAAATAACTTTAATTTCGTTGGACTGGATCCTTCATACAATGTCGGAGATGAAGGCGAGCTCAAACTTCTTCAGGAAGATGTAATGAAGAATATGCTTGAGGAAGAATATGTAAAGGCAAAAGAAGGCAGTAATGAAGATTTCATATATTGCATGGAATATTTTGGCACCGGAAGCAGCGATAAGGTTGTTGAAGAATATATTGAGAGGCTTTATCGTTTTTCCATGAGCATGCCGTGGCCGGAAGTTTATATCAAAGAAAGAGCGCTTGACTATGATATTTCAGACAAGAATTTTGATGAACTTGAATGGGTAAAAGAATGTGTCACATCCGTAAAGCGTATTCTCTTGGAAGCAAAGGACAAATTAAGTACCGCCCATGAGCTGACTCTTTTGCCCGACGGACCATACATGTACGGAGAGCTTTTGGAAAAAGAAGCGGAGATGATGGAACGTGTCGCTGTTTGCGATTCGTATGATGAGCTGTATGACGCGGTCAGAGGGATTTCTTTTGACAGATTGCCTTCGAAGAAGGACGACAGCGTATCGCCCGATAAGAAAGAACGCGCAAAAGAGCTGAGGGACAGTGTAAAGAAGGATTTAAAGAAGGTGACGGAGAATTATCTCGTTCTGACTTCCGATATGGTTGCAGAGCAGATGAAACTTTGCGACAGGGCGGTGAAAGAGCTTTGCAGACTTACGCTTCGCTATATACAGCTTTTTGATGAAAGAAAAAGAGAAGAGCGTCTGATCGACTTTTCCGATATGGAGCATCTTGCGCTTAATATTCTTATTGATTATGAGAAGGGAGCGCCTACGCAGGTTGCGCTTGAATACAGGGAATTTTTTAAAGAAGTCTTAATTGACGAGTATCAGGACAGTAACGCTGTGCAGGAGCTTATTTTGCAGGCGATATCAGGAATAAAAGCGGGATCTTCCGAGAGATTCATGGTCGGTGACGTTAAGCAGAGTATTTACAAATTCAGGCTTGCGCGTCCCGAGATTTTCATGAAAAAGCTTGCAACATACAGTAAGGATGAATCTGCGAGCGACAGGAGAATAGATCTTCACAGGAATTTCCGAAGCAGAGCGGAGGTTCTTGAAGGAACCAATTATATATTCAGAAAGATAATGGGTAAGGACCTCGGAAGTGTTGAGTATGACAAGGACGCTGAGCTTGTTACGGGTGCAGGGTTTGACGATCCTTCTTTTGACATGACTCCCGAGCTTATTCTCATAGACGATCCCGAGGGTGAAAGAGAAAATGAGGCTCATGTGATAGGAAACAGGATTCTTGAGCTTATGCGGGAGGATCCGGAGCTAAAGTTTAAAGATATTGTAATTTTGCTTAGGACGAATTCGGGCTGGGATGATGTGTTCAAAAAAGCACTCGAAGAGCAGGGGATTCCTTCATACATAGAGTCAAAGAGCGGATATTTTGACGCGTGGGAAGTGTCTGTCATGCTGAATATTTTGTCGGTAATAGACAATCCTACCGTTGACATACCACTTGTTGCCGTAATGCATTCTCCTATAGGAGGCTTTACAGACGAGGAGCTTGCACTTATTAAAATTACAATTAATAAAAACAAAGAGGACGATGCAGCATCTTCTTTGTATGAAGAAATATTGAAACTTGTGCGCAGAAAAGGCGAAGATACGGGAAGTATTCAAAATCAGTCGTTACTCAATAAACTCTCTGATTTTGTCTCACTTATAGAAGAACTCAGAGATATGTCCGCATATACCCCCGTACATGAGCTGCTTCAGTATATCATCGATGTCACGGGATTTGAGCTGATTGTAAGCGCCATGCCTGCGGGAAACCAGAGAAGAGCGAATATAGAACTTCTTTTATCTAAGGCTGAAAGCTTTGAAAAGACGAGCTTTAAGGGATTGTTCCATTTTGTAAGATACATTGAGCACATCAAGGTCGTGCAGGTTGACTACGGCGAAGCGGGTATCATCGATGAAAACGCCGATGTTGTGCGTATCATGAGTATCCATAAGAGTAAGGGACTTGAGTTTCCGGTTGTATTCATCGCGGGAATGTCCAAGCAGTTCAATAAGACCGATACCAAGGGCAATCTTATCGCGGATATGGATCTCGGGATCGGAGTTAAGTGTGTTGATTCCAAGCTGCGACTTAGGTCCGAAACCTTAAAGCGCGTGATAATCGCAGATAAGATGAACACAGACAGCCTCGGTGAAGAACTGCGCGTGCTCTACGTTGCACTTACCAGGGCAAAAGAAAAACTTATAATGACTGCTTCGGTCAAAAAACTTCCGGAGCTTATTGCAAAGGAGCTTAAGCTTATTCCCGAGCTTGCGCACGGAGTATCGCAGGGAAAAGAGCTTATGCCTTTTTCTGTAAGGCTTGCAGCGTCAAGTTATCTTGATCTTGTGCTTCCTTCGCTTGTAAGGCATCCTGCAATATATGATATTGCCGAAAAGTACGGATTGTCGGAGCTTATAACGGATAAGTTTATGGACAGCGCGGAAAATGTGCCTAAATTTGCCGTTAAGTCTGTGAGTGCGGATGATATAAATGCATTTGGTGAGAAGGAAAGTGTGAAAGGTCTTATAAGGCTTGATAATATCGAGGCTTATTATGACAAAGAGCTTGCCGAGAAGCTGGAAAAAAAGCTTGATTCCAAATATGGATTTGAGCATCTTAAGGGGCTTTATACCAAGACTACGGTTACAGAGCTTAAAAAGCATATTCTTGAAGAGAACGGCGAGCATTTTACCAAAGAGGAAGAGTACGGAGCGGAGTATGATGAAGCCGCGGAAAGTAGCAATTATGCGCTGGAAAATGGTGAGTCTTTTTTGGAGCCGGAAAGAAAAGTATCTGAGGCGTCCGGGCTTACGGGAGCTGAGAGAGGAACGGCGTACCACAGGATCATGGAGCTTCTTGATTACAGCGTGGGAAGCGGTGCTGCCGAGCTTGGAATGTTCCTTGACGAGCTTGTTCAGAAAGACAGGATAACTAGGGCTTCTGCTGATTGTATCAAGACGGAGGATATCGGAAAATTCCTGGGGACTGATCTCGGAAAGCGAATGGGAGCAGCTTTTAACGCAGGGCTTCTTATGCGAGAGAAACCGTTTATGATGGGAGTTTCCGCGAGCGAACTTGATAAGAAATTCCCTTCAGATGAGCTTGTTCTTATTCAGGGTATCATCGACGCGTGGTTCATAGAGGATGATGAGATCGTGCTTGTCGATTACAAGACAGACCGCACAAAGGATGAAGAGGAGCTTGTAAAGCGATACAAGATTCAGCTTGAACTTTATAAAAGAGCGCTGGAAGCATCGACGGGAAAGAAAGTTAAAGACACATATATTTATTCCTTCGCATTGGCAAAAGAGGTGAATCTGGGGAAATACTGATTTTGATAAGTAGGAGGGACGCCGAAAGATGAAGCTAAGGAGCATGCAAACTTTTGTTACAACAGCTTTTTTGACAATCTGTGCCGTGAGTGGATGTGCCGGTGCCGATAGTTCCACAGTGGGTGCAGACGCAGAAACGGCCATAGATGCGGATGTGTCCGGTGGTGTGACGAGTGATGCACCTAGTGGTGCTATGAGTGCAACTGTGGCTGCAACTGAGGATATGGTGGAGCCGGAAGGTGAGGAGGCCGATATGGAGACATGGAAAACTGCAATTGATGGTCTTTCAGATGATTTTATCTTTGGAATGGATGTATCTTCACTGCTTGCAGAGGAGAAAAGCGGAGTAAAATTCTATGACTTTGACGGCAATGAGCAGGATGCGCTTAAAACCTTTGCCGATTCAGGTATAAATTACATCCGTATTCGCGTTTGGAACGATCCCTATGATGAGAACGGAAACGGCTATGGCGGTGGTAACAACGATCTTCCAACCGCAATAGAACTGGGCAAAAGAGCTACAGATTACGGAATGAAGGTTTTGATCGATTTTCACTACTCCGATTTCTGGGCGGATCCTCAGAAGCAGTATGCTCCAAAAGCATGGAAAGGTATGAGCCTCAGTGAGAAGTCCGAAGCTCTTTACGATTATACAAAAAACAGTCTGGCAGAGCTCTTTGATTCCGGCGTTGATGTGGGAATGGTACAGATCGGAAATGAGATCAATAACGGAATGTCAGGCGAAAGCGATATCAATAACGTGATCGAACTGCTGAAGGCAGGAAGCAGGGCTGTTCGTGAGGTGGCGGGACAGCGCGGCAAGGATATCGGCATCGTGGTTCATTACACGGATATAAACAAGAAAGAAGCCGTCTTTTCACTTATAGAGAAACTTGTAAACGGCGGTCTTGATTTTGATATGATGGGGCTTAGCTATTATCCTTTCTGGCATGGCGACTTGGATAATATGAAAAATGTTATCGGATATATCGGCGAGCATTTCAGCAAGAAAGTATTTATCGCGGAAACATCCTATTGCTATAGCATGGAAGACGGAGACGGTTTTGCAAACAGAGTTTCAAAGAGTGATCTGGTGGAAGGTTATCCCGCAACTATTGACGGACAGGCATCTTTTATGCATGACCTTTATCGGGACGTAAACAGCGCCGGAGGAATAGGCGTATTCTATTGGGAAGGCGCATGGATTCCTGTCGGTTCCGCAAGTTCAGATAATATGCCAATCTGGGAAAAGTACGGAAGTGGCTGGGCAAGCAGTTTCGCCTCGGACTACGATGCAGATGCCGCAAAATATTACGGCGGAAGCTCATGGGATAATCAGGCATTCTTTGATTTTGACGGGCATCCGTTGGAATCGATGAGGGTATTTAAATATATACGATGATATAGGTGCAATAAGTCGAAAATTAAAAAGCCCACACCCCTGCGTTTGCACGCTCTCGGGGTGTGGACTTTCCTTTTTATTTCCATTTTTCGATATCTTTTTTCTCAAGAATGACCATAAGAAGGTTGTTCTCGGTGAGTTTGTGGGAAGGGTTGATATATCTCCAGTTGCCGCCTTTTTCCTTGATTGCTGCGACGTTCATGTTGTGTTTTTTACGAAGGTCGAGCTCAATAAGACTCTTTCCGAGCCATGAATTTCTAGGCTGAAGCTCAACCAGGCACAGGTTGTCGTCAAGCTCAATGTAATCGTGAATTGACTGTGAAGCAAGGATTCTTGCCGAGCGCACACCGCCTTCCTTCTCGGGATCGACTATCTTGTCTGCACCGACTCTTTGAAGAATCGTAGCCATACGGGAAGAAGAGGATTTGGCGATTACGAGCGGAACGCCCTTTTCTTTTGCGATAGATACCGCCATTATGCTTGCTGCGATATTTCCGCCCATTGCGGTTATGACTATATCCATGTTCTGGAGTCCCAGAGCCATGACTTCGTCTTCATTTTCAAGATCCGCGCAAACTGCGGAAGTTACCTTTGATGAAATATCTCTAATGCGTCTTTCGTCTTTGTCTGCAACAAGGACATCTTCACCGATGGCATAAAGGCTTTTTGCCACGCTTCGACCATATTTTCCAAGCCCCAAAACTGCTACTGATTTTTTCACTTAAATACCTCCGTTTATCCGACGTAGAATACTCCTTCGGAGTAGTTGATGTTGTTTTTGTTTGATTCATTTCCCGAGAAGAAAGCAACCATCGATATCGGACCCGTTCTTCCAAGGAACATTGCGATTATTATTATGATCCGTCCGATTGGATTGAGCGCAGCCGTCAGATTTCTTGATAAGCCGACGGTTCCGCAGGCGCTTACGACTTCGAACAAAGCATCTTCCATAGGAACGGGATTAAATACTGACAAGAGTACAGCCAGTAACAGGGTTGCAAATACGCTCACATACACGACTGCGGCTGCTTTTCGCATTGAATCCACAGAAACGCGCCTGTTAAAGATGACATTCTGATTTTCATTCTTTACATAAGAGCGCACGTTCATGAACAGCAGGAATATCGTTACCGTTTTGACGCCGCCTGCGGTTCCTACAGGCGATCCGCCTATAAACATGAACAGATATGAGACGAGGCAGGATGCAACCGTGAGATTTTCCTGCGGTATGGTCGTAAATCCTGCAGTTCGAAGAGTTATCGACTGAAACAGGCTGTTTACGAGTTTTTGCCCAAATCCCATATTCCCGATGGTTCCCGGATTGTTATATTCGGTCAAAAGAAAAATAAGCGTGCCGCTCGTTATCAGTATAAGCGTAAAACTCAGAACAAGCTTACTGTGCTCGGAAAATCTTTTTATAACGGTGATGGGAGAGAACTTCTTTTTTACGCCCTCTTTTGCCGCATGAAGAACATCGAACCATACGACAAAGCCAAGACCACCCATTATAATGAGCATCATCGTGGTTGTCATAACGATGGGATCGTTTCTGTAATTTGCAAGGCTTCCCTGACCGATAACATCCATTCCCGCATTGCAAAATGCCGATACGGAATTAAAGATCGAGATCCACAGACCTTTAATAAAGCCAAACTTCGGAATGAAAACAAGCGAGTAGAGGATGGCACCGGCTCCTTCTGTGAGGAGCGTTCCCTTAAGCACACGTACAAGGAAAGTCAGAAGTTTTGTTCCTGAACTTAGGTTAAAAGAGTCCTGAAGTAACATTCTGTCGCCGAGTGAAAACTTCTTGTGCGTAAGAAGCATCAGCGTTGCAGCGATAGCGATCATTCCAAGTCCGCCCATCTGTACGAGTATCATAATTATAAGTTGGCCAAAAAAGCTCCAGTGCGCGTAAGTATCAACCACAACAAGGCCGGTAACACAGACGGAAGTTGTTGCTGTAAAAAGTGCGGTCAGAAAATCCGTTGCTTTTCCGCTTGCTGACGAAAAGGGGAGCATAAGTAGCAGTGCTCCGATCAGAATTGTTATTAGAAAACTTATCGGGATAGTATGCGCCGGAGATAATTTTTTTTGCTTCATTATTTTGTTTTTTAATATTGAGAAAGGTTTCATAATACCTCGTGTCAAATAGGGAATTTCAGAGAAATTTCCTATTCAATGAAAAAGGTTGCGAAAAATCCGCAACCTTATTTGTTCTTTTGAAGTAAATACTGCCGGTCTGTCTCTTGGTGTTACAGAAGCTGTATTCCGTTCTTCTTGGCTTCTTCAGCCATTTCATCCGGCCAGATGGAACACTGTACTTCACCGATATGAGCTTTTCTTAAGAAGAACATGCAAATTCTTGACTGACCGATTCCGCCACCGATGGTGTAAGGAAGCTCCTTGTTAAGGATTGCCTTCTGGAAAGGAAGCTCGGCTCTTTCGGGACATCCTGCTTTTTCAAGCTGAGTCTTGAGCGAGTTCTCATCTACACGGATTCCCATACTTGATAATTCGAGTGCGATGTCAAGAACAGGGAAATATACGATGATATCGGCATTAAGTGCCCAGTCATCATAGTCCGGAGCTCTGCCGTCGTGCTTATCACCTGATGCAAGGACATCACCGATCTGCATGATACATACAGCGCCCTTAGCCTTGGCAATGTAGTATTCACGCTCCTTGGGAGAATACTCGGGGAACATATCTTCAAGCTCCTGAGTTGTGATAAAGAAAATATCTTCAGGAAGGATCTCTTCGATATAGTCATACTGAATAGACATGAATTTCTCAGTCTTTCTGAGGACCTTGTATACATTTTTTACTGTTTCTTTAAGAAAATCGATATTGCGGTCTTCTTTATTTATAACCTTTTCCCAGTCCCACTGGTCAACGAAGATAGAATGGATATTATCCGGAACTTCGTCGCGGCGGACAGCGTTCATATCGGTATAAAGACCTTCACCGACATTGAAGCCGTACTTCTTGAGCGCATATCTCTTCCATTTTGCAAGAGAGTGTACAATCTCTGCAGGACGCTCATTTTCATTGAGAATATCAAAAGAAACGGGACGTTCAACACCATTGAGGTTATCATTAAGTCCTGATTCGGGTGTTACAAAAAGAGGTGCGGTTACTCTCTGAAGATTGAGCTTATTTGAGAGCATGCCCTGAAAAAAATCTTTGACAGTCTTGATACCTACCTGTGTATCGTGGAGATCAAGAGCAGATTTGTAGTTCTTGGGAATTTTAAGGTTTTCCATAATCTTTTCCACTTTCTTATATAGTTTCCTTTTTCCACAGAAAATGCTTTCCCATGAAAAATGTCTCACAGTTAATTAAATCGCTTTTTCCTTCATATTGCAAGAAAAAAATGATTATTTATGCACCTTTACATCAGTCGGTCGTAAAGTATTTAAATATAACATATCGGTTATTGAGAGTGCATCGTTCATTACTTATAATGAATGGGAAGTGAACCGCCAACAAGAAAAAATAGCAAGGAATAAGATAGATATGAAAAATGAATTGTATGAAAATACTCAGAAGGTAGAGAACGTAAGGGCTATCCTGGTCGGATTGAATACGGGCAGGAGTGATGATGAGTTTGAACGTTCGATGGATGAGCTGAAAGAGCTGACAAAGGCTATAGATATAGAGGTTGCGTCAACAGTGACTCAGTCGCTCAATACTCCGGACAAAGGTACGTATATAGGAAGCGGCAAGGTTCAGGAGATTGCTGCGGCGCTTGACGTGCTTGATGCAAGCATAATTATTTTCAACGATTCGCTTTCACCCATGCAAGTAAGGAACCTTGAGAAGATACTTGATACGGAAGTTATAGACAGGACCGGACTTATCTTGCAGATTTTTGCAAAGAGAGCCGGAACAAGAGAAGCAAGACTTCAGGTTGAGTCTGCGCAGCTTCAGTACATGCTTCCGAGACTTGTCGGAATGGGCAAAACTCTGTCGAGGCAGGGCGGCGGAAGCGGCAGACTTTCCAATAAGGGATCGGGCGAGAAGCAGCTTGAGCTTGACAGAAGACGTATTGAGCACAGAATAAGTGAACTTTCCAACGAACTAAAAAATCTTGAAAAAGAAAGAACAACTCAGAGAAACAGGAGACTAAGATCAAATATTGCACGTGTCGCGCTTGTCGGTTATACAAACGCAGGTAAATCAACGGTTATGAATAATCTGCTTCGCTTATACGGCTCAGAGAGCGCAGATGACAAAACTGTCCTTGAAAAAGATATGTTGTTTGCGACACTTGACACTACTGTCAGGAAGATAACACCATCCGGAAGAAGACCATTTTTACTTTCGGATACGGTTGGATTTATAAGCGAACTTCCTCATGCACTTGTCAAAGCATTTCGGTCAACACTTGAAGAAGCAAAGTATGCAGATGTTCTTTTGGAAGTAATTGACTTTTCGGATCCCGAGTACAGATTTCATATGGAAATAACGGAGAAGACTCTTGCTGAGATAGGAGCGGGAGATATTCCCGTCATATATGTATTTAATAAGGCAGATCTTGTTCAAAAAGAGCAGGAAGAGAGCGGACGCCTTGTTATGGAAGTTCCGAAGGCTTCCGGTGACAGGATATATATCTGTGCCAAAGAGGATGCTTCACTTGATGAACTTATCGTGGCAATAGAGCGAAAGTTAAGCGAAGATGAGAAGGAGTGCGAACTTCTTTTGCCCTACACCGAGGGTGGTATAGTGAATGCCTTTGAAAACAGAGGTATTGTAAAAGAGACAAAATATGAGCCCTCCGGAATTCGCATAAGAGCGATGCTCCAAAGGGCTGACATTTCACAGTACAGTGATTATATTGTGGATTGAATTATCCGAGTTGAACGGTCTTCCTGATGTCTTTTTCGTTTGCCTCAAGCTTGATGCGCTTGAGAGTGCTCTTAATAACGGGAATTGACAGAACAATTATTGTAAGGATAAATTCAGGAACGATATAAGTTGCATTGTAAGTGATGCTGTAAACAAGCGGTGATGTTCCTTCGGGGGCGTAGTATGCAAAGAAAACAACGCCCGATAATATTGCAAAGAAGTAACGGCCGATGACTCCGGCGATATAACCTTTTATCATGCCTTGTTTCTTTTCATAGAATAATCCGCCGAGGCCAAGTGCGCCAAAAGCAAGGATATAGTCGCAAAACAGCTGCGGAATACTTACTATGTAAGGATCTTCAATGAGCTGCAACAGTCCGTAAGCAATACCTGATGCGATGCTGACTCTGGGGCCGTAGATGTATCCGATGTAGGTGACAAAAAACATGCTGAAAAGTGTTATTGAGCCGCCCATCGGGAGCTTTGCAAATTTGAAGTGAGAAAGAACAAATGCAAGAGCGAGACAAAGTCCCGATACCGTGATCTGCTTGATGCTGAGTTTTCCCTTGCCCTCCTTATTAACGAAGAAACTCATTATTGCAAGTGCGGCAAATATCAGAAATACCAGACCTGCATATCCCATTGTGGTTAAATTGTATACCACGCCCTCTTCAGATGAGATTTCTTCCAGAAAAAGATTCATTGTTTTTTCCTCCTTGATAGCAAGTTACATTGCAAAAAAATAGTATGATTTTATATCAATTAAACTATCAGTATTGCGATTTGTCAATGTTTTCGGGCATTTGTCACACTTTTGATGGAAATAACAAAACTCCGGACATAAAATCTCCGCAATTTTTTCACAGTTTTTTAACAAATTTCCATTTACATTTTCTCGCGTAGAATGTATATTTTAGAGGTTAAATTTAAGTAATGCAAAGCAGTACAGAAAAGGAGTAACATTTGATGTTTGGATGTGTTAAGAGAAACATTATGCTTAGACCCAATCAGGTACAAGACTTCGTCAACGCCGCAACTAAGTGTGACTTCGATGTAGATATATATTATAACAGGTATGTTGTTGACGCTAAGTCAATCCTGGGAGTGTTTGGACTTGATCTTTCCCAGATTCTTACAGTAGAATATCGCGGATATAACAGCGATTTTGAAAATTATTTGCAGAAATTGGCAATTGCCAGCTAAGTTTGAATGAAGCGTTCATTATTTGATTAATTTTGGACGATTCAGTATACTTATCAAGAGAGGTTGTGTAATACCTTTCAATAAGAAAATAATTGTTCATTGTGGTAGTAAAGCTCTCCATGGTATAAAATATGCCATGGGGAGTTTTACTATTATGGAAAACTATTCGATAGAAATTTCAGTCCGCAGGCTGGTTGAGTTTGTACTGCGAAGCGGAAGCATAGACAACAGAATACATCAGGTTTCCGCCGATGCGATGCAGGAAGGCAGTCGGATACATCGCATGATCCAGAAGAGCATGGGACCCGATTATCACGCCGAAGTGCCGCTTAAGTACACATATAACACCGGAAGATACGACCTTATCATAGAAGGGCGTGCCGACGGAATTCTGGATAAATTCTTTAATGAAGCTTCATATGATGCTCAGGAATCTCTTTTTGAGGGCGGAAAAGATCTGCCTCTTGTCGATGAGATCAAGGGAACATACAGAGATCTCAAAAAGATGAAAGAGCCGGTTGAAGTTCATCTTGCGCAGGCGAAGTGTTACGCCGCAATCTATCTGGGACAAAAGAACTGTCCCGGAATCAAAGTAAGAATGAGTTATTGCAACATGGATACTGAAGAAATGAAGTATTTTGATTACAAGTACTCATCCGAAGAAATAACAGCATGGTTTGAAAATCTGATAAAAAAATATTTGAAGTGGTCCGACTTTGAGTACGAGTGGGACGGGATCAGAACTGCATCGATAAAGGCTGTGCAGTTTCCTTTTTCGTACAGGGAAGGACAGAAAGACCTCGCCGCCGGTGTTTACAGGACTATCATTCATGGAAAAAAGCTCTTTCTGGAGGCTCCTACGGGAACCGGCAAGACAATCACGACTGTTTTTCCTACGGTCAAGGCGATGGGAGAGGGAAAGACATCCAAGATCTTCTATCTTACGGCAAAAACGATAACAAGGACCGTTGCGGAAGATGCTTACAATACGCTGAGAGAGTCGCAGGATCTTAAGTTTAAGACTGTGACTATAACGGCAAGAGACAAGATCTGCTTTTTGGAAGAAGATAAAAGAGAGTGCAATCCAGAGGCATGTCCTTATGCAAACGGGCATTATGACAGGATAAATGACGCGATATACGATCTTTTGACAAATGAGGACTCTTTTGACAGGGAGAAGATAGTAAAGTATGCGCAGAAACATGAGGTATGCCCGTTTGAGATGTCGCTTGACATGAGCCTTTGGGCCGACGGCGTTATCTGTGATTATAACTATGTGTTCGACCCTTTTGTTTATCTGAGAAGATTCTTTGCGGACGGAGTTAAGTCCGATTACGTATTTCTGGTCGATGAGACGCACAATCTTCTGGACAGGGGAAGGGATATGTACAGCGCGGCTCTTCGAAAAGAGAGCTTTTTGGAATTAAAGAGCACGATAAAGGAATTTCATCCAAGAATTGCCGGACACCTTGATAAGTGTAACAAAGAACTTTTGGAGCTTAAAAGAAATTGCGACGGATGTACGGTTGTAGACAGCATAGAAAAGTTTGTAAATGCTCTGAACCGCCTGTCGGGAATAATATCGGAGTATCTGGAGGAGCATACGACAGGCCCTTGCAGAGAGGAACTTTTGTTGTTCTATTTTGATATATCAAGATTTCTTACAATATATGACAAAGTCGACGATCATTATGTCATTTACAGCGAATTTGCAGAAGACGGAAGCTTTATATTAAGGCTCTCATGCGTCGATCCGTCTCTAAATCTTGCGGAATGCATGGGACGCGGACGCTCATCGATACTTTTTTCTGCAACACTCCTTCCGATTCAGTATTATAAAAAGCTTCTTGGCGGAACCGATGAGGATTTCGAGATATATGCAAAATCCGTGTTTGATCCAAGCAGGCTCGGAATCTTTATAGGAAAAGATGTGACAAGCAGGTATTCGAGGCGAAGCAGTGAGCAGTATTACAATATAGCTTCATATATCCACAATATTATTAAAGCAAGAGGCGGAAATTATCTTATATTCTTTCCGTCGCACAGTTTTCTTGATGAAGTTTACGATATTTATGAAAAAGAGTTTTGGGATGCCGGAACAACGGAGCTTTTGGTGCAAAAAAGCTACATGACCGAAGAAGCAAGGGAGTCTTTCCTTGACAGATTCTCGCAGGGAAATGACGTGAACCTTAATGAATTTATCCACATGGACATAGAGGTCGAGGAAGACAGGAATATTCTCGGATTCTGTGTTATGGGAGGCATATTCAGTGAGGGCATTGATCTTAAGAACGACAGCCTGATCGGAGTGATCATAGTCGGCACGGGAATACCGCTTGTATGCAACGAACGCGAGATACTTAGAAATTACTTTGAAGAAAAAGGCGTTGACGGATTCGATTACGCCTACAGATATCCCGGAATGAACAAAGTTCTTCAGGCAGCGGGAAGAGTTATAAGAACAGAAGAAGACAAGGGAGTTGTGGCACTTTTGGATGACAGATTCACGCAAGCCGGATACAGAGCGCTTTTCCCGAGGGAGTGGATAAAAATGAAGCCTGTTTTGACCACGTCGGTCAAAGATGCTGTTTCTCAGTTTTGGTGCGGATTTAATGATTAAAACAGGATGATATTGACGGCATAGTTGATAAAAGTGAAATACTGAGGTTACATAAAATTGAAAAGTTGCAATTTATGTAAACCTGACATTATAAAGAATTGTATCTATATTATACACAATTGTATATAATGGCCGAAAAATCATACAAAAGTCATATGCAAATGACGTTAATGTCATGTGGATAACTTTGTGGAAATGGGGGATTATTCAGAAACAGATTTGCGGGAAAGCGCAAGACGACTGGTATTAAATACTGTGACAAATTTGAGCGGAATAAAGTGTAAAAGTAATCTTATGACCGAGCAGGTCAAAAGTTATATGTAAACCACATTTTTTACCTGTCACGTGTGTCAGGATAGTTCATTTATCTTGCAAGAGTGAAAAGTATGATATAAAATTGAAAATAATCAGAATAGCGTATTTTTGCTTTTTTTAAACAGGTTACAAATTCATGAATATTCAAAACTATGATAACGAAGTTCAAATTATAAACCGTGAGTTGATGACTGCCAGAACGAATATGTCCAACGACCTTGTGGGGGTATGTGACAGACTGCTTGAGAAAGCGGAAGAGGTTGGCGACATCAATCTTATAGGTTATGCATATTATTATCTTGCGGATGCTTACTACAAATTAAGTACGGAGTATCGCAAGTTTAATGAGAATCTCCTTAAAGCGATCGAGTATCTTCAGATGTGCGGTGACAAAGAGCATATCATAAGATGTTACAATCTTTTTGGTATCGATGCGCTTAATCACGGAAATATAGAACTGGCATTGGATTTCTTTTTAAATGGAATAAGAGATTGCGATGAATATGATAAAAATTCAGCTGTCGGATTTGTAGAGTGCAACATTGGTCTTATCTATTATGATGTAGGCGAGATCGAGACAGCGCTTTCATATATCCAGTCGGGATATAAACATATTCGAAAGAATAAGGAAGACAGTCTTTACTATTTGAATGTTCTTTTGTGCTATTGTAACGAAGCGGAATGTTACATTCTTCTGGACAAACCTGAGTCTGTCAAGAAGTGTCTTCTTGCAATAAAGAGGCTTGAATCGGATCCGAGGGTGAAGAGTGATTATTTCCAGGATATTCTTGTACTTGATGTGCGTATGAGAGGAAATTATGTTCTCGGAAACATGGAAGAGTACCAAAAATACGCTGAGCTTCTTCTAAAAACAATACAGACTGAAAATTTCTTTTCCGTAGATAACATCGACGATATTTACAGAGCCTGCAGATTCCTTATGAAGATAGGAAGAGTCGATGAAGTTGAAGATATAGTAAAAAATGTTGAAGCTACAATAAGCAGTATCAGTATTGCTTATTTAAGAAAGCAGTATGCGAAGATAAAGTGCGAACTGTATTCTCTTAAGAATGATGATGAGCAGAAATATAAGGCGTATGAGGAGTTTTATACGTATTCAATGGCTCAGGAGAAAGAGGGTATCGCAAATTACAGGTTCTTTACGGATATCAGAGAGAAGCTGAGTGAAATGGAACGTGAGAATATCGCTCTTTTGAAAAAGGCTGAAACGGATTCGCTTACGGGGCTCGGAAACAGGTACGGCCTTAATGAGTATGCCGACAAGGCTTTTGATAACGCATATGCTAATCAGAAGTCGCTTGCGGTTGAAATTCTCGATGTTGATAATTTCAAGCAGTACAATGATACTTTCGGCCATCAGGCGGGAGATACCTGTCTTAAGACAATAGCTGAGATAATAGTTGAAAAATGCGGCGGTAATAACAAGATACGCGCCTTCAGATACGGCGGCGATGAGTTTGTTATCGTCTATGAAGATATGACTGATGAAGAGGTTATGTGGTATGCCTCAAATATCAGATTGGGGATAAAGGAGCGTAATCTGTTGGCTCCTTCACAAGAGTACGGTAAGCTTGTTACGATATCACAGGGAATATGCAACTCTGTTCCCATATCGACAAACAAATTATGGGATTACATGTATGCCGCCGACAATGCTCTTTATGAGGTAAAAGAGCATAGGAAGGGCGAGATTGTTATGCTTCACAAGGTGCTTATTTCTCAGGAATCACTTGATGAAGCAAAATACAGTTAATTATATCCTTATTGGGGAATAAGGACGGGTTATGAAAAAAATCAAATGGACAATGCGTCGGGCAATTCTTGGTATGGTCATCGGATGCACGCTTTTTGCCGTAATAGCACAGACTGTTGCGTTTGAAGTGACATCCAGACAGCAGATCAGGAAAGAAAGTCTGTTGAGTAACGATGAGACGCTTCAGCGTATCGAGAATGAACTCAATTCGTATATTCACGGACTTATTGTCAAGATGCAGACCATCTATACAGAAACTGAACTGATTGCCGCTATGAGAAGGGACGATTCGACGCAGGGCGAAATATTAAATTATTATTGGAGCGCCTGGCGTCTTTCTGAAGCGCGCTTTGATTCGGCAGATCAGCTTTTTGCAATGTATATTTACAACAATGACAATAAGCTGATCAGTTCATGGAGAAAGCAGCCTGTTGCCTATCCTTTCGATCTTTACGACGGCGATCGGTACGTCAATGAATCACATCTTAGAAGATATCTGGAATCGGATAATTATGCTGTAATGATCTCGGGTTATCACAACGAAGCCGCAAACAGCGATATTTTACGTTTTTGTCTGAAACTCCATACATATGATGATAATAGATCTCAGTACGGATATATTGTCTGTGATTTTAATGCGCAGAATATATCGGACCTTATGAGTAAATATATATCATCGAGAGATGTGTACGTGTGGCTTCAGCCAAGAGGGGATATTTCAATCGCACAGGTTGGAAATATCACGAAGGAAGAGAGCAAGATCTTTTCCGACTTAACACAGACAATTGCAACCTCATCTGGTGAATTCCCGGAATTTGAAAATGAATATGGATCTTTCTATCTGAACAGCATAGCTATGAGAAAGTATAACCTTCATATAGTCATGCTGACGCCGCAGTCTCTGCTTCTTGAAACGCAGAGCGCGTTGGCACGGACTCTTTTGCTGATAGCCGGAATAATCATTTTGCTGATGCTTTTACTCGGAACACTTATTTCGGGCTTTATCTATAGGCCGGTGGAAGCGCTAAGCAGTACGATGATAAGGATAAAGAACGGAGATACCGAGCTTAGGGTTAAGACGGACGGATGGAGCGATGAACTTAAGGTAATGGGCGAAGAGTTCAACGAGATGCTCGACAGGATACAAAAGATGGTTGAGGAAGAATATGAGGCAAAGGTGCTGATGGAGCGAACGCAGTACAAAGTTTTGCAGGCACAGATAAATCCTCACTTTCTTTACAATACGCTTGATACGATGAGCGGAATAGCCGCGTCACAGGATTGTATGCTTGTTAGCGGATTGTGTCAGTCTCTTTCGGCTATTTTCAGGTACAGTCTGGATATTTCCGATACTCAGGCGACACTTCAGCAGGAAATGGCTCATGTTCGCAATTATCTGTATGTTATGGATGTGCGAAACGGCAACTCCGTAAAATACACTTATCATATTGATACGGATACGCTGCAGGACAGCATTCCGAGAATAACGCTTCAGCCGATAGTTGAGAATGCGCTTCAGCACGGGCTTCGCATGACCAGGAGAAAAGACAAAGAGCTCATAATTACGGCAAAGCATGATGACGGAAAATTATTTGTTACAATAGAGGATAACGGCGCCGGAATGGATGCGGATGCGATGAATGAGCAGCTTGAAAAGGCTGATTTAAAGCAGATTGAGATGGGGCGTTCCATTGGTATAATGAATGTAAATGCCCGCATCAAAAATGTATATGGGAACAATTACGGGATTCGCTATGAAAGCGATCACGAAACGGGGACTAAGGCAATTATCATATTGCCGACGGTAAAAATGGTTACAGGTATTGATTGACGCCGTGATAAAGCTATGGTGTTTAAGATGTATTTAGGAGGAACAGAGGGTGAAGGCAAAATATAGGGTATTGGCGGCGGATGACGAGCTTTGGAGCCGTGAGAATATAAGGCGTATGTTGCCGTGGGAGGATTATTCGATAGAATTTCTTGAGCCTGCTTGTGATGGGGAAGAAGTGCTTGAGAGAATCCCCAAAGAAAAGCCGGATATTTTGATCACGGATATCAATATGCCGTTTTTGAGCGGACTTGAGCTACTTGACAGGATAAAAGAGGAATATCCCGATATTATCACACTGGCTGTAAGCGGATATGATGATTTCCAAAAGGTAAAAGGCGTTTTCATGTCGGGAGGTATCGACTATCTGTTAAAACCCGTCAGCAGGGAACAGCTTGTCGATTCGCTCAGCAAAGCGCTCAAGACGCTCGAGGAAAGAGAGACAGAGAAAGCGGTAAAAGAGGACAGTCGCCTTAGGGAGACATATGTTTCATCTTTTCTTGAGGATGATGAATTTTCATCTCTTTTAAACGGCAAACTTTTCAGACCGGGAAAAGAATTTCATGTGCCGAGCACAAAGGTCTTTTCCGAGATGTCTACCATACTTGTGAAGTTCCATGATGTTGAGATCTTAAAGCAGAGCTATGAAAAAGATGTGCTTCGAATGTCATATGACTTGAAGGAAAAGCTTCGCAAGATTGTCGGAAATGAAAGAACCATTGTTTTCAACTACACAGATAAGGTAAATGAGTTTGTGATAGAACTAAATGCGACTCCGACGAGGCTTCATTTTATCGCGGACCGCATTCTTGAAGCTTTTCCCGTTGAAAAGCAGGGGCCTATCACCATAGTGCTGCACGACAAGGCAACTTCACTTGACGATATCGCCGCTGTCTACAGAGAAATGATCGCAAATCTTGTCACCAGGCCTTTTGGACGAGATCACAGTACGGTTGTGTGCACGGGCAGCAGGAAGGCACTGGCTTTTAATGACAGATATACGAGTCGTATCGAATCACTTCTTAACGATAGTTTGGGAAAAGGAGATATCGGTCGCGCGAAGACGATACTCATGGAAACGGCAGGGCTTGAAAAGTGCGACGAGCAGAAGTGGAGTCTTTTTGAAGTGACGCAGTTTACGACGGGCGCACTCAATACGATCGCGGATTCGGATAAGAACAGCGACGAACGTGCCTATGAGGAAGTTCAGGATGCGATAAACTACGGGCTTCGTTCTCTTAATAAAGAGATAATAACAGACAACATGGAGCTTGCTCTTTCCATAGCGCAGGGCGAATCAGCGAATGAGAACAACTCCATAAGCAGTCAGGTTGAGAATATCAGGGATTATATCGAGACGCATTATATGGAACACCTGTCACTGTCGGGGCTTGCTGAGCAATTCTTTGTTGAACCGACCTATCTTTCACGTAAGTTTTCGCAGAAATATAACGAGACCATAACGACCTATATTACAAGATGTCGTATGGACAGGGCAAAAAAGCTTATGGAGGATGAAAAGAACAAGCTCGAAGCGATTTCTTTTGAAGTCGGATACGATGACTATAACTATTTCAGCCGCGTATTCAGAAGGCTTGAGGGCATAAGTCCGAGTGAATACAGGAAGAAAAACGTAAAATAAAAAGTGCGGAGGTGGGGGAGTATGGAAAGAAGCAAAGAAAACAACTTTGGAACAAGGCAGATTGCGACAACGGCAGTTCTTTTGGCAATCTGTATCGTGAGTCAGGTGTTTAAGAATCTTAGCATTTTTATTACAGGACCGATCGTAAACACTTGTATAGTACTTGCGGTACTTATGGTCAACTTACCGTGTGGGATTATTTTGAGCATAATCACTCCGGTAACTGCGTATATGATCGCAATGAGTCCCGTTATGATGGCGGTTCCCGCAATAATTATTTTCATAATGCTTGGAAATATCGTGCTTGCCGTGACTGTGGAATTTCTTTTCAAAAAGTCATTCATGGGTTCCGGAAACAATGTGTTTAGGATATCAAACATGGCAAGGGCAATTTTGTGTTCGCTGGCAAAAGGCGTATTTATGGGAGTTACGATATCCATGTGGCTGCTTCCCACATTTATTCCGCAGAACAGCCCTTTGAGAAATAAAATGCCTGTGTTTCAGAAGACATTTTCGGTAGTACAATTTTTGACGGCTTGCATCGGATTTGCATATGTATTTTTTGTCTATACAGTGCTAAAACGAGCAGTGAAGCGGGATTTATCACTTTTTCAAAAAAGTGATAGTTAGATTTTCTAAATTGTGCTAATTATGAAAAAACTTAATTGATAAAATAGCTTTGTAAACAAGAAATATTATTTCATTTCTGTTTGCAAAGCTTTTTCATTTGATATAGAAGAAGCAAATAACTTCTTTCGGGAGGGGATAATCGGTGTTTAAATTTAAAAAAGCTATAGTAGCGGCGGCAGCAGGCATGAGCATGATGATTGCACTTACTGGCTGCGGCGCGGAGAAAAAAACACAGATAAATACAACCGACGGAATCACAAATATTCTTGATTATGTGACTGTTGACTTTAGCGGCAGGAACGGTGAAGGAACCGCGTTTGTGAATGTTGACTATGACGGAATGGAAACAGAGATGGTCGGAGGAAAAGAGAAGATTGAAGAGCTCGATGAACTCGGAGATCTTACAGAACTCACAAAGTATATAAATGCTGTTTCATCCATTTCGGTTAGCATAGACAAGAATAAAGAACTTTCAAACGGGGATGAAGTGGTTGTATCGGTTACATACGACGAAACAGCAGCTCAGTCGGCAGGTGTTGTTTTCGGAGAAGAGAAGGACAGGAGCTTTAAAGTTGAAGGGCTCAAGAAGTAATCAGGTTCCAAGTCGGATCCGTTGAGGTGCGGACCGATTATTATATTTCTTTCTTATTTTCAAAAGGAGGTAGATCTATGAAAAAGAAAATGAAAAGGTTAGGTGCAATGCTTCTTGCCGGAACTATGGCTGCATCTATGCTCGTTGGTTGTGGTTCGGCATCGGGTGGTTCTGCACCTGCAGATAGTGCCGGGGGATCGGCAGACGGAGCGGCAGCGCCGGCAGCAACCGGAGATATCAAGATCGGTGTATCGATCTGGAGTTCAACAGACGTTCTCGGAAGCCAGTGTAAGAAGATCGTTGATAAGGCAGCTAAAGCAAACGGTGTTGAAGTTCAGTATGTTGATCAGGGCCACGTTTCAGAGCAGGTTACAGCATCTGTTGAGCAGCTTTGTGCAGCAGGATGTAAAGGAATCATCATTTGTAACTCAGCCGATTCAGAGATGACATCAGCAATCAACACATGTACAGAGAATGGAGTTTACATCGCACAGTTCTTCCGTATTATTTCAGAAACGAACAGTCCCGAAGTATACAAGACAGCTTGCAATTCCAAGTATTACGTAGGTGCCGTTCACGAAGATGAAATAACAAACGGATATACACTTGTTAATCTTCTTCTTGAAAAGGGTGACAGAAATATCGGACTTGAGGCTTGGACAGTAGGTGATGCAACATTCCAGCTCAGATGGCAGGGATATAAGAAGGCAGTTGAAGAGTGGAACGCAGCACATGCTGACGACCCGGCTACAATCACAGAGCCTGTATATGCAAATACATCTTCAGAAGAAGGTGCTAAGGCAGCTATGTCACTTTACAATTCAAATCCCAAGATGGATGCACTTATCGTTGCCGGCGGTGGCGGAGATCCTCTTGTAGGTTCTATCGGTGCATATGCTAACGAAGGTCTTACGGGTAAGATCGACGTTGTATCAACAGACTTCCTTGATGACCTTGCAGATCAGCTTAAGTCAGGCGGAATGTTTGCTGAGTCAGGCGGACACTTCTGTGATCCTTTGTTCGCATTCTTCCTTGTACTTAACGCAGTTAAGGGCAATTACGTAAAAGAAGAAGGTACATTCGGTTATGAGATCCTCTTCCCTTATCTGTATGTATCATCACCCGATGATTATGCAAACTATGAGAAGTACTTTGTAAATGACGATCCTTATACAGAAGAAGAAATGGTTGAGATGGCAGGTTACAGCTTCGAAGACCTCAGCAAAGCCGCTTCAAATCTTTCAATCGACGATGTTATTTCTCGTCACAGCAACTGATAAAACAAAGACTAAACGCTTATAAAAGATATATATTTTAGGAAAAAACATGGATATGCCGTATTTTCCGCGAATGGAAAATACGGCATATATCAAAAATAGTATCTGGACCAAAAACTCTTGCGGGAGGATTATATGAGTAAGTTTCAAAAATTTAAACAGAGCCAGGCATTTGGGCTATTACTTTTGATCTTTATCGCGTTTGTATTCTGGGCGTTCTTCAAAATGCTCGCTCCTGAGACATTCGGCGATTTCAATAAATTACAAACCTATTTAAAGACAGCCCTTTATTATGCGGTTGGCGGTTGCGGATTATATTTTATCTGCGTAATGGGACCTTTTGATATGAGTGTGGGCGCAAACATCGTGCTTTCATCGGTGATTGCGGTAAATATGAGTAAACAGTTCGGTTATGCAGGTCTTTTGATCGCACCTATCATAAGCGGAGTTCTTGTAGGACTCCTCAACGGAATCGTATATATCAAACTTAGAATTTCATCTCTTATCGTAACAGCGGGATTATCTCTTGTTTATGAGGCTCTTTCCATCTATGCCACGAACGGAAAAGAAGCAATCCTTGCAACCAACTACAGAGCATTCGGAGATTATCCCTGGAACCTTGTTCTTGCACTTGCAGCGTTCTTCCTTTGTGGATTTATCCTTAAGTATACAAAGATAGGAACATACACCTACGCTATCGGTTCAAATGAAGTTGTTGCCAAGAATATGGGCGTTAATGTAGACAAATATAAGGTTGTGGCATTCACTCTCTGCGGCTTGTTTGTAGGAATCGAATCAATCCTTACAATTTCATACGGAACATCAATGACAAGTGCATCAAATCTTGCATCAATGAGCCGTAACTTCCCGCCTCTTATGGGAACGTTCTTCGGACTTGCATTCAAGAAATACGGACATCCGATAGTAGCTATAGTAATAGGAGAGTTCATCATTGAGCTGTTGTTCGAGGGATTCGTTGCTCTCGGAGCTCCTACAACGGTACAGAATATCGTAACAGGTATCGTACTTCTTGCAATCGTAACTATGACCATCAAACCCGTTAAGGGTGCAGTTGTAAAGTAAAGGGGGCAGACATGAGCGAAGTATTATTGCATGCCGAACAGATCGACAAAAACTTTGGTGTCACACATGCCGTTGATCATGTCACCCTTGATTTTTACAAGGGCGAGATCCATGCACTCATCGGTGAGAACGGTTCGGGTAAATCAACATTTACATCCTGTCTTACGGGAATTTACCATAAGGACAGCGGTACATTTACATTAAACGGAAAAGAAGTCAATGCAAAAAACCAGGTAGACGGAAATTATCAGGGAGTTGCGGTTATCGTACAGGAAATCGGAACTTTGTCGGGACTTTCCGTTGCTGAGAATATCTTTTTGGGAAAAGAAGATGAATTTACAAAATTTGGCGTAAAGAACACAAACGCCATGAACAAAAAAGCACAGGAACTTCTTGATTCCTATGGATTTAATTACATCAAGGCTACAGACCTTATAGATAATTATAACTTTGAGGACAGAAAGCTTATAGAGATTGTTAAGGCAACACACTTTAAACCACAGATCCTTGTTGTGGACGAGACTACGACGGCTCTTGGTGAAAAAGGAAGAATCGAGCTTTTCAAGGTTATGAAGCAGACACGTGATGACGGAAGATGCGTTATCTTTATCTCACACGATCTTGATGAGGTAATTGAGCAGTCTGACAACATAAGTGTTCTTCGAGACGGTGTGTTTATCGGAACGGTTAAGAGTGATGATGTCAACACTGATGATCTAAAGAAACTTATGGTAGGACGTGAGATGAGCAACAACTATTATCGCACGGATTATAACGAGAGAGTTTCCGATGAGGTTGTATTAAAAGGTGAACACCTCACGGTACCGGATGAGATCGATGATTTCAGTATTGAGCTTCATAAAGGAGAGATTATCGGTATCGGCGGACTTTCCGAATGCGGTATGCATGAAGTCGGAAAAGCTCTTTTTGGAGCATCTTATGACAGACAGGGCAGTGTAACTCTTGCGGACGGAACTAAGATAAATGACATCAAGACTGCTATAGATCACAGTATCGCATATGCGTCAAAGGACAGAGATAACGAGTCACTTGTAATAAATGACACTATTCAGGACAATATCTGTCTTCCTTCGCTTGAAGACATCAAGAAGAACCATATTCTTCACGCAAAGGATGAGAAGGCTTTTGCGGAGAAGTTTGCTAAGCAGATGAGTACCAAGATGGAAGGTGTGCATCAGTTTATGTCAGCTCTTTCCGGAGGTAACAAGCAGAAGGTTGTTTTGGCAAGATGGATCGGTAAAGATTCAGACATAATCATCCTTGATTCACCTACACGTGGTATCGACGTAAAGGTTAAAGCGGATATCTATCAGATGATGGACACAATGAGAAAGAATGGTAAGTCGATCATCATGATATCTGAAGAAATTTCAGAGCTGCTTGGTATGGCGGACCGAATCATTATCATGAAAGACGGTCGCCAAAGTGGTGAGTTTAAACGTTCAGAAGATCTGAAGGATACGGATCTTATTGCGAATATGGTATAAGGGAGGCCGATTATGGAAAACGAGAAAAAAATCAAAACACCTTTCATGGAGCGGCCGATCATAAGAAGTATAATGCCTTTTGCCGGATTTATATTTATTGTGTTGCTTTTTGCGGTACTTACCAAAGGTCAGCTCTATTCAATGGGAAGTCTTAAGCTTCTTTTGTCACAATCATATGTGCTTCTTATCTCATGCGTTGGCGTGTTTATGGTTATGACAATGGGCGGACTTGATTTCTCACAGGGCTCTATGCTTGGTATCTGCTCGGTTGTTGTGTGCTACTTGTCAAATTACAATATAGTGCTTGCAATTTTGTGTGGTGTGCTTACAGGTGGAATCATTGGATTTATAAACGGATTCTTCAATGTAAAGCGTAAGATCACATCATTCATCGTTACTATCTGTAACATGTACCTTATAAGAGGTATCGTTGCTTATGCAACAACAAAGACTCCCGTATACGGAGCATCAAACATTACTTCTTATAACACACTTGCGGTAAATCTTACATTTACGATAGCAATCCTCCTTATTGCTTTTGCTGTATTCCAGTACACAGGACTTGGAAACAGACTTAAAGCTATCGGTGCAGGTGAGACTGCAGCAAGATTTGCAGGTGTAAGAGTTGAAAAGACCAAGATGCTCGTATACGCGGCAGCAGGTATGATCACAGGACTTGCAGCATTCATCAACAGTATCAAGGTTGGATCTGTTACTTCAACAGCAGGTAATCAGCTTGAGACACAGATCATGATCGCACTTGTTCTTGGTGGAATGCCCGTTAACGGCGGTGCTAAGGTTAAGTTCTACAACATCATCCTTGGTGCAATGACCTACAAGATCCTTATCGCAGGACTTGTAATGCTCGGTATCGAGCCCAAGACACAGCAGCTCATCATGGGAATTGTCTTCCTTGTAATGGTAGCAGTATTTGCCGACAGAGAGACAGGTATGATCGTTAAGTAAGATGGCATAAAAAGATAGTCCGAGGAAGATAGAAATTGAAGCTTACGAAGATTATGCTTGTTAGATGAATTAGTTAAATAACCTTATTTGGAATACTTTATATTCCAAATAGAATTTAATATAACAGCCGGGGCCCGCGGGGGGCCTCGGTTGTTTTTTGCGCAATAAAGGAAGAGTAGAATGAAACTGTATGGTGCAAGGACTGGTGAAAAGAATTGTGGTATCATGGGATATGATGTTAAATACAGCGGAAAGGAAGAGACAACATGGAATTGTTTAGCGGCAGACCTGAAAATACAGAAGGAAGACTTCAGAGAGAAGTTCGTACATATGACTTTTTAGACGAGCTCGGAATAGAATATAAGAGGACTGATCATGAGCCTGCGAATACGATGGAAGCGTGCAATGAGATTGATAAAGTGCTTGAAGTTCTGATATGCAAAAATCTCTTTCTTTGCAATAGGCAGAAGACTCAGTATTATCTGCTCATGATGCCGGGAGATAAGAAGTTTAAGACAAAAGAACTCTCATCGCAGATCAACTCTGCAAGACTCTCTTTTGCAGACGCGGATGATATGCTTAAATTCCTTGATATAGAGCCGGGTGCAGTAAGCATAATGGGGCTTATGAATGATAAAGAACATGCCGTGCAGCTGCTAGTCGACGAAGATGTAAAGAAGGGCGAGTATATCGGATGTCATCCCTGTGTTTGCACATCGAGCTTGAAGATAAAGACGGATGATATATTCAATAAGTTCCTTCCCAAAGTCGGACATGAACCCGTGGTAGTGCATCTTGTCGGGGAAGACTGAGGTAAGGCTATACTGAGATTAGACATAGCATGAGAAATAGATTTTTAGAAAGCGATTGGACTAACTATGTG
This sequence comes from Butyrivibrio hungatei, assembly GCF_900101605.1. Classification (GTDB taxonomy): domain Bacteria; phylum Bacillota; class Clostridia; order Lachnospirales; family Lachnospiraceae; genus Butyrivibrio; species Butyrivibrio hungatei_B. The sequence goes on from NZ_FMUR01000019.1 coordinate 47,431, forward strand.
GACTATAAAACAGATATTTGACGGTGACTATGGTTGCGAGGAACTTCAGCCGGGACAGAAGCCTAAGGTCTCAGTGACGCTTGAGAACGAAGCGGGTGAAGTGAGATATGTCACGGTTGAAGATGAGTGGCTTATAGAGAATGGTCTGGAAATCGGATCAAAATGGGACAAAGAGTAATTGCTCTTTGTCATATTTTGATGATATGAATAATTTGCTCATTTTTCTGACATGAAGTCATCTGAGAACATGTCTATAGCTTGCATAAAAGAGTTCCACTTATCACTGGGCGGAACTAGCAAAACTGTATCGCCTATCTTATTAACTATCACCTCGTCGGAAGAAAAACGGCAATTTTCAGGCAATAATACAGTCTGATTTTCTCTGGTTTCAAGAACTTTTGCAGTTATCATGGGTATTACCTCCTTCTGACAATAATATGTACCCAATATATACTACGTTAATGAAAGTGCACTGCCATATTATTTTTCTAGTTCATAGCGCATTGTTAAAATGATAAAAGTCAAAAAAATATTGACTTTTTATTAATAAAGTGTCAATATATCTCTGATGCTATTCAATATTATAACTTATGTTTCCCATACATTCGAGTTAAATATTGCTATTAAAATGAATCCACTAGCACCCCGACAAAAATGCTAGTGGGTTTATTTTGCTGTTTATGTTGTTGCATTTAGCTTCTGATAATCGTATAATTTTTGTGTTAAATATTGTTTTGCTATATTTAACATCAGAGGGGACATTACAAAAGATTGGGGTAGTTTAGAATTATGAGTAACAATAATTTTGGCGGAAACATAGAGTGGCATCAGGAGAAAATAAGGAAATATTTTTCAGATTGTTTTGGAGAAGTATATGATCCTTTTCTTCATATGTCATCTGAACTTATACAGGCACTTACAGCTTTTGTAACTGATGAGACACATACAGGACCTGAAGCTGACTCAGCAAAGAGTTTTGTAAATCAGAGGCAGATAAAACTTGTAGAAGATACTATCTATTGTATCCAAAAGCTCCAGAGCATGATGCAGGGAGCGGGATTTGAGAGTGAAGTGCCACTTCTTGAAGATTTCATTGCTGACCTTGCAGAACATGAAGATGCAGTAATTAAGACGCAGCATCTTGATAAGGTTGCAGAAGACTTTGCAGGTTACAACTCAGTCTTTAATGAGATTTATCCCAAGATTACCCATATACATAGAGAAGTAGAAAATATTGCAAGAGGATGCGACGTTATCTCAAGGAAAAGCTACACATGGCCTAACCCCAGAGAATCCCATCTTGCACTTGATGCTATCACGACTCCCGATAAGAGTGGTGGTTTTGTTCCTGAGTTTTCAAGGAAGTTCCTTGCATTCCATGAAGAACATTCCAATGACATAGAAAAGAGTGCGTTCAAGAGCCTTCTTGATACTATCGTTCATAATCTCCATGAGATAGTAGAAGGTATGAACAAGGGCGCTTTAGATATAACAAATTTTGATGGTACTAAAGACAACATCAGCTGGAAGGATCCAAAGGACATCCTTGCGCCTGAAGATGCCGAAGAGTACCTTAAATTCTTTGAGAGCTACAAGGCTTATCTTAAGGGAATGATCCCAAGATGCCAGGTATATCTCTACGATCCCGTAAACCTTAATAACGGAAACTACATAAATGACAGGGAAGACCTTAACATTGCAGGTGTATTCCCGTTATCTGTAAGGCGTTTTTATAATGCACAGAGTGAAAATAGTGGTTATTTCGGCAAAGGCTGGACGAGCCTTTTTGACATGCACCTTACTAAAGAAGGTGAAGATGATGACAGCAAGATAAAAATCCTCTTCTCGGATGGGCATGAGGGAAGCTATGTAAGATACTTTACCAAGGCTTCAACAAATGAGAAAAAGAGAAAAGATAATGAAATTTCCAGCGAAGAAGACAGCAAGAAATATGATCTTGATGAAATTGGCGAGATCGAGTTTGTAACTACAAAAGACGGACGTGCTGTCGTAAAAGAAGATTACGAGAATGAAGAGAAAGAATATATAGAAGAACACGGTGAGAGTGGAAGACTTATCGAGTATAAGGATCATTACAGACTCATTCAGGATGACGGGGCCTATACTGAGTTTAGAAAAGATGGAAAAATATCAGCGTTTGGTAACGAAAGGACAGAACTTGCAAGAGTTGAGTATGACGGCGAGCGTCCTCTTGGTATCTGCGATGAATATAGATATATAAGACTTTACTTTAATGATAACGGATGCATTTGCACAGCAAAGGATAATACAGGAAGAGCTGTAAGATATGAGTATGAAGAAAGAGAAGGTGTAAATCATATTACACTTGTAACATACCCTGACGGTGCGACAAGAAAGTATAGTTATAATGACGCCGGAATAATAGATGAAGTAACAAATCCCAGTGATATAACCTTTCTTAAGAATGAGTATGACGATAAGAAGCGTGTCACAAAGCAGAGCTTCCCTGATGGAGGTGTGATTACATACTCATATGATGAAGAGAATCATATAACAACTGCAACAGAGCAGAACGGACTTAAAGTTGAGTACCTTTCTGATGAGTTTGGGCGCCATATAGGAACAAGATATCCTGAGCAGGGAATAGGTGAGAGTTTTACATATAACGACAAAAATCAGAAGACTACAGCAACGGATAAAAGAGGCTATACCACAAGGCTTAGCTATGACAACAGAGGGCACCTTACAAAGGTCATCGATGCAAAGGGTAATATAACTAATATTACTTATAATGCTGCAGGAAAACCTATCGTTGTTAAGGGACCTGATGGAGCAACTTACAAGTATTCCTATAACAGCTACGGTGAACTTACAAATGTAGTAAATCCCCTTAATGAAGAAAATAGAATCTACTATGATGACAATGGTCAGGTAGAGAGAATAAGGGATGCGGAAGGAAACTATACATACCTTAAGTATGATGATAATAAGGATATCTGCTATATAAAGGATGGTAAAGGTGTTGAGACATTTTATGAAAGAGATAACCTCGGAAGAGTTATCTCTACTAAGAATGCTCTTGGTGCAGAGACTACTTATGAATACGATGTCATGGACAGAATCAGCAAGGTAACTGATCCTCTTGGAAACGTTACTGAGTATGCTTATGACATAGCAGGTAAGCTTATAAGGGTTATAAATCCAGATAAGACAGTAAAGACATGGGACCACAATAACATCGGTAAGGTATCTGAGTATACAGATGAAGCAGGTAGAACAACACAGATAAAATATAACAACGTTTGGGATGAAGAAGAGATAACACTCCCTAATGGAGGAAAGATTACTTATGAGTATGACCTTTTAAAGAGACTCATAAAGGTTACAGATCCTGAGCATAGGGAAGTATCTTATGACTACGATGAGAACGGAAATGTAATTGCTGAGTATAACGGTGATATCAAGGTAAAGAGCCTTACCTATGACCCTAACGGTAACGTTACATCAGAGACAGATGCTCTCGGTCATGTAAATAAGTATGACTACGATGTGAACGGAAACCTCATTGCAGTTACCGATGCAGCAGGTAATAGATACACAAGAGAAGTTGATGCTCTTGGAAGAATAACAAAAGAAACAGATGCTCTTGGAAACAGCACAGCCTACACATATACAAAGACAGGCGATGTACAGAGTGTTACAGATGCCGAAGGAAGAGTAAGAAGGTTTGACTATAGAAAAGGTCAGCTCATAGCTACATACTTCTGTGACAAACTTGAGCAGAAACTTATATATGACAGGCTTGGAAGAGTAGAAAAGAGAAGTTTTGCTGATGGATACGAGATCAGCTATTCTTATGATGCCCTCAACAGAGTAGAAAAAGTAGAAGGATCTGATTCAAGAACTGTATCCTATGAGTATGACTCAATGGGAAGAGTTGTAAAGGTAACTGACGCAAGCAGCACAACTCTTTATACATATACAGCTACAGGACGCCTTAAGAGTGTTGTAGATGCTCTTGGAAATGAGACAGCATATACTTATGATGCGCTTGATAACTTAAAGAGCGTACACAGAGCAGAAGGCCTTGTAAGTGATGAAGAGAAATCAGGAAACGTATTCCCTACAGTTGGAAAAGATGGACGAGTAACAATCTATTCATATGATCTTTCAGGCCAGCTTACGGAAGTAACAGATGCTCTTGGGCAGAAGGAAACTTATGAGTACGATCAGTATGGACGTCTTAAGACAAAGACTGACAGGGATAACTATGCAACAACATATGAGTATAACAATGCCGGTGTAGTAACAAAGGTGGGATATGCTGATGGAAGAAGCGTTGCATTCTCCTATAACGAGCTTAATAAGTTAAGTCAGATAAATGACTGGTACGGAAAGACAATTCTTGAAAATGATATCTTAGGACGCCTTACAAAGGTAACAGACTTTAAGAACAGGACGGTAGCTTATGAGTATGGTGCTACAGGAGAAAGAACGAAACTTGTATATCCTGACGGAAGGGTAGTTTCTTATAACTATGACGATAAGCTTCAGCTTTCAAGTATCGTTGGAAACGGAGAAGAGACAACCTATGCTTATGATGAGATTGGCCGACTTGTAAGCAAGAACTTCGCTAACGGCGTAAGCCAGGCTTATACATATATGCCGGGCGGAAATCTTGAGAGTATGACAAGTACCGATAAACAGGGCGTACTTGATAAATACTTCTATTCATACAATAATGCCGGACTTATCAGTGGTATCGATAGAAACAGACGCGGTCTTGATAAAGTATCGGGAAGATATGAATATAGCTATGATGCTATCGGACGTCTTACAAGATCAAGTCTTAACGGACAGGTAAAGGCTTCCTACGAATACGATGCATTTGGTAACAGAACAAGCATGTCTGAGACAGAGACAAGGACATCTTACACATATGATGTCCTAGACAGACTTATAGAAGCTAAGGAACTTAATAACTCGCAGGCAATCCTTAAGACTTACGATTATGATAAGCGTGGTAACCAGACAAAAGAGTTCATAGACGGCCTCTTACAGAAGACCTTTACTTTTGATGCTACAAACATGCTTTCAAAGGTAGTTGATAAGGATAAGGGAGAACTTGAGAACCATTATAACGGACTTGGATTTAGAGTAGCATCCACAAGACCTGAAGAAAGGATTGAGTACCTCTGTGACCTTTCAAGGGATTACTATAACCTTCTAGAACGTACAGTAAACGGAGAGACAGAGAGTTTTGTTTACGATAACAACGTGATCTCGATGTCAAAGAGCGGAAATAACTTCTACTACCTTCAGGATGAACTCGGATCACCTATGTACATGACAGGTACAGACGGAATGGCTGTAAGTTCATATGCTTTCGACGACTTTGGAAGAAACATGGATCCGTTCACAGGAAAGAGACGAGGCAAAAATCAGAAGCATACTTACACGACAAATGGCAACATTATTCAGCCGTTTGTGTTCACAGGCTATCAGGAAGATGAAGTATCAGGGCTCAAGTTTGCGCAGGCTAGATACTATAGCGCAGATAATGGTAGATTTCAGTCTGAAGATAATGTAAAGGGATTCATTGACAGTCCGTTTACAATCAATCATTATGGTTATTGTTTTAGCAATCCAATCGTATTGGTTGATGGGAATGGAAACTGGGCTAAATGGATTGAAAATACAGTTAAAGCTGTCACTGTGGTAGCAGCAGCTGCTGCAGTGGTAGGAGCTGTTGCTACAGTTGCGGTTTCTGCGCCAGCAATAGCGGTTGTTGCTACAGGATTTGCAGCGAGTGCTGCTTGCGCGGGAGTTGTTTCTGGATTTGTAAATGAGAAACATGGAGGAAGTTATACAAATGGATTCGTAGGAGGAGCAGTTGCTGGTGCAATACAGTATGTGGGAGCAAAGTTTATGGGACCTATAGGAAATGAAGTTGGTGGAGCGTTAGGAAATGCAATTGGTACGAATATCACTAATAGATTAGATAATATGGATAAAACAGTATCTGCTAAGTATACTGAAAAAGAGATTATGAATAATACAATTGTATCAGGTATTAATGGCGCGTTGTGGAGTTTACCGGGAACATTTATGTCATGTTGTACAAGTAATGTATATACTGATTTAATGCCGACATATACTGATGGTTTTGGAGAAGCAATTAACCAGTTTTTTGGAGCAATTGATAATTTGTTTATGACAGGAGAGGGGACTTGCGCGGGAAATGGTAATTAAACAAAAGAAACAAGTTATATTTGGGAAAGTTATTTTTATATTATGTGTGATATTATTTGATTTGTTTTTGATAAGAAATTGCTTTGGTAAATCCTTATATATTTTATTTGGAACAGTCTTTTTAGTTTTACTGACGGTAAAAGGCGTTGTTGAAATTCTGAATGAAATATATAGCTTTAAAGTTAGCGATACTGAGCTGAGTATGAGGCTTTATTGTGGAGAGAAAACTTTTCCTCTTTCTGATGTTGAAAGGGTTTATGCAATTTCGGCGCATAATGTTAGTTTTAATAAAAGATATGGCTTTGTAAGAGCTATTGGAATAGTCATAAACAAAAAAATATATTTTGCTTCAGAGTTATATCGGGATTTTGATTCGTTTGAAAAATATATGAGAGAAAACTATAACGTTGTTGATGTTGAAGAGGACAAAGACATCAGCATATAAATGTTATGAAAATGAAGTATAAAAAGTAAGTAAGATTATAGGCGCAGATGTTAATGCATTAGCAGTTGGAGGGGTGATGAAAGCTAAAGGAATTTTAGCGAAAAAGTACGCAATGGAATCGCCTCTCAAAGAGTAGTTGATGGAGGATTATTGGGACTATCAAAATCTATTATTGTTGAAGTTGATGGAGTTCAGTGAATTTGGAAATCTAATTAAAGGGATATGATTGGATTAAATGCAACATGGCAGGACGCAGACAGGCTGATGAAAAAGGTTAGTGAAAAAGTTATAAAATAAAAGTTATACAGTAGCAGATGCAATAAAGCGTGAAAGAAGCCAGGATGGCTCCTTCACGCTTTTATTCTGCAAATTATTCTTTTTTATATCATACTCCCATCTCTTCAAGTTTTGCGAGCAGAGCATTGAAATCCATGGTTCCTTGAATCTTTTGCCAATCATAGTTAAAGATTGCCAGGATTTCGTTTTGCGCCTGTTCTGCAGACACTGAATTGTCTTTCTGGTTTCTATAGCTTGCAGGCTGAGAAGAATCGGGATAGTCTGCACCTGCCGATGGAGTAACTTCGCTGACTTTCGGATAAATGTTCATGTTGTTGATGGTGTAAGACACAAGCATGGATCCGTCTCCTACATGTCCGTCTTCGCAAATGCATCCGAAGCAATTGTTGTTATTGTCAAAGAATAAAGCTTTTTTGGGAACATAGCAGAAAGAAGATGTGCCATATTTCCATTTTGCGGTATTCTGATTTCTTACGATGAGGCGGGCTTTGTTGTTTGTAATGGTATAAATTGTGACTTTTTTTCCTGTGTCTATTACAAGCTCAGGTGTGTTGTCATCGTCGCTGTAAATCAGGTCATATTTATAATTATTGTAGTTAGCGTTGAAATCTTTTGCGGCTTTCTCATAGGCTTTACCCACAGCTCCGAGATTTCTCTGAACGGGAGCAGGCTGAGCTGATTCTGCAGAAGTTGTCTGTGCGGGAGTATCCTGAGTGTTCTGCGTAGAAGCAGGTGTGGATGCAGCATTATTCTGAGCAGTTTTTTCAGAAGCGGCATTCTGTGCTTGTACAAAATGAGGTACAGCGTTTGCCGAAGATGCGGATGATGCAGCTGTTGCAGCGGCATCTTGGGTTTCTGAAGTTGAGGCGCTTATAGCGGCACTTGCGTCCCCAGCGGCTTCTTCTGTTGTAGCCTCTGTGGATGCTTCTGTAATAGGTTCTTCATCAGCCAATACTTTATCAATGTCTTCTTTTACCTGTTCCTGCGGCATGCTCTGAGAAGCAATGTCGGGATTAAGAAGCGGAGTACAACCTGAGATGAATACCAAGTTGAAAAGTAAAGGCAGTAATCTTTTTTTGAACATAGAACTAAACTCTCCTTTTGGAAACAAAGTTTCCTTAAACAATACTTTTTTTGCAAATAAATTCATATCGAATGATACAACACGAATCATTCGAAGTGCAAGTAATGTTGACAAAGCTATGTCCTATTTGATAAGCTAAAATTCAAACAATATTCTAAAGGTTGTGAGGAAGAGGAGTACATACAGCTTGCGGTCTAAAGAGAATGTATCTGCGATGAATTCGCGCTGAGAGGATACAGACTTGCGGTGTGTGGAAGGTAGCTTCTGAACCGGGCACCCAGAAAGGAAATTGATAAGAGTTTTCAATAAGTGTCCCCGCGTTGTCTGCGTTAAAGGACCATTGCATTGAATGATGCAAAATGAGGCAGAAGAGTCTATAGGATCTTCTGTGAATTAAGGTGGTACCACGTTATTAACGTCCTTAACAGCTTAACGCTGTTAGGGACTTTTATATTTTGAGCAGAGCACTTGCTGAGGTTTTATCGAAGCTAGTGCGAGCCATGGGGATGTACTTAACGAGGTATTTTCGAGTTTAGTACATATCCCAATTAGCAGAGCGCTTGATCAAATGATTATAAAGAAGGAGAAGACTATGAACAAAGAACTTGCCAAGACCTATGATCCCAAGGGAATCGAAGGCCGACTCTACTCCAAATGGGAGGAAAAGAAATATTTCCATGCTGAGGTGGATAAAAGCAAAAAACCTTTTACCATCGTAATTCCACCCCCAAATATCACAGGTAAGCTCCACATGGGACATGCCCTTGATAATACAATGCAGGATATCCTTATTCGTTACAAGAGAATGCAGGGATATAATGCGCTTTGGCAGCCCGGAACAGACCATGCGAGTATTGCGACAGAGGTTAAGATCATCGATGCGCTCAAAGCTGAGGGAATCGACAAGAGAGATCTTGGCAGAGAGAAGTTCCTTGAGAGAGCTTGGCAGTGGAAAAAAGAGTACGGCGGAACCATCATTTCCCAGCTCAAAAAGCTCGGTTCTTCATGTGACTGGGACAGAGAGCGTTTCACAATGGATGATGGTTGTAATGAAGCTGTCAACGAAGTCTTCGTTAAGATGTACAACAAGGGCTACATTTACAAAGGAAGCCGTATCGTAAACTGGTGTCCTATCTGTAAGACATCTATTTCTGATGCAGAGGTAGAGTACGAGGAGCAGGCCGGACATCTTTGGCACATCAAATATCCTGTTATCGATGTTGACGGAACTGTTTCAAAGACAGAGTTTATCGAGTTTGCAACAACACGTCCCGAGACAATGCTCGGAGATACAGCTGTTGCAGTTAACCCTGATGATGACAGATACAAGAGCTTCAAGGGCAAGAAGGTACTTCTTCCTATCGTGAACAGAGAGCTTCCTATCGTAGAAGACTCTTATGTTGATATGGAATTCGGTACAGGTGTAGTTAAGATCACACCCGCACATGACCCTAACGACTTCGAAGTTGGAAAGCGTCATAACCTTGAAGTTATCAATATATTAAACGACGATGCCACAATCAATGCCAACGGCGGTAAGTTTGCCGGAATGGACAGATATGAGGCAAGAGAAGCTATTGTAAAAGAGCTTGATGAGATGGGACTTCTTGTTAAGATCGAGGAGTATTCTCACAACGTTGGAACACACGATCGTTGCCATACAACAGTTGAGCCTATGGTTAAGGCACAGTGGTTCGTTAAGATGGACGAGCTCATTAAGCCCGCTGTTAAGGCTGTAAAAGACGGCGATATCAAGCTTATTCCTCCGAGAATGGAGAAGACATATTTCAACTGGACAGACAATATCCGTGACTGGTGTATCTCAAGACAGCTCTGGTGGGGACACAGAATCCCTGCATACTACTGCGATGAGTGCGGAGAAGTTGTTGTATCAAAAGAGGCTCCTACAGTATGTCCTAAGTGCGGCAAGACTCACTTTACACAGGATCCCGACACTCTTGATACATGGTTCTCATCAGCCCTTTGGCCTTTTGAGACACTCGGATGGCCCAATGAGACTGAAGACCTTAAGTACTTCTTCCCTACAGACGTACTTGTAACAGGTTATGACATTATCTTTTTCTGGGTAATCAGAATGATCTTCTCAAGTTATGAGAATATGGGAACATTCCCGTTCAAGACAGTTCTTTTCCATGGTCTTGTAAGAGATTCTCAGGGAAGAAAGATGAGTAAATCACTCGGAAACGGTATCGATCCTCTTGATATTATCGAGAACTACGGTGCCGATGCACTCAGACTCACACTTATCACGGGCAACGCACCAGGTAACGACATGCGTTTCTATAATGAAAGAGTTGAGAACAGCCGTAACTTTGCAAATAAGGTTTGGAATGCATCCAGATTTATCATGATGAACATGGAGGATGGCGAAAAGAGTGCTATCCATCAGCCTGCACCTGCGGGACTTGAGCCTGTTGACAAGTGGATTATTTCAAAGCTCAACAATACTATTAAAGAAGTTACAGATAACATGGATCACTTCGAACTCGGAATCGCGGTTCAGAAGGTTTATGACTTTATTTGGGATGAATTCTGCGACTGGTATATCGAGATGGTTAAGCCCCGTCTCTACAATTCAGATGACAAGGAGTCACACAAGGCAGCACTTTGGACACTTCAGACAGTGCTTATAAATGCGCTTAAGCTCCTTCACCCTTACATGCCATTCATTACCGAAGAAATTTTCTGCACACTTCAGGACGAGGAAGAGTCAATCATGATCTCTGACTGGCCGGTTTACAAGGATGAGTGGAACTTTGCATCAGATGAGAAGGCTATCGAGACAATTAAGGAAGCTGTAAGAGGAATCCGTAACGTTCGTACACAGATGAACGTTGCTCCTTCAAGAAAGGCCAAAGTATTTGTTGTAAGCGACAATGACGAAGTGCTTGATATTTTCTCAACAGGTAAGCTTTTCTTTGAATCACTTGCGTATGCATCAGAGTCTGTATGCCAGAAGAATAAGGACGGCATTGCGGATGATGCTGTTTCCGTAGTACTTGCGGAAGCAACGGTATACATTCCTTTCTCGGATCTTGTTGATATCTCTGCGGAGATAGAACGTCTTACAAAGGAACAGAAGAAGCTTGAGGGCGAACTTAAGCGTTCACAGAATATGCTAAGCAATGAGAAGTTCCTTGCAAAGGCTCCTGCGGATAAGATCGCTGAGGAAAAAGAAAAACAGCAGAAGTACCAGCAGACTTACGATCAGATTACAGAAAGACTTAAGCAACTGGCAAAATAAATTACACAGACTATATGGGATGCTGCTCACATTGGGGGATGTGAGCAGTGTTCGGTGTGTTGTCTCATTCATGATGAATAAGACGGTATACTAATGTGTATTAGCTTAATGGTGTGATTATGCATAATGAATTAATGAAAAAAGTGGAGGAGTTCATCAGACGCTCTGACAACGACGAAAAGTTGGATATTAAAGAGTGTGAGGAATTTCTGAATACAGTTCCGGGTTTTACCGACAAGCATACTATAGAAGATACAAAAGATTTTTTGGCTTTTCTGGGGAATCCCGATAAGAACATGAAAATAATACATGTAGCCGGCACAAACGGAAAAGGTTCTGTGTGCAGCTACCTGTCAAATATCCTGATGAAAGCGGGATATAAAGTCGGAATGTTTACATCTCCGCATCTTATGAAGATAAACGAAAGATTCTGCATTGACGGCAAGATGGTGACTGACGGCGTTTTTGCGGAAGTGTTTACAGAACTTTTAAAAAGGATAATGGAGTATAAGAACGGAGAATATTTCCCAACTTACTTTGAGTTTTTATTCTTTGAAGCAATGCTTCTTTATGATGTATATTCGGTGGATTATCTCGTGCTTGAAACGGGACTTGGCGGAAGACTTGATGCGACCAATTCCGTGGAATCACCGCTTCTTTGCGTTATTACCGAGATAGGCCTCGATCATATGCAGTATCTTGGAGATACACTTCCCGAGATTGCGGGAGAAAAAGCAGGGATAATCAAAAAAGGAGTTCCTGTTGTATTTTTTGATAAGAGAAAAGAATGCAGCGATGTCATTAAAAGCAAAGCCCTTGAGATGGATTCCAGAGTCGTGTCCGTGGACGATAAAAGCATTACGGATGTGAAGACTGTGAAGGATGAAGCAGGGAACAAATACGTTGCTTTTTCATATAATTCCTTATATGATAATTATGTTGAGTTAAAAGTTACTACCGAAGCTGTATATCAAGCGGAAAACGCCGCTTTGGCTATTGCTTCGGCAGAAATTTTGCGCGATAAAGGTGCTGAGATATCTGAACTTGACATCAGAGAAGGCCTTATGAGTGCCAAGTGGGATGCAAGGATGGAAGAAGTAAGGCCCGGTGTCTATGTGGACGGCGCTCATAATATGGATGGAATAGAAGCGTTTATTAAATGTGCAACAGCAATTGATTCGGAAGGAAGAAAGATGCTGTTGTTTGGCATGGTCGCTGATAAGCAGTACAGAGACATTATTGACAGAGTGCTTACCAGCAAAGTGTTTGATGCGATATTCGTAACCGTGCTCGAAACAGAGAGATCCGTTTCCGTATCGGAGCTTAAGAGTGCCTTTGAAGAGAGTAAGGAACAGCACAATATAATAGGCGTTCCCATTAAATACTACAGTAATGTAAGAGATGCCGTGACGGATTTTATTACTGTGCGCAAGTCTAAAGATGTTGTGTTTGCAGCAGGTTCTTTGTATCTTGCGGGACAGCTTAAACAGATGTTATAAACGAGGAAGAATAATGATAAATTTTGAAGAAGAACTTAAGAAGTTCAAACCCAGTTTGGAAATTGAAGATGCCGAAGACATTATCTACAATCAGGATCTTGATGATATGTCGGATGTACTTATAAAGCTTCTTAAGGATGCCAAGCAAGAATCAGAGAGTACAAAAAGGAGTAAGTAATGGCTATCGCTACATATAAAAAACTTGAGAGCTTATCAAACTTTTTTTATAACGATGGTCTTGAAAAGGCGGGAGTCAGAGATTTAACGGGAGCTATAGAGTCTTTGCAGCAGAGTCTTAGGATGAACAAGAACAATATCGATGCGAGAAATCTTTTGGGACTTGTTTATTATGAGATGGGCGAAGTTGTTGCTGCGCTTTCGGAATGGGTTATCAGTAAGAATTTCAGACCTGAAGACAATATTGCTGATGACTACATGGATATGGTCAGAAACAGTCCGGCTAAACTTGAGGACATCAATCAGACTATAAAGAAGTTTAATATCGCATATAATTATTGCCGTCAGGACAGTTTGGATCTTGCGGTAATCCAGCTTAAGAAGGTGCTTTCTTTAAATTCGGGATTTATTAAGGCACACCTTCTTTTGGCGCTTTTATATCTTAAGGCCGGCAATTTCGACAGGGCCAAGGTTGAGGCACAGAAGGTTCTTAAGCTTGATACCGGTAATCTCATGGCAAGAAGATATCTTAAGGAGGCCGATAATATGCTCCTTCCCGGAGACGGCGGCAAACTTGTATCTGATGCCGCATCATCCGGAAATAACGAGACAATCAGATATAACAGCGGAAACGAGATGATAATACAGCCTCGTAAGCAGTCTGTTCTTACAAAGTCAGGATCGATCTGGGGAATTGTCCTTGGTATTGTGCTTGGAATAGCTGTATCATGCTTTTTGATACTTCCTCAGAGGATAAAAAATATTACAAACAACAATAACAGGACTATCACCGGCATAAGCGAAGTATCTGATTCGAAGTCGGCACAGATAGGTGAGTACGAGCAGCAGATTGCTAAACTCAATAAGCAGCTTAAAGATCTTAATGAGAGAGTCGGCGAAAATCAGGATGCCGCAAGCACATGTCTTATGAAGGCGGTTAAGATCTACATGGAAGATCCGACCAACATTGACGGAATTGCGCTTGCGCTTGAAAAAGTAAATGTCGATGAGAATGAAAAAGATCTTTCTGCAGAGTTTAAGGATTTATACGGTGCGCTCATGCAGAAAGTCGGATCGCGTCTTGCAGATATCTACTATGATGAAGGAAAAGAAGCTTATAAGAAAAAGGATTATACGGTTGCTATAGAGAAATTTGCAAAGGCTTATCAGTATTATAAAGATGATGAAAATATAATTTATTATCTTGCAAATTCTTATTATGATAACGGAGACATTGAAAAGGCGAAGGAGAAGTACGATCTGATCATCAGTAATTTCCCCAAGTCGAAGTGTGCTACGTCTTCCAAGACAAAACTTGCGGAGATCAACAATTCAAGCGCCGGAAAGAGCAGTACCTCTGATAACTCCGATAACACCGGTAATTAGTATTTTTGGGAATTATGTTAAATGATAAGTTTTTCGAATATAACATTTATTTTTAGGTTTTTACCTGCTTTTTTAATAGTGTTTTATGTGACTCCCGTCAAATTTAGGACATGGACCTTGTTATTGGGAAGTTTGATATTTTATCTCGTGGGAAGCATCGATTCTGTCGGAAACTTTAAAATGTTTCCGGCTCTTTTGGGAGCGGTTGTTGTCAACTATCTGTTTGCGAGAGCTGTCAGAAACGCTGAGGGCAAGAAAAAGAAAGTGTTTCTTGCTCTGATCGTGATCTTTGATGCGGTTATGCTCATTACATTTAAACTCTTGGGACAGTTTGTTGACGGTAGCCTTATACCTATCGGAATCAGTTTCTATACCTTCAAGATGATCTCTTTTCAGGCGGATTCATATAACGGTAAGATTGATTCTAAGCCGCTCTTTAAGGATGTTGCGGCTTATTTTTGCATGTTCCCGCAGGTTGTATCGGGACCTATCATGCGCTTTTCAGATTACAGTGATAACCTTGAACTTATACCTGGAGCGTCCAAGAGTTCCAAAGAAGAGATACTTGCGAATATAGAAGACGGATTTAAGTATTTCATCGCAGGTCTTGCAATGAAGGTTCTTCTTGCGGATCACTACGCAATGCTCTGGAAGGAGATAGGGACGATCGGATATGAGAGTATCTCAACTCCGTTTGCATGGATTGGAGCAGTGACATATTCACTCCAGTTGTTCTTTGATTTCTGGGGATATTCACTTATGTCATCGGGAATCGCAGTAATGCTCGGATTTCCTTTTGTTGTTAACTTCGATCATCCATACGGTTCGGCAAGTGTTTCTGAGTTCTACAGAAGATGGCACGCAACACTCGGATCGTGGTTTAGGGATTATATTTATATTCCGATGGGCGGAAGCAGAGTCGGTACCGTAAGGATAATATTAAATCTCCTTGTTGTATGGCTTGTTACGGGCTTTTGGCACGGCGTAACCCTTAATTTTATTTTGTGGGGAATCATTCTTTTTGTGATAATAATGTGCGAGCGCTTTATAGTATTCAAGCTTCCGGGAGTGCTTAAGACAATAGTCGGAAGATTTAATGTGCTTGTTCTTATCCCGCTTACATGGGTTATATTTGCAATATCAGATGCAGGAATGCTGCTTAATTATTTTAAGAGACTTTTCCCGTTCTTTGGAGCAGGTATCGCTGTAAATGACAATGATTATATTAAAAATCTTGGAATATACGGAGGTCTTTTGGCCGTTGGAGTGGTTCTTCTGATTCCGCATGTGTTTAAGTTTATTGAAAAACACAGGAAGAATCCGCTGATAATGATATGCTTGTTTGTGTTGTTTTGGTTTTCGGTTTACAGTTTGACCAATTCGGCAGGTAATCCGTTTATGTATTTTGCATTCTGAAGAAAGTGTATGTAATGAATTTTTTTAAGTCTTGTCCGCTGGTGACGGGCGTGGTTGTATTTTCAATATTTATATCCGCTGTGACATTTGTTGCGAAGGGCTCTATCTATGCCGCTTATTCGGAAGGATACGATCCCGCGGAGCAGCCTCTTTTTGTTGTCATGATAAAAGGTATTTCGGGCGGTGTTATGCCTTGGAAGATTTTCGATAAAGAAAGCGTTATGGCCGCAAAGGAAGAAGATATGGGAGATGCGGCGGCGATTCTTGCCGATATTTCAGGGAATGACATCTCGGGAAACGATGTTTCGGGAAATGATGTTGCATCGGAAGAGATTACTTTTAAGGAAGTAACGGACGATTATTTTGCAGACGCTCTTTTCCTTGGAGATTCCAGAACGGTAGGCCTTTCGGAGTATTGTGAAGGACTTGATGAACAGGCGATGTTTTATGCAAAGGTGTCGCTTAGTATTCACAGTGTTCTTGAGAACGATTTCCTTAAAGATGAAGAGGGCAAGAAGATGACTGTTGAGGAGGCTCTTGAAAAGGATGAGCCTTACGGCAAGATTTATATCATGCTGGGACTTAACGAGCTTGGAACGGGTACAACGGAGACATTTGTTGCCAAGTATGCCGAAGTTCTTGCAAGGATAAGGGAACTTCAGCCGGATGCGATTATTTATATACAGAGTATCATGCATGTTACCGAAAATAAGAGCAGCAATGATAAGATATTTACCAACGAGAGAATAAATGAGAGAAATGAGGCGCTGTCTCATTTGGCAAATAATGTGGATATTTTTTATCTTGATATGAATGAAGCTGTGGATGATGAAAACGGAAATTTATTGGAAGAATTATCTACAGATGATATACATTTGAAGGCTTCATCTTATGAAAGATGGCATCAGTACTTGCTTAAGCATGCGATTGTAAAAGACTGATCAGGAGTGTTAAAATGTCTAGAGAAATGTCATTTAAAATGGAACGACCGGGATTGTTAAAAGAAGGAGATCGTGTCACGGTCACGGAGGGAGTGCTTCCGAGTAACTATTACTATACGATCGATCCGTCTCTTGCCATGTCGGGTAATTTTCCTTTCAGAGAGCGCATGCTCGAGAGAGAGGGAGTTGTCACGAAGGTTGAAGAGAATGCAAGAGGTTTCTACGTTACCGCAGTATTTGGGGGCGAGAACGAATAAATAGAAAATTATATTTTTGAGGAGGATTTACAAAATGAGCGAACATACGATTGAATACATTGTTACAGATAAGGCTCCGGCAGCTATCGGACCTTACTCACAGGCAATAAAGGCAGGTGGATTTCTTTATGCATCGGGACAGATTCCGATCAATCCCGTAACAGGTCAGATCGACACAACAACTATCGAAGATCAGACTGAGAGAGTATGTCAGAATATCGGCGAGATCTTGAAGGCAGCCGGAACAGACTACGAGCATGTAATAAAGACAACATGTTTCCTTGCAGAGATGGGCGATTTTGCGGCATTTAACGGTGTATATGAGAAGTATTTTACAGGAAAGCCTGCAAGAAGCTGCGTTGCAGTTAAGAAACTTCCCAAGGATGTTCTTTGTGAAGTAGAGGTTGTTGCATATTTGGGATAATTAGGGGGTTAAATGTGAAGTACAGGATTATTGCGGGCGCAATATGTATTTCTGTTACTCTGAGCGGATGCGGATCTTTTGCAGGCAGACATGGTATAGATGCCGGTTTTGCTTACATAGACAGTCATGAGTATGCAAAAGCATTGGCAAGTTTTGAAAAAGCTGAAGAGGACGGTGAAGACGCGTGCCTTGTTCATAGAGGCAAGGGAATAGCATACTTATACAGTGATAAAGATGAGGAGGCAGCACAGGAGTTTCTGGCTTCTCTTGCTGAGGACGACGGTATAGTTGATGACATGGACTTTGACACCAACTATTACCTTGCCGAGGCATACATGAAACTCGAGGATTTCAACAGGGCAAAAGGAATTTATGATGCCATTTTGAGCCTTCGAGACAAAGATCCGACCGCATATTACCTCAGGGGAGTATGCGAACTTAAGGCGGGCGACGGTGAGGAAAAAAGCGCAGATGCCGATTTCACCAGCGCAATCCGTCTTAATGACAAAGATTATTCGATGATAGTAATGATCTATAAGGCCTATGCCGAAAACGGCGAGCAGGATAAGGCCAAGAACATACTTCAGCAGGCGCTTGACAATGGTGAGAAGACCATGTCCAATTTCGAGAAGGGTGAGATGTATTTTTACCTGGGAAATGATGCAGAGGCGCAGAATTATCTCAGCAAGGCCAACAAAGAGAACGGCGGACACGATGCAAAAGAGTCTGTGGTGCTTCTTTTGGGGCGCTCTTATGAGAGATTGCAGCAGTATGACTATGCTATCAGTGTTTATAAGGAATATTTGAAGTCTAATTCCAAGAGTGCAAATATAAGTAATCAGCTTGGCATGTGCCAGATCAACAAGGGAAAATTTTATCTTGATTCCGGCAATGATGAAGAAGCCGGAAATGCGTTTGGGGAAGCAATCGTTACTTTTGATGCCGCTATAGGACTTAATGACAGCGCGGTGCAGCAGGCACTTATGTTTAACAGGATATGTGCATATGAGTACAAGGGAGATTTTGCGGGTGCAAAAAGTCTTATGGATGAGTATATGCAGATATATCCTTTGGATAAGGTTGCGGCTGATGAAGGAATCTTTTTAAAGACCCGATAATGTATGGGTAGTAGTGAAATTCGTTGACACTCTATCGTTAATTCTGTAAAATGATAACGCATGCTTTTATATGAATCTATCTATGCAGAATTATGTTGGGAGGGGATTGTATGTCCAGGAAAGCGACAATTACGCAAAAAGAGATTGTAAATGCAGCATTTAAGATTACCAAGAGAGAAGGCTTCGAGCAGATAACATCAAGAAAGCTCGCAGCAGCGGCAGGGTGTTCCACACAGCCTATTTTCCGTATTTATGACAGTATGGATGCGCTTAAGAAAGATGTCTATGACAAAGCGGCCGCATACTATGAAGATTACTACAACGATTGTTCCAAAAATCATGAGGTTCCGTTTGTGGACCTTGGTCTTGCTTATATTGGGTTCGCCCAGAAATTCCCCTATTTATTTAAACTTCTTTTTGTATCCGAACAGGGTGACGAGAAGAAGAGTATGTATGATCTTGTAAACGGTTCAAAAGAGAACGTGGTAAAAGAAATCAAAAGAGCGTCTGATGATGGCATTTCCAACGCACAGCAACTTTTTATGAAGATGTGGATCTATATTCACGGAGCGGGTTGCATGGCAGTTACGGGTGACTACGATCTTGATGAGGCAACTTCGGTTTCTATGCTTGAATCGGCGTATAAGGCATTCAGTCTATGAAATTTGAAAATGATGAAGATGTAATAACAAGAATAAATGAATGTTACTCCAAGATGAGTAAGGGCAAGAAGTCTATCGCCACTTATATCTGTGATCACTACGAGCAGGCTGTGTTTATGACCGCGGCGGAGCTCGGTAAGATCGTAGGTATGAGTGAATCGACCGTTGTCAGATTTGCCATGAGTCTTGGATATGACGGATATCCTGCTTTTCAGAAAGCACTTTCGGTATGGGTGAGCGATAAGTTTGGCTCCGTTGAAAAAGTCGGAAGAAAGTTTGGGAAAAGCAGCGAAGGTGAGATACTTTCGACAATTCTTCAGTCAGATATGGCGAATATCGAAAATACCATCAACAATATAGATGTCGCCGCATTTAAGACGGCCGTTGATATCATCTTAAAGGCGAGGACGGTCTATATAGTAGGTATAAGAAGTTGTGAGCCTCTGGCAGACTTTTTGCATTTTTATCTCAACATGATAAGAGGTAATAATGTTATAATCAAAACTACAAGTGTCTCGGAAATGTTCGAGCAGATGATAAGGATTGGCGACAGGGATGCTATAATCGGTATAAGCTTCCCCAGATATTCCATGAGAACGCTTAAGTGCATGGAATTTGCCAATGACAGGAATGCGAAGGTAATAACCATAACGGATTCCGTTCATTCGCCTATGAATCTTTATTCATCCTGCAATCTTCTTGCAAGAAGCGAGATGGCGTCAATCGTAGATTCGCTCGTGGCACCGCTCAGCGTAATAAACGCTCTTGTGGTTGCGCTTTGTATGAGAAAGCCGAATGAAGTCAAGGCGGATCTTAAGATGCTCGAAGAAGCTTGGAATAACTATCAGGTTTATCTCAATGACGAGATAGATTTTGCTTCCGATAATCCGATGATGATCGGAAATATCATTGCCCGTGACGACAGTCCGGCATGAATGCAGTTTTTAAGGATTGGCAGTATATGAAAAAAATAGCAATTATCGGCTGTGGTGCAGCCGGAATGATGGCGGCGCTTGCTGCTGCGGATAGCAGCGCGAGCGTCACTGTTTTTGAGAAGAATGAAAAGCCCGGGAAAAAGATATATATAACGGGCAAAGGGCGTTGTAATGTTACAAACGCTTGTGATGTGACGGATTTTTTTGAACATGTCAAAAGAAATCCGAGATTTCTGTACAGCGCGGTTTACGGATATGATAACAGCGCTGTCATGGACTTTTTTGAAAATAACGGATGTAAGCTTAAGGTTGAGCGCGGAGACAGGGTTTTTCCCGTTTCGGACCACTCATCCGATATAATAAGGACTCTTTATAACGCAGTAAAAAAGGCGGGAGTGAAGGTTCTATTTGATACAGAGGTATTGTCTGTAGAAAGCAGTGCGGGTGTTGTATCGGCGGTTACTTATGCAAAGGGCGGCGATCCGATCACAAGAGAAGAGTTCGATTCTGTTATAGTGTGCACGGGTGGTGCATCATACCCTTCGACCGGCTCTACGGGAGATGGATATAAATTTGCCAAGAACCTCGGACATTCGGTTGTAAAACCCGTACCTTCGCTTGTTCCTTTTGTTATAGAAGAGGACTGGTGCAAAGAACTTCAGGGGCTTTCGCTTAAGAATGTAGGCTTGAAGCTCTTTTTGTCAAAAGGCGATGAAAAAGAAAAGTCTGCCGGTAAAAAGAAAAAAGCGGATAAGCCTGTTTACGACGGCTTTGGAGAGATGCTTTTTACACATTTTGGAGTCAGCGGACCGCTCGTTCTTACGGCCAGCTGCCACTATGAAGAAAATGCAAAGGCAAGGCTTTTGCTTGATCTAAAGCCTGCTCTTTCAGAGGAACAGCTTGATAAAAGAATTCTCAGAGATTTTGAAGGCGCTATAAATAAGCAATTTAAGAATGCTTTGGGCGGACTGTTTCCAACAAAGCTTATTCCTGTTATGATTAAACTCTCAGGTATCAATCCGGAAAAAGCAGTTCACGATATCACCAAAGAGGAGAGGCAGAATATTGTAAAGCTTATAAAGAGTGTGCCAATGACGGTTAATGGGACACGAAACTTTAATGAAGCTATAATAACAAGAGGCGGTGTTGATGTTAAAGAGATAGATCCTTCAACAATGGAGTCAAAGCTTGTCAAAGGGCTTTACTTTGCGGGAGAGGTATTGGATATCGATGCCGAGACCGGAGGATTTAATCTGCAGGTTGCGTGGTCTACGGGACGACTTGCGGGAGAATGCGCCGGAATGAACGGTTGATTTTAGGAGGAAATAATTACAATGGCTAGAAGTATTGCTATTGACGGACCTGCAGGTGCAGGTAAGAGTACTATCGCAAAAAGAGTGGCTAAAGAGCTTGGATTTATTTATGTTGATACGGGAGCTATGTACAGAGCGCTGGCTCTTTATATGATACGGGAAGGAATCGCTTCAGACGATATAGATAATGTCGTAAGTGCCTGCAAGAGGGCTGACGTTACCATAAAGCATGAAAACAACGAGCAGGTTGTATATTTAAACGGAGATAATGTAAACGGTCTTATAAGGACAGAGGAAGTCGGAAAAATGACTTCTGCCATAAGCGTAAATGCGGCTGTCAGAGAGAAGCTTGTCGGATTGCAGAAAAAACTTGCGGAAGTTACCGATGTCGTGATGGACGGAAGAGATATAGGAGCCGTGGTTCTTCCGAATGCAGACCTTAAGATCTATCTTACCGCTAGTTCACGCGTTCGCGCGGAGAGAAGATACAAGGAACTTGTTGCAAAAAACGTTGAGTGTAACCTTGAAGAAATTGAAAAGGATATAATCGACAGAGATTACAGAGACATGCACAGAGAATTGTCTCCGCTTAAACAGGCTGATGATGCGGTATTCTTTGATTCGTCCGATATGACGATAGATGAAGTCAAGGATAAGATTATTGAGCTCTACAAGGGAGTCTGAAAGGAAACAGATGGAAGTAATACTGGCCGAACATGCGGGTTTTTGCTTTGGAGTCACAAAAGCGGTGGATACCGTCTATGAACAGATAAAGAATAACCCCGGAATGAATATATATACATACGGTCCCATAATCCACAACGAGATAGTCGTAAAAGATATGGAAGAAAAGGGCGTTAAAGTCATTGAGTCCGTTGATGAACTTGAGGGAATAAAAAGCGGTATAATAGTGATAAGATCCCACGGAGTCACCAGAGAAGTTCATGAAAAAATAGCTGCGACGGGGCTTGAGATCATTGACGCGACATGCCCTTTTGTAAAACGCATACATAAGATCGTTTCTGAGGAGAGCGGGAAGGGAAAATCAATAGTTGTAGTCGGAAGTGCGAACCATCCCGAAGTCGAAGGAATTGTAAGTTATGCCGATGGTGAAGTTTTTGTTATCGATTCACCTGAAAGTGCCGAAAAGTTCCGTGGTGACCGCAAAAAAGAGTATACTATAGTTTCTCAGACTACATTTAACAAGAATAAATTTCAAGAAACCGTTGAAATCTTTGGGAATAACGGTTACAATATTAATATTGTGAATACTATATGTAACGCTACTGACGAGCGTCAGTCCGAAGCTGAAGAAATTGCATCCAAGGCAGATGTGATGATAGTGATCGGAGGGGCACACAGTTCTAATTCGAGAAAACTATACGAGATATGCAATCAGAGATGTGCCAAAACATATTTTATTCAGACACTGGATGACTTGCATCTAGATAGAAATGAAGCGGTTAAACTAGTGGGGATTACCGCCGGGGCATCAACCCCAAAGAACATTATTGAGGAGGTTCAGAATTATGTCAGAAGAAACTTTTGAACAGTTGCTTAACGCATCTTTCAAAACAATTCACACGGGGGAGGTTGTTGAGGGAACTGTTATTGACGTTAAGCCTGACGAGATAATTCTTAACATTGGTTACAAGTCCGATGGTATCTTGACTAAGAACGAATATAGCAACGATAACAGTATTGACCTTACAACTGTAGTCAAAGTCGGTGACACTATGGATGTCAAAGTGCTCAAGACAAATGACGCAGACGGACAGGTTATTCTTTCATACAAGCGACTCGCTATTGACAGAGGAAATAAGAGAATCGAAGAAGCTTTCAATAACAAGGAAGTTCTTACAGCCAAGGTTGTACAGGTTCTCGAAGGCGGACTTACGGTTGTTGTTGACGAAGTTAGAATCTTCATACCAGCAAGCCTTGTTTCCGATAGTTATGAGAAAGATCTCTCAAAGTATCAGGATCAGGAGATCCAATTCGTTGTTACTGAGTACAATCCTAAGAGAAGAAGATACATCGGTAACAGAAGAATGCTTGTTACAGCTGAGAAGGCTGAGCAGGCTAAGAAGCTCTTTGATTCAATCAAAGTTGGCGATGTTGTAGAAGGCGTTGTAAAGAACGTTACAGATTTCGGTGCTTTCATCGATCTTGGCGGAGCAGACGGTCTTCTTCATATTTCAGAAATGAGCTGGGGACGTGTTGAGAGTCCTAAGAAAGCATTCAAGATCGGCGACACCGTTAAGGTACTCGTTAAGAGCATCGATGGTAGCAAGATTGCGCTTTCAAGAAAGTTCGACAACGAGAATCCTTGGAAGGATGCTACAGTTAAGTATGCTGTAGGCAATGTTGTAACCGGTAAGGTTGCCAGAATGACTGATTTCGGTGCATTCGTAGAGCTTGAGCCCGGTATCGACGCACTTCTTCATGTTTCTCAGATTGCTAAAGAGCATGTTGAGAAGCCGGCTGACGTACTTAAAGTTGGTCAGGAAGTTGAAGCTAAGATCGTAGACTTCAATGAAGAGGAGAAGAAGATTAGCCTTTCAATCAAGGCTATGTTCGCTCCTGAGAAGGAAGAAGAGGCTGAGAGCGGAGACGTTGTTTCTGTAGATATCGATAAGGTTATCGCTGAGCAGGAACAGGAAGAGAACTGATCTATAAGTAGAAATTTAAGAGGCTGTGAAAGATGAGATTATCATTTTTCACAGCCTCCTTTTAATATCATAATATAAATCCTTTACTATGATGTTAAAAGTGCTCCGTAAGATACGCATGACGAGCGTCTTACGGAGCACTTTGCTGTTTAGAAGATATTAAAGTATATGTTGCCGGGGATCACATTCTTTTTGCAGCTTGAAATAATAGAATTCTTTGTGGATTCAACGGTATTTCTGATTTTTGACTCATCTGAGGACGAGGGTTTTGTTACTGAATATCCGCTTGGAAGCTTATCTGCTGATTTTCCGCCGAAGCCGACTATGTTTGTCCAGCCTGTGATCTTGAATGGAGGAATATAGTAATTATATCCGTTATCAAATGCAATGCAGTGATCAAAGCTTGCTGTTAATGCACTGTTGTTATTATCAAATGCTTTTTTTGACTGATCAAATGCAAGGCAATATGAAAGTGTACGTGTTGATCTTGAAGTTGACTTTGCGGAACCTAATTTAAATCCGTTGGGATTGCCGCCGTATTTATCACCTGTCCATGCTGACAGCGAAATATTACCGTTATCTGTTGCGATAAAATTTCCGCTCGGAAGAGCAAAATTTCTGCTGTTATATTTTGATGCAAAAGATGGATCTTTTGATTCTATCAAGTTGACCAACAGTAGGTTTTCATCCAGCTTTTCTCCTTTATCAAAATCATATTTTCCTGTAAATACATTAGGATTTCCGTTATTCCATACAGCACAGTATTTGTAAGATATATCCGGTGTTTCTTCGCCGCTTTTATCAAATGAATCCCATCCGTCATCGGAATTGTCCCAGGCGTAACAATAAGAAAATGTATTGCCTTTACCTGCACCGAGTTTGGGAGCAAATCCATCGGCGTTTCCACCTCTGGTATATACATCACAGTTACGATAACTGCATACATATTCAATGTTGTTGTTATATGCGCCTGCGGTTACCTGAAGGCCGGCGTCGTTATTGTAGCGTACAATACAGTTTGAAACTGTATTATTTCCTGCAGAACCGCCTTTTATCTGAATTCCGTTATCGGGCGCATGTTCTATGATGAGATTTTTGATCGTGTATTTTGAACCGCTTACTCTGATTCCTACAGCGCTATCAGAGGATTTTTTTCCGATATATGATTTCATAAACGGAGTAAAATCAAGTACCGGATAAGTACCGTCATTATTTTGAAGTCCGATAATCTGTATATTTGCATTTGATGATGAAAGGGCAAGCTGTCCGTCACAGGGAATCGTAGTTCCGCTTACATATATTTTTCCGCCGCCCGATGATTGTGCAGAAGAAGCTGCTGAAACAAGCTCTTTAAAACTTGTTACCACTTTTCCGTCAGATGTGTTTTGAGCTTCAGTGGGAGCTTTAGGTGGTTCCGAATTATCCTGAGATTTATCTTCGGGAATATCTTGCCGGCTTGAGGCATCACTTGAAGAATCATCGTTTTTTACAGGTGTTTGGTTATTTCCTTTTGAATCTACCTGTATCTTAAAAATATCTATGCCGCTATTTTGCGAATACAGCCATATATAGTTATCTGAACCGACATAGTTAAAAGACTCTGTAGAGGCGGAAGTTCCGGCATTCATTGTCGCGAGTTGAGTGCCTGATTCATTTGCAAGAATAAGTGTACGGGCAGATGAGTTTGAAGAGCTGGAAAGTGTGACTTTTATCGTGTCATTTCCACTTACGGGAACTTTCACGGATCTTCCGTTCTTATCGCCCTTTCCGCAGAGTGCAAGTGCATAAGTATAAGAGATATCTCCGATTGTAGCCTTCTTTGATTTTACTTTCATGGTCAAGTCTTTTGTTGCTACAAGTGTCAGATCATCTATAGTGATCGTCGAATTAATTGTCCCAAGATTTTTAAAAGATGTATTTTTAAAGTTCCACGATGTAGATGTTGCTGCTTGAGATTCAAGCGGTTTGGCAACAATCGTAATTCCGGCAACAAGAGAAAAAGTCAAGATTGCCGAAAGGATTTTTTTGATTGTTTTATGCATGACGGTCCTCCTTAAATAAAACGACATATTGATATAGTTAACAAAGTTTACATGATGTAACAATTTTAAAGCAATGAATATAAAGCAATATATATAGTATAACGGCGAATTAAGCGCATATCAATTGCCTGCATTTTTTAAAATGTTGCAGAAATTGTTAAGCTAGGTAATTTGAAATTAACATTACATAATTCCAAATTATGGGAAAAAGCTTTAAACAGTAGACTGTGAGACGTATTTATGTTTTTTTAATTTTACATATAATTCGAACTATTATAAAATGGTATTGAAAATTTCTGTGCTTTATGAGCATGAATTAACATTATATTTCAGGAGGATTATCCATGGCATATGATTATGAGTGGTTTAAAAAAGCAGTCTATGATCTGACTAAGATTGACCTCAATTCATACAAAGAAAAACAGATGAAGAGGCGAATCGATACCCTCATAGGGAAGTATGATGTAAAAGGATATGATGGCTTTGCTGATCTGATCAAGAAGGATAGAGAAGCGCTTGATTCTTTTGTATCCTATCTTACTATCAATGTATCTGAGTTTTTCAGAAATGCAGACCAGTGGAATCTTATGGATAAAGAGATGGTTCCCGAACTTATGAAGAAGTTTGGTAAGAATCTCAAGATCTGGAGCGCTGCATGTTCTACAGGCGACGAGCCGTACACTATCGTAATGATGCTCTCAAAGCACATGCCGCTTAATCAGATCAATGTATTGGCAACAGACCTTGACGCGGTTGTTCTTGCGAAGGCCAAAGCGGGAATATACGATAAGAAGGAAGTAGCGGGGGTTCCTGCAGAATTTAAGAGTAAATATTTTGAAGAGACTCCTGACGGAAAGATGAAGGTTTCGGAAGAAATCAAGTCAAGAGTTACATTTAAGCAGGCAGATCTTTTGCGCGATCCTTATCCGAAGGATTGTCATCTTCTTGTTTGCAGAAATGTCCTTATCTATTTCACGGAAGAAGCTAAGGATGAGATATTCAGAAAATATTATGATTCCCTTGCACCCGGCGGAATACTCTTTATCGGAAGCACGGAGCAGATCATAAATTATAAGGAAATGGGCTATGTGAGAAAGAACTCCTTCTATTACGAGAGGCCCATGTAAGATTTTTTTATCAAAAACTCATTTGATCATTAAAGGCTGCCACACTCTTTGTGCGACAGCCTTTTAGATTTCCAGAATATGTGCGATTATGTGCGATGCGTAGACGCTTAAAGCAAAGCGGCTCTGTTTGAGATTTGCATTTAGGTCAAAGAATAATCTTTCGTCCTTGTAGTCTGATTTAAAGAAGGGCGTAAATACAAGATCCCATTCTCTTAGGTATTGCCCGTTTTTCTTGGTGTAGCAATTATCGGGCTTGGCCTGTTCCCTGTATTTCTTGTCAACGAATGATGCGATTGACTTATGGATTGCCGTATCTTCTTTCGGAAGATAGTAATAATCGCTGTAATTGGAATAGAAATACTTAAGTTCCGCCTCATATATCGGAATCCGGAGAATTGCTTCATCCTTGTCTGTCTTGAAATAACAGTCATCAATATGCCCTGTCAAAGATGAGGGCAATGCAAAGGGAAGGGCGAGCTTCATAAAAATCTCTTTTTTAAGATTTCCCTCATAATCATTGTAATAATTTGCCTGGACCTTTTTTGCTTTTACAGGAAGAACAATCTCTTCATCCGGTGAGTCGGGACTAAAGTATCTCTCCGGTGAAATGGGTTCATCCGTCTTGATCGACGTTGCGGGCAAGTTCCTGAAAAGTGAAAAGAATTTAAGAAACAGGAACATGGGTAAGAGAGCAAACATACCTTTTACGTCTTCATAGTTGTGAAGGAAAAGGATTTCAAGCGGCTGTCTTGCCATTGTCTTTTTATATGATGCATAGATGGGCAAAAGACTTTTTCCGTCGTGTTTGTTTTTTCTCGTGGTTCCAAGGTACATCTCGATGGTTCTCTGCTTGCAATCTATGAGGCCCAGCTGATCCTGATAAGGCCGAATGATTTTTTGCAGATCGACCGAATCGGCATCTTCAATTGGATTTGTAATTTTATGTTTATCAAATTTGCTTTTTAAAAAAGGAAGATCGAACCTGTCTCCGTTAAAGTTAACTATTTTGGAATGATTACCGAAATTTTTTGCAAAAGTCCTGAGAATATGGGCTTCTTCACCTGCATTTTCGGCAAAGAGCTGGACTATGCGCCAGGAATCATTTTCACAATAAGAAAGGCCTATCATATATATATCTGAATTTCTGGGAGAAAGGCCTGTTGTTTCTATATCTATAAATAATATATCGCTGTTACTGCATCCGAGTATCTGAGGCAGTTTGTGGATGATATGATCGTCTGAAAATGTGATGTTTTTGATACTTTTCTTCATGCTGCGTTATACCTACTTTCAAAAATCACCTTATAAATAATTGTACCACAAAAACTAAAGCAGTATTTTGTTAAAATAATAACCGCAATTTTTGAGATTAATCATTAATTTTGATTAAAATTTTGATACAATTAAAGTAGTGGTATAAAGACCAATCTGAAATTATCTATTCAGGTAAATATTTTTCTAAAACAATCGAAAGAAGGGTAGGAAATGGCAAAAGGTACTTTTAAGGGCGGTATACATCCTTATGAAGGCAAAGAGTTAACTAAGGATAAGCCCATAAAATCAGTGCTACCAAAAGGAGACTTGGTTTATCCTTTGTCACAGCACATTGGTGCACCAGCAAAGCCCATTGTTGCCGTAGGAGACCATGTTTTGACCGGACAGAAGATTGCGGAGGCAAACGGCTTTGTTTCTGCGCCTATTTATGCAACTGTTTCCGGTACCGTTGTCTCAATCGAACCGAGACGACTTGCTACGGGAGCTATGTGTGAGAGTATCATCGTTGAAAACGATGAACGATATGATGAGGTGAGATTCAGACCGCGCAAGCGTTATGACGAGATGACAGCAGAAGACAAGATTGAAGCTGTCAGAGAGGCCGGCGTGGTAGGTATGGGAGGCGCAGGCTTTCCTACCGCTGTTAAATTATCACCCAAGGAACCCGATAAGATCGATTATGTAATTGCTAACTGCTCAGAGTGCGAACCGTATCTGACTTCCGATTACAGACGTATGATCGAGGAACCTGAACTGCTTTTGGAAGGACTGAAGATTGCCGTTAGCATTTTCCCTAATGCCAGAGGAATACTTGCGATTGAAGATAATAAACCGGACGCGATCAAGATATTCAGAGATCTTACAAAGGACTTGGAAAATATAAGCGTAAAAGCTGTTAAGACTAAATATCCCGAGGGCGCCGAGCGTATGCTTATTTATGCCGTAACGGGAAGAGAGATCAACTCATCCATGCTTCCTGCGGATGCAGGCTGTATCGTTGATAATGTTGATACTCTTTGTGCTGTCTGCAGAGCTGTAAAAGAGGGAAGACCTCTTATGGAGAGAATCGTTACCATTACAGGTGATGCTGTTGAAAATCCGAGAAACTACAAAGTAAGGATTGGAACAAGCTATTCCCAGCTCTTGGAAGATGCCGGAGGTTTCCACAAGGAGCCTGCAAAGATAATATCCGGTGGTCCCATGATGGGATTTGCCATATTCGATCTCGATGTTCCCACAACTAAGACTGCATCTGCACTTACGTGTCTTACAAAAGATGCGGTTTCACAGTTTGAACCATCGGCTTGCATCAACTGTGCAAGATGTGTCGAAGTGTGTCCCGAAAGACTTATTCCCAAGAATCTTGCGGATGCGGTAGAACACAACGATGAGAAAAAGTTTTTACAGTTATATGGAATGGAATGTTGCGAGTGCGGATGCTGCAGTTATATTTGTCCCGCAAGGAGACAGCTTACTCAGATGATCAAAGGTATGAGAAAAATACAGCTTGCAAACAGGAAAAAGTAAGGGGGACATTTTGATGGATAAATTGAGAAAGGTGTCATCCAATCCGCATGTCAGATCAAGCGTGACCACTTCAAATATTATGATCTGGGTACTTATCGCGCTTCTTCCGGCTACCGGATATGGAATATACAATTTTGGTGTTTACACTATCTTTTTGATCGGAGTTTCAATCGCATCCTGCGTTGCTTCTGAGATCATAAGCGCAATGGTGCTTCGTAAGCCTATTACCATAGGTGATTTTACCGCGGTGGTAACGGGACTTCTTCTTGCACTTAACCTGCCACCTGCAGCGCCGCTCTGGGTTCCCGTACTCGGCGGAGTTTTTGCGATCGTTATGGTTAAGCAGCTTTTCGGAGGCGTAGGACAGAATTTTATGAATCCTGCTCTCGGTGCAAGATGCTTTTTGATGATCTCATTTCCGGCAATAATGACGAATTTTAACTGTGATGCATATTCCGGAGCAACACCGCTTTTTAACCTTAAGAACAGCGTTCAGGTTAATATCAAGGACATGATCATAGGAAATACTTCGGGAACAATAGGAGAGACATCTATGCTCTGTATTGTTATCGGAGCAATCATCCTTTTTGCTGTGGGAGTAATAGATTATGTTATTCCATTCAGCTATATTGTTTCATTTGTGGCTTTTGTAGGTCTGTTCGGAACCTATCATTTTAACTGGGGATATATTGCCGCACAACTTGCGGGCGGCGGACTTATGCTCGGTGCATTCTTTATGGCAACAGACTATGTAACCTGCCCCATTACTCCTAAGGGAAGATATATTTACGGAATTATATTAGGTATTTTGACCGGACTTTTCCGTATTTTCGGAGCAAATGCAGAGGGTGTTTCATATGCTATCATAATCGGAAATCTTTTGGTGCCGCTTATTGAAAGAGTGACTATTCCGAGAGCGTTCGGAATCAGAGGAAAAGCTAAAAAGGAGGCGAGAAAAGCATGAGAGAATTCTTTGGCATGATAAAAAACGCCTTAATACTTTTTATCATTACTTTGGTTGCCGGAGCTTTGCTTGGACTTGTATATCAGGTTACAAAAGATCCGATAGCTTATCAGGATATGCTGGCACAGAACAAGGCCAACCAGTCCGTATTCAGTGATGCTATCACATTCAATGACATCAGGTGGGATGAAGGCATATTGGAAGATGTGTATGATGAACTTGGTGTTAAAGGAGTTCGCTTGCAGGGCATAAAGCAGGCGCTCGATCTGAACGGAGATCTTCTCGGATACGTTCTTCAGATCAAGACCAAAGGTTATGGTGACTCGATAATATTCACGGTCGGAATAACCAACGGCGGAAAGATGAACGGAATCTCCATTATTTCAATCGCGGAGACACCGGGACTGGGAATGAATGCGGAGAAGATCATCGCACCTCAGTTTGCGGGAAAAAATGCCGTGCAGTTTTCCGTTGTGAAGTCGGGACAGCTTTCGGATTCAGGTTCCCAGATCGAGGCAATATCCGGAGCAACAATTACGTCTAAGGCAATTACGGATGGTGTGGACGTTGCCAATGCATATTTTGAAAAGGCATTGAAGAAAGGAGCAAGGCAATGAGTAAAGAAATAAAGAAAGGCGCGCTGGGATTGGAACAGGATTCTCCCGCCGAGAGATTTTTTAACGGTCTCATTGCTGAGAACCCTACACTTGTATTGATGATCGGTATGTGTCCGACACTGGCGGTTACATCTTCCGCTACAAACGGACTTGGAATGGGACTTGCGACTACATTTGTTTTGGCACTCAGTAATGCGGTAATTTCGGCATTAAGAAAGATTATACCTGCTACGGTCAGGATTCCTTCGTTTATTGTCGTAATCGCTTCGTTTGTTACTTTGGTTCAGCTTCTTATGCAGGCATATGTGCCGACACTTAACAAGGCACTCGGTGTGTATATACCGCTTATCGTTGTAAACTGTATCATTTTCGGAAGAGCGGAAGCGTATGCAAGTAAACACGGCATTGTTCCTTCATTTTTTGACGGAGTCGGAATGGGAATCGGATTTACCTGCGCGATCACCGTTATAGGTCTTTTCAGAGAGCTCATCGGTGCGGGAACGGCTTTTAATGTGCCTGTTCTTGGCCCTGATACGGTTATCACGGGAATTGTCGGAAGATATCTTGCAAAATATCAACCTATCAGCATTTTTGTTCAGCAGGCGGGCGCGTTCTTTGTACTTGCGTTTCTTATTGCGGCAATGAACAGAATGAAAGCAAAAGTAGCAAAGAAGGAGGCTGAGAAAAAATGACAGATACAATTAGGGAATTTCTTGTGCTCATACTTTCCGCTTCTCTTATCAATAACGTTGTTTTGAGTCAGTTCCTCGGACTTTGTCCGTTCCTCGGTGTTTCAAAAAAGATCGACACTGCGCTTGGAATGGGCGGAGCGTGTATTTTCGTAATGACTCTTTCATCACTTGTATGTAGTACAATTTACTGGTTTGTTCTTAAACCGTTTGATCTCGGATATTTGCAGACAATCGTGTTTATTCTTGTTGTTGCGATGCTTGTTCAGTTTGTTGAGATGATACTGAAAAAATATATGGTCTCACTGTACAAGGCACTTGGAGTGTATCTTCCTCTTATCACGACAAACTGTGCGGTTCTCGGTGTTGCGCTTAATAACGTTACAGACAACTATACCATCGAGGGAAGTACGGTATGCGGCTTCTCAACAGCCGTTGGATTTACCATTGCGATAGTTATTTTGGCAGGACTTCGTGAGAAGATGGAGTATAACGACATACCTGAGAGCTTTAGGGGAATGCCGCTTGTGCTCCTTACTTCGGGACTTATGGCAATCGCATTTACGGGATTTTCAGCTTTGAAGTAATAAGGGCTGAAAGAAGGAGAATGACTTATGATCAGTGGAATAATCATAGCAACGATTGTTGTTGCAGGCGTTGGAGTTGCCATAGGATTGATCCTTGGTGTGGCAGATCTTAAGCTCCATGTTGATATTGATGAAAAAGAAGCTGCAATCCTTGAAGCACTTCCCGGTAATAACTGCGGAGGTTGCGGATATCCGGGATGTTCGGGTTGTGCGACGGCAATAGCACAAGGAGAAGCGGCTGTAAATCAGTGCCCTGTCGGTGGAGCACCGGTAGCAGAGGTAATCTCTGAGATAATGGGTGTAAAGGCTGAAAAAACAAAGAGAATGGTTGCGTTTGTGCATTGCAGCGGCGACTGCGAGCAGGCAACCCAGAAGTATGAATACAAGGGCGCTCCGGACTGTAGATTCCAGGCACAGGCTCCCGGTGGCGGAGCAAAGACATGCGGATACGGATGCCTTGGCGGTGGAAGCTGCGTATCGGTGTGCAAATTTGATGCGATACATGTAGTAAACGGTGTTGCAATTGTAGATACGGAAAAGTGTAAGGCTTGCGGAAAGTGCGTTGATATCTGCCCGAGACACCTTATCGATTTCATTCCTTACGATGCAAGAGAGGCTGTTACCTGCAAGTCACAGGATATGGGTAAATATGTCAATAAATATTGCAAAGTGGGATGTATCGGATGTCATATTTGTGAGAAAAACTGTCCTGAAGGCGCAATAGTTGTGGAGAACAATGTTGCTAGTATCGATCAGGATAAGTGCGTACATTGTGACACCTGCGTTTCAAAGTGTCCAAAGAAGGCTATTGCTGCAATCTGACTTCAAGAATAGAAGTTGGCAAAAAATTATTTCATATTTTTGGTTGAATTACCTATTGATTAAATCTCTAAAAAACTATACTATTGTACACGCTATCGTTGTTTGTCAAATGGAGGTACATTAGTATGGGCGAATGGAGACAAGCTTTTGATAGAATTATGGATCAATTATATAATCATCCTGAGGAGATGAGGGAGCGACTTTTGAAGAAGTACGAGTATCCCGTTTCCGATGGAAGAAATAAGACCGCTATCGAAATGCTTAAAAGTATGAATTATTAATTGATTACCAAATCCTTGAGTTTAGAGATACGGAATCGTCCGTCGAAACATATGGGATATATTTTTTGAAAACATTGAAATTTAATAATAAGACGTAAGGTCTAAAAAGAGCTGTACACACTTAGAACAGTGTGGCAGCTCTTTTGTGTATTACGGGGAAATTATACGATTGACAAATCGCAGGAGACTGATTAAAATGCGTTCAAATTTTGGAAAAAATAAAATGATTAACCAAACAGTTAATCAGAAGGAGCGCAAATGGATTTAAAAGTTTTAAGGGCGACAATCGGGAAAGAGTTTCAGATACGGCTTCGTGCTTATCCGGTCGATTTTATGGTGGGATGTATTTTGACATCTTTCTATACCGTATTTGGTGCCTGGATGATGTACCATTATTTTTTTAGAAAGAGACTTGCGACAGATTTCGCCGATCTTGCAGGAACAAGCGATTATATGAGCTATGCGATAGTAGGAAGTCTGGTATATCTGTTTGTTGTAAGGACGTGCCTTAACGTAAGCAGAAGGCTTATTACCGAACTTCGTGAGGGGACACTTGAAAGTCTTATGCTCGCACCGTTTAGAAGAACATCGTATTTTGTGGGAAATATGATATTGCAGACGATCATGACTTTGGGAGAGACGGTCATCGCGGCAATAATAGGCATATTCTTTGGACTTAGGATACATGAATTCTGTCTTTGGAAATTTATAACGGCTGTGCTTTTGTCATTGTACGGATTCTTTGGGCTGTCTCTTATTCTGGGATGCGTGATGATCTATGCAAGGGATACCTATGTTTCCCAGAACACGTTGTTTGCGGCAATATTTCTGGTATGCGGGATAACTTTTCCAAAAGAATATTTACCGAAGATACTCCAAATGATCGGGGATATCATACCTGTCACAGACAGTCTGACGCTTATACGCTCAGCGTTTTTCGGTGGGCTTTCTACGGACAGGTTTATTCATATAGGGATCAAAGTATTCATAGCGGGAACCGTGTACGTTTTTACGGGTCTACCGCTCATGAAACAGCTGGAAAAAATAACACTTGAAAAGATGGAAGGATAAAGCAGATATGATAGAAGTTAATAGTTTAAAGAAGATATATGAAGTAAAGAGAAGAGAAAAGTTTTTTTTCATAAAAAAAGAGAAGATTGAAGCGGTCAAAAACATTTCGCTCAGGATGGAAAAAGGCGGCATTGTGGGACTTCTCGGAATAAACGGAGCAGGGAAGACGACTACCATAAAGATGCTGACAACGCTTATAGAGCCTACGGAAGGGACATATACCTTTGACGGGATTGATGCGATAGCCCATCCCGACATTGTAAAGAGACAGATAAATATGATAGCCGGCGGTGAGAGGATGATATATTGGAAACTGACCGCTTATGAGAACCTCTGGTACTACGGGCAGCTTTACGGAATAGAGAATAATCTTTTGAAAAAAAGGATTGAAGAACTCGTTAAGCTTGTCGGGCTTGAGGGAAAAGCAGATCTTCCCGTTGAGACATTTTCCAAGGGAATGAAGCAGCGATTGCAGATAGCAAGAGGGATGATAAACGATCCGAAGTACATATTTCTGGATGAACCCACAATAGGTCTGGATGCCATAGTTACTCAGGAACTGCACAAGGAGATAAGGAGGCTTGCAAAAGAGAAGGAGAAAGGGATTTTATTGACATCACATTATCTGTCTGAAGTAGAAGAACTCTGTGATTATATATATCTGGTAAACGCCGGGGAGCTTGTATTTGAGGGAACTAAGAAGGATCTTACAGACTATGTTTTTTCGGGAAATCGATATATCTTTTCCGTAAAGGGAATGGATGAAGCGATAGTTATTAAGCTGAGAGATTATTTAAGAGGTATCGACTTTGAATCGGAAGTCGAGCATCTAGGGGGAAATGCAGTGATAAGTTCAAAGGCAGAGCTGTCGTCCAATATTGCAGCATTTGCGGTTGACGAAGGGCTTGTGATAAATGAGCTTCACAAGGTTGAGCCTTCACTTGAGCAGGCAGTGATAAAACTTTCTCAAAATATTGAAAATAAGGGGATTGATATCGCATGAAGAATTTTATCAAGGTGCTTATTGCGGAATGCCACAAGCAACACAGGAACTATTTTAACAATATGTTGATATATGTATCGTTGTTTTTGTGGCCGCTCTTGAGTTTTATGGCAAGTTACTACAGTTACAAGGCTTTTGATGTTGAAGGAAGTATTGTTTCATATATCAGCGGAGGAAATATGCCGGTATTTTTGCTTATCGGCTATATGGGGATGAGCTTTTTCAGGTCCGTGGTCCAGTCGGCGTGGCACTTTTCTCAGGAAAGACAAGGCGGGACTCTGGAATATATCTATCTTTCTCCTGCAAGCCGCATAGCCGTGATCTTTGGAAATGCCTTATCATCGGTGTTTGAGGGCTCTGTAGCTATGGTTGTTTTTGGGATGCTACTTATTTTTTATAATAAAGCGGCGCTAAATATAAATCTCTTCGGGCTTATGGCGGTGATTCCGATCTTTTTGTGCGCGTCGCTGTGCTGGGGAGCATTTATGAATGCCTGCTTTTTGTATTCAAGAGATTCGGATTTTTTGTTTACCGTTCTTGAGGAGCCAATGGAGATTTTTGCGGGAGTAAAGATTCCTGTAAATATCTTTCCGCAGTGGGCGAGGCTTATAAGCTGCATTTTTCCGCTTACATATGCATTGGAGGCACTGAGGCAGGTTACGCTAAACGCAGCGGGGATAGGTGATATGAAAAAAGTCTTTATCATCAGCATTATAATAATTCTGGTGCTCTTTTCGGCAACATTGATTACAATATATGTAGTTGAAAGACATATGAGAAAGACAGGAAATTTTATCCTTTTCTGAAAAAAGGGAAGTAAATGAAGATTGGTATATATACAGACAGAATTGAAGGATCTTGGACATATGGTATGAGCGGAGAGATATTTTTTTCTCCGCTTCTTGAGATGTTTGCGGCAATGCATGTGATATGCAATCCGGAGCATCATACGGGAAGGGCTGAATGGTGTGAGAGAGTAAAGCGCCTTGTTGATAAAGAGCTTCTGGATGAGATAAGGGCACTTTCGGAGTGTACAAGAGAGTGGCTGGCACCGCCTGATTTTTTGCTGTTTGACGACCGCACAGATATAAGAAACATGGATATCGAAGAGGCTCTTTTTACTCTTGACGGATATAATATAAGACGATGGAAAAGAATATTTGAACTAAACGAAAGGGATGTGACTTTATCTCAGAAGAAGAGGATAATTGAAGTTTCGCGCAGGTTTTATGAAGAGTATTTCAGGAATGAAGCAGTGATCATAGAGCCGCTTATGATCGCTGCGCTTAGAAAAGTTTTTAAAGCGTGGGAAAAAGAAGGAATGGCAAAGGAACTTTCATCCATACATGACAGGCTTAAACTATCGGATAGGGAAATTGTTTTTTATAAAAACAGAGAGTTTCATTATGCCTATGACGATATTGATAAAATCTATCTGACCGGAAGCACTTTTTTAAGCCCGCATCTTATCATGGGGCATAATAACAAAGAGCTTTTTACTGTAAAGTATTTCAATAATAAAAAGATCCAGAGTTCTCCGCCCAAAGAGCTTGTTGAGCTGTATAACGGATTGGCGGATGCGACAAGACTTAAGATCTTAAGAAGTTTAAAGCATATGCCCGATTCAACAAAGCATTTATCTAAGAAACTTGGCATATCGGAGGCGGCTGTATCCAAGCAGCTTAAGGTTTTAAGCGAAGGCGGACTGGTTAAAAAGAGGCGACAAGGGAATTATATGATATATTCCGTCGATGAAACCGCTTTGGACTTTTTGACTTATCGCATATATGAATATCTTATGTAAGATACAAAAACTTTCCACACCCCGAGGGTACGCAGATGCAGTATTTTTGATGCTTTCATCGAAATTATATTGTCCGGGAGATTGGATATATGCTGCGCGAAGTTGTCTGAGCAGATGCACCTTAGGAATTACATCTGCTTGTGCAGCTTCGATATACCATCGGTGTTTTTCTAAAGGTCAGACCACTTTCCTTTTATGCATGCTCCGAAAAGAACTTGCAGGACGCCCCGATAAACTTTATCAGGTCATGGTCATACGGCGCGTAGCGCCTACAACAAATAAAAGCACGAACTTCCGAACTCGAAATGATGAGCTCGGAAGTTCGTGCTTCTATTTGTTGTGGAAGTCCGCTTTGCGGACATGACCATGACCGCTTTAATACATCTAGGCGTCCTGCTTCAGACATTTTTCTCCGCATGCAGGAAAGTGGTCTTTGACCTTAAGAAAAACAAACGATGGTATAAAATGAAGCTGCATAAGCAGACGGAATTCCTAAGGTGCATTTGCGAGTTGATGAAGCGCAGCATATGCTTATCCAATCTCACGGACAATATAATGCTTTGAGATGTTGCATCAAAAATACTGCATCTGCGTACCCTCGGGGTGTGGGGAGTTTTTGTAAGATAGAAGAAAATCTGCGAATATAAACCTGCTAACAAATGTCAATAGCGAAACGGCTTATTTTTAAGTGTTTTCAATTTTACCATTTTTAAGCATCACAAAAAGGCTGGATGAATAATTCCAGCCTTTTTATAGCTGTTGCTACTTATTTGTAGACTGCGGTTACTCTTGCATAATATATACGTAGAAATTTATTTAATCCCGCTATTTTAGCGTGTTTTTTGCACTTTCCCTCATTTTCTTTCTTGATTATATAATTATATACAGCAGCATCTTTGGGCGCCGGATGACTCTTAAGTCCCCTCATTACTTCATATCCTACTTTTCGTAAAGTTGATGATCCTCTCTTTGTCATCCTTCGATTTGTGCCCACAAATTGTCCTGACTCGTAAGGCGGTGGATCTATACCGGCACAAGCAATGAGAGATTTTGCACTATGAAGTTTTCTTACATCTCCTATTTCTGCAATTAGTTTTGGCGCTAGCACATCTCCAACACCACCCATTTCTCTAACTGTAGAGTATTCTGGTAAGGACTTAGCAAGAACCTGCATTCGTGCTAATATAGTAGCCAAGGAGCTATCTATAGCCCTTAATACTGATACTGCTTCCTGTACTAACATTTTGGTCGATGGGGTACTGGAAGATAGTGTAGGAATGCCACCGGATGCTAATTCATAGACTTCTTCAGCTTTGGATATGCTCCGGTGATATTTCTTTTCTTTTGCCCAGAGAAGGTACTCATCTTTGAACTTTTCAAGACCCATGGAAGTAATTACATCATAATGCCAGAACTTTTCCACAAAATCGCTTAACTTGTCCTTGTTGCTTGATTCGTTCCAGCTATTAAACTTTTTCTTGATTCCAGGCATGACATAATCGAGGATATGAGTTAATTCTTGTAAAGCCTTAACATGGAGTTCCATATAGTACCTATATCTGCGCCCTAGCAGCTTCAGCTCAGCATATACCTCTTCGGCACCTTCATACTTTTGGAGTTTAAACCACTTTTCAATTCCATAATTAGCAATCATGACCGAATCAAGTTTGTCAGTTTTTGCACCCCTAAAGTTGTTATCCTTTGCGAATGACTTCATCACAAAAGGATTTACTACAGATACGAAATAGCCTTTTTCTGTAAGATAAGTCAATACTGGCAAGTGATAGATGCCCGTTGCTTCCATGACTATACGTATTTCACCATCTAACTTCTGGAGAATACTATCGAGTCCGTCTAGCCCCTTCTCAACATGTTGCATTTCAAAAGGACTGCACACTATTTCTCCATACGGCTTAAGTATGCAGACAGTGCTTTTTCCTTTTGATACATCAATTCCAACACTAATCATTCTGAACCTCCTCCAACTGTAAATAGTAATTGCTCCAGCCACACTTATTACCATTCAGTTTAGTTGGTTACGCGGGTGTTTCTCCCTACCTGCTTAAGCGAATGCTTATAATAAGGGGTTGGCTAACGGTTTATATGACGGATGCGCTGATCCAAAAAGAGCCACGTCAGACCAATTACTCCCCTTATTATAAAAAAATAAGTGCAGATGTCAGAGTTAATTACTCTCTAACAACTACACTTTTATGGTACTAAA
>NZ_FMUR01000018.1 GCF_900101605.1 Butyrivibrio hungatei
ATCTGGAGAAGATAGTTCAGTGTTCGGTTTTGAAGGTACAAAACCTTAAATAATATGGCCCGGTGGCTCAGCTGGTTAGAGCGCCGCCCTGTCACGGCGGAGGTCAGGGGTTCGAACCCCCTTCGGGTCGCTCAAACTGAATAATGTTTGAAAATAAGAGAACGGGATCTTAGCTCAGCTGGGAGAGCATCTGCCTTACAAGCAGAGGGTCACAGGTTCGAGCCCTGTAGGTCCCATTTTTCTTCTTACACAATTCGTGTGTGTAAGCCGATGTGGCTCAATTGGCAGAGCAGCTGATTTGTAATCAGCAGGTTAACGGTTCGAGTCCGCTCATCGGCTCTATATGGATGGCTTCCCGAGTGGCCAAAGGGGACAGACTGTAAATCTGCTGCAAATTGCTTCGGTGGTTCGAATCCACCGCCATCCATTTTGTGCAGAGCACTTAACGAGTGTACGAGTTTAGTGCGAGCCATGGGTGAACACTTAATGAGGTATTTTCGAATTTAGTGTGAATCCCAATTTAATATGATTCGTACGAGGTACGGATTTTATAATGACGCGGGGTGGAGCAGTCTGGAAGCTCGTCGGGCTCATAACCCGAAGGTCATAGGTTCAAATCCTGTCCCCGCTACTATATGCCTAGATAGCTCAGTTGGTAGAGCAGAGGACTGAAAATCCTCGTGTCGTTGGTTCGATTCCGACTCTAGGCATCTTTTTTTATTTAAAAAAGAATATAAGTAAGATATCATGACTCAGTTGACTATATTGTTTACTGAGTTTTTTTATGTAATTCATTAGATTTTATTTTTTTTTCTCCTTTTTGTGCTAAGATAAATAATATTATTTTACGAGAGATATATGTGTAGAGCATTAAGATAGCAGAGTATTTATTGAGGAGTTACATGTTTAAGCTTAACGAGAATGATAAGACAGCAATTAAAGCTGTTTTGGATATTAAGGAATATAACGAGGAGAACTTTGATCCCGCTATATTAGATCAACTGGAGAATGATCCCAAGATTCTTTCTTTACTAAAAAAATATGGAGGAGAGCTTCTTAGCGACAGAAGATATTTGCAACTGACCAAATTTATACAACATGGAGATGTAACTGTTTATCAACATTGCATCCATGTGGCATTGTGTGCGCTGAAATTTAATGACAGATTTAATACAGGAGCAGATCTCAGTGCTTTGGTAAGAGGATCTCTTTTGCATGACTATTTTCTGTATGATTGGCATGATGGAAGTGCTCCGGGTAATATTCATCCCAAGCTTCACGGATTCTATCATCCGGGAATTGCACTTAAGAATGCAGTAAAGGACTATAATCTCTCAAAGAGAGAGAAAGATATAATTAAAAAGCATATGTGGCCGCTTACAATTAATCCGCCCAGATGCAGAGAGGCATGGATAGTATGTATTGCGGATAAATATGCATCTACGCTTGAGACTCTCAAGTTGAAGAAGGGAATAATCGCAACCGACTATGCAGAATCTTTATAGTAAGCTCATAGAGCTTTCGGAGAGCATGCAGTATCCGTTCCACATGCCGGGACATAAGAGAAACATTGACAGCACCCCGTTAAAGGGTGCTTTTCGTTGTGATATAACTGAAATTGATGATTTTGATAATCTTCACGATGAAGAAGGGATCATACTCAGTGCTGAAGAGCGTGCAAACAGGATATATGGGGCTTATAAGACATATTTCTGTGTGAATGGAAGCACGGCAGGCGTACTTGCCGCTGTTTCGGCATCTGTAAAAAAAGGCGGCACGATTCTTGCGGCCAGAGGAAGTCATAAATCTTTTTATCATGCAGCTTTTCTAAGGGACCTACAGATCAAATATCTTCCCGATAAATCCGATGATAAATTAAAAATTCCGGGTACTTATACACAATACGATGTGGAAAAGTTGCTTGATGACAGCATCGAATGTGTATTCATCACGTCTCCGACATATGAGGGAAAGTGTTCTGATATAGCAGGAATAGCTGAAGCCTGTCATAAGAAGGGAATCCCGCTTATTGTGGATGCGGCTCACGGAGCACATTTTGGTTTTGGAAAAAAATTTGATAAAGACGGAGAATATAATTCCGTTCCGAAAAGCGCAATTAATCTTGGAGCAGACATAGTTATCCACAGTGTCCACAAAACACTTCCGGCAATGACTCAGACGGCGCTTGTTCACATATCCGGCATGGACGGCCTTGCGGACGAAGTAAAGAAGTATCTGAGAATATTTCAAACGAGCAGTCCGTCGTATGTTCTGATGTCATCGATCGATCTTTGCATGCAGGAGATGGAAGAAAACGGCGAAGAATTCATAGAAGCACTTCTGGATTACAGAAACAGGATATCAGCAAAGACAAAGAAGCTAAAAAATCTGGCTATTCCGGGGAGCAAGATCATAGATGATCCGGCTAAACTTGTAATCTATGATACCAGCGGGACAATGACAGGAAAGCAGATATATGGTATACTTCGGGAGGAATATGGTCTTCAACTTGAGATGGCGGGAGATAAGATCGCACTTGCCATTTTGTCAGGATGGGATACGAGCGAAGGTATCGATAGGCTTATAGAAGCAGTCTTGAAAATAGATGAAAAAATCCAGAAAACAAAGATAAATACGGACACATCTGCAGATAAAACAAGTGGTGATATAGTTTCATCGGAATATCCTAAGGTCATAATGAGACTAAGTGAAGCATGGGATAAATCTTCAGAGGATATTTTGCTTAAAGATGCAGAGGGAAAAATAGCCGGTGATTTCATAAATCTTTATCCTCCGGGAATCCCGTTAATTGTACCGGGAGAAGAATTTTCGGAGAAACTGATAAAGGAGATAGTCGGCTACTTGAATGAAGACTTAAATGTTCAAGGCGTGGTGTCAGAGCCCGGTGGGACGGGCTACCGCGTTAGAATAATAAAGTAAATATATATGGCGAACATTTTTTTTAACAAGGAAAGGAATTACATGCGCAGAACTAAGATAATCTGTACAATCGGACCGGCAAGTGAAAATGAAGATAAGTTACGTGAGATAATGCTTGCTGGAATGAACGTTGCACGTTTTAATTTTTCTCACGGATCACACGAAGAACATAAGAGAAAATATGACAGAATAAAAAAATTACGCGAGGAACTCAATCTTCCTATAGCGGTTATGCTGGATACAAAAGGTCCTGAGATAAGGCTCAAAGATTTTGCCAATGGCAAAGAGGAGCTTGAGGCAGGACAGAAGTTTACTTTAACAGCAAGAGAAGTGCAGGGAACCAAG
Source organism: Butyrivibrio hungatei (assembly GCF_900101605.1). Lineage (GTDB taxonomy): Bacteria > Bacillota > Clostridia > Lachnospirales > Lachnospiraceae > Butyrivibrio > Butyrivibrio hungatei_B. The sequence goes on from NZ_FMUR01000018.1 coordinate 3,286, forward strand.
AGTGAAGTTTCAATCACATACAAGGAACTTACAAAAGATTGCAAGGAAGGTATGACAATCCTTCTTGACGACGGACTTATTGAGCTTCGAGTTGATGAAGTAACAGACGAAGATATAAACTGCACAGTAGTAAACGGCGGACCGATATCGGACAAAAAAGGTGTCAATGTTCCCGGGGCAAAGCTTACCATGCCATACCTTAGCGAGCAGGACAGAAGAGATATAGAGTTTGGTTGCGATCAGGGATTTGATTTTGTTGCAGCTTCTTTTGTAAGGACAAAAGAGGATGTTTTTGATGTAAGAAAAATTCTGGACGATAAGAACAGCTGCATGAAAATAATTGCAAAGATTGAGAGTACACAGGGAATCAACAACCTTGAAGAAATCATTGATACAGCAGACGGAATCATGGTAGCAAGAGGAGATATGGGTGTTGAAGTTCCTTTTGAGGATGTGCCTGTAATCCAGAAAGAGATGATAAAGCTTGCGGAATCAAAGGGCAAATATGTTATAACAGCAACACAGATGCTTGATTCCATGATACATCATCCAAGACCGACAAGAGCGGAAGTAACTGACGTTGCAAATGCTATATATGACGGAACAACTGCAATCATGCTTTCGGGAGAGACCGCTTCGGGCGATTATCCTGTTGAAGCAGTAAAGACGATGGCAAGAATTGCAGAGCGTACCGAGCAGGATATAGATTATGTAGGAAGACTCAGAAAAAAAGATTATGCACCTACAGATTCAACAACTGCGATTTCGCACGCAACATGTAATATCGCGACAGAAGTCGGCGCAGATGCCATCCTTACAGTCTCAATGTCAGGATTTACCGCAGCAATGGTATCAAGATACAAGCCAAGCTGCAGAATAATCGCGTGTACGACAAAGCCGACTGTTTGCAGACAGACTAATCTCATGTGGGGAGTGACACCACTTCACATAAGACAGGAAGATACTACGGACGAACTCTTTAAAGAGGCCATTAATTCTGCCAAGAACGCAGGACTTCTCAAAGCCGGTGATAAAGTAGTTCTTACGGCGGGCGTACCTCTCGGAATACCCGGAAGAACCAATATGATACGTGTTGAGGAGCTTTGATGGGAAAAATATTTCTTTTAATGGGAAAAAGCTCGTCGGGAAAAGATACTATCTACCGCGAACTCATTAAGACAAAAGAACTGGGACTGAAAAAAATAGTTTCCTACACGACAAGACCCATGCGTGAAGGCGAAACTGACGGAGTGCAGTATCTTTTCAAGAATGAAGAAGAATATAAGAAACTCAGAGCGGATAATAAGATAATCGAGGAAAGAGCCTATGACACAAAATGTGGTATATGGCGATATTTCACGGCAGACGACGGTCAGATTGATCTGAAGGACGGCGATTATCTGATAATCGGTACACTTGAATCCTACTGCTACATAAGGGATTATTTTGGAAAAGATAATGTGGTTCCTGTTTACATAGACACGAGCGCCAAGATAAGGCTGGAGCGTGCTATGCATCGGGAGGAACAGCAGGAAAAACCCAGATATGACGAAATGTGCAGAAGATTTCTTGCGGATGAAGAAGATTTTAGCGATGCAAAGCTATCTGATGCAAAGATAGAAAAGCGTTTTGAGAACAATGCTGAGATTGAAGACTGTATTAGGAAAATTACTGAATACATAGCGCAGAAAATACGATAAAATATATGTAGGAAGTATTAGTATAAGAGGTGCGCGGCATGGATATTAAAGTAAACAATATCGGTCAGACAGCTCAGGTTGCAGGGCCTGAACAGCCCAAAGAAGTAAATGGAGATTTTAAGTTTATGCTCACTTCCAAGCTTGAAGATACCGGGCTTGCGGAGCGGCTTAATCTCATGTTGCAGGATATTGTTCAGCAGGGCGAAAGAATTGCAAAACGCAACGACATCAAAGACATGCAGCGTTACAGGATTCTTATAAAAGACTTTATGAATGAAGTAGTGTCAAGATCGCATGCTTTTTCACGAGAGAACTTTTTGGACAGAAGGGGACGTCATCGCGTGTATGGGATAATCAGACAGGTAGATGATGAACTTGATGCTCTGGCAAAAGAACTTGTTAAGGATGAAAAAGATAACATTGGGATACTTGCAAAAATAGGACAGATACAGGGGTTGTTACTGGATATATTTACTTAAAGAGGAGTGGAAATGGCGGATTTTTCCGAGATTATTGATCAGGGGCAGCTAAAAGAACACATGCAGAATGCGCTTTTGACGGATAAAGTATCTCATGCGTACATAATATCCGGAGAAGCGGGCTCGGGAAAAGAATTTGTGGCAAAAATATTTGCTAAGGCTATCCAGTGTGAGAACAAAGAGGAACGAAACGGATTCACTGAGGCATGTAACACATGCCCGTCATGCATAAAGGCTTTGAGTGACAGCCATCCGGATATAATTACGATAACGCACGAGAAGCCGAACAGCATAGGTGTTGACGACATCAGACAGAAGTTAAGAGATGACGTTGTCATAAAGCCGTATGAGAGCAGGCACAAGGTATATATTATTCCGGAAGGTGAGAAGATGACACCGGCAGCACAGAATGCGCTGCTTAAAACGCTGGAAGAGCCGCCGTCATACATAGTCATAATAATTCTTACAAGCAATATCAATGCTTTTCTTCAGACGATCATAAGCAGATGTGTAGTTTTGCCGATGAAACCGGCGCAGGACGATTCCATCAGGAAGTATCTGATGGAAGAGTGTCAGGTAGTTGATTATAAGGCTATGCTATGCGCTTCGTTTGCCAGAGGAAATGTCGGAAAAGCGCTTGAACTTGCATCAAATGAGAGATTTGAAAATCTGAAGGATTCTTCCATTGAATTAATATCCAAATTGGAGCGGCTTGAGATTCACGATATGATGGACAGGCTGCATACTTTGCTTGCGCCTTCGGAAGAAGATGCCAAGACTGCCAAAAAGGGTATAGATTCAAAAAACTTTGAAGATTTCATGGATATTCTCGTTTTTTTGTTCAGAGATATGCTTGTTTACAAGGCGACCGAAAATCCCGATCACTTGATTTTCACTGATAAGTTGTCGTATATTAGAAGTGTTACTGTTAACATTTCATATGAAAAACTAAACGAAATAATAAAAACAATGGATCAAGCGAGAAATCGCATAAACTCCAATGTTAATATAGATCTTGTACTTGAGCTTATGCTCATTGCAATTAAGGGGTACATTTATGACAAGAGTAATCGGCGTTAGATTCAGAACAGCCGGAAAGATATATTTCTTTTCACCGGGAAAGTATGTGATCAAAAAGGGTGATCACGTAATCGTAGAGACAGCCCGTGGAGTTGAGTACGGAACAGTTGTCGGAGAGCCTAAGGAAGTGGAAGACAGTGAGGTCGTAAAACCACTTAAGTCAGTGCTCAGAACAGCAAGCACCAAAGATGACGAGCAGGAAAAGGCCAATAGGGAGAAAGAGAAAGAGGCATTCAAAATCTGTCTTGAGAAGATCAAAAAGCATAATCTCGAGATGAAACTTATAGATGCCGAGTATACATTTGATAATAATAAGATTCTCTTTTACTTTACGGCAGATGGAAGAATCGATTTCAGAGAGCTGGTAAAAGATCTTGCGGCTGTATTCAAGACTAGAATAGAGCTTAGGCAGATCGGTGTAAGAGACGAGACAAAGATCATCGGAGGTTACGGTATTTGTGGAAGAACACTTTGCTGCCACACATACCTTGCTGATTTTGTGCCCGTTTCCATCAAGATGGCCAAAGAGCAGAGCCTTTCACTTAATCCGACCAAAATTTCCGGAGTTTGCGGAAGACTTATGTGCTGTCTTAAAAATGAAGAAGATGTATATGAAGAGCTTAATCGCATGATGCCAAGTGTCGGTGACTTCTGTAAGACCAAGGACGGATACGAGGGTGAAGTTGCGAGCGTGAATATCCTTCGTCAGACTATCAAGCTTCTTGTTGACGTTGATGATGAGAAGGAAGTGCATGATTACAAGCTTGACGAGATCGAATACACCAAGAAGAGACAGAAGAAAAAGAATAACGCTAAAGACAATCACCGTGAAGATGAGGATGTAAAAGAGCTTGAGAAGCTTGAACGTATAGAGAAACAGGAAGGAAAGTCAAAACTTGGGGAAAATTGAACTTAAACCCGGAGAAAGACTGGACGATCTACAGAGGAACGGCTACAAGATAATACAAGATCCCGAGAAATTTTGCTTTGGGATGGATGCGGTACTTTTATCAGGATTTGCGGATGCGCCGGAAAATGGAAGAGTGCTTGACCTGGGAACGGGAACCGGCATAATACCGATATTGATGGCGGCAAAAACTAAAGCAAGTGAGCTTATAGGGTTGGAGATTCAATCCGAGAGCGCAGAAATGGCGGATAGAAGTGTTGAACTTAACGACCTCCGAGATCGGGTGAAAATAATTCAAGGCGATATTAAAGAGGCAGGTCAGATATTCGGAGCTGCTTCTTTTGATATAGTAACAAGCAATCCGCCTTATATGATAGGAGGACATGGGCTTCAGAACCCTGACGGACCAAAAGCTATCGCAAGGCATGAAGTTCTGTGTGATCTGAAAGATGTTGTTGCCGCGGCAGCAAAATGTCTTAAACCAGGCGGTAAATTTTATATGGTGCACAGACCGTTCAGACTTGCCGAGATCATGGTCACGATGCATGAGTACAAGCTTGAGCCTAAGCGGATGAGACTGGTTCATCCCTTTATCGATAAGGAACCGAGCATGGTTCTTATTGAAGGCGTCAGAGGCGGAAAATCAAGGATAAAAGTTGAAAGCCCTCTGGTAATTTACGAAGAGCAGGGCAAATATACAAGAGAAATATACGACATCTACGGATATTGATAAAACATCAAAAAGGAAATACGGATGAGCGGAACACTATATCTGTGTGCAACACCCATAGGAAACTTAGGTGATATGACTTTCAGGGTTTTGGACACACTTAAGCAGGTAGATCTCATTGCGGCAGAGGATACGAGAAACAGCATTAAGCTTCTTAATCACTTCGATATTCACACCGAAATGACAAGCTATCACGAATATAATAAATACGATAAGGCACAGTATCTTATAGAGCAGATGCAGCAGGGAAAAGATGTTGCTCTTATAACAGATGCGGGAACGCCCGCAATATCAGATCCCGGCGAAGTTCTAGTTGCAGAGTGTCACAAGGCGGGAGTACATGTTACATCACTTCCCGGGCCCGCAGCCTGCATAACGGCGCTCACACTATCGGGACTCAGTACGAGAAGATTTTGCTTTGAAGGTTTTTTGCCCTCATCGGATGATAAAAAAGCCAGAAAAAGAATCCTCGAAGATCTTAAGACGGAGAGCAGGACGACCATATTGTATGAGGCGCCGCACCATTTAAGAGCGGTTCTTGACGACTTGTACGAAGCGCTTGGCGACAGGAAAGTCAGCATCTGCAGAGAGCTTACAAAAAAGTTTGAAGAAGTTAACGTGACGACGCTTGCTCAGGCGATAGCTTTTTATAAAGAGAATGAACCGAGAGGCGAGTATGTGCTTGTTCTTGAGGGGAAAAGTCTTGAAGAACAAGAGGAAGAAAAACGTAGGAGCTGGAATGAAATGAGCATCGAAGATCATATGAAATACTATGAAGATGAGGGATTTTCTCATAAAGATGCCATGAAAAAAGTTGCAGCGGACAGAGGAGTCGGTAAACGCGAGATATATCAGGCTCTTTTGGAAAAAAGTCAGGACTGAAGCGCTAGCATTTTTCAATCGAATTTGTTTTTTTTGTGCTAAATTCTTGTTAAAAGATAGACTTTGTAGTATAAAAGAAGTATCGGTCATAATTTGTTTTCTTTTCATGAGATGATTGAAAAGAGAGTACAATTTATTACATAAGATCAAAAATAAAAGAAGAGAGGTCAATCAGATGGCAGAGATTAATTTAAGTCAGTATGGTATCACAGGAACAACTGAGATAGTTCATAACCCTTCATACGAGTGCTTATATGAAGAGGAGTTAAAGCCTGAACTTACAGGTTATGAGAAGGGTCAGGACACAGAGCTTGGCGCTGTCAACGTTATGACAGGTATCTACACAGGACGTTCACCTAAAGATAAATATATCGTTATGGATGAGAACTCTAAGGACACTGTATGGTGGACAACAGAGGAGTATCCTAACGACAACCACCCTATGACAGAAGAGACATGGGCTAAGGTTAAAGAAATCGCAAAGAACGAGCTTTGCAACAAGAGACTTTTCGTTGTTGACGCATTCTGCGGTGCTAACAAGGATACTCGTATGGCAGTTCGTTTCATCGTTGAGGTTGCTTGGCAGGCTCACTTCATTAAGAACATGTTCATCCAGCCTACAGATGAAGAGCTTGCAGATTTCAAGCCTGATTTCGTAGTTTACAACGCTTCACTTGCAAAGGTTGAGGATTACAAGGCACTTGGACTTAACTCAGAGACATGTGTAGCATTCAATATCACAAGCCGTGAGCAGGTTATCATCAACACATGGTATGGCGGAGAGATGAAGAAGGGTATGTTCTCAATGATGAACTACTACCTTCCTCTTAAGGGCATGGCTTCTATGCACTGCTCAGCTAACACAGACATGGAAGGTAAGAACACAGCTATCTTCTTCGGTCTTTCAGGAACAGGTAAGACAACACTTTCAACAGATCCTAAGAGACTCCTCATCGGTGATGACGAGCACGGTTGGGATGACAACGGTGTATTCAACTTCGAAGGTGGTTGCTACGCTAAGGTTATCGGACTTGATAAGGATTCTGAGCCTGATATCTACAACGCTATCAAGAGAGATGCTCTTCTTGAGAACGTAACAGTAGCTGCTGACGGAAAGATTGATTTCGAAGATAAGAGCGTAACAGAGAATACTCGTGTATCTTATCCTATCAACCACATCGACAACATCGTACAGAAGGTTAACAAAGTATCTGCAGGTCCTGATGCGAAGAACGTTATCTTCCTTTCAGCTGACGCTTTCGGAGTACTTCCTCCTGTATCAATCCTTACACCTGAGCAGACTCAGTACTACTTCCTTTCAGGTTTCACAGCTAAGCTTGCAGGAACAGAGAGAGGAATCACAGAGCCTACACCTACATTCTCAGCTTGCTTCGGACAGGCATTCCTTGAGCTTCATCCTACAAAGTACGCTCAGGAGCTCGTTAAGAAGATGCAGAAGAGCGGAGCTAAGGCTTACCTCGTAAACACAGGATGGAACGGAACAGGTAAGAGAATCTCTATTAAGGATACTCGTGGAATCATCGATGCAATCCTTAACGGTGATGTAAACAAGGCTGAGACAAAGAAGATCCCGATCTTCGATTTCGAAGTTCCTACATCACTTCCCGGAGTTGATCCTGCAATCCTTGATCCCAGAGATACATATGCTAATGCTTCTGAGTGGGAAGAGAAGGCAAAGGATCTTGCACAGAGATTCAACAAGAACTTCAAGAAGTACGAAGGAAACGCAGACGGCAAGGCACTTGTTGCTGCAGGCCCTCAGCTTTAATTAGAAATTAAGTCTTGGATTTATGATAAAAGGCGTCGAGAGAATATCTCGGCGCCTTTTGTAATATAGCATGATATAAAAAAGAGCTATGGTTTATGAAGTGATTTATCATTCATAACCATAGCTCAATATTTTTACTTTTAATTCTTAGCTGTTCTTTTTCTCGTGCTCAAGAGAAGCCTTGATAAATCCTGAGAAAAGAGGATGTGGTCTGTTGGGACGAGACTTAAGTTCCGGATGAGCCTGAGTAGCGATGTGGAAATCGTTTTCGGGAAGCTCGATCATCTCAACGATACGTCCGTCGGGAGACAAGCCGCAAAGCTTCATTCCGTTGCTTACAAGAACGCTTCTGTAATCGTTGTTTACTTCATATCTGTGACGATGACGCTCTGTAATATTCTCTGAACCAAAGAGCTTATATGCCATTGAGTCCTTATCAAGAACGCAAGGATATGAACCGAGACGAAGTGTTCCGCCGATATCCTCTACACCGTTCTGATCGGGAAGAAGTGCGATCATAGGATGTGTTGTATTGGGCTCAAACTCGATTGAATGAGCATCATTATATCCGATAACATCTCTTGCAAACTCAATGATGGCAAGCTGCATTCCGAGGCAAAGACCAAGGAAAGGAATGTTGTTCTCACGGGCAAACTTGATCGAATGGATCATACCTTCGATACCACGGTCTCCAAATCCACCGGGAACGATGATACCGTCAACATCTGAAAGAATGGAAGCAACATTATCTTCCGTAACTTCTTCAGAATCAACCCATTTGATATCTACGGCTGTCTGATTTGAGATACCGCCGTGTTTAAGCGCTTCAACAACACTTATATAAGCATCGTGGAGCTGAGTATATTTGCCGACAAGCGCAATCTTAACTTCATGGCTGAGAGAGTAAAGAGTATCAACCATTGCCTTCCAGTCTGTAAGATCGGGCTCGGGACAATCAAGGTTGAGACATTCACATGCAACGTGAGCCAGGTGCTCTTTTTCCATGGCAAGCGGAGCTTCATAAAGGTACTCAAGGTCAAGGTTCTGAAGAACATGATTGCTTGGTACGTTACAGAAGAGCGCGATCTTGTCCTTAGTATCCTGATCGAGTGAAACCTCTGAACGACATACGATAACATCAGGCTGAAGTCCCATTCCCTGCATAGTCTTAACAGCAGACTGTGTGGGCTTTGTCTTGATTTCCTGAGAAACACGAAGGTAAGGGATAAGAGAAACAAGAATAAGCATAGCGTTCTCGTGTCCTACCTCATGCTGGAACTGTCTGATTGCCTCAAGGAACGGCTGGCTTTCGATATCTCCGACTGTTCCGCCTACTTCGATGATAGCGATATGAGTTTCCTCATCCGTAAAGTTTCTGTAGAACTTACTCTTGATCTCATTTGTGATATGAGGGATAACCTGTACGGTACGTCCGCCGTAGTCTCCGCGACGTTCTTTCTGAAGAACGGACCAGTAGATCTTACCGGTTGTAACATTGGAATTTTTATCAAGATTCTCGTCAATAAATCTTTCGTAGTGACCAAGGTCAAGGTCAGTTTCAGTGCCGTCCTCGGTAACAAATACTTCACCGTGCTGAACGGGGTTCATTGTTCCCGGGTCGATATTGATGTATGGATCGAACTTCTGCATTGTAACCTTGTAGCCGCGTGCCTTCAACAATCTTCCGAGTGAAGCAGCGGTGATTCCCTTGCCGAGTCCGGATACGACACCACCTGTCACAAAAATATACTTTACTGCCATTTTAAATATTCCTCCTGATCTTTTGACGAGATAAAAATTTTAATAAACAAAACAAGTTATTATTATATAATTTTGGCGGAGCAAAATCTATACATTAGTGGAAATAATTTAATAAAACTTTCAGAATCAGTAATTGAAATAATAAATTGTACACTATATAATGGTTAAATATGAGGGCAAAAGCCCACACGATGTCGACTTCCATGAAGTTGCGTCGAGTTAAACATTACTACTAATTTAGTATAGCATATTGATATAAGGAATAAATAGAATGGACAACAATCAGAATCAAAGAAATAACAACCCAATGGGCGGAGGTGGACCGAATTCACCAAGACGACAGAATATCATATTGTTATTGGTTGCAGCACTTATCACGATGGTCTGCATGACATATTTTCTTAAAGCATTTTCTTCGGAAACCAATAAAGAGATAACTTATACAGAGTTTCTCGGAATGGTCGACGAGGGAAAAGTTGAGAAGATAGTCATCGAGTATGACAGGATAAAAATTTATCCGAAGGAAGAGAAAGACAAGGAACAGCACGGCCTTGGTTATGCATACTGGGCAGGTGCCGATCAGATAACCTATTTTACAGGTAAGGCTGAAGAAGATACCGACCTTACAAAGAGGATGATCGATGCGGGAGTTGAAGTAAGCAGCGAAGTTCCCGATAATGCAGGACTTATCGTTTCTTTCATACTTCAGTACGTAGCACCGGTCCTCATATTCTGGCTTATCCTTTCAGTGATATTCAGAAGAATGGGAAGGGGCGGCGGTCCTCTCGGAGTCGGCAAGAGTAATGCCAAAGTATATGTTCAGAAAGAAACAGGCGTAACATTTAAGGATGTTGCGGGTGAAGATGAAGCGAAAGAATCACTTGTGGAAGTTGTTGATTTCCTTCACAACCCTGCCAAGTACGCCAAGATCGGAGCAAAGCTTCCCAAGGGAGCACTTCTTGTGGGACCTCCCGGAACAGGTAAGACACTTCTTGCAAAGGCAGTTGCCGGTGAAGCGCACGTTCCTTTCTATTCACTTGCAGGTTCAGACTTTATTGAACTTTATGTTGGTGTAGGTGCCAGCCGTGTAAGAGATCTTTTTAGCGAGGCAAGCAAAAATGCGCCTTGTATCATATTCATAGACGAGATCGATGCGATCGGAAGAAGCCGTGACAATAAGTACGGCGGTGGAAACGAAGAGAGAGAGCAGACACTTAATCAGCTCCTTTCAGAGATGGACGGATTTGATTCATCAAAGGGTGTGCTTATCCTCGGAGCAACCAACAGACCTGAGATCCTTGATAAAGCTCTTTTAAGACCCGGACGTTTTGACAGAAGAATCATTGTTGATAAGCCTGATCTTAAGGGAAGAGAGGAAATCCTCAAGGTACATTCAAAAGACGTTAAGATGGACGAGACCGTAGATCTTAAGGAACTTGCGCTTGCTACAGGCGGTGCGGTTGGATCGGATCTTGCCAATATGATAAATGAAGCTGCCATCAATGCGGTTAAGGCAGGAAGAGAATTCGTATGCCAGAAGGACCTCATGGAAGCATTTGAGCAGGTTATCGCAGGAAAAGAGAAGAAAGACTCAATCCTTAGCAAAGAAGAGCGTAAGCTTGTAAGTTACCATGAAGTCGGACATGCTCTTGTTAGCGCGATCCTTTCAAATACAGAACCTGTGCAGAAGATTACCATCGTTCCCAGAACAAAGGGATCGCTCGGATATGTGCTTCGTCTTCCCGAGGATGAGAATCATCTCAGAACCAAAGATGAACTTATGGAACAGCTTATTGTTTCACTTGGCGGACGTGCTGCGGAGGAACTTATCTTTAACACCGTAACAACAGGTGCAATGCAGGATATTGAGGATGCGACAGCAACTGCAAGAAACATGATCACACTCTACGGTATGAGTGACAGATTCGGACTTATGCAGCTTGAGTCTATCCAGAACAGATACCTTGACGGAAACAGAGTTCTTCAGTGCAGTGACGAGACAGCAACACTTATCGACGAGGAAGTTAAGGCACTTCTTGCGGAATGCTATGAGAAGTCAAAGAAAATCCTCAGCGAGCACCTTGATACGATCGATAAGATCGCTGAGTTCCTTATTGAAAAAGAGACAATAACAGGAAAAGAATTCATGAAGATATACAGGGAAGTTGAGAACATCCCTGAGCCTACAGAGGAAGAGGCAGAAGAGGCCAAGAGAAAGCGTATCTATGCTACAAGACCTGAATCTGCCAAGATCGGTGAGAACATTCCTTTGAGGGAGAATAAGAAAAAATCCGATGATTCCGATGCTTCAAAAAAAGAAGCAGAGAAGGCCGAGACTCTTGAAGCTCCAAAGGAAACACAGGAGCAGCAGACAGCCGCATCGGAGGAAAAGACTGAGGAAAACAGCGCGACAGCTTCCGAAGACAATAATGCAGGCGGAAGATTCTCGCACGTTCCGGATAATTTCGACAATATGTAAATTATTTATCCCCGCTTTTTGTGTTTTTGCGCCTAAATATATTGGCTAGAAACACATTTAGCGGGGTTTGCATTAACGGATTGTCGTATTATCGTCGGTATATTATAATGTTAGTGCGCTGTAGTCGGTGCTGTAGTTACAAAATGGCGAATATTCGCGGTAATGCAGGCACATAGAACATAAGGTAGATCGGGAATGAATTATAAAATTTGTATAAGTACAGATAAAGGAATAGTCAAACAGGTCAATCAGGACGCCACAATGGTAAAGGTTGCCAGCACTTCCTCTTACGGCAGGATAGCAATGGGAGTTTTGTGTGACGGAATGGGAGGACTTTCTCACGGAGAAGTTGCAAGTGCGACAGCAATCGAAGGATTTGCACATTGGTTTGTCACAGAACTTCCGAGGGCGCTTACCAGAGAAAATTCTACGGAGCGTCTTGATACGGTGGAGAAGCCTGATATTACGACGGAAATTGAGCGTCAATGGATATCGCTTGTAAGAGACATAAATGCCAATATATTGAGGTACGGCGATGAGAACAGATGCAGACTCGGAACAACGATAGTTGCATTTATAGAAGTTGCAGGCGATTATCTTATAATGAATGTGGGAGACTCAAGAGTTTACAGTGTCGGAGAGAAGAAAATGACTCTTTTGACACACGATCAGAGCGTAGTGCAGGATATGATCGATAAGGGACTTATGACTGAAGAAGAAGCTGAGAAAAGCCCGCAGAAAAGCATCCTGTTGCAGTGCGTGGGAGCGTCGGATGTAGTTGTTCCCCAGTTTGTGCGAGGCAGGGTTCATGCAGGAACATCGATACTTATGTGTTCGGACGGATTCTGGAGGAAACTTTCCGAAGAAGAAATAGTAGATAAACTCACGAAGAGCAGAGCCTTATCTGAGGAAGAAATGAAGAAGGAATTGGACAATATGGTGGAACTTTTGAAGAAAAGAGGCGAGACCGACAACATCTCCGCAATCCATATTGCCATAGATTAAGGGAAACATATGTTAGAAATTGGAAGTATTGTCGGTGGTAAGTATAAAGTACTGAACGTTATCGGTCAGGGTGGTATGAGTACCGTTTACCTGGCCATGAATGAGCGTGCAAATAAGCAGTGGGCAATTAAAGAGGTCAGAAAAGACGCAGTTACGAATTACCGCGTTGTGCGTCAGAGCCTAATTACAGAGACCGATCTGTTAAAAGAGCTCTCACATCCCTATCTTCCCAGTATAGTGGATGTCATAGACGAGGACGGAAGATTCCTCATCGTAATGGATTACATTGAAGGAAACACCTTGGAGAAAGCGCTGAGACTTTTGGGACCTCAGCCGCAGGAATATGTAATTGAGTGGGGCATACAGCTGTGTGATGTGCTTGGATACCTTCACACCAGAAAGCCGCCTATCATATATAGAGATTTAAAGCCCGGAAATATCATGCTCCGTCCAAACGGAACAATTACACTTATTGATTTCGGAACAGCGAGAGAATATAAGGAAGCCAATACGGGAGATACATCATACCTAGGAACAAGAGGATATGCAGCTCCCGAACAGTTCGGCGGAATGGGACAGACTGATGCAAGGACGGATATCTATTGTCTGGGAACGACAATGTATCATCTTGTAACGGGACACAATCCCGGAGAACCTCCTTTTGAGCTTTATCCGATAAGATATTGGAATCCGCAGCTTTCACCGGGACTTGAATATATTATTGCAAAATGCGTACAGAATAATCCTGATGACAGATATAACTCTTGTGCGGAAGTTATGTACGATCTTCAGAATTACAAGGAACTCGACAGAGGATACAAGAAAACAGCCAAGATCAGTATCGCTTTGTTTTCGGCAGTTGTAGCTCTTTTTGTTGTCTTTCTGTCATCGGCGGTATCTTTTAAGGTAAAAGCCAATGCGATACAGAAAGAGAATTACACACATTATATAACAGAGGCAAAAGGCGCTGCGGACAATCTTACATCTGTTGAGATGTATGCTAAGGCTATTGCGATGCAGCCGGAAAATAAAGACGCTTATATAGATCTTTTGGATAATTTCTTTCTTGATGACGATAATTTCACACCTGAAGAAGATAAGCAGCTTAGGGAAATACTTATAACTCCTACAAAGGATGGAACTGTTGAAGAATGTCTTGCCAAGAATAAGGATGTTTATGCTGAGATAGCGTATAAGCTTGGAATTGCATATTACTACTGCTATGATGGAGTTGGCAATAAGCAGATGGCAACAAAGTGGCTTGGTATCGCAGCGGAGAACGGTAAACTTTCGACAGCGCAACAGGAAAGAGCAAAGCGTCTCGGAAAGATTGCCGGTTATTATAACTTGATAGGTAAAACAAGTAAGGATGGTGATAAGTCAGTAACATTAAAAGTATTTTGGGATGATCTTGTAGCCATTGCTGACGGTGATATCGCAGCGGTTGATAACGAAACAACGGCGCTTATCATCTATAAGGAGATTGGAAGTCAGGTATATGACCGTGCGGACAAATTTCTCAAAGACGGTGTGACATATGAGGAAATTAACGATGAGATAACTCTTTTACTCAGAAGCATTGATTATATTGTCAGCAACTACGAGCTTACAGACAGAACCAGAGAACTCGTCAGCGAAAGCCAGAGAAATCTTGCGCTTGCAAAAGATGCACTTGAAACCGCTGCCGGTAAAAAGAAGAATGGATAAAAAATGAGCGATATAGAATTATACAACCTTATGGCGATCATATCCGCAGGCGTGTCGCTTATAATGCTTATTCTTGCCATAGTAATGTGGATAAAGCTTGATATAAGGCATTATATAGCTGTGCTTACGGGAACCGAAGCCAGAAAAAGAATAGAGAACCTCCGGAAATCTGCGGAAGCGGGAAGCGTCCATGCAGACGTATACGGAAGTAACAACAAGGCCAAGCTTTCATGGAATACATCGGAAGGTCTTGCGAGAGTTGCTGCTATGGAGATTTCCGATGAAGACGGAACTGTTGTGCTTGCACCTACGGGAACTATGCAAAGAGAAGGCACAACTGTGCTTGAGAGCAGTCAGGAATATGCAACAACAGTATTAGATGCAATAAAAGATTCAGAATTTGTTGTTGAGAGAGAAATAGTTAACAGAGGCGATGAGTGATTTTGACGTCAAAGAAGAATTAAAGAAACTTCCCAATAAACCCGGCGTATATATTATGCGTGATTCAAACGACACCATAATGTACGTTGGGAAGGCGGTTAACTTGCACAACCGTGTCAGGTCTTATTTTCGAGCAAATATCGGAAGAGGGCCGCAGATAGACAGAATGGTCGAGCAGATCGCCCGCTTTGAGTATATCGTGACCGATTCTGAGCTCGAAGCCCTCGTTCTTGAGAATAATCTCATCAAAGAGCATTGTCCCAGGTATAATACCCTTCTAAAGGATGATAAGACATATCCCTATATTAAAGTAACTGTCTCGGAGGATTATCCGAGAGTTCTTTTTTCCAGACTAATGAAAAAAGACAGATCGAGATACTTCGGCCCATTCACAAGTGCGGCGGCTGTTAAGGACACCATCGATCTGATAAATAAGCTCTATGGCCTGAGAACCTGTAACAGAGTTCTTCCAAGGGACATAGGGCTTGACAGGCCATGTCTTAATTACCATATGAAGCAGTGCAGCGGCCCTTGTACCGGTAACATAACCAAAGAAGAGTACAGAGAGCACGTTGATAAGGCGCTTGAATTCTTAAACGGCAACTATGGACTTATTATAAAAGAGCTTGAGCAGAAGATGAATGATGCTTCGGAAGAACTTGATTTTGAATCTGCCGCAAAGTATCGAGATCTTCTTGCCAGCGTAAAAGTTGTGGCACAGAAACAAAAAATGACAGACTCGTCAATGGAAGATAAGGATATAATCGCAATAGCTTCAGATGAAAATGATGCGGTGGTTCAGGTTTTTTTCGTAAGAGACGGAAGACTTATCGGAAGAGAACACTTCTATATGACTCATGTGTCGGAAAATCCGGAAAAAGAGATCCTATTAAATTTCGTCAAACAATTCTATGCCGGAACACCTTTTATCCCCAGAGAATTAGTGCTTCCCGAATCCATAGAGGATATGGAGATAATCCAGGAATGGCTCAGTGAGAGGAAAAGCAGCAAAGTCTATATCACAGTTCCCGAAAGAGGACAGAAAGAAAAGCTCATGGAGCTTGCAGCGCAGAACGCAAGACTTATCTTGTCCAAGGACAAAGAGAGGATAAAGCGCGAAGAAGGAAGAACCATAGGTGCGGTAAAAGAGATTGAGAAACTCCTGGGACTTAAAGATATAAACCGTATGGAAGCATATGATATCTCCAATATAAGCGGATTTGCGAATGTAGGTTCCATGGTAGTTTACGAAAAGGGTAAGCCCAAGAAGAGTGACTACAGGAAGTTCAGGATACAGTCTGTATCAGGCCCCGATGACTACGCATGCATGCACGAAGTGCTGACAAGAAGACTGCTTCATGGAATCGAAGAAAAGAAAGATCTGGAAGTAAGGGAGATTGACGCACGATACGGAAGTTTTACCAAGTTCCCCGACCTGATACTTATGGATGGAGGAAGAGGACAGGTCAATATTTGCCTAAGAGTTCTCGATGAACTTGGAATCAACATTCCTGTGTGCGGAATGGTAAAGGACGACAATCACAGAACCAGAGGGCTTTATTATAACAATGTCGAGCTTCCCATAGATACAAGATCTGAAGGGTTCAAACTGATCACAAGAATACAGGATGAAGCGCACAGATTCGCAATCGAATATCACAGGTCCTTGCGTAGTAAAGCTCAGGTTAAAAGTTCACTTGATGACATTCCCGGTATTGGACCTGCGAGAAGAAAGTCGCTTATGAAGCACTTTAGATCGATAGAAGACATCCGAAATGCTACAGCCGACGAAATTGCGGAAACTCCGGGGATTCCTTTAAATGTCGCAATAAAAATTAAGGAGTTTTTAGATAAAACATAACAACTAAAAAGACTAATTTATTACACGAAAGCGATGGTTAAAAAGTGGCTAAAATGGCCACTTTTTTTAATTAAAAAAATTAATGCGTTTTTTGATATTTTTAGCGGAAAATCTATTGCCATTATCAAAAAAAAGATGTAATATTAGCGAAGCAGAATTAACATTCAATAACAAATGATTAACACCTGCATCACAAATGCTTAGGGAAAAGCAGTGAAAAGTCTTGGATAGCTTGGAGGAACATATGAAGAAGGTCAAATTAAGGTCTATGGCGAAAAGATTGTTACCGGTAATGATGATACCGGTTCTTTTGTTTGGCAATTATGCCACAATAACAGCTTCTGCAGAGGAGGTTACTGCACAGGAGAAGTCTGCGGAAGAGAAAACCGGGGAAGAAAACAAGGCCGAAGAGAAGGCTGCCGAGGAAACAAACAAGGAAAATAAAACTTCAGAAGAAAAGAGTTCCGAGGCAAAGCCTGAAGATACGACTAAGAAGGAAGAGACATCCAAGAAGGAAGAGACGCAGGCCGAAGTAAATAAAGAAGAAAAGGGAAAAGAAGAGAGTAAGAAAGAAGAAAAGGCCGTAGACAACAAGGCTACAGAAGATAAGAAGGTTACTGAGGAAGCAAACAAGGAAAATAAAGCTTCTGAAGAAAAGAATTCCGAAGCAAAGCCCGAAGATGCGGATAAAAAGGAAGAAAGCACCAAGTCCGGCGAGAGTAAGCCTGATGTTGTAGAACCTGTGAAGAACGTTGACGACGTACTTGAGAACAAGCAGGAGACTACACCTGAAGAGACTGAAAAAGACAAGAAGGATGCTACAGACAAAAAGCCTGTTAAGAAAAATAATAAAAAAGTCACAATAAGTTTTGATATACAGAACAGAGGCAACAGCGGATTGAAGATTTCTGCTGAAGATAAGAGTGATATAGGCAGAAGCTATAATTTCGAAGTAGACGCTGAAGAAGATGCGGCAGAGATTGAATTTAGCTATTCCATTGCAAGTTTTTATGAGTTGTATTTTGTTTCAGGCGATGAATTTACTATTGATGCCGAGAAGCATACAATAACATGCAAGTTGGAAAATCTGAAAGACGGAGAGAATAGGTTCAAACTTTCTGCAAAGGTAGACGTTACTGACAAAAAGGCTCCCGAGATATCAGAAGCCGGAGCAAAGGGAAGTGCAGATTACACGGGAAGTAACGGCGAAGCTGTTGTTGCAGGATCTGATAAGTCAAAGCCTTCTTTTACAGTAAAAGTTACCGACGAAGAATCCGGTGTTGACAAGGTTTATGCCGTAGATTCATATGGCATACGACGTGAGATGTCAGGTGATGACGGAGTATATTCATGGTCACCGAGTAGCTACGGAAATTATAAGATCGTAAAAGTAATCGCAAAAGATAAACTTGGAAACAATGCCGAGAGCGGAGTGGGAGATATTCCTCTTATCTGCTATTACGCAGAGAATGAAGAGAAGTCTTTTGGCGTAAATACAAAGACTGAAGACTGGTATTCACTTGTAGCGAATAATGAATCAAACTTCATGCTTGAAGTTACAGGTATATCTACCCGTGAGGTTCAGGAAATCACAGTTTCCGGTGTATCGACAAAGTTTGATATTTCAAGAAGCAACTACGGCGGAAGATATACATTTAGAGCAAATATCCCGCTTCCTGTAAAAGAAGGCGAAAAAGAATATGAAGTAAAATGTCTTTTCTACGGAGACAAAGAAGCAAAGACAATCGCAAAGAAGATAGTAAGAATCGATAATACAGCACCTTCTGCAGAAATCATAGTAGACGGCGAAGAAGAGAAGCTTACTCCTTTTGAGAGATTCCTTCGTCTATATGACAGATTCGGATGGTTTGCTTCAAACAAAGACATAAATGTTCTTATCAAGGTTCCAAAGAACTGTGACGGAGAAACAAAAGACAAGAAGACCAGCGGATTCTACGGTATTGTTTACAACGTAAACGGCCAGAGAAGAGAAAAGACAATTAACGAAGCAAGCGGCAAGAGTGATAAGGATTATTACGTATTTGAGGAAAGAGTTCGTTCATACGGCGGTTTGTCAGAGTGCAAGTACGATGTTGAAGTAGTGAGCATCAGGGACTATGCAGGAAACGTGGCAGATCACGTTGAAGGCGGAACAGGTTCATTCGTTATCGATAAGTCAGCACCTACCATCGTTTACGATGTTGACGGTATGGTTGCACAGGATGAAAACAGAATGTACTTTGGCGGCAACGCTCGCGGAACAGTAACGATCGAAGATATGGATCTTGATATTGATTCAATCAAGTTTACGGAAGGTTCCAAGGACAACTTCAAATATGCTATTCCTTCGTATAATGAAAAAGAGAGCGACGGAAAGCACAAGGCAGTATATGATTTCAAGCTTGAAGGCGACGGAGCATACAAGATCGAGACATATGCTAAGGATACACTCGATCAGGAGAATACAGCACTCAGTACAGAGATGATCGTTGATACAACAGCTCCTAAGATTGAGATCTCTTATGACAAAGAGGCTCCTTCAGCAGACGGAAACAAGTATTATGCACAGAATGTTCAGGTAACAGTAAAGGTAGACGATAAGTGGCTTGATGAGACCAAGTCTTTTGTATACATCAAAAAGCTTGATGTTTCGGGAGCTGAAGTAGGTACTGCACCACTCAATGACTGGAGCGGCGACCTCGGTGATGAGAGCCATCAGATCACATTCACAACTGACGGCGACGGAATGTATCAGATTTCAGTTGAAGCTTATGATATGTCCGAAAACCACGAAAGTGCAGAAGGAAACAAGTTTGGCGTAGATACAACAGTACCTGAGGTAACTCTTGTATTTGATGAGAACGATCCTCAGAATGATAAGTACTACAACAAGCCCAGAACAGCTACACTTACAGTTACAGACTTCTCTTTCTACAACGAGGGAGAAACACTTGATATCGACCAGAAGGTTGGCGACGCAGAGGTAGGCGGTTGGGCAAACACAGGCCTTAACACATATACACGTACAATTAAGTTTGCGGAAGACGGATTCTACAGCTTTAATTTCCTTTGCAAAGACAGAGCAGGAAATGAGTCAAAGAATGTTTTTGAAAAAGAATTCGTAATTGACCGTACATCACCTGAAATTAACGTTACATACAACAAGATTGCTGTTGGAAATGAAAAGTTCTACAAGGACACAAGAGTTGCAAACGTAGACATTAAAGAAATGTCTTTTGCCGACAAGCTTGTTGAAGTTACACCTCAGGCAGTACCTGATGTTTCATCGGTACCGGCACTTTCGGGATTTGCTTCAAACAACTTTAACAACGTTTCACATATCTCATTCAGTGAGGACGGAACATACGGCTACACGATCAAGTGTACAGACCTTGCAGGTAATACATCAAAAGAGTTCACATCGGATGTATTCATCATCGACAAGACAGCACCTGAAGTAACATTCTCGGGAGTTGAGAACTACTCGGCAAACAACGGTGTGGTAGCACCTTCGGTAGTTTACGGAGACAAGTATATTGATATAGATGCTTCAAAGGTTGCACTCAAGGGTGCAAATAACGGCGGAGTAAACGTAGAATGCGCAATTAAGCCTATTGAGAACGGCTTCTCGGTTTCATACAGCGACTTCTCACACGACAAGAAGATGGACGACCTGTATGTACTTGAAGCAACAGTTCGCGACAAGGCAGGAAACGAGACCAAGGATAAGCTCGTGTTCTCAGTTAACCGTCACGGTTCCGTATTCGTAATCGGAGACGTTGCAAAGCAGTTTAACGAGAAGTATTACATCAATGAGCCCAAGGATATCACGGTCACAGAGATCAACATCGATGAGCTCACACAGAAGAATGTTTCAATAAGCCGAGACGGAGACATCAAGGAACTTAGAAAGGGAAAAGATTTCTCAGTTAAGCAGCAGGGAAGTGAAACATCTTGGAAGACTTACACATATACAATTTCCAAGAACAACTTCACTACCGACGGAGTTTACGCACTTACCGTATACAGTAAAGATAAAGCTACAAACGTTCAGGATAACAAATCAAGAGACGCAGAAGTATCATTTGCAATTGATATGACCGCACCGGGAATAGTTGCAGCAGGTATCAAAGAAGGTGAAGTATACAAGCAGGAATCACTTGACTTCAACGTCAACGTAACAGATAACATGGGCGTATCAAAGCTTTCAATCTGCAACAACGGACAGGAGATTGATTCATGCACAGGCGAAGAACTTGAGGAAAAAGGCGGCGTAAGAAGCCTTACACTTAAGGAATCAGATAAGGTACAGGAGATTACGGTTATCGCCGAGGATCTTGCAGGTAATAAGGAAACAATGGCGATTGGCGGAGTAATAGTTTCTACTAAAGAGATTCCGGATCCGTTTGTTGCCAAGAAGGATAAACCGAATCCTGATAATAAGCCCACCCCGGGTACAACAAATAACATGTCATACTTCGTATTTGCAATCGCAGCGATCGCAACAATGTCAGTCGGCGGCGGAGCAATATGGCTTATTAGGAAGAAGAAATAAAAATCAGTGTGTTTTGATATCGTGAATTATAGAAGGTGGTGAGTACAAGCAGGAATCACTTGACTTCAATGTCCTCGTAACAGATAATATGGATGTTGAAAATCTTATAAAGCACTAAGACGAAAAAGTGATATAACCTGATAAGATAAAAAAATACACGATAAAAAGAGGTAACAGATGAGTACAGCTGCAAAACGTATTTTAACAATGTTTTTGGTTATGGGAATAACGGTAGCACCGCTTAAAGTATATGCTCGCGAGGAAGCTCCTTTGGAAAGTTCCGGTTTGGGATTCTCGGTTTCGGAGAACATTACAGAGGACGGTGCGGCGCAGGCAAGCTCAGGGGCTTCGGAAATGCCTGAAGAGCCTGCGGATTCTTCCGATGGAGAGGAAGATACCAAAAAGTTATCCTCCGTACAGGAAGCACGAAATGGCGTTTTGCAGGTGAACTGCATTTATGAAGATGATCTTGGAAAGACATCTATAATACAGGGTGGAACAGGATTTCTTATCGGAGATCCCGAAGAAACCGAATATGTCATAACAAACAATCACATAATCAATCCCGACAAGAAATTCAGGGATAAAGCTTTTAAGGCACTTGGGGTACCCAAGGAAAAAGATGAAGATTGGGATAAGATAAATCTCAAAGTACAGGTAGTCGTTGAAAACGATGTTGTGCTTGAAGCATCGGTTGTTAAGGCAAGTGTGGCGCTGGACGTTGTTGTTCTAAAGCTTGAACAGCCCATATATACAAGAACTCCATTGACAATTCTGGCGGCAGAAAATAAGTCAGCGGAGAAACCGTATAAAGTTGCCGACAAAATCTTTACACTTGGTTATCCTACGGGAATTTCATATGACGTTCCTGTGTATTATTCAAATGACAAAGTATCTATGACATCAGGAGCAATTGCGAATCTGACGACACTGGACAATACAATGGTTATCCAGCACGACGCCAAGATTGATGTCAGTAACTGCGGAGGACCGCTTATAAATGAAGATGGTCTCGTGATCGGAATGAATGAACTGATCGATGACGGAAGCAATTATTATACTCTTGATGCGGCAGAGATTACAGCTATACTTGACGGACTCGGGATTGTGTATAACAAGATGAATCCAACAGAGTATGACGAACTTAAGAACGGTGTTAGTGCAGCAACGGAAGTAAGCACCACAGGTAGCAGCGCATCAGCAGATGAAGTTGTCAATCCCGGAGGTGACGGCCGTGATACCAAGAAGCTGATTATTACAATCGCAATAGTAGGTGCGGTTGTTGTAGCTCTTGCTGCAATTGCTTTGACGGTTGTTCTTATTATGAAGAAAGTAAAAGAGAGCAAAGAAAAAGCCAGAAAAGCTGCAGAAGAAGAGAACAGAAACAGATTTGAAAATCAGGGTGGTACAGGGGCAGGACAGTTCAATAAACCGATGACGAAAGTGCAGAGTAACAGTGGAGCATTTGCGAAAGGAACGGAGACAACACTTCTTAATTCCGCAGCGCCGGATGCAGGCACAACAGTATTGTCATCATCGGCAAGACCGGATTTCCTTGGAACACTTATACGAAGGAAAAATGGCGAAAATATAATTATAAACAAAAATAATTTTTCTATCGGAAAAGACAGTTTAAATATTGATTTCAGAATTTCAGACAACAGTGCAATTAGTAGACGACATGCAAGTATTAAGATAGAGAACGGTCAGGTCGTGCTGGAAGATAACTTCTCTACGAATGGTACATTTGTTAATGGAGACAAGATTCCGGGAGGACAGACAAGACAGCTTAAGAGTGGGGACGTAATAAAGCTCGCGAATGAGGAGTTCGATTACAGGGCTTAAAAAAATATATATAGAAGGAAATTTTTATTATGGGGACTAGCAATTACTCGGGGGAGAACATTGAGTGGCACCAGAAGAAGATAAGGGAATATTTTGATGAGTGTTTCAACACTATATACAATCCATTCCTTTGTATGTCAGATACACTTCTTATACCGTCACTTTTAGATTTTATTAACGATGAGACGCACACAGGACCTGAGGCTGAGTCAGCCAAAGCGTTCCTTAACGATCAGCAGATCACTATCGTTGCCATGATCACGGACTGCGTACAGCAGCTTCAGAGCATGATGCAGAAAGGAGGCTTTGCGGGACTTGTTCCTCTTCTTGATGACTTCCTTGCAGATCTGTCTGAAGATGAATCTCAGGATCCCGTTATCAAGACACAGCACCTTAAAAAGGTGATAGAAGATTTTGCTAATTACAATACGATCTTTAACGAAGTGCATCCCAAAGTAACAGAGATAAGAAACAAAGCTAACAGCATTGTTTCGGGATGCGACGTTATATCTATAAATGAACTCATAAATCCGGATTCTGCCGCTTCGGTAAGGGCATTTGACGACTTTGCCACGAGGGATAAGGCATCCGGTTTTGTTCCTGAGTTCAATCAGAAATTCCTTACATTCCATGAAGAACATTCAAATGATATAGCAGGAAGTACCTTTAAGCAGCTCCTTGATGACATCGTAAGACTACTTAAGTCTATTATCGATGGCATGAACAAGGGAACTTTTGATATCACAAGATACGAAGAGACCAAGGGAAATATCAGATGGATAGATCCTAAGGACGTGGAAGGTCTTGAGGCATATCTTAGGACTTACAAACTCTACCTTCAGGGACTTGTTGACAGATGTCAGGTATATAAGTACGACCCTGTAAACATGAGTAGCGGAAACTACATAAATGACAGGACAGACCTTGAAGTTGGAACAGATACAAAGATTACATTTAGAAGGTTCTATAACGCAAGATCAGAATTTAAGGGCGCAATGGGACGCGGCTGGAGCTGCAATAGTGACGTGCACCTTTATAAAGAAGATAACGGCGATATCAGAGCTATCTATATCGACGGAAGAGAAGGTATTTACAGAAAGCCTGAAAACAGTAAGGCTGCTCAGAAGGAAAATACTCCTGAGCTCACTTTTGATGGAGAAGAAGGAGCTACCAACAAGAGTTCTTCTGTTTCAGAGACTTACTACGAGATTCACGGAGAACCCGGAAAGCTTGTAGAGGATAACTACGGTTATAAGCTCATAAGAGAAGACCTTTCATATGAAGAGTATGACAAAGACGGATATCTTGTAGCTAAGGGAGACAATACAGGCGAGAATACAAGATATACTTTAGGCGTCTTTACTAAGAATGACGATAACGGTGAGAGCATAAGATATGCGCTTCCCGTAAAGATAGAAACTAAGGAAGGATCATACATCTCACTTTCCTACAATGAGGACGGAATCCTTACAAGGGTATCAACCTCACAGGGAAAGAACGTAACCTACGGCTATGAGAAAAGAGAAGATGAATACTTCCTTACAGCTGCTACATATCCAAATGGTAGCACAAGAAGATATACCTATAACGAAGAAGGCCTTATACACAAAGTAATAAGCCCTGACGGTATCATAGCGCTCACAAACGAATACGATGAGCAGAGACGTGTCATCCATCAGATATTCCCTGATGGTGGTGAGATGTCTTACAGCTATGACGATGAAAAGAACATAACAACAGCAACAGAGCAGAATGGACTTAAGGTAGAGTACCTCTCTGATGAGCGCGGAAGACATACAGGAACAAGATACATAGGTCTTTCAGATGACTATGCATCTCAGGATGTTGAAAACGGTAAGAACATCATTGAAGAAAAGTACACTTATAATGAAAGAAACCAGAAGACTTCTGTTACAGATAAGAACGGCCATACGGTAAGATTTAGCTATGATAACAGAGGAAACCTTACAAAGATAGTAGGGCCCGAAGGCCTTAGCGAGAGCTATACCTATGATGCTGAAGGAAGACTTATCGCAAAGAAAGATTCTGAAGGAAACTCATATAGATTCATCTATGACTTTGATGGTAACCTCTACTGCGTAACAGATCCTCTCGGAAACAGGACTAAGTATGACTATAAGGACGGCAGAGTCGTAAGGATAAGGGATGCTGAGAACAATGCTATATCAGTAACCTATGATGAAAAAGGAAATATCTCTTCCATCACTGATAAAGTGGGCGTGACTACACGTTATATCTGTGATAACAGCGGAAGGGTAACAAAGACGATAGATGCAGAGGGAAATGTGACATCCTATACGATGGATGAGAGTGATAACATCACATCCGTAACAGACCCTCTTGGAAATACAACAAGCTATACATACAATGCGGCAGACCTTCTTACAGAAGTCATAAACCCTGACGGAACAACAAGAAGATGGGATTATAACGAGATAGGCCATCTTGCATTCTATACAGATGAGAGCGACCATACGACAGCCATAAGATACAACACATCATGGAAAGAAGAGAGCATCACGCTTCCAAACGGCGGAATGATGCACTACGACTACGACCTTTTAGGAAATCTTGTTAAGATAACAGATCCTATGGGAAGAAAGACAGTATACAGCCATGATAACAACGGTAACGTACTTACTGTCGGAACTGAGATAAACAAAGAAGAAAACGACGGTACCTTAACCGAAACAATCATAAAGAATTCCTACACCTACGATAAACTCGGACGCATCAAGACCGAGACAGATGGGGAGGGAAATACTACAAC
The DNA here is from genome assembly GCF_900101605.1 of Butyrivibrio hungatei. GTDB lineage: Bacteria > Bacillota > Clostridia > Lachnospirales > Lachnospiraceae > Butyrivibrio > Butyrivibrio hungatei_B. Next base: position 29,298 of record NZ_FMUR01000018.1, read on the forward strand.
TTACGACTACGATAAGAACGGAAACCTTACCTGCAAGACAGATGCTCTTGGCGGAAAGACCTGCTATGAGTATGATGCACTTGGCAGAGTAATAAAGGTAACAGATGCCATAGGAAGAGAAGAATCATGTACCTATGACAAGAACGGAAATATAAAGACAGTAACGGATGCTGCAGGCGTAGTGACAGAGAATCACTATGAGAAGGGCAGGCTCCTTAAGGTTACCCAGAGATCTGCAGATAATGAAGCACCGGAGATAATCATAAATGAGTTTGAGTATGACTCATGCGGAAGAATCTGCAAGCAGGTAGAAAGAGACGGATTTACTCTTTTCTATGAGTATGACAAAGCAGGAAGAGCAAACAAGGTAACAGGCTCAAACGGCAGAGTCATGGTATACTCCTATGATTCCATGGGAAGAGTTATTGAGACCGACGACTGTGGTACTATCACAAAGTATCGCTATACAGGCACAGGAAAGCTCTCTAGTGTCATTGACGCGCTTGGAAACGAGACAAGATATACATACAATGACCTTGACCTTCTCAGTAGTGTAGAGCGAGCAGAGGGAACAATAGAAAACGAGATAACAGACGATAACTTCCCTCAGGTAGACGGAAAAGGACATATCACTGTTTATGAGCATGACCTTTCAGGAAAACTTGTAAGCGTTACAGATGCTCTCGGACAGAAAGATATCTACAGATATGATGAGAGTGGTGAGCTCATATCACAGATAGACAGAGATGGTAACGAGACTGTCTATACAAGAGATAAGAACGGAAACATTACAGGCATAAAGTATGCTGATGGAAATGAAGTGCGTTACAGCTACAGTGCAATTAATCTGTTAAAAGAAGTTCAGGATAAGATAGGACTTACAAAGATCGAATCAGATATCGTAGGAAGAACAATATCTGTAACAGATTCTGACGGACAGCGAGTTGGCTATGAGTATGGCCCTTATGATGAAAAGACTGCGATCGTATATCCTGACGGAAAGAGAGCAGAGTATCACTATGATGCTTTTAGAAGACTCATAGAACTTAAGGATACAAATGCACAGGAAAGCATAAACTATGAATATGACACAATAGGAAGACTTAGAAAGAGAGCTTTCCCGGGTGGAGCATCCGTAGTATATGATTACTATCAGGGCGGACTTCTTAAGAAACTTACAGGAACAGATAGAGACGGACTTCTTGATAAGTACGAGTATGCTTATAACGAAAAAGGTAACAGGACTCAGATAAAGAGATACAGAAGAGACCTTAAGGATGTAAGCGGAGTATATGACTATGCTTACGATGAGCTTGGAAGACTGTCTGAGAGCAGAAAAGATGGTGCTGTGCAAAGCAGCTATTCATATGATGCATTCGGAAACAGAAAGGCTTTAGTTTCTGATGGAGTAAGTGCGACATATTCCTACGATATAATCGACAGGCTTATCAGCAAGAAGGAAGAAAGCACAGCGAATGTTTCTTCTGGTGATCTATTACCTGTTATTACATCATACAGTTACGATAACAGAGGCAATCTCATAGAGGAAAGACAGGGAGATGCCATTTCAAAGATCTATCGCTTTGATGCGGCAGGAAAGATGGTAACTGCCGTAAATGCGAAAGACGGAGAAGCTGAGTATGTCTATGATGCTCTTGGACACCGTGTTGGTGTAAAGGAAAACGGAAGGCTTATTAAAGAGCTGAGAGACCATACATTTACAGGTGATAACATTCTTCAGAGAAGTTATGAAAACATCACTGAAGATTACATGTTTGACGGCAATATATGTTCTGTTTCAAGAAACAATGAAAACATATATATGCTTAATGATGAGCTTGGAAGCCCTGTATATCTTACGGGAACAGATGGAAAAGCTATAAGTGCGTTTTCTTATGATGATTTTGGTAAGAGAAAACGCGCATCCTATGAAAAGAAAGAAAATATCCTATATCCGATAGCATTTACAGGCTATCAGGAAGACAGGATAAGTGGCTTGTGCTATGCACAGGCAAGATATTATTCTCCTGATAACGGAAGATTTATAAGTGAAGATATAGTCCGCGGCGTTCCCACAATGCCCGATACGGTCAATCATTACCTTTACTGTTTAAATGATCCTAAAGTTTATGTTGATAAAGACGGAGCATTCCTTCATATCCTTGCAGGTGCTGCGGCAGGAGCACTTACAGGAGCGGTAGTAGCAGGAGTACATTCGGTTCTCACGGAAGGCCATGTTGACTGGGCGGCAGTTGGCGGAGCGGCAATAGGCGGAGCCGTAACGGGAGCAGTTGTAACAGCTTGTCCTGCGGCGGCACCCGCAGCAGTAGGTGCACTCGGCGGAGGAACAACATCTCTTGCGACAGGAATACTTAAGGGAGAGAGTGCAGGACAGATAGCAAAAGATACTGTTATAGGAACAGTAACCGGAGCCATAGGAGGAAAACTCTTCCAGGGAATAGGTGCAACCGTAGGAAAGAGTGTTTTTAATTCGGTTGGAAAATATGTTGGATATACAGCCGGAAAAGTTGCAAGTGAAAGTGTTACATCGGCATTAGGCGGTGGAACCATAAACATGGGAATGAATGCCATAAGCCATTTGGTTCAAGGAAAAAAATATGGTTTTGGTGATGCGGCGAAAGATTTTGGAATAGGAATGGCCGATGGTGTGGCAGGATATGCTACACATAGAGCTTCGTCATTTGGCTTCAATAAGCTTGCATCCATGGCTGAACGGACAAATACCGGAAAGACAATCAATAGTCTTGCAGATAAGGCATCAGCAAGGATAGGAAGTACATATGAGAGATTTGCTAATACAAGAGCAGGTTCACTGATAACAAAAGGAACCTGGCGCGTAGCGCAAGGTTTGGCAAAAATTGATTATAAGATCAATGATTACGCAAATACAAAATATAACAAATTTACGGGAGCAATGAAGAATCTTGCAAAACTTTCAAGTCCGCTTTTGACTAAGGTGGGCGCAGGAAAGCTTGCTAATATGATGTGTCAAGGTGAAAATGGAGTTCTTCCTAGTGAATGTTCATCGGAATTAGATTATAAGTCACAGCTGAAATTGGAGGAATACTATAAAAAGAATGCAGGAAATCTAACGGATAGTCAAAAAGCTAAATTGGTTTCTGATTTAAAAGAATTATATTCTGAAACAAGTAAAATGGAACGAGGAGATGTAACAGTTCCAGAGGATCCGAGAGATGTAGCTGGTATACGTAAAATTAGAAATATGGAAAGATATAATCCTGCGTATAAATGGGAAAGCGATGATACTGTTCCTGCAACAAGAAGAATGGAAGTTTTAAAAGCCGGAGAACAATTTGATAGGCTGGGGTCACCTACTGGAAGTTGTGTGGGACATGTTGGTGATGATGGGTCATGTGCCACAATAAAGGAACGATCTGTACCCTACCATTTTGAAGGTGATGATGTTACACAAGAGCCTTCTTATCACAGATATGAAGCGAGGCAGGATTTTACAAGGGCTAATCTTGAAAAGGCTATAGATAATTCGCTCTATAGTAATGATACTAAAGTTCAAATGCATGATAGACTAGATACGTATTATTCCGAAGCTGAAGGAAGATATGGCAAAGGTGACGGTCTTGCAACTGGAGAAATTGCTGAGATGTTTAATAAGACAACTGGAAGTACTGGCGGCGGCTTGCAGAGCGATATGCCGTTTAATATGAATGAATTAAAGAGTATAGGAATGATAAAAGAGGTTCCTAAGAGAGTATATGCAAATAGGTAATTAGTATGCTGAAAGATGAATTATTAAAATTGGCTGAGTTATTAAATGGTAGTAAGAAACAAGAATATAATGAGGTTTCGGATGTGAATAGAACGGATATTATGTGGACAAAAACAGAATTAATAAAATGGTTTGAGTCATTAAATGGTGGAAGAATACCAGATTATATTGAAGTTTCAGATGCAAATCATAGACAGGTTTGTATTGAAGGAGAGTGGCAAAATGCACTTTATTATTGGAGCCTGTTTTTTGATGGATCTAAATGGAAATATGTTGAAACAGATGATGAAAGAGGTTATGTTTTTGCATTAAAAGAATTTAATGATGAAGAATCAGCTGTTAAATATGCCAAAAGACATTTGTATATTTATTATTTAGCTAGTGTGGCAGATGATTCACATGAAGCTATGCTCCGCAGATATATCAAGAAAAACTACAATTGTTCAGAAATAGAATCTCGTATGTTGGTTAAGCAAATTAAGCAATACAAGGATATTTTTGAAGAGTTTTTTAATTATGCTTGTATTGAAGAGTTTTGCAAAGATGATGGAGAGCAAACAGAAGCATGTGGCTATACTGCTGAAATATTGAATCGTGATTATAATATGTCTCCGCTAGATGCTTATCTTTTCTTAATACAGCTTAAGAAAAATCCTAAGGAAGCATTGGAAGATTTAAAAAATAGGCAATAAAGTGTCTGGCGATATATTACTGATAACGGAATACGATGAACGGAGCATTAATTGAGATGACAGTAGAAGGATTAAAAAAACGATTGGATGCGATCGGTGTACCGGATGATTTATATTCTCTTTTGATTGGAGGTTTTCCTAATGAAGCATATTGCTTAATCAAAAATGGAGAGGGATGGGAAGTGTATTATAGTGAGCGAGGTCATAAATCAGGTGTACAACAATTTGTAAATGAATCAGAAGCTTGCGAATACCTATTTGAGGAATTAAAAATTTATGCGGGTAAATATATTTGTCCGACTTCACATCTTAAGAACAAGAAATCGTAGATTATTGTAACCGTATTTCAAGAGGGTTTTAGCTCTTTTGAAATGCGGTTATGTATGTTAAATGATATTTGTACATATCTTGAGCAGAAGGAGGTACTGAGTATAAAATTGGGAATACTTAAAAAAATAAAAGACAAATTCAGCACAAATAAACCTGCTCCAAAATTGAAGGAAGAATCAGAAAGTGATATTTCTGTTTATAATAATTTTGATGGCAAAATAGATTATCCGACCTGGCAACAGGTGCGGGAATATTTGGATAAGATGATTGAGATTGAGGAAGAATTTATAGTTTTATGCCGTAAAAAGGCTGCAAATAACGTGACTTTTATCCAAGCTGCAACCATTCCGGGAGGATACACTTTTCAGATCGGGATTGAAGTCGAAGGGAAGAATGAGGTCCTTGAAAAAACATGTGAGATAGATGAAATAATACAAGCGTTTTCTTGTTATTATAATGACGGAATTGTTGAAGTTGATGCGGGTTTTTCGCCTCTTGAAATGATGCGGTAATACATGGAAATGTGAAAGAGTAGACAGTGAGTGTATTTGTTAAAAATGGATTAAAAAATCACTTGAAATCATAAAAAAGTTATTGCGAATACGTTGCAAATACGGTATTATTTCATGTGTTAGAGTTATTAATTTTTGGATAATATTGTTAAGCGAAAATACAGAAAAACATAAAAGGACATAAGGGACCGTGCTGCTATGAATGTATCAAACTACCAAACGCATATAGCATTCAAGCTTGATGCTAACGAGAAGATGTCGAGCTTTGGAATGAAGATGCTAAAGCAACTGAATAACAGAAGCATACTTGATATTGCGCTTATCAAACAAAATGGAAGTAACAGACTTATATGCAGGACTGAAGGGCTTGAGAGCATCAATGCAATAGACAGGCTTTTGACTATAGACAGCAGGAAAGATCTGATAGCAAGGCTTGCACAGCTTATAGGCATGTTTGAAGAAAATGCTTTCCTTAACAAAGAATTTATTGTGCTTGATCCGGATAAGGTCTTTATCAATCCGGAGGATGGAAGTGCAAGATTTATTGTACTTCCTGTAGTGTCTAATGCCACAGGAGCTCTTGGAAGAGAGTGGCTCGAAAAGTTGTATGAGTATCTTGAGACTGTGGTCTATAGTGTTGAAGCGGGAACGGATGCTTCGATAGACAGGTTGAGGGACATACTTATTAACCTGGATGATGACAGGACGGATAGCGGAGAACTTGCAATCAACGGACTTATAAATTTGTGCCGCTATATTGTAGAGAATTACGCAGGTGCAGCAAAAGAGATACAGCCAAAGGTAGCAATGCCAAAGAGTAGCAACATTGCTGTCGGACTTAATTACCACGGAAGATACGGAAACTTTTCTTTGTACATCATAAAGAAAGAGTTTTTAATAGGAAAGTCAGAAACCTGTGACGGAAGAATACCGTTTAATAACGCTATTAGCAGGCAGCATGGGATGGTTTATATAGAAAACGGCGAATGCTTTTACGAAGACCTCGGAAGCAGCAATTATTCAAGGTTAAACGGAGCAGTACTTGAGCCGAACAGAAGAGTAAAGTTAAATAACGAAGATATCTTAATGCTTGCGGATATGGAATTTAAAGTAGAAATACTGGAAAGTGCCGGATAAAACTGATGAAAGAAAAAAAGATTCTTTTAATAAGTTTTGACAAAGAATATGTTGATAAGATCTTGTCGGAATTGCCGTTTGTATTAAATGACAGTTCAGAGCTGATAGTTATTTCGAATGAAGAATACTTTTCGGAATACTGTAGGCAGGGACATCCTAAGGTGGATGTGCTTATTGCAGATGAATATATCAGCAGGGAAGCATTTTTTTCCCAACAGGCGGATACAACATACTATCTTGTTGAAAACACTGAAGCAAAAAATACCATAAGTAAATATGATGCAACGGAGGGCATTGTTAATAAGCTTGGAGAAGATTATGTCACAACCGTGCAGGAAGATGTAGGAAAGACAAGGATAATCGATGTCTGTGCCGCAAGCGGAGGCTGCGGAAAGACCAAAGCCGCCATTGGAATAGCGGCAAGATTGTCCCAGATGGGATATGACGTCTTGTATGTTGACGCGGAGGAGACTCAGAACTTTTATGAATTCCTTCCTGAGAACCTCAAGGAGGACTGGGCTGAAGCATCATTGGCAATCGCCTTTATGAACGGCGGAGCCTTGGATATGCTTATCAAGAACATCAGAAAAGCTGCATTTGATTATGTTCCCGCGTTCAAAGATCCTCTTTATGCCTATAACATATCTTTACAAGCCTATTATGACATGGTGAATGAGATAGCAGGCAGAGAGATGTACGACTACATAGTTGTTGAACATACACCGGGGCTTACGAAGGAACTTGCCAAGCATCTCTCAGACAGCAAGATGATGGCAATGTGTACCAAAGACATTGCGGGAGAAGCTGAGAGGGTAAAAAGATTTGTCGGAAACCTGGCAGGATTCGGCGGACAATGCGTTGTGATATGTAACTGCGATGAAACAAGCGTAGATGCAGATATAAACATCAAATCGGATGAATATGATTATCCTGTATGTGAGATGGTTGCTTTCGATAACAACGCGGCAATAGATGCTGCGAAGTTGATTGAAGGAAAAAGATATTTGGCAACGGTGATTGCTGTGAAATAAAAAGGTGCTAAACATGAGTGATAACATAATAGTTTTATTCAGAAACAGCAAAAATAATAAAGAAATTGATCTGGAGGTTCCGGGAAACCTCACAGCCAATGAACTTATTTACGGGCTAAATGAGAGCTTTAATCTTGGAATCAACATGGATAAACCAAAGCAATGTTTCCTTAGGGCCGATTACCCCAAAGCTCTTATCAGAGGGGAAAAGACCTTAGAGGAGCTTGGAATCAGAAACGGCACAATAATCTATTACGACGAGCGATGAGAGACTATGAACTATAAGCTGACTATTTACAACAACAAAGTTTATAAAGAGCTAAGCCTTACAGAATACATGGAACACGTCACTGTCGGTACCGGCAAAGACAGCAAAGTATGCTTCTTTAAAGAGGATATCGGCAGAGATCTGGAGATAGAAGTTATCAAGCAGCAAAATGACTATATCGTTTCATCTTCACAGGATCTTTTCTTTAACACTGATTCTGTAAAAGAGAAGATTCATGTTCTTAAGACGGGTGAGAGCATAGATGTATGCGACGGAACTACCGAGAGTGTAATTCTTTCACTTGAATTCAGCGAGGATTTCGGAGATGTTCAGGGCGATTACAATCTTGATATCACAATTTCGGGAGCGAGCCGGATAACTATCGGAGGCAGAAATGACTCAGACATAACCATTTCTGACAGAACTCTTGCCGATGATATCATCACGCTTATAAGAAATCCCGAAGGATTTGATGTAGATATCTCTGCCAGCCGCTATGGCGTTAAGGTAAACGGAGTAAATCTCAAGAAAAAGGCGAGCATTGTCCTTAAGGATAAGCAGTTCCTTGAATATTGCGGGAATTTCTTTTACCTGGAGGGTGACCACCTGTTTACTTCCGACAGCGGAGAGATAAGGACAAGGCTTCAGCATGTGGATAATCTTCCGCAGAAGAATCACTTTAAATATCCGCAGTTCATAAGAAGTGCAAGGCAGCAGTATGCAGATCTTGATGAAAAGCCGGAGATTCTTCCGCCTAAGACTGCACCTACTGAGCCTAAGAAGAACCTGATAAGGATACTTCTTCCTGTAATACTTATGCTGGTTCTCATGGTGTTTGTAAGAGGTATGCTCATGCCGGGCAACAAGCTCTACATAGTGTATTTCGCGGCATCTATGGTTATAAGCGGAAGTATGTCGGTGTGGAATTATTTTGACAACGGCAAGGACTATCGCAAGAAGAAGGCAAACAGAATAAAAGTATATAACGAATATCTTGATAAAAAAGAGGAAGAACTTACAAAGCTTCGAAACGATGAGAGAACTCTTATTTCCGAGAGAAACAGATCGGTTGAAGAGACTGTAAGAAATATAAGTGATTTCAGCGCAAGACTTTTTGAAAAAGAAAAAGATCACGACGACTTCCTTGATATCAGAGTCGGAACGGGAAGAGTTGAATCAGAGTGTCAGGTATCTTTCAGAAAGCAGGAATATCTTGAGACCGAAGATATGCTCATGGATTATCCCGAGAAGATACATGACAAATATCAGTATATAGATGGCATGCCGGTTATCCTTGAACTCGGCAAAGTCAACGCCGTAGGTGTTATCGGTATCAGAGACAAGCTGTATCAGATGATGAAGAACATGATACTCACAGTTTCGGGCCAGCACTTCTACGATGATGTAAAAGAGTTTTTGATAATTGACAAAGAAGACGTTAAGTACTTTGATTGGACAAGATGGATCAAGAACTTCAGTGATGAATCAACAGGAATGCGCTTTATCATCCACGATGATGAAAGTTCCAAATCGGGACTTGAGTTCCTGTACGGTGAACTCGCAGCAAGAGAAGCACTTAAAGATAAAGAACTTGAGCAATTTGCTCATTTTGTAGTGTATGTATATCGCTCAAGCAAATTCATGGAACATCCTGTTAAGGAATATGTACGCAATGCAAACAAGCTTGGATTTACATTCGTATTCTTCGAAGAATTTGAAGAGCTTTTGCATAAGAACTGCGACAAGAGAATGTTCCTTGAGCCTGATAAGAATCACGGATTTATTCAGGATACCGAAGACGGAAACAAGATTCAGTACTTCGATTACGATCATATCTCAATGGATACGGTCAAGCAGTGTGCAATGAAGCTTGCGCCTGTGTATGTAAAAGAGCTGAGTCTTGAGAGTACACTTACCAAGAATATATCTTTTTACCAGTTGCTTAATATCATGAATGCTCATGATCTCGACTTGGGTAAAAGATGGAGTGAATCAAAGGTTTACGAATCAATGGCTGCGCCACTCGGAGTAAAGAGCGGTGATGAAGTTGTAGCACTCGACTTGCATGAAAAATATCATGGTCCTCACGGACTTGTTGCAGGTACTACAGGTTCAGGTAAGTCAGAGATTATGCAGTCATACATTTTGTCAATAGCAACTCTGTTCCATCCTTACGATGTAAGTTTCATCATCATCGACTTTAAGGGTGGTGGTATGGCGAACCAGTTTAAGAACCTGCCACACCTTAACGGTGCTATTACAAACATTGACGGAAAGCAGATAAACAGATCGCTTAAGTCGATCAAGGCGGAACTTATCAAGAGGCAGGAGCTTTTTGCCAAGTACGAAGTTAACCAGATCGACAATTACATAAAGTTGTATAAAGAGGGAAGGGCAGAGGTTCCGCTTCCGCACCTGATACTTCTTGTAGATGAGTTTGCGGAACTTAAGGCAGAACAGCCTGACTTCATGAAGGAGCTTATTAGTACCGCCCGTATCGGACGAAGCCTTGGCGTTCATCTGATACTTGCAACACAGAAACCTTCGGGTGTCGTAAACGACCAGATCTGGAGTAACTCTAAGTTCAAGCTCTGTTTGAAGGTGCAGGAGAAGAGCGATAGTAATGAAGTTCTTCATTCTCCGCTTGCTGCAGAGATCAGAGAGCCAGGTCGTGCTTATCTGCAGGTTGGTAATAATGAGATATTTGAACTTTTCCAATCCGCATACAGTGGGGCACCTGCGCTTGTACAGAGTACCAATGCAAAGAGAAAGTTCAGGATAAACAGTGTAAGCCTTTCGGGAAAAAGAAAGGTCATATACGAGCAGAAGCCCGAGAAGAGCGAAGCTTCTCTTACGCAGCTTGAAGCAATGGTTGAGTATGTCAACGAATATTGCACGGAAGCGCATATTGCCAAGCTTGATGACATTATCCTTCCGCCGCTTCCTGAGATGGTTCCTTATCCTCACAAGCTTGAGAAAGTTGGAACCGATGTTACAGTTCCTATCGGAATCTGTGACGATCCCGACAGACAGGCACAGGATCCGTTTGAGATCAACCTGTCAAAGAGTCATTACTATATACTCGGCTCGTCTCTTAGCGGTAAGACGGCGATGTTGCAGGGCATGATGATGGGAATTACCGCAAAGTATTCTCCGAAGGAAGTAAACATCTACATCATTGACTTTGCTTCTATGATGATGAAGATATTTGAAGGACTTAACCACGTCGGAAGCGTAGTAACGATCGCTGACGAGGATAAGCTCAAGAACCTTATTAAGATGCTTCTTGAGAAGATCGGTCGCAGAAGAAAACTTCTTGCTGACAGAGGACTTAGCTCTTTCAGCTCCTACAGGGAAGCAGGATATAAGGATGAAGCGCAGATAATCGTGTTCATCGAGAACTACACGGTATTTAAGGCTACCTACCCGAATTACGAGAATGATATTCTTGCTATATGCCGAGATGGTGTGGCAAACGGAATTTCAGTTGTCTTCACCAACCAGCAGATGTCGGGAATCGGATATAAGCTTATGTCGAACATCGCAGGTAAGATTGCTCTTAACTGTAACGACAAAGGTCAGTATGTAACATTGTTTGACAGATGCAGGATTCAGCCTGATGAGGTTCCGGGAAGAGGTATCACAAAGTTCGGAACAGAGCTTAAGGAATTCCAGGCATATATGGCATTCCCGTCCGAGAAGGAAATTGATCGTATCAACAAGATCAAAGAGTACATCAAAGCATGTAATCACAAGTACGGATCGGAGATGGCCGAGAAAGTCAGATTTGTTCCTGCCGAGCTTACAGAAGATTTCCTTAAAGAAACCTGTGGCAATACAGAAGTTGAGAACGGCAAATTGATGTTTGGTCTTCATTATGCCAAGGTTGAGCCTGTATGGCTTGATCTTTTGGAAGGAAAAGAGATTGCAATATCAGGTAGAGAGGATCTCGGAAGATCTAAGTTTGTCGATTATCTGATCGGTAAGCTCATGAACGCGGACAGAAACGGATACATCAGACTTTATCTGTTTGATTCGGAACAAAGACAGTTCGAATCTGCCGCGCAGGCTAACAATATTATGTATTATTCATCAAATGCAATGGATGCTATCGAGGTCATTGAAGACCTTCACGACGGATTAATCCGTGAAGATAACAATGACGCAGGTGTAAGTAATGGACCTGTCAAAGTGGTAGTATTTGCAGATAGAAAAACCATTGAAGTAATTGGAAAGGAGGAGAACATACTAGAGAAATACCTGGAAATTGTAAAGTATTCAAAGCAAAACAAGGTATGCATTATGTACACCGATGTAGAAAACGTTGCTGTTACCGGATTGGCTAATCCTATAAGCACACACATCAGAGACGAAGGTTCAAAGATATTCTTTGAGAATCCAAAAGACATTGCTCTTGTAAAGATGCCACAAAATGTCATAACCGCTGTAAAAGTTTCTGCAGGCATGGGTGATACATTTTACATAAATAACTCAAAGATCAAGAGAGTAAAGGTACCTCTTGGATAAAGTAAAGGAGAAAGATATGAGTGGAAAAAAAGGTGTAAACGTAGAATTTCTTGACGAAAAGTCACGCCTCTTAGAGGCAGGCGCACAGGATCTGGATGATTTAACATCTCAGGTTGCAGGACTTCAGGGACCCCTTGAGGATTGCTGGCAGGGTGCAGAAGGTGAAGCATGTATCGAATTCATCAACAATCTGTCACTTAAGATGGGCAAGATGTCCGAGCAGATCCGTAAGATCAATGACTGGGTAAATAGCGTTTCTAAGAGCTACCAGGAAGATGCTGAGAACGGACGTAGAGCGTACGAGATCTAAGAGAACGAAAGGAGAACTAATATGGGTGCAAATGGTATGATCGCTGGTGATAGCGGAATAATTTCAGAGAATGGTGCAAAGCTTGTAAACTTTGCTGCAGATTTAAGAGAGAAGCTTTCTATGCTTAAAAGTGAGGTTGATGAGATCACAGAAGAAGGTATCTTCGGTGATTCAGCTGCAACACTTCTTAGTGTATATTATGATCTTGATCAGGATCTTAACAAGTATGCAGAGACATTGGATGTACTTGGAAGCAACGTTAAGACATCAGCCAGCAACTTGGAAGAGATTGATACAACACATTCTTCAGGTCTTACATACGAGGGATGAGGTTTATCGACCTATGACAGTGTCAAAGCTGTCGTAGGTCTTCACGAATAATATGATTACAACCTAATAAAGGAGGAGTATAAATGAAATTAAAGCGTGATTATATGCATGAGATTAAAGACAGAACTGCAGAAAGAAATAGATATGCAAGCATAATGCATAAGCTGGAAGAACTTAGAGACGAACTTATCTGGCAGAGAACGAAGTTGCAGGAATATGTAAAGAGTCCTGTAGAGCAGTACATGCTTGCAGGCGGATCTTCTGAGGATTGGAAAGGTGCTAATTTTACTATTGCTGTAGAAAAGAAGAATACTCTTAATTCAGCACTTGGTAACTATGCAGGAGATGCTGCAACGCTTAATAGCCAAATAGACAGAGCTATCCAGGATGTAAGTAATAAGATAGATGCACTTAATCGTGAAATTGACAGATTGTGGGATAAGTGGGAACATGCTCCAGAACACGAGCCGGATCCGGAACCACGAAATAATTGATAGTTAGGAGGAAGCGAAATGTTTATTAGAGCGAGAAAATATGCGTATGAGATAAGTGCTGGCGGAGGAGCAGGTGTAGGAAGCTCATCTGAGATAAAGATTGATGTTGATGAATATGAAAGAGTTGTTGATAACATACATGCTCAGACATCAGAGATTATAAAAACATATACAGGTTATGTTGCACCTGACAATGTTTGCAGACTTAATTCTGTTATTCCTGATTATGAGCAGGCAGATCACGAAGTAGAAGATATGCTCAGACTCTTAAAGAGGGAGCTTTTTCAGGTGGTTAGGGTGATGAGAAAAGTTAAAGATGACATTGTATCTATTGATGCACAGAAATCTCAGGAAGCTGCGAATAATATATATGACGGAAGTAAACATTAATCTTGGAAAGGGAGTTTAAGGAGTTATGGGATTTAACGGGGATAATATAGAGTGGCATCAGGCCAAGATAAGGGAGTATTTTAATAAGTGTTTTGGGGAAGTATATAATCCGTTTCTTCATATGTCATCAGAACTTATACAGGCACTTACCGCATTTGTAACTGATGAGACACATACAGGACCTGAAGCAGATTCAGCAAAGAAGTTTATAGATCAAAGGCAGATAAAACTTGTAGAAGATACTATATACTGCATTCAGAAACTTCAGAGTATGATGCAGGGAGCAGGATTTGAGAGCGAAGTAGCGCTTCTTGAAGATTTTAAGGTGGATCTTTCTGAAAGTGATGATTCAGCGGTTATCAAGACGCAGCATCTTAATAAGGTTGCAGAAGACTTTGCAGGTTATAATTCGGTCTTTAATGAAATTTACCCCAAGATTACCCATATCCATAGAGAAGTAGAGAGCATTGCGGGTGGCTGCGACGTTATCTCTAGGAAAAGCTATACATGGCCTAATCCGAGAGAATCCCATCTTGCACTTGATGCTATTACGACTCCAGATAAGAGTGGTGGTTTTGTTCCCGAGTTTTCAAGGAAGTTCCTTGCTTTCCATGAAGAACATTCCAATGATATAGAAAAGAGTGCATTTAAGAGCCTTCTTGATACTATCGTTCATAATCTCCATGAGATAGTTGAAGGCATGAACAAGGGCGCTTTAGATATAACAAATTTTGATGGTACCAAAGACAACATTAGCTGGAAGGATCCAAAGGACATCCTTGCTCCTGAAGATGCTGAAGAGTACCTTAAATTCTTTGAGAGTTACAAGGCATATCTTAAGGGAATGATCCCAAGATGCCAGGTATATCTTTATGATCCTGTAAACCTTAATAACGGAAACTATATAAATGACAGGGAAGACCTTAACATTGCAGGTGTATACCCGTTATCTGTAAGGCGTTTTTATAACGCACAGAGTGAAAAAAGTGGCTATTTCGGCAAAGGCTGGACGAGCCTTTTTGACATGCACCTTACTAAAGAAGGTGAAGATGATGACAGTAAGATAAAGATCCTTTTTGCTGATGGTCACGAAGGAAGCTACGTAAGGTATTTTACCAAGGCTTCCACAAATGAGAAAAAGAGAAAAGATAATGAAATCATCGGCGAAGAAGACAGCAAGAAATATGATCTTGATGAAATTGGCGAGATCGAGTTTGTAACTACAAAAGACGGACGTGCTGTAGTAAAAGAAGACTACGAGAACGAAGAAAAAGAATATATAGAAGAACACGGTGAGTCAGGGAGACTTATCGAGTATAAGGATTATTACAGACTTATTCAGGATGATGGTTCATATACTGAGTTTAAGAAAGATGGAAAAATATCAGCATTTGGTAACGAAAGGTGTGAGCTTGCAAGAGTTGAGTATGACGGCGAGCGTCCTCTTGGTATCTGCGATGAATATAGATATATAAGACTTTACTTTAATGATAACGGATGCATTTGCACAGCAAAGGATAATACAGGAAGAGCTGTAAGATATGAGTATGAGGATAAGAATGGGACTAACCTTCTTACACTTGTAACATATCCTGACGGTGCAACAAGAAAGTATCGTTATGATAAAGATGGAGTGATCAACGAGGTTGATACTCCTAATGGAACAACCTTCCTTAAGAATGAGTATGACGATAAGAAACGCGTCACAAAGCAGAGTTTCCCTGATGGTGGTGTTATCACTTACCTCTATGATGAAGATAATCATATTACAACTGCAACAGAGCAGAACGGACTCAAAGTAGAGTATCTTTCTGATGAGTTCGGACGCCATATTGGAACAAGATATCCTGAGCAGGGAATAGGCGAGAGCTTTACTTATAACGATAAGAACCAGAAGACTACAGCAACGGATAAAAGAGGTTATACTACAAGATTTAGCTATGATAATAGAGGCCATCTTACAAAGGTAATCGATGCAAAGGGTAATATAACAAATATCACTTATAACGCGGCAGGAAAGCCTATCGTAGTAAAAGGCCCCGATGGAGCTACTTACAAGTATTCTTATAACAGTTACGGAGAGCTTACAAATGTAGTAAATCCCCTTAATGAAGAGAGTAGGATCTACTATGATGACAACGGGCAGGTAGAGCGCATAAGGGATGCGGAAGGAAACTATACATACCTTAAATATGATGATAATAAAGACATCTGCTATGTAAAGGACAGTAAGGGCGTCGAGACGTTCTATGAAAGAGATAATCTTGGAAGGGTTATCTCTACTAAGAATGCCCTTGGAGCAGAGACTACCTACGAATACGATGACATGGACAGGATAAGCAAGGTTACAGATCCTCTTGGAAATGTGACAAGATATAGTTATGACTTATTAGGCAAGCTTATCCGTGTAGAAAATCCTGATGGAACTTCTAAGGAATGGACTAATAACAATATAGGAAAAGTGTCGGAATATACCGATGAAGCCGGAAGGAAAACATCTATTAAGTATAACAACGTCTGGGATGAAGAAGAGATCACACTTCCAAACGGCGGTAAAGTGACCTACGAGTATGACCTTCTAAAGAGACTTATAAAGGTAACAGATCCGGAGCATAGGGAAACATCCTACGACTATGATGAAAACGGAAACGTAATAGCTGAGTACAACGGCGATATCAGAGTACGCAGTATTACTTATGATGCAGTCGGAAATATCACATCAGAAACAGACGCTCTCGGGCATGTGCAAAAATATGACTATGACGTAAATGGAAATCTTATTGCAGTTACAGATGCAGTAGGTAACAGATATACAAGAGAAGTGGATGCTCTTGGAAGACTAATAAAAGAAACCGATGCACTTGGAAACAGTACATGCTATGCATATACAAAGATTGGTGAGTTACAGAGCATAACAGATGCAGAGGGTAGGACAACAAGGTTTGACTATAGAAAAGGTCAGCTTATTGCTACATATTTCTGCGAAAGACTTGAGCAGAAACTTATCTATGACAGACTTGGAAGGGTAGAAAAGAGAAGCTTTGCTGATGGCTATGAGATAAGCTATAAATATGACGCTCTTGATAGAGTAGAGAAAGTAGAAGGTTCTGACGGAAGGACTGTATCTTACGAGTATGATGTTATGGGCAGAGTCATCAAGGTGGTTGATGGTAATAGCACAACTCTTTATACATATACACCTACAGGTCGACTTAAGAGCGTAGTAGATGCTCTTGGAAATGAGACAGCCTATACTTATGATGCTCTTGATAAGCTTAAGAGTATACATAGGGCAGAAGGTCTTGTAGATGATGCAGAAAAATCCGGAGATGTATTCCCTACAGTTGGAAAAGACGGACGTGTAACAATCTATTCATATGATCTTTCAGGTCAGCTTACGGAAGTAACTGATGCTCTTGGCCAGAGAGAAACTTATGAGTACGACCAGTATGGACGTCTTAAGACAAAGACTGACAGGGATAACTATGCAACAACATATGAGTATAACAATGCAGGTGCAGTAACAAAGGTAGGATATGCTGACGGAAGAAGTGTTTCATTCTCTTATAATGAACTTAATCAGCTTAATCAGATAAATGACTGGTACGGAAAGACAATCCTTGAAAATGATATCTTAGGACGCCTTACAAAAGTAACAGACTTTAAGAACAGGACTGTTGCTTATGAGTATGGCGCTACAGGAGAAAGAACAAAGCTTACATATCCTGACGGAAGGGCAGTTTCTTATAAGTATGACGATAAGCTTCAGCTCAGCAGCGTTATCGGAAACGGTGAAGAAACGACCTATGCTTATGATGAGATTGGCCGACTTGTAAGCAAGAACTTTGCTAACGGTGTGAGCCAGGCTTATACCTACATGCCCGGCGGAAATCTTGAGAGCATGACAAGTACCGATAAGCAGGGCGTACTTGATAAGTATTTCTATTCGTACAATAACGTAGGCCTTATCAGCGGCATAGATAGAAACAGACGTGGTCTTGATAAAGTATCGGGAAGATATGAGTATAGCTATGATGCTATCGGTCGTCTTACAAAGACAACACATGATGGAATAACCAAAGCTTCCTACGAGTATGATGCATTCGGCAACAGAACAAGTATGTCTGAAACAGAGACAAAGACATCTTACACATATGATGTCCTCGACAGACTTGTAGAAGCTAAGGAACTTAATAATTCTCAGGCTATACTTAAGACTTATGATTATGATAAGCGTGGTAACCAGACGAAAGAGTTCATAGACGGTCTCTTACAGAAGACCTTTACTTTTGATGCTACAAACATGCTCTCAAAGGTAGTTGATAAGGATAAGGGAGAACTTGAGAACCATTATAACGGACTTGGATTCAGAGTAGCATCCATAAGACCTGAAGAAAACATTGAGTATCTCTGTGACCTTTCAAAGGATTACTATAACCTTCTTGAAAGAACTGTAAACGGAGAGACAGAGAGCTTTGTATATGATAACAACGTAATCTCTATGTCAAAGTCAGGAAATAACTACTATTATCTCCAGGATGAACTTGGATCACCTATGTACATGACAGGTACTGACGGAGCAGTTGTATCATCATATGCATTCGATGATTTTGGAAGAAATATAGATCCGTTTACAGGCAATATAAGAAACAATAACTCGAAGCATGCATACACTAAACAGGGCAATATAATTCAGCCATTTGCTTTTACAGGCTATCAGGAAGATGAAGTATCAGGTCTTAAGTTTGCTCAGGCAAGATTCTACAAAGCAGAAACGGGTAGATTCCAGTCTGAAGATAATGTGAAAGGGTTCGTTGATATTCCATTCACATTTAACCATTACGGTTATTGTTGGGAAAATCCAATTGGTATAGTTGATAGAGATGGTAATTTTGGTGGATTTATTGCAAATGCGCTTGATAAAGCTGGTAATACTTTGGCACAAGGAGTATCAACAGTGTCATCGGCAGTTGTTTCAACGGCGAAAAGAGCAGGAAAATTTGTAGTAGATCATAAAACAGAGATAGCAAAAGCTGGAATAAAGGTTGTTGCAGGAGTTGCCATTGGTGCATGTTGTGTGGCTGCAGCACCAGCAATTGCATCGGTTGCTGCAGGGGTATTTGCAGCATCTTCTGCGTCCGCTGCAATTGGTACAATAGTAACTACAACTGTTTTGGGAGGAGCCTTTTCGGGAGCAACATCAGTTGTTAATCAGTTTGTAGATGGTGATTTTAGTTATAAAGCCATTGACGGAAAAAAAGTGTTGTTAGATACTGCCACAGGAGCGCTTAAGGGAGCTGCGACCGGAATACTTGGAGTAGTTGGAGCAGGTGCATTTGGAGTGAATGCTGTATCAAAATTTGTGGCTAGTAAAGGCGGAGATCTGCTTTTGAGAACAGTTACAAATGCAGCAATTGATATAGGGGGTGATTTTGTAAAAGCAAAGATTGGCAATAGTAATTATGGCGGCAGTGATGTTGTAAAATCCGGAATGTCCTCTGTTTTTTCTACATTGGCGGGAGAAGTGATTGGTAAATTTACACCTATAAAAAATCTTATTGAAAAGAAGACAAATTTGAATATAGGAGATTCTAAAGCTGAAAATATGTATAATACATATTCGGATTTAGCGAAAGCTTATCCAACTAAGGGAATATTTAATTATCCTTATAATGAAGCTAAAGATAGATTGCAAGAAGTTGTTTTGGCATGGCTTATTAAGAATTCTTTGAATTATGATAAGGGTGTTATTCAAAAAACAATTCAAACTATGTTTAAGTGCACTTTCCCAGAATTAGCAGAAGATGTATGGAATTTTTGTGAAACGTGTATTGCTTGATTGATAAAAAATGATAATGGAAAATATAAAATTATTATGAGGCGAAAAGAAAATGACAGATTATAGACTTAATGACGAAATACAGGATAACTATCAGAAAATAAACATAAAATTTTTAATTGTCGCTGCTATAACTATTGGTGCGGGAGTATGTGTGTTTATATATGATTCGCCAGACCGGGAGTTGTATTTCTTGGATTTATTATTTGCGACAATTGTTCTTGTTGCTGGATGCATAGGGATGGTAGGAGCATTGCATAAATATAAGGAATTACCCGAAGGAGAGTTTTGCTGTAGACCTGGAAAGAATTCTATTGTATCTGCTAGATTTAGCATTTGTGTATGGTTTATAGCCGGATTATTATGGTATGGTTACTATAATACGGAAGATTTAACAATGGGACAGGTGCTTTTTGGCGCGTTTCAAACAGTGCTTATATTATTTTCTATGATAAATTTTCTTTGTAGTAGAGTATATGGAATAGTAGGAAATGGAGATAAATATATTAAGTTCGGAATTATGGGGCAAAAAGAACAGAGATATTCTGATATTGCTTATATTAGTAGAAAAATAAAATGGTTATTGTATTACAATGCATATAATCATGAAAAAGAGAAACTGTTTGGAGTAAATGCATTTTGGCAGGACGCAGACAAACTGCTTAGAAATGTTAGTGAAAAAGTTATAGATTGAAATTTATACAGTAGCAGATAAAACAATACTTTTGAAAGGCATGGATTATGCTGAGAGTATGTCGTTTATAGGATGTTTTTTCGAAAATGGTATGAGGAAGGTATAAATGACATTTTTAGGAAATTTCAAAGTATCAATAACAGAAATATTAATGACAATGTTAGTAATGATAAGCTGAAAGAGTAAACAGATTGAAATAACGTATATTTGTTGGAGCGGGTTTTTACCCGCTTTAACTGTATATCCTAACGGAAGAATGGATATCATCTATGGGAAGAATAATAAGGTAGTTGAGAGCAGAAGCACAACTCTTTATACCTATACCGCTACAGGACGTTTTAAGAGCGTTGTAGATGCTCTTGGCTGGAAAGAAACATATGAGTACGACCAGTATGGACGCCTTAAGACAAAGAATGACAGGGATAACTATGCGACAACATATGAATACAATAATTCAGGTGCTGTAATCAAGGTTGGATACGCTGACGGAAGAAGCGTAGAGTTCTCTTATAAGTAGCAAATAGGAGGAAGTGAACATATCTTAGATATAAAGATATTTAAGATTGTTTCATAACAGAAGAAATATGATTTTTAAATATAATAAGTATGATTTAACGGAGAAAAATCTATATTATCTTACTATGGTGGCTATGCTAAATGTAGAAATCATAGTTGAGTTGATTTTTGTTGTTGGTGCAGTCCACTTGACTTATCAACAGGAAAGTATTGATGCAAAAACAATTATATATGCGATTATAATTATTTCTTTTGGATTTATTTTTTTTATACCGGATGCATTATATAGAAAAGTAACATTAAGAAAAAGAATCCAAAAGATAAATAATGCATTAGATGTTGATATGTTCTCAGCATTAGCGGGGAAAAAGATAAGTAAGGATCTGATATATAAAGACGACGAGTGGTTTATTGCAGTACCATCACCGGATTGTATTGTATTAAATAAAAACTATATAACGAAAGATATTGAAATCAAGCCAAAATCTCGAGTAATTAAAGTTGTTATACATACGGTTGATGGAGATACTATTACATATATGGTAGAAGAAAAATGGAAATATATGATTGATCGTTTGAAAAAGTGGATGAGGTGATAAGGAGATGAAATATCTAACAAGTGCAATTACAGCATTACTGATTATAATAAGCTATTCAGTTTTATTGAATCTAAGTAAACAAACAGCTTTTTTGGATGAGAGCGGAAATGGTTTTATTGTTAAGTTCCCTAAAATCTTAGACTTTGCAGCTCGTCTTAATATAATTGGGGTAGTTTTGGAGTTTGTTTATGTGAGATGGAATATTGTTGTTGATGAAAATAAACTCACATGCAATCGTATTTTCTAATGTAGATATAGAAGAAATTGACGAGGTGGATTTATCAAGAGAGATTGTAAAAATATCTACTAATAACAAAGTAATAACGTATATTGATAAAGATTGCGATAATTTTGATAAAATATGTGAGAAATTGGCTGAATATGGTAAAGCTGAGTGACAATATTATTGGTGGCTGAGTGTATATATGGCGGATTGAGAATTGAAACTTCATATTGGTACATACAATTCTTCGATTGATATTGTTAATAACATGTCTCGATATATCAATATAAAAAAGGTGTAATAGTTTGCAATTATAGGTTGGTGTTCGATATTCTATAAGGATAAAAAGAATAATAGAAAAGTATCTATTTGTTAGAGCGGGTATTTACCCGCTTTAACTGTATATGCTAGTGGAAGAGAAGATATTTATAATTGCGTGGATAAACGTCAGATTTTATAAAAGGTATCCTACACATGAAGAGGCTGCTGAAAGATTAGAGAAAAGGTATCTTGATATTGCTAGACAGTCAAAAAAACTACGAAAAGAGTTTAATGATATGGTGAAGATATGGCGCGATGATATGGATGATATAACGGATGTTTTGTCGGGCAATCTAATTGATTTATTAGGAGCAATTCTTGATATTGGAAGGCAGGAGGAGTGCGCATGAAATTTGTGGTGAAATGTAAAAATAAGCTTTTTAAGGCTATATCGTATTTTCTTTCTTTTGGTGTATATATAGCAATGTGCGTAGCAATAGTATTAAATAGTGCGACGCCGAAGGATTTTTGGATGATTTTGGTGTTGGCTGTTTCGTCAATTATAATTATGGGGGTGTATGCTTTTTGCAAACTCGGAGCTATAATAGTTAATTCAATAGAAGTGGAATCGGACATTCTGATTATAAAGAAAATATTTAAGCCAGAAAGAACAATAAGTGCTTCTGAAATAAAAAAATATACTATTGGTAGAAAAAAAATGAATAAGGGCCCAAGGCGAGAGTATATTCATGTGTATTATGATGATACTTTCGTTGAGTTATATGAAGATAACGTATGTAATTTTGAAATGTTGTTAGATTATTTAAAAAATCAAAACTGTATGGAGGGAATAGAGTTATAAATGCTATGTATGAGCAACGAGAAAAATTTATCAATAAGTATCTAAAGTTTGCAGTGCTTATTGTCCCGATAGGCTTTGGAGCATATCCGACTATACATTTTAATGGAATGGCGAAGAGGTTATTTTGCATATTTATTGTCTCAATTGGAGCGTCGCTTCTTCTTATTCCTTTAATGTGGATTTCATTGAAGCATTTTTATGTATATGAGGATAGGATTGTAATAAAAGGTTTATTGTACAAGAAGCAGTATCTATATGAAAACATTATTAAGTGTTTTTTTAGAAGGAATACAGAAACGCTATGCTTATATATGGCGGATCGAGAAGTGAAACTTCATATTGGTACATACAATTCTTCAAAGGACATTGTTGGTAACATGTCTCGATATATTAGTATTAAAGAGGTATAGTATAAACCGTAGCTATATAAAGCGGACGGTTGAGCTTGTAGAATTAAGATTTTTCATAAAAAAAGTGGCTATGTAGATTTATGAGGCGTAGTCATTTTTTAAAGCAATATGTGTTTTTTAGAGCGGGGATTTCCCCGCTCTAGCTATATATAAAGCATATTATCTATGAGAGTGATGAATATAGTGGTGCGATAGTTTTTTCAATTATGATGGTGCTATCAATATTTGCTTCGATGTATGCATTATTGCTTTGGCTTTTATACTTTCATTATCCGATACTATTAGATATACCGAATTGCATGAGCGGTAATTATTGCTATGGAGAAGGAGTTTCAAAATCTAATGATTATTCTGATGAGAATTATATAGACAGAAGAAGTGTTGATATGGAGATAAATGGTGACACAAAACGGATGTATTTGTATTCTTGCGGAATACGAGAGGGAGACAGATGTGTGGTGGTGTATCTTCCTCATAGTAATGTTGGGCAAGCTGTGCCGGTGGATAGTGTCGGTGATTACAAAAAGGAGGATAGGTAATGAAAGACAATGGTATTAGGGAAAAGAACAGTGTTGATGCTGATAATATAAGCGAGATATATGATATTAAGCTTCCTGGAGCATTGGCGGGACTGTGTGTTGCATGGGTTGTTTTTGGGGTGATTTTTACTACTACAATGTTGGTTACTTCAAAAAATTCCAATACTGTAACTAAAGGACATTATTATTTGGGAATGGCGTGTATTGCTATTGGCCTCATAGGCTTCATATTTAGCAAAAACTGGAAAGTTACTGTTTCGGAAAAAAATATAATACATACAAGTGTCTTTGGCATTACAAAAGAGTATTCCAAAGATGATATAACGGATGCAAAACTTGGAAGTAAGAGAGAATTAGTAATACGCTTTAAAAAAGGCAAGGTAACAATTGATCCGGCAGCAACAAATTATTCGCGATTGGTTTGTGAAGTGTTAGAGGAGTGATGTTAATGACTACAGGTGTTTTGGTTAGAGAGTATGCCAATATTGTAGTGACGTTAATGGCATTAATATATGCGACTGTCAAATTATTAAGATGTAAACGATTATTTACTCATTTAAACTTTGAAAGTGAGAATGCAAAAAAAGTTATAAACATAATTTTTACGCCGATTGTATATGCAGGAATATTTCTAGTGTTATATAAATATTATCCACTAGTGTTAGATTTGCCATTTGTATTAAATAAAACGTATTGTGCTGAAAGGGCAATTGCCAGAGGATATAGTCATTCTGATCCTGAATTTTATGAGAGGAGATATGTCGATATGGAGATAAATGGCAAGATTGAAAGAATGAGGTTGTATTCTTATGAAATAAATGAGAATGAAGAATATAGGTTAATATATCTTCCTAATAGTAAATTGGGACAGGTTGTGCCGGATATAAAATAATTTTAAAAAATGGAGAGTGTTACGCATAATGAATGAAAAAAGTATAGTGATGAGACAAAAATTGTGGTGGTTGAATTTTGGAATTGGAGTATTTATTTTTGTAGTATTGATTTATTTTTTGGTAGAAGCACAACTAAAATATGGCAATTTTTCTGTTTTAGATATTGGAACAATTATAGTTTTTGCTTTTTTGTTATTGTTTTTTTTTGTAATCGTTTCTTATACGGTAAAGATAACGGTAAAGGATAGAACTATTGTAATAGAAACTTTATTTGTATTGCATAGGAGTTTTTCAATAGAAGATATCGATTGTGTTAGGATAGTAAAGAAAGAGTCTGGGCATACAAAGTATAAAGGAATTGAAATTATTGTTAATGGAAAAAAAGTAAGAATGCTTAGGAAACCAAGCGAGTTATGGAATAATTTTGATGAGCTTATTATGTATTTTAAGGAAAATAATATTCTATTAGAACGAGAACAGTAAGTTTTTAATAAGGTATATTTCTTGTAATTTATGGAGTAAAAGACGGCATGGAGACTATTGTTATTAAGCAAGAAAAAAGTAAGAAAGGGATTGCAGTAGCTATTCCTATTGTGGTAGCGGCAATACATACTCTTATCAGAGGAGCATATAAAATGTCACTGTTTGATTGTTTAATTGTTTTGCTGGCTTTTGCATTGAGTACAGTGATTATTGTTTTCATTGTTGATGTTATGTGTAAGCAAACAATATATATAGAACAGGATAGATTTATAATGAGAATAGGAGCATTATCGCGTATTTACTATTACAAAGATATTGATAGGTGTATATATAGAAATAATGCTTACTTGAAATTGAAGCTAAAAAATGGCAAAGATAAAGAATTGTATTTAGGTGAATTTGACTTTGATAGTAGACAACAGTTTGTATCAGTAATAAAAGAGCAAAAAGTTCCATTTGATGAATTATCAATATGAATAAATGGCTTTTATATGTTGAGAAAGAGCTCACGAAATACGACTTAGCCCGATAGCAATTTAGCTCTCGGGCTATAAATTTGAATTCTAAGCAAGGATTGGTTATTTCTGTTGTCACTATCTTGACGGGAGTATACATTGTAAAAGAACATATATAGTTGGTGTTGAATCTTCATAATGATAGAAATGGAAACGTTAGTATGACGTCTAATCATTGAGAACGTCTATGTATGTGAATAAGGGGAGCGTAGTTAATGACTACAGGTATTTTGGTTAGAGAGTATGCGAATATTGTAATATTTTTGATTGCACTAATATATGTTACGGTCAAATTATTAAGATGCAAACGGTTATTCACTCATCTGAATTTTGAAAGCGAGAAAGTAAAAAGAGGTATAAATATAGTTTTAATTCCGCTAATATATGCGGGAATACTGTTTGAACTATACGAGTATTATCCATTAGTATTAGATTTACCGTATGTATTGAATAAATCTTATTGTGCAGAAAAAGCGATTTCCAGAGGGTATGATCATGCTGATCCTGAGTTTTATGAAAAAAGATACGTTGATATGGAGATAAATGGAAAGATTGAAGAAATGACGCTGTATTCTTATGAAATAAATGAGAATGAAGAATATAGGTTAATATATCTTCCTAATAGTAAATTGGGACAGGTTGTGCCGGATATAAAATAATTAAAAAAATGGAGACTAAACATAATATGAAGGGTAATGGAATCAAAATCTTAGTTAATGTAATTGCTTTGCTGATAATATTTTTTTATAAGAACAATGGACATAAGAATAATGTGACAGACAGTATGAGCGAGATATATGATATCAAACTCCCTGGAGCGATGGCGGGATTGTGCGTTGCATGGGTTGTCTTTGGGGTGATTTTTACTACTACTATGGTGGTTACTTCTAAAAATTCCAATACTGTAACTAAAGGACATTATTATCTGGGGATGGCATGTATTGCTATTGGTCTCATAGGCTTCATATTTAGCAAAAACTGGAAAGTTACTGTTTCGGAAAAAAATATAATACATACAAGTGTCTTGGGCATTACAAAAGAGTATTCCAAAGATGATATAACGGATGCAAAACTTGGAAGTAAGAGAGAATTAGTAATACGCTTTAAAAAAGGCAAGGTAACAATTGATCCGGCAGCAACAAATTATTCGCGATTGGTTTGTGAAGTATTGGGGGAAAACGCTGAATAAAGCATTGAATTAAGGAATTATGAATATTAGTATTTATAATCCCTCACGAACGATAATTACTTAATAAATAACAAGATGAAAAGCAGTTTAACGACTGCTTTTTTATTTCGGAAAAATAATTTCACATTTGTTTTTCCGTATGAAAATATATTGTCAATAGTACAAAACTGCGGTACTATAATCGTTGCGGGCGTAAAAACCCGCATGCTTTTGGGGAAAAGCATATAAAGTCTGGATATATCTTGGAGGAGAAGTATGATGAACACCAAAGTCAAGGCTATTGCGAAAAAAGTGCTTCCGGTTATGATGGTACCAGTTCTTTTATTCGGCAATTATGCCACGATCACGTCTTATGCAGATGATGTCGAGATATCTGCAAGTTCCACAGAAGAAAAACAAAAAACAGAAACAGAACAAAACAGTACAAGTACAGAAAATGGCCCTACAACGAATGGTCCTGTAATAATCGATGGAGAGGATAAGTCTAAACCGGTTGAGCCAAAGAGCGAGTTCGGAGCAGAACAGGATATTTCAAATTCCGGCGATCTAAACAAGCAGGAAGATGAAAAATTGGGCGGCGCATCAGAGCAGAGGGATGAAGCCGGCAACGATTTACCAAAGCAGAATGGCGTAGGTGCCGATGGTTCAACGGAACAGAATGGTAAAGAAACCGTAGAGCCCGGCAATGCAGAATCAAACGATTTAGGAAAAATGGACGGAGCAAAAAGCAAAGATGTAGCTCGAAATTTGCTGACATCTATGGCTGTTATCGGTAATACCGGAAATCAATTAGATCTTTTGACAAAAGCCAAAGACGGAGTGTCTAATCAGGATAATCAGGCGAAGAATACCACTGCCTCAACTCCCAAAGTAAAAAAATGCAATATATCATTTAACATTGAGAATAGAGCCGAAGGTGATTTTAAGCTTTATTTGGATGGTGATGAAATCGACGGTAATACATATTCTTTTGACGTGTCGGAAGACAGTGAGTCAAGAGAAATTGTTTTTAACTATGCACTTGCCGACAACTACAAGCTGGAAGAAGTTTCGGGCGGCACTATAGATACTGAAGAAAAAACTATCACATGTTCATACGAAGATATTGATTTCGGCGATGATAGTGAAAATGATGCCGGAAACAATAATGACAACGAAAACAATAACGATAATGATGCCGGAAACAATAACGACAACGAAGACAGTAACGAAAACAATAACAACGACGGTGATGGCGAAAACAACACAGATAATAATGCTAACAGCGGAAGCAATAGTGGAAGCCATGGACAGGAAGAACTCAGCAAAGATTACACATTCTCTGCCACAGTAATCAAGATTGATGATGAGGGACCTTCCATCGAATCACCTTCTGTAAAGAATGACACCGGCGCTGTCTCTTATGAAGGAAGTGGCGGAAAGCGTGTCATAGCTTCATCAACTGCTACTGACCTTGTATTTACAATAAATGTAACTGATGATGAAAAGTCGGATGTTAAAGAAGTTATCGCAGTAGATTCGACAGGTGCCAGGCATTTCATGGATAAAGCTGATGGCGATGAAGGCACGTATGTATGGTCACCAAGCCGATTCGGTAACTATTTAATTACAGAAGTAATTGCAAAAGATGAATGGGATAACGAATCATCTTTTCCTAATGATAACGATGCTGGTAATTCCGGAATTGCGGAAGATTTCCCGACAATCTGCTATTATCCGGAAAACGATGAGAACAAATTGTCTGTTAACACTATCGATAATAACGGACAGTGGCAGCAGGTTAATAAACTTACTTTTGGAATATCGATTTCCGGATCAACTATCAGAGAGATAGAGGCGGTAAAGATAAAGAAAACAGACGAGAGCGGAAACGAGTCTGTAATTAATGTCGATGAATCTCAGATACAGCGCAGCTTCTCAGATTCTGAAACACCGGGAGGTGCGCACGCTTTCAGCGCAACAGTCAATATCCCCGTAGAAGAAGGCGAAAAGATTTATGAAGTAAGCTGCCATTTCTACGGTGACAGCGGGAAAGACCAAAACGATAATAACATAGACATCTATAAAACATTTGCCACGAAGACTGTTAGAATCGACAACACGGCTCCCTCAGCGGAGATTGTTGTTGAAGGTGATGAGAATGAGATTAACCGCACTTCATTTGGCAGATTTTTCCGTGATCTTAAACGCGGATGGTTTGCGGCTAACAACGATATAACAGTTCTTATCAAAGTTCCGAAGAACTGCGACGGTGAGACTGACGAAAAGAAAGTCAGCGGATTTTCCAGCATAACATATAAGGTTAATGACAAAGAAGTAACCAAGAGCGTTGATAAGATAAATCCGGCAAAGAGTACAGATGAATACTATGTGTTCGAGGAAAAGATAAAGTCAACCGGTGAGAATGAAATAGATAAGTATGCGGTTCAGGTACTTAGCGTATGTGACTTTGCCGGAAATGTTGCCTATAGTGTCGACGGTATCAAAGAGTTTGGAAGGACAAGATTCATTATAGACAGAACAGCACCCACTATCGTTTATGATATCGACGGACAGGTTGCACAGGACGAAAACAGACTTTATTTTGACGGCAGCGCACGCGGAAAGGTAACTATCGAAGATATCGATCTTGACGTTGATTCAATCAAATTCAGAAACGAAGACGGATCGGTTAAGTATGTAGTTCCTTCTTATAATGAAAAAGACAGCACTGAACTTAGCAAGCGCATTTACGATTTCCTTCTCGAAAACGACGGTGCATACAAGATTGAGACAACTGCCAGTGATACCCTCGGACAGACAAGTTCTGAAACAAGCACAGAGATAGTTGTCGATAAGACTGCCCCCAAGATTGAGATAACCTATGATAAAGAAGCTCCTTCGGCAGACGGAAATAAGTACTATCCTTCAAACGTTCAGATCACTGTAAAGGTAAACGATAAATGGCTTGATAAAACAAGTTCTTTTGTCCGTGTGAAAAAAATTGATGTGGCAGGCGGAGAAGTTGGTGTTGAGCCGCTGAATAACTGGAGCGGAGATCTTGGCGACGATGAACATGTTATAACATTTACAACTGACGGCGACGGTTTCTACCAGGTTTCGGTTGAAGCGAATGATATGTCAAAGAACCATGACAGCGCTGAAGGAAACAAGTTTGGCGTAGATACTACGGTTCCTGAAGTTACGCTTACATTTGACGAGAACGATCCTCACAATGATAAGTACTATGATAAGGCAAGAACAGCAACCATCACGGTTACAGATTTTTCTTTTAACGAAGATGAAGCGAAGCTTGCAGTAGATGAGCAGATTGGAAAAGCATCTGCGAGCAGCTGGGCAAACACAGCGGTTAATGTATATACGCGTACGGTGAGCTTTGAGCAGGACGGAAAGTATACGCTCAAGTTTAACTGTAAGGATAAGGCAGGAAACAGCTCCAATGAGGTTTCTGAGGCGGAGTTCGTAATCGACCGTACAGCGCCTGAGATAAATGTTTCATATAACAGCCTTACACCCGGAAACGGTAAGTATTACAAGGATACACGAATCGCAAATGTAAATATTAAAGAGATGTCTTTTGACGACAAACTTGTTGAACTGGCGCCTCAGCCTGTAAGCGACTTGGGCACAATGCCGGGACTTGGCGGTTTTTCATCGTCGGATGACAAGAACGTTTCGCAGATCTCATTCAGTGAAGACGGAACCTACGGATATATCATTAAATGTAAAGACCTTGCGGGCAACACGGCAACCGAGTACATGTCGGATATATTCGTTATTGATAAGACAGCTCCCGAAGTTAGCTTCTCAGGAGTTGAGAACTTCTCGGCAAACAACGGAGAGGTTGCACCTACTGTAGTTTACGGCGATAAGTATATTGACATTCAGGCTTCCAAGGTTACTTTGAAGGGCGCAAACAACGGACCTGTAAATGTCGGAAGCAGCGTGAAGCAGATAGAGAACGGCTTTGCGGTTTCATACAGCGATTTTGCGCACGACAAGAGCATGGACGATCTGTACGTGCTTGAGGCGACCGTTTGCGATATGGCGGGAAATCAGACCAAGGACGAACTTGTCTTTTCCGTTAACCGACACGGTTCGGTATTTGTTGTCGGCGATGTTGCAAGGAAATTTAATGAGAAGTACTACATAAATGCGCCGAAAGACATCACGATAACTGAGATCAACATCGATGAGCTCACGCAGAAAGATGTTTCGATAAGCCGCGACGGAAGTATCAGAGAGCTCGTAAACGGCAAGGATTATTCCGTAAGCCGCCAGGGAAGCGATACTTCATGGAAGACATATACTTACACGATTGGTAAAAAGAACTTTGGAACGGACGGGATTTACTCCGTAACAGTTTACAGTAAGGACAAAGCTACAAACATCCAGGATAACAAGTCAAGAGATGCTGAGATCACCTTCGCGGTTGATATGACGGCTCCGGGAATTGTTACCGCAGGACTTGAAGAGGGCGGCGTTTACAAGCAGGATTCGCTTGACTTCAACGTTGACGTAACAGACAACATGGGTGTTGAGAACCTCACCATCTACAAGGACGGTCAGATCGTTAAGGCATGCACCGGTGAAGAACTTGAAGGAGCAGGCGGCGTAGAGACCATTACTCTTAACGAGTCTGAAGAAAGACAGTCCGTTACGGTAATCGCACAGGACTATGCCGGAAATAAGGAGACTCTCGCAATCGGCGGCGTTCTTGTATCAACCAAGGAAATTCCTGTTGAAACAGAAGATGTTCTCGGTCAAAAGAAAGAGAATCCGACCAAAAAGAAGGCAGCTAAAAACGGCTTGTCATTCTTTGTATATGCGCTCGCAGCTGTCGCAGCATTATCAGTCGGCGGCGGTGCAATATATTTGCTCAAAGCAAATAATAAGGTTGAAAAATAAGATTATGTAATAGAATCTGTTTCGGGAGGAAGTTGGCTATTTTTGACTTCCTTCCGATTTTTCATATAATGTTTACAGCCATTTTCGACAGGTTGCGTGCATTGGCAGATTTGCTATAATGTAAGTGAAAAAAAGTGTTTTATGAATCAGCTGAAGAATCTACAAATGGGTTATCTTCTGTATCTATAGAACAAAAGTATTTGAGGAAAGTGAGATAATCCATGAGCCAGAAAGAGTTTAAAGATTTAACTTTTGCAGACGACTTCATGTTTGCGAAGGTAATGCTTAATGAGAAGTTGTGTAAGCAGCTACTTGAGATTATTTTGGAAATAAAGATTAAGAGTATAAGTTATCCGGAAGAGCAGAAAGTAATCGATCCGTCATATGACAGCAAGAGTGTAAGGCTTGATGTGTATGTGGATGATGAAAAAGGAACTGTATACAATATTGAGATGCAGACGACCAATCCCGGAAATATTCCGAAAAGGGCTAGATATTATCAGGGAATGATTGATCTTAACCTGATAGAAAAGGGAGAAGATTATTCGAAGCTGGCCAAAAGTTATGTAATCTTCATTTGTATGGAAGATATATATGGAATAGACAAGCCGGCATACAGATTTGAAAATTACTGTAAAGAGTATGGGCTTTCTCTGGGAGACGAAACATACAAGGTCATTCTTAATGCGTCTTGCACGGAACTTCAGGATACAGAACTTGGAAAGTTCCTTAGGTTTGTCCGCACAGGAGAACCAACAGATGAATTCACAGATGAGCTACTTAACGAAGTAAATTCGGTTAAGCGGAATGAAAGATGGGAGGTGGAGTACATGACACTTCTGATGAGAGATAGAGAGAAAATTGAAGAAGGAAGAAAAGAAGGAAGAAAAGAAGGAAGAAAAGAAGCCTGGGAAGAGGCAATAAGGAAGTTCATTGAAATAGAGATGATGAACGGACTTTCCAGAGAAGAAGCTGAGAAAAAAGTACGCACAGCTCTGGGCAATTTAGATGATAATGAATAAAGCAATCGCAAGCCGATAAATATTAAAGCTTCGGGCACGCCCGGAGCTTTAATCAAGTGGCGGCAAAAATAAGAGGAGCACGGTAAACGGGTTTTTTATAATGAAAATACTTATGGTCAATAAATTCCTTCATCCAAACGGAGGATCTGAAACATATATTTTTAAGCTGGGCGAAGCACTTGTGAAGCTGGGACATGAAGTCCAGTACTTCGGAATGGAGCATGAAGGCCGATGCGTAGGAAACAGAGCCAACGCCTATACATCTGACATGGATTTCCATGGAGGTAGTAAACTCAGCAAACTCACGTATCCCATTAAGACAATATACAGCACAGAAGCGAGAAAAAAGATAAAACTTGTTCTCGATGATTTTGAACCTGATGTTGTTCATTTAAACAACTTTAATTACCAGCTTACGCCGTCGGTGATTCTAGAAGTTATTAAGTGGAGAAAAGAGAAATCAAGAAACTGTAAGATTATATTTACGGCGCATGATTATCAGCTCCTTTGCCCGAATCATATGTTCAATAACCCGCAGACGCACGAAAACTGCGAGAAGTGCGTGGGAGGATATTTTGCAAATTGCATAAAAGGAAGGTGCATACACGGCTCTGCGGCCAAGTCGGTTGTCGGAGCTATGGAGGCGTACTTCTGGAAATATAAGGGAACATATAAATACATTGATAAGATAATCTGTTGCTCGGAGTTTATGAAGACCAAAATGGATACGAATCCTGTTTTTGCAGGTAAAACCATTGCGATGCATAACTTTATTACGCATGCCGATAAAGAAGCTGCGACGTGCGGTGAATCCACATTCTCCAAATCGTCATCATACGACAACGTGCATGAAGATAGATATGTTCTGTACTTTGGAAGATATTCATGGGAAAAAGGAATCAAAACCCTCATCAAAGCTTGTGAGGAACTCCCGGATGTAAACTTCATTTTCGCGGGGAGCGGTGAATATGCAGAAGAAATTGAGAAACTTCCCAATGGCAAAAATGTCGGATTTAAGACCGGAGAGGAGCTTGATGCGCTCATAAGAAACGCAGAATTTACGGTATATCCATCTGAATGGTATGAGAACTGCCCGTTCTCTGTTATGGAGAGCCAGGAGAGACTGGTTCCCGTAGTCGGTGCGAATATAGGCGGGATTCCGGAGCTTGTAGAGGATGGGAAGACAGGCAGGCTGTTTAAGAGTGGTGATGCAATAGAACTTACACAAGCCATAAGAGAACTTTGGGATACGCCTGAGGAATCTGATAAATATAGGGAGAACCTCAAAGAACTGAAGCGTCTCGATGCAGATGAATATGCAAGAGATTTGCTTGATAAAATAAGGTAAACATTCATGACAATCACTATTATTACCCCTGCATACAACAGGTCAGTTACACTTCCTGAATTATATGAATCACTCAAAAAGCAGACAAACAAAGATTTTGATTGGCTTATTATTGACGATGGAAGCACTGATGGCACAGGTGAGTTGGTAAAAAAATTCATAGATGAACAAGATAAAAAAACTACAGCAT
Source organism: Butyrivibrio hungatei (assembly GCF_900101605.1). Taxonomy (GTDB): domain Bacteria; phylum Bacillota; class Clostridia; order Lachnospirales; family Lachnospiraceae; genus Butyrivibrio; species Butyrivibrio hungatei_B. The sequence goes on from NZ_FMUR01000018.1 coordinate 63,579, forward strand.
CAGATTCGAACACTTTTGGCATAGAATACCATTTTCAGGAAAATGCCGGCAAGCACGTTGCACTAAATAACGGAATAACCATTGCCAAAGGCGAGCTTATCTTTATCGTTGACAGCGATGACCGGCTTTCTGACAACGCTGTCGAGATCATTCTGGAATTTCATGAGAAATATAAAGATCGCAAGGATGAGCTGAAGCTTTGCGGATATAGCTTTTTGCGCGCATATAGCGACGGTACGGTAAATGAAGGAAAGTTCCCTGTAGATGAGGCTGTAGATACGTATAGGCAGCAGAGGATAAATAACAATCTTCTGGGAGATAAGGCAGAAGTATATTATGCGGATATATTAAAAAAATATCCGTTCGAAGTGTTTGAAAACGAGAAATTCATGCCTGAAGATGCCGTATGGCTGAAAATGTCGGGACCGTACAATATGGTCCACGCCAATCGCATAATTTATTACTGCGATTATCTTGAGGGCGGCCTTACAAAGAGCGGTAGGAAGATGAAGATACATTCGCCATACGGCATGATGTACAGATCAAAGGTTTATATTACAGATTCCGAAGTAAAGATCAAGGTCAAAATCAAGATGATGCTGCTGTACCATATATATAACCGATTTGCACATATTGAGGACAAGCGGTATGGGATTTCACGGGGAAAAACAGCGGCAAAAAGAGAAAGGATAAAGATAAGAAAGAGTCTGCTTTATTATTCATGTCTAATTCCCGCAAAGATTATGGCATTAAGATGGGGAAAAAAATAAAATTAGCAGAAATATGCAAAATATCTGTTATGTTATGGTATACTCCTAGGGGAATGAAAAAAGTTTGATGAGGCGTGATTAATGCAAAAGAATAAGATACAAAAAAGATATATATATAGATTTTTTTGCACTGCACTTTTATGCATGCTTGCGTCAGGGATGTTTTTTGTCGCATGGTACGGATTTGTATTTGAGAATAATCATACAGGGTTCCTTCTTGGGATTGGTAACCTTGGTATGGCTATTGGCATATATTTTATATTTTATTATTTTATTGGAAAATCTCTTAGGACATTTAGGATTGGAGTGGATAGAAAAGCCAATCTTCTTGCTTCACAGGTAATGACGGTATTTATTGTAGATTTTTGCGAAACCTTTATTTCTTGCGCGATTACGGGGCAGTTTAGATATTATCACATTTTTTTTGTTATATATTTGATTCTGGCATTTGTTCAGAGTACGGTTTTGTGTCTGCTTGTTATTCCTCTTGTGGATGTTTACAGGAAGCTGTTCAAGCCACAGCGTATTCTTGAAGTGTACTGTGATGACTCGAATGAAAAAAGTGAGTTCATGAATGAAAGACCTGACAAATATAAGATTGTTGATTCAATCAATATTACAGAAGGATTGGAAAAGATTTTGTCAGTCATACCACGCTATGAAGCGATTCTTTTAAATGATATTCCTTCGGAGCTCAAGAATGATATACTTAAAGATTGCTTCAGAATGGGCAAAAGAGTATATTTTACGCCAAAGATTGCAGACATAATCGGAAAGAATTCTGAGAATATCAATCTGTTTGATACGCCGCTTTATTTGTGCAGAAATAATGCTATAGGTGCGGGACAGCGCTTTTTGAAAAGATTTTTTGATTTGCTGTTCTCGATTTTGGGATTTATTGTATTTAGCCCAATCTTCATTATTGTTGCTGTTGCGATTAAGGCTGAGGACGGTGGGCCTGTCTTTTTTATCCAAGACAGAGTTACCATAGGCGGTAAAGTTTTTGGAATAATAAAGTTTCGCTCAATGATTGTTGATGCGGAGAAAGATGGAAAACCTTGCCCTGTCGGTGAAGAAGACGATCGTATAACAAAGGTTGGCCGAATTATTCGTCCCACAAGGATTGATGAACTACCGCAGCTCCTTAATATCATAAAGGGAGATATGTCAATTGTCGGACCAAGACCGGAGCGTGTTGAGCATGTAGAAAAATACACAAAAGAAATTCCGGAGTTTGCGTTTAGGCTTAAAGCTAAAGGTGGTCTTACGGGAGTTGCACAGGTGTTCGGAAAGTACAATACAAGCCCGCTTAGCAAGCTAAAGATGGATCTTGATTATATAACAAACTATTCGCTTCTTCTTGATCTACAGATAATTTTTGAGACTGTTAAGATCCTTATTCAGAAGGAAAGTACACAAGGTTTTTCCAAGGAAAAACAGGAAGAAATGCGTGAAAAAGAATAATTGATGATATAATGGGGAGGTGTTGACATCTCCCTTAAATTATCTGTTTATTTAGAAAACGGAGAAGATATTGAGGAAAACCTATGGGAATTTTTGGAGTAGTGATTGTTGCCTGGCTTGGTGCAATAATATGGAATAAAAAAATTGAAGAAACACTTCCGCAGGCTGTATTGGGAACTGCTTTGCTTATATACCTGTTTGGGCTTATCAATAAGCTTTCATGGGGAGTGAATGCTTCTTTTATGATAATAACCGTAGCAATGGTTGGTTGTCTGGTGTTTCTATTCAAAGATAAAACGAGAACCTTAAGTTCTATATTTACTTATGGCGCCGGAGCTTATATTGTATATATTCTTTTCTTTTTGATCTATTCAAGCGGACGTGATTTTAATCATACGGATGTTCTGAGCACCTGGGGGCTGATGGCCAAGAGATTTTATTACAATCATGGCGGATTGTATTCTGATGTGTCAGCAGGTTATCCGCCTTTGATTCCAATATGGAATTATTTTTCCGCTAAAACATGGGTGGGATTTTCTGACACAATATGCATATTTGGTCAGAGCGTTATGGTAGTGGCTCTTTTAATGCCTGTTTTTTCCGGACTTGAACCGGGGAAGAACTATGGGACTGTAAAGGCGTCATTCTTGCTTTTTATGATGCCTGTTATCATGGTTCTGTCAGGTATGCCGGGATATGACAGAGCACTTGCAGATGGGATGATTGCAGGTATTATATGCTTTTTCATCTATTCACTGCTTAATTTTCTGAATAATTTTGACAATTTTCATTTAGTATCGATGATTATTGCGGCGGCAGCACTTTGCCTCACAAAAAGGATTGGATTCATAATTGCTTGCATGATGTTGTTCATCGCTTTTTATGCGATGCTGGGAAAAAGAGATAAGATATTCACCAAGGGAAATTGCATAATGGTTACAATTGTTACGCTTGCAATCATTTCCTGGCATCATTTCAGTATATTTGTCTTAGTTCCACTATTTTCGCTTATAGTAGCCGCTCTGCTGCATCATATGACTGTTAAGTTCAGTGGTAAAAATATAAAAGTGGTATATATATTTATTTTGACCGGATTAGCTTTTCTGCTTGTTGCTGTCGGCAGTGAAGTCTGTATAAAGAATGATATTGCTGTTCCGATAGGAAGATTGCTGAATAAATTTTTGTATTTTGATTTTTCGTGTGGGTATATACATGTGCCATATGTGTTATTTATTGTTCTTCTGATTGGAACATACATATGGTCAGTGATTAATAATAGCTTCATAGTTGACCAGAGAGTAATGTTGGGAGTAATTATTTCAATGGCAGCATATGGTATTATGATGTGCGGCATATATGTATTTGCAATATATCCTCTTAAGTCATCAATCGAAGGAATAACTCCAAGGTATATGATTCCTTGGGAAATCATGATTGTTTATGTGTTACTTTTTGTTGTAGTATCTGATGCAAATAAGGAAGCAGTGAAGCATCTGCTGGCGCTATGTTGTGTGATATTGCTTCTTTCTGATACGGGAACATTTTTGGAATCAATTGCATTAAAGCATGAGAGGCCGGATTATGACGCCTTTGAGAAATGTGGCATAGAGTTGGGAGAAACAGATAAAGTATATTATATTGATGAGGAATGTGAGTCATCGGAATCGTATTTGGAATTTTATTATTCGGTTTTCCCTGCGACGTCTAACTTTAAAGAGGCGCTGTCAGATGGATTTGAGTTTGATGTCAGTGAGGAGCGTTTAAAAGCGGATATCAGTGACGGATACAATTATGTGTATATTCATTCATTTGAAAAAGATTTCCCCAAAAGATGCGGGAAGATGTTCGAAAACAAAAAAGAAATTTCGCCAAAGACAGTTTACCGCGTAGAATCAAGCGGAGATAATATAAAGCTGATACGAGTTGAGCGCATCAGATAGCAGGTAAGTAATTATGGGAAAAATAAAAGTAGGAATAATAACATTATCCGCATCTGATAATTGCGGATCTTTGCTACAGGCATATGCATTACAGGAATATTTGAAAAAATCGTGTGATGCAGAGGTTACAATTTTGAATCTTGTAACTGATGCTTCAGATAAATTATATGAAATATCACCTGTAAAATATTTGCGCCACCCGAGCTTGTTCCGGTTTTATCTAAAGAATTATAAAAAGAACAAAAGGCAAAAGGAAGATTACCAGGAATTTAGAGAAAAATATCTTAATCTCACTCCAAAGATTTATAGAAATGTTGAGGAATTAAAAAATCTTGATGAGGAGTACGGATTTGATGTGATAATTGCCGGAAGTGATCAGATATGGAATATCAATATGCTGGATTTTTCGGATTGCTTCTATCTGCCCGTCAGCACAGGTGCAAGGAAAGTGGCTTATGCCGCAAGCATGGGATCTATGCTTGAGTTTCCTGAAAGCAAGAAGGAATGGGCAATTAACTGCGTTAAAGATTTCTATAGGGTGTCTGTTCGCGAAAAGTCTGCATCGAAGACATTGGGGAATTCCGGATTTATGGATGTCCCTGTAGTTTGTGATCCGACAATGCTGCATGATCATGACTTTTGGCTTGAAACTGCCGGAGACAGAATGATAAAAACAAAGTACATATTCTATTATTCATGGGCATACAGCGATGATGACATGAATAAGATAGTAGCGGATTTTGCAAAAGAAAAGAATCTGCCTGTGTATGTTATTAATCCGACAAAATGGAGATTTTATAATCCGAAAGACTATGACTTTGTTTTAAATGAAATGTCGGGACCTTCAGCCTTTTTGAATCTTATGGCGTATGCTGAATACGCGTTTGTTCAATCATTCCACGGGTGCGTGTTTGCGAGTTTGTTTAGGAAAAATTTCTTTTTCTTAAATGAACGCGAGAGTGGGATTGATTTTAGATCCGGAGGATTGCTCAATCTTATTGGGGCAAATGACAGGATAGTTCATAGTTTTGATGATACACGCATAGCTGAACAAGCCGGAATGGGATATTCCAACAGTGAAGTTAATGTGCTCATAGAAAAATCTAAGAATTATTTGATCGAGACGTGCACAATATAAAGCGGGTTAGGAAACAATATGAAGTACAACAGAACCAAAAATGGCATAAGAAATATGATTTGGGGAATATTGAATAAATTTGTAAATCTTCTGGTTCCCTTTTTTATTAGAACTATTCTGATAAAGAGTTTGGGAAAAGAGTATACCGGAGTGACAGGTTTGTTCACGTCTATTCTTACAGTACTTAATCTTGCGGAGCTGGGCTTCTCGTCTGCGATAGTTTTCAATATGTACAAGCCTATAGCTGAAGATGATGACGAAACAGTATGTGCACTGATGAGTTTCTATAGAAAAGTCTATCACATTATAGGTGCTTTTGTGCTGGTGTGTGGACTGGCGCTTATACCTTTTCTTAAGTATTTTTGCAAAGACGGGTATCCGGAAGATATTAATATCTATGTTTTATACATAATCTTCCTTCTTAATTCTGCGGTAAGTTATTTTCTGTTTGCGTACAGAAGTTGCATTTTGAATGCTTATCAGAGAGAAGATGTAATAAGTAAGCTAAACATTGTATTAAAGCTTATAATGTACGTTGCTCAGATTTTTACATTGATAGTTTTAAGAGATTGCTATGCTTATGTTATACTGACGCTTATGAATACGGTAGCGACCAATCTTTTGAGTGCTTATTTATCCAAAAAGTATTATCCTCAGTATTCATGTAAGGGAAATATAAAAAAAGAAAAAAAGGCAAACATAATTCAGAATATCAAAGGTCTTATGATTGGAAAAGTTTGCCTCGTCAGTAGAAATGCTTTGGATAACATATTTGTTTCTACTTTTCTGGGATCTGTAATGGTTACAATATATGGGAATTATTATTACATAATGAATGCAGTCACCGGAATGATGACTGTGTTTATGACATCGCTCAGCGCCGGTGTTGGTAATAGTATTGCTACAGAGCCTGTTGAAAAAAACTATAAAGATATGAATATGCTTGTTTTTATATATGCATGGGTATCCGGATTGGCGCTTTCATGTATGTTCTGTCTGTATCAGCCGTTTATGATGAATTGGATGAAAGAGGAAGAAATGCTTTTACCTCTGGTAGATGTTATTCTTTTTTGTGCATATTTTTATTCTATGACAATGGGCGATGTCAGAAGTTTGTATGCAACTTCGGCCGGATTGTTCTGGGAAAACAGGGTATATGTTATTGCAGAAACGGTAACAAATCTGGTGCTAAACTATGTATTGGCTAAGATGTATGGTATACACGGAATTATAATTGCGACGCTTCTTTCGATATTGTTCATTAACTTTGTATGGGGCTCAGCGGTATTATTCAAGCATTATTTCAAAAAGTATAACGTTATGGTTTTTTATGGCAGGCATTTGCTATATTTCACTATAGCTATTATAGGAACAATTGCTTCGTATGCTGTTACAAGACTTATCCCCAATAAGGGATGGTTGTCGCTGATTCCGATGCTGAGTGTTTGCGTTATAGTACCTAATATTATCTTTTTGTTGTTCTATTGCAGAAGAGATGAATTTAAAGTGGCTTGTGCTTTTATTAAACGCAAATTTATGAAGAAAGAGTGACGGTAATAAATGGGAAAACATGCATATTTGATAATGGCGCATCATAGACCGGATTTACTGCATGAATTGCTTGAAGCGTTGGATGATACGAGAAATGATATATATATTCATGTGGACAGAAAAAGTTCTGAGAACGGTTGGGATTATAAGACAAGAAAAAGCAAAGTTGTTCTTGTAAAGCCAATGAGCGTAAATTGGGGTGGATATTCGCAGATTGAATGTGAGTATCGCTTGTTTAAAGAGGCATTTTCCGGAGGACCATATGATTATTATCACCTTATGACGGGAGTTACATATCCTTTAAAGAGTCAGGACTATATTCATGATTTTTTTGATGCACATAAGGGAACGGAATTTGTCGGATTTGATAATAAAGAAGATTATTCTTTTAGGGCAAGGTATTATTATCTGTTTAGCGAAGCGGGAAAAAGGGTCGGTCTGGTTAATCGGGCAAAATGGCGATTAAGGGAATATTGGTTGGAAATTCAGGAAAAATACCATTTTGACAGATTGAAAAAAGCTCCTTTCAGAAATATAGAGATAAAAAAGGGACTTGCTTATGTTTCTGTGACCAATGAACTTGTTAAGTATATTCTTGATCAAAAAAAGGTAGTAAAGAAGCTGCTTGGACATTCAATCAGCGGAGATGAGATATTTATCCAAACGCTGGTGTACGGATCGGAATTCAGGGGAAAGGTATATGATTACAATAACGAGTTTGACGGTTGCATGAGAATCATGGCTTGGGATGATGTGTACGGAAATCGTGAGGGGCATAACTATATCATTCAGGATCTTGATGCTCTAATGAATAGTGATAAGTTGTTTGCGCTAAAGTTTGAGGGGAAAGATGGCTTAGCGCTGATAAAGGAATTGAAAAAGAAAAATGGAACAAACAATGCTTCTATCGATAATCATACCAATCTATAATGCCGGAAGTAATCTTAACAGGCTACTTGACAGTCTTATATGTGAAGAAGACGGATATGAAATAATACTTGTAAATGACGGATCGACAGACGAATCGGGAAGTATATGCAAGAGATATGCCGAAAAATTCCCAATAATTAAGTACATTGAACAGGAGAACAGTGGTGTATCCGCTGCACGTAATTGCGGAATAGAAGAGTCAACAGGAAAATATTTGTTATTTATCGATGCAGATGACAGAGTTAATGGTCTTACTACACGTGTACTGAATATTCTTGGCGATAAAGAATATGCTCTGTTAGAGTATGGCTATAACGTTTTGCGTGACAATGAAGTGGTTAATGAGCCTATACCCGATATGACCCGGACAAGCAGTATAGATGAGATCAAAGCTGACTTTGTTAGATATGCAGACTCTCCAATGTACAACAATGTTTGGAATAAAATATTTAGAAGAGATGTCATAGATGGCAATAATATTCGATTTAATAACATGAAGATTGGTGAAGATTGTTGTTTTGTGTGTGATTATTTGAGGAGTTGTAGCGGAAATTACAGATTTGTTGAGGATGTGCTGTATACGTATGTAGAAGATGGCATGTCTGCGACCAATTCATTTTGCCGGGAGAGGTGGGAAAATGAATTGACGTTGATAAAGAATCTTGAAACTTGTATGACTGAATTCAAGATTCATGGGAAAAGCAGATATGAGTTTAGAGAAAAAAAGAGAATAAAAGCGTGTTTATACGAAATTGAGAATATTGTGCGTGTGAAAGATAAGAAAAACAGCAATCTTGTGAAAAAGAGATTTCGTGAAATGCATGATTATATTCATGATATGAATAAAAAATATTTTACGGGAATATCAAAGAAGCAGAAGGTTCTTCTTTTTTGTATCAGATATAATATTCCTTTAGTAATGTATTTATATATAGGCTATAGGCAAAACAAGTTACGGGAGAACACGTTTGATTAAAAGTGAGCTAAAAAGAAAAATTAAAGTTCTTGCATTCATATGGAGTATGGGAAATGGAGGAGCACAGCAGGTTCTTGTCAATAATCTTCGCTTTTTTCAAAATGATCCCGATATTGATTTTAAGCTTATATGTTTTAACGGACCAAGCACTAACTCAAAATATGATGAGATAATTCGCAAAGAGAATCTTAAGGTGAGATATCTTAATTATCCAAGGAGTATTATCAGAATTCCTGTAATACGTTATCCGTTTAATAAATTAGTGGAATTGAGAACATGGATTAAAGTAATAAAGGAAGAAAAGCCTGATATTGTGCATGTTCATATCTCGCAGCTTCTTACTACAACAGCACTTCCGATGCAGATATGTAAAGTGCCGATAAGGTTTGATACACTTCATTCCAACCCGTACAGGTATACAGGAACGGAGCTTGAATTGATAAAACATGCCTTTCATAAGCAGGGAGTCATTCCCATATGTCTGAACCAAAAACAGGCGACTGATGCATGTGATCACTATAAGATCGATAAATATGAGATTTTGCATAATGGATTTGATTTCCGGAAGATAAGAGACGGTATTGTCAGCAAAAGCGAAGCGCGAAAAAGGCTTAAACTTAACGCCGATGATCTTGTACTTGCCGGAGTAGGTCGCCTTGACCCTGTTAAGAATTATGAGCTTATGATCGATGTATTTGCTGAAGTGTGCAAGAAGAGAAAAGATTCTAAGCTTATTATTGCGGGAGCGGGGGATCAGGAAATATATAAGAGAAGAGCTGTTCAATACGGAATAGGTGACAAAGTTCTCTTTGTTGGACAGATAAGCAACGTATGCGATGTATATTGTGCTGCTGATGCACTGCTTATGACTTCTCATTCCGAGGCATCTCCTTTGACATTGGTAGAAGCTCAGATATGTGGAACAGATTGCATCATATCATCAGGGGTTCCGGATGAAAGTGTGATAACCGATAAGGTTATCAAAATGAAAAAAGGAGCAACGCCTGTTGAATGGGCCGATGCTCTTCTTAACGGTCATGATAAGGTAAAACCTTTACTCACAGAGAGTGACTATGATCTGGAGAATACAAATAAACAATTAAAAGATCTGTATTTAAAGTATTGGAAGAATTATGAAGGATAAGTATTTTTTGATATCGGTAGATACTGAAGGAGATAACCAGTGGGACCCTTCAAAAGAAGTATCAACGCAAAATGTGGAGTATATCCCGCGTTTTCAGGAATTGTGCGAAAAATACGGATATAAACCTGTTTGGCTTTCTAATTATGAGATGGTCTGCGATGATAAGTATGTTGATTATATGAAACCTAAGCAGGATAAAGGGTTGTGTGAGATTGGCATGCATCTTCATGCATGGTTTACACCGCCTGAGTATCCGCTTGAGAAGAAAACAGACCAAAGGGATTACCTTATAGAATATCCGTATGAAGTTATGGAACAAAAGATTATAACCATGACAGATCTTATTGAGGAGAAATTTGGAACAAAGCCTGTATCTCATCGTAGCGGAAGATGGGCAATGGATGACAGATACTTTAAGCTCCTTAAGCAGTATGGTTATAAAATTGATTGTTCCGTAACTCCTCATGTAAGCTGGGAAAAGAATTTGGGAAGTACCGGACTTGGTGGGACAAATTACAGTGAATATAATGAGAAGCCTTATGTGACTGAGTATGGATTATTGGAGATACCTGTAACCATACGTCATATAAGATATCTGGATGCAAGCAGGATGACAGGCTTTTTGGATTCTTTGCGCGAGATTAAGCGTTGGATCTTGGGAAGAGATCAGTGGCTTAGATTTTTTGAAACCGGCTCATATTTAGGTATCCGCAAGATGCTGGAAAAAAACAAAAATGAAGAAGTATTATTGTTTATGATTCATTCTGCGGAGTTGATGCCCGGAGGAAGTCCGTATTTTAAAGACAGTAATGATATTGAGGCTTTGTACAAAGGTATTGAGGATATGTTTAAGTTTGTTCAAAAAATGAATTACAAAGGCATAACCATGAAGGATTTCTATAAAATTGAAATGGAGCAGAAAAGTGAAAAATAAGAGGATTGTTGTTGCGGCAACGAGTCTTTCCGGTGGCGGTGCGGAGCGTGTGGCGGTTCTTCTTGCAAATTATTTTGCCACAAGAGGATATGAGGTTGCTTTTGCGGCACTTCTAGATGATAAAAAGGGATATGAACTTGATAAAAGTGTGAAATATATTTATTGCGGTTGCAATGAAGGAAATAAGATAAGACGTGCATATCTTAGAAGCAAGATATTTCATGACGAAGTGGTTAGATTTGCGCCGGATTGTCTGATATCTTTTATGACTATGGAGAATATTCTGTTTAAGGGAAAACAGCCGTTTTACAAGGTATATTCTATCAGAAACGATCCAGCTAATGAGTTTTCAACAGGCGTATCAAAGCATCTTAGAAGATTTGTGTTATCCGGTGCGGATACAATAGTTTTTCAGACCGAAGATGAAAGAGACTATTTTGATAAGAAGATTAGGGATAAGGGGAGAATTATCGGTAATCCCGTAAGTGCAGATCTGCCGGATTGGAATGAGATTGGACACAATAAAACAATCGTAGCTGTGGGAAGATTATCGGATCAAAAGAATTTCGAGCTTCTTATAAACGCATTTTATAAGTTCTCTCAGAAGGTAGAGGGATACAAACTTGTAATATACGGAGAAGGAGAATTAAGAGAAAAGCTTAGTAATCAGATTGAGGAACTTGGCCTTGTCGGGAGTGTTGAAATGCCGGGATTTGTTTCCGACATACATGATAGGATGAAAGAAGCTGCTATGTATGTGTCATCATCTAATTATGAGGGAATATCTAATTCGATGCTTGAGGCATTGGCAATAGGTGTTCCTACAATATGTACGGATTGTCCTGCCGGAGGCGCCAGACAGAGCATAAAAGCCGGTGAGAGCGGTTTTCTTACAGAAGTAGGAAATGCTGATATGCTGGCGGATAAGATGATTGAACTTGCAAGTGATGGAGAACTTATGCTAAAGTTTAGCCGTAACTCACGCAAAATCCGAGATGAACTAAGTATTGAAAAAGTATGTGAGAAATGGGTAGAGTTATTGTCGTAATATATTTATAAGACTCATGTACTTAAAGGTATTGTATAAATGAATTGATTTAGAATGCTATGTGAATAATAAAAAGTCTGGGTGTGCTAAAGGTTGTAAAAAACATATAATAGTTATAAAATATCAACGTTGTAACTTTTTATTATGCAATAGATATAATGTTGGGGGATCAGAGTGTTCAGAATAAGTGTGATTGTCCCGGTTTATAACGGTGAAAAGTACCTGAGAAAATGTTTGGACAGTATTGCAAACCAGACTATAGACGGACTTGAAATCATAGTTGTTGATAACAAATCAACCGATGAATCCCCATTGATTATTGAAGAGTTTATTAGTTGTTGGAGTTCAAAAAGAAGAATTGTTTTTTTGACTGAAGACAGACAGGGAAATGCGTATGCACGAAATACGGGGACGGAACATGCCACCGGAGAGTATATTGCGTTTATTGATCAAGATGATTATATAAAATCTGATTACTTTGAGAAACTATACAATGAGGCTAATGCTCATGTGGCAGATGTGGTAGTGTCAGGATATGAGTTGGTGACTCCGAAGGGGCAGACCAAGAGGACTGTTGGACTGAAGAAATCCAAGTGGTCTCCATATAGGATTGTTGCTCCGTGGGGAAAGATTTATAAGAAAAGTCTTATTACTGAGAACAATATTCGATTTTTGCCTGTAAATAAAGGCGAGGATATTTATTTTGTTTTCAATGCATATAATCATGCGAATATAGTATATGTATCTGATTATGTGGGATACCGATGGCTTTCGAATAATGAATCTTTTAGTAGGACAGAACACAAAAAAATAGATGACAATAATAGCATATTACCTCTTTTTTATGCATTACAAAACAGCTTATTTCCTTTAAAGCATGTTGATAATACATGTTTGGAATACTTCTATATAAAGACAATAGTTCACGAGGTTATGTTTTGCGCCAAAGGGAATAATCTTGAAGATGTATACGGATATTATGAAAGACTTATAAAGTGGATTGACAAAGAATATCCTAATAATGAGTCAAATTATTATCTGAGATTATTTGGTGTAAGAGGAGAGGAATATAAGCGACGATTCTTAGTTGCGTTATTCTGGTACATGAAGAAAAAAAGAAAAATAAAATTGCTTATAAAGATGTATGTAAACATTTTTAGATAATATTCAAGGATAAAGGAGAAAAAACATGGATATTCAATTGTTCAAGGCTAAATATGAAGTAGAAGAATGTCTTAATGAGATTAGGGAGTGTCTCGAGGTTGGCTGGACAGGAATGGGATTTAAGACAGTAAAGTTCGAAGAGGCATGGAAACAGTATACAGGACTTCCTTATGCTCATTATTTGAATTCTTCTACCATGGGCTTGTATATGGCAGTAGATATCTTAAAAGAAGAGTATGGTTGGTCTGATGGTGATGAGATTATTTCAACACCAATCACTTTCATTTCTACTAACCATGCAATTGCTAAGTCAAATATGAAGGCAGTATTTGCTGATATTGATGATACAATGTGTCTTGATCCTAAGTCTGTAAGAGAACGCATTACAGATAAGACAAGAGCAATCATGTATGTTGGTCTTGGCGGAAATGTAGGTAATTACAATGAGATTGTTGAGATTTGTAAAGAGCACAATCTAAAGTTCATTCTTGATGCTGCACATATGACAGGAACAAGATTGAACGGCAAGATTCCCGGCAAGGAAGCAGACGTTGTTGTTTATTCATTCCAGGCGGTAAAGAACCTTCCTACTGCAGATAGCGGAATGATTTGCTTCAAGGATGGAAAACTTGATGAAATTGTTCGTAAGAAAGCTTGGCTTGGAATCAATAAGGATACTTATGCACGTACTCAGAATATGGGTAATTATAAGTGGAGATACGATGTTGAGTATGTAGGAGAGAAGGGACACGGAAACTCAGTAATGGCTTCCATCGGTCTTGTTCAGCTCAAATATGTTGACAGAGATAACGCATATCGCAGAACAATTTGCGGATGGTACAGAGATCGCCTTGCACCATATGCTGATAAGATTAAGTTTACAAGAATAGAAGATGGATGTGAGAGTTCATGTCACTTATTCCAGATTCTTGTTGATGACAGAGATGCACTTATTGTTGCACTTAATCAGGCAGGAATTTCTCCCGGAGTTCATTATGTGGCAAATACAGATTATAAGATGTATTCATATGGCAAGGGAACATGTCCTCATGCAGAATATGTCAGCGAGCATACATTGTCATTGCCTCTTAACTTATATCTTAGCCGTAGCGATGTTGACTATATTTGTGACGAAGTAATCAAATTTCTTGAGAAATAAAAATTATGAACTTGCAAGATAAAACATTTGCGGTATTATCTGATGTTCACGGTAATCTTGAAGCATTGGAGAAAGTATTAAAGATTCTCAAGAAAAAGGGTATTAGTAATATTGTTTTTCTTGGGGATGCATTGGGATATGGAGCTGATCCGGTTAAATGCTTTACAATGCTTCAAGATATTAGTTCTGTTTTTTTAATGGGTAATCATGAGGCAATGATTATTGAACCTTCGCAAAAAAAGAGTTGTTTATGCAATGAGTCTTATGAGTGGACAAAGGAAGTTATTCCGTCTGAAATATTTGAAAAGCTGAAGGAATTGCCGTTTGATTATGTTAATGAAAAAATGGGTTTTTATCATGCGACTCCCAATAATTCTTTATGCAATTGGAAATACTTAAATGATTTAGATGATATTATTGCAGCATTCGATAAGCTGTCTAATATCATTTCGTTTTATGGGCATACCCATAGACCTCGAGTTGTTATAATCGGTGAAGAAATCACAGACAAGTTAATAACGCGAACAACAAAATTTCGAATTGATTGTGAAAAACAGCGTTGCTGTATTAATCCGGGAAGTATTGGGCAGTCAAGAGATGCAAGCACAAAGCTTTCACTGGCAATATGCAGATTTGATGGGCAATATCTTGATGTAAGGATAGAACGTCACAGATATAATTATTTGAAGGCATATTTGAAGGTGAGAATAAATGGATGTGGAGCTGACAACGCAAATTATCTGATAAGAGAAAAGTGGAGAAAGTCTATTTATGAAAATATTGGTAACTGGTGCGAATGGTTTCATAGGAAAAAGAGTATGCGAATTACTTGAAGAAAAGAAAATTGGTTATTGCAGTGGAACACGAGAATGTTTTCAAATGGACAACATAGAGTCAATGAGAAAGTTTTTGATTGAGAATTCCATTACAAATATTATTCACTTGGCTGCAAGGGCAAATAGTTCTGATGAAAAGGAGTTGTTTGACTCAAATATTGTGGGCTTATACAAACTTTTACAGGCACTTAGTGGAACTAGTGTAAGAAACATAACATTTGCTTCTGGAAATAATGTTTATGGTGAGTTGCATGACAAGAATATCGATGAAGAAGCGCTTTGTATTCCTGCAGAAGAAAATATTTATGGATTATCAAAATATGTTGGAGAGCTTCTTATAACAGATATGCTAAAAAAAACAGATATAAGTTTTTCGATTTTGAGAATAGCTGATGTTTATGGTCCAGGACAGAAATATGGAAATCTAATAAAAGCCTTAGTAAGGGCTGTTGCACAGCACGATGTAATAAAGCTTTATGGTGAAGGAAAACGAATTAGAGATTATATTTATATAGATGACGTAGCTGAAGGCCTCATTCATGCTTCAATCAATGAACTTAATGGTGTATATAATCTTTCCACCGGTGTAGGAACCAGTGTAAAAGAGTTAGTAAATATAGGAATTGAGCTGAGTGAAGGCAAGTCGTCAGTTGAGAAATTTGAGCTGGATTCGGAGGATGATTCCAGAATAGTATTAAACCCCTTTAAAATAAGTAATACCGGATATAAAGCCAATATAACTGTTAAAGAAGGATTACGCAGATGCGTAGAGGAGTACAAATGAGGCTTAATATATTAGTTACAGGTGCAGGCAGTACTATGGGGCAGAGTGTAATGAAAGCTCTGCTTATGTCTAAATATGGAAGTGAAGTATATATTCATGTGACAAATTCAGAACAACTTGGAGCAGGATTCTTTTTGTCAGAAAGAGTGGTTGGAAGACATATCGTTCCAATAGCAAAAGATCCGAGTTATATTGATGAAATAATAAAGATATGTAAAAAATTTGCAATTGATGGCATTTTTTCCGGTACAGAGCATGAAATATACGCTCTGTCATATGGTGCTGAAAGAATAAAGAAAGAAACAGGTGCAATTGTTTTTCTTTCCAGACCGGAAATTGTCGATCTTGGTACAGATAAATATAAAACTTATAAAGCATTTAAAGAAAATGGATTACCTTTCCCGGAAACTGCATTATTTGATGATTATAAGAAATTGATAGATAAAGTTGGCGGATTTCCTATTTTTATGAAGCCAAGAATAGCATCAGCTTCTAGAAATATATTTAAAATTTCGTCCGAGGAAGAACTGTTCGAAAAGAAATTCACTGATTCAGAGAATATTATCTTACAGGAGTTTCTGAATAGTGATATAGAGTATACTGCCGAAGCATTTTGCGATAAAGATGGAAAAGTTGTAGGTGTTATACCTATGATCAGAAATCTTGAATACGGAATGTCTTATTATGGAAAGATAGATGATAATGCAGAGGTTATAAGAGTTACAAAAATGGTAGCTGATGCATTAAAACCGGAAGGCGCAATAAATGTGCAAATGAGATTGGTGAATGGAAAGGCTATTCCTTTTGAAATCAACACAAGATTTTCATCGACAGAATGTGTAAGAGCCCACTATGGATTTAATTCCGTTGAAGCGGCTATAGATAATTATCTTTATGGTATGGAAGTAGACCTTAATAACTGGAGAAAAGGAATGTTCATGAGATATTGGCATGAATGCTATTTTGATGAAAAAGACATTCCCGGCGCTGTTTTTTCTGTAAAAGCTATAGGTTAAGGCGCTTATAGGTTATAAACATCTAATAAGTACGACAGGGTAGAAAGTATAGGAGTTAATCAGAATAAGAGAATGAAGAAAATACTTATTGTTTATTCAGCAAGAATACCTTCCGTTGAGCTTGTACTAAAGATTATATATGAGTTTAGTAAGAATGGTGTTGTAGATATAACAGAAAAGCAGGTTATTGATGTAAGAAAAAAGCATATTGAGAATGCTGATGTAATTCTTGCGATAAGACCATTTGAAATTAGTTCTTATGGGATTATTAAAGCTTCAAAACAGGCCGGAAAGGAAATAATAGTATATTTGGATGATGACCTCCTACATCTTCCACATGTTTACTCTAGCAAATTAAGAAAAATATTCACAGTTGCGATGTATAAGCGCAACTGCATGTATTTAAAGAAAATACTTAGTAAGTGTGATGTATTATGGGGATCCGGAAACGTGTTGACGGATCACTATTGTAAATATGTAAAAAATGGAAGATGCGTAAATACAGATGTTACTATTGATATCAGCAGAAGAAGGCCTGTTTCTGTTCGTGGAGAAAAAGTTAATATCTTATATACTGGTAGCAGTAATCATTACGCGCAGTTAAATTCTTTTATTATTCCGGCAGTAAATAAACTTGCATCAAAATATGAGAATATAATCCTGACATGTGTAGGATTTAGGGCTGAAAAAATAGAAAAGTGTAACGCAGAATTAAAATGCTATCCTTGGTTTGATAGTTATGATGATTATTACAAGTTTATTTTAGACCAATCATTTGATATAGGTGTAGCACCAATTGAACAAACTGAGTTCTATCGTTGCAAATACTATAATAAATTTGTTGAGTATAGTCTGTTGGGGACCGTTGGTATATATACGAATGATTTCCCGTATAAATCTATAGTGATTGATAAAGAAAATGGCATAATGGTGGACAATACAGTAGAAGCGTGGGCGTCCGGAATAGAATATGCGATTATTCATGAACAAGAATGCTACAACATGGTAAAAAAGGCACAAGAGTGTTGCGAGCAAAGATTTAATATTGTTACTTTAATGAAATCAATTGAAGAAAAGTTGCCGGAACTGTTTTTATTGCAAGAAAAAGAAAAATGTACAAAAGTGAGATTTTGTCCGCATTTTGTTATTAATTACGCTAGAAAGTATGCAAATAAATTTGTAAAGTATCATGAAAAAGTAAAAGATAAAAAAAGTAATATTTTATTGGTTTATACAGGCGTAACAAGTACAACGCCAATTATAAGTAGTGCGCTTGCTAAGGTTGCAGAAAGAAGCAATTCCTGTGTTGTAATAAAGGACAGTTGCATGGTGGCAAGAAAGGATATTATAAAATCTGATGTCATCGTGTTTTCTCGTGGTGCAGACCCGTATATGGCGAGTATAGCTAAAGCTGCAAAACAGGCAGAGAGATTCTGCGTATTATACCTTGATGATGATCTGTATGCATATAATAAAGGCAATGATTATGGAAAGGCACTAATCGATTGTCTTGCAAATTGTGATGTATTATGGGTATCAAATCCACTACTTGGTGAAAGATACAAAGAGTACAATAATGAAATCAGATGCGTTGTTTCAAAACTATACGAAGAGATAAAGGAAGTATATCCGCCATCAGATTATTCAGATGAAGTGACTATTTTGTACGCCGGTTCTCCGGCTCATCGTGATGTGTTACAAGAGTTGATCGTCCCTGCTCTGAATAAACTATATGAGAAAAATCAACATTTTAAAGCTGTTTTTGCAGGGCTTGATACGGATTCTTTGAAAGAGTGTAAATTTCCAATTGATTATATACCATGGACTAATGATGGTGATAAATATCGAAAAAGAGTTGCAGAGCTAAATGCAAATATAGGACTTGGAGTTATATTGGATACAGAATTCGGGAATTGTAAGTTATATAATAAATGGCTTGAATATACTAAATTAGGTGTTTCAGGAATATATTCTGATGTAACACCATATAGATTAATTGTAAATGATGGAATAAATGGTCTTCTGACTGGCAATTCTTCGGATGAGTGGGCCAATATGATTGAGAAACTCATTGAAGACAAAGCGTTATGCGCGTCAGTCATTGATAATGCGCAAAAACAGTTAAAAGAAGAATTTATTGATAATGATATTGCTAAAGAGATAACGGAAATTATTCCGGAATTTGAAAGCTATTTTGCACCAAATAGAAGAGTTAGATATAAAGATAATGTTTGGCTTGGAATTGCAAAAACTATTTGGCGTAGGTTGAGAGGTTATAGATTATGAATCATAATTTTGTGGCAGAAAATGATAAAATACGTATTAAACCAATGACTGACGAAGAAAGTGAGCAGTATCGTTTACTTAGAAACAGAAAAGACAATGCACCTTTCTTTTTTACATCAATCACGATAACGAAAGAAATGCAACGCAAGTGGTTTGAAAAATATTTATGTGATGATTCTCAGCTGATGTTTTCTATATATGAAAAGGCGACCGATGCATTTATTGGTGGCGTTAGCATATATGGTGTTAATACCAAAAAAGGTGAAGCTGAGGTTGGTAGAATAATTATTGATAAAGAAATTGCTTCTGGAAAGTATTATGGAGCTCAAAGTATTGAGTTGGTAAGTGAAGTTGCCAAAAATGAATTGGGATTAAAGAGCCTATATGCCAGTATTTATTCTTCAAATATTCCTAGTTTGAAAGCGTTTAGGGATGCGGGATACAAAGATGAAGAAATAAAGGATAATATAACAAAAGTAAGGATTGAATTGTGAAAAGTATGAGATGTTTAAAAGAGTATTTCAAAGGAATATGGAAAGATAGGTATGTATTGATCAGTTTAGTAAGACAGGATCTTCAGATGAAATATAATCGTTCTATATTGGGGGTTGCTTGGCAGATAATAACGCCGCTAGGGCTTTCATTTATAATTGGTGCGGTTTATTCGATTATTTATGGGGTGAGCCCGATTGAATTTATGCCTATTCTTTTTTCGGGATTAAATCCGTGGCTTTTTGTTACGAGTAGCGCCGACGGAGGAACTAATTCATATATAAGTGCTGAAGGGTATTTGAAACAAACACAAGTAAGTCCACAGATTTTTCCAATTAGGACAGTGTTGGTAGCGTTTATTAATTTACTATATGCTATGGGAGCTTTTTTTATTGTATATCTATTTTTACAGCCCCAGAATTTTTCATTATGTATGTTGGCAATAATACCTGGATTAATCATTATATTGTTGGCAGGTGTTGGATTGGCTAATTTTTCCAGTGCTATAACAGTGAATGTTAGGGATTTCCAACCGCTGCAGAGTCTGATTCTTCAGGGCGTTTTTTATGCGACACCGATTATTTATTTGCCTACAATGCTAGATGAGAAGGGGTATTCGTTAGTATATAAATTGAATCCTTTTTATCACATAATCAATGTCGTTAGAAGTGCTGCTTTAGGTATGGGAACAGAGTCGGTTACATATTATTTCGAAGTTTTTGCTTGTGTGACAGTATTCTTTTTGATAAGTGCAGTAGTGACTATGAAAAATAATCATGGTATTGCCATGAAGTTATAGGAGTTGAGTTCGATGAGTTATATAGAACTGGAAAATATAGATTTAGTATTTAATGTTTGGCACCAAAAAAGGATTAAGGATGTAATTATTCCTGGAAGTAATAAGTTTAGTGATTATAGCGACGGAAAGGTACATGCTATTGATAATTTAAGTCTGTCACTAAAAGACGGAGACAGGTTGGCAATCATTGGTCATAATGGAGCAGGAAAAAGTACATTGCTTAAAGTTATTTCGGGAATATATCCTCCATCAAGCGGAACGATGAAAGTTGTGGGGAATATTTCAAGCATGTTTGAGCTTGCTACAGGCTTCGAAATGGAACAGAGTGGTTGGAACAATATCTATCTTCGTGGTTTGATGCTTGGATTAAGCCCTCAAGAAATTAAGAGTAAAATGGACGAAATTGCCGAATTCTCAGAACTTGGTAATTATCTTAATATGCCGGTAAAGTATTATTCGTCGGGTATGTTTGTCAGATTAGCTTTTTCAGTCTCCACAGCTATTGAACCAGATATTTTGCTGTTAGATGAGATAATTGCTGCGGGAGATGCGGCTTTTTTGGATAAAGCAAATAAAAGATTGCAGAAGATGATTAATACTTCTAAGATAATGGTTTTTGTAACACATAATATGCAATCGGCTTTATCAATGTGTAATAAATGTATATGGATGCAGCAAGGAAAGATAATGCTTTCTGGAAGCCCAGAATTTGTTACAAATGAATATCTTAATAAAAGTATGAATAGATAGAACGTTTAGTGCTGATTTTAGAATATATAAGAGGCATCGAAAGTTTGTTGGTGTTTATTAATTGATAACGAAGGTGGAGGGATTTTCATGAAAAAAGTTTTAGTACTATCACCTACGAGCGGTTCAGCGGGTGTGGATATATGTTTATTGCATTTTGTTAAAGAATTGAACAAAAAACTTGATATAACTGTGATTTTACCACCAGGTGCTTTTTTAATAGAAAAATTCAGAGAATACAATGTAAATGTATATGAACTTCCTTTAGAGTGGTGGTTTTATCCAAGCGTTTCGATGGCTGAAATAAAAAATAAACTCTATAGAAGAAATGAAGTCATACATAGAATAGTAGATATTATCAAATATGAAAAAATTGATTATGTATTATCTAATACGACAACATCTTGGGATGGATTTTTTGCAAGTTCATTATGTGGTATACCGCATTTTTTTTGGATGCATGCTAAATATGTAGATAATATTTATACTAATCTTTCATTAGAAGAAAAAAAAGCTCTGTATAAAATTATGAGTATAGGTTCGGAGAAAATAATATGCTGTTCATCAACTTTAGCAAGGCAGATGGAAGAAATTATAGATAATGTTGCCTATGTGCAAAATGGTATAGATTTAGATGAGTATGTAGAAAACTATGATATTGGTAAGAATGATACTTTTAATATACTTACATTGGGACATTACAATGCAAACAAAAATATTGAGTTGATGCTTAGAGCGATATTATTAATCAGAGAAAAGGCGCCTAATGTATATAATAATATTAGATATTGCTGTTATGGTCCGGCTGAAGCTGATTATTATAGAGAACTTAAGAGCTTTGTTGAAAAAAATGGGTTAGTTGATAAAGTGTTTCTAAATGAATATTTGGAGACACCTAGCATTGTGTTGAAGGAAGCAGATTTATATGCCAATATTTCTATAACGGAAACTTTACCTTTGTCTGTAATGGAGGCTATGGCAACTGGATTGCCATGTATAGTTACTCCGACTGATGGAGGGAAAATAATTGTAGAAGATAATGTATCAGGTTTTATCTGTGATACTGAAAATATAATTGCCGAAAAAATAATAGAATTGTTTAATGATAGAGAAAAACTTAAAATTATGGGCATGAATGCCAGAAGAAGGGTTGAGGAATTTTTTTCGTTAAAAAATTATAATGATTTTATCCAGTTTTTTAGTGGTGAAAATCATAATACTATGATGTTAGCAGATATGATTAAAATTCTGTGTGATAGAACAAGTAACATGAAGGTGCGTGTTTTAGTAATATATCCTGAAGCGGCTCAAGCAACTTTCGCTATTGCGGCAGAATTGCCATTGGAATTGTTAAAAAAGGATGGAAAGGTTGTTCCAAAATATACAGGATTGGCTAATGTAAGTGAAAAAGATATTTATGAATCAGATGTAGTATTTTGCGTCAGGTACTATCATGAAGAGGTTCAGAGTCTGATTGATGTGGCACATAAGTTTGGAAAAAAATGGATATGGTACATTGATGATAATTATGATGCAATTAAGTTTTCTGGAGATGGGATAATTGATCATGTTTCTGTAAAAAATGATTTGTATGAAAGGATGTTTTCTAAAGCAGATTGCACAATTGTAAATAATCGTACAATCTATGAACTTGGTAGGAAGATTACGCCAAATATAAGATTATTGCCAACATATCAAATTTTAGATAGTAATTTTAATTCTGATAATGAAAAAGGGTGTATTACTTTTGGGTTCATGGGAACATTGGGACGTGATGGTGATTTTACTAATGTGACAAGAGCAATAGTTAAAATTATTGAGAAGTATGGTGATAAGATCAAGGTTGAATTCATTGGTTACATACCAAAAGAATTGGATTCGTATTCTAATGTTGAACATTTTGAATTTATAAACGACTATATGAGTTTTAGAAAGTTTTTTGTGTCTCGCCATTGGGATTTTGCTTTAGCGCCTCTAAAAGATTCTGAGTTTAACAATAGCAAAACTAATAATAAATATCGTGAATATTCTTCGATGAGAATTCCTGCTATTTATAGTGATATTAGTACATATAATAAATGTGTAGAAGATCACTATAATGGTCTCTTAGTTAGAGATACTGTTGATGAATGGTTTGATGCGATGGATGAGCTTGTGCTTAACAGTAAGTTACGAATTCAGCTGGCAGAAAAAGCATATGAAGATATACAGAAAAATTATTCAATTTATAGTTATGCTGATAGATTACTGGATGCAATATATGAGAATTGTGCTAGTAAAACTAGTGAGAAATATTTGGCAGATGAAGAAGTATTAAATGAAAATAGAAGATGGTTAATTCATGATAAACATATAGCTGATAACATGTATTTTACCGGAGGGATACATCGTAAAAGATATTCTGAATATATATATGTTGATGAGCTGAAGTATATAAAAATGTGTTTTGCAAAAACTGTTGATGGACCAGTAAGTGGTATAGTAGATATTATAATCAAGGATGATAGAAGAAATACTATTACTGATTTTAGAGAGAATTTAGAAAATATTGAATGGAATATGTGGACACGCATTCCTTGCAACACTTTTTTTAATATGCGAAATCGCAAGATTTATGTTGATATAAGGTTTAAGTATAAAAAAGATAGTGTAAAGGTTGGAGTATGGGAGTACAGAAATAAGAAAAAATTATTTTCAAAAATTCATAAGGGACATTTATATTTGGATTATTGATTTTGTTGAAATATTAGGTAAGAGAAGGAGAGCCTATGAAGATTTATTTAAGACCAATAACGGAAGATGATGCAAATCTTATTGTTAAGTGGAGAAATTCACCTGAAGTTTTGAAACATTGTTTTAATAGAAATCAGATTACTGTAGAATCCCATCTAAAGTTTTATAAGGAGTATATTGAGACTGGAAAATATAAGCAGTATATTGTTGAAAGAATAGAGGAAACAACAGGTGTTGTTGTTTATCCAATTGCAACAGTTTATCTAAAGGATATAGATAAGGCGAATAAAAGATGCCAGCTATGTATTTTCACAAGCGATGATGAAGAGTGGAGTACAGAAGGGCAGGCAATTGCGGCCAAGCAGCTATTAGAGATTGCATTTAATGAGTTGGGAATGCATAAGGTTTATTCGTATGTTTTTGCTAAATATCCGGAAGAAAAGGCATTACTGGAAACGGCTGGATTTGAGGTTGAGACCAGGCTTAATGATGAGATAGCCGGACCGGATGGATCATATGAAGATACTTATAGAATGGCTATATATAATAATTGAGAAGAGAGAATAGATATGGGAAAAATAACTGTTGAGAAGAATGTTAATGGAATTGAAGGTTTATGCGTTATTACTCCATCGGTATTTGGAGACGAACGTGGATATTTTATGGAGACATACAATTTAAACGATATGGAAGCAGAAGGCCTTCATTATGATTTTGTTCAGGATAATCAATCTGCCAGTAAAAAAGGAGTACTACGCGGGTTGCATTTTCAAAAGAATTATCCACAGGATAAGTTGGTTCGCGTAATTTCGGGAGAAGTATATGATGTAGCAGTTGATCTGAGAAAGGGTTCAGCAACATTTGGAAAGCATTATGGTATACTTCTTTCTGCTGAGAACAAAAAGCAGTTCCTTATTCCAAAAGGATTTGCACATGGATTCTTAGTTGTGAGTGAGTATGCTGAGTTTTGCTACAAAGTAACTGATTTTTATCATCCCAATGATGAGGGAGGCTTGATGTTCAATGATCCGGATATTGGTGTTGAATGGCCTATTCCGGAAGGAATGACAGAAAATGATTTTATTTTATCTGATAAGGATAAGGTAAATGCAAGTTTTAAAGAGTATTGTGCTGAGAATGGTATCTGATAATTGATATTATTAGAAAGCCTGTGATGAGTATTTAGGAGAAATAATGAAAACTTATCTTGTAACAGGAGGGGCAGGATTTATCGGCTCAAACTATATTCACTATATGTTCAAAAAATACGGTGACGACATTCGCATCATAAATGTTGATGCGCTTACATATGCCGGAAATCTTGAGAATCTTAAGGATGTTGAGGAGCGTGACAATTATACTTTTGTCAAAGCAAATATTTGCGACAGAGACGCCATCAATAAGATCTTTGAAGAGAATGAAATAGACAGAGTTGTTCATTTCGCGGCAGAAAGCCACGTTGACAGATCTATTGTAAATCCCGAGATCTTCGTTGAGACTAACGTTCTCGGAACAGCAACTATGCTTAACGCAGCTAAAAAGGCTTGGGAACTTCCTGACGGAACATTCAAAGAGGGTAAGAAATTCCTTCATGTTTCAACCGATGAAGTTTACGGTTCGCTCGATGACGATCCGAATGCTTATTTCTATGAGACAACTCTATACGATCCGCACAGCCCTTATTCAGCAAGTAAGGCAAGTTCGGATATGCTCGTAAAGGCTTATATGGATACATATAAGTTCCCTGCAAATATCACTAACTGTTCAAATAACTACGGACCTTATCAGTTCCCTGAGAAGCTTATTCCTCTTGTGATCAGCAATGCACTCGCAGGTAAGAATCTTCCCGTATACGGAGACGGTAAGAATGTTCGTGACTGGCTCTTTGTTGAGGATCATGCTAAGGCAATCGACATGGTACAGGAGAAGGGCAAGCTCTTTGAGACATACAATGTCGGCGGACACAATGAGAAGCAGAATATCGAGATCGTTAAGACAATCATCGATGTTCTCAGAGAAGAGCTTGATGACAGCGATCCCAGAAAGGCTAAGCTCAGCTACGATCTTATTAAGTATGTAACAGACAGAAAGGGACATGACAGAAGATATGCCATCGCTCCCGATAAGATCAAAAAGGAAATCGGATGGGAGCCTGAAACCATGTTCAAAGAAGGTATCAGAAAGACCATTAAATGGTACTTTGATCACAATGACTGGATGGAGCATGTAACAAGCGGCGATTACGAAAAGTATTACGCAAAGATGTATGACAAGAGATAATTGGCGATAATTGATCAGAGCCGATTATTTTAGATAAATACGGAGGAATATAATGAAAGGTATAATTTTAGCGGGTGGTTCGGGAACAAGACTTTATCCGCTTACCAGAGCTATTTCAAAGCAGATAATGCCGGTATATGACAAGCCGATGATCTACTATCCGCTTTCAACTCTTATGCTTGCAGGTATAAGAGATGTACTTATAATTTCAACTCCGAGAGACCTTCCTATATTTGAGGATCTTTTTGGAACAGGTGAGCAGCTTGGAATGAATTTCAGCTATGCTGTTCAGGATCAGCCAAGGGGGCTTGCCGATGCATTTATCATCGGTGCGGACTTTATCGGCAGCGACTCTGTTGCACTTGTTCTTGGAGACAATATTTTCTACGGACAGAGCTTTTCAAAACTTCTTCGTGATGTGGCAGCAAGAGAA
>NZ_FMUR01000003.1:0-200962 GCF_900101605.1 Butyrivibrio hungatei
GATATGTCTTGTTTGGAGTAAAGACTTTGCCATCATACTTACCGATGTATTCTCGCTTATGGTCAGCGCACTGTTTTTCAGCGTTCCAAAAAGGCTTGTCGATATAAGCGTAACCGTTCTGACATCTGACTTTGCTGGTGATCCAAGGCTCATTGATTTTCAGTTCCATGGTAATTACCTCCTTGGTATAATTATACCAAGGATAAAGAGGAATCGCAAGCAAACTGGGCACTTTTGATACAATATTTTGTAGTTGCAAAGCCAGTAAGCACAAGGCTTTGCGATGATTAGTCAGATGAGTTTATACCGAATCCTTGGTATAAATTCACGGGAGCTTAGGCTTCATGCTCAACACTGTACATACACAGACTTGCAGCCATCATAAGTATAAGTATTATAAACACGGAAGCCATGAGTTGCTGCTTCTTCCTGCTTATAACTTCTGTTATTACATTCAATTGATCGTAATAGGAATTTATTCTGAACAGCCTCAGTATTCTGGCAACTCTAAAGAGTCTGAATACAGCCGTTCCGGCCGGAAAGAACACCGGGAAAAATACAGAAAAATAATAGGGCAGAAATGACACAAGGTCAACAATACCCGTGAAAGATAAAATATACTTCCTTACAGCCACAGATTCTTTATCCTTGGGATAAAGCTCATTAGCGGAAAGAAGTCTCAAAACATAATCAACCGCAAAGAAAAATGTCGTTACAGCCTCAATTCCAAGAAGGAGCGCTTTGTAATGCTCCTCCATGTATTTATAGGTAATCGCAAAAGCTGAAAAGAGATTTAGAACAAGTGCCGCAATACTTAAAAAGTCATAGAATCTGTTGATCGGTTCGTCTATCACACCGACACTGACCATATTAAATATCTTTGCTCTTAAGGTCTTGCTGATCAGAGTTTTTCTGTCTTTCACTGTTCTGCCTCCCTTACGCTCAGCCATAATCTTTACTTTTTGCGCTTTCCAAAGCTCTCCATTACAAGATCGTCGACATCCTGAAGATAATCAATACTTCTCTTTTTATTCTCTGCTTTGATATTTTTTCGCTCGGATTTTGATACGTTCATCGTATCCTTATCTTCGCCCATATACCATGCTTTTGTGGATCTCTCATCCTTTATATTGAGTCTTCCTACATTCTCAAATACAGATGCTCCGTCCTGATAAGACTTGTTTGAAGAACGCTCTCTTCTGGGTTTGGGAGAAGTATTCTCTCTTTCGGGGAGATCCGCATTTTTGTAAGAAGATCTGCGATTATCACTTCCTCTTCTGTCTTCAAACTTTCTTCTTCCCGAAGATGAACCTCTCTTGCCGTCGGTAGCACGTCTTCCTTCAAACGCACCCTTTTTCATATCGGAAGCTCTTCTTCCACCGTTGGGTCCTCTTCTTCTGTCCCTCTTTCCGGTTCTCTCGTCATATCTGAAATCTCTGCCGCCTCTGCGCCTGCGGTCTCCGTAATCACGGTCTTTCTCAAAGAGAACAAGATCCTCGATATCGGCACCCATCTTGAGCTTCATAAATCCTGCAGCAAGCTGCTCTGCGGTATATTCACCCTCTTCAATCTTCTGATTTACAAACTCAAGAGTTGAAGCAATATCGCCGTTTTCGATTATATCAATAACTTCGCCAAATACCTTCTGAGATTTTACTCTTGTTATCTCTTTGGCGGAAGGAACTCTTCTTTCCTCAATCTTGGTATGACAGATTCTCTCGATCTCACGGAGCTTGTACATTTCTCTGCCGCCGACAAGCGTAAATGATTTACCGCTTCTTCCGGCACGGCCCGTTCTTCCGATTCTGTGAACGTAATACTCAATATCTTCCGGAATATCAAAGTTAAATACAGCCTCAACGCCGCTTACATCAATTCCTCTTGCTGCAACATCGGTAGCAATAAGAATATTGATCTTATTATTTCTAAAGAGCTTCATAACGGTATCTCTCTGATTCTGTGAAAGATCTCCGTGAAGACCGTCAGCAAGAAATCCCTTGCCCTTTAACTTCTCCGAAAGTTCATCAACCATTCTCTTTGTGTTACAGAAAATAAGCGTTCTTCCGGGATTATAATAATCAAGGAGTCTTACAAGAACTTCCTCTTTCATTCTCTGAGGAATTCTGTAGTAAGTCTGCTCAATCGCAGCAACCGTTATCTCCTTAGGTGTCATCTTAATATATTCAGCATCTTTCTGATACTTTCTTGTTATCTGCAAGATAGGCTCGGGCATTGTCGCTGAAAAAAGAGCTGTCTGTCTTTCCTCAGGCATTCCTTCAAGGATAGTCTCAATATCATCCCTAAAGCCCATATCAAGCATTTCATCCGCTTCATCAAGAACAAGGACTCTGACATCCTTCATCTTCATGGTATGTCTTCTCATGTGGTCCATAACTCGTCCGGGAGTTCCCACAACAATCTGAACGCCGGCAGAAAGTGCTCTTATCTGCCTTGATATATCCTGTCCTCCGTAAACAGCAAGGACTTTAATGCCATGCATATATTTTGCAAAATCTCTTATATCATCTGCAGCCTGCATTGCAAGCTCTCTGGTAGGACAAAGTACAACTGCCTGTAAATGCTTATTTGAAGGATCTACCTTCTCAAGAAGAGGAATACCAAACGCAGCAGTTTTACCGGTTCCCGTCTGCGCCTGTCCTATAATATCTTTACCTTCCATCATTACGGGAATTGCCGCCTTCTGGATAGGTGACATATATTCAAAACCCATCTCTGAAACAGCACGGATTATCTTCTCATCAAGACCTGACTCGTCATATCTAATCTTTATTTCTTCGTTGTTATTATTTACTTCCATTCATTACATCCTTATTTTTTACAAGGTAATCCACAAGAGAAATGATGGTGAGCGCAAGTGCTATCCACATGATTACCTGAGTAAGCATATAAAAAACATTATTCTGTATATCTGCGATCATCAGGATTACCATAATCATTTGAAACGTTGTCTTAAATTTGCCCCAATAGCTTGCGGCAATTACCCTTCCGTTATCGGAAGCTATAAGTCTGAATCCGCTTATAACGAATTCTCTTGCGATGATGACGATAACTATCCATGAAGGAATTCTTCCAAGTTCTATAAGTCCTATCATCGCACTGCAAACAAGAAGTTTGTCTGCCAAAGGATCCATAAACTTACCAAAATCAGTGATAAGGTTATATTTTCTCGCGATCTTACCGTCAAGCATATCGGTAAGACTTGCAATTACAAATATTCCAAGCGCGATCCATTTAAATGAAACGCTCGCAGGATCAAACAAAAGAAAAAATACAAAAAAAGGAATCAATATCACTCTGCATACTGTCAATTTGTTCGGTAAATTCATATTATTTCCTCCCCAATCAAGTCGTATTCATTAGAGCCCGTTATATGTACCTTTATATAATCACCGGTCATAAGTTCTCTCTGAACTCCGGTCACAAAAAGATAGCCGTCAATATCCGGAGCATCCTTATATGTACGCGCCACGTAAGACAATCCGTCATCATCATCGGAATCTGTAATTCTTCCCTCTATAACGGCATCAACATCTCTTCCGACCATATCGTTTGCAGCTTCAAAAGCAATTTCCTGCTGAAGCTTCATAAGCTTATTTCTTCTTGTAGTCTTAACTCTTTCAGAAACCTGGTCGGGCATAGTCGCAGCAGGTGTATCTTCTTCCTGCGAATATGTAAATACGCCCAATCTGTCAAATCTAAGATCTCTTACAAGAGCCATAGTCTCATTGTGATCTTTTGCGGTCTCCCCCGGGAATCCGCTTATAAGCGTAGTTCTAATACAAATATCCGGAATCTCTTTTCTAAGCTTACCGATAAGCTCTCTGATCTCGGAATTGTTCGTCCTACGTCCCATCTTTTTAAGGATCCTGTCAGATCCCGACTGAATGGGTATATCAAGATAATTACATATCTTAGGCTCATTCTTTATAGTTTGAATAAGTTCATCTGTGATCTCTTCAGGATAGCAATACAAAACCCTTATCCACTTAAAGCCCTCAATCTCGCACAGTTTATGCAAGAGTTCAGGGAGCTTCTTCTCTCCGTAGAGATCCGTTCCGTACAAAGTGGTTTCCTGAGCAACTATCAAAAGTTCAGAAATACCTTGTTTAGCAAGCTTTCTGGCTTCATCCAAAAGCTGCTCCATCGGAACACTTCTGTAATTTCCTCTAACTTTGGGTATTATGCAATAGGTGCAATGTTTATCACACCCCTCTGCAATCTTAAGATAATTAAAAAGACCGCCTGTAGTAATAATTCTATCGTTGCCTCCCACAGGCTTTTTATTGATATCATCAAAATAGTTCTTGTGAGAAAAAATTGTGTTTCGGGCTAAAGTCTCATCAATAGCTTCTATGATCTTATCAGAGGATGTTACACCAAGGATTTCATCAACTTCGGGAATCTCATCCTGAATCTCATCCTTGTATCTCTGTGCAAGACAGCCCGTAACGATAAGTGCCTTAAGCTGTCCACTCTTCCTAAGTTCGGCAAGTTCGAGTATCGCATCAATACTCTCCTGCTTAGCATCATTTATAAAGCAGCAGGTGTTTACAACTGCTGCTTCTGCTTCCGATTCATCATCTGTAAAGTCGTACCCACGGCTATGCAGCATACCAAGCATAACCTCGGTATCAACTCTATTTTTGTCGCATCCAAGCGATACAAACAATATCTTCATATCAGTTTTCTTCTGTACTCTCAACTTCCTCAGCTACGTCGGCATTTTCAAGCTTATCTTTTTCTTCGTCTGTAAGAATTCTAAGAGTATCCTGATTCATTTCCTCAACTGCGATTGAAAGAGGCTTCTGCTTGTCCTTAACCTTTACCATAGGCTCGTCACCTGCGATAATCTGTCTTGCTCTCTTTGCTGTAGCCATAACTACAGAATATCTTGAGCTGATTACAGGCTCTTCTCCCTCTTCAACTCCCTTATTTACTACTTTCATCAGATCTACATATGAAGGATGTATCATGTTGTTCCTTTCCTGCGGATTTCCGCAAATAACACTTATTTGATAAAATTAGCGAAAACGCCGGTCAAAGCATTTCCTTAATATTTTTCAAGCTGTTTCCTTATGTCGTCTATAAACTCAATATTCCTGTCGGGACTGCAATGAGCTGCACTTATTATCCTGTGCACATTCTCAACACACTCATCAAGTTTATCATTGACAACAATATAGTCGTATTTCTCTATTCCGACCGATTCCTCTTTTGCCCTTCCGAGACGCTTTCTAATAACTTCGTCCGTTTCGGTTCCTCTTCCGCGAAGCCTCTTCTCAAGCTCATCGGCAGACGGAGGAGTGATAAACAAAAGAACTGCGTCCTTATATTGTTCTTTAATCTGAAGTGCTCCCTGGATCTCTATCTCAAGGATAACATCAATCCCGTTTGCAAGCTTATCTTCCACATACTTTCTGGGAGTTCCGTAGTAGTGGTTTACATACTTTGCATGTTCGATAAGTCCATCCTCTTCGATCATCTTCTCGAATTCTTCGGTAGTTACAAAAAAATACTCTCTACCGTTGACTTCACCCGATCTCGGAGTTCTTGTCGTGGCGGATACCGACAGAGCATACTGATCGTATTTTGCCGTAAGCGCCTTCATAACTGTGCCCTTGCCCGCGCCTGAAAAGCCCGAGACAACTATTATAATACCTTTACGATTCATCTGTAATATTCTCACTCTCTGATTGTGCCCTTGCACTGATTGTTTCAGGCAAAAGAGCTGATAACACAAGCATACCGTTTTCCATGACTAAAACAGCCTTGGTCTTGCGGCCTTGTGTCGCATCAACACCTGTCCCCTGTTCTTTGGCCTTTTGGACCATTCTCTTTATCGGAGCCGCCTCAGGACTGACTATACTGATAATCTTGTCGGCGTTGACAATATTGCCAAATCCAATATGAATGAGTTTACTCAATGTTCTGAATCTGCTCCCTTACTTTTTCTATATTGGTCTTAAGTGAGATTCCCCTGTCGGAGATCTTAAGATCAGTTGATTTGGAAAGGATGGTATTGGCTTCTCTGTTCATTTCCTGTGCAAGGAAATCAAGCTTTCTGCCGATTCCGTCCTTATCATCACCGTTTCCGAGTGCATCCGAAGTCGCTTCTATATGGCTTCTGAGTCTTGTAAGTTCCTCATCCACACACACTTTATCAGCAAATATAGTAACTTCCATGGCGAGACGATTCTCATCAATCTGCTTGTCTTCCATAAGATCCTGAATCTTCTCTCTGAGCTTGGCCTTATACTCTTTAATTATCTCAGGTGAACGTTCGGTGATATACTCTACATTTTCAAGCATCTCATCAAGTTTCGCCTTGAGATCGGCACAAAGGAATTCTCCTTCCTTGGCTCTTGATTCCATGAACTGTTTGCCCGCTTCATTCAGAGCTTTCTTAAGCCCTGTCCAGACCTCTTCCTCATCAAGTTCCTCTTCTTCCATAGTAAAGACTTCCGGAAACTTGGATAATAAAGGAAGTCGGATCTCATCGTCAAGATTAAAATCTTTTATCATTTCCTGCAAAGCATCGTAATATTCCTGTGCGATGGCTTTGTTATACTTAACCTTAGACTCAGATTCCGAAAAATCCTCATAGCTGACAAACACATCTACTTTGCCGCGTTTCATATAGCCTTTTAGTTC
Organism: Butyrivibrio hungatei; assembly: GCF_900101605.1. Taxonomy (GTDB): domain Bacteria; phylum Bacillota; class Clostridia; order Lachnospirales; family Lachnospiraceae; genus Butyrivibrio; species Butyrivibrio hungatei_B. The sequence goes on from NZ_FMUR01000003.1 coordinate 6,673, forward strand.
TGAACGAATTGCAGACTCAAATGCATTGAATTTCTTAGGCATCTTGATATTTATATCAAGATAACGATTATTAACAGATTTAAGCTCAACAATGTACTTGCGTTGACCTTCTGTGACTTCACTTCTGCCAAAACCAGTCATACTGCAGACCATCTGTAAATCCCCCTTATTTTTGGGCATAATAATACACAAGTTATTATAATATAACCTAAAATTAAGGTCAATGCAAACATAGCCGCAAACCGTCCATTTTTACAGCACAAAAGACTTACCTCCACTCCATTTGTTTACAATGGAATTTTGTAAGTCTTTGCACCAATAGGAACTATGTCATAAACAAAAATAGATAATAAGCTAATTTAATCGTTAAGAAGATCAAAGACAGCCGGCATACGCCGCTTCCGCGCCTTCTGTACGGATCTTCTTAAGGTCTTTTACAACCGCATCTGTAAGACCTGCTATATCATTAAGGTCGCGGTCCCACATCTTCTTATTTCCAAGGACTGCTCTAACAAGCTCCTCCTCAGAATCATTTCTATGCTCGTAGTAGAACTCAAGCGCCCATCTGTCATCACTTACGGTATATGTGTTTCCCGCGGGTCTCTTACAGATCAGACCTGCGTCCGTAAGCTCGGAAATATCATTGGAATAAAAAGCAATATATGCAGCAAGTGACATTGTAAGGCAAACCGGAAGCTTACCGTTCTTTTCAATATATTGAAGGAATGACGGCATGTTTCTTGCCTTCCACTTGCTTGTTGAGTTAAGTGATATCGACATAAGCTCATGATTTACGAAAGGATTGTTGAAACGATCCTTTACCGCACTTGCAAACTCATCAAGATCGTTCTTATCAAGGTGGTCTACAAGCGTAGGAATAACTTCATCGTTAAGCATCTTATTCATGAAACCTGCGATATTTTCATTCTGCATACAATCTCTTACAATATTCTGACCTGCAAGATATGCACCGAGCACAAATCCTGTATGTGCGCCGTTGAGAATACGGACCTTACGATGCTTGTATGGCATTACATCCGGAACAACATGGACATTGACACCAGCTTTCTTAAACGGAAGTCTGTCTTCAAGTTCTTTGGGGCCTTCAATTATCCATACGCCAAAAATCTCACCGACATCAATGAGCTCATCGTGGTATCCGTTTTCAGCTTCAAGCTTCTGAATTTCTTTTTCATCGCGGATACGTCCCGGAACAATTCTGTCTACAAGGGTTGAGCAAAAAATATTGTCATTGTTAACCCAAGCTTTGAATTCATCGCCAAGCTCCCACTGCTCAATATAGCTGTCAACGCACTTAAGTAGCTCTTTTCCGTTATTGTCTATAAGTTCGCAGGAAAGAACGACAACACCTTTCTTGCCTGCCTTGTATCTTGCATAAAGAACCTGTGTGAGCTTTCCGGGGAAACTGCTTGCCGGAACATCATCAAATTTACATGACGGATCGTAGGCAATTCCCGCCTCTGTCGTATTCGAAACGATAATATCGAGTGAATCGCTTGTTGCGATCTCCATCATCTTGTCAAAATCAGTTTTCTCATAGGGATTAAGACAACAATCAACAGCGGAAATAACTCTTTTAAGGTCAACCTTCTCTCCGTTCTCGCTTCCTCTGAGATAAAGAGTGTAAAGACCTTCCTGATTGTTGATAAGCTTTGTAAGCCCCTGTGCTATCGGCTGCACCAGCGCAACCTTGCCGTCAAATCCGGCTTTTTCATTACTTATATCAAAAAAATAATCAACAAAAGCGCGAAGGAAATTGCCTTCACCAAACTGAAGAACCTTCACCTGCGCGTCCTTCTGTACAAATCCTGTGTAACCCGATTTTGCCAAAACATCATAATTTAATAATTCCATTTTTTGTAACCTCCATAAAATGTAACTTCTTACATTTCAAATCATACAAAATTAACCTCGAATATTGTTATAACACATTATGTAAGCGTTTACAATATCAAGTACAAAAAATGCAATATTCTCTTTCATTTTCTTTAGGGAAACGTTGATTATACAAAAGGCTGTTCACCGTTGTTACCCGGTGAACAGCCTCTGCTTTTTATATCATCATCTACTTATATAATCCGGTCTGTCATCCATTATGATCGCTGCAATAATGTAGATCAGAAGTCCGCTTCCGTATGTAAATGCAAGTATCGCATAAACAAGGCGAACTATTGTCGGATCAATGCCAAAGAACTCAGCGAGTCCTCCGCAAACGCCACAGACTTTTCTGTCATTACTTTTATAGATTCTCTTTTTTTCCATATCCCAATTTCCCCTTCCCTTTATGATACAACCAATTCTTTTTTAAATAAAAACTTCTTTATAACTACCGCAAATGCTATAAATACAACGCACAATAGAATGTAAATAATATAACTGAATTCTCCGTGATAGATCATGGGAAAGAACACAGAAAGCGAATTATTGATCATGTGTAGCAATATTGCAGGAATTATCGAGTTATACATATATGCAAGATAAGCAAGCAGCATTCCCAGCGGAATCGCGTAAATACTCTGTATGGGATTAAGATGCACAATACCGAATGCAATACCGCTCAGAACCATGCATCCTATAAGTCCGAATACCTTCTTCGCATTCCTCACAAGAAGTCCCCTGAACACAATTTCCTCAGATATAGGTGCAATCAGAGCAGCCGAGATAACCCCAATTATACTTCCGTTGCCAAGAACACTCTCCATCATAGATTCAAACTCTTTGCCTGCTTCCGGCATAACAGCCACTTCAATCTGAGATACTATATTCGCAAAAAAGAATCCTGCAACCGAAAGTGCAATGATAAAAGCAAGATCTTTGAAGTTTGAAATCTTCTTTAATCCGGATTCATACACACCTTCATTTTTATCTTTTTTTACATACTTAGCATAATACCATATTCCAAATATAATAAGACACGCCATCTGAGATAACAGTACAGATAACGGAATCAGACTCTCATATCCTAAATTATTCCCCGTCAATACCGTACCGAGTGAAACGGCAACACCTGCAAAAACGCCGGCAATAACCTGAATTGCAAGCATAAGCACAATTAAAAGAGCAGCAAATAATATTGTTTTCATTTTGGGTTTAAGTGATTGATTCATAGCATCCTCCGCTTTTTCATTTTTTTGTATCACTCTTTCTTATGAAGTAATTATATACGACACACTCTTTGTAATATACATCATATGTGGCGAAAAATGTCTTGCTATTTCTATTTTTTAACGGATTAAAACTATTTTGACAGACCCTCTCGCGGCTAGTAGACTATACAATATATTATTGACGTTTACATTTGGAGTAAAAAATGGCATTTGACGGTATAACCATAGCAAATATAACTAAAGATATGAGCGATCTTCTGACCGGAGGAAGAGTCTACAAGATTGCACAGACTGAGAGCGACGAGCTTCTTATAACAGTTAAGCTCTCCTACGAGAACACGGACAAATACGGAATAAAGCAGGCTAAGATGATAATGTCCGCCGATGCTTCTCTCCCGCTTATTTACATGACGGATGAGACAAAGCCTTCGCCGATGACTGCGCCGAATTTCTGCATGCTCCTTAGAAAGCACATCCAGAACGGCCGCATTATCTCGGTCACTCAGCCGGGCCTTGAGAGAATCATTCGCTTTGAGATTGAGCACCTTGATGAAATGGGCGACTTAAGGCACAAGGTTCTTCTCATTGAGATTATGGGCAAATACAGCAATATCATTTTTACCGACGAAGAAAATGTGATCATTGACAGCATCAAACACATTCCCGCATCGGTAAGTTCAGTCAGAGAAGTTCTTCCCGGACGCGAATACTTTGTTCCCTCTCAGGACAAGGTTAATCCTCTTGAGACAAGCGCAGATGAGTTCTCTGCGATTGTACTGAGTAAAGGTGTTCCCGTGTTTAAGGCTATTTATCAAGGCTACACAGGTCTTTCACCCATTATTTCTCAGGAGATATGCAAAAGAGCCGGCATCGACTCGGATAAGTCCGCCATCGCGCTTGACACTTCCGAATCCATAGCTCTTTACAGAGCCTTTTCAGAGATCGTCGACATGGTAAAAAACGGCGAATTCACGCCGGAGATCATTTATGAAGGAAACTCACCGAAAGAGTACTCTTCCATCCCTCTTACCATGTACAAGGATGCCCCCGGCTTTTCGGCAGCGCCGCAAAACAGCATCTCAGAGCTAATAAGCAAATATTATGCAGAGAAAAATGTTGTTACAAGAATAAGGCAAAAGTCCGTCGACCTCAGAAAAATCGTTCAGACCGCGCTTGAAAGAAACGTCCGTAAGTACGATCTTCAGACAAAGCAAATGCTCGACTGTGACAAAAAGGACAAATACAGAGTATACGGCGAGCTCCTTACAGTCTACGGCTACAGTGCAGAGCCCGGTGCCGATAAGATCACGGTCAACGATTATAACACGGGAAAAGACATAACAATCACTCTAGATCCTACTCTGACTCCGAACCAGAATGCCAAGAAGTATTTTGACAAATATACGAAACTTAAGAGAACAGCCGAAGCTTTGGAAGAACAGCTGAAAGAATCAAAAGAAGCTATCGAGCAGCTCGAATCAATAGAAAGCGCCCTTGAGATTGCCGAAAAAGAAGCCGACCTTGCGCAGATAAGGCAGGAGCTTCACGAAAGCGGCTACATCAAATCAGGCTTTGGAAAGAGCGGCCGTAAAGAAAAGATAACAAGCAAGCCCTTCCACTATCAGTCAAGCGACGGCTTTGATATTTATGTCGGAAAAAACAATATTCAGAATGATGAGCTTACCTTCAAAACCGCAAACGGCGGCGACTGGTGGTTCCACGCAAAGAAAATACCGGGATCTCACGTTGTCCTCATCACAAAGGGCAAAGAAGTTCCCGACAGGGCATTTGAAGAAGCTGCTGCCCTTGCAGCCTACTATTCAAAGGGAAAAATGCAGGAGAAGGTCGAGATTGACTACTTAAAGCGCAAAGATGTGAAAAAACCGAACGGCTCAAAACCCGGCTTCGTAGTTTATTACACCAACTATTCGCTTTCGATCTCACCGGATATATCCGCTCTTAAACTTATAAGTGATTAAAAAATCAAGGGAGGGAAGTCAAGGGGACGGTTCTTTTGACTTATGACTAATAAGTCAAAAGAACCGTCCCCTTGATTTAATTTTAAACTTTATGCTCTTCCAAGTATTGTTTCCACTTCATTCCTCTTCTCATACAAAACGCATCCGCCGGAATGATCGTCATTAAGCACGCCTTCATTCTGAAGCGCTATGAATAGTCTTGAATTCATGGCTTCCCTCAAAGAAGTTTCTTTTACATTTATATCGGAATATGGTGAAAACGGGCAAGGCTCAGCTCCGCCGTGAGAGTTGATGTGGAAGAATCCTCTTCCGGCCGCAATACATCCGCCTGAACTCTTCTCGTCTCCCGGGAAAGAAACAAATACCATCTCCGGATGTTCCTGCCTTAATCTCATAATCTCTTTTTTCAGATATTCTCTTTCCTCATCTCCGGGCGCCAGATGTGCCGAATCATCCGTAACGGGAACAAACTCAACAAAGATCACAGCTTTGCATCCCTTATCAGACAGCTTACCGATAAAGCTCTCAGAAGATACATCCTTAAGATTTTCTGTCGTCACAGTCACCGAAGCGCCGTAAATAAGCCCGCGATCATTGAGCTCATCCATATTTGAAATGAGCTTGTCATAGACTCCGTCGCCGCGCCTTTTGTCGGTAGCATCCTTCTCGCCCTCGATACTCATAATCGGAATGAGATTCCTGTTTTTATCAAACATGTCAAAATACTTATCAGCCATATATGTTCCGTTAGTAAAAATCGGAAACAGTATATTCTGCTTCTTTCCCGCTGCTTCTATCACTCCTTTTCTAAGAAGCGGTTCTCCGCCTGCAAGAAGAATAAAGCTGACTCCGAGATCGTCGGCTTCATCAAAAACCTTAAGCCAATCATCATCTGAAAGCTGCCTAACAGGCTCAGTATCTTCCGTAGCATTGTTACATCTTGAATAGCAGCCCGCACAGTGAAGGTTACAGCTGCTTGTTATACTTGCAATGAGAAACGGAGGTATATGCTCGCCTTCCGCTTCCAGTCGTGCTCTCTTCTTTGACGCAGATCTTGATGCCATGGCAAATTTCGCCATATAGGCACTTTCTTTCGGATTCTTAAGCGTGGCTTTTATCGCATCCGAAACCACCCTTTCGACTCCGTGCGTCATATATTCCTGAATATCAAATTCCTTCATAAATACTACCTCTTGCTACCACTTACAACTAGCATTGCTTTTTATAAATGATTTTGCACAATTGCATTTTATAAAACTTATTATAATAATATCACAATTTCATTTTTCTTCAACAATTATTTCCCCGTATCAAAAAAGCTGCAAAAAAGATCTCCCATCTTTTTCACAGCTCCCTATTATTACTCCAAAATAAGTATCCCGGCAACCTGCTTCAATACTTATTTTCTTATCATCGCTTTTATCCCTTTAAGAATTCTTTTTTCTTCCGGACTCAATCAGCTCTTTTTCAAATGCATCAGGATTCTTGAGATAATAATCCTGATGGTATTCTTCCGCCTCATAGAAATTCTTGAACGGCAAAACCGCTACCTGAACCTTCTTTCCCGAGTCTTTCGCTATTTTCTCGATTTTTTCAAGAGCTGTCTTTTTCTCATCGTCAGACATATAGAAAATAGCAAGCGTGTAGGAAAAGCCTTTGTCGATAAACTGCCCTTCCGCGTCAAACGGATCCACGTTGGCAAAATAGATATCAAGAAGCTTATCGTAAGATACCTTTTCCGGATCATACACAAGCTTTATAGTCTCTCTGTGCCCTGTCTCCTGGTGTTTTACCTGCTCATATGTCGGATTCTCCTCATCTCCTCCGGCATATCCGCAAACAACCTCATCAACTCCGTACATTTTATAAATAGGTGTGACACACCAAAAGCATCCACCTGCAAAATAAGCTTCTTTCACGATCAATTTACTCCTTCAATCTTATATTTATTTTTAAAAGCCGATTCTTTTTATCTCATCTACAAGATTCCTTCCGTATATCTCACATCCAAGACAATTGGGATGAAGATTATCAAGGAAATATTCAGGGAAATGAGGTATCATTTTCATTCCGTCAACAATCTTTACGTTTTTGTGCTGTCCTGCTATATTTCTGACTTTCTCGCAAAAATCCATAAGAACCGGAAGTCCGTCGACTGAATCGCCTCTCCAAAGAGGTGTTATGCAAAGGATAGGTATCTCTTTTCCATAAATCCCTATCAAAGTCTCGTAGTACTCTTCCACCACGCTCATATCGTCGTCGCCATATTGATTTGTTCCGAGCGCAACGATAATTTTGTCGGGATTGTATCCTTCCATCTTCATGAGTGAATTCTTATCATAAACATAGCCACCGATTCCTTGGTTTATAATATCATAATTTAAAATCCTGTTAGCGACACTGACATAAGTATTTGACGATCTGAGCGGACCGTAACCCTGAGTGATTGAATCTCCGAGCCATAAGACTTTCTCACCTTTAACAGCGGGCACTATCTTGGCGTCAATCGCAAAGTTCTTTATAAGAACGGTGGCGTCGGCAGGAAGGTAGATAACAACATTCTTTTCACCTTCGGGAAGTTCCCATTCAATCGTTCCGACATCCATAATGTCTTTTACATACTTAATTCCGCTCACAAGTCCGTCAACCATGATTTCAAAAGAATCCGGGGATCCCTTCCATATGATCTTGTAATCAAATGACAACTTGTTTGCAGACGTTCTAAACTCAAGAGTTTTGGCCGTTGATGCAGTACAGCGCTCATACCACATTTCTAACGCACCTTTAAAATATTCAATCTGCTTTTTGGAATACTGAAAAGCTTGAAGATACCCATCATCCGTCTCCTCAAATTCATATGTCCCAAAATAGATTACTTTTAATTCTTCATTTGTCAAAACCATTTCATACCTCCCAATACACATTAAAAAGCCAAGTTTACCTTTTAATTTTCTTTTCCGATAAGAGTCGTCAACAGATCGATAACTCCGATATCTTGCCTGTCCGAATACTCTTTAAGCTCATATATATTATCTTTTCCAAAAGAAATGATACGTGCTATCTCGGTATTGTCGGAACTGTTCTTAAACGCATCAAATGCTGACAGAATCTTTTCTGAATCCATGCTTGAGCAAAAAACTGTCTGAATGCCATATTTCTTTTCATCGGTAATAAGATACGTATCACCGGTAGAAACGATGCTGTCCCTGATGGCACTTCCAGCTTCCTCTTCAAACTCTCTTAAAGCAGCCTTCACCGGATCTAAGTTTCCGCTATCATCCCTGTCGTCGGGATCGATAACACCTCCGATAAACTGAATTTTCCCTTTGTTCTCCGATCCGGTTCCGTTTAGTGAAACAAAAAACTTGCCGTCTGTAGATTTCAGGATTCCCCCTGCATACGTATTTTTGCAAGCATAGTGTCCAAGGTCGTTCACCTGACCGCACTGATAATTTGCATAATCGGAAAGCTCACATTCAAGACTCACTTCTCCGTCATTATTTTCCATTTTCACCGTCGAATAAACAGGTCCGTTAAAAAGCCACGGATGCACTTCCAAAAGTTTTTTCCAGTGGTCGTTTATTGCTTGCTCCGCTTCTTTTGACAGCACCAGATTCCTGCCGGTATCGTTGATTGAAATTCTCTTGGTTTTTATTATCGTTGCCATTGTATTTATTCTCCGTCTTTCCCATATGTTTTCATTTTTCGATAAAATAATAAAAATTTGCAACCGGTGCGGATTTCTGTAATTTCATTTAAATTACAATACCGGGTAGTCCCCTATCCCATACTTCAAATAACGCATAATGCGAAGTTCATCAACCGCATCCGTCAGTGCATTGTGAAACTCCGTATATCCGTCCTCGCCAAACATGTGAAGGATATTCTCAACTCTGTAGCCGCTCTTTAATCGTCCTGTCGAACAGCATATTGCATCCGCAGGTATCTTGGGATTGTGCTGCTTATAGGCTGCGAGCTTTAATATATCATGCCAGTTATAGTCATGAAGTTCCGGAAGTACCCTTGCATCAAACGATGCGTTATATGCAAATATTGATTTAATCCCAAAAGAATCAAGGTAATCCTTAATCTCTTTTACAGCGCCCTTGCGATCTGTAAGCTGCGGAGTCTTCCCTTTGATATTAAGCGCATATGAGTACATCCCTCCGACTTTGGCAGCTTCCTCGATAATGATATATTTGTTATCCAGAGCTACAAATTGCCCTTCTTCCGCTATTACTATGCCTACCGACATAACAACATTTTTCCAGTTTGTTTCCGTGTCTATTACTGCAAACTTCTCAGCCATTTATTTCTGTCCTATTCTCGATTATTCTACTTAAAAAAAATCTTTATTATACCTGCCAAAATCAAAAGCCATGAAAACAGACGCAACAATATTAGTTCTAACCCTCTATCATTTCTTAGTATTCCAAACATACGCTCCCAGCAAAGAAGCTATTACAAGTTCCCATGCTATTATTGTTGCTATCGTTATTATAATCTTTTCTAATCCTTTCCCCTGTTTTGGGGCAGCAACTTTCTAACAAATAATCCTTATGCCATTCCGTGAACGTCATAAGGATTAATACTTCTTAAACAAATCTGTATGTGTCCCTGTTCTAACAGCTGTTAAAACAAGGTTATTATCATCTCTTCCGTAAATCAAAAGCCAATCAGGTTGTATATGGCATTCATTGAAGCCTTCATAATCTCCATGTAGCGGATGATCCAAGTATTTTGCATCAAGTGAATATCCCTGAAGCAGCTCATCAATAACGTTCTCAAGCAATCTTATATTCAAGCCACGCTTTTTTGCAAGCTTATAGTCTTTCTTAAACTTGGTAGTATATTTTAATTCGTACTTAATTTCTCTCATTCTGCATCAAGCTCATCAAACAGTTCTTTTGCAGAACTATAAGCCTTTGCTTCAACCTTTCCGGACATTATATCCTTTGCCTCTTTCATAGCAGAAATAGTATCCTCATTATATTTTGAAATTTTCACATCGAAAGGAATTCCACCTTCCATTAAAGACTTTTCAAAGAATATATTAACCGCCTCTGCCAGAGTCATACCAAGATTCCCATATAATTCCTCAAGGCTTGTCTTCTTTTGTTTATTCATTCGCATATTAAAATTTGTATCTTTTACCAAGGTCGCTGACATCATCATCACCTCCTACTAATATAATAATAGCATGATGTATTACTTTTGCAACACATTGTTTTACATTTAATAAAAATGTCAGAGTTATTCATTTATAGAACGACTCTGACATTTCTCTTTTATAATAATTTAATCTTCTCAAGCGCTCTGACAAGACTTCTTCCCTTAGGGAACTTGAGTATATCCTCTCTTGCTGCGCCTCCGATTTTGATGAGCACCGCAAAGTAAACAAATATCGCGATCACTACAGCAACACCTATTGATGCAAAGTAAGGAATACGGATATTAACAGATGCTGTCGCAGGTGCAATAAGCATATACATTCCCTTGTAAACGCCGTAAGCCACGACTCCCATCACTGCAGCCGCAATAAATGGCAAGACATAAGTCTTTTTCACATCTACCTTTGTATCCATATACTTCCTGATTGAGATATTATTAAGCACACACATAAGAAGCGAATATACTATCGTTACGATGCAAAGTGCCTCGCCGGTCATATCTGTAAATACAAGAAGTGCAACAAGCAAAACAGCCTGAACAACAAGGGCTACTGCAGCATTTACAACAGGCGCCTTAAGTCTTCCGGTTCCCTGAAGCACAGCATTGGACACTGTAGAAACACAATAGAAAATTACTGTTACCGCAAGAAGTGCAAGATAAAATGTAGCAATATCAACAGACATCTTCTGCGGGAACATTGCCCACATGATCGGATTTGCAAGTGCAAAAAGTCCCACTGCACATGGAATCGCAATCATCATCATTACTCTCATAACTCCAGCTATGGTTTCTTCAGCACCTTTTTTATCCCCTTTTGCAAAAGCGGTAGATATCTCAGGAATCATCGCTGATGCGGCGGCAGCTGAAAAGGCAATCGGAATATTTGTTATAACCATCGCTTTTCTGATAAAGATTCCGTAATAGAACTTTATTCCGAAATCTCCTTTATGTGCCATTCCACGTACATCTGAAAGCACACGACTAAATATTGTTGAATTAAGAAATCCCGAAAGATTATATATACAAGTACTTAGAATAAAAGGTGTGACAACGGTGATTATAAGCTTAAATGCATCTGCATTAGTCATCTCCGAGCCTTTATCACTCTCAATCTTCTCATAGATTGACTTCTTGTTCGATAAGTAAACAATGATCATGAATATAAGCGCAGTCAGCACTCCGGTTCCCGTACCAAGTGAGCTACCAACCGCTCCATAAACAGCTCTTTTACTCGGATCGGCATTTCCTGCAATTTTAGTAAGAACAATAGCGCCTCCAACACTTACGATAGCATTAAGTATCTGCTCAAGAAGCTGTGATACGGAAGTCGGAACCATCGTTCTGCGTGCCTGGAAATAACCTCTCAGAACACCAAGGAACCCAAAAAGGAAAACCGTAGGTGCAAAGAACCTAAGAACCATCGCAGAACCGGCATCATCGGCAAACACATTTGCTCCCAAAAACAAAAGCAAGCTTCCTACTCCACCAACTATTGCAACATAATAAAGTGCACACTTAAATATCCTGTGTGCACTTTTATATTCATTAAGCGCCAACTTGCCCGCAATGATCTTTGATATAGCCGACGGGATACTAAAAGCAGATATCATAAGAACAATGGTATATGCCTGATAGGCAGTACCATAATAACCGTTACCCTCATCACCGATTATATTCGCAAGAGGAATATTATAAATAAATCCGATTATTCTCGATATAACACCTGCAATCGCAAGTATACCGGCTTGTTTTAACAAACTCTTCTTTGAATCTTCACTCATAACTAAATATTATGGCCTTAGCCAATCGTACATCTCCTGATATTTTTCTGCCGAAACCTTCCATGAGAAATCAACGGCCATCGCGCGGTCTATCATCTTATTCCACTCGCGCTTTCCGTCATAGAAAACACTCTCAGCCTCACGTATCGTGGCAAGCATCTCATGAGCATTGTAATTAAGGAAACCAAATCCCGTTCCCGTGCCTTCAAACTTATTGTAAGGCTCAACCGTATCAATAAGTCCGCCTGTCTGTCTTACAATGGGAATAGTTCCGTATCTGAGAGCCATGAGCTGCGAAAGTCCGCAAGGCTCAAAAAGCGACGGCATAAGGAACGCGTCACAAGCCGCATATATCTTGTGAGACATCGGCTCCGAATAGTAAATATTTGCAGAAACCTTGTCATCATACTTCCAGTCAAAATGACGGAATGAATTCTCGTACTGCTCATCTCCCGTTCCGAGAACAACAAGCTCAACCGCATCCTGACAAAGTTCATCGAGAACACAGTTAATAAGATCAAAGCCCTTCTGGTCGGTAAGTCTTGAAACAATACCGATCATCATGCACTTCTCATCCACCTTAAGTCCGAGCTCTTTTTGAAGCTCTTTCTTATTCTTGTACTTCTCTTTACGGAAATTTATCGAATTATATCTGTATGGAATAAATTCATCGGTCTCGGGATTGAATTCATCATAATCTATTCCGTTTACAATACCGCGAAGATCGCCTGCGCGCGCCCTTAAAAGCCCGTCGAGACTTTCTCCGTAGAACTCGGTCTTGATTTCTTCAGCATAGGCATTACTAACCGTTGTGATCGCATCGGAATATACAATACCGCCCTTAAGAAGATCGGCATCTTTAAAGAGTCCCAGTTTGTCGGGAGTAAAATAGTAATCGGGAAGTCCCGTGATATCACGAACCGTCTTAATGTCCCATTTACCCTGGAACTTAAGATTATGGATAGTCATGATAGCCTTGATTCCTCTGTAAAATTCACTTCCCTGGAATCTCTCTTTAAGATATACGGGAACAAGCCCCGTCTGCCAGTCATGGCAATGAATAATATCCGGTCTGAAATCAATGACCGGAAGGATTGAGAGCGCAGCCTTCGAAAAGAAAGCATACTTCTCAATCTCAAAAACAGTGTCGTCACTGTAAGGTTTCATTCCGTTAAAATAAAACTCATTGTCGACAAAATAATATTTTATCCCATCAACTTCTGACCTGAATATGCCCACATACTCATTCTTCCAATGGAAATCCATATAGAAGTTGGAAACATATTCCATCCTATCCTTCATCTGCTGGCTTATACACTTATAGAGCGGTAAAATAACGCGAACATCAAAGTATCGCCTGTCGATATTTTTGGGCAAAGAGCCAACAACATCGGCAAGTCCACCGGTCTTGATAAAAGGTACTCCTTCAGATGCAATAAACAGGATATTTTTCATCAGTCACCAATCTCCTCATACTTTGCAGATTGCATTGCAATAAGTTCTTTATCATCAAAATAATTGATTCTCATTGCGCTCTTTACGTCCTCAAGAGTCTTGGCAGCAGTCTCTTTTGCAACCTCACTGCCCTTTCTGAGAACATCATAAACATAAGGGATATCCTTCTGGAATTCTTTTCTCCTGTTGCGAATGGGCTCGAGCTCAGTCTGAAGAACATTGTTGAGGAACTTCTTAACCTTAACGTCGCCAAGTCCGCCTCTTGAATAGTGATCCTTGAGTTCCCGGAGATTATTGTACTCAGGAAGGAACTCTGCAAAATGCTCATCCTTGGCAAATGCATCAAGATAGATAAATACAGGATTTCCTTCAACCTGTCCGGGATCTTCAACTCTTAAGTGATTGGGATCCGTAAACATGCTCATGACCTTTTTCTTGATAGAATCGGGCTCTTCCGACAGATAGATGCAGTTTCCGAGTGATTTACTCATCTTTGCCTTTCCGTCAATTCCGGGAAGACGCAGACATGCTGCATTATCGGGCAAAAGAATCTCAGGCTCAACCAAAGCTTCTCCGTATGTAGAATTAAATTTTCTGACGATTTCTTTGCACTGCTCGATCATAGGCTCCTGGTCTTCACCAACAGGAACGACAGTTGCCTTGAACGCAGTAATATCGGCAGCCTGGCTGATAGGATATGTAAAGAATCCAACCGGTATGCTTGTTCCGAAATTCCTCATCTGAAGTTCGGTCTTAACCGTAGGATTTCTCTGAAGTCTTGATACGGTAACAAGGTTCATATAATAAAATGAAAGCTCTGTAAGCTCCGGTATCTGCGACTGAATGAAAAGATTCGACTTCGCGGGATCAAGTCCCACCGCAAGATAATCCAGCGCAACTTCTATAATATTCTGACGTACTTTTTCCGGATTGTCAGCGTTATCCGTAAGTGCCTGAGCATCCGCAATCATAATAAAAATCTTGTCAAATTCGCCGGAGTTCTGAAGTTCAACTCTTCTTCTAAGTGACCCCACATAGTGTCCTACGTGAAGCTTTCCTGTCGGTCTGTCTCCGGTCAAAATAATCTTGCTCATCAGTGTATTTCTCCTAAACCTCTAATTATTTTTGGATAAAAAATATGATACTCTATTTTAACTTAAGTGACAATGCATATTGTTCCTGCGAAACCTTAATAAGAACATTCCTTGTGTCCACCGTTGCACCGAGAAGTCCGAATTCTTCAGAGAAAAGAGCCACTCCGAATTTAAGTCTTCCGTTGCAGCGTCTTGCGACAGCTTCGTTTATCTTGCCCATAATGCTTGCCATTACTCTGTCTCTGAGGCCCCAGTTATTAAGAAGCGCAAGTATCTCATCACATGTGATACATCCCATGACTGTCCTTACCTGACTCGATGTACCTCCGACAATCGCCGTATGTGCGGCAAAAATCTCTCTTCTTCCGTCAGATGCGTAAGAATTGGTATTCATGATACCTGCCGCCATTTTTACAAGCTTTCCGACATTTCCGACAAGAAGGAGATTCTCAACTCCCGCATCGCATGCCGCATCTATTGCACTTCCCGGAAAATTGAAACAATTTACCGCTGTCTTTAATGATAAGTGTATTCCTTCATATATCTTGTCCGCGCAATAATCTCCGGGAGAAACAAGAATACTCTTTACTCCCAACTCGATCTGCTCACGGATCTGATTCTCGATGGAACCTGCAATATCCCTTTGGTGAACGTCCGATATGGTACCATAGTTTCCCATGATCCCTATACCGCCCATAAATGCGCTAAGTGCATTACTTTGCTTTGCAGCGATCATAATTCCTTCGGGACAACTTACTTTTATCAAAAGAGGCTGTGCTCCATCCGAAATTTCGCACACACCCGCAACCGCGTCAAAAATAAGCTTTCTAGCGTCTTTTTCGATATTTGCCTGACCTTTTCTTGTAGGAGGCGCATCGACAGCCGCTATTCCGATTCCCTCTCCGGCATAAAGGAAAAGATTGCCGTATCTGACATCCATATATGCCCTGCTGTCAACCTTTCTGAAATCGGTCACTCTCGAAACACTTACGTGTATATCGGCTTTATCTCTTATATCAGGTGCCATTCCGCCTTCCATTACCGCATAGAAATGTGCCTCATCGCGTGAACATTTCTCGGCATCCTTATAAACCGAAATGGTTCTGGTATTTCCTTCATGCTGTATCGTTACATATTCATAGTCAAATTTAAACAAAAGACTCGCCGCCGCTGCTCTTGCTGCCGCCGCTGCGCAATCCCCCGTTGTCAACGGACTAATTATAAGTCCCGAATCTCTTGCATCAAATCTGTCCATACACACCTTCCTCATAAAAAACTCTTAATCATTATTAATTATACATTATTTCGCTATGTCATAAAGCAAATAATAATATACAATATTACGTATATTAATTATTTATTATTTCGACTTTATTTATTTTAAATTTATAATTTGTCCATAATTTGTCCAAATTTAGAATTTACTATATATACTATCAGAAGAATAACTTCTGACTCCCCCAACAAAACTTTTTTCATACCGGGTCAGTCGGCTCCCCACCGGTTGACCCCTCCTCCCAAAAATAAACCACCTTTTAAAGGTGGTTTTTCTTATTTCTGTAGAGTTGCATCTTATGCCGTCATTTCTTTCTTTTCTTCCGCTTCGGCATTTTCCTGTGTGAGCTGGTCGCTCTTTCTGGGGCCTCTGACACCGAAACTTCCGTTGTATCTAAGATCTTTAAGAAGTTTCTTGATACTCTTAAGTTCCTTCTCGATATCATTGGCACTGTTACAGATAACTGTGGGAACACCGCTGGCACTGAATTCCGTTCTGTATCCGGCATCTTTAAGTGCCTTAAATGCCTTGAGCTTATCTGTTGTACCTATCTGTTCAGGTTGCTTATCTCTAATAGCCATATATATTGTGCCTTTCTAATTCTTTTAACACAATATACCATATTCCTCCGCTATTTTCAAAAAATACGTTATTGCAAAACTACGCAATTACCTATTCTTTGTATATGCTTTAATAAAGAAGTCTTTATCCTTCTGGCAGTTAAGCGCCTTTCCGTCGTCGGAAATGTAGTAGCTCTTTCCGCTTGCAGCGTTGCTGTTGTGGATATTTCCCGTAAGATTGTTCCACTCGTCATAGTTCTTTTCATAAGTAACATCTCCCGCGGTCTCAAACGCAAGCTTTCCGGGAGTATGAGGCTTTATAAGAATAAAGAAATTGTCACCGGCTTTAAGATCTATCTTTTCATCAAGATCGTAAGTGTGAAAACCTCCGCTTACAGAAGAAATCTTCTGTGTAAGAACAGGCTTTCCGAGGTCCTTAAGGCTAAGCTCTCCGTCGCCTTCGACAGGATTAAGGAAAATGCTGACTTCATACTGTCTGTATGCATCAAGGCTCATAAGTCCGATGGCATCAAGCTCTTCATCGCCGATTGAAGTATACAATACTCCGTACGGATTTGAAGAATCTGTATAAGCTGTGACAGTATTTTTTGTATCTTCAAGCGCGCTTATCTCATTTGTGATAAATCCGCCGACCTGATAGTTGTTGTCGTAATATCGTTCATCGTTTTTGGCTTTAACACTGTAAGCAGCCGCATTACTTACCGCAGCGGTCTCATCATAATATGAAAGATAAAAGAATCCGTCGGATCCCGTCTTATCTCCCCAGCTGTTCTTACAGAGCCATGCCCCGTCGCCTTCGGGCTTTGCGGAAAAGTTGGATGCACTGTAATCATCATCCCATCCTATTATAAGTACTTCGTGATTTGCCGTGGGAGGAAGCTCTCCTCCAAAATGAGAATAAAGATTTCCGTGATTCTTGTTCCAGAAACCTTCATCGGAATTAACTCCAATGGTAGCTCCAGCGTGTTCCATCACCATCTGCTTGATAAGCGCGTTGTTATCATAGCTTCCGCGCACCTGATCGACGTCCTGAACATGAAACTCGGACGCATATGCTTCAGACGGCTTATCTGTATTGTCATTAAAGATATATTTGCTTCCGTAAATGCTCTTAAAAGAGTCCGTTCCTTTATCAAAAACAGGTCCCTTCCATGATGTAAGAAGGCTTATGCAGTAGTTCGTAACTCCGCCCATAGCGATATAACCCGTGTCATTATCTACAACCCAGGCGCCATCTTCATTCTCACTGTTTACAAGTTCTCTGTAATCTTCATCGATATTTCCGCCGTAAGAACCTACAGCTTTGTGAACGTTGTAATATGCGATATGTTTCTCTGAAAGATCAAGTTCAGACGATCTGTATTCGGGATAATGCTTTAAGATATCGGTCTCCATTGCACCTGCAGAAGCAAAAGCCCAGCAAAGATACGAATATCCCTGATCTCTTACTCCCGTTACAAAAGACTTTCCGTCTACATTTCTGGAATCATACTTTGCAGGAATCTCGCTAAGTTTGGTTTCATCTATATCTCCGGGAAAAGAAGCAGCATCTGTAGGCACAACATTTTTGTACTCCGCATCATTATAGAAAGCATCGCGGTCGCCCGCATCTATAACAACAGCCTCTGAGATTGTCATTGTTCGAACTTCATCGACACTGTCCGAAACAGGGCTGTTTGAAACATCACCTACAAGTGTTTCCGCAGGTTTTTGCTTGGCATCGGGTCCTTTCGTACTTCCAAGCTCAGCATCCGGATCTCCGCCAACAAGAAGAAGGTCTTCATCTCCCCCGCCCGAAACAGCCGCACCGTCTCTTCTTGAAGAATTTTCCGCCTTTGGTGCTTCCTTCTTACCACAAGCAACACCCGATAATGCAACAACAACTACCGATATGACTACCGCAAATGCGATTTTTTTATTTTTCACTTCTTTAAACCTCAACTTCTAAAAAAACTTCTATTAAAAAACTTCTATTGTATTAAACGATCCGAATATTGATTGCCTTATATCTCTTGCGAACG
This sequence comes from Butyrivibrio hungatei, assembly GCF_900101605.1. Classification (GTDB taxonomy): domain Bacteria; phylum Bacillota; class Clostridia; order Lachnospirales; family Lachnospiraceae; genus Butyrivibrio; species Butyrivibrio hungatei_B. The sequence goes on from NZ_FMUR01000003.1 coordinate 25,160, forward strand.
CTTTGTAATCAATATAGTGATATCCGCTCTTCCATCCGTCTATCACACGGATCATGGGATATATCTTTTCCCCTACCTGCCAGATACAGTATCCGGAGACAACTACCGTATGGTCTTTGTAAAAGCCTCTTGCGATATTCATTATCACGGGCCTTCCCGCACAGATTTCTTTTACAACCTGCTTTTCAAAGCTCCATATATAAATGCCTCTGCACTTTGTCTTCACGCCGTATTTCGCAAACGCCTCTCTCGCAATCCCCGAGATAAAAAACGGTAATGTTCCTATCTTATCAGTGTATCCGTAACTTTCAGCTATTTCTTCTACATCCTTATATATATGCCTTATATCTTCGGGAACAGATTCAATCTTATTTCTTCGCCTGTAATAATCTATGACTCTTGTAACGGCAACCACCGAACAGTTCCTTGTCTTTCGTCCGCTTATGGTTTCCATTGATTTCGTATCCATTGCAACAGGCGGGCCTTGGCGTATCATCCTGCCTCTGTCGCCGTATTGTTCCAGAAGATATTGGGGAATATCATTTATTCCTCCATATGGTTTCTTCTTCATGTGTATCGTATGTCACCTTTTAAAAAACTAATACATATTTGACTGTATCTTATAAATATACATAATTTTATAAACTAAAACAACGATAAAAAACAAGTTTATAACATATTTATATCTTATTAAAAAAAATATTTTTTTAATTGTGACAGATAGCATCAAATACGCCTCAATCCCAGATAAAACCTGAAATTGGAGTTTTTAGCTTAACGACGGGCAAAAAAGAATTTGTGATAAAATTGTGTTTTTTTTGCGAACTTTATGTTTTTTTGTCAATTTGTATGTATAATTAATTAAACTTACTTGTACTACATAATAACGCAAAAGGGAGCGAGGAAAATAACTTTATGGACATATCGCCAAGATCTTCTGTAGAGTCGGTTAGCATCGGTATGACATCATATGGCGATCTAATCAATATTCCAACTGTCGATCCGTTGACAGGTCTTTGTTCCAAAGAGCAGTTTTTTATTCAGGCATATGATTACGACAAAAAACACCCTTATGAAGGTGTTGATGCAATTGTACTGAACTATAACAAGTTCCACCTTATAAACGAGCTTTATGGCAGAAGTTTCGGAGACAAGGTTCTGTGTGCAATCGGTGATTGTGTATCTCAAACTGCAAAGGAACATGGCGGAATCGCATGCAGATATGATGCGGATAAATTCTATATATATATAAAGCATCAGGATAATTACGATTTTCTTGTACATCAGATTTCCGATAAGCTTGCGCTTATGTTAAAAACTCCGGATATTCGCGTCAGAATCGGAATATATCCGGACATAACAAGAGAAGCTACTCTTGAACAGCGTTTTGATCGTGCCATTCAGGCCTGCAACTCCATTTCCAAAGTAAGGCACTCCACTTCTTACGAAGTATATGATGCCAAAATGCATGAAAAGGAAATGTTTGAAGCAAGGCTTCTTGATGGTATAAGCAAAGCGTTTTCAGAGCACCAGTTCAAATTGGTTTTCCAGCCCAAGTACAACGTACACGGTAAAACTCCCAAACTTGCCAGTGCAGAAGTTCTTATCAGATGGAAACATCCTGAATTCGGCCTTGTAAAGCCTGATTTCTTCATTCCTTTGCTTGAAGAGAACGGTCTTATCAGACAGCTCGACAGATATGTTTGGAGAGAGGCTGCCGCTCAGGTTCGCAGATGGAAAAAAGAATTTGGCTACTCCATTCCTGTTTCCGTAAATGTATCAAGAGTTGATATTTTTGATCCGGATATAGTTGATTTCCTCCAAAAGACAATCGAGGAAAATGAGATCAGCCCTTCGGACATTCACTTAGAGATTACCGAGACGGCTTATACAGATAATGTCGAGCACATTGTATCTGTTGTTAAGAAACTCCAGAAAGCCGGATTTATGGTTGAAATGGATGACTTCGGAAAAGGTTATTCATCAATAAATATGCTTACCACTCTTCCACTCGACGCACTTAAGCTCGACATCGAGTTTATAAAAGATATTGCTGAGAACAACAGAGGAAAAAATCTTCTCGGATGTATTCTTGAGATGGCAAAGCTCCTCGATCTCACAGTTATCGCCGAGGGTGTTGAGAATGCAAAACAGTATTTCCTTTTAAAGAACGCAGGTTGTGACATGATTCAGGGCTACTACTTCTCCAAGCCTCTTGAAACAAAAGAATTTGAGAAATTGCTTGCTGTTGCAAACTGATTACTTTGTTAAAAAACAAAAAGAACGTGAAAGATACATATCAAATATCTTTCACGTTCTTTATTTATATCATCTTTAATTTGATGATGTTGATGTTGTAATTGATGCTGCCGAAGACGATACCAGTACAACAAACATAGCCGCCTGCTGTGCGATAACTCTGGCTACCGTGCTGCTTGCAACAGATGCCTCGGATGTAGCAGAATCGCCCGTATAACTTTCAGCTACCAGCATTGCCGCAAACATAAGCCTTGTCTGCTTTGTCATGTACCAGAAATTGAAGCCTTTTTTATTCCTAAGATATTCGGCAGTTCCTATTACTTCCGCAACTATGTCCTTCACATCCATTTGAACGTTGGTAAGAAGTCCGAGTGACGCAAGTTCGTATTCCTTGCCATACTTTGTGCCTGCTTCCTTGAAAGAATCAAACAAAGCGATTGTCTTTTCACATTTTCTCTTATATGCGCCGTCTAAAGTCGTAAGCACCTGACACAGCGAATATGCCGAGTTTTTGTAAAGCATAAACTCATTCTTTATTTCAAGATATGTCGATTCAAGTTCGCTCAAAATATCCTTGCTACTCTTCTCTGTCATAGCAAGCAATACCGCAAGGCATGTGTCCTCATCGTTTGTAAGGAAAGGATGTGCCTCCTTCATGCCGTTAAGGAGTTCTTCCGTCTTTTCTATTATCTTATCCGATTCATCGGCTTTTCCCGCATCACATATGATCAATGCCGATAAAACCCTGTATGTGGATCCAAAAAATTTACCAACTTGAAGCTTCTCATATGTCTCTGTGATATCATCAAGGTACTTCTCCGGATCATCGGAAAGAGCCATCTTTGATGAAATAAAAAGCTCATTGTTTCCTCGAAGGTATGAAAACGCACTATGTTTCTTGCGCAAAATCTTTCTACATCTCTTTATAGCCTTAACATCTGCAATCTCTCCGCGATCTACAAACGACATTGCCGCCAAAACCTGCATAAGGCTGTCTTCCAACATGAAACCCTTGTAAATAATATTTCTATTCTCTACAAGCATGTCACATTTTTCCATTACTTCGGTCTGCATCGTATCTCTCCTTCTATAATTATCCAAGATATCATATACAATATGATACATTGCTGTCAATGAAGATAACATAGTATTTCGCGAACAAATTATTACTTTTTTCTTTATTATGCATAAACAAAGCGGTACATATTGTACCGCTCAAATAACGATGATTACTTATTTGCAAAAGAAACCTTGATTTCTCCTGTACTTGACTTAGCAGTTATACTCTTACCGCTCCCGTTGTCTGACTTAAAAGAGCCTTCCGCCGTATTCCCTTCAACAATGATATCTTCTCCTGTAGATGATGTCAGGTCCAACGAATAGTCATTTTGTCCCACTATATCAATAACAATGTCATCAAGAGCTTTAAGATTTGCAGTATTTAACTTGACATTATTAAGTGTGATCTTATCGCTTGATGAATCTGCAGCGAGATCATTAATAGTACAATTCTCAACGATTATGTCATCAGTGGACGATTCAAGCTCAAGCTTGTCAAACTCAGAATAATCAAGCTTTATCTTTCCCGTGGAGCTCTTTACATAAAGATCACTTGAGGACACATTACTTAATGTAATGCTATCCGTATCCGAAACAACCTTTCCATTCACATCAACACCGTCAATTACAACGTCGTCCGTGGAAGCTTTAACATCAACATTTATAGGTGCAGTATCTTTAGGTACCGTAATGGTATAACTTGATTCTTCCTTACACGCTGTTAAATCCATACTAAAAAATGTTATTTCAGCTTTAAGAGAAGGTTGTTTTACAGTCAAATTCTTACCGTCCTGACTGACCTCCGGAACATATTTTTCTTTTACATTATACTCAAGTTTGTACGCGTCTCCTTCCAAAATACGCACATCTACCGTACTCGCATCAATCGTAAGAGTATCAAATTCACTTATGTCTATATTACCACGTACCATATTTTGGCTTTCTTCTACGCTTTCTCCTCCAATCTTCACAACCGGAATCGCTCCCATCCCGATTGAAATTTTCACAGCCACTGCCCCGACAACAATAAGCGCACATGTTGTAATAAGTAATACTTTCTTTTTCATCTATATATCCTTCCATTATCTTTAAGTTTTTTGAATAATATTATTTCAAGCAAAAATCCCGTTCCCATCATTACAGCGGCAATGATAAGAATTTTTTTCTATTCATATATGCTCCTCACTCTCTTTTTCTTAGCCATCGCTCTAAATATCTTTTTCAAAACAGCCAACAAGACATACGCCATTAAGATACCACCGCCAAGGGACACAAGGCCGTATCCCAATGTAAATAATTTTTGCGCCACCCCGTGAACAAATAGCGCATACGGGATTGCAATTGCTCCTGCAAATGCAACAACAATCATTACTAAAAAAAGAACTATAAATACAAAAATAAATGTAAGTGCCAAAATCGCAAGCGGTAGAGATAACGGAAGTGACAGTATTCCAAGAATAACAAGCCAGATTGTTGTGGCACCGCCTTTAACAGTCTTCTGTTCTGTCTCATTATCAATATGTCTCTGAGTACACTGGCTTATGATATCTGACGCAACTTCTTTTGGTGTTCCGAGCTTAGTCGTAACATCCTCCTCATCGGAGAGTTCCATCTCCGAAATATATTCGTCATAAAAACGAATCGCATCATTCCTGTCAGCTTCGGGAAGATATTTAAGTTTTCCATTAAGCTCCCTCAAAAATTGTTCCTTATTCATCAGTCTTTTTCCTCCATTACTCCCTCCGACGGCACCAATCCCGTCCCCTTGATCAGGCCATCGATTTTATCCTTATATTCATTCCATTCATTCTCATAAAATTCGAGCATATTTCTGCCCTCATCTGTTATCGCGTAATACCTCCGATTCCTCCCCTGATAAGGCGCATCATATGTCCTTAGATAGTTCACCTTCTGCAAACGCCTAAGCACCGGATACAGCGTCGATTCGGAAATATCAACAACCTGCCTCACCTTCTGGGTCAGCGTGTATCCGTATGAATCTTCACTTCGAACAATCCCCAAGACACATGCATCGAGTAACGGTGCCGTTAATTGATACGTCATGCAATCACCTCACTCATTTTGTTTTGATACAATATTATATAGCGTATAATATTATGACTGTCAAGTTTTCAGAGTAAAAAAATCTGCAAGGGTGTTGAAATCACCTTTGCAGACTCAGTTATACTTATTGTCTTTTTTTCTTCTGCTGCCCTGCAGTCATCATGATCACAAAGCTTTCAGGTAAAAGTCTTGCGCCGAAAGTTGCAGCTTTCATTCGTAGCGTCGGTATGATAACCGTTTTCTTTCTTCGCATCCCCTTAAGGCACTCGTCCACACATCTCTCCGCCGAAATACCTTTAAGCGAAAAAGTAACGTCAGCATTTGCATTAAACTCAGTATCTACAGGTCCGGGGCAAAGACATGCAACATAAACGCTGCTGCCGATTTCTTTAAGCTCATGCGCGACGCCCTTCGTAAGCGATGTGACATAAGCCTTTGATGCATAGTAAGTTGACATATACGGTCCTGCAGGAAAAAGACCTGCCGACGAAGCGACATTAAGAATTGTTCCGTGTCCCTGTTTATGCATCTTTGCAAGCACTCCCTTGAACAGGATATGCATAGCGATGTCATTAACTTTCACCATAGAAATTTCTTTTTCAAGACTCGTCTCAAGAAAACTTCCCGCAGTACCAAATCCTGCATTGTTGATAAATACATCTATTTCTTCATCAGCTATATCATTAAGAAGTTCCTTGCACTTAGCCTCATCCGAAACATCCGCCGTTATGATAAGACACTCTGTACCAAGCTCCTCTTTAAGAGCGCTTAAACGCTGCGTTCTTCTTCCCGTTAGAATAAGCCTATATCCTTCTTTTGCATATCTACGAGCAAACTCGGCGCCAAGTCCTGAGGTTGCTCCCGTTATAAAAGCTGTTTTCATATATCATTACCTTATCACTTTAGTTAAATCTTTTTTCCTATATTGTTTATATTGCAAAATATCAATACTCATCAAGGAAGTTATGCCTTACGCCATCTTTTTTATACTCGATGATCGTATTAAGCTGCACATTCTCAACACTTCTAAAAATATTTGACTCAACAAAAGGATTGTCTTTTTTGAGCCTTTCGATAAGCTTCTTAGTCTCCAATCTCTTTGACGATGTCGTTCCGTCCGTATGGCAGGTCGAGCATGTCTCCGTAAAGTGGCATGCACACTGAAGGAAATGAAGCTCGTTGTAATCTCTCCATGCGCAGATATCACTCTCACGGATAAAATACATAGGCCTTATAAGTTCCATGCCTTCAAAGTTAGTGCTGTGGAGCTTTGGCATCATTGTCTGAATTTGGCCGCCCTGAAGCATCCCCATAAGAATAGTCTCGATAACATCATCGTAGTGGTGACCGAGTGCGATCTTGTTGCATCCAAGCTCTTTTGCCTTGCTGTACAAAAAACCTCTGCGCATTCTCGCACAGATATAGCAGGGACTCTTTTCTATATTATCGACAGAGTCAAATATGTTACTCTCGAAAATCGTGATCGGTATGCCAAGCGCCTTGGCATTACTCTCAATAAGCTGCCTGTTCTCTTTGTTGTAACCGGGATCCATGACAAGAAAAGTCACGTCAAACTTCACCTGTCTGTGCGTCTGAATCTCCTGAAAGAGCTTCGCCATCAGCATAGAATCTTTGCCGCCAGAGATGCATACCGCAATATGATCTCCTTCATTTATGAGTTTATAAGTCTTGCACGCTTTCGCAAATCGTGAAAAAAGCTGCTTATGGTATTTCTTTCTGATACTCATCTCAGCTTTCTTCTGCTTCTCTCCGCCTGCTTCCATCTTCGAAAGCTCATCCTGAAGATATGCCATATATCCGCCTTCAAGGCTGTAATACTCGCGCCCGTTAAGTGAAGGAAGGTCTTCCGCCTCCTTTGTCTTTTTACCTATCTGGCAGTAAAGAATAAGTTTCTTATCCTTTGGAATATTGCCTATAACCGCATTGTCTTCTTTTTTAAGTTCTTCCATATCAATATGGTCCGCACCCGGAAGCATACCGTACGAAGCAAGCGCCTCATCTCGAACATCTATAAGCCTGTATGAATCCTTCGGAAGTTCACGAAGATCGTTAAGTGATATTTCTTTCATCTTTTTCTTTCCTATTTTCATCTCTATATGATATAGCATTATAACAAAAATGGGAGCAGCAACAATAGCTACTCCCAAGAAACTCAAAATTACAGATCAGAAAGTCTCATCATGAATATAGAATACTCATCATTCTGGAAATCAAGATCCGGCGAATTCTCTCCGCCACCGTTGGTGCTGCGCTTGATCTCCGCATAGAACTCTTCGCCCTGATTGACTATATCCATAACGGTAAGCTCCACACCTGCGCCTGCTGCCACCTTACAAAAAGCCGCAAGCGGATCTGCCTCATTTCTCGTATCAAGAAGATTCCGCTTAAGAGCCGAATCACTCTTTGCTTTTTCCAAAAGTATTTCAAGTTTATCTGCCGTATTCATAAGCTCTCCTCCTGTTCATTAAAACTTATAAGAATTATAACAAAAATAGGAGCAGCTACAATAACCGCCCCTAAAATATACGCCACTTTAAAATCCTACCTTAAATTTTTCATCCTTCTGTCTATCATAGATCACCGTACATTTGATAAATTTACTTATAACTCCGTGTCTAGACAGCGAATCGGATATCGCATCTCCGACATAAAATGTATACGGCCAGGTATTGTCTCTTTCTTCATTGGCCAAAACATGCAACTCCATATTCTCAGCTCCGCTCATATCCGCGGCAAAATACTGATTCAAGATATCTTGACCGATTGAATAAACCTGCTCTTTTGTCAAAGCGAAATCATTGTAATCCCTATAAGATTTACAACTGTTTATCGTCTGGGCAACCGTCACAAATGTAAGAAGCGGTAAAACAACGCCGAGCCCCGACTCTTTTCCGTCGACATTCTTAAGCGCAATGCCAAAAACGATCATAAAAAACAGGAACATATAAAAATAATATCCAAGCGCAACATCACTTCTTCCTACATAATTAATTCCGCTCACCGCAGAAAGAAGTATCAGATATAAAAGAGTAAAAAATCCCGCAACAATGATCTTTACGAGCAACACTGCTTCCGAAGTCTTTACAACTTTTTCTCCTTTCCTGAATACGCAGACAACAAACATCACGGCCATAACCGCAAAGATAAGCAAACACATCTTATTTATCGCAGTGAAATTAGCAATAACCGACTTTGTTATTTCTGCAATACCAATCTTATCCGATATCTGCTTTTTTGCATCGGCATTTCTCGGATCAAGAAGCTGTATTACGAGCGCAAACGCCCACATAATAAGCACTGCCGGATAATACCATCTGCTCACCATAAATCTTTTGATCGCATTCTTATCTTTTCTTTTCGTCAGAAGGACACTGAATATCTCAACCGCCGCAAAAGAGACAAGAATAATATTTGTAAACATGTTTGAAAAAACTGCAAAATAAATTGCAAGTAGTACAGCACCGTCTTTAATTCCGACAGGCTTTACTTCATAGTTATCGCCTTCTTTGTACGCTTTGTTCATAAACCACAAGACCATAGCGGCATTAAAGACACCGGTCAATACATAATGAATAAAGCAAGTCACATCTCCCGACCAGAACAAGTGCGTATTTGAAAACCAATCATTTTTATAAATAAGAAAATGAAATGCCAAAAAGCAAACGGCCAAAAGATCCGGAATTATGCTTTCTTTATCATCCATTATTGTTCTGGTCAGCAAAGCAAATACTCTGCAATAAATTGAAATAAACAACGCTCCGGTCACTGCAAAGACTAAAGCAAGTGACATGAGATAATCCTTCATTATAGGATAGACAAAATTTGCGGCAATCTCTGTAAGTATCGGGAATAATGTTTCCGGAAAAACTTTTATCCCGTTATACCCACCCGGCATCGGAAGAGGTCTCCTGAAATAACTACACATCTCCCAATCATCCGAGTCAAAAAGTATCAGCGGATGAGCAACATAAAAGAATACAAACAGCACCAAAAAAATCCCTGAGAAAAGTAATACATCCTTATGTCTAGATTTCATTTCTTCTATCCCACTCTTTCTTCACATATTCATTCTCCCAATGATTATACCCATCCCCAATGCCTTTGTATATATAATTAGCGACCTTATTTGAGATTCTTTACAAAGAAATCCTGCATTTTATCAAAAGGAATTACTTCCACGTTGTCATAAAGATCTGTATGTACCGCACCTGGTATGATCATCAACTCCTTATTATCCGTATATTTACTGTTTCTTGTCATATCTGCGTAGGCATCCTTACTAAAGTAGCAAGAATGGGCTTTTTCCCCGTGGATCATGAGAACTGCGCTTCTTATCTCATTTGTGTATCTCAGTATCGGCTGATTGATAAAAGACATGCAGCCTACAGTATTCCATCCTTCATTTGAATTTAAAGACCTCTCATGATAAGCTCTTCCCTTGTAATATTCGCTATAATCCTTTACATAAAAAGGGACATCTTCCGGCACAGGAAGCGGAAGGCATCCGCCCGCTCTTGTATATTCTCCGCTTCTGTAACTTTCTGTTCTTGCCTTGTTGAGCGCCACTTTATTATTGTATCTGGCTTCCTCGTTATTATCTGCGTCAAAATATCCGTTGGCATTAACTCTGGACATGTCGTACATTGTCGATGTTACCGTAGCTTTTACCCTGGTATCAAGAGCCGCGGTGTTAAGAGCCATTCCGCCCCATCCGCAGATTCCTATAATTCCTATTTTCTCAGGATCCACATTGTCCTGAACCGATAAAAAATCTACAGCAGCCATGAAATCTTCAGTATTTATATCAGGAGATGCCATATACCTAGGCTGACCTCCGCTCTCTCCTGTAAATGACGGATCAAAGGCAATTGTCAAAAAACCTCTCTCTGCCATTTCCTGTGCATACAATCCCGAACACTGTTCCTTAACCGCACCAAAAGGCCCCGCAACCGCAATTGCCGGAAGCTTTCCTTCCGCGTTCTTTGGAACATACATGTCAGCAGCAAGTGTTATCCCATATCTGTTTGCAAATGTTACTTTGCTGTGATCAACTTTATCGCTCTTTTCAAAAGTCTTATCCCACTCTGTTGTCAGATTTAATTTCTCAGTTTTCATCATCGCTTTATTCTCCTTAGCCTCTACATTTTCCGGATTCCGACTCCCACATACTCCAAGTGAAAGAGCAAGTGTTGATATTAATGATACTGCCAAAAGCTTTCCAATTCTTTTCATGATCATGTACTCCATTCTTACAGTCTTCTTTTCTACGACTCAACAGTTTCCAAGTTCATTTTTAGTACCATATTTATATTTTTCCCTGACAATCTCACTATAATCCGTATACATCGCTTTCGCTAATGGTTATAATGAATATCATGATATTCATTTTGGTTATATCACTGCCTGAAAGGAATCCATTATGGAAATAAGAAATTTAAGATATTTTCTAGCTGTTGCCAGAGAAGAGAACATGTCCAGAGCCGCTGAATTACTCCATGTAACGCAGCCCACCCTCTCCAAGTCATTAAAGAGTCTTGAAGAAGAGCTTGGAAAAAAACTATTCACGCGCCACAGCTTCTCCATTAAGCTCACTGATGAAGGAATGCTCCTTCGCGACCGTGCCGAGGATCTGGTCCTTATGGCAGATAAAATCGAGCAGGAGTTTATCTCCTTAAATGACATCACCGGCGGTGATATATACTTTGGTCTGGCTGAATCCTATCAAATCTGCCACCTTGCTAAAGAAATAAAAAAACTCAAAGACAGCTATCCTTCCTTTACCTACCACATCACCAGCGGTGACACAGAACAGATAACAGAAAAGCTTGATAAGGGATTGCTTGATTTCGGCGTAATCTGCGAGCTTCCAAACAAAGAAAAATACGATTCTATCACATTCCCTGATACCGACCGTTGGGGAGCTGTAATGTTAAAGAGCCACCCTCTTGCAAAGAAAAAGAGCATAAAGGCAACCGACCTTATCGGCCATCCACTCTTCTGCTCTGAACAAAGCTGGAATATTGAGATCCCACAGTGGGCAGGCAATCAATTCTCCAAACTCCACCTGGAAGGATCTTTTCGCCTTGCTTATAATGCTTCTATGTTTGCCAAAGAAGGTCTCGGAATACTTCTTACCTTTGAGCACCTCATTAACTGCTCCGAAGAAAGTGATCTTGTATTCCGCCCCCTCACACCCAAGCAGGAAACAAAGCTATATCTAATCTGGAACAAGTACCAGACTTTCACACCTATCGCAGAAAAATTTCTGGCACAGATAAGGGAGTCATTTTGAGTTATAATTCCTTCAAGAGCATCCACGAGCTGATCGCCTACTTCTCAGACACTACGTGAATTGCACTAATACATTTCAAATCAAAATCCCCTCAAAATGATCAATCTCATGCTGAATGATCTGCGCAATAAAATCCTTACACTTCCCATGCTGCGGCTTAAAGTCGCGGTCCAGATAATCAACCTCGATTTCCCTATACCGCGTGCACGGCCTGACACCTTCCAGCGACAGACAGCTTTCTTCCGTCCGGTACTCCCCGCTCTTCTTAGTAATAACAGGATTTATCATGGGGAAAAGAAAAGGTCCCATAGCCACCACTATAATTCTCTTCCTAGCTCCTCGTATATAATCTATATCTCCTGCCGCGTAACTTTCACTTAAGTCTGAGCCTGAAATCACACAGCTCATCCCCATTGCCGATTGTCTTGGTTCTTATAAACTCAAGCCCCGGAATATTACCGTAACTGTAGATATCATTATCACAAAACAGCTTATTTATCTCAGGACAGCCAAGTTCAGTGAGATATGTGTGATATGGACACTGTGTAATATCCATGCAGAACTCACCTTTCTTTTTTGGGTAAAAGACATTTTTAAATCCCGAAGCTTCTCCAAAGCTCTTACGAGCTACGGGTCCCCACATGGCGAGAAAGAATCTTGTAAATCCCGGAAACTTTGCAGTTCTTGCCAAAGACGCTCCCGACTGCTCGCTTCTGTTTTTCATTGCTACTCTCATTACTTCAAATGCTTTATCCGCATCTTTTTCCTTCATAGAAAGATAAATTGCAGCTGAAGGAAATATTGCTCTGTCAGTGTGCGCCGCCACTCCCTTAGGAAGATTCGCATGATCTGCCATTATCTTCTCAAGTTTATCTGTAGCATTTTTCCAGATCTCATCTGCATCGCTTTGTGCAAATTCTTTGTAAACCTCGCCTTTTATGAAGTCCATCCCCTTCATAGCCTTCTCTACTGTCTTCATACTTCTAGTCAATCTCCTTAATGTTATCATTCATTTCTAAATTAACAGTCACCTTTTTATTGGGTCATTTATCGGGTCAGCGTGACCCAATAAAAATTCAACTCCATAGTAGAATAAAAGAACAGCTTCTCCCGTAAATACAGAAAAAGCTGCTATTCAAGATTTGATATTATTTCTTTCACGTTGTAGCTATAGTCTTTTAAATCTCATCCTCTTTCTCAAGAAGTTTAACAGCTTCGTTATATTCATTTTTCTCTCTATCTCTCATCAGAAGTGTAATATACTCCACCTCCCATCCTCATTGCGTTTAACAACATTAACTTCGTTTTGTAGACTATCCATAAATTCAATAACCTTATATGAATCATCTCCCTTTCAAAACGTACTTTCTGTTCTCATAAAATTCTAGAAGATAACCCATTTAAGGAAATACTCAGCTGATTTAAAACAAATTATACTCACTTATATTATTGTCCGCAACTTTCTAAAGTAATCATAAACTCGCCCAAAACACAGCGAAACACTAAAAACTTCATTTCCCGCTGTCATAATTAAAACATAAGCTTCATTTTCAACAGCAAAAATCATAGATTCACCAGTTTTCGCTGTTTCATCTTCCAGTCCTATTAATTCTTTATTCATACTTCACCTCTTCAAACACCGCACTCAGCTTCCCCGGCTCATCACTTCCCCACGCTGAAAAATCAAACTGCGGATCTGAAACATGTTCCAGTTTCAGTACATATTTCAGCTTATTAGGTTCTGATGTCTCATCCTTTTTCACCGTGACTTTAACCTTGGTATCATCGCCATCGTCGTGCCAATAACTCTCACATACCATCGAATCTTCATTCTTTCCGTCCCACGGAACTTTTACAGAGAATGAAGCAGGAGTATCTTCTTCGGCAATAAACACCAGATAACTTCCCGAGCACCTCGGGCTAAAATTTGCATATGCATCGCCATTCTCATATTTAAAATCACGTGTCCATATGCAGCCGTCAATCATTCCGTTAAAAGCTTCTCCGTCATGGACATTATAAATTATGTAATATCCGTCAGGTACCACATCTGAAACCGAAGAACTAAGAGTTGTCCACGACATGCATTCTTCAGGTATTTCGGAAAGAGGCGCTCCCGGCGTATAGATAAGGAGCTCATCGGCATTTTCAAGTCCATAGGGCTCAGAATAAACATACTTAACTTCGTCTATGATTTCTTCTGTATTAAGCTTGTCCTTATCATCTATATTTAATTCCTGGAGCTTCATTGAATAGATATTCTGATATTCCGTAGGCTCGGGATCCGAGAATTTGCCCGAAAATCCGCATACGTAAATTGTTCCGTTTGGATAACCGTCGCCGCTGTCCCCCATATCCGAGTCGTGATAACCTCCGACAAATGAACCGTCCTCAGACAATTTAAGAGATGTAGCCCATGCACCCGCACCGCTTGCAAACGTGAAGTTCTTAGGCATTTGAGCAAAAATGTTTCCATCTTCAGGCGCTTCGCTCGTCGAACCGGCGCTTTCCGTCACCTCACTTGTACTCTCAATCGCCGCTTCCGAGCTTTCAACTGCTGCCTGTTCTACATTCTTTTCACCACATGCTACAAGCAAAGCAGATGAAACCAAAAGTCCCATGAATTTCAATTTATTTCGTGTCATGAACATACTCTCCCACTTCTATTATTTGTCCTCTTCTTCAACCGCAATTCCCAGCAGCTTTTTCTTAAATCCACTCATTAAGCTATCGTAATCCGTATAGTTTATGTCACACTTAAAGCGGCTGTTCCAGGTATCCCTAAGAGTGTCGCATATAGCCGAAGCTCTTTCTCCCTCATTCTTAAGAATAGCGGGAAAAATGTAGTAAATGAGGAAGCAGTTTAAGTCCATTAACGTTCCCGTGCGAACCTTGCCAAACTTCTTAAACTTCTCATGTACTCCGTCGCAAAAAGTATTTGAAGCTACAGCCATATCCGTGGTCTCTGTAAGTTCCCTAAGATAAGCATATCTTTCAGCCTGAAAGGTGCTCATCCGGTTCTCGTACTCTTTTTTAGTAGTTATCCTGCTAAAAGGCTCATAGCTTTCAAAAATCTTATCAATGTCAAACGCCATAGCGTATACGCCTCCTGTTTCTTTTTATTAAATTATACTCTAATGATATAATTATAGGGAAGAAACGAATATGTAAGGATGGTCTGAGATGAACGAAAAGATAAAAGAGAACAATTACAGATGGATGTCGCTTCGCTTCATTGTTGTTACTATTGCTTCTGTGGTATTTGCGCTTAATATCAAATCTTTTGTCAGAACCGGAGGAATCTTGCCCGGAGGCGCAACCGGATTGACACTTCTCATACAGGAGATAGCGGACAGATTTATAGGAATCAAGATTCCCTATACTCCTATTAACGTCGCCATAAACATTGTTCCCGTTTTTATTGGATTTAAGTATATAGGAAAAAAGTTCACTTCTCTTTCATGCCTTGTTATCCTGCTGACAGGTATTCTGGCCGATTTTATTCCCGGCTATGTGATAACCAACGACCTTATACTGATAAGTATATTCGGAGGTATCATAAACGGAGTTGCTATCAGCCTTTGTCTTTTGATGGACGCCACAAGCGGAGGAATTGATTTCATTGCTATTTATCTATATAAAAAAGGTCTTGATGGATTTAATGTGGCATTATATGTAAATGCCTGCATCCTTATCACCGCAGGTGCTTTGTTTGGCTGGGAGCGGGCTCTTTATTCCATAGTATTCCAATATGTCTCTACGACGATAATACATGTACTTTACCGCAAATATCAGCAGACTACGCTGTTCATTGTAACGCGGTTCCCTGACGAGATCAGTGCCCTGATATACAAAATGTCAAACCACGGCTCTACTATTATCTACGGTCGGGGATCACATGAAGAAGACGAAGATAAATCCGTTGTATACTCTGTCATCACAGCAACTCAGGTCACACAGATAATCAATGCGATAAAAGAAAAAGATCCATCATCTTTTGTAAATGTCTTCAAATCAGAAAGAGTCTCGGGGCGCTTCTATCGCATTCCCGAAGATTAAAGAAAAGACGGCCGTTTCCGACCGTCTTCTCTAATATATCTTGTAACCTACCTGTTTATTTTATACCCGCATGTCTTATCAATATGTTGCTGACCAGATTTTGTACTCAACGTTAGGATTAACGCCCTTCTTCTGGAAAAGCTCGCTTACTGTTACGAAAGTGTAGCCCTGCTTCTGAAGTCCCTCGATGATCTGAGGAAGAGCCTGGACTGTCTTCGAATTTCCCTGGAAATCATGAAGAAGAACAATCTGTCCGTCTCTTGCACCGTTAAGTACCGACTGTGCTCTCTGCTGAGCTGATGTGTTATCAAGCCAGTCATTGTGCATTGTTCCCTGAATGAAAGGAACGTCGATGTTCTGGTACATTGTGTTGCTGATTGCAATGTAAGGTGGTCTGAAGAACTTTACATCTGCGCCTACAGCATTCTTAATTGCAGTTGCTGTACGCTGCTGCTCATCCTTTATCTGTTGAGCACTCATTCTGGACATATCCTGATGAGTGAAAGAATGGCTTGCAAGCTCACATCCCATGTTTACCTGTCTCTTCATTGTGTTTACAGTATTCTGGTTAATATTCTGTCCGATAAGGAAGAATGTAGCCTTTACATTGTACTTCTGAAGTATATCAAGCACTTCGTTTGTTGTGCTTGTAGGACCATCGTCAAATGTAAGAGCGATAAGCTTCTGGTTCTTGTTGTTATTCTGGTTTGCGTTGTTATTAGCTGCGTTGTTATTGTTATTATTCGCTGCATTGTTATTGTTGTTATTCTTTGCAGCATTGTTATTATTGTTGTTATTACTCTGGTTGTTATTATTTGAGCTTGAGCCTGCGCCGCTGAACTTAAGGTAATCAACGTAAGCATCCCACTGACCGTTATCGGCTGTTACAACAAGCTCAACCTTCTGATTTCCTGTTCCGTGCTTAACGTTCTTGATGGTATATTCTGCCGGATAAGGTCCGCCATAATAGAATGTGCCCTTGTTCTGGCCGCCGATCCTAAGATCTACTCTTGCCATGTTGTTATTGTTTGAACATCCGCGGAGTGTGAAATCACTTGTATCGCTTGCAAAATTCTGATCAAAGCTGAGCTTATCATTATTTGCATAAAGAGCCATTCCGTTAAAAGGTGATCCGATGGTATCTGCGTACTGTCCGCTCTTGCTCATGGACTCGCACTGAACTGTTGCGGAATTCTGAGCACTGCCGCCGTTATTTCCGCCGCCGTTGTTGCCACCGTTATTTCCGCCGTTGTTTCCCCAGTTCCACCAGTTGCCCCAATTCCAGCCGTTGTTTCCGCCGTTATTGTTGCCACCGTTGTTATTATTATTGTTGTTATTGCTGTTGTTATTCTTATTGGCGTTGTTATTGTTATTACTATTGTTATTATTATTGCCGTTATTGTTATTATTGTTGTTATTGTTATTTCCTGAAGACGATCCTCCGATGATCAGGTTATTCTTATAAACATTTGCAGATCCGCTACTCTGGTATCCCTCGATATTCAAAGCTGCTTCGTAGATCTTTCCAAGCTTCATCCCCATTTTTTCCCAAGCTTTGAAATGCTCCGAAACGCTGATAGTTCCGCTGGTTCTCTTCTGAGTACGAACACTGAAATACTGCTTAAATGTCTTGTTACCTTCAATTGAAGGCTGATTAACTCGTGTTGCCTCGTAAACGTCATATGTTCCGCCGTCTACCTGAATCTGTCCCTTCGGTGATCCTCCGGGTGGACGCCATGAGCCCCAACTGTCTACGATGTAATACTCGATCATAGGGTCTTTGGTCCAACCATATACACAAAGATAAGAGTTTCCGTTCGGCTTATAATCACAGCCATAATCAAAAGAAATATTACCAATCTGCTGATATGTCTTTGTACTGTCGAACTTTTTACCCTTTCTGAAAAGTGCATTTCCTATGTTACTCCACTGACAGCTGAATGTTCCACCTGAATTCAGCGTCATGCTAGTGTTTCCGCCATCTTTCCAAAGTTCGTAATCATATCCGTCTTGATTACCAGTTTTATTCTCAGTTATTGTCGTAGCCGCCTGAACTTTAAGCGCAGGGACGAATAACTGGGCACATAACGCAATGGAAAGCAGCGCTACTTTTAAACCGTTTTTCATCTACGATGTCCTCCTCCTTTATAAACCTCTTTCAATCATTAACCATATTGTAACATGTTGTTCACATACATAAAAGCTATATATCCGCTCTGCTGTCGCATTAGATGCGATATGTGCGTTATAAAGTTAGAAAAAAAGCGCAGTTGCAAGAGTCTGTATATCTCAAGCAACCGCACTTTCTCACTTTTTCTTATCTTTGCCTTTAGGAGCCAATGATCTAAGCGAACTTAGAAGTTTACCTCCTGAATTATTACTGCTTTTTCCTGACTTTTTCCTGTTCTTCAGCCATTTGAATATTGCGATCTCAAATATTATAAGAGCGACCAGTAAGCCCACAGCTGCTGCCACAAGCTTAAAATCAATAAGCATGAAATCAAGATATATTCCGTCGGGATCGTCAAAATTAAGAAGATCCCATTCATAAGTCTTTCCATCCCTTGAAACATGCGTGGCATTGTGTGCCTTGGCCTTTGCCGGAAGATTCACGGTAAGCGTCATCTGCGCACCACTCATCTTAACATAGTCTCTGTAATCGCCGGAGAAATTATTATTCCTCGCATCGCGAAGGATATCCCACTCAAGCGAGTATTTAATACCTTTCCTCCTAAGCCTAAGCGACCTGAATTCATCGGAAACATCGCTAACTTCATCCGCAGAAACGTTTTCTTTCCTGATAATATATCCGGAATATCCTCCGTCCCTGTATCCTTCGACATCCCAGCCATCCTCTTTATAATCCTCGATCTGATCTTCAGAAAGGATTTCTTCAAGGTCCCTTTCGCCCATATCCACAGTTGCATAGCATATGGCCACGTCCATCTTGCCGTTAAGCTTAACGTCCATTGTCGTCTCAAATCTGACACAGCCGGATAGCGCTAAAACGCTAAGCAAAGATAATAATATAACTTTTAATTTTTTCATACACATCCTATATATATTTTAAAACTAAATGTTACATAAAAATTATTATATAGCATTTTTATTGTTTTCGCCAATTTATAGATCAATCATCATCTTAGTAAAATTTAAGTGCCATTAAGCTATTACACTTAATGGCACTGATAATGGTAAATTCTATCACTTTTTGAATAAAGTCTCAAAGTGGTAAATATTCATGTACTGATACAGATCATTGCTTACAAGCTTATTTGCGAAGTTGTGGAACTTCGGATTTATGAGGCAG
Organism: Butyrivibrio hungatei; assembly: GCF_900101605.1. Lineage (GTDB taxonomy): Bacteria > Bacillota > Clostridia > Lachnospirales > Lachnospiraceae > Butyrivibrio > Butyrivibrio hungatei_B. The sequence continues at coordinate 44,224 of NZ_FMUR01000003.1, forward strand.
TAGGAATTGGCGCCTTCTACATAAGCTATGGACCAGAGGTTATTCTTGTGAAGTTCATAGATGCTAGATGCTATCTCATCTCTCTTGGCGCTGTCCGCCGTGTTGATCCACTGTTCATAGTATTCGACGAGCTTTTCCATATCTCCCGTAGGCGCAACTCCCAGGCTGTGATCTGTATAATACGTTCCGTACTCTCCATACCACTCGGCAGCCTGTGCTATCGGTACAAAAGCAGCCGCTCTCTCACTGAGCGAAAGTCCGCCGGCGTCCATATGAGGACACATCGATGCAATCCAGTCATTATCGTCAATAAGCTGATCATAGGTTTCCGCATCATAATCCGTAAGAGTTGTCTTAAGGTGTGCGGAATCAAAATATCTCTTTAATGCGCTGTATATGGTATCTGCATTTCCTTCAAGAGATACAAAATCAATCGAAAGGTCCGAACCGTCCGCGAAGTGATAATATCCGTCGCCTCCAAGCTTAAGTCCGCAGCCCTCTAGGAGTTTCTGTGCCGAAGCAAAATCATAATCCGTCCACTTCTTGGACCACTCTTCGTCATATCCCATGCTTCCAGTTGACGGAGCACACTGTCCCGGTCTCATGAATCCTTCCGAGATACGAAGCGATATTTCCTGACGGTCAACGCACATGGAAACCGCCTGACGGAAATCGGGATTTGCAAAAAGATCTGCATAGTTCTTGTCTTTACATGTATAGTTAAATGTCAGCTGATCTGCTCCCCAGCTCGAGCCAAGCACCGTCTTAAGTACAGCTGCATCTCCAAGCTCCGAAAGCATTGAACCTATCTGCTCCATTCCTACATCCATATAATCAAGCTCGCCGTTCGCAAAAGCCGCCGTTTTATCTTCGAGTTCATTGAACATATAGATATTGTCAAAATACGGAAGCTGTTTGCCCTCCGCATCAACTTTCCAGTAATACGGATTTCTTTCAAGTATGCATATTTCCGAGCTTTTTGAGTTGTGCCCTTCCTCTGTACTCAAAACAAAGGAGTTTACTGTAGGAATTCCCGAAACGTTCCAAAAATAATAGCAGGCATTTTTTCCAAGATCGGCTACAGACTCAAAGGACATTCCCTTAGCTGCGGCGTTAGCCAATACCTGTCCGTCGGAAAGCCCCGTATTTTCCCAATATTCATTCTCTACGTATAGCGACGCAGGGATAAGATCTATCAGGTAATGTGAAGGCGCCCAGCACCACTTAAGATCACCGTTCTCGATAAAAGCACCGGGATACTTGGGCGTATCAAATTTCCAGGTCACGGTATAATCGTCAACTTTTTTAAGCACGGCGAATTCGCCCGTCTCATTGTCCTTGAGTGCTTCCCAGCTTGCCTTTGTATCATAATTGTTGATATGAACCATGTAGTACCAGAATGTAATGTCGTCCGCGTTGAAATCATCGCCGTCGGACCACTTCATTCCTTGTCTTAATTTGAACGTCCATTCTGTATAATCTTCATTTGCTTCATAGCTCTTAATTACGTTCGGAACGTAGCTACCGTCGCAGTTGTACCTGATAATACTCTCAAGCACAGGTCTTGCTATACCCCATGAACCGGAAAGTCCCTGCATATTACAATTTCCACAGTACTCGCCAATCTCAAGGGCATTTCCTGTTGCATCCGTCTGTGCGATGAAGACATCTTCTTTAATAGGGAGCCTGCTATCAACAGCAGGAAGGCTTCCGTCACCTACCTTTGCTGACAGTTCAGGTGCTTCCGAATAGTTTAGGCTACCTCTGTTTACTTCAGATACTGCCTGCGACGTTGCAGCTTCCTCAGAAGCCGGTTGCTCATACGATGTATCGGTAAAAGACTCTGTTCTTTGATTTAATTTTACACTTCTGCTGCCGCATCCTGATACCGTCAAGACTATAACCACCGTAAGAGACAGCGCAATATGTTTTCTATTCATGCGTGTAATCCTCCTTATTGATCATTGTCCGCCGGTCATCATAACTTGAATCCCGTGAGCTCTGTTGTCAGTGAATCAGCTGCGCCTCTAAGATCCTTGATGACATCATTCAGATTCTTTGCAGCATTCTGTGCATCAAGAGCCGTATTTCCAACTTCCGAAGACGAAGCAGCCGCTTCTTCCGAAACTGCCGAGATACCGTCAATAGCAGAAAGTGTATTGACTTTCGCCTTTTCCATATCGGCCACCTGAAGTCCGATCTCTTTAAGATGATCCGCAATCGTCTTGAAGTTTTCATTTATTACATTGAATTCCGAAAGCGTTGCTTCTACCGCTTCTTCCTGCTGTTTTACGATTTCTTCCGCATGCTTGGCTGCGGTCGCCGTCTGCTCGGTCTTTGCCGTAACCGTTGTGATGATATTTCCAATCTCACCCGCAGAAACAGCACTCTGCTCGGCAAGCATTCTGATTTCCTCCGCAACTACGGAGAAACCTTTTCCCGCAGCTCCCGCTCTTGCAGCCTCAATTGATGCGTTAAGAGAAAGGAGATTTGTTCTTCTTGCAATCTCATCGATCGTAGCAATGATATTTCCGATAGATGATGTTTCTTTTGCGAGAGCTTCAATATCCTCTATAACGCCATTGGTAACTTCGCTGGTCTCATTCGCCTTTGTCTTAAGGTTTTCTACCGCTTCAATACCATTCTTAACAGATTCGTCCGCATCTGATGCCATGTCTCCGATCGCTTGTACATTCTTTCTTACGACTTCGATCTTATCTGTCAGTACGTCGGCTTCATCAAGACATCCTTGCGCATCATGTGCCTGCTGATCAAGACCAAGCCTGATCTCATCGACAGATGACGTAATATTTTCGGACGCGGTAACAAGCGACTCTGATGCTCCTCCGATATCATCCGAGGACTTCTTAAGGGAATCGGCGGTCGCTGATATCTTAAGAAGAAGTCGCTTGGTATTTTCTATCATTTTGCTTGCTGAACCTGAAAGTGCACCAAACTCATCACGACGCTTTGAAGTAATTGAAATTGTAAGATCACCCTGTGCTGCCTGTTCGAATCCATCCGATATTCCCTTAACCGTGCTTCCGATGCTGTTCGATACGATAATTCCGACTATCGAAGAAACAACAGTTGCAAGGATAACTGCGATAACGGATGCAACTCTTATGTTATTTACGCTTCCGCTTATCACAGTCTCGGGAATACGGCCGCAAATAACCGCTCCGGACTCTCCTACTTTTGCATAGACATATAGATAAACTTTTTTGTCCGTGGCATCTTTCATCCACTCAACTCCCGATGACTCGGAAGATGCTTTAATATCTTCAAAGAATGTTGTATTGGCAAAGATTGTTTCGTTTGCGTTACTCTTGCCGTCCATGTTGGTCTCAACGCCGTCGGAAGTTATAAAAGCAAATGTGCTTCCTTCGCCGAGGTTGATCCTTTCAAGCGCAACAAGAGATGTATCAAGTCTTATATCTGTGGAAATATAACCGAGTTTTTCACCGAGTGAATCATAAAATGGCTCTACATAGACCGCACAATAAGGAATGCCCTCAATGGCATTGGCGCCCTGATAGGAATCGATGAATACTCTCGTTCCCATCCATGCACCTGCATTGGGACTTGCAGATAATAAAGAAGAATCACCTGTCTTATCAAATTCAGCTGCTGCCGATGATCCGCCATAATTAAACATCAGATAGTTTCCATTTGCCACAGAAAACGATGTCTGTTTATAGGCCAAGATAGACATATCTCCGACTATATTGTCCGACTGGGCAAGGTTCCTTGCACTTCGGTATATCTCGGAAAGAGCATTCCTCGACTCCTCGGTATCCGTATATGCCCCGCCATAATAGTTTTTGAGCTCAGAAAGACCGGATAGCTGCTCTGTCTTACCCTCAACAACCGAAAAGGTAAGCTCATAGTAATTTGCCATCTGCTGCAACGCAGTCACGGCGTTACTTTCATAAGTTTCCTGTGTTCCACTTGATGCTATAGAGTAAGCGGTATACCCGACAATAATTATAAAGGTGACAGGTATCAGAAAGAATGCAGTCAGCTTAACCCTAAGGCTGTTCAGCTTTTTCATTGAGCGGCTCTCCTTTCATGTACAAAAAGTAGTGATCCCCCGTCCCCAAATCAGAGATTTGCAAATCTCTTTGTACTGCTGCTAAGCTGCTCCGTAACTTTGTTGTTCTCTCCCATTGCTTCGCTGATACCCTGAATCTGTCCGACAATCTCGGAGGAATTTGCAGCCGACAGGTTGATCGCCTGTGTGCTTTCTTTTACAGATTCAGTGATGGACTCAACAGAGTCAGCCATCTTATCCATGATAGTGTTAAGGTTATCGGCTTTTCTGTTGAATTTATCAAGGATATCATCCATGACTACCGCTGTATTCTCATACTTGTCGCTGGTCTCAACAAATGTATCATAGTCATTCAATACGTCATTATTTATAAACTCTATAACATCCATGGCATTGGTTGAAAGCGTATTAACCGCCTCAGTAACTTCATTACTGATCGTCTGGATGTTTCCGGCCGTCTGCCTACTGTTGTCGGCAAGTGCACTGATCTCTTCGGCAACAACCGCGAAGCCTTTACCGGCTTCACCCGCTCTTGCAGCCTCAATCGATGCATTAAGAGCAAGAAGGTTTGTCTGTGACGCAATATCAAGGATAACCTTGGTAAGCTCATTGATCTGTGCAACCTTCTCACTGTCTTTAACTGATTTTTCAAGAACCGCGCTAAGTTCTTCAACCTTCACGCCGGTATTCTCTTTCTTCTTAAGAGCTTCGTTCTTGATCTCGTCAGCTTCTTTCTTGATATTCTCGGCGGTCTCCGCTCCGTTTGCAGCTTCCTGTCTGATCTCGGAAGTTGCTTCCTTAACTTCATCGAGTCTTCCGGAAATCTGGTCCGCAGTCGTCGATACGGTATCCATACTTGCGGACAGCTCTTCAAGAGCAGCCGATGTATTTGTGATATTATCGCTTGCTTTCTCAATCTTATCCGTCATTGAATCAGCGGATGTATTAAGGACATTCGAACCGTCCTTAACTTCTTTTATAATTCCCTGCAAAGTCTCAATAAAGTTATTGATTCCGTCCACAATAAAAGCAAGTTCTGTAGACGTCTTAGTCGCAATGCGCGCCGTAAGATCGCCTTCATTATTATTAATGCCCCTGATAATCCCATGTAACTCGGAAACAATACTTGCAATCTTTCGGCTGATCCTGATCTCGTTAAGGCAAAGGCTCAAAGCAATGATAATAACAAATACCACTACAAGAATTATTGTCTTTTGGAATGCCTGCGCATAGAGCATATCAAGATATGCCTTAAGCAGTTCTCCGAGCACTGCGATTGCTTCTTCTGCCGTATCATAAGCGGCATATGCGGCTGCCTGAGCATCTATATATTTATTTATATAAATATCCATTGCCGTTGCGGCATCGGCAGCACGAAGCGAGACAACCATCTCATCTGTGATAGCAATGAAATCATTGGTTGTCTTCGTTACAGCTTCCATCTGCGCAGGACCGTTTTCACCCTGTGTGACCAAAATACTTCCCTGCATAAATGAAAGAAGATCGGGAACCTCTTTTTCTACCGCATCAATATTGGTAAAATACACTTCATAATTGGCGGGATCGTTGGTTCCCATTGATACCGCACCAAGCAAAGCAGAAAGATTACCGTCTATGGTAATAAGCCCTTCACGAAGCTTCGCTTCCTTACTTAAGAGTTGAATCTCATCATTACTTGCCCCTACCGCACTATTGATAATGTTTTTGGTGTTGCTGTTCATTATTAAAAGTGCTGTTACGAACATGACAAGCATAACGATATTCACTGCCAGATTCTGAAAACCTATCTTTCTGAAAAGATTGATTCCTTCTGTTTTAGTTCCTGCGCTATTATTCACTTATAAGCACTCCTTTCCTCCAAAAAGAAAATACACATCGTCATACAAATAATTATAGCGCAATTTACTAAAACTATAATACGTTATAGCGATAATTAAGAAATTGTTTATACTATTCTTTAAAATTCTTCCCGTTCGCTAAAAAAATCCTGACCGTACTGTGATTCGGCAATCGTTTCTGATGCAGACAACGTAGAGCTTGTTGTTTTATTCTTTAATGCAGCTCTCTTTTCAGCTTTCTTTTTGGCTTCAATCTGTCTGGTTGTTCTCTCACCCAGCTGCTGGCGAATCTTCATAAGCTGCTCAAGGGCTGATAATTTCTTCTTTGTTTCAGAAATCTCATTTGCAAGTTCGTCCATACTCATCGTCAAAAAGTTCTGTGCATCCATTTTAAAGTCTCCTTCCAGTTTAAAAGTGTTATCTCTCGTATAAAAAAGCGGTATCTATCAACAAAATATATTTTGATAAATACCACCTCTTATAACTATTTCAAATTGCACGTTTGTCCACATTCAGTAAACATACATGTGAACATGTTAATTATATCATTACATTCCGTTATAGTCTATCCTTTTTTCAGCCTATTTATCCCATTCCATTTCGGAGCTGAAACGAGCCCATAAAAGCTCACAGATCTGAATAAGATAAGTAAGTGTCATCTGATACCTAACATCGGGGCCGGGACTCTCATTCCAAGAATCGTCATCTTTATTATTCTCACGTACTATCTTTTCCAGCTGTTCCAATTCCCCGACAAGTTGCTTACGTTCTGCTATAAGCTCGTCTATCGAATCGGATTCATGCATAGACTTATAACCTTCAGCCGAGATCATCATAATACGTACCTCCTACTTTCAAAAAAAGTTCCCATAAAAAACCTTATTAATATATTATCATATTTTTTTACGTTTTTTTCTAATCAAAATATTTATTTTTTGTTAATTTATATTTACAAAATGTTAATTATACAATAAAATAAATATAATGATTAATGGATGTGGAGGACATTCCGAAATGAGTGAAAGACAATTTGATCCGATAACAGGACAACCAATCACATACAACCAGCAACAATATGATGCTGCTCAGACTATACAGTTAGACAAAATTCAACCTGATAATATGGCAGGAGCTTCAGCCGGACAGGACTATAACAGTAACAGCTATTTCGAGCAGAATTACTGGGGCATGGACAACAAATCTGTTCAGCAGCCTTTCGGCCAGAATTACCAGCAGCCTGCTATGAATCAATACGGACAGCCTATGCAGCAGTACATGAATAATCAGTTCGGGCAGCCTGTAAATAACGGCTACGGTCAGCCCATGAATAATGAATACGGCCAATCTATGAATAACGGCTACGGTCAGTTTATGAACAATGGCTACAATCAGCCTATAAACAGCGGCTACGGTCAGCCCATGCAGAACATGAACAATCCGTACGGACAGCCTTTTCAGATGAATATGGGACAGCCCGCATATCAGGGCTACGGTAAGCCCAAAAAGAGTAAGTTGACTCCACAATCGGTTGCTCTCGGTTCATCCATAGCGGCAGTGATTGTTTTGACAGCATTGTTTTTCAGCACAACTACCTCTCGCGCCAACCCGTACGATCAGAATATCATTGCAAAGCAAAATCCGACTATATCAAGCAGCCAGAGCACTCCGGGACAGACAATCACAAAGTCCACTCCCGCATCTGTTAACGAGACTGCGATGTTCTCGAATTTCAGCATTGATGGCAAGCAGTATTCTCTTCCAATGAGTATCGATGAACTTCTTGCAAACGGATGGACATACGATGACAAGGAAGATGCAAACAAAACATTGTACGCAGGCGATTGCGAGACAATAAAGCTTAACTATACAGGAAAAGGTAATGATTCGCAGTATTTTGGTGTGATCAATCACTCCATAGATGCTCAGCCTCTTTCAAAATGTCTTATATATGACTGTGATTTTTCGGATTCATTTGTTAAACAGACAGGTGCGGAAGTAAAATTCTACAATGATAAGTTTGTTTTACAGAAGACTACCGTTGACGAAGTAAAGAACGAACTCGGAGAGCCCAGCAGCACAAACACAAGCGGCAATTCCGTCACACTCACATACAGAGGAAAAGGTAAAGAGGACGAATTCAATCTTTCCGCGACATACAGTTTTGAGAATAACATACTTACATTTATCAGTATTCGTAATAAATCGATGCCTTCAGACTTTGTACAGCCTGCAGTGAACTCCAAGACACCTGATTATCTCGGTCTTTACAAAGCTCCTTTGAGACTCGGAGACGATCTGTTATCTGGTAACTTTACTCTTGACGGAGTAACCTATAATTTACCTGTTCCATACAAGACACTTGCAGAGCAAGGCTGGACAAGTACAGGCGAATCGGAATCTGTTCCTTCAATGAACGGCGTGATTCTGACATTAAAAAAAGGAGATTTCAACATTACCGCTAAAGTTGTTAATCCCCTTCCGAATGCAGTGACACTTGATAATACAATTGTTGTATTCATCTCAGTATTCAACAGCACGGTCAATCCTCTCGATCTTACAATGGCAGGAGACATTAAGCTCGGAATGTCAAAAGCAGACCTGGAGAATGCACTTAACGCAAAGGGAATAAAGAACTTTACATATAATGAGAAATTCAACACTTACAAGATTCCGTTCGATCAGGCCGATAAATCTGAGTTTCCAAAGGAAACAATAGAGATTTACTTAAGCGATGACAAGAATATCATCAGTAGTATCGACATTGAGCGCTACGACTGGCTCGCAGAAAAATAATTAAACTTCCGACACCTCAGAGTACACAGAAACAGTCTTTTTGTCACATCTGTGCTCCCCGGTGTCGGAAGTTTTTTCTATTATTTATTGAATTTTCCCTGCATCGGAAGGCCTCTTAGGCTGATGCATAAGGTACATGCATCTGCTGCCATTGCTTGCCTTTACAGATTCTCTTGCAATTTCTCTGAGCATTTTGGCTATAAAAGTTTTCTCTTTTTTCATCTTGAACACCCTCCTTCATACGAAAAAATATTATATTTGGTAATAATTATATCTCAAATTACGCAAATATATTATTTCATGTAGAAAAAACGGATATTCATGTAATTTTTACACATTATCGCTCTCTTCTTTTCCGTACATTATTACATCAACATTGAACTGATTGCCCTTATCATCGATAATCACTTCGCCCTCATACCCCTTAACGGCTTGTTCCACCGATGCAAGTCCTATTCCATGATGTTCCGCATCATGTTTTGTTGAAAAGAACTTTCCATATCTGTCTCGTCTGTTTTCATAAATACAGCTGTTCTTTATGCCAATCTTCAGCATGTTCTTTTCAAAACTCATATCAAGTCTGATAAATCTCCCTTTTGGCTGAACCTTCATGCATGCATCAAATGCATTCTCCAAAAGATTGCCTAAAATAATTACAAGATGTTCACTCTTAAACGGAAGTACCGACGGCACAAAAACAGATACTTCAAAAGCGATTCCTTCTTTTTTCGCTATGGAATACTTGTAATTTACAAGCGAATCAACAACTATATTGCCACTCTTTGATATTTCTTCACCGGATTTCCCGAGTCCGTCTGCAAGAAGCTGCTGTATATATTTGACCGCCTCATCTTTTTCCCCTGACTCAACCATTCCGAGAAGGCTTGCAAGATGGCTTTTCATATCATGTCTTGTTCTCCTTATTTCCATATAAAGCTGTTCCTGCTCTGCCGCCTGTCTGCTGCAAAGTTCAAGTTGCTGTCCGTAAAGTTTGTTTAGCGATTTAAGCTCGGCATCTCTGCTCATCCATGTATATACCTCAAAGATCACATAGTTTATCATTAGGAGAAAAGCACTTGAAATAACAGCAAAATTATTGTATTCAATATGACGCGTCGCTATCAGAAAAATACGATTTGTAAGAAAAATGCTGATGATCGGAATTGAAAGAATCATTATAAAATATTTGATCGGAATATTACAGTATTTAGAGCCTTTCCAGGACTTGTTCAAGATTACAACCAGAAGGAGCATTATCAGAAGCGAAACAAAGCATACAGAGTCCCTGCTTTTTACAAAATCTATGCCGTATCTTTCAACCACTGCAACGGCTCCGACTTCTACAAGCATCCAGACCGCACATACAATAAGTGAGAAAAAGCTGGCAGCCTTGATCGATGCTTTTCTGTCGAGAATTGCCAAGATAAAGATAAAGATAATGTTCGAAGTTATCAGGGCAAGCGGCTTTACGATATTCGTCAGATTTGACGCCGCAGAAAACGTGAAATATATTGCCCATACAACATATCTTACTATGTTGTTACTCCGTTCCGGCAGGAAAACATCCATGAACTTCCGAACAATCATGACATAAAGAAAAGCTAAGAAAACTCCAGTAAAAATCGACATGTATTCACCCATTTTTAAGCCCCTTCTTTCCTTATATAAAACCAACTGTTATAAATCATAACATAAAAACGACAGTCTTTTTCCAATTTGTAATATTTACGGTTTTTCATGTAAGAATCACGGTTTTGCATATTTTAAAAAAAGAATGTATACTACCTTAGACAATATCTAATTATGATTACCGATCCTGCACTTTTTGTTACTTACTATGCTTATACCCGATTATTTGGAGGTAGGATATGATTAAGATTGCAATTTGTGATGACGATGTAAAGCTTTCCGGCAAACTTGAGACGCTTTTAAACAGTGAGTGTCTTGCAAGAGGAATACGTCCCGAGATTGATGTTTTTTACGACGGTTCACCGCTTGCGCGCAACATAATCAAAGGGGATCGCTACAGCTTGATCTTTCTCGATATCGAGATGAAAGAGCTGGACGGAATAACAACCGCCCGAATGATCCGCACAATAGACAAAGACTCTCTCATAATCTATGTTTCAAATTACGAAAGCTATCTCAAAGAACTTTTTGAAGTCGAGCCTTTCAGGTTTCTTTCCAAACCGATAGACGAGAAAATATTCAAAAAGTACTTCTCTCAGGCACTTACAAGAATCGATAAAGCCGAAGGCTATTTTCAATACACCTATAACAGAAAGGTGAAAAAGACTTCCATCGGCAACATCGTATACTTCGAAAGTAAAAATCGTGTAATAACGATCCATCTAAATGACGGCTCAAACGATATTTTTTACGGAAAGCTAAATGATATTCAAAAAGAACTCGAAAGTTCAGGTCATTATTTTTTCAGGATACACCAGTCTTATCTTGTTAATTACAAATATGTAAGCCACATGAATTACACCAGCATGACGCTAAATTACGACAACAACGAATTTTGTCTGAAGATCAGTGAAAACAGACAAAAGAACGTGCGACGTAAGATCATCGAAATGATGGGTGACGGCAACTACACAAAATAATACAAAACAATCATCGGGATTTCATTATGTATTACATATCAAAGAGACTTACAGATTATATATTAAATAAAGGGGTTATCGAAGAAAAAGATTATGATATATATAACTACGGCTTCGTATGCTTTCTTGAAGTAACGCTAAGCACGGTAACAAGTATAATCATAGCTCTTTTTCTCGGTATGCTTCGCCCGTGTCTGTTCTTTTTTCTCATATTTATTCCGATGCGCTCATATGGAGGTGGCCTTCATCTAAACAGTTATCTTGCTTGTTACATCGCCTCCTGCCTTATTCTTACAATATCGCTCCTTACGGTAAAATATGCCACTCTCCCGCTCTTAATCTCATTTTTGATCTATCTTGTCTCTGCGGCCTTCATCTTACTTACAGGTCCTGTAGATCATCCCAACAGAAGTGTCGATGCATATGAAAATGATATATTCAAAAAAAAGACGAATATAACGATATTATTTTCAACCGTTATATCCGTCATTCTGCTTTTTTATAAAAACAACTCTTATCTGATGCTCGAAGCAATTGTCTTCGCCTTCCTCGCAATTACTTTAATAGCGGGAAAAAAAGCAAACAGATAAGCTCTTATTATCAATAAGTCATTATTCTACGCACTATGTCCATATATTCACCACAATACTTTTCATAGACACCTGTCATCGCATCCCTGAATTTCTTTCTCTCTTCGGGAGTAAGTTCGATGACCTGCGTACCGTTGGAAACAGCAATATTCTTGGAACTTTCTTCTCTTTCTTTCCAAAGTTGTCTTTCATACGTTGACGATTCAAGTGCACATTCGTGGATTATATTCCTGTCCTCTTCACTGAGCGTGTTCCATATAACTTTTGAACACACCTGCAGCTCCGGAACTCTTATATGCTCATCGATCGTATAATACTCCGCAACCTTGTAGTGCTTCATACTCTCATACGACGGCCAGTTATTCTCTGCTCCGTCAACCAATCCCTGCTCAAATGAAGAATATACTTCAGAATATACAACTTCGACCGGCTTTGCTCCGAGAGCTTCCACCATATCCGCCATCATTGATGATTCCTGAACTCTTATCTTCATTCCGTTCAGATCTTCAACACTCGTGATAGGCTTTGATTTACTGTAGAAATTTCTGGCGCCCGCATCATACCACGATAGCCCTACCAGATCGTATTCATCAGCCTTTAGCAGGAACCTGTCTCCAATATCTCCTTCAAGCACTCTCCACATATGATCCGAATCATTATATAGGAAAGGCATAAGAAGAACGTTCATCGAAGGTATTCTCTCTGCCAGCTGTGAAAGTGATACTCTGGCAAAAGCAATTCCGCCGTATTTCATCTGGTTTATCGCTTCTGATTCGCTTCCCAGCTCCGCGTCATATTTTACAATTATCTTTATCCTTCCGTTTGTCCTCTCATATACAAGATCCGCAAACTTCTGTCCTCCGAGTGTAGTCGGATAATCTGCGGCCTGATTCTCTGCATATAAAAAAACATATTCCGGAGAATTAGATCCGGATTTTCTGTTATTAAAAAAGAATAAGACAGCAACCATAATAAATATTATGCTCACTATCATTGCCACAATGGGCCATCTTTTTTTCATCAGTCAATGACTCCGTTTCTGTATTCACTGGGTGTCTGCCCGGTCATACGCTTAAACACTCTCGCAAAATAATTGGCATCTCTGTATCCCGCTTCGGAGCTGATGTCCTTAATATTGATAGAAGGATTTGCCAAAAATTCTTTTGCCTTGCTTATCCTAAGTTCGTTCAAATATACTATAAAGCTTTTTCCGAAATTCTGCTTGAAAAGTTTGCAAAAATATACATCGGAATACCCCAAAACTCCGGCAACATCTTGTAGCGAAATATCTTCTTTATAGTGCTCGTCTATATATTTTTTTGCTTCACGCACTATTTCTCCCGACTTCGAAAAATCCTTTTCATCAAGATTAAAGTCTGAAGAAGGAGTGCTCTTTTTTATAGTATCTACGTTCTTTACCTCTGTTTCATATTTATCCGCGATTGAAAACGCTTCTTCCATTACATTTATAAGCTCATTATCCGCACCCGGCTTAAGTAAATAATCGAGCGCTCTTACCTCGATAGCTTTCTTGGCATAGCTGAATTCATCAAAAGCCGTGAGAAAAATAATGCTGCACCTTTCATCAAAGGTTCTTATCTCCTCTGCCGCATCAAGTCCGTTTTTTCCGGGCATGGAAATATCAAGAAAAGCAATCTGACAATTCTTCTCTTTTACCAACTCGACCGCCTCGACTCCGTTAGCCGCCAAAAAAATCTCTATCTGGTCTTTAAAAAATCCATTTAATTTTTTAGATATAACCTGTCTCTCAATAGGCTCATCATCTGCAATCAGTACTCTATACATTCTTTAGTCTCCTCGAGTATAAATTGAATCTCCTGCACGGTAGGGAAGAATAATTATTATCTGTGTACCTTTTCCCAAAACGCTGTTAACTCTCATATCAGCGTCCTCATACATAGCCTTTATTCTCCTAAAAATATTTCCCATGCCTATACCCATGGTACTGGTCTGTTTTCCGCCCAAGCTTTCACGTATCTCCCTAAGCTGGCTAATCTCCATTCCTTTACCCGTATCGGTGACGGAAATTATAAGCTTGTCAGCTTTTTTACCAACCAAAACAGATACACTACCGCCCTCCACTTTCGGTGAAATTCCATGAATAATACAATTCTCGATTATAGGCTGCAATGTAAACGTAGGAACCATTACATTGTCTGCATTTACCCTACAATCAACCGTATACTTAACTCTTTCCCCGAAACGCATCTTCTGCAAATACATATAATCGGCCGCAACCTTTAGTTCCTGAGAAAGAAGTACTTCCTTCTCCTGATGCTTCAGATTGTATCTGAACAGTGAACTGAGCGCGGTAATCATTTCCTCTGTAGTCGATGCGCCCTCAAGGTTCGCCATGCCACCTATTACATTAAGTGTATTAAAAAGAAAATGCGGATTGATCTGGTTCTTAAGAAGTTCCAGATTCATTGCATCAAGTTGCTTCTCTGCTTCAAGAGTTTCGACTTCTTTTGCGTGAAGCTTATCAAGAGCCTGTCTTCTTTCCTCCAAAGCACCTATATACTCACCTGTCGCATATTTCATCTTGTTAAAAGCAATGATAAGCTCACCAAGTTCGTCCCTGTTATTTGCGGCAACGTCATCCACGTCGAAATCATTTGCCGCAATCCTTCTGGACGCATGCGCAAGCTTAAGCACAGGTTCAGTAATAGATTTATTCATCATCCTTGAAATCTCAAGTACCGATGAGAACAGTAAAATACCTAATATTACTGCGATCACCGGAACCACAAAAACTTTCGGTAACAACTCGTTATACTTAGCATTACCCTCTTTAAGAGTAAGATCTATAAAACGCTGCGCGTAATTATGCAGATAATTCTGCATATTATAAACGGCATACAGTCTGCTCACGTAATCTCTTCGCGGTAATTTGCCGCTGAGAACTTCATCTCTGTAGCCGCAATACACTTCATAACATGACTGTAACGAATAAAGCTGCGCATATCTGTTTTCCCCCAGTCTTGAATAATCAAGCGGAATTGCATATACGGCAGTTTTTGTCTGTTTCATCGCAAGCTTAAATGCATCCTCATTTTCACTCGTAGTGCTGTTGACATATTGATCGAACAATTCTTTTTCCCTGTCGATAACGGTAATGATCTCACCGCATTTGGAATTGTCTTCCATTATGTCATTAACGTCGATCATAAACAGCCTTATCAGGATTGCATCAAAGAATACCGCAACCAGAATTGTCAAAAATACACTTCCCGTGAAAAGTGATATTTTGTTTTTAATTGTGATCGAGTACCAAAAGTTTTTTAAGTTTTTCATCTTTACAAAGACAGCAGCGTTATACTTACTCATAAAAGTATTATAGCGCTGCCGTCATCATTTTTCTAATATTCGTTAGTTTCTGATCTTTTTACAAAGAAAATCATAAAACTCATCTTTTTCATCGCCGAGAATACGATTGGTCAACATATATCCATGGTTTCTGTCCGACATAACAATTATCATGTTGGACTGTTTGATCGCATTTACGATCTTGTTCCACTTGATGTCTTCCTGCTTCCCGTCACTGCTTACATGAACTCCGTTATCGTCAAACAAAAGCTCTACTCTTCCCGGAAGTGTTTCCAATTGTTTGATGCTCCTCAAATAAACCAGAAACGGTTGTAAAATTGGGAATAATATACAACCAAACATAAGCAATGTTCTGATAAATGGTCCCGAAGTTCCCCAAAACCTAATCGACAACATGATCATCGCAACTGTAAATACAACATTTACGACCCCTGCAAGCGATCTGTATGTACGAATCATGGCTATAAACCACAGATCCTTAGGTTTTACATCAGATATGTAACGATATTCCATAATAAATCACCTTATTTTGCTCCAAGAAGATTAGGTAAGAACATACTAATCTCAGGAATAAATGTAAGAAGGAGAAGTGTAACGATCATGCAAATGTAGAAAGGAAGTGTTGCCTTTACTACTTTCTCCATCTTAACCTTACCTACAGCAGAACCGATGAAAAGAACGGCTCCTACAGGAGGTGTCAAAAGTCCGATACCACAGTTAAGAACGATCATGATACCAAACTGTATAGGATCGATTCCGATTGATGTAGCAATAGGAAGAAGGATAGGTGTTGCGATCAAGATGATCGGAGCCATATCCATGATACATCCAAGTACAAGAAGAATCAGGTCAATCAAAAGCGCGATAACAACAGGATTACTTGAAAATCCTACAATCATGTTTGCTGCAATGGCAGGAACATGAAGTGTTGTAAGACAATAACCAAAAATACTTGATGTAGAAATAAGGATAAGCACGATTGAAAGTGTATCGATACAAGATTCCAATGTCTTCCAAACACCCTTCCAGTTAAGTCCCTTATAGATGTAAACGCTTACAATCAAGCTGTAAATAACAGCGATGGCAGCAGACTCAGTTGCTGTAAATACACCGCCTACAACACCAAATACTACGATAACAACTGCTGCAAGTGCCCAGAATGAAATTCCAAGCTGCTTTAAGAGACGAACAATACTGAACTTTTCTCCCTTAGGATAATTTCTCTTCTTAGAAATAATATATGATCCAACCATGAGTGATAATGCAAGAATCGCACCCGGTATATATCCTGCAAGGAACAAACTTCCTATAGAGATACCGCCGGCACTCATGGCATAAATTACCATGTTATGACTTGGGGGAACAAGAAGTCCCTCGCATGATGATGTAATTGTTACTGCTGTTGAAAAATCATCATCATAGCCTTCTTCGACCATCATAGGAATGAGAATACTTCCGAGTGATGCAGTATCAGCAGCCGCCGATCCTGAAATACCACCAAAGAAATATGATGCAACGATATTAACCATTGCCATTCCACCGGTCATCCAACCTACACAAGCGTTGGCCAAAGCAATAAGCTTCTCTGAAATACCACCGGTACCCATAAGGCATCCCATTGTAATAAAGAACGGAATTGCCATCATACTAAATGAATTGATTCCCTTAACCATCTGCTGACAGATGCTTGTAAGAGGGAGTCCCTGATACATTAAACAAAAAAGTGAAGATAATGCCACTGCATAAGCGATCTGAAATCTGAGCATAATCATTACAAGAAAGCTCACAAGCAATACTGCTATAGCTGTTGAATTAACTGCCATTACTCATTTCCCTCCTTTAACACTATGCGTTTGAAATCATTGTAAATTGCCTCAAGTTCGAATACTAACATAGCAACACCTGCTACAGGAATCGGGAAATACAACCAGAACTTTGAAAGTGAAGGCATACTAACGTATGAACCCTTAGCTCCAATTGTTGAAGCATAATTCCATCCAACCACAATCATTACGATTGCAAGGCCAAGTACACAAATATCATTAAGGATATCGAGTGCCTGTATAAGTTTCTTAGGTAAGTAAACGTCCAATGCTGTCATTCTTATATGAGCACCGCGTCTGATGGCCAATGCTGCAGATAATACAGCCATATAAGCCATAAGTGTGAGTACAATCTCTTCGCTCCATGCAGGATCAGGAATGAAAGAAATATATCTTCCTGCAACACTCATTGTTGTGATCAGGATATCTGCAATAAGCAAGAGCTTGCAGATAAAAAGCATAATCTTATATGTTACGTCATATAAAATTTTGATCTTATCTACCTGTTTAAAAAAGCCTTCCATAATTCCTCTTTTCTTCTAAAAATGGCATGGGAAGGGATATCCTCCCCATGCCGGCGTTAAAATAAATTGATAAGTTACAACTAAAGGTGGTAAAAAATTACTGCATATCAAGGATCTGCTGGTAAACGTCTTCCTTGCCCTTTATGTTTTCTTCAACAACTTTCTTAACAGCGTCCTGCCAAGGCTTGATATCCTCAACTTCTGTGATCTTTGTTCCGTTAGCCTTAAGCTGCTCAAGTACTTCCTTCTCCTTCTCTTCTGAGATTGAACGGTTGTACTTAGAAGCCTCTTCACCGGCTGCCATAAGGATATCCTGCTGATCAGCTGAAAGCTTGTTCCAAGCGTCATCTGTGATGATAACCTGGATAGCACCAAGTGTGTGTCCATCAAGAATCATGTTGCCTGCAACTTCGTTGAATGAGTTTGATGCATAATTTGCGATAGGCTGCTCAGCACCATCAACTACACCTGTCTGAAGTGCACCATAGAGCTCTGTGAAAGCAACTACTGTAGGAGAAGCACCAAGACCTTCTACAAGACCGTTCATAACAGGGTCGTTAGAAACACGAAGCTTTAATCCCTTAAGAGAATCGATACCTGAGATTTCCTTTGTTGTGAAGAAATGACGGAAACCTTCCTCACCATAGAAAAGTCCTCTTACACCGCTTCCGTTCTCTGAGGGCTCAAGCAAGAACTGCTTAGCAAGATCAGATGTAGCGAAGTTCCAGAAATGCTCACGGCTTACAAATGTGTAAGGAAGTGAAAGAAGCATTGATGACTCTCCGCCGTAGCTTGTAAGTGAGAAAGCGGAAATTCTTGCAAGGTCGATTGTTCCGCCGCCACCAAGCATTGTATCAAGAACGTCCTGCTCAGCACCAAGAACCTGGTTAGCCTGAAGATCGATGATGATTGATCCGTTTGATCTCTTCTCAACTTCTTCCTTGAACTTAGCATCTGTCATACCTGAAATAGAATCAAGAGGGTTAACCTCAGCCATTACAAGTGTGATAGCATCCTTAGCAGGTTCTGCTGCTGCATCAGCGGGTGCTGCATCAGATGCCTGTGCGTCAGCTGCAGGCTGTGCTGCGGGTGTCTCAGGTGCTGATACACCACAAGCTGTCATTGATACAACTGTTGCTACTGTTAATAGTGTCGAAATAAGTTTCTTCTTCATTTTTTACCTCCCTAAAATAAAAAAAATAATGACATAGTCTATTCGACAATGTCATTATAGTTGATTACTCGTATATTAAAAAGCGGATAATTTTAATATTATATAGCACTTTTTTTACATTTTTGTTATCAATCGAAATCCGATATCGAAAAAACAGGTGTCGGATTGGTCAATCCACCACTCATTCCATCGCTCAATTTCTCTGTTGCAGGGCCGTTATCATGCCCCGTATAACTCATGATAACCTTGAAATCTTCAGAATTTACTACCTCTTCCTGCTTTCTTAAAGACATATTTACCGGTTTAACATCCCTTACAGGATGACTGCTCACGGCTTGACCTGGATAAAATTGTCCTTGCATATACTGCCCGTTTCCGTTCGCCTGTCCGCCCTGATATAACTGGGGTTGCATGTACTGTCCGCTATAAACAGGCTGTCTGTTCATGGCTTGACCGGGATAAAATTGTGCGGGCATGGGATTCATCCCAAAATATGCACCATTCATCATCTGTCCGGGCATCATGCCAGGTCTCAGCGGCAGATCTTTTGTTGAAATGCGCTTAACATACATGATCGCTTTTATGACCATAAACAGCTCAAGGCCGATAAATACGAGCATTGTAAGAGGATGTTCCGTCGAAAGGCAGAAATCATACAATCCGTGAAGTCCAACAGGTATCCAGAAAGCCTTCTGCGTATTGAGATTTCTCTTATCAAATCTCCCCCTGCACTCATACCCCTTTGCAAGTCCGTAATAAGCTCCCATAAATACGCCGAAAATGCAGTGTCCGGGAACCGAAAGAACCGCACGCATGAGCCCCGTCATAAATCCAAACTGGAACACGTACATAACGTTCTCGATCGTCGCAAACCCAAGAGATGCGCACACTGAATAAACGATTCCGTCAAAAGCAAAGTTAAACTCTTCATTGTTCCAGGTACACTTCTTCAAAACAAAGTATTTACCTGCTTCTTCCGCCACTCCTATAACCAGGAAATTTTCTATGAGACTATAAACAATATTCTGCTTGGGAAATACCATATCCAGAACCATTATGCCGAAATACTCAAGAAATACAGCACTGAGCGTGGAAAGAGCGCCGAAAAAGAACACTGCTGCCATAAGTCCCAGAGGCTCTTTCTCAACTTTGTCCGCCTTATAGATAATACACAACAAAACAGCTGCCGGCAAAACAGCGAGAATCGCCAAAATTATATCCATCAGAATCTATCCCCTTCCCTTAAAGCAAATGTTAAAAATAATTTTAAACCTCTTTTAAAAAAAGTATTATATTTGCACTTGAATGTCAATAATTAATCGCAGAATTATAGTATTATTATCAAAAAAATTATCATATGTAACAAATATCAGACAAAAAACCTCTTTGTCAGACTATTTCACGACAAAGAGGCTTTTTACGGCATCTTATAAAAATACAATTTACGTATTATAGTTCATATCATACTCTGCCCGCTTTTGCCATCTCCACAAACTCAACCTTGGATACGGCAGGTGACAGATAGTCGCCCAAAATGTAATCCGCATATATATCTTTCATCTTATCATAGTATTCAAAAGAATCAACTCCCGAAACAATAACGGTCTTGTTTATCTGCCTCAGCATATCCATTCTGTTCTTAAGAATTATGCCGCGCTTCGAGCCTCCCGTTGTCTCCATGAAATGTTTTATATTGACTATAACTCCGTTAAATCCGCCTAGCATATCGTATCTTACACCCAATGAGTCATTCTTGTAATTTCCCATGAATATACTGACTCCATCCTCACTTAATCTCTCTATCACATAGTCAACGGAATCCGTTTCGACATACAATACATTATCATTTATATCCAGTGCTATCTTGGAAAGATCGACATTGTACTGCTTTGCGTATTCTCTCACAACTCCCACAAGTTCTTTGCTGATAACTTTGTCAGACACCGTATGCATCATAATGAAATTGATACAATCAGCATTTTCCGCAAGCAATTCTCCCGCAAATCTTAATATCGATCCAATCATCCTGTTCTCAATTTCTTCCGCAAATCCCGACTTCTCGGCAACACTCATAAACTCCGAAAAAGACACTTCGCCAAGCACCGAATCGTCAAGATTAAGAAGTGCCTCCGCTCCACACACCTTGTTTCCCGTTTTATCAAAAAGCGGCCTGTACTTAACTTTGAAATAATTCTCGTTCATTCCGCGGACAATAGCTTTTTCAACCTCAATCTTCCTAAGAAGGAAATCAAGATCATGATCGATAAAAAGATTTTTACCAGTATCCTCGATATGAGCCTCGGACAGCATCAGAATATCTTCTTCGCTGTTAAACATATCCGGCGTTCCCGCGCACATTATGATCGCATTTATGTTCATTTGGTTATCTTCAAGGTGCCATCCCTTGTCAAACCTGTCTCTTATTGTATAAGCAAGCTTATTGCTCTCATTTTCGGTCACATCCACGCACAGAATATAAAAACATGCAACTCCGCTTATATAAACATCATACTTATCTGCAACATCAAAAAGATATTTCGATATCTGTTTTATGATCGCGTCAAAATCCGCATATCCCGTAATATTTATATATGCATCCGCATTCTCTATCCGCACGCATATAGTCCTGAAACTCCTGTTAAGAGAAATATAATTCTTGATATCCTGCAAAAGAGCCATTCTGTTATACAGTCCCGTTCCCGAATCAACCCTGTCATCATCTTTTTCAAGTATGATCATGATACCCATAAGTCCGATTGATTCACACAGGAGCTCACATGTGATCGTAGGGAAAAGAAGCTGTATAATAACTCCCATGATCGCAAGAGACAAAAAGTACACCATTGCACCCTTTTTAAGATGATTTATGCTCTTCCAGTATCTTACAAGCAAAAGAACACACAGGATAAAATAGAATGCACTCAGAATATAAGCGGCATATACTACAGGCCCCCTGTGAAACACAAGGTCTGACGAAGCAGTAAACGCAAGCTGAGTCATCGGATTTGAGAAAAGAGCCGCCTCAAGAACAAACATAGGTATCGCAAACGCAATACGAAATCTCTTTGAAAAAAGATGAAGAATACCGCATACTACGATTATGTAATACAAAAGAACCGGCATCATCAGAAAATGCGTAGCATAATAAATATATTTGCTCAGATAACACACGAAGAACTTAACGGCATACGGAAAGTCATAATTATAGGCAGTATAGGAAGCTATACCCGTGCAGGAATCAAAAAGGACAATCGAAAGAAGCGCAACCAGCAAAGTATTCTTAAGACTTTTCTTTTTCCTGATCACTATCGCGCAAAAAATACTTGTTAAACTGACTATCAGCGCAGCTATACAAAACGTAAGTCCGCCGTTTGGATTACCTTCAATCATAATATCATTCCTTTGATTCAAAAAAATTCTTAAGTGTTGCCAGCAGTTTTTCTCTGTCTATAGACTTCAAAAGATAATCGGCAGGTTTAAGAGCAAGTACCTCGGTAACGCTCTTTTTATCATTTTTCCCCGTAAGGAACATAACAGGAATTCCGCTCGAAAAAGACTCCTTCTTTAGCATCTCCATTACTTTCGGCCCGTCTATTACAGGCATATCGTAATCAAGAAGAATGAGGTCCGCCTTGTTATTTGCAAGCCACGCGACCGCCTGAGCTCCCGAGTTTGCAACGCCCACCCTGAAATCTTCTTTCAGCCATTCCCTAAGCATCTGAAGATAAGTGAAATCATCGTCAACAATAAGGACGCATTTTCGCTTCCTCTGAATGTACTCATCATCGGTAACGATAAATATTTTTCCGAGAAGTCCATCCATATCAAGCGGTCTTGTGAGCTCACATGCAATATCCTCTTTTGGTATAAATCTGTGAATGAACTTAAATGCATCATTATCGCCGATTATTATGACGATCATATTTTCTTCCATGCACAGATCCTTGAAGTATATGATCGCATCCTGATGCTCAACAAAATCCGAATCCGTATAAAGAATTGCAAGACTCGCCCCTTCTTTGTTGGCACTGATATCAGAGATCGAATACGACGATTCCGCCACAAGAAAGTGATTGTCGATCAGGCTCTTTTTTATTGCATTTACCATGAAAGTCGTGTCATTTCTTACCAGAAGAATTTTTTTATCAAACATTACTACACTCCCGTCTACAGCTCACTCTGTGCTATTTTCTCTATGCTTTCCCAGTCAAGCTTTGCAAGATAGTCTTTGATTTTTCCAATGTTGCCCATATCTTTCTCGGAAAGATTGTAATCGTTAAGCGAATCAAGTATCAGCTCCATCGTGTCATAGTTAAGTCCCTTGCAGGCTTCAACCATGCTTCCGTAAGCATCTTTCATTTCGGATTCTTTTATATCCGTCTTCTCAACCGCTTCTTCCTTTGTTTCATCGCCTGCAATTCCCGGAACTCCCGATATCTCATACTCCGCAAGAAGATATCTGTTAAGAAGCTCCGAATGATGTTCCTTGATATACATCGTATCGCCGATATTTCCGGCATTCTCAAGTTTCTCCGCAAGTTCCGATAAAACAACCGCTCCTATCGCCCTGCTCGTACTCTTTAGCGAATGCACATAGCTCGTGTAATCTTTCCAGTTCTTGTCTTCGTATGCCTTATCGATATTTGCTTTTGTAAATTCAATGGACTCGTAATACACTTTCAGGATGTTGAAATAACTCTCTTCACTTCCGCTGTTCTTAAGTCCCAGATCTGACTTAATCTGTATAAGTCCCGAAATATAATCCATAAACTCGTCATTCTCGGAATGTTCAACTTCAACCTCGCTTTTTCCTTCTTCCGTGTTGTATTCTATCTTTTCATCCGGAAGATATTTAATGAGTGCCTCCTCAAGCTTGTCGCTCTCAACGGGCTTACTCAGATAATCCGTAAATCCTTCGCTTATAAAAGATTCTTTTGCCCCGGATATCGCATTGGCCGTGAGCACGACTATCGGCGTAAAAACATTTTTGCTCTCCTCGTCTTCCCTGATAAAATGAAGTGTCTCAACGCCGTCCATTCCGGGCATTCTGTAATCAAGAAAAATAATGTCGTACTCTTTTTCTTTCTGCATCTTCAAGCACTCCACGCCACTCCTTGCGTTGTCTATATTGACAAGCGTGTTCTTGAGAAGCTCCTTTATAACCACGTGGTTTACCGGAGTATCGTCGACAACAAGGATATTGGCATCTTTTGCTGTGAACTTAACCCTGTATTTTTTGTGTATCTTGTTAAGTTCCGCTATCTTGTTCTTAAAGTTTCCGATCTTCACATCTCCCACTTTCTTCTGCGGAAGAACAATTTTAAATACGGAGCCTTTGCCATATTCACTCTCAACATCGATCGAACCGTTCATCAGCTTGAGGAGATTGTTCGTGATCGCAAGCCCCAGTCCGCTTCCTTCAATAGTTCTGTTTCTATCAACATCAAGCCTCTTAAACTTGTCGAAAAGATTCGCTATATCCTCCTGTTTGATTCCTATTCCCGTATCTATGACATCGATGAAAAGATTAACTTTATCGTCCGAAACCTCTTCCCCTCTTATCTTCAAAGTAACGCTTCCCTCAGTTGTATATTTGACAGCATTGTTAAGGACATTTACTATGATCTGCCTAAGTCTCATCTCATCGCCGCACAGACTGTCCGGAAGTTCCTCATCAACCTCAAATTTGAGATTAAGCGATTTCTGCATAGCCTTGAAATAAATCATGTTATAAGCATCATTAAGCACTGAACTAAGTTCGTAGTTCCTGTCGTTTATCTCCATATTCCCGGCTTCGATCTTAGAGAAGTCGAGAATATCATTTATAAGTGACAAAAGAGTTTTTCCCGCGCTCTCGATATTCCTTGAATATTCAAGGATTTTCTCATCCGTACACTCCCTTAATATAACCTCATTCATTCCAAGAACCGCATTGATGGGAGTTCGTATCTCATGAGACATATTTGCAAGGAAATTACTCTTTGCCTCATTTGCCGCCTTGGCCCTTCTCTCCTCCATTCTTGCAGTTTCCGTAGCTTTGAGGATGGCGATGAAATCATTCTTGCTGACAGCGCGCGAGTAATACTTACCCTGCACGTAATCTGCTTTTATGTTTTGAATACTCTCCGCATGATCTTTGGAATTTACGGCGCCCATGATGATTTTTTTGCCCGTCTGATTCATGGTCGAAAGACGGTTTTCAAGTATAAGTCTTCTCTGTGACGATGAATCCGCATAAAGCAAAAGCCCCGCATTTACCTTTATGCCTTCGAAAAGATACGACGTCGATGACTGCATTCCAAAAAAGCTTGTTCCATACTCATCCATGTAGAACCTGATTCCCATATCTCCCAGATCGGAGATTACCTGATATATCAGATTTTTGTCCGTGACCGCCGCATTCTCCGTTATGCCAAACACGATATTCTCAGGTCTTACCCCGTATCTGGAAAAGAGCTCTTTTACCTGAGAAATAAAATCTGTCTTGATGATCTGAGCCGACGTAAGTTTGATGCATATGAACTCAAGCCCCATCTCCTCTACGATTCCGCCGCCGATGAAATAAAGAACTTCTTCGATCATAAAAAGTCCGAGTTTTTCGATGGTTCCCGTCCTGTTCGCGATGGGAATAAATTCATCTTTTGATATTTCTCCGAGTTCCTTATCGTTAAACTTAAGAACAGCTTCAGCCGCACATATCGAAAGATCCGCTTTTGTATAAATAGGCTCATAGAAAACCCTGAAACTTGAACTCTCTATTCCTCTTCTTACTGCCTTTTCGACGTCCGCTTTTCTGATAACGAAATCAAGCTCTTCGCAATAGATCGGTCTTCCCTTATCGACCTCAATGTCAGTGTCCGACAAAAGAAGAAGGTTATCGAGAGTTTCGAACTTATCGGGCGAAGAAGCCTGAATGACAAGTGTCTTTAATTGCACACTGCTTCCGTCAAGCATAATGCTCGTTCCGAGTTTGTAAAAAACTTCATCTGCGATTCCTCTTGCGTAAGCACTCGTGATATCGGGGCACACAAGAAAGAAACACTCAATCCCGACGCGATATACTTCAAACTTCTTATTCACATCGCCAAGGTATCCGGCAACATTAGTAAGTATCTTTTCATAATTTTCATGGCTCGATATCTTTCTAAGGATATCGCCGTTCAAAATCTTAACGCATATGGCATTAAACGCTCTGTCATATCTGAAGTAATTTCCGACATCGGTTATAAAAGCGTTTCGATTAAGCGCCTTTGTAGAAAAATCTTTTCTGTCGTCATCGCCTTCAAGCATTATCATGATGCCCAGCGCGCCTATTGCTTCACACATAAGCTCGCATGTGATATCAGGGCGGATCATCTGAACCACCAATCCGACGAGCGTAGTTACATAAAAATATATGATCGCAATTTTCTTGAGTTTATTAAGGACAGCCCAATAGAGATACAGAACGACAAGCGAAAAGATAGTATAGAAAGCTATTATTCCATAAGCAATGTAAACGCCGCTTCTTCTTACATACGCGAGGTTATCGTCTATCCGGTAGACAATATTAAACAGCGGATTTATCAGAACCAGCAGTTCCATAAAAATAAAAGGTATGCCTAAATAAAAGCGTACCTTCCCCGTAAACTTATGCTGAACACCGCATTCCATCACTATGTAATATACAAAAATAGGCGCCATTGCAAAATGTGTAAGAAAATACACAAAAAGATTTGCATGACCAATTATAAGCTTAGTTCCAAACGTAAGCTTACTGTATTTTAGAAACTGCTCCACGATGCCGGTAAAAGCATCAATGGCGATTATCATTATGAAGGCAATGAAAAGCCAATTCTTGAGCTTTACCTTACCTCTGATGATCAGTTTATAAACAATGCACGTAACGCTGATCACTAGGGCGGATAAATTGAAGGCACTACTGCCTATCACTTCAGTACCGACCATAAAGTCACCCCGTTGCACGAAACAATCATCCGGTTACTGTCACAGGAAAAAGATCTCTATACCATCTGAGAGCTGACAGATAGGCATCGTAAATCTTTGTCATATCCATATTTCCAAGAACCATCAATCTTGAAATTTCAGTCCAGTCCGCATCTTCATATCTCTTTATGAAATTGAGCACAGGTGCGAAAGGGCCTTCATTATCAAGAAGCGCCAGCTTGACATCCTTTGGAACAAGCACCATATCAAGCGCTTCCTTCATTGTCTTGCCAAGCATTATATCTATCGCAGAAAAAAGCCCCATGATAAAGAGCTCCTGTCCCAAAAGCGACATCTCAAAGCTCTCTGCAAGATTTTCCGCGAACTTTGCTCTTATCATTACAAGCCTTGTTATCTCGGTAGGTCTGTCTGCACAAAGTTCCTTGGTCACAGCTGTATTTATCCATCTCTTTAATTCTTTCTGTCCGAGCATTGCCGTTGCATGCCTGATAGATGTGATCTCGGAATTAAGCGCCATTCGGTTTACTATCTCAAGAAGCGATATTGTAAGTGCGGGGTCTTTTCCGATAACATCCGCAGCATCCGTAAGATCAAAATCCGGTGCGTTAACGACATTAAGCAGTTCTATGTAATTCACCTTAAGGGGATTGACCTCAGTCTCAGACTCACGCACGGGCATTCTGAAGAAACCGCCCTCGTAAAGGTCGTATCCTCCGTGTGAGATGAGCATGTCGTACTGCTCCTTCGTGTCGACATTTACCGCACACAACTTTATCTTCGGGTATACTTTGCCAAAATAGATCTTGGCCTTTTCTATATCGATCTTTGCATGATTAAGCAAGATGTAATCGCACTGATTAAGAATCTCTTTATAGGGTTCAAAACTTGAAATAGGAAGTTTTCTGATAGCAAGTTTGTAACCTTGCATCTTGAGTTCCTTCACCCTCTTAACGTAATTGGGTTCGGGTGTGATACTGTTATCCATAAGGAGAACAACTTTATTTGCGGGGACCGTACACTGAAGCGAAATTTCTGCGAAAACAGAAAACTGATTGACCGGAACAAAAACTTCTTTTCCCCCGGATAACATAGACATCCCCATACTACTTACAACTTCCAGTTCATGGACTGTACCTGCACCGTCATATCGCGCGCCGCCCTCCATCTCAGGGTTCAAAAAGTGGTTTTCTTTACGCGCAAAAACAGAATATGCACAAACAGACATTTTATCATCGAACAGTGGAATTAAAGTAGCTAACATTGCCTGTCTCCTTTCTCCTCCTAAAAAGACATAATCCGCTCAATTACATTTTACCCTAAATAACGTATTTTTACCAAGTTTTTTTCTCAATTCCGTCATTTTTCATACGTGGTCTTATCGATGATATAACGTGGTCTTCCCTTGACCTCATCGTAAATCTTGGATATATAGATGCCTATGATTCCCTGACCGATCATGATCATTGCAGCCGTGAAGCATATAAGGATTATGACAGTCGTAAATCCGGGCTGATCATTGCCTATAAAGAAGTGTCTGTAAAGCGCTTCCACACTAAATCCGAGTCCGAGTATAGCGACGATCCATCCTGAGATCGTTATAAGATGAAGCGGCGCCGATGTAAATGAAGTAATATTGTTGATCGCATATTTTATGAGCGATCTCGTACTCCACTTGGATTCACCCGCTTCTCTTTCTCTTACATCATAAGTTACTTCCGTACTCTTAAATCCGATCCATGATGAAAGAGCCCTGAAAAAGGCATTCTTCTCATTCATATTAAGAAGTACGTTCATGGCCTTTCTGTCGAGGAGCTTATAATCCGAAGCTCTGGACATGTCAAAGCCTACCGCATCGCTCATGATATTGTAAAAGCTCTTTGCCGCAAATGAATGCATTGCAGACTCTTTTCCCCTGCTTGTCTTAACTCCTTCAACTATCTCATAGCCCTGCTCCCAAAGCCTGTACATCTCAACAATCTTCTCCGGCGGGTGCTGAAGATCGCAGTCAAGAACCACGCAGCAATCTCCGGTTGCCTCGGCAATACCTGCAAATACAGCAGATTCTTTTCCAAAGTTCCTTGAAAAGCAAACACCCTTAACTCTCTTATTGCGGGCAGCTTCTTCGGTTATCGCTTTCCACGTGTTATCGCTCGATCCGTCGTTAATAAAAAGAAGCTCAAAATCTATATTTTCCCCATCCAATATACCGGATATTGTTTCGGAAGTTTTTTTTATCATTTCCTCTTCATTGTATGCGGGAATTATTACAGATAGCATTAGCAAAATCCTCCAACTGACTATTACTAATTGCTAATTATAGCATATTTCACGGTTCAAAAAAACCGATTATCCAGATATACTGTAGCTTTTACTCTAGATATGCTAACGATTTTGTGATAGAATCTTTCCATTGTTCTAAAAATTTATATCCATTCTACGGAGGCATATCATGGACGCTCAGCAGTATAAGCGCGCAAACGCAAACAGTTTTTACGTAAGTATCATCACGGTTGTAACAGGAATCGTATTAACTCTGTTATCACTAATCAGCAAAGGTTTTGACATTGGAAAGGCGGTCATATTTGCCAGTGCCGTAGTCAGTTTGATCATCATCTTTATCGGTAATTTCAAGTTCTACGCAGAGAAAAAAGGTGCAGTCTTAATAATGTGCGGAGTAAGTATCTTCTACTTAACCCTTGTCCTTGCAGGAAACGATTTAGCATTTTTCGCATTCGGACTTCCAATACTCATCTGCAGCACACTCTACTCAAACGTAGCACTCTGCGGCACGGGGATCGGTATTATCTCTTTTTCTTTTATAATATCGGTCATAACAAACCTGATCACATCGGGACTTCAGAATAACATTCTGGTTCCTGCAATCGCCACACTGATACTTTCATTTGTATCATGCATGATGACGGTTTCTCTTCAGAAGAATTTCATCGATGAAAAGAGACTCGTAATGAAACAGACCGAGAAAAAGACACTTGATGTCGGAAACAACATGGCAGATATAGCAAATAAGATCACCGAATTGTTCAATGCTTCTCAGGACGATCTTGATTCACTTCAGAAGATCCTTGAATCACAGCAGTCGGGAATGCAGAACATCGCAACCAACATGGAGAACACATCTCAGTCGATCATCAAACAGGCCGAGAAAGTACAGCTTATCCAGGAAAGAACATCTACAACAGAGCAAGACAGACTCGAAATGACCGAAGCTTCAGAGAGCACTCAGACAGCAATCGAAGAAGGCATAAACGTCATTGAGGAACTTAAGATCAAGTCTCAGGACGTATCAAAAGCAAGCCAGATAACGGTTGATGCAACACAGGCAGTTATCGATAAAGTTGAGGAAGTTAAGAACATCGTAAGTTCGATCATGGCAATCTCAACACAGACCAATCTCCTTGCCCTCAACGCAAGCATCGAGGCAGCCCGTGCAGGTGAAGCAGGAAAAGGTTTCGCCGTAGTCGCAAACAATGTCCGCGAACTTGCAGCAGAGACAAACAAAGCTTCAAATGAGATTACAAATATCATCAACGAGCTTAATGAAGATGTCCAGAAAGCAATGTTCAGTATAGACGACACTGTAACTACTGTTGATAAGCAGAACAAAATGATCGAATCTGTCGGTGAGAACTTCAACAGCATAAACAACAACGTATCGGGAATGATCACACGTTTCTCTCATATCGCAGAAGGAATGAAATCAATCGCCGATTCAACAAACGAGATCAACGACAGCATCTCAACCCTCTCGGCAACAAGCCAGGAAGTTGCTTCTCTTTCACATGAAGGAGCAAAGGCATCAGATGAAGCCGCAGAGAAATTTAATGCATTTAAGAAAGTTCTTGAAGATATATCACAGCAGGCCGATAAGCTCCACAAAATGCATACTGCAAAATAAATTTTACGCCGCCACACCAAAAGTGTGACGGCGTTTTCTGATAAACTGCTAATTTGAGTATCCCTACCTTGTCAATATGAGAAAAACATCAAAATTATAAACATCTATATTTTTTGATGCTCTATAAGATTGTGTTACAGTGTTTGAAGCATCGAAACTGATACATTTCCAGATTTTTTGATGCTTTATAGCCTGTATACTTGGGGATAGAAGCATCAATTCCAGAAGTTTTCTAATTTTTTGTTGCTTACTTTACTAAAACTTCGCAGTTACAAAACTGCGAAGTTTCAGTTATTTAAAACAATCCCCATTGATCTGAGTAGCATGCCCATATTCCTTTCAATATTATTAACATTGCATCAAAAATCATCATACTATGTTTTGTTTTCCATTACAACATGCGCTTTCATTCGCTTGTTCTATCCTATATTTCACCCCTTTATTAATTATAAATTATATGTTAATATAGTATTACTTATTTTAATGCAATACTTATTAAGATAAGTGGAAAACGCAGTGCAGATGATATCCCATAACAGGATATGCAACTATTTTATTAAATTTTTATATTTTTAACACAAAATCGTTATTTTTCTGCACTTTTTTCCGATATAATAGATAGTAATAGATAATCACCCACGCGGAATTATCTGACTATTTAAGAAAGGAGTATTTAAGTATATGACAGCTACATTAGACTTTAAGAATGAAGTTCTGGACTGCATCAGAAAGGATTGTGAAAACGAGTATTATCCAGATCCCGAGAAAGTAGCTCATATCACCGGCTTACCGTTAGGGATTGTCTTTGACCTACTCATAGAACTGAAAAATCAGGGTTGTCTCGGAAAGAGATAATTCACCATGTAATGGAGAATTATGATGGAAGAAAATTCAAAAGAATAAAAGTCCTATGCTGAATACGGCATAGGACTTTTATTTATATATAATATTTATTCTTAATCAATTGAAAGATCTACTTCTTCTACTTCGGAATCAGCAGGAGCATTGCCCTCAGCTTCTGTATCAGTTTCTTCAGGCTGAGCCTCTTCCGCGTTTTCTTCCTCTGCGGGAGTTTCTTCATCTGCCGGCTGCTCTTCGTCCTCGGATGTGTCAGCCTCTGTGTTTGTCTCGGCTATTTCCTTACCGTTTGCGACGCTGTCGTAATCCTGAATTTCAGTAATTGACCAATCCTTTGAATCAGGATCTTTTGTCATTGTAAATACAAAGATATAAGTCTTCTCAGCGCTTTCCGATAATACATCCTCATATGTCTCCAAAACAAGATTTATGACGTCATTATAAGCCTGCTTTGCAATTTCAGGATCGGCATTATCAACCTTATCGGGATTTGCTTCCTTGTAAGCATCAACCTTAACTGCGATTCTTGAAGAAGCATCATCACCACCGATAACATCAAGCGGGAAGGCTGTATTTACCGAAGCAATTACAGTACCGACACCCTTCTTGACTGTAACGGATTTAATTTCATAACTTGTTATCATATTTGAAAAGCTGGTACAGAGATTATCCAATCTTTGTGCTGTTGCTTCATCGAGCTTATCTGCTTCAAAGCCCGCCTTAAGGTCATCTATAAGAAAAGTGGAATCGAAGGCTCGAACAAAATCGCCCTCCAAAACTCCCGCACTTGCATATGCTTCAATATTCTCCGTTGAACCGTTCTGTACTATTTCCAAAAACTGTTCAGCTGTTTCTGAAATCGCCTTCTTGGAAGAAGTGCATCCCGTAAGAGCAGATGTACTCATCGAAAGAACAACTATTGCAGATATTAATTTTTTTCCCAGACGCATAAATTTCTATCTCCGTACCCTATCACAATTATTGTAAAAAACAACTTTAAGTATAGCATAGATGGATAAATAATCAAAGAATATCGTAATTACGTCAGTATAGTGGTAAAATATAGATTATAGCAAATGACACGCACGCTGAAATAAGGAGGTCTTTTAGATGTTAGTTCTTTTTGGAGAAGGTGTGATCAAGGATGTATGTGCTGTTGAAGTAAAACCAATGGATATAGGCGGAGGCAAGATTGTCGGAACGCAGATAAACTTTACTCTTACAAGCGGTGACAGGCTTGAATATGTCTATGACCAGAATATCCCAATTGAAAAATCCGGTCAGAGAGCCATCGATTTCGTGCGCACGCTCTACGATAACGGAAAAGCCGATTTTTCCGGGGAGCCGGTTGAACTTATGTGAATAGGGGACGATAAAAAGGTCGATACTGTGGTAACGGCAGCAATATGTACAATTTTTGCGCAAATTGTGCCGGACACTGCGATGAAACCAGGACATAAAAAATGGGTGCAGAGGCACCCTTTTTTTATTGGTTTCATCTACGTGGCACAAAAAAGCGCAAAATATTAGTTCACAATATTGCGAGGTGCTCCGGCCATGAAAGCCTGGATGTTCCTTTTTACCTCTTCCAAACATCTGCGTCTGGATTCAGTGCTCCCCCAGGCCATGTGTGGAGTGATAAAAAGCTTTCCGCTATCTTGAATCTTGAGGAGCGGTGAGTCTTTGGCCATGGGTTCAGGGTTAAGCACGTCGAGGCCTGCTGCCTTTATTTCTCCATTTTCCAGTGCTTCGCAGAGATCAGCTTCGTTTACAACAGCGCCTCTTGCAACGTTGATGAGGATTGCGTTTTTCTTCATCTTTGCGAAAGCACCTTTGTTGAAGAGTTCTCTTGTCTTGTCGCTGAGCGGGCAATGAAGAGATATGACGTCTGAACGTGATAATAACTCATCAAACGATACTCTCTCATACTCTGTGCAGGTGCTGTTTCCGGATGCGGAATAAAAAATAACCTTTGCTCCGAAAGCTGTTGCAATCTGCGCAACCTTCCTTCCGATATTTCCCATTCCAACGATTCCATACACTTTGCCATCGAGCTCCTCAAACGGTATATCAAGGCAGCAAAAATGCGGCTGGTTTGCATATCTGCCGCTTTTAACAAATTCATCATAATGGCGTGAGTTCTCCATAAGATAAAAAAGCAATGCAAACGTATGCTGGGCAACTGAAGCCGTTGAATAATTGACAACATTTGCAACTTTTACGCCGTGTCTTTTGCACGCTTCAATATTTGCATTGTCAAAGCCTGTCGCAAACTCACATATAAGTTTAAGGTCCGGAGCATCATTTAAGACTTTTTCCGTTATGGCACTTTTGTTAATAAGAAGTACCTCTGCTCCCTTAAGCCTCTCCTTTGCATTTTCATCGGTTATCTTGTCCCCGTAATAGGAAACCTCTCCAAGTTCATCATAAATACTGTAGTCCATGTCAGATCCGACACTGTCTACATCCGCAACAACAATTTTCATACTCTGTGTAACTTATGCCTTTCTGTTATGTTTATGTTCTAACGGCTTTCATATCTTTTTTATTCTGATACATAAGCCTGTCAGCTCTCTTTAGAACGCTGTCCGCATCATCATCCATTGATTCGTCGTATATTGCAAGACCGATGGCGGCAGACAGTCTCTCCCACGGTTGCAGGCTCTTATTGTTCTGAAGCTCTTCCATGTGGCTCTTTAGCGAATCAATAAGTTCATCCATGTGATTAAAATCTTTATTTTCAAGAAGAACTACAAATTCATCTCCGCCCACTCTAAATACCGGTGAATTTTCGAAGGTATCGCATATGAGTGTGCACATATTTTTGATATAAAGATCGCCCGCCTCGTGTCCGAAAGTATCATTTATCTTTTTAAGATAATTTATATCTATCATCAGCATACCAAACTGCGCAGTCTGAGTGATGATATCGGAGTTAAGCCTGACTTCCACTTTATCATATGCCGCTTTATTTTTTACACCCGTAAGAGCGTCACGAAGTGCAAACTCATTAACCTTAGTCATCTCAAGCGACATATTCTGAATCTTATTGGAAGACCTCATGAGATCCTCTGCATATTCCCTCATATCCTGCGACATGGAAAAAATAGTGTCCGCAAGAGATTCAAGCTCATCTCCCGTATGTATCTCAGGATTTTCCATAAGAAGAAGCTCAGGACTCTTCTGCGAATGGCTGTTTTGGGCAAAATCGCGCGTTGTACGCTCTATCTTTTGAAGCGGAACAATAACTCTTTCATTAAGCCAGAATATCATTCCTGATATAAAGATGACGGCAAGAACAACACCGCACACAGCCATGGTTATAATATATTTTCGAAGGTTATTGGAGATATCCATTGTACTGAATCCGCAGGAAAAAAGAGCTATTCCTTCATCGGATGCATTTCTTATCGAAGCGTTTGCGCTAAAATCTTCGCCGTAATCGCTCTTGGCGGTAGTATAGTTGATTCCCGTGTTATTCTTCATAACATTATATGACATCTCACACAATTCTTCACCCAGAAAATCTCCTATCATATCGCCGAGATACGGAACAGGAATATCTTCCTTCAGATCCTCTCCGTTCTTTTCAGCCTCCGTAAGCCCCGATGCAATCTGCATACAGTCATATCCGTTTTCAGTCTTGCACGGAACCGTAAGCAGGATAAAATCAAGATCGTAGCTCTCTCTTACCCTGCCCATAAGATCTACAAGATTATTGAACGTATCAGAGTATTCCTTCGTCTTGATACGTTCCTCGAGGTCCTCTACATCTATATTTTTTAATGTATAATCAACAACATAAGTAAGTCTCGTCCTGTACTCATCAAACATTGTATTTCTGAATATCATGAAACTTATAGTGCCAAGAGCCATGCAAAGAATAACAATAAATACAAGACAAACCCAAATAACTCTGTATCTAAGTGAATTGTTATATTTTTTACCCATCCAATGCACCTCACAGCTTTCTAACCTTAATGATAGCACAGGAATAAACAATTATACATTAAAATAATATCAATTTTTCATAACTTATTCCACTGAATTTATGAGTGCAAACACCTCTTCTTTTATGGCTTTGTTGACATTAAGAGCGTTCTCTCCCGAGTCTCTGTTTGAATAAAAATAGAACTTTATCTTAGGCTCTGTTCCGCTTGGCCTTATGGCAAACCAAGAACCGTTTTCAAGGAACAGTCTTATCGCATTCTGCGGAGGAATATCCTCATATCCGTTTATATAATCGATTACTTTGCTTACCTTAGAGCCAGCAACTTCTGTCGGGATATTCTCCCTAAACCACTTCATCATGCGCTGAATACGCTGTGCTCCGGGGATTCCCTCAAGAATAATATTGGGTTCGTCTTCCGCAAAATAACCGTACTTTGCATAGATCTCCTGAAGTACATCAAACAGCGTCTTACCCTGCTTTCTGTAATACGCAGCGGCTTCCGCAACAAGCATACCCGCGGAGATTCCGTCTTTATCCCTTATATCCTCACATGCCGCATATCCTACAGATTCCTCATATCCAAAAAGATATGTGTATCCATTATCGTGAAGATAAGGAATCTTGCCGCAGATATTCTTAAATCCCGTAAGAGTCTCGAACATCTCTACACCGTAGGCTTTCGCCATCACGGTAGAAAGAGTCGAAGTAACGATACTCTTTACCATCGCGCCCTTTTGAGGAAGTGTTCCTGCTGTCTTATGTCCCTCAAGGATATAATTTACAAGAAGATATCCCGTCTGATTGCCGTTGAGCGGAACATAGTTGCCGTTGTCATCCCTTATCTCTATGGCAAATCTGTCCGCATCGGGATCTGTAGCCATAAGAAGCTCGGCGCCAAATTCTCTTCCGTACTGTTCGCTTAACTTAAACGCCTTTGGATCTTCGGGATTGGGATATCCTACCGTCGTAAAATTGGGATCGGGATGTTCCTGTTCGGGAACTATCTTCCAGTTCGTAAATCCCCTGTCTTTTAACATCTGTCTGAAAGGAATTGAACCACAGCCGTTTAAAGGTGTGTAAACAAGCGGTATCGAAAGATCAAGTTCATCGCCTTCATGTATAGCCATTCCCTCGATCTTATCAAGATACTCTCTGTCATACTCATCGCCCAGAACAACGATCTTGCCGCTCGCAACGCCTTCATTAAAGTCAGACTTCTTTATTCCCGTCCAGATATCAACTTTTGATATCATCTCAGTCATACCGTCCGCAACTTCCGCAGATACCTGGCAGCCGTCATCCCAGTACGCCTTGTATCCGTTGTATTCTCTGGGATTATGCGAAGCTGTAATATTTATTCCGGAGACCGTCTTAAGCCTTCTTATCATGAAAGCAAGTTCGGGTGTGGGCCTTAGGTCCGGAAAGGTATAAACTTTAATGCCGTTTGCAGCAAATATTCCTGCGGCAAGACGTGAGAACTCTTTGGAAAAGTGTCTTGGATCATGCGCGATAACAACGCCCTTTTCCATAGCCTCTTTTCCGCATTTTATAATATAATCGGCAATTCCCTGCGACGCCTTACCAACAGTTAAAAAGTTCATCATATTGGTTCCGGCTCCGACTTTGCCTCTAAGTCCGGCTGTTCCAAAAGCAAGGTCCTGATAGAATCTTTCTTCTTTTTCTTTCTCGTTGTCTTTTATCTTATAAAGCTCTGCCTTAAGCGGATCGTCCTCCGAAAGATGTGACATCCACTCATCATATCTCTTGTTGTAATCCATATCATTACCCCCTTATCTATTTATTTAAAAAATTTTTTGAAGTTCCCAAAAAGTAACGGCACTGCATGCCGCAACATTCAAAGAATCAACTCCGTGTGCCATCGGGATCTTAACGCAATAATCCGAAGCTTTAATAGTCTCCTGTTTAAGGCCGTAACCTTCAGATCCAAGAAGTATCGCAAGTTTATCCTCTTTTGCAAGTTTCTTGTCATCGATTGAAAGAGTATTGTCGGAAAGCGCCAGAGCAACGCTCTTAAAGCCCATGCTCCTAATTTCCTCAAGCTCTTTACCCGATGTAAGAAATGTCCACGGAATCTGAAACACGGTTCCCATACTGACTCTTATGGCTCTTCTGTAAAGAGGATCGCTGCTGCCTTTTGTAAAAAGAACCGCATCCATATTAAGCGCCGCCGCATTTCTCATAATGGCGCCGACATTTGTGGGATTTGAAACATTTTCAAGAACAGCCACTCTCTTTGCATCCTTGCAGATCTCAGAAGCACTCTTTAGTTTCTTTCTCTTCATCGCACAGAGAACTCCTCTTGTGATGTTATATCCCGTGATCTTTTTAAGCACTTCTTCCGCGGCAACATATATCTTTACAGAAGGAAATTTATCCAGTCTTTCAATTACTCCCTTTGCCTCTTTATCCAGCTCTTCCCTCGAAACAAGCAAAGAAAACGGCTCATATCCCGCATCAAGCGCCCTGCCTATGACTATTGCACTTTCTGCTATAAAAAGTCCTTCATCGGGCTCATTTATATGATAAAGCCGGTTTTCCGAAAGAACATTGTAGATTTCAAGCTCGGGGATTTCAAGTGTATCAACGGATATCATATTTTCACGCATTTTCAATGTCCCATTTTCCGAATTTCACTTCTCCGGGATTACTTGTATGATCTCCCAGCATTTTTTCCATCCATATCATGTCGTACCATTTTTCGAACTTATATCCCGAATCATGGAATATTCCGACAAGACTGTATCCGAGACTCTTATGGAAATGAAAACTGTCATTTGTAAGATTGTCGTCTTTCTTATCATCCGAAAGATATGCTATACACGCGTTCAGATTCAAGATCCCCATATCTTTCAAAGACTTTTCAAGTGCATCGTAAAGGAGTTTTCCCACTCCTTTTCTTTTCACATCTTCTCTGACATATACGGTCGTCTCAACCGACCAGTCATAGGCGCGTCTTCCTTTAAAGCTTGTCGCATAGGCATATCCCAGTATCTCACCGTTTTCCGTAGCTTTGATATACGGATATTTTGAAGAAATATCTCTTATCCTTCCCTCAAACTCTTCAAGTGAAGGAACTTCATACTCAAAAGAAATTGCTGTCTTTTCAACGTAAGGAGCATAAATTGCAAGAAGTTCTCCCGCATCTTCTACGCTTACCTTTTCAACTGTCATTACTTAAATGCCTCTCTTTCCATCTCGCTTACAAGCTTACTTATTGTTCCGTCTTTAAACGGACTGAGCAGTCCGACCTGTGCAAGTTCATTCTCATAAAAATCCTTTGCGGAAAGTTTGCACAGCTCAAGATAATGTCTCCATGCATCATCAAAATCTTTATCCATCCACACCTTAAACTGCATCGCAACAACGCTCGCAAGAACATAATCGATGTAATAAAAAGGAAGTCCGAATATATGAAGCTGTTTCTGCCAGAATCCGCCCTGTCCGAGAAATTCATCATCTTCATAATCCATCTCGGGCCTGTACGTCTTTTCAAGCTCCATCCACGCTTCTTTTCTCTGCTTCGGAGTCATATCCGGATTATCATATACGATATGCTGGAATTCATCAACCATGCAACCGTAAGGAACAAAGCTGATTGAATCCTCAAGATGCATCTTGAAATACTCTTTTTCTTTTTCACCAAAAAACTTCTTCATCCATCCGTATGTGAAATATTCCATTGACATCGAATGAATCTCGGCAGTTTCCATCGTTATATCGAGATTTTCAAGAATTTCCTCATTCCTTGTAACATAGCCCTGAAAAGCATGTCCGCACTCGTGCGTTATAACATCAATATCTCCGCTCGTTCCGTTAAAATTGGCAAATATGATCGGAGCCTTGTACTTCGGCAGATATTCCATATATCCGCCCTGTTTCTTGTTCTTTCTTCCAAGCACGTCAAAGAACTCGTTATCCATCATAAAATCAATAAATTCAGCCGTCTCAGGCGAAAGTTCCCTGTACATCTCCTGTCCGGCTTTCATTATCTGTTCCGGAGTTCCGATGGGGCAGGGATTTCCCTCTTTGAAAAAGACTTCATGATCGTAGTATTTGAGCTTATCTACACCGATCTGTTTTCTTCTCTCTTCATTTATCTTTGATACAAGAGGAACAAAAGACTCTTTTATCTGCTTTCTGAAACTCTCAACTTCTTTTCTTCTGTACGAGTTTCTGATCATCCTGTTATAACCAAGCTCGACAAAAGAATCATAACCAAGCGCCTTTGCCTGCGCCGTTCTGTTTTTTACGAGTTTATCGAAGATATCATCAAGTTCATCCGTAACCGTAAGAAAATAGTCAGAATAAGCTTTCCAGGCTCTCTTCCTGACTTCTCTGTCCTTACCCGTCTGAAACTTTCTCAAAAGAGAAAGATTATAGATTTCTCCGTCAAAAGGAATTTTTGCAGACGCGATGATATTGTCATATCTGCTGACAAGGGCATTCTCCTCCTGCATAAGAGGGAGAATCTCATCGCTTATAGACTTGCTTGCAAGTTCGATATTTTTAAAAGCAACTTTACCGATCTTCTCTTCCATATAATCTCTGTAGGGAGAGTTGAAAAGAACTTTCTTATACTCGTTCTCGAGCTGTTCAATGACCGGAAGTTGCTCGTCAATATACTCTTTCTCGGCTGCATAGAATTTATCCGATGTATCTATATCATGCCTGAAATTGCCGATTCGTATAGTCGAAACTATATCGCTGCTAAGTTCATAATACTTTTTATGAATCTCAAACTGCTCCTCACCGCTTGCAGCATTTTTGCTACTCTCGATTAGGCTCTCATATTTCTGCTTCACTTCGTCAATATCAAAGCGCTTATACGGGATTTCCGAAAATTTCATAGATATTAATCCTTCTTTCAAATATTAAAGCTCGATAATACTGAGCTAATTGATTACTTAATCGTATTAATTCTACCATAAATCTCGGAGATAACATCCATAGTTTTCTATCACCAATCCGAACCGAAATCAGTATAACCGGAATCCCAGCTATCTGAGCTCCATCCGCTGTCATAGCTGTTATTGTAATCGTAATTGTCATAGTAATAGTTATCACTTCCGTCATAACCGCTTCTGCGATTGGATTCACTGCATCTCATAGCAACAACTGACAGCGCCAAAATTAAAATATAAATTAAGACACCTGAAATACTTATTCCGGTTCTATTCAACGTACGAGATAATCTTTCTCCCTTAGTACCATTTCGAATCGAAGAAATATCCATGTCTAAATATGGATTCTTATAAGATTTTATACTGCGGCTCGGAGTATCACCAGCATAATAATGTTGTTTCTGGTTGATTATCTCTTTCTGAAGCCTGTCATAGAGTTCACCGACAGCAAAAGCCTCGTCAGTTCCTCTGTAGCGGACCGCCCTGCTTCCGTCGTCTTTATTCTTATATACTACAAAGTCACCTGACACTTCATCCTTATATATACCAAAAGCTCTGGGCTCCTTATAATCTTCTCCGATAAAAAATCTGGTCTTTTCCGAAGTATAACCATTTAATTCACAATACTCTTTTAATGAATCAATTGTTTTTGGCTTATTTCCGCCACTTAAAAGGCTCATTACCACTCTCCTTTAGTTCCGATTCAATTGCAATATCGCGTATAATTAACAATGCATTAACATTTTATCATTCAAAAACTATATTATCAATGAATAATTTTATAATGACTCTGAACGCCCCACCTTACTTCCAATATGCGTTTATTTCCTTGGTTTCATAGTCAAGAAGCTCTACTCCGTCATATGTATGCGCGATTGTAAAGGATGCCTCTGCGCCTGCCATAGTCTCCTTACTCTGAGCCTGGTCGGCGCGGAAGTTTCCAAGTGAGTAATAGACAAGCATCTTACCGCCGTCAGGCCTGTCAAGCATCTCAGTTTTCTGGACGACGTGGGGATGCGTACCGATTACTACATCTGCGCCGCCTTCCGCAAAGAGCTCTGCAAAATGCTCCTGTGAAGGTGTGACTTCTTTGTTGTACTCATCTCCCCAATGGGCAAAAACAATTACAAAATCCGCTTCTTTCCTTGCGCTCTCAATATCACTTATCAATTTATTTCCTTGTTCGTTTACTGCTGACTCCTTCGTTTCATTAAAAGCAGCCTTTTTTCCCCCTATCTCTTGTGTGTCTTTTCTCGGAAGATAGTGCACCACATTGGGATAATCCTCAGATATATCCCCCGCATTAGTTCCGTAGGTATAGGAAAAAAGCGCTATCCGCATGCCATTACGGCTTATAAGCTCATACGGCCGATATTCTGTGTCTGTACTATCCTGTATGCCGACACAGGTTATCCCGGCGTCTTTATAGAAATTTACCGTAGTATCTATTCCCTGAATTCCTCTGTCGAGAGCGTGATTGTTTGCACAGGATACAACGTCAAAGCCGGCGTGACTTATTGCCTCTCCTACTTGGATTGGAGAGCCGAAACTCGGATAGCCTCCTACCATTGATTCCTTGTCAACAAGCACAGTTTCTGCATTTAGCGCCGCT
Organism: Butyrivibrio hungatei; assembly: GCF_900101605.1. Taxonomy (GTDB): domain Bacteria; phylum Bacillota; class Clostridia; order Lachnospirales; family Lachnospiraceae; genus Butyrivibrio; species Butyrivibrio hungatei_B. The sequence continues at coordinate 86,184 of NZ_FMUR01000003.1, forward strand.
ATATCGGCAGTCTGTATCTCATCAAGAAACGGCTCGTACATAAAATCAAAGTTTCCGTTTTCCTCATTCCTTGCATACTCATAAATCGGCTCATGTATGAGATTATCGCCGAATGCGACCACACTTACTTTACTGTCGATAGTCTTAACTCCCCAACTGTCCCACATCCAAAGTGTACAGTTTTTATCTTTATCCTCCATCAAAAAGATCGAATCATTTTTATCCATCAATCTGATGCGACGCGCAACGGTTCCCATATCCGACGCGCACCACTTTTCCGAAACATTTCCGGCCTCATCTACATCATATATAAAAACATGCTGAGAGTAGTTTTTTTCATCCTTCTCTATCCAAAAAGGCCTATGCTTACCATATAGTCCGTGTTTCCACAAAAGAACTATCATCTCCTTGTCACCGTCTCTGTCTATATCTGTTACGAGAACGTCCTGAACCTTGAAATCCTTTTTGCTGACAAAAGTTGTCTCCCCGCTTGAATTAGTGACTTCGAGTTTCTTTTTCCAAAGCTTTACCATCACCCTTGAAGCACTGTCTGATGATTCACCATTGCTCTCATCCTGCAAAGCGCTTTCATCGCCATATACAGTTACCTCTTTCTCATTCCATCTTATCCACGCAGGAATATAATTATTCCTCGCAAAAATCAAAACAACGCAAACAGCTACCGCTATTCCGAAGAATAACAGTAGCCTCTTGCAATTTTTATCAAATTTTGGTCCGGCCTTCATCACTACCATGTTTTTTCCATTCTGTAACTCTGTGTCCACTCCGGCTGAACGGGCTTATCCGTATTTTCAACCCAGTTCCAGTCATCGTCCATATGACCGCCGTTTATCATGTCTCTCCACTGTCCGTCCGTAAGCCTGTTACTCATGGGCTGCTCAAACTGATAGAATGAATATACGCTTCCACTACCGACGTGAAGTTCACCGTCTATAGGGAATACCACAAAAATCTTATTTGCCTTTCCGGTTCCGACTTCCAAAACAGTTCCGTTTGGATCCGTTGCAATATCTGCTATCACAGGACAAGGTGCCTGATAAGAGTCTGTAAGATTTTCAACTTCGGCATTAACTTCTCTCCAGAAATGCTCAATATTACCGCCGTAGCAACGGATAAACTCATAATCCTCATCGGATAATTTTTCGTTTTTAAGCTCTTTTTCAGATATGGTCAAAAGAGTTCCCGCAATCTCGGAAAGCTTATCGAGATTTTCTTTTTCTTTTGCATCAATAACACCGTATCTCTCAAGCCCTTCTTTAGTCCTTTCGGAAAGGAATTTGAACCTGCTGAATACAACAGGCTGCGTATCAACAAAGCCTCTGTCATCGGGCGTCACTTCTTCGTCTCCGCCGCCCATCTCAGCGCCTATCTGTTTCGAATAAAGGATGGTATCATGTTTGAGTTCAGCAAAAGAGCCTGTAAATGTCTCAAGATTCTTTTTTACCCACTCATCATTCTGCATATATTTTGGATACCCCGCGCCCTTCTTCTCAAGAAGAGGTCTCAAAGTATTAAGCCAGCCCGAGTACAGACTGACATTCCATAAAGAAGGCTCGTTGTTATTAAAGTGCTCTTTCGAAGCTGCCATGTTCTCAGAATAATTTTTGAAATCAGCAGCCCCCTGCGCGTTCAGTATTTCCAGAGCCTTCTCGGAGCCAAGTGCCGCAGGGACATCAAGCGCATCCGGAAGCATACGTTTTTCTCCCGCACTGTTTTCCTGAACAGCTCTGTATACAAGTTTCTGCATGATTGCTGCATCAACAGTAAATCTCTGCCCCATAAATCTGTAAGAAGGGACCACATTTTCCTCATCCTCTTTAACGGGAATTGAATTAATCGCAGGAGGAGTCAGTTCTTTTACCGCACTCATAAATTTACCGAAAGCATCGGAATTACCTGCAAGTGCACTCACATCAAGCTTATCTTCATAGCACTTTTTTGCTATATCCGAAAACTCGTAATATCCGGGATCGTCCGATGTTCCCGCAAAAAAGCTTGTTATATTATATATTCGCTCCCAGGACTCTGCGTTTTCCGCTATTGCAAGACTCTGAAGAAGTCCCGCTCTGACAAGCTCCTCATTGTCAAAAGCAAAAGCCGTTCTTCCGTACCACATCATTGCCCTGAAGTACTTTTCAAGTTCGGTATCGCCCTCATAGTATCCTCTCGGCTTATACTGCGAATAGTCTTCCTCTTTGCCAGTAATCCCGTTTGTAGCAACACCTTCCGCTTTAGCTATCTTGGAAAGTTCATCGTTTACAACTTGGTCAAAAGAGCCGTCACTTATGGGAGCTACAACTCCATCATCAACCAGCTTACTTCCGATATAGAAAAACTCAGCATTCTTAAGCGCTGCAGCTTCGAATTCGGTCCCTTTAAGCGCATCATACTGCTTCTTGGTACTTTCAAGCATCTGTGCACCAAGTTTTTTTAGCTCACTTGTAAGATGATTTTTCTCCGTCTGCTTCATCAGATATGAAAAATAAAGATGATATGTATGCATAAGAGAATCTACAGTCACGAAATTAGGTCTAAGTTCATACCTGTTTTCCTCATATTCTTCAAAAAACTCATCACTCTCCGCTACTTCGACCACAAATCCGTTTTTTATAATTGCATCTCTTCTTGCCTGCACATCATTATACTCACTTTGATTTTCAAGATTAAAGTAACCGTCCTGATGCGAATTAAATACAACATTTGAAAAATCTTCTTTTATGGTGTAATCGGGAATGGCAGGAACCAGATTCTCGTCATAATACTTAACCTCAGAATCCCCGAGAAGGTAGACCTTACCACTAACGGCACCGCTCGCAGCATCTTTTCCTTCTTCGGTACTCTCCGCCGAAACACTGCTTGCAGCAACGCTTCCCGCATCTGAAGGTGTGTTACTTCCGCCTTTTCCAAACGAACACCCCGGCAACACTACCAAAAAGGCCAAAATACATACAGCTATTCTTTTTTTCATATTCGTCTCCTAAATATTTACCCTATCACAATATTTTCTCCCCCATTATTATATACTAACATTCCGGACACCGAAACAAAGATTCGCCGGCGGCTTTTTGGCGCAGAAAAAAGCCGCCGGTCATATGACCAACGGCTTTTCATATCAATATCAAAGAAACTTATTTCTATCAGTTCTTTACGATAAGCTTTCCACCACGCTTTGATACTACGTCGAAGATAACGGCTGCAAGAAGAACGGCACCTTTAACCACCTTCTGCATGTTAGCATCTACACCCATAAGTGACATACCAAGGTTGATAACACCCATAAGTACGGCACCTACGATAACTCCGGGAACTGTTCCGATTCCACCGTAAGCTGATGCTCCACCGATGAAACATGATCCGATAGCATCCATCTCATAGTTCTGACCATATGTAGGCTGAGCTGATGTAAGACGAGCGATTGTGATCATTCCTGCAAGTGCTGCAAGGAATCCCATGTTTGTGTAAGCGATGAAATAAACTTTGTTTGTGTTGATACCTGAAAGCTTTGTAGCCTTCTCGTTACCACCTACAGCGTAGAAGTAACGTCCAACAGTTGTGTTATTTGTGATGTAGCCATAGATAAGTACAACTACGAGAACCCAAATAAGAACTGTAGGAATACCCTTGTACTGAGCAAGCTTGTAGCAGAATGCCAAAAGAGCTGCAACAATACCAACTGTCTTTACAAGGAATTTCCAAATGGGCTCAAGCTCATATCCCTTGTTCTTTTTCTTAAAACGTGATCCGGCCTGTACAACAACGAAAATAATAGCAGCTAATATTCCGCCAAAGAGACATGTAAGGTTAAGAGATCCGTTTCCGATGAAATCATGGATATAGCAATCAGCACCGCCACCGAAAAGGTTAACGAATGAAGACTTATCCTTGATTGAAATTGTAAGTCCGTTAAGAACTACGTTTGAAAGTCCTCTGAACGCAAGCATACCTGCAAGTGTTACGATGAAAGGAGGAATTCTTACAAACGCAATCCAGAATCCCTGGAAAGCACCGATCAATGTTCCTACAACGAACATGATAAGTACTGAAGCCCAAATGGGAAGGTTCTTATTTACCATAAGTGTGGCACCTACAGCACCAACAAAACATACAACCGAACCAACCGAAAGATCGATGTTACCACCTGTTAAGATACAGAGAAGCATACCGGTTGCAAGAACAAACACATAAGCGTTCTGTGAAATTAAGTTACTTACGTTCATAGGAAGAAGTAATGCTCCCTTTGTCTGGAAAGAGAAGAAAGCTACTACTGCTATGAGAACAAGTATCATTGTATTTTTCTTTATGAATCCGAGTACCGAATCGTTATTCATTATTTGACCTCCTTATTTCCGGATGACTGTAAAATATAAGTCATAATTTTTTCCTGAGTGGCTTCTTTGCCATCAAGTTCGCCAACCATCCTACCTTCATTCATTACGTAGACTCTGTCACACATTCCCAATACTTCCGGAAGTTCGGAAGAGATCATGATAACTGATTTTCCTGCATCTACAAGCTGATTGATAATGCAATAAATCTCGTATTTAGCTCCTACGTCAATACCTCTTGTAGGTTCATCCAAAATGAGAATGTCCGGATCTGCGAACATCCATTTTGCAAGAAGAACCTTCTGCTGGTTACCACCACTAAGGTTACCAACATTCTGCTCAACAGAAGGACATTTTGTCTTAAGCTTCTGTTTGTAATCAACTGCTACTTCATACTCTTTATCTTTGTCGATTACTGAATTCTTACTAACTGCATCAAGGTTTGCAAGTGTAGTGTTAATTTTAATAGGATTGGTTAAGATAAGTCCGTTACCCTTACGATCCTCAGTAACATATGCAAGCTTATGCTTGATAGCTTCCTGAACGTTTCTAAGTTTAACTTCTTTACCATTTATCTTAAGTGTTCCTGTAATGTTTTCGCCGTAACTTCTTCCAAAGATACTCATTGCAAGCTCTGTTCTTCCGGCACCCATAAGTCCGGAAATACCTACAACTTCTCCTTTTCTGACGTTCATGCTGACATTATTGACAACTTTTCTATCACTATATAAAGGATGATAAACATTCCAATCTTTGACTTCCATCATTATATCCCCAATCTTTGGTTCTCTCTTGGGGAAACGGTCTGATAATTCACGACCTACCATGCCGTTGATGATACGTGCTTCTGAGAAATCATCCACACCCTTTGTAAGTGTCTCAATTGTCGATCCGTCACGGATAACCGTAATCTTATCGGCAACATATGATACCTCATTAAGTTTATGTGAGATGATAATTGAAGTAAGATTCTGCTCTTTCTTCAGCTTAAGTAACAAATCAAGAAGCGCCTTAGAATCACTCTCGTTAAGTGATGAAGTCGGCTCATCAAGAATAAGAAGTCTTGCGTTCTTTGAGAGCGCCTTCGCAATCTCAACAAGCTGCTGCTTACCAACACCAATATCCTTAATCAATGTCTGGGTACTATCTTTAAGTCCCACTATATCCAAATACTTACGAGCAAGTACACCCGTCTCTGTCCAATTAATCTTGCATTTTGATCCTCTTTCATTTCCAAGGAACATATTCTCTGCAATTGTCATGTACGGAATAAGCGCAAGTTCCTGATGTATAATTACAATACCTTTTTGTTCACTATCCTTTATAGCGTTAAAATTGCAAACCTCGGAGTCATAAATGATATCACCTTCATAGGTTCCGTACGAATAAACGCCACTGAGTACATTCATCAGTGTGGATTTACCGGCGCCGTTTTCACCTACCAGCGCGTGAATTTCGCCTTCTTCAACCTGAAGATTTACATTGTCCAAGGCTTTCACACCGGGGAATGTTTTGGTGATATTTTTCATTTCCAATAATATCTTCGCCAAGTTTACCCCTCCTTCTATCTCTAATTTCTTTTCTTCTATTCTGATATTTTTTCTGTTAAAGAGGCGGGACAAAAGCCCGCCTCAGCTTTATTACAAATTTTTATTATTTAAGGTCGTCTTCTGTGTAGTATCCTGAATCGATAAGAAGAGTCTTATAATTCTTGGAATCAGCGAACTGGGGCTCGCAGAGGTATGTAGGAATCACACCTGTTCCGTTATCATAATCCTTCTCGTTGTTGATAGGAGCCTCGCCGCCCTTCATGATAGCGTCAACCATCTTAACTGTCTGTGCAGCAAGTTCACGTGTATCCTTGAAGATAGACATTGACTGCTTACCAGCGATCATGTTCTTAACGTTGGGCTTATCGCAATCCTGACCTGTGATGATCGGCCAATCATCGGGATGATTAGGCTCGTAGTTAGCTTCAAGTGAGTTAGTTGCACCAAGTGCTGTTGAGTCATTCGAGCAAAGAACTGCATCAAGCTTTGTTCCATCAGCATAGTTAGCTGCGATGATAGCATCCATTCTTGCCTGAGCGTTATCTGTCTTCCACTCAGGAGTAGCAACCTTATCGAACTCTTTCTGTCCGGACTTAACAACAAGCTTACCTTCTTCGATGTAAGGCTTGATTACATCATAAGCACCCTGATAGAAGAACTTAGCGTTGTTATCACCGGGATCACCTGTGAAGATCTCAATGTTGAAAGGTCCCTTAGCATTGTCGAGGTCAAGCTGATCTCTGATATACTCACCCTGCTTTGTTCCTACCATGTAGTTATCGAATGTAGCATAGTAGTTAACTGCATCTGAGTTCATGATCAAACGGTCATAAGCGATAACAGATACGCCTGCCTGCTTAGCCTGATCAAGAACTGTTCCGAGTGAATCACCTTCGATAGGTGCGATAACAAGAACCTTAGCTCCTGAACTGATCATGTTCTCGATCTGAGAAACCTGTGTAGGAACGTCGTTTGAAGCGTACTGAAGATCAACTTCATATCCTGCTTCCTGGAGCTGTTTCTCCATGTTTGCGCCGTCCTGGTTCCATCTCTGAAGATCCTTAGTAGGCATTGATACACCAACTCTTCCGCCTTCGCCGGCAGGAGTCTCTGCTGTTGCTGTTGCATCGCCGCCCTCTGCTGCTGTTGCATCAGCAGGTGCCTCTGCGCCACCTTCAGGTGCGGGTGTAGATGATCCGCAACCTACAAGCATGGCTGCAACCATAGCTGCTGAAAGAACTGCACTAATGATTTTCTTCTTCATAAAAGTATCCTCCCTTTTATTTGGATTCCTGCAGAAATTTATCTGCGTTGTTTATATTGTAAAATTTACCACAAAAATAATAGGATTAAATTACGATGTTCTGTAAATTTTTACTATCGTTACAAAAAATTAACCGATTATGCTAGCATTATTTTGCACTGCATAATCGGTTATATCAATTTTGTGCTACTATCCCAAACCCGCATGTTTACTGACTAATTTGGCATCTGGTCCGGTACATTCAAGTAAACATCCTCTTTTAAGTGAAATCCACTTTTAATTATCACTTCATCTATATTATTCCTTGTCACACTAGTAGGTTCTATCTTAAGATATGGCACCATCTTGGAGCCATCGCTTATATCTGAAATATCATATTCGGTGATTTCTTCCCCCTTAACAAGTTTGACCGCACATATAGCTGCTGCCTGCGCCAGTTTCTCAATCGGCTTGTAAACGGTCATAAGCTGAGTCCCCTCAACAATTCTCTGACATGCTTCAAGATCTGCATCCTGTCCTGCAACCATAAGCTCACCCGCAAGTCTTCTCTCCGAAAGAGCTCTGACCACGTTACTTGCAATATCATCATTTCCGCACATTATCGCATCGGTTTCCCTGACAAGCCCTGTATTCTTATAAATATACTCGCTTGCCTTTTCAGCGCGCCAGCCGTCTGCATAGACCGTATCGACGATCTCATTTCTATATCTTGTCATAACAGACCTGAATCCTTTTTCGACAAAAGAAACATTGCTGTCGGAAGGAGATCCGCAGATCATTATCACCTTGCCGTCCGCAAGTCCGTTGTCTACCATGGTCTGCGCCATCATCGCACCTACTTTTTCGTTGTCAAAAGAAATGTAGAGATCGACTCCGGCATCAGAGATTAGTCTGTCATAAGCAATGACAACTATGCCTTCCTCTCTGGCCTTTTTCACCGAATCACGAAGTGAATTTGAATCGATACAGACAATGACTATCGCATCCATTCCGTTCTTGATAAAGTAGTCAATCTGCTTTTTCTGTTCTTCAATATCACCGTTTGCATTCTGTACGTTTACTTCCGCCCCAAGATCTTTTGCCATGGAAACAAAGACATCTCTGTCTCTCTGCCATCTTTCGATCACGAAAGAATCAAAGCACATTCCGATCTGGATCTTGTCAGAATCGGAGCTTTTCTTTTTCTCGCCTTCGCCGCTCTCTTTGACACACCCCGTAACACATAACATAAGCAAAAGAGATGCAAGCCAAACGGCGACCATTTTCCCCATATACCTTCTCATATGTGTCACCGTCCTTCTTTATATTCGGTTGGCGTAACGCCTACATTCTTCTTAAAACTTCTGCTGAAATAATTCGGGTCCGTATATCCGCACGCTCCGCAGATTTCCTTCATTGACATATCCGACTCCGTAAGGAGCTCTTTTGCCTTCTCTATTCGCACACTTGTCAGATATTCGATAAAGTTAAGCCCCAACTCGTCCTTGAATATCTTGCTGAAATAATACGGCGAGATATTGACCCTTCTTGATACATCATCAAGCGATATATCTTTTGCAAAATTGTCATCTATATACTTTCTTGCCGTCTTTATTACATCATTGGACTTCTCTTCTTTCTTGGCTATAACATTCCTGCAGGCGGAAGTAATCTTCCCCATAAACCATTCTCTTATCCCGTCTGCAGTGCCAAGTCCCATAAGTTCCGGCAGATAATCATCACGCCCCGAGTACATATACTTCTTTCCGATGCTGCTATAGGCAAGTCTCTCGGCATAAAGAGTTATCTCAAGGACCTTGATCCTCATTGACATGAGATCGCCGTTCTTCGACCTGTTGTACATCCAGTCGGCATACTTCCCCGCCGTTACCATAGTCGCATTGAGATCTCCGTTGGAAACCGCATCAAACATCGGCTTCTCAAGCTCTACGGGATAATCTTCTTCGCGTTCATCGTAAGGAGTAAGGTCATCTACATGTGCAACCGAGCCCGTCGTCGCAATAAGGGCATTCAATGCTTCTCTGTATGACTCTCCAAGCTCCCTCAGCGGTTTGACGCCTCCAATACCTATTCTGAAACTTATATCGGTTTTTTTCTTAAGTATCCTTGTCAGCTGCCTTGCTTTATCAATAAGTTCTGTTCTGTCATTGTACTCTATCTTGGAAGAATCAAGAGGTACCAGCACAGCAATCTTATTTGCCATTACGTTACCTATCTTGCAGTTAAAAAAGTCTTTTACACCTTCACGTATCTCCTGATATCGGCCCGAAACCTTGACGGAACTTCCGATTGCATTTGTCATGTGGTTTCCTTCCTGTGAATCACCGCAGACAATTGCCATCATACAGCCGTAATCCTGCTCTATTCCAAGTATTGTCTTGTAACTGTCGATGTCTTCTTCAAAATGCTCCTGAAGAAGGATATCGTATATAAGTCCGTTCTCGATTATAGGCTCAATGGTTTCGAGCTTTTCCTTTATCATAAGCTCATTGCTTCGTTTTTCACGCTCACCGTCAATAAGCCCCATCGCCCTTCTTAAGACATTTACGACCTTAAGCTTGTCCATTGGCTTGTTAATATATTCAAGAACCCCAAGCTTGATTGCTTCTTTTGCATAGTCAAATTTGTCATATGCAGACATTACTATGAAGATCGTGTTCGCTGAAAACTGCTTTATTTCCTTGATTGCTTCTATACCATTTATTCCGGGCATATGAATATCCATAACCGCAATATCCGGTCTGAAACGCTCAGCAAGCTCTATTACGCTTCTTCCTGTCTTGGCAAACTGTACTTCGCATTCACTTCCAAATTCTTTTTCAATTATAAACTTCATGGAATCGATGACTATACCTTCATCGTCCGCGATCATTATCCTGTACATATTAATCCCCTCGATTTAATACTACTCTTCCTTTTCATTAAACGGCAAACGTATTATCACTTCGCACCCCTTGTTTTCACCTTCGCTCCTTATTTCAACGGCATTATCATTCTCGCTAAAGAGCCTCAATCTTGAGATCACATTATCCATACCTATTCCGTTATTGTCATTCTGATTTTCTTTTCTTTCCCAGTTTCCGCTCAGTATTTTATCAATATTCTCAGGGCTGATTCCCTTTCCGTTGTCACCGATACTGATGCAGATATTGTCATCCTCACGGTAAACCCTGAGAGTGATCTTGCCCTTGTCGCCCATTTCCCTGATGCCGTGGTTTACGGCATTTTCAACTATCGGCTGCAATATCATATTGGGCATAGGCGCACCGAGGAGCCTCTTATCAACCTGCTTCTCATAACCAATATCACCGGAAAATCTTACGTTCAGGATTCTTATGTAATTATCGACAAGCGTAACTTCTTCACCTATCGTAACCTCAGTCTTTTTTCCCTTTACATTATACCTGAAAAAATCGGCTACCGTCTGAACATACTCATAAGTCCTATCTGCGCCCTCCATCATAGCAAGCTGTGCGCCCGCATTAAGAGTATTAAAAAGAAAATGCGGATTGATCTGCGCCTGCAGATATTTAAGTCTTGCATCCTTAAGATGCGACTCCATCATAAGCTCTCTCTCCTGCATATATCGCTCTTTTTCTATACTCATTCGAAGTCTCTCGATATATTGCTTAATGCTTATGACCATCTTGTTAAAAGCATTGCTCACTATTCCGATCTCATCGTTATATGCGATTTCCAGAAGCTCTGCGTCAAAGTTTCCTTCCGCAACTTCATTTGCAGAATCCGCAAGTTTTTTAAGAGGCTGGACGATCGTGCTTACAAGATTCATTATTATGATGATATTTCCACCCATAACGATAGTAATAACAATGAAACTTACAAATTCATAATTTCCAAACAATTCGGTAAGTTCCGAATAATGCTGCGAATTACTTACAAAAAGTTCCAGGTTAAGACTTGTAATATACTCGTTTATATAATTATAAAGCTCCGTCGCACTCTCATAATACGTACGATACTTCTCGACATTTCTTCCGCGCTTTGCTTCTATCGTAAGAGAAACCTCATTTAAATAATTCTGCGACATATTCCTGATATTTCTTTCCATGCGCCCAAAAGAAAGGTCTGTCACTCTGTCATCAAGTTCACTCGTCAGATTGGAAAAAGTCTCTGCCGAGCTGAAATATGTCTTAAGTGAATCCGATGTCTTCGATCTGAGATATTCCGTCATTGAATCCTGAACATTACCCAGAGCATCCGAAAGCCTGTTAAGGTGTCTGTTGTCCTGATACACCATCTCCATCTCTGTCGACATACTGTTGATACCAAGAAGCAAAAAGATATTTACGACAAAAATAATTATATTTGAAAAAACACAGATACTTACAATTTTATTTTGAAGGGGACGATCAAGAAATCTATTCATTCTGCTCTTCCTCCTTCTTCATATATTCCGCAACATTGCTCTTATTTATGAGGCTTACGTCTGCGGCATAATACTCACTTGTATTACCCGATTCATAATAATCGGAGAGAGCTTTTACACACTGCTCACCGAGCTGATTGGTATCAATGGCGATTGTTGCATAAACACCGCCTATGTCAATGGCATTGATTATCGGTTCGGAAGCATAGCATCCAAGAATATTTACCTTGCCCACTTCATTAAAATCTACAACTGCCTGATAAGCACATGTGGTATTTAGCTCATTAAGGCACACAATGACATCCGGTATCTGCTCATTATGGAAAATATCTCTGATCGACTCTTCCGCAGAAAAATCATTGGTATTGTCAACGGTCTTGATAGAGACGGAAACTTCCATGCCTGCTGCATCTTCCTGAGCTATACCTTCCTGCATTGCCGCGATTATTATATTCTGAATATTTTCACCGGAACTTCCCGCATCCGAATTAACGAGCACAGTAACCTGCATGATCTTATCCTGCTCGTTCTTATCAGATTCTTCGGTATTTTCGTTTTTCTTTTCCTGAATAATATTATTGATCTGCTTAGCATACTCACGCCCCATCGCATATCCACCGATACCTACGTAGCTAAGCCTTTTTGAACGGGTATTGTCTCCGTAAAGAGTAACAACCGGAATCCCTTCTTCGACTGCTTCATCAATGAGTTGCGTCATTTCATTTGACTCATTGGCATAAAGAATAATACCGTCCACCCTGGATGCCGTAGCGATCTTCATAAGTTCTTCCGTTCTATACTTGGTCGAAAAATTCTCTCCCAGAAGATCGATATATATATTGTCTTCTTTTGCCGCCGCAAAAGCACCACGGTAAACAGATTTCCAGAAATCAGACTTATTGTCGTCCGTTATCATAACATAATACTTTTCGTACTCGTTCGCTTCATCTTTTCTCTTAAAACCTTTCAGGCTGATACTGAAACTTACGGCGATAAGAAAAAGCGTAACAATAACGAAAACCACTGTTGCTAACATGATAACTCTTTCTCTATTATTTAGTTTACGCTTATTATTACTACGGGGAGTGTTCACAGTATTCATCACCTAATGATTATACCGTTTACACTCCCCATGTTTCAATAGAATTTCTATTTATGGTTACACCGTATTGTCTTTTATCAGATTAAAAATGTCCGTTTCTTCGCCCGTATTGACATCTACGGAATATACCCTGACTTCTCTTCTCTTATAAGCCATACGCCATCCCATATCGTCTTCTCTGGCTCTTTCAAGGATATTTCGCATTATGTATATCTTTCCGTCAATATACTCCATTATCTCAGGATCTTCCACGATCGCTCCGGTATCGGTATCCTTGACCTGTCCGTATTTTTCCTTTGAATCGACTATATGCTTCTCGCAATTCTTATCGTACCATATAAGATGCCCAAGCTTATCATACGTAACATAAAAAGGTCGTCCCTTAACTTCGGAATTCATCTTTCCGTCGCTTGCAACGGTAAAAGCTGTCGGGTCAGCTCCTTCCTGGTTATTCAGGTTCATATCACGCGTTCTTTCACATGAAAGAGATTCCTCTTTACCCAGAGTTGCGGAAATAAAGTAAACTTCCGTAAGCTCATTCTTTGCTCCCGAATAATAATTCAATGTAAAAAATACCTTTTGATGTTCCTCATCCACGGTCAGCTGATGAAAATCATAATAATCTCCGCCTTTTTCACTCTCGGGAAGGTATCCGAGGAACACTGACTTATTGTCAGAAAGATCATACTCCCAAAATCTGTACTCATCCGTTCCGCCGTAATCCGGCTCAGTTACATAAAAAACTTTATCGCCCTCGCAGGCAACACACTCTTTTACATTCTCAATGACAAATTCGCTTCCTTCGCCCGAATGTATTGAAAGATTTGTCCCTCCGTCACTGTAAATACTTGTGACAAGCGTTTTTCCTTCTTTGTCAACAGCACTTATGCTGTCCGATTTGATAAAACCTTCTTCGTAATTATTTGCAAGATCGTAGCAGATTGCCTTGCCCTTCATATCTCCGTCTTCTTTTTTGAAATAGTTTGTATAAAGCTTTCCGTCCATTACAAATATATTTCCGAATGTTGCTTTTTCCCCGACTTTCAATGCCTTCTTGTTTTTGGGGTCATAGGACATAAGCACATTATCGCCGTAATCATATGGTGCAAATTCTCCAAACCATGATGCACTCTCAAGGTTCGTTTCAGATGGAGCATGGAAATAAATCTTATCATCCACTTTCACAAAAAAGTGGCCGTTATTCTCGAGCGCCTCTTCTCCCGGCTGCTCAACTGTCTCGATTGTAAGTTCTACATCATCTTCTTCGTCTGTAACAGGCAATGGTGCAGCACAACTCATAAATAGTAAACTACTCCCCGTCATAAGTGCTGTCGCAAATATTTTTCCTTTCATCGCTATATTGTTACTCCTCGTACTTAAAATTAATAGAAAGCGCTTACATCTAGATGCTAAGTGACATTCTACTCATTTTGTTAATCAGTTGCAATACAATGTTAAAAATGTCCTTAACAAAAATAAACGCCCGATTGCTCGGACGTTTGTCAATTTGCACAATATTATAAATATTATTCCAAGAAACCATCTGGCATTTGGCCGACTCACGCATCACAGATGCTTGTGATTACAGGCTTTGCGGCAGTTTCCCGCAGAAGGACAGCCGATACAATGAGTGCCTTTCTTTTTTTCTTTATAAATGTAACCGATTGCTAAACCTAATATCAAAACAAGTGCAAAAAATGCTATTATATTTACCATAATTTATATCTCCAAAAAATATATTCCTTATCCGATTCTAAATTCAACCGGCATTTCTTTTTTATTTCTCTTTATCAGATAAATTATAATTCCCGCAAATGCCGCGATCGCGATCAGTCCGTAAATGAATCCTTCACCGACTTTCCCTGTTGTAAAAAGAGTTCCGAGCTGATATACCGAAAATCCTACCGTAAATCCAGTCGCAAGCTGAAAACATATCGCTCCCCAGAACCACTTTTTTGACTTCATCTCGGAATTCATCGCTCCGAGAGCCGCAAAACAAGGCGGTGTATAAAGATTAAACATCAAAAATGCAAGCGCCGCAACTCTTGTTATTCCCATCACTGCAGCAACCGCATTGCCTTCACCTATAAGCTCAAGCTCTTCCGTGTCTATGAGATTAGAAACCGCAAATACAGTGGCAATGGTACCTACGACATTTTCTTTTGCAATAAAACCTGAAATAGCCGCTGCCGCAAGCTGCCAGCTTATGATGCCGACAACAGGAAACAGAATATATGCAAACGGTCCTGCAATCCCCGCAAGAATCGAAGTGTTTTCCATACCCTCTTCTACAGGCTGCAACCTGAAGTTAAAGGTCTGCATGATCTGAACCGCAGTATTACAAACAAGTATAACGGTACCCGCCTTTATAATGTATGACTTACCTCTTTCAAGCATTGACTTAAGCGCAAATACAAGACTTGGAACTTTGTAGTCCGGAAGTTCGATGATAAAAAAGCTCTTCCTATGCTTCGTTGTCGTGATTGCCCTGATGATCAGCGCACCAAGAAGGATAAGCAAAATACCTCCGATATAGCATATAAAGCTGACCCACTTTGATTTAGGGAAAAAAGCTCCCGCAAAAAGTGCTATAACAGGAAGCTTTGCTCCGCACGGCATAAATGTTGCAAGCATTGCTGTGGCACGTCTTTCTCTCTCATTTCTGATAGTACGACACGCCATAACAGCAGGAATACCGCATCCAGTGCCGATTATCATAGGAATTGCCGACTTTCCGGAAAGACCTACCTTTTTGAATATAGGATCGAGAACTACCGTTGCTCTTGCCATATATCCGCAATCTTCAAGAAGTGCGATAAGAAAATACATTACCATTACAAGCGGAAGGAATCCAACCACCGCTCCGACACCACCAATGATGCCATCCACGATAAGTGCATAAAGAAGCGGATCTGCATCTGCCATCGCTTCTCCGACCACACCCTTAAAATCATCTATAAGTCCTGCAAGAATGTCTGCAAGCCACGTTCCGAGCGTTGTCTGTGATATATAAAATACAAACCACATGATCACGGCAAAAATAAGTATGCCTATTGCCGGATGCAAGATGACATTGTCTATCGCATCGGTGAAACTACACTCTTTCGAATTGTCACTGCGACTCTCGACTTCATTTACTATATTATTTACGAATTCAAAACGCTCTCTGTCCGCGGCTTCAACTGCTGCCTTATCATCAAGATTGACATCTCCCTGGCTGTAAGGCTCCTTCTGCTCTGCACCCGCTAGTGACATCGCGGTTTTGATAACTTCTTTAAGCCCCGTTTCCGAAGTCGCTATCGTCTTTATTACAGGACATCCGAGTTTTTCCGATAAAAGTTTTTCGTCTATTCCGTTACCTTTTTTATCACTGGCATCATTCTTATTAAGTGCTACAACAACAGGGATTCCCAGTTCCAAAAGCTGTGTTGTAAAGAAAAGGCTTCTGCTTAAGTTTGTTGAATCAACTATATTGATGATCACATCGGGATGTTCATTTTTTACATAAACACTCGTGACACTCTCTTCAGAAGTAAACGGCGACATGGAATATGCGCCGGGTAGATCGACGGCTATAAGTTCCTTGTCACCGTCATAGTAGTTTCTCTTAATAACACTTTCTTTCTTATCAACAGTAACCCCTGCCCAGTTGCCTATTTTCTCGCTTCTTCCCGTCAAAGCGTTAAACATTGTCGTCTTTCCGCTGTTGGGGTTTCCCGCCAGTGCGATTCTCATTTCAGTTCCTCCAAAAAGCTAATAACGATACAGATGTCAAAATCTTTTTTCATCTATATCAAAAATCCGAATAGTCCGTCAAATGTATCAAATATTGATAGCATCCGCCAACTCAGGATCGATATTATATCTGGCATCCTTAATAGCGACTACCAGATTGCGCTTTTTGTTCACAACAGTAATCTTCTCTCCGCTATAGCATCCAAGTGAGAATAAAAAGCTCTTCATCTCATCATCCCCATCTGTATTAACATCATTGATCAAATACTCTTTGCCGAGTTCTGCATTATTAAGTGTCATATATGCCTCCTATAAAAACAGGTTAGTAGCAGTCAACTGTAATTAGTCACTGCTAACTTCCCTACCATAGAATATTCTTATTAAGAATTATTGTCAATAGCCGAACCGAAATTTTATGGTATTTTACGCTTTTTTTACACGTATAAACACCCTTTTGAAAGAGCACAAGCGAAGAAAAAAGCCGCATTGGCAAGATGCGGCTTTTCAGGTAGGAGATTTCTTATGACTATGTATGTCACGTGTTAGGTTATCTAACGATGTTTATGTTAGCACCTGCTAACTATTCTGTCAACCCCATATAAATTTTTTTATCAAATCAGTTGTGTTCAATTCATTCTTGTAGTATCCTTAAAAGCATAGAAAGTAGGTGAATAAACGATGGCGTTACAAGAATCAGGCGAGATGTATCTCGAAACAATTTATGTTCTTTCAAAAACACATACAAATGTCAGATCTGTAGATATAGGTGAGGAATTAGGCTATTCAAGACCATCTGTCAGCCGTGCCATGCACCTGTTAAAAGACGAAGGCCTTGTCAAAATTGACGAGTATGGCTTTGTTAAACTGACAGAAGCAGGAACTATTCTTGCAAAACGTATCTATGAAAGACACACTGTCCTCACAAAGCTTTTTGTCGACCTTGGCGTGGATGAAAAGATTGCCACGGAAGATGCGTGTCGTATTGAGCATTACATCAGCGACGAATCCTTCGAAGCAATCAAGATCCATATGGCAAAACACTGCGACACTAATTAGAACGTCGGATTTCATGGATGTATGTTGCGATAAGAATTATATCAGCCATCATCCATGCTCCGATCTCTCCATAATAAATCCCGCTGCATCCTATCACTTTTGTCAAAACAATCGCGCAGGAAACTCTCATCACAAGCTGTCCCATACTCGATATCATCGGAATCAGGGTATTACCAATTCCCTGCAGTGATGCCCTCACAATGTAGAGTATATACAGAAGCGGATAAAAAAGTCCCAGGATTAGCAAATATTCTTTTCCATATTCAAATACTCTTTGTGAAATATTTTCTGCATCAACAAAAAGATGCATACTCTTTTCCCCAAAAAATATCATAATGAATGAACATACCAAAGCCGTGGCAACACCGAGAAGCAGGCTGA
This sequence comes from Butyrivibrio hungatei, assembly GCF_900101605.1. Taxonomy (GTDB): domain Bacteria; phylum Bacillota; class Clostridia; order Lachnospirales; family Lachnospiraceae; genus Butyrivibrio; species Butyrivibrio hungatei_B. Next base: position 104,005 of record NZ_FMUR01000003.1, read on the forward strand.
CTCTTACGCCCTGCCTGATCCTGGTAAACTTTTTGGCACCATAGTTCTGCGAAACATACGCAACAACAGCCATTCCATAAGACGATGCCGCTATCTCCAACAGGGCATATATTTTCCCTGCGATCGTATATCCGGTCAAAAAATCAATATCATATCTGTTGACATTGCTTATTACGATCAGGCCACCGACTGCGGTAATAACACTCTGCAAAGCCATCGGAAGTCCCACTGTGAGCAGCTTTTTATATGTGCCACCTTCCTCAAACACTTCTTCTTTTTCCGCTTCTTTCTGTTCCCCGAAAGTTACGGTATGATTTTTATGTAAGTGATATCCGCAAATGATCATTACGACGCATTCCGACATAACGGTTCCAAGCGCAGCTCCCGCTATCCCAAGCTTGATCACGCAAATAAAAACATAATCAAAAACAATATTGCAAAGTGATGATACCGTCATTGCCGCAAGCGGAATCCGGCTGTTTCCGCAGCTTCTGAGAGTTGCTGCAAAAAACTGATAGAAAACCAAAAACGGAATTCCCATAAAGATAATATCTACATATGTTTTGGCATTATCAAATACTTCATCCTTTGTTCCGATAACCGAAAGCAGAACTCCCGAACCCGCGGTCAAAACAATGACAAAAGCTATGGCTATGACAATACAGATAAGGCGTGCCTTTTTATAGTAATGCTTAAAAGCCTTCTCATTTTTTTCACCATACTTATTTCCCAAAAGTACCGAGAATCCCTGAATAAGCCCGATCAAAAATCCATTCACCAAAAATATCAGCCAATCGGTTCCTCCGATTGCCGCCAAGCCCATCGGACCTATCTTTTTCCCGATAATGATGCTGTCAACAACTGTATATAGTTGCTGAAAAACATTTCCGAGCATCATGGACGCCGCGAACGAAAAAATAAGATTAAACGGTCTGCCTTTTGTCAAGTCTTTGTCTTTTGTCATAACTCTCCTGCCTTCATTTATATTTGTTCTTCTTATAAGCTTTCGCCCACTTTGATATTTCTTTTTTCTTGGCGTAATTTTTGGTATTCTCACTGCCAAGATTCTTATAAAGTTCATATTATCACGATTACTATATTATTTTCGTGACATTTCAAAGAACTCAATAATCTGTTTCACCGACACAGGATAAAAGTTATTTGCATCCACTCCGACATCATACCTGAGCACACCTTCGTTCCTGTTCTGCTCGTTATAATCCATTCTCGCATGTATGTGCCCATGTAGCTGAATACTTCCGCTGTTTTTCTTGGGCCATGACAGCATAGGATAATGCATAAGTGCGAAATATCTTCCATTAAGTGAAACCGTCATGAAATCTTTTATGTCTTCAAATAATGCTGGATCATATTTTTTATCATGATTCCCATTTATAAGATATTTCTTGCCCTTCATTCTAGCTATAACACTGTTGGCTTGATCGACACTCATATGGTGGCAAATATCTCCTAGAATATAGACAGTATCATCCTTACCGACAACTGCATTGTAGTTTGTAAGTAGTATCCAGTTCATATCTTCTACAGATTCAAAAGGTCTGTTCTGCATGGTTATGATGCCTTTATGCCCCATATGTAAATCACTTGTAAAATATATCATTGGCGCCCCTTTACACTTCTATCTTCTCAAACTCCCTCGATACCGAATCAATCACTACCATCGCAGATTCGCCAATTTGCCTTCCGTCCCGATAAGTAGAAAACACATCTGTCGAGATGAATCCATTTTCCTCATATATCTTATCAACAGGAGTATGCCCTACAACCTGCGTATACATTTCTTTTCTGAAAGCATCAATATTCCTCTCATAAATTCTTTTCATAATCTTTACATATCTCTTCCAGCTTTTTAAAATCCAAAGCAGTTTTAACGTAGCCAACTTCTTCATTAGCAGCTTTTTGTTTATACAAAAGTCTTGCATTATTAGTAATTTTTGAAGCATTCTTACGTATAAATATTGCTTCAGCCTGAACTAGTGCCTTATAATCCTTATCTTCTTCATTTTCAAGGTCATACAAAATTAGTTCACTCTCAGGAACAGGAATCATATGACTAATCCTTAAAGTCCCCTTTAATTCCCTGACACCATTATTCTTTTCAATCATACGGATTATCGGAACAATGCTCTTCCTTATTACCCTATTTCCACCAGCCATCTGATAATCAGTATCCTTTGGCGATGACATTGGCACAAAATACTTATAACCATTCATCTCTAGAACTGTTCCTATATATTTTCTTGTATGAATCCTATTCTCCACTTTATTTGAATATACGTTTGGTTCTATTATTCTCAAATAATCTATATACTCATCCGTCACACTATAAATCTTAAAATTGTCCATATTACCTCACAAAAATAAGAGGACTGCAACAACAGTCCTCTTAGAGTTTAAGCTTTCCCACTTATATGGTAGGGACTCACCCGAGTTTAAACTTCTCCACTTATATGGCAGGAGCTCTCCCGATTAATTGTATTATAGCATCAGCATCTCAAAAGTCAATTAAATGCACATATACTCTATTAAGACCATGTTTTAAAATTATAATAAAAATATTAAGCAGCTTCTTTAGTTATCAAATTCACTATCAGTAACATATTTTATGCTATCAAAAGGTATGTCACCCTCAATCAAAATCACATCTCTATACATATTTAGATTAAGAAGCTTTATTACTTCTGTTTGTGATATATAAAAATCAATTCCTGGTACATGACAGCACAATACTACTCTAGTCTTAAAAAGCTCTATTTTTCGCATCAGTTCCTCCCAGCTCTATGGGACACAGAAAATTTGCCTAACATAACAAGATACGTTATACTATCCAATGGATACTATTGTATATTATCCATCGGTTACCGTCAATAACTAAGAGGATACAAATATGACAAATCAACTTATACCTGAACGATTAAAATCAGCAAGAGAAAGCCTTGGAATATCTATGGCAGAAGCTGCCAGAAGACTGAATCTTTCTAAGATTGGATATTGCAGATACGAATATGGTGACAGAACACCTTCGCCTCAGACTGTCGAAGTAATAGCCAGAGTTTTAGGTACTTCCGTAGCTTATTTAACAGGTGAATCTGAAGACATGAAACCTGATTTTATCATGATTAGTAAAAAAGAAGCTCCTGAATTATTTGAACTAATAAAAACCCTTTCAACTTACAATTCTGCAACCCAGAAACATTTATTGGCTTATGCTCAAAAGCTTAATTCCAAACAAAAAAAATAAAGTGTTCATATCCGAACACTTTAAAAAGAAAAAGAACGAGCAACCCGCTCCATGTTACATAACCTGCGGTATATATTCTAGTCAACTATATTTTTGTAAGCAAGCAGACAGTCTCAACATGGCTTGTCCAGGGGAATTGATCGTGAGCGACAGCCCTGGTCATGACGTATCCATTCTCCTGAAGTATCTCAAGGTCTCGTGCAAGGCTTGTAGGCTTGCACGAAACGTAAATAATATATGGCACGCCGTAGCCGATAATCTTGGTGAGTGCCTTAGGATTGATTCCGTCGCGGGGCGGATCGAGAATAATAAGATCGGGCTTTTCTTCAATCTCATCAAGGACTTTGAGCACATCACCTGCGATGAAATGGCAATTATCCAGATGATTGAGCTTTGCGTTCTCTTTGGCGGCTTCAACAGCTTCCTCAACTATCTCAACACCGATAACCTTGTTGGCAACAGGCGCAAGAAGCTGAGCAATAGTACCAGTTCCCGAATAAAGATCGAATATTACCCCGTCATTTCCGATCTTGCCCTGATCGTACAGACTCTTGATATATCCGCGGACAGTCTTATACAGCACTTCTGCGCTCAGGCTGTTCGTCTGGAAGAATGAAAAAGGACTGATCTTGAATTTAAGTCCCAAAAGATATTCATAGAAATAGTCCTGTCCAAACAGGATCTCGGTTCCTTCATCAATGACCGCATCCGCAAGACTGTCATTCTTTGTATGGAGAATTCCGACAATCCTGCCGCTCAGACTCAGATTAAGAAGTGCATCCTTAAAGCCCTCAAGATCATGCTCTTCTTTTGTCGTTGTTATAAGGTCAACCAGAATATCGCCCGTCTTTACAGCACGCCTTACAAGCAGGTGTCTGAGATACCCTTCCTGCTTCATTCTGTGGTAAAAAGATATTTCTTTCCTCTCATACATGGGAGTGAAATAATCAAGTGTCGCGCTTAGAATAGCCTTGTAATCGTCATCTACGATACGGCAACCGGAGACGGTCACGATATCATAAAAGCTTCCTTTTTTGTGCATACCAAGACAAAGAGGTCCTCCGACAATCTCATCGCCGAAACTGAACTCCATCTTATTTCTGTATGCAAATTTTACAGGGCTTGTTTTTATGCCTTCCCATGTAACCTTGGAACTCTGCCTCTCAATGGCAGGTTTAAGTATACTTCTTACCTGCTGTTCCTTAAGTCCAAGCTGCTTTACATAAGGCATTGTAAGATAACTACAGCCTCCGCATTTACCAAAATGAATGCAGGGGCTTTCGGTATAGTCCGGAGATTCTTCCAGAACTTCAAGAAGCCTTCCTTCAGCCCTGTCCTTTCTCACTTTTTGAATTTGTACAGACACCTTCTGATCGGGAAGGACGCCCTTAACAACGACCTTTCCCTCAGAAGTTTCAATTATTCCCTTATTAGGGAATTCCACTCTTTTAACTGTTCCTGATATAACTTCTTTTTTCTTCACGGCTTGTTCTTAGCTTTCTCTCATAAATTCTTCATCATCGAAATCATCGTCGAAATCATCAAAATCATCATCATAGAAATCATCTTCGTAAGCCGGTGTCATGTAGCGATAAACCATATAAGCAATTATCGCAACAGCAGATACGGATCCTATAACCGCAAGCACCCACAGAATCACGTTGGAAGGCTTCTTTGCATTTGCAGCCGCTCTCTTATCGAGAAGTTCGTTAATTCGTGTCATTTCAATAATATCGTCAATCTTAGATTTTACTTCCATATGTGACCCCTTTCTCATAGAAAAAATAGTATATGATATACGTATCAAAGCCAAAATACTTAACATGCAAGCATGTACGTATTATTGACTTTTATACCCTATATCATTCAGTATACCACACCTTATTTAGATTTTCTTCAGCTTGGCAAATGCCGCATACATAATCTTCTGACCGCATTCATCAAAGTTTACGGTAACCTTGTAATCTCTCGGTCCCTGCTCAAGCGAAGTAACAACTCCGATCCCGTACTTTATATGGCTTACCTTATCGCCCACGATATAATCAGGCTTTCCGCCCGCTGTAGGCATTCCCTTTGAAAGTCCCGCAAGCGAACCTCTTGCGTAGGTCTTGGCCGCAGAAGCAATATAAGGCTTTTCTGACGGAACAGCCCTCTTTTCTTTCTTGGGCGGCTTGGGTACTGCCTTTATCCTGTATGTATTTGCAAGTTCCGATCTTCCCGCAACGCTCTTGGCATTAACATTGGAACCAGCACCGAATCCCTTTGCATAAGACGACTTAATTCCCGAATTTGAACTTCCGAAAGTATCTTCAACACTCTCATAATCATCGATCGTATCGCCGTCATCAAAAAGAAACGCAGGCTTACTCTCGGTATCCGATCTCTCGATCATAGTATACGGAATCTCCGAAACGAATCTGCTAAGGCGGTTAAACTGCGTCTCTCCGCGTACCATCCTTCGCTTTGCGGCAGTGAGTGTCAAATGCCTCTTGGCTCTTGTAATTCCAACATAGCAAAGTCTTCTCTCTTCCTCGATACCCTCAGGATCCGCATCCTCGGTAGCAAGTGCCATATATGAAGGGAAAACTCCCTCTTCCATTCCGGCAAGATATACGTGCTCAAACTCAAGTCCCTTGGCACTGTGAAGAGTCATAAGAAGAACTTTCTCATTGTCCTCGCCAATTCTGTCTATGTCCGCAACAAGAGCAACCTCTTCCAAGAATCCCGAAAGAGTCGGCTCCTCTTCCTCCATATTTTCCTCATAGGCGGCAATCTTGGAAATAAGCTCGTCAACGTTCTGCGCTCTATCGTTATCTTCGTTGTCATCATCATCCAAAGTCTTCAAAAACTCCAAATATCCCGTAACATCAATGACATCCTTCAAAAGCTCCTCAAGAGAGTAACTCTTCATCTTGGTCCTGAACGCCCTTATCATTGTAACGAAATCGCTCAACTTACTTACGCTTCTTGAAACAGCCACGATCTGATCTGCTTCGCAAAGAGCATCATAGAAGCTTATCTGCCTCTCATCGGCATATGCCTGAACATAGTCAACGGTAGTCTGTCCGATTCCTCTCTTTGGCACGTTTATGATTCTTTTAACCGCAACATCATCAAGACCGTTGTCGATTGTCTTAAGATATGCCAAAAGATCCTTTATCTCGCGTCTTGAATAGAAATTTGTACCGCCTACGATATCGTAAGGGATTCCTTCTACCACAAACCGCTCTTCTATAAGTCGTGACTGGGCATTCGTCCTGTAAAGGATCGCAGTATCACTGTATCTTAATTTGCCGTTTCTTTTAAGCTTTCCGATATCGCTTGCGATGAACTGAGCTTCATCATAAGCCGTATCAAAATGCTTTAATTTGACGATCTCGCCGTCTTTTTCCTCGGTCCAAAGAGCTTTATCCTTACGTCCTCCGTTATTTTTTATAACGGCATTTGCGGCATCAAGGATCTGCTGAGTCGATCTGTAATTCTGCTCAAGTTTAATAACAACAGCATCCTTGTAAACCTTCTCAAAATCAAGGATATTTCTGATATTGGCACCTCTGAAACGATAGATACTCTGATCGTCATCACCTACGACGCAAAGATTTCTGTATTTGTCCGCAAGAACACGTATAAGCTCAAACTGGGCATTATTAGTATCCTGGTACTCATCGACCATTATATACTTAAAGCGCTCCTGATAGCTGTCAAGAACATCCGGATTTGTCTTAAAGAGCTCGACAGTCTTCATGATAAGATCGTCAAAATCCATCGCATTGTTCTTTTTAAGAGCATTTTGATACTCCGTATATGCTTTGGATATCCTTACCTTGATAAAGTCATTCTGCGTATTTAGAGCATATTCTTCGGGTGTTACAAGATTGTCCTTACATGTAGATATGCTGCCCATGATTCTCTTAAGCTTAAGCTGGGTAGTCTCAAGTTGATACTTCTTACAGATATCCTTCATAAGACTCTTGGAATCATCCGTATCATAGATGGTAAAGTTATTACCAAATCCTATTCTGTCCGCATATCTTCTGAGTATCTTCACACAGCTTGAGTGGAAAGTCGAAACCCAGATGCTCTCCGCGCCAAAGCCGACTATCTTGTCGACTCTTTCTCTCATCTCGCCTGCTGCCTTATTCGTAAACGTAATAGCCATGATATTCCACGGATTTACGCCGCATTCATCAATAAGATAAGCAACTCTGTGAGTCAGAACCCTTGTCTTACCCGATCCCGCTCCCGCAAGAATGAGCACGGGGCCGTCAGTCTGTAGAACAGCCTTCTTTTGCTGTGAATTAAGTGTATCGTATATTCCCATCTATAAATAAATCCTTACTTCTTTTTCTTTTCCTTTGCAGGCTTTTCCTTATCACCAGCTTCTTTTTCCATAGTATTGTCTATTATTTTCTCGATAAGAAGCTTCTTTACATAAACATCATAGGAAAGGAGAATGATAAAAGAAAACATCTGCATTCTTTTCTTTTCATCCTCCGAAAGACCCGTGTCTTCAAATGTTTTAAGTGATTTTTCGTACTTCCTCTTAAGATCCTCAACAACAGGCTCAAGTTCGCCTTCCTGAAGCTCAAAAGCCCGCTCGTAAATACCGCCCAGATTAAGTTCATCGTCACTTACATGAAATCTCTCTTTTAATGGTTCAAGCAAAGTCTGTATATCGCTTATTGATAAGATATTCTTAAGGTAATATATAAAAATAAGCAGAATAATATGGTCTTTTGAATACTTCTTCCTTATCGGAGGAGGTAAAAGATCATTCTTCGCATAATTATTTATCATTGTCTTTGTGAGTATCTTATCAGTGTCGGGATGACGTGTTGACCTCTTAAGCCGCTCATCCATAAAAGTGGTGAGCTGATCCATATACAGGTCTATATTGGGGATATCATCCAGCGAAATGGCATTTATCCTGCCAAGCGATGCTATCACACTGTTTAAGAGATCGTCATTATCGATAGTCATTATGTATTCCTCATGTCCTTAATCTGTTTTTTTCTATCAAGAGCCATCTGTTTCATTTCACGGGCATTTAAAAGAGTTGCCTCCGTAAGCTCATCACCGCCGAGAAGCCTTCCAAGTTCCTTCTCTGAGAGCTTTTCGGAAAGAGCATAAATAGACGTTACCGTCCTTCCTCCGTCAAGCCCCTTCTCTATCATATAATGTGTGTCGGCCATTGCTGCGATCTGCGGAAGATGGGTGATACAGATTATCTGATGATTTGCGGAAAGTTCGCCGAGCTTTTGCGATACTTTCCATGCCGTTCTTCCGCTTATACCGGCATCTATCTCATCGAATATAAGCGTACTTATATCATCCCTGTCTGCAACGACAGTCTTAAGCGCAAGCATGATCCTTGAAAGCTCACCGCCGCTTGCTATCTGATCAAGGGGTCTGAGCGCCTCTCCGGGATTGGTAGATATCATAAACTGCGCTTCGTCATATCCCTTTGAAGTGATCTTATCATCACTGCTGTCTATTTTAATTTCAAACTGCACATCGAGGAAATTAAGGTCAATAAGCGCATCCTTCAGCTTTTCCTGAAGGCTCTGTGCTCCTTTCCTTCTAACATCCGATATCTTCTTGCAAAGATCTTTTACCCCCGCAAGGCAGTCTTCATAATCTTTTCTAAGCCTGTCTCTGTGCGCATCAAGATCGGATATCGCTTTAAGCCTCTCTTCCTTTTCCTCAAGGCTCTTAAGTACCTGCTCAATACTTCCGCCGTACTTATCCTTCAGATGATTAAGCGTATTTAACCTATCTTCCGTGGTCCTAAACTCCTCATCATCAAATTCAAGGCTGTCGATATATCCCGAAAGCGCATGATTAAAGTCGGCAAGAAGATTCTCAACATCAGATATCTGGGACAAAAGACCTTCAATCTCGCTGTCATATGATGCAACCGATGTAAGTTCTCTTACCGCTCTTCCAACCGCATCGGAAGCACTCTCTTCCATTTCTCCCGATCCCGTAAGATTAAGAGCCGTATTGGCAGCTTCGGAGATTTTTCGTCCGTTCACCATTTTTCTGTATGAGACTTCAAGCTGTTCATCCTCTCCGATAACAGGCTCAGCATCCGATATTTCTTTTACCTCGTACTCAAGAAGTTCGGTCTCGCGAAGTCTTGTATTCTCATCGATATCGGTCTCGGAAAGCTTCTTCTCAAGATCCTTCATTTTGGCATACTCGCCTGAAAGACGCTCAAAAAGTCCTCCAAGATCGTCCATGCAGTAATTATCGAGTATCTCTATATGTTTTTTTTTGTAAAGAAGTTCCTGATGATCGTTCTGTCCGTGAATGTTTATAAGAATATTTGAAATGTCCTTGAGCTGTTTTGCTGTGACCGTTTCGCCCGATACTTTGGAAACGCTCCTTCCCTGCATGACTTTCCTCTGGATAACAAGAGTTCCGTCTTCCTCCACAGGGATTTCAAGATCTTCCAGCATCTTCCTCTGAAGATCGTTCTCAACGCCAAATACCAGCTCAACAAGAGCATATTCTTCACCCGTCCTTATAAGTGAAGGATCTGCTTTTGCACCAAGAGCAAGATTTACCGATCCGATGACAACAGACTTACCTGCACCCGTCTCTCCGGTCAGAATATTAAGCCCCTTGGAAAATTCGATTTCCTGTTCTTTGATAAGGGCAAGATTTTTTACATGTAAACTATATAACATATTTCCCCACTCTGTGTTATTGCTGCATCATTTCACGAAGCTGAGCCATAACATTCTTGGCTTCTTCTTTGCTCTTTATGGCGATCATGATAGTATCATCTCCCGCGATACATCCGACCACCTCTTTAAATTCCAGAGAATCAATTGCCGTAGCAAGCGCCATCGCCATTCCCGAAACGGTCTTTACGACCAGCAGATTTTCGGCAACATCCATGCTGACAAATCCGGCTCTCAAAACACTGACATACTTGCTCTGCATCGCTTCGTGACCGGCAGTGGTATAAACATACTTTGAGATTCCGTCGGAATTAACCTGCTTGGTAAGCTTAAGCTTCCTGATATCCCTTGAAACAGTAGCCTGCGTTACCTTATATCCCTCTTTGTTCAAAAGAGCTACAAGCTGTTCCTGTGTCTCTACCACATTTTTTGCAATGACTTCGATAATCTTATCTTGTCTGTTTTTCTTCATCGTCAGATAATTTCCCCCAATCTCTTCTTCTCTTACATGCTGAATTTTTTACCCAGAACTTCCAAAAAACTGACTCTGTTAAATTTAATGATCTTGGTTATTTTTTTTGATTTATTTATTACCATTCTATCGCCGGAATTCATCTCGATTGCCCCGCTTCCGTCATAGGCAGCGACAACTTTCGGATTGCGTTTGCTGCGTCCCGGAAGAAGTTCAACTTCAATCCGCGCATCTGCCGAAAGCACCATACTTCTTGAATTAAGCGTATGCGGGCATATAGGTGTTAAAAGAGTCATATTTGCCGAAGGCTCCACGATAGGGCCGCCTGCTGACATATTATATCCTGTAGATCCGGTCGGAGTCGAGATAATAATTCCATCCGCATGATAGCTGTACAGCAAAAGATCATTTACATATATATTGTAATCGATAGCCTGTATATCAGAAGCCCTGCTTATTACGATATCATTAAGAGCATAGTCCTTCCTGTCTCCTAAGACACCGCGAAGCATCATCCTGTCCTCAACATAATAATCTCCGGACAAAAGACGCGACATCGCTTCGTCAATACCGCTTTTTTCAACCTCGGCAAGATAGCCCAAAGTTCCCAGATTAACGCCAAGAAGCGGTATATCCTGAAAAGCAACGCTTCTTGCTGCCTGCAGCATAGTTCCGTCACCTCCCAGGACAATACAGCAATCCGTATCTTCCGGAATCTGACTCATAAACTCTCTGCCTATGGCATTCGATTCTTTTGATAAGCCTGTGGCTGAATCTGCCACAACACATTCTTTTCCGTGGCTTATAAGATAGTCCTTGATATGACCGGTAACTTCAAGGTTTACGTCTTTACTCTTATTTGTGACAATACAAAACCGTTCCATATCTTCTCCCGCGGCATGGCTCAATTATCAAGCTTGCCATGCGCCCTCATAACAGTCTCAGAAATAAGTTTCTCCATCTCAGGGGTATGTGAGAATCCGTCTCCGCCTGCTTCTGTTTCTTTTAATATTTTTTCACCCTCAGCCTCCGTAAGTTCTGAAACTCTTTCATCGGCGTCGGGATTTTTCCTTATGTGTATCAGATATTCAATATTCCCCTCAGGTCCTTTTATGGGAGAAAAATCCAGATGCAGAACTTCAAATCCCGCTATATCCACGAAATCCGTGATCCTGTGAACCACCTCTTCATGTACTTTCGGATCTCTTACAACTCCCTTTTTGCCGACTTTTTCCTTGCCGGCTTCAAACTGGGGCTTTATAAGGCAAACCATCTCTCCACCCGCTTTAAGAAGCCTTCTGGCGGGAAGAAGTATCTTGGTAAGTGAGATAAAAGAAACATCACAGGATGCAAAATCAAGATCATCCTGAATATCATCTCTTACCATATATCTGAAGTTGGTCTTCTCCATGCAAACGACTCTTTCATCGCTCCTGAGTTTCCAGTCAAGCTGTCCGTGTCCCACATCTACGGAATAGACCTTACTTGCACCGTTTTGAAGCATACAATCCGTAAATCCGCCTGTGGAAGCTCCTATATCCATACAGATTTTCTTTTCCAAAGAAACCCCAAAATTATTGACCGCCTTCTCAAGCTTAAGTCCGCCTCTGCTTACATAAGGAAGCATATCTCCCTTTACTTCAAGAGTCTTTATCTTACTCTCTTCAAAAGTAGTTCCGGGCTTGTCCTCTCTTTGTCCGTTTACAAAAACGTCACCTGCCATTATAAGTGTCTTTGCTTTTTCTCTGGAAACGGCGAGTCCTCTGTTTACAAGAAGAACGTCCAGTCTTTCCTTTTCTTTTGCCATATATCATTACCTGTGTAATTCGTTTATAATTCTTTCTGCGATAGAATCTGCATCTATCTTAAGCTCAGCTCTGAGCTTATCGACACTTCCGTGTGTAACGAACTGATCGGGAATTGCGATATTAAGAACTCCCGCATCTATTCTGTTCGTGTCAATATAATCTCTTACCTTCTCACCAAATCCGCCGGTAAGCACGTTCTCTTCCATTGTAACAAAGAGCTTGTGGCTATGTGACGCCGCTTTGATGTAGTCGGTATCTATAGGTTTATAAAAACGTGCATTTACAAGACTGCAGTTAAGCCCTCTGTCTTTTAAGAGCTTACGCACTTCTTCGCCTATTTTTACCATCGATCCGAGTGCAAGAAGACAGATGTCTTTTTCCTCATAAAGAGGCTCGCACTTTCCGAGTTTAACGGGTGCTCTGAAATCCTTCAGTCCGTCATATGCGTTTCCTCTCGGATATCTGACAGCAACAGGCATGTCAAAATCAACCGCAAATTTAAGCATATCCGAAAGCTCCCATTTATTCTTCGGAGCCATTATATGCATGTTCGGCATTGATGAAAGGAATGATACGTCAAAGATACCCTGATGCGTTTCGCCGTCGCTTCCTACAAGTCCCGCTCTGTCTATCGCAAAGACAACAGGGAGCTTCTGAAGGCATACATCTTCAAGTATCTGGTCATACGCCCTTTGAAGGAACGATGAATAAACCGCAAATACAGGCTTATATCCGCCTGCTGCCATTCCTGCCGCAAATGTAACCGCATGTTCCTCGGCAATTCCCGCATCAATAAATCTGTCCGGATACATGTTCCTGAATCTCTTAAGTCCGGTTCCGTCAGCCATTGCCGCCGTAATAGCGACAACTTTGGCATTTCTTGCGCCAAGCTTACACATTACGGTGCTGAAAATATCCTGATAATTGGCTGTAGTTCTCGGATTTCTCGGAAGTCCGTTCTCAACGATAAACGGCTCAGTTCCGTGGAATCTTGCGGGATGTCTCTCAGCGGGGCCGTAGCCTTTGCCCTTCTTGGTCATAACATGTATCATTACGGCCTTCTTGACCTTTTTTGCTTCCTTTATGGTTTTCTCAAGGCTTGCGACATTATGTCCGTCTACAGGGCCAAGATACGTAATTCCCAGGTTCTCAAAAACCATTCCCGGTACAAAGAGCTGTTTAAAACTGTTCTTGGCTCTTCTGATTCCGTCTACAACCTTGTGATTACTGCTAAGCTGCGCATATACATCTTCCTTGAGGTTAAGATATCCGTCCGCAGTACGAACGTTGTTGAGATACTTCTTCATACCGCCGACACTCTCGGAAATTGACATCTCATTGTCATTTAAGATAATGATAAAGTTTGTCTCAAGCTTTGATGCGTTATTAAGCGCTTCATAAGCAAGTCCGCCCGTGAGTGAGCCGTCACCTATAACCGATACAACGGTATAATCTTCGCCCATAAGGTCTCTTGCCTTCACCATGCCAAGTCCTGCCGAAATTGAAGTAGAACTGTGTCCGGTATCGAAACAGTCTGTGCTGCTCTCGCATCTTTTCGGAAATCCACTGAGTCCTCCGAACTGTCTGAGCGTATCAAACTTATCCTTTCTGCCAGTAAGGATCTTGTGCGTATAAGCCTGATGGCCCACGTCCCATATTATCTTATCCTTTGGAAGATCAAGTGCCAAATGAAGCGCCATTGTAAGCTCAACCGCTCCCAGATTGGATGCAAGATGTCCGCCTGTTTTTGATATTGTCTCGATCAAAAAGTGACGTATCTCACCAGCCAGCTCCTGATACTTCTGCTGTGGTATTTTCTTTATATCACCGGTTTTATTTATTAGTTCAAGTAACATAACATATCATTTCCTTCTATAAATCAAAGAATCAAAAAGATTTCCCAAAAATGAATCTTCAAATCCCTGTTCTTTCAAAATCTCCTCTGCCATTTCAGACAATTCTTTTACCTTTGCCGATGCAGCCTCCATGCCGTTGAGGCTTACATATGTGCTCTTATTGTTCTTCTCATCCGAGCCGACGGGCTTGCCAATCTCCGCCTGATCTCCGACAATATCAAGAATGTCATCCTGAATCTGAAATGCTATTCCGACGCAGCTTCCCGCTTTTTCCATAGCAGAAACCGAATCCTTCGACGCTCCGCCGAGGATTGCGCCTATCATAAGACTGCTCTCAATAAGTGCCGCAGTTTTATTTTCGTCTATATATGAAAGTATATCACTCATCTTATCTTTTGGAACATCAGTCGCATTCTCGGCCATTATATCGGCGCACTGGCCTCCGACCATTCCATATATTCCGGCTTTTTTTGATAAGATCTTAAGCGCCGCAAAATATCTGTTATCGGTATCTCCGTCATAGGAAGCAAGTTTTGTTCCCCTTGCCGCGCCATCTATCGCAGTCTCAAAAGCAAAATTCAAAAGTGCATCACCCGCAAGCGTTGCCATGCCTGCTCCGTATACCGCGTGTGTAGTCTTTCTTCCCCTTCTGTACTCATCATTATCCATTGCAGGAAGATCGTCATGTACAAGTGAATAAGTGTGGATCATCTCCATAGCTGCCATGAACGGCTCTACCACCGCTTCATCCGCATTGTCTCCCGCAAAGAGCTTATATGATTCAAGCATCATAACGGGCCTTAATCTCTTTCCACCTGCCAAAAGACTGTAATTCATCGCCTCTATCACTGTCTTGGCATAACCCTCTTCTTTCGGAAGATATTTTTTTAATATCTCTTCCACATGCTCCGCTCTCTTTAAAAGCTCGGCACTAAAATCATTCTGTGACATTACTCAAACTCCTCCAGACTGCCATCCGTAGCAATTTTCTGTACTTTTTTCTCAACGCTTTCTATCATCTCATGACAATGCTTTAAAAGCGTCATTCCCTCCTGATATTCCTTGAACGAATCATCCAAAGAAATATCTTCTTTCTCAAGCGCCTGTATTTTCTCCTCTATCTTGGCAAAAGCTTCCTCGACAGATAAATTGTTATTTTCATTCTGTTCTTTCTTGGCAGCCATATATCTTCTCCCGGTTATTTCCTGTCTATAAACATAGTTTCCGTAGCCGTCGCCTTTATAACACCGTCGGTCACATATATCGAAAGTTCATCGCCTTTATTCACCTGCTCTATACTGCGGACATTCTTTCCGTTTTCATCCGTTGTAAAAGAATATCCTCCCATAAGCCTTTCAAGCGGTGACAAGCCCTTCAATTTCTGTGTGTCGACCAGCAGTCTGTTTCGGGCTTCCATTATCTTTCTGTCCATGAGCGTTTGGATCGTGTCCTGCAATCTGTCCATCCTAAGAAGTTTTTCTTTGATCCTTCCCGCCGGGCTAAGGTGCTTTAAACTGTCGGCGTACTTTGCCTCTTTTAGCTTAAGCGTACCAATCACCCTGTTCATGCTCTTTTGCAATGTATAAGAATAGTCCTCAAGATCCTGCACAAATCTTCTGTACTCAAACACCGCGATCTCAGCCGCCGCCGAAGGTGTCGGTGCTCTTCTGTCAGCCACATAATCGGCTATTGTTGTATCAGTTTCATGTCCGACTGCTGAAATGATTGGAACAGGGCAGTTAAATATTGCTTCCGCAACAATTTCTTCATTAAAAGCCCATAAATCTTCGATAGAACCTCCGCCACGTCCGACAATGATAACATCAGTCTGCATTTCTGATAAAGTCTCAATTCCTCTGACTATGCTCTCGGCAGCCTGATCTCCCTGTACGATGGCAGGATAAAGAATAATCTGAATATGTGGATTTCTGCGGGTGGCAACATTGATAATATCCCGCACAGCCGCTCCCGTAGAAGCAGTGACTACGCCAAGAGTTTTTATATATGCCGGAATAGGCTGTTTGTACTCTTCAGCAAACATTCCGGATTCCGCCAATTTCTTTTTTAACTCTTCATATTTCTCAAAAAGAGCTCCCTCGCCGTCAAGTTCTATCTTTCTGGCATAGAGCTGATATTTGCCGTCTCTCTCATATACGTCAACGGTTCCGGAAACTTTGACCTGCTGTCCTTCTTTCATCTGAAATTTAAGGCCGCCCCTGTCTCTGTCTCCCCTGAACATTACACAAGAAATGGCACCACCCGAATCCTTCATCGTAAAATAGATGTGTCCGGAAGGATGGTACCTGCAATTACTGATTTCCCCTTTGACTGTGATCGATCTTAGCAGAAAATCCTGAGTAAACATGTTCTTTATATAGGCATTAACCTGTGTGACTGTGTATTCACTCCGCAAATTTAGCTAACACTCCATTTACAAAGGCGGGTGAACCGTCCTGTCCAAATTTCTTCGCAAGTTCAACTGCCTCATTGATCGCTACTCCGGTGGGAACAGACTCATCATGCTTTATCTCGTATACGGCAAGCCTGATTATTGTAAGCTCAACCTTGGCCATACGCTCTGTATCCCAGCCTTTTGTCTTTTCATTGATAGCCTTGTCGATATCATCGAGTTTCTCGGCTATCTTCTCATATTTTTCCCTGATATAATCAGCGTCCTGTTTGGAAAAATCATCATCGCTTGTTGAGGTAAAAAGCTCCTCCTGCTCAGGCATCTCTTCCATAGGATTAAATTCAACACGAAAGAGCAGTTTAAAAACCTGCTCTCTCAGTAAGCTTCTGTTCATCATTCGTCTCTCACTCTGAAAAATTTTTATGCTTTTGGCATTGTAATGCCGGCAATCCTAACATTTACGTCAGTAACTTCAAGTCCCGTCATGTTCTCAATTGCTGTCTGAACACGAGTCTGAGCCTGCTGACATGTAGCGGGTATATTGTATCCGTAAGACATCATAAGTGCAAGGTCAACTTTCACCTGAGTCTGTCCCACTACAACTTTTGCTCCCTTCGCAAGATTCTTGCGACTCACTTTTTCAAGTACATCGCTTGTATAATTACCTGCCATTGCTGACACACCGTCAACTTCAAGAGCTGCAAGGGCTGCTATTCTGGCTAAAACGTCATCGGCAATCTTTACTGCTCCGATTTCCGCAAGTTCTTTTCCCATAATACTATCACCTCATATTAAGTCTTTCTACATAGTATACCACACTTCTTGCTTAAATAAATAATTTCCTTAAACAGAAAAACATTGCCGATATTAACGATATAACCGCTAATACCGACAATGTTATGTTTTACACGTCACAACCAGAAAATAATTGTCTTGGTCTCTTCAAATGTTGTATAACGAACATTCTTTTTGTTATCACTGTCATAGCCGCCTCTGAGATAATCAAACACGGCTCCCTTTGATACCAATTTATCCAATAACGAATTATACACTTCTTTTGTTGCACACTTTATTGTGACATTTTCGCTTCCTTCATTGTAACGCCTGTCAAACAGTTCTCTTACAGGTTCGAGATCGTCGCTTTCAAAGTAAGCTTTTTCTCTCACATAGTAATTATCCGACATACTCTTACATTCAGGAAGTGCAATAACATCCGAAAACTTATGATTAGTAAGTATATTCTCCGTGGTAACACACAGATATTCATAATTAACTCTCGGAAGGTTTGTAACATCATCACTATCGCTACTTACCGTCTGATATGAAGAATCGCCCCAGGTAGTATCAATATAATAATAATTCCCATTACATAACACCAGATTCCAAGAGTGTTTTGCTTCAACATTCGATCTTGTATCCACCGTTCCCGAAACGGTTATGCAATCAATACCAAGCTTGTTCAGTAAGTACTGAGTGGCTTTGGCATATCCGTTACATACGCTTTCTCTTCCGATAAAAACAGAGCAAATATTCTGATTATCAGGTGCTCCGGACACATAATCCGTATTTGTTACCAGATAATCATATATATACTTGATCGTATAATAATCATCACCGGATGAAGGTGCACCTGCAATGCACTCATTTACATATTCGTCAATCTTTTTCTGCCTTGCGGCAACTTCTTTGAGGTCATAGGTGTACTGACCCGAAAAAGCCATTTTATCCGTAACATCGCCAACAGTATACTTTTTAAAAGAATAACCTTCCACCCAGAATATCTCGGGATGGTCGATCATCAGGTAATTAAAAACTATATCTATTGCCTGTTCACTCGTTGTGGAAACATATACGTCTTCAAGTTCCTGCTTAAGGATGAGCAACAACTCTGCATAAAGAGTTTTTCCCGCATCGGTAAGCTTGTCAAAAGCGTAATATCCTTCCTGATTTTTCTTCACCTTTTCTATATTCTCTTCGGTAAGTCCCGCTTCATCGCGAACTTTTTTCACTTCACCGTCAGAATCCGTGTCAAAAAACTTTCTATAAAATGCTGAAAAATCAAAACTCTCAGGGCCTTTCACATTACCGGACGCCCCTGAATTCAAAGATTCGTTGCCTTCTTTTGCCGCTTCATCGGTGGCCTCTTTTTCCTCAGAAGCAGTTTCGTCTGTATCAAGAAATGGCGAATCATCATAATCGTTATCAATCAGATCGAATTTTTCCAGAACTCCGTCAATATATTCACATCCGCACAAGAACGTTGATGCTACGGCAACTGTGGCAATAGCTGCAACCATTCTTGCATGTATACCTTTAAACTTTATCTTATTAACCAAGATATTTTTCAAAATGTCCCCTCATCTATGCCATATTATTCTGCTTTAATTAAGCCAGATGGCAATAGTGTTACTATCTTCGAAAAGCGTATATGAGAACTTCTTGTCACCCTGAAGGTAATCATATACGGCTCCGTCCTTTATAAGCTGTTCATACAGCGAATTGTATGTGTCCTTAGATTCACATTTTACTGTAACATTATCATTTCCGGACTCATATTCCTGTGCAAAAATCTCCTCCATCTGAGTGAGATTCGGGCTTTCCATGTAACGTTTTTCTCTTACATAATAGCTGTCCTTTGTGCTTGTGCACTCAGGATAATCAATTCTGTCAGAAAGTTTATGATTAACACTCATTGCCGCTTCTGTAGTACAAAGATAATCATAATTAATTCTCGGCTTGCCGTCTCGTGTAGTTACACCTGTGTCTCCCCAGGTTGTATCCATATAATAATAATCACCGTTACATCTTACTAGGTTCCACGCATGAAGTCCAGAACTTCCGGATCCATTGTCAGCCATTCCGGTTACATATGTACACTTAATTCCAAGTTTATTAAGCAAATACTGTGTTGCTCTTGCATATCCGCTACAAACAGTCTTTCTGTTAAGGAATACAGAGCAAATATTCTGATTGTCAGGAGCTCTGAGATCATACTCAGTATTAGCTATCAAATAGTCATAGATATATTTTATGACAAAATATTCATCGTCAGTTGAAGGTGCACCGGCAAGACATGTGTCAATATATTGTTGCATTTTTGCCTGTCTGTTTGCAACCTCATTTAGATCGTATGTATAAACTCCTGTGAAAGCAAGCTTATCAATTCCTCCGTTATTTGTAAAATGTTTTACATAACGATATCCGTTTACCCAGAAAATCTCAGGATGATCCATCATGAGATAATCAAATGCGAGCTGTATGGCATTCGGATCTCTTGTAGAAACAAATATCTCATTTGCCTCTTTATTGATAATCTGAAGAAGTTCAACATAAAGGGTCTTTCCTGCATCGCTTAGTCTGCTGTATGCATAATAACCTTCCTGCTGCTTCTTAAGTTCGTCAATACTTGCATCGGTAATTCCTGCAGCTTCACGATTTCTTCTTGCGTAATCATCGTCGAAGCCTCTGTATGAGCCTTCATAAGCTGCATCCATTTTTGCTCTTCCGTCATCCGGAAGAGGTTCGCCACCGTTTTGGTCGGTAACTTTGCCCTTGGAATCGTCAGGCTTTTCTGAACTATCCTCTTTGTTTGCACTGTCAGTATCTTTTTCTTTATCGGCCTCTTTGTCTGTTTCGCTGTCTTTTTGACTGTCAGTGTCTTCGGTAGATTCTTTGTTCGGATCACAATCAGTATCTTTTTTCTGATCGTCACCGGTGTTTTTGTCCTTGTTGCAATCTGTGTTCTGATTGTCACCGGTATCCTTGTTCTTATTGCAATCAGTGTTCTGATCGCCGTCCTTATCTTTGTTACAGTCCGTGTTCTTATCACAGGACTTATCCTTGTTGCAATCTGTGTTATTATCACAGACGTTGTTGCAATCCTTTTTTCTCTTATTGCAACCGTTGCCGTTGTTGTTATCGGCGTTGTTGCTGTCAATATCAAGATTAAGATCGGTACTGTTTCCGTCACTTGAATCCTCTGTCGTCCCCTCGTTAGAAGAATCATCCGACGAATCCTCGAGCTGATCGAGAAGATCGCTTATATCTTCCAGATCTTCCTTAGATATATCATTTTCATCAAGAATCTTTGAAATATCAATGTCTTTATCGGTATCGATGTCCTCAAGCAGATCGTAATATGCTTCTATGTCATCATAATCACATCCACTCAATGACATCGATGTTGTTGCAAGAATTGTGAATACCGTTGCATATCTTAATATTTTGCAACTTTTTTCTTTCATCCATATTAAGTTTTTCTTAACTATTAAGTCATTCTTTTCACCATTTTTTCTCTTTCCTCTTAAGCGTATCCTCAATAAATTACCCCCGTTGTGTTGCTTGTACTACTTAGTTTCTCTTAAATTCTGAAAGCATTAATCCCTCATTTCTTTCAATAGTCATTCCTACACTCCATTCGTTAACAAATAGAAGAAGCGGTCTGTCATGCATATCTTTGATCTTTTTCATGTCAGAAGTACCGATAATAGAGGCCATATCTATGTTATCGTTGTCCACCCATCTGATATGTTCGTATGGAAGATTTTCCAGAATGATATCTACATTGTACTCGCTTTGTAACCTAAATTTCAAGACGTCAAATTGAAGAATTCCAACAACTCCGACAATTATTTCTTCCAAACCCGTGTTAAACTCTTGAAAAATCTGGATTGCACCCTCTTGAGCAATTTGTGAAATTCCTTTAACAAATTGTTTACGTTTCATTGTGTCGACCTGACGCACTCGTGCAAAATGTTCCGGAGCGAAAGTCGGAATACCCTGATAGACAACATTATCCTTAGGCATACAAACAGTATCTCCGATAGCAAAAATACCCGGATCGAATACACCCATGATATCTCCTGCGTAAGCCTCGCTCAAAATTTTTCTTTCATCGGCCATAAGCTGCTGCGGCTGAGAAAGACGCATTACTTTTCCACTCTGTACATGCTTAACTTCTTTATTCGCATCATATCTTCCCGAACAGATTCTCATAAATGCAACTCTGTCTCTGTGAGCTTTATTCATGTTGGCCTGAATCTTAAATACAAATGCGGTAAAGTCTCTCTCAAACGGATCGATCATCTCTCCGTCTGCAGATGTACGTCCCATAGGAGGAGTAGCCATCTTAAGGAAGTGGTGTAAAAAGAGCTCTACTCCGAAATTCTGAAGCGCAGATCCAAAGAATACAGGTGTAAGTTCACCCTTTCTTACTCTCTCAAGGTCATATTCAGCTCCTGCCCCATCCAAAAGCTCAATTTCACCCTGTAATTTTTCAAACGCTTCATCTCCGACATGAGTTTCAATTCCTTCTTTGTCGGTAAGGTCTATTATTGTCTCCGTACCTTCTTTGGTACCTTTCTGTGTATCAGCGAAAGTAACGATATGTCCCTCTCTTCTGTCATATATTCCCTTGAAGTTCTTACCCGAACCGATAGGCCAGTTCATAGGACATGTTGCAATTCCAAGATTGTTTTCGATATCATCAAGAAGATCGAAAGTATCCATCGCATCACGGTCAAGCTTGTTGATAAAAGTAAAGATCGGAATATGACTCATAGCGCAGACTTTGAACAATTTTCTTGTCTGTGCCTCAACACCCTTACTAGCGTCAATTACCATGACTGCAGAATCGGCTGCCATAAGTGTTCTGTATGTATCCTCAGAGAAATCCTGGTGTCCCGGCGTATCCAGGATATTTATGCAGCATCCCTCAAAATTAAACTGAAGCACAGAAGAAGTAACCGAGATACCACGCTGTTTCTCAATTTCCATCCAGTCGGATACAGCATGTCTTGCAGTAGCTTTTCCCTTAACGCTTCCCGCCATATTGATTGCACCGCCGTAGAGAAGGAATTTCTCTGTAAGTGTAGTCTTACCTGCATCGGGGTGTGAAATAATCGCAAATGTACGTCTCTTATTTATCTCATTTATTGTTTCTTTTGTATTACTCATCTCTTTTTTCCTTTCTGAACTGCATTCAATCCGTTTATAGTTATTACTATGCAATCCAGAACTTAAGGTTCAAAATGCATTTCTTTTTCCTCTACTCAACATGAGGCCGGCATGAATTAACATCCCGACCTCATAAATCTGTTTATTATTATAGTTACTGATAGGACTAAGTAAGTTCTACTTTCATAAGGAGGTTCTGCTCTCGCACTTTGTGCTCGCCAGAACTAAGTAGTACACCAGACTCGAAAAAACCTCGTCAGGTGATTACTTAGCGTCCTTGATTGAGAAGCTGATTCTTCCCATCTTATCCTTACCGAGGCATACAACCTTAACTACATCGCCGAGTGTAAGAACATCCTCTACGCGGTCGATTCTCTCCTTGGAAATCTTGCTGATATGAACCATACCCTCTTTTCCGGGAGCGAACTCAACAAATGCACCAAACTCTTTTATGCTGATTACCTTACCTGTGAAGGTCTGACCTTTTTCGAAATCAGTAACAATGATATTTACCATATCGATTGCCTGCTGAAGCTTCTCCTGGTCTTCTCCGCATACAGAAACCTTACCGTCATCGGTAATATCGATCTTAACGCCTGTACGAGCGATGATCTCGTTGATTGTCTTTCCTCTCTGTCCGACAACATCACCGATCTTCTCGGGATCGATCTGAATAGATACGATCTTGGGAGCATACTTGGATACTTCCTTACGAGGCTCAGCAATAGCCTTGCTCATACACTCGTCCATGATGAAGAATCTTGCCTCGCGGCACTGCTCGATAGCTGTCTCAACGATAGGCTTTGTAAGACCGTGAATCTTGATATCCATCTGGATAGCTGTGATACCGTCTTTTGTACCTGTTACCTTGAAGTCCATATCTCCGAAGAAATCTTCAAGTCCCTGAATATCTGTAAGTACGATGAAATCATCGTCTGTATCGCCTGTTACAAGACCACAGCTTATACCTGCAACCATCTTCTTGATAGGAACACCTGCAGCCATAAGTGACATACATGATGCGCAAGTTGAAGCCATTGATGTAGATCCGTTTGACTCAAATGTCTCTGATACGCAACGGATTGCATAAGGGAACTCTTCAGGACTTGGAAGAACGGGAAGAAGTGCTCTCTCTGCAAGTGCACCGTGTCCGATTTCTCTACGTCCGGGTCCTCTTGAAACCTTTGTCTCACCTACTGAATAAGCAGGGAAGTTGTACTGGTGTACATATCTCTTATCTGAAGCAAACTCATCAAGTCCCTCAACTTTCTGAGCCTCTGAAAGAGGTGCAAGAGTTGTAACGTCACAGATCTGTGTCTGTCCACGAGTGAACATGGCACTTCCATGTACTCTGGGAATGATGTCAACCTCAGCTGAAAGAGGTCTGATCTGCTTGATATCACGTCCGTCGGGTCTCTTGTGATCTTTGAGGATCATCTTACGAACGGTCTTCTTCTCATACTGATAAATAGCCTCACCAAGAATTGCAAGCCACTCTTCGTTCTCTGCAAACTTCTCTGTAAGCTTATCTGTTATCTCTGCAATATTGTTCTCTCTTGTCTGCTTATCGTCTGTAAATACAGCCTTCTCCATCTCCTCGGGAGGAACAACCTCTTTGATAGCTGCAAAGAGTTCCTCGGGAACAGCACAGCTTGTATACTCGTGCTTGGGCTTACCGATCTCTGCAACGATACCCTTGAAGAATTCGATGATCTGAAGGTTTACATCATGAGCCTTGTAGATAGCTTCCTTCATCTTCTCCTCAGGAATCTCATTAGCTCCTGCCTCGATCATGATAACCTTCTGTCCTACAGATGCAACCGTAAGCTTAAGGTCACCAGTGTTCCACTGTTCCTGTGTGGGGTTGATGATAAGCTCACCGTCAACCATACCAACCTGTGTCATAGCACAAGGGCCGTCGAAAGGAATATCTGAAATTGAAACAGATACAGATGCACCAAGCATAGCTACGAGCTCAGGTCTGCACTGATTATCAACAGCCATAACCATAGTCTCGATTGTTACATCATTTCTGTAATCCTTAGGGAAAAGAGGACGCATAGGGCGATCGATAACACGGCTTGTAAGGATAGCATTCTCAGAAGGCTTACCCTCTCTCTTGTTATATCCGCCGGGGAACTTGCCCACTGCATAGAATTTCTCGCTGTATTCAACGCTCAAAGGGAAGAAATCAATTCCTTCTCTGGGCTTTGCAGATGCTGTCGCCGTACAAAGAACTGTTGTATCTCCATACTGCATAAATGCACATCCGTTAGCCTGTTTACCAACTTTGCCGATCTCTACTTTAAGAGTACGTCCGGCAAGATCCATTGTGTAAGTCTTAACCATTTTTATCTCCTTCACTCACATTAATCCGAATATGATACGTGGGTTTCAAGGTCATAATATGCATCTCGAATGCGTCGAAATGTATATTATAACTTTGAAAGCCCCGGTTCATATTCCATCACTTGAACAAAACATTAATAAAGACGGAATAAGCCGATTTGCATCAGCCTCATCCCGCCTTATTGTTTCTACAGATTACTTTCTCAAACCAAGATCTGCGATAAGCTTACGATAAGCTTCGATATCCTTCTTCTTGAGGTATCCGAGAAGGCTACGTCTCTGACCAACCATCTTAAGAAGACCTCTTCTTGAGTGGTGATCCTTAGGGTTCTTCTGAAGGTGAGCGTTGAGCTCCTGGATTCTCTCAGTAAGAATTGCAACCTGAACTTCCGGTGAACCTGTATCTCCGGCTTTTCTCGCAAACTTGTTGATAACTTCTGTTTTCTTCTCTTTTGTGATCATTTCTACACTCCTTATAATATTTTCTGAATCCGCCCGATACACAGACAAGGGTTGGAGTATCCCATATCCGAGTATAGGTAGTTCCGTTACCGACCATATAATCAGTAGGCAACTAAGTTATATTAGCATATATATTCTTTTATGTAAAGTCATTAGCGTATTGTCAAAAACGTTTCCATCATGCCCGTATTCATGCGTAGATCCGCTTAAGATCACAGACGTGTCGTCCATTTCGAGCAATCAAGGACCTCCGTCGCAAGACCTTCATAAAAATCAGGTTCATGGCACACCATAAGTATGCTTCCCTTGTATTCCAAAAGTGCTCTCTTAAGCTCATCCTTTGCATCGACATCAAGATGGTTTGTAGGCTCGTCGAGAACAAGAAGGTTTGATTCTCTGTTTATAAGTTTACAGAGCCTTACTTTGGCCTGCTCTCCTCCCGAAAGCACCTTGCACTTACTCTCTATATGCTTGGTCGTAAGTCCGCATTTGGCAAGCGCGGAGCGAACTTCATACTGTGAAAATCCCGGAAATTCGTTCCAGATTTCCTGCATACATGTAGTCTCGATATCAGGTGACATCTCCTGCTCAAAATAACCGATCTCGACATTTTCTCCGAGTTCCACCGTTCCTTCAAGTGAAGGAATAAGTCCGAGAATACTCTTTAAAAGAGTTGTCTTTCCTATTCCGTTTGCTCCCGTAAGAACAATCTTAGAGCCTCTCTCCATGGTTATGTTAAGAGGTGATGAAAGTGGATCGTCATATCCTATCACAAGGTCTTTTGTCTCAAATATAACTTTGCCGGGTGTCCTTGCCACCTTGAAATTAAACTCAGGCTTTGGCTTTTCCTTCACCATTTCGATTATGTCCATGTTATCAAGTTTCTTTTGCCTTGCCATAGCCATATTTCTGGTAGCGACCCTTGCCTTGTTTCTTGCAACAAAGTCCTTAAGATCCGCAATTTCCTGCTGTTGCCTGTTATATGCGGCTTCTCTTTGAGCTTTTTTCATCTCATATACTTCCATAAACTTATCGTAGTCGCCGACGTATCTGTCAAGAGAATGTGTCTGGCCGTCCATGTGGTAAATTATGTTCACCACGCTGTTAAGGAACGGTATGTCATGCGATATAAGTATAAAAGCATTTTCGTAGTCCTGAAGATATCTTGTCAGCCATACGATATGCTCCGCATCGAGATAGTTTGTAGGCTCGTCGAGAAGCAAGATATCAGGCTTTTCAAGAAGGAGCTTACCAAGAAGTATCTTGGTTCTCTGTCCTCCCGAAAGCTCGGTTACATCCCTGTCAAGGCCAAGATCAAGGAAGCCCAAAGCCCTTGAAACCTCTTCTATCTTCGAATCAATAAGATAAAAATCATGGTTGGTAAGAAGATCCTGAATCGTTCCGAGCTCTTCCATGTAATCTTCAAGTGTCTTTTCATCTGCTTCAGCCATTGCATCGCAGATCTCATTCATTCTGCGTTCCATCTCATAAAGTGGCTCATATGCGGAAGCGAGAACGTCACGTATAGTCATTCCCTGCTTCAATACGGCATGCTGATCGAGGTAACCCACCTTTACATTCTTGGCCCACTCGATCTTACCCGCATCAGGCATAAGTTTTCCGATAATAATATTCATAAAAGTGGACTTTCCTTCGCCGTTTGCTCCGACAAGTCCGATGTGCTCACCTTTTAACAATCTGAAAGAAACATCGTCAAATATGGCCCTGTCTCCAAAACCATGTGTGAGATGTTCGACATTTAATATACTCACTTAAAAACTCCTCACTGCATTTTTTATATCCTGCTGAATCTGCAATTTCAGCTGCTCCATACTTTCAAACTTCATCTCGGGTCTTACGAAGCTGTGGAGCACAACTTCTATATACTCGCCGTATACATCGCTGTCAAAATCATATATGTACGTCTCGACACCGACTTTTTCTTTGTCCGAAACCGTAGGCTTTCGCCCTATATTTGTCATTCCCTTAAACTCGCTGTCCCCGATCCTGACCGTACTGGAATATACACCGTATGGAGGAAGGAGTTTCATCGAAGGCGGAAGAATATTCACAGTGGGCACGCCTATCGTATGTCCGAGATGATTTCCGTGTTCCACGATTCCGGATATCGAATAATCCGCACCGAGAAGCCTTTTTGAAAGTGCAATATCCCCATCCGAGATAGCATTTCTGACTCTCGTGGAGCTTACCTCTTCTCCGTCGATCTTCACCTTATCAATAATGCAAAGTTCGTATGACAGCTCTTTTTCAAGCTTTTCAAGCAGCGCGCTGTCGCCTTTTCCCTTGTCACCAAAAGAAACATCACTTCCCGCCGCGATAAAGCCTGCATTAAGTTCATCTACAAGGATCCTTCTTACAAATTCCTCGGGATCGGTCGCCGCAGTTTCATCATTCAGCGGAAACATCACAAGAATATCAACGCCAAGGTCTTTAAATGCCTTGAGCTTTTCTTCCTTCGTAAAAAGCTGCGTCACCGGATGCCCCAAAAAGAATTCCTCCGGTGAAGGATCGAACGTGAACACAGTTGCCTTGAGCCCTTCCTTTTTCTTTTCAAGAATCTTGGAAAGAAGCTCCTTGTGCCCGACATGTATTCCGTCAAACTTTCCTATCGCAACCGCAGTTTTCTCGCGGATATTCAATTTATCAAGTTCGGTTATTATCTTCATTTTGACCCAATATCCGTTCTGATTATTTTTCAAAAAAGAATTTATCTACGTTAAACATTGCCGTCTTTGCACTGTAAGTGTAGATTCCAAAGAAAACATCATCTTCTGAATAAACTCTGAACTTATTACCTTCAGAGAACATCTCATTTTCGTATTCTTTGTCGTTTACGCCTTCCGGATCTTCATTTATGATATTATTCCTTCTGAAACTGTTTCCGTTCTCTAAAAGCGTTCTGACAGCGTTTTTCACATGTATCTTATCAAGGTCTCTGAAAATATATTCAGGCGACTTGATAATCTCTGTAAGTGTGCCTGCATCTCTCATATCCTCAACCTGTGAAAGCGTAACTGCCGTATCCAGAGTAAATGCTCCGACTCTTGTTCTTGTAAGGTGCTGCATTGCCGCACCACAACCGAGTCTAAGTCCGATATCGTGGCAAAGAGTCCTGATATACGTTCCCTTGCTGCACTTAACTTCTATTGTAAAAAGACCTTCAGACTCAATATGCGAATCATCAAGAACCGATATTGCAGAAATATGCACTTTTCTTGGCTTTCTCTCAACTTCAATACCTTCCCTTGCAAGCTCGTAGAGCTTTCTTCCGTCCTTTTTTATAGCAGAATACATGGGAGGAATCTGATCGTAATCGCCCACAAAAGCTTTTACCGCTTCATGTACCTGTTCTTTGGTAACTTTTACATCACTTGTATCTATGATATTTCCGGACATATCCTGCGTATCCGTTGTAACTCCGAGCCTGCATACGGCTATATATTCCTTGTCGTGATCCGTGAGCATCTCAACAAGCTTCGTTCCCGTTCCGAGGCATACAACAAGAACCCCGACCGCATCAGGATCGAGCGTTCCGGTGTGACCTATCTTTTTTTGCTTTAGGATGCCTCTTAATTTGGCAACCACGTCATTTGACGTAAATCCGGGTTCTTTATAGATATTTATAAGTCCGTTGTATGTACTTTTCATATTCTCCCGTGTTCTTAAAAAGGTACCCCTAAAAACAATCTTTATGGGTACCTTTTTCTTTTACTATAAAATATTTTCACTCTTCAAGTTGATGTTGAACATATCTCATTATGTTATTTATAACGTCATGGTAAGTTCCGTTCACACTGCATCCCGCCGCTCTTTGATGGCCACCGCCGCCAAATATCCCGGCGACTTTTGCAACATCTACGGCACCGTTACTTCTAAGGCTCACCTTATATTCCAAAGGCGCAATCTCATATGCAAATATCGAGCAGTCAACTCCGATAGTAAGCAGCATCTGGCTCACTATCCCGTCAAGATCGCTTGATACCGCACCATAGAACTCCATTGTCTGCTTCGAAATAACCGAAACGATACATCTGCCGTCAAGAAGCCTTATGCTCTCCAAAAGAGCTCTTCCGAGTATCTGGTTCTGAAGATAAGTCTTTTCATAAAAAACATGATCTATAAGACTTCCGAAATCAAAACCGTACGAGATAAGCCTTGCAGCAATCTCCATTGTTTTCGGAGATGTGTTTGAATATTTGAACACACCCGTATCTGTAACCATTCCGGTATATATTGTCTTGGCAATCTCAGCATCTATGCGTTCTTTGTCTATAACATCATACACAAGCTCGCATGCAGAGCTGGCCGTAGGAACAACATAATTTGCATCACCTGTTCCCGAATTACTCACATGATGATCTATGTTTATTGTCTTTTTGGCATTTTCAAAAAACTTCTCGGCTCCGCCTGTGCGCTCTTTTCCGCAGTCCAGAACAATAAACAGATCATAGTTTTGTACATCCGAAACAAAATCATTATTGATCTTGTCCGAATCCTTGATAAATGTAAGTTCCTGAGGTATCTTCTCAAGAAAAACATCTGCCTTAATATTTGGATAATTCTTTTTGAGGTAAAGATACATACTCATACATGCCCCAACACAATCTCCGTCAGGTCTTACATGTCCGCTTATTCCGACCGTACAGACACCGGTCAAATAATCATCAATCCTCATCAATATCCTCTCCACGAGCAATCTTTGCTTCATTATCCTTTGCAGTTACTTCATCAATTTTCTTGGACATATTGATTGCATACTCTATGGAATCATCCATGATAAAGCGAAGTTCGGGGGTATATCTCATATTCAGCTCTTTTGCAAGTGTGCTTCTGATATATCCCGCCGCACTCTTAAGTCCGGCTTCGGTTCTCTCCCTGTCCTCGTCATTTCCCATTACGGTAACCCAAACCTTACAAGTCTTAAGGTCCGGAGCGACCTCGACATCCATTACGGATGTCATGGGGCTGATCCTGGGGTCCTTGCTATATCTGATAGCCTCAGATATAACCTTCATGACCTCGCCGTTTATTCTTTTATTTTTATTGCTGTTCTTTCGCATCTTATCCCTTTCGATCGTCACAGGAAGTTCTGCTCACGATTATGTTCTGGGCACTTCAACCATCTCATATGCTTCTACAAGATCGCCTTCGTGAATCTGATCAAAGCCGTCAAATACAAGACCGCACTCGAAACCTTCTTTAACTTCCTTGACATCATCCTTAAATCTCTTGAGAGATGCAAGATCTCCTTCGAAGATCTGCTCGCCTTCTCTTGTAATACGAACCTTGCAGTTCTTCTTGATGATACCGTCCTTAACAAAGGAACCGGCGATATTTCCGACTTTAGAAGCCTTAAATATCTGTCTTACCTCTGCGTGTCCGGTTACTCTCTCTTCGAAGATAGGAGCAAGCATACCCTTCATGGCAAATTCGATTTCTTCGATTGCCTGATAGATAACCTTATAAAGCTTGATCTCTACACCTTCATGCTCTGCCATGCTCTTAGCTGTTGCATCGGGACGAACGTCAAAACCGATGATGATGGCGCTTGAAGCTGCAGCAAGTGTTACGTCAGACTCATTGATCGCACCTACACCGCCGTGAATAACCTTAACAACAACTTCCTCATTGGAAAGTTTAAGGAGACTCTGCTTAAGTGCCTCTACGCTACCCTGAACGTCAGCCTTGATGATGATATTGAGTTCCTGAAGTCTGCCTTCCTCAATCTTTGAATACAGATCGTCAAGTGACATCTTGGCTTTGGTCTCTTCAATAAGATCTTTCTTGTGCTGCTGAAGGTATGTATTTGCATACTGCTTAGCCTGCTTATCTGTCTCATGTCCGAGGAATACTTCTCCCGCATTCGGAACATCTGAAAGACCAAGGATCTCAACAGGCTGTGAAGGAAGTGCTTCCTTGAGCTTGTTACCCTTATCGTCAACCATTGCTCTAACCTTACCTGAGCTTGCACCGGCTGAAATAAAGTCACCTACATGAAGTGTCCCCTTCTGTACAAGTACGTTGGCAACAGGTCCGCGACCCTTATCAAGTCTTGCCTCAAGTACGAGACCTCTTGCTTCTCTGTCGGGATTAGCCTTAAGCTCGAGGATATCTGCAGTAAGAATGATTGTCTCAAGAAGTTCCTCGATTCCTTCTCCTGACTTAGCAGAAACAGGTACGAACTCTGTTGTTCCGCCCCAATCTGTAGAGATAAGGCCATACTCGGTCATTTCCTGCTTAACCTTATCAATATTTGCATTAGGCTTATCTATCTTATTTACAGCTACGATAATCTCTACTTCAGCTGCCTTTGCATGGTTAATGGCCTCAACTGTCTGAGGCATTACGCCGTCATCTGCGGCAACTACGAGAACTGCGATATCTGTTGATGTAGCACCTCTCATACGCATTGCAGTGAAAGCTTCGTGACCGGGAGTATCAAGGAAAGTGATCTTCTGGTCATTGACAGATACGGTATACGCACCGATTCTCTGTGTAATACCGCCTGCCTCTCTGTCTGTAACGCTTGTCTTACGAATAGCGTCAAGAAGTGAAGTCTTACCGTGATCGACGTGACCCATTACGCAGACAACGGGAGGTCTCTTCTTAAGTGTCTCTTCCGCATCTTCATCTTCTTTAAGAAGTTCCTCGATGATATCAACGGGAATCTCCTTCTCACAGATAATGTCATATTCGATAGCTATATTCTCAGCTTCTTCATAAGTAAGCTCTGTATTTACGGTAGAAATCTGACCTGCCATAAAGAGCTTCTTGATGATGACAGAAGGCTGCATCTTCATCTTCTCGGCAAGTTCCTTGATAGAAACCTTCTCAGGGATAGAGATAACCTTGATCTGCTCTTCGGGTTCCTCAACCTTCTTAACTTCAGGCTTGATGAATCTGCCGACTCTCTTACTTCTCGGCATCATCTCCTCCTGCTCGTAAGCAAGATCCTTCTTGTTTCTCTTATCCTTTTCCTGGCCGATTCTTCTTCTCTCATCGTCTCTGCGGCTTGAGTTGTCCTTCTGAGGAGCATCGGCAAATCCGCCTCTTGCGCCCTTATCGAACTTGTTGCCGCCGAATTTATTGTCACCCTTGCCCTGGAACTTACCATTCTGGCCGTTTCCGCCGTTGTTGTTATCTCTGCGGAATCCGCCGCCCTGGCCACCGTTTCTGTTCTGGAATGAATTTCTGTCTCCACCCTGGCGAGGCTGTCTGTTGTCTCTTCTGTCTCCGCCGTTTCCGTTTCTGTTGTCTCTTCTGTCGTTTCCGTTTCTGTTGTCGTTCCTGTTATCGTTTCTATTTTCGTTTCTGTTGTTATTCTGCTGAGGAGCCTGATTTCTCTCTGCAGATCTGTCGTTATTTCTCTCCTTATTAACGGGAGCCTTTGTCTGCTGCTTGTTCTCTGCAACAGTCTCCTTAGACTTAACCTGCTGATTTTCCTGCTTAACAGGTGCTTCCTTCTTGGCAGGAGCATTGTTCTGAACAGGTGACTTTGAAATTACAGATCCGTTTCCGTAGCTCTCAAGCTGAGAAGGCGCAGTCAAAGGCTTAATGGGATGATAAACATTCTGAGACTGAGCAAAAGTTCCTCTTCTGTTGTTCTGATTGCCGGAATTTCTGTTGTCGCGTCTCTGATTATTTCCCGCATTATTGTTATTCTGGTTCTGATAGCCGCCCATCTTGGAATTTCCTGCATTTGTAACCATTATGATCTTTTTCTTCTTTTTAGGTGCATCACCCTGAGCATTCTGATTGGAAGCTCCCTTTGCAGGCGCTTCTGTCTTAGCAGGCTTAGCTTCCTTAGATGCATCATTTGCACTTTTTTTACCAAAATGCTTTCTTGCAATCTCTGCCTCATTGTCATCAATCGAGCTGTTCGAACGCTTCGCCTCTATTCCCTTTTCCTGCAAAAAGCTAAGCAGCGCTTTTCCTTCGCACCCAAGCTCTGTTGCAAGTTCAGATATCTTAATTTTTGCCATTCACATTTCCTCCAACTAATCTTCTTGTAGTAAGTTCTTTAAAAGCGATTGCGCCAGCCCTTTGTCAGTGATGACAAGGCTTGTTCGAACTCCTTTACCAACTGCATGCCCGAGGCTCTCCATGTCTCCAAAAAAAGCAATAGGCACATTATAATAATTACATTTATCTTTGAACTGCTTCTTCGTATTGTCGGAAGCATCTTCACTCACTATCACGGCATACGCTTTGCCGCTGCGGATCGCATCCAATACCGAAAACTCTCCGCTCTTTAATTTCCCGGCCCTTGTACTTAGGCCAAGCAAAGAATAAATCTTTTTGTTATCCAATTTACTCTCCGAGCTCCTTATTCATCTGCTCAAGTATGTCTCCGGGAATCTGAGCCTTCAAAGATTTCTCAAGTCCCCTGTTTTTAACTGCTTTTTTTAGACATTCGGCACTGTTACAAATATATGCGCCTCTTCCGTTCGCTCTGCCCGTGACGTCAAGGCAAATCTCTCCCTCGGGAGTTTTTATCACCCTGATCATTTCCTTCTTGTCACGCATCTCTCCGCAGCCTACACACTTTCTTGTTGGAATTTTCTTCTGCATCTTATTCCTCTGCGTCAGTGTCCTCTTCTACTTCAATCTCAGCATCTTCTGCTTCTTCGAGTTCTTCAGCTTCTTCAAATTCTGTTTCTGCATCAGCATCTTCAGCTTCTACTTCATCGACTTCTTCGATTGCAGCTTCTTCAAATTCATCCTCTTCGTAATCATCTTCATCATCAAGATAATCTTCCATACGGAATCCGGGAGCATCCTTAGCCTGTGTTTCACTCTTTATATCAATCTTATAACCTGTAAGTCTTGCTGCAAGTCTTGCATTCTGACCTTCCTTACCGATTGCAAGTGAAAGCTGATAATCGGGAACAACTACTTTTGCGCTCTTCTCATCGGGATCTGCAAATACCGCAACGATCTTTGCAGGTGAAAGAGCATTCTGAATGAGGTTACCGGGGTTCTCATCCCAGTTGATAACATCAATCTTCTCTCCGTTAAGCTCATCTACGATAAGGTTAACTCTTGCTCCGTTAACACCTACACAAGCACCAACCGCATCAACATTCGGGTTATTTGAGAACACAGCGATCTTCGTACGGCTTCCTGCTTCTCTTGCAATGCTCTTAATCTCTACTGTTCCGTCCTGAATCTCGGCAACTTCCTGCTCAAAAAGTCTCTTTACAAGATCGGGATGAGTTCTTGAAACAAGGATTCTGGGGCCCTTTGAACCATTCTTAACTTCAAGGACATAAAGTCTGATTCTTGATGTAGGCTTATAGAAACCTGACTTAGCTTCGCTCTCAACCTGCTCATTCTCATTGAGAATGGCATCCGCACGACCAAGATTGATGCTGATATTCTTTCCGACATATCTCTGAATGACACCGGTCACAATATCATGCTCTTTCTTGTAGTACTCGTTATATATGGCACCACGCTCTTCCTCACGGATCTTCTGAAGAATAACGTTTTTGGCGTTCTGAGTAGCAATACGACCGAACTCTTTGGAATTGAGTGGCACATTGACAATATCATCGACTTTGCTCTTCTTGCTGATCTTCTTGGCATCGTCGAGTGAGATTTCAAGCATGGGATCCATTACATCGTCAGCAGTCTCAACAACTGTTTTCTCAGCATAGCACTTGAAATCACAGTTCTCTCTGTCAACTTCTACCCTGATGTTCTCAGCCTTTCCGAAATTATTCTTGCAGGCTGTGACAAGAGAATTCTCAATAGCATCAAACAGAGAATCCTTGCTGATGTTCTTCTCCTTCTCCAAAAGGTCAAGGGCATCCATTAATTCTTTACTCATCGTAGTCTCCTTCTTTTGCGCCCGGATTAAAAATCCAGAGCAAGCTTAATAACTGATATTTCTTTTCTCAAAAAAGTTTCGTCTTTGTCATTTATAGTTACGGTAACCGAAGTGCTATCGTAGCTCTTAAGTGTACCGGCAAACTCTTTAACTCCGTCAATTGCCTTATAGAGCTTGAGTTCAACATCCTTACCCAGGCTGTTCTCAAAATGCCTATCCTTCTTAAGCTGCCTTCCCAGTCCCGGACTGCTGACCTCCAATGTATATGCATCTTCAATGAAATCATCCACATCCAAAGCATCTGATAAAGCGTGATTTACATCAACGCAATCATTTATATTAACGCCTCCGTCCTTGTCAATGTATGCTCTAAGATACCACTCACCGGCTTCCTTCACATACTCGACATCATAAATCCTGACACCGCACTTCTCTGCTATCGGAGTAAGCAGCGCCTCTGTTTTCTTTTCAATATCTTCTTTTCTGGACATCTAATCTCCTTAAATTTAGACATTTCATATTTCGCTTCTTAGCCGTCAATGAAATCATGAAAAAATCCGAAACATGCAAAAAGTGGACTCGCGAAAGTCCACTCCTAAAATCAACTACATTATAACTTGCGTCGCGCTGTTTGTAAACAGCTACTTCAAAGAAAAAATCAAGTCACAAAGGACTTGATCTCGGGTTGGGCTGTTAAAAACAGTCTTGCGTACCTCGTAGCGGAATCGAACCGCTGATTCTGCCGTGAGAGGGCAGCGTCTTAACCGCTTGACCAACGAGGCTTAGTAGCTTTGTGTCAGCCGCTGTATCGCGGCGACTTGTTTATATTATCTCATAGTTTGAAATAATGCAAGCACTTTTTTAAATTTTTTTCAAAAAATTTTAAAAAAGTAGCCGTCACTGCCCTTTTTGCGCTGTATATATATGGAAAAAGCCGCATGGAAAGCGGTTTTCTCTTGAACACATCATCCTCTATCATGGTGAAAACGATTGATGCTGTATAACATCACAATCTACAAGAAATCTTAAGATTTTTCGTAGGTATTTCTTAAGATTTATATGATATCCTATCTAAGTCAGCAGGTTTTTCAACAACCATTCTTTGCTGAATTCATGGCTTATCGCCAAATCTATACAATTGAAAGGTGCATATGGGAAAGAAAGATATTGCAGAAAAGCATTTTGAAGAAATCAATAAAATCTTCGCAGACATTGTAAACGGAACATTATTTGGAGGAAATCAAACCATCAAAGAGGACGAACTAATCGACCTCCCACATAAATCACAGTATAAAGCTGATGACGGCAAGTTACACGAACAAGAACGTGATATTGTAAAACGATGGTCAAAAGAAAATGTCATATTTTCCATAATAGGAATTGAAAATCAGACCACAATAGATAAAGACATGGTCTTACGCGTGATCGGTTATGACGGAGCATCATACAGAAGCCAGCTTCTGGAAAAAAATCAATCCAAGCGATATCCGGTTATAACTATTGTGTTATACTATGGAAAAGAGGCATGGAATGCTCCCAGAAATCTCAAAGAAAGATTAGACATTCCAAAATGTCTTGATAAATATGTAAGTGATTATCATATCAATGTATTTGATATCTCTCACATGACCAATAACGAAATCAACACTTTGTTTCATAGCGATTTTAAAATACTTGCCAAATACATGAGTGGGATTACCGACACAGCTGATTATAATGAACAAATCGAGTTTCCTGATCCACTACTAAAAATAATATCTGTCTTAACAGGTAATAACCATTTTGAAATATTACGAGAACGCTTTCCAAAAGGAGGTACTACAATGAATTACTTACTTGATGATGCAATAAACAAAGGTCTGCTTGAAGGAAAAAATGAAGCCAACCGTCAAACAGCAATCAATCTTATAAAAAACGGAGTTTCTTTAGATACAATCATTGCTTCAATTCCGGATCTTCCAAAAGATGAAATTCAAAAGATTTTTGATAGCATCACCCAAAATGAAGCCAAATAATTTCAGGCACCATCCCTGAATTGTGGATGGTGCCTGTTTTCTGCTTATTTACTGAGTTCTGCAAGCAGCGTCTCATAATCCATATCGCCGCACAGCTCTTTGTAATCATACTTGCTGTATTTTGTGGTTATTTTTTTAATTTCTTTTTCGGACATTTTCTTGTCAGTATTGTTATGATATTCGACAAAGCAATCATCTCCATCGGACGCAGCAAGTTCTTCTTCAGAGGGATTTCCGTCACCGTCAAGATCTTTGAAATAGATATATTTTATATAATAATCCGTCGCAATCTCACCTTTATCGCGCTTTGACATAAATGAAGTGTAATGAACGTTATAATCGGAATTATCATTGATGAAAACATTTTTTCTTTCGGCATAGTAATATCCGGAATTAGCGCCTGCTCCATATGCCCAACCATCAATAAGCCTGTGAATATGGCCGTCTTCATATGCAAAAAGCGACACCCAATATCCGGGCCGTCCGATTACAAGTTCAGGAATATCGTCATCATCAGTATATGCAAGATCAAACTTATAGCCGTCATCTGCCACATGATAGATCTTTGCCATTTGAGCATATACCTCTTTATAGTTGTTATACACTCCGTTTTCATTGTCACCAAGAAGATATTTTTTTGCTTCTGCTATTGTTAGATTGCCTTTTAGCTCAGGTACATTTTCTTCATCCAGCTCTGCAATTCCACAGAAACCATTTGATTCATAATCATATTCATGCAAAATAATCTTTTTTCCGCAATATGAAATACACAAAACAGCAATATCCTGATAGCCGTCTGCGTTAAAATCAAAAAAGCCTATATCGTCAATAATTACCGGATATTGTGCATCATCAGATGCTTTGACATAATACCGAATGGTTGTAAGATATTTCCCATCTTTTACGATTTCTAATTCCGTCTCTTCAGGATCAACATTATATGTATAAAAACGCAGAGGACTGTCAAACTGTGTCAAATTCGCATCGAATGTTTTGTCTTTGACGCAAAGATCGTCCCACTGAATCTCATTTGATATCATTACAAGTTCATCATTTTCTTTAGTGAATTTCAAAACTCTGTCGGCGTCTTTTCCATAATGATCATCTGTAGCCATCTTGAATCTGATAGTATATACGTTTCCTTCTTTTTCTCCTGAAACACAACTGCAGTATTTTAGTTCCTTCCAACATACATTCATAAAATAATATGAATCATACTTCTCCAGATAGATCCAATGATTATAATCGTCTCCCCATGTATCCAGATCATCTTTATCGGGAGCATACTCATATCCTGCATGTTTTTTCGTGAAATTCATCATATCAGTCTTTCTAATAACTATAAAAGTGTCAATATCGTAAAGACAATCTTGATGTGTTGCCTCCAGATAGGCTTCTTTCTCGTCCTCACTTATATTTTCTACATTTATTCCTGCACCGTTTTGAAAAACATCATCCCACTCAATATCCTTGGGGCTGTTAAATCCGTCATCTAAAAAACCGCTATATTCACAAGTCCAGAACAACTGAGCAAATTCAGCCAGTTCTTCATTTGTCAAAGCGTTTTCCACAACCTCGCTTTGGGCTTCGGATGCCGAATCAACTTCAGATCCGCTTTCCACCGCAGCTGTAGACTGCGCATCCCCGTTCGATGACTTGGCACATCCTGCAAGCAGAAATGCCAGCGCAGCTAACGCAAATATTTTTTTCTTCATTGATTGTCCTTTCGTTGCCCATTACCTAACCCAAAGCATATTATACATAGGTGCAGGCATTTGAACTGTGAAATGTTTGTGTAGTTTGCACCGGCGCCAGGCTGACGGCATACAGCTGTATCTGCTGATGTTCGGCTGTGCGCGGATTTTATTAATTTCAAAAAGCCCGAAAATGCTTCCTTTCGACGTTGCTCATAGAAGTCAGCATTTTCGAGCTTTTTTCTATCCTTTCATTAGATCAAAGATACTAATCTGATTGGAGTCGGGAATATCGCCAAGGAGCCCCATATCTGCCATCTTGTCGATAACCGCCTGAGGGCACTTTGTTCTTTGTTTGAAGTCGTCCTTTGAAAGGAACGGACCGTCTTTGGCAGCTTCGACGATCTGGTCGGCAGCTTTTTCACCCATTCCGTCTATGCTGTTAAGCGCAGGCATGATCTTATCTCCTATAACCTGAAATTCTCTGGACTTAGCCTTAAAGATGTCGATTGGAAGGAACTCGATTCCTCTCTCGTACATCTCTTCAACAAGTCTCATATCGCCGTACTCAGCCTGCTGTGCATTTGAAAGCTCATCTTTCCTGTTTTTGTAGTCATTCATAACGGCATGAAGGTGGTTCTCGCCCTGGCACATATGCTCATAGTTGAACGCCTTAGCTCTTATACTGAACCACGCAGCATAGAATGCCTGCGGAACATAAACCTTGAAGTATGCGATTCTCCACGCCATCATAACGTATGCGGCCGCATGAGCCTTCGGGAACATGTACTTGATCTTTTTACAGGACCAAATATACCAATCGGGCACTCCCGCAGCGATCATGGCTTCTTCCATCTCCGGCTTAAGTCCTTTTCCTTTACGCACGGACTCCATGGTCTTGAAGGAAAGAGACTTATCCATACCCTTCTGAATGAGATAGATCATGATATCGTCTCGACAACAGATACAGGTATCGATCGTAGCCTTACCCTCCTGAATAAGAGTCTGGGCATTGCCAAGCCAAACGTCCGTACCGTGTGAAAGTCCCGAAATCCTTATAAGGTGAGACAATGATGTAGGCTTGGCGTCGATAACCATCTGCATGGCAAAGTCTGTACCGAACTCGGGAAGTCCGAGGCATCCGAGCTTCGTTCCGCCCAGCTGCTCAGGCGTAACACCGAGAGCAGTCGTATTCATAAACAGACTCATTACGTTTTTATCATCCAAAGGAACGAGCTTGGGATCGAGTCCCGTGCAATCCTGCAAAAATCTTATCATCGTAGGATCATCGTGTCCCAGAATATCGAGCTTAAGCAGGTTGTGATCAATCGAGTGATAGTCGTAATGTGTCGTGATTGTCGCGGTTGTCATATCGTTTGCAGGGTGCTGCACAGGACAGAATGAATTGATATCCTCTCCCACCGGCAAAACGATGATTCCTCCGGGATGCTGACCGGTACCTCTTCTGATACCCGTACATCCCTGAACTATTCTGTTTATCTCACATTTTCTTTTACTCGAACCGATGCCGTCATAATATTTCTTTACGAAACCGTATGCCGTCTTATCCGCAAGAGACGCGATGGTTCCCGCTCTGAAAGTCTGTCCGTAGCCGAAAATAACCTCGGTATATTTATGAGCCTTGGACTGATACTCACCCGAGAAGTTAAGGTCGATATCAGGCTCCTTGTCTCCCTTAAATCCAAGGAATGTCTCAAACGGGATATCAAATCCGTCCTTGTACAAAAGAGCTCCGCACTTCGGGCACCTCTTATCAGGCATGTCACATCCGGAATTACCGCCGTATTTAAGCACTTCTTCCGAATCAAAATCACTGTATTTGCACTTAGGACACACATAGTGCGGACTAAGCGAATTAACTTCCGTAATTCCCGAAGTAAAGGCAACGAAAGAAGATCCTACAGATCCACGCGATCCAACGAGGTATCCGTCCTCATTAGACTTCCAAACAAGCTTCTGCGCAATGATATACATAACCGCGAAACCGTTCTTGATAATTGAATTAAGCTCTCTTTCAAGACGTTCCTGAACTATCTCGGGAAGATTGTCTCCGTATATCTCATGTGCCTTGTCATAACAGATCTTGGTAAGAATCTCATCACTATTTTCAATAACAGGCGCGCACTTATCGGGTCTTACGGGCGATATGCTGTCACACATATCAAGGATCATCCTGGTGTTGTCTATTACAATCTCTTTTGCCTTATCACCGCCAAGATAATCAAACTCAGCCATCATCTCATCGGTCGTTCTGAGGAAAAGAGGTGATTCTTCCTCATCATTCATTCCCTTTCCGGCCATGATGATAGTCCTGTATATCTCATCCTCGGGATTTAAAAAGTGCGCATCACAAGTGGCGACAACAGGCTTATTAAACTGCTCTCCGAGCCTAACTATCTCTTTATTTATATTCTTGATATCTTCTTCACTGTTTATATCTTCATATCTCTCGGAGTCAATCATAAAGCGGTTGTTCGCAACAGGCTGAATCTCGAGATAATCATAGAAATCAACAAGTCTAGCTATTTCTTCAGGCGGCCTTCCTTCTACAACCGCTCCGTAGAGTTCACCCGCACAGCAGGCGCTTCCGACAATGAGTCCTTCCCTGTGCTTTATAAGTTCGCTCTTTGGAACAAGAGGAAATCTCCTGAAATAATCAACATGAGACTCACTTACAAGAGTATACAGATTAACTCTTCCAAGCGTATTCTTCGCCAAAATAATGCAGTGATTCGGGCGAAGGTGTCTTATCATCTCTTTTGTAGGCTTTCCGAGTATATTTACATCCGTAAGCGTTTCAGCCTTCTGCTCTTTAAGCATAGGCACGAATTTATTAAATATAAGCGCCGTACACTCGGCATCATCAACCGCCCTGTGATGGTGCTCAAGAACAACTCCAAGAGTCTTTGCGACCGCATCAAGCGTATGCTTTGCCTGAAGAGGGAAAAAGTATCTTGAAAGCCACAGCGTATCAACTGTCGTATAGTCAACATCAATACCAAGCTCTTTACAGTTCTGATTTATGAAACTGATATCAAATCCGACATTGTGTCCGACAAGAACCGCATCCTTACAAAACTCAACAAAACGCGGTATTATAACCTCCCTTGTCGGCGCATCAATAACCATATCATCCGTGATACTTGTAAGCTTGGTGATCCTGTACGGAATCGGAACCTCAGGATTTATGAACTCGGAAAATCTCTCAAGTATCTCTCCGTTTCTTACCTTAACGGCACCGATCTCGATTATCTTATTCTTAATAGGCGAAAAACCTGTCGTCTCAATATCAAATACAACAAAGGTCGTATCTTCGATAGGCTGTCCCTTGTCATTTACAACTATTTCCTTAAGGTCGTCGACAACATAAGCCTCCACACCCAGTATCAGTTTAAAAAAATCCTGCCTCTCAATGGGAGGCTCTCCTGCTTCTTTTCTTCTTTTCTTTTCCGCAGAATAAAGATCTTCCCAGACGTGATTAGCATCGGTGAGTGCCTGCACAACGCCGTGATCTGTGATGGCAATTCCGGGCATACCCCATTTATAAGCCTGCTTTACAATGTCCTTAACTTCGGAAACACCGTCCATATCGCTCATCTTGGTATGGCAGTGAAGCTCAACTCGCTTTACATCCGCTCTGTCGACACGCTTACTTGTAAAGTCAGGGATTTTCTTAACTCCGGCAACCGACTGAATAGAAAGCTCATGATCGAACTTATCAACCGCAGCAATACCCTTGATCTTAAGGAACGCTCCCATCTTGATATCTTTTGTGATCTCGGGAACATCCTCGGTCCTTACGAACATCTTTACCGTAATCGAATCCGTAAAGTCAGTTATGTCAAAGATAAGAATACTCTTTTCATTCCTGATATCTCTCTTATCAAAAAGAATTACTTTGCCGTGAACGCAGACTTCTCCGAGCTCTCCGACGAGATCCGAGAGCTTCATAGTCTCATCGTCAAAGTCCCTTCCGAATATAACATCAGGATTATCCGACCTCTTGAAGCTTCCTCCAAAATCTCTTTTTCCGCCCCATTTTCCTTTTGAAGCGCCGCCTTCTTTTCCAAAGGCTTTTCCGGCAGGTTTCTCCGGAGCAGTTTTCTTCTCCGCAGCTGCTGTCTTTGCAGCTTCCTGTTCTTCCTTCTGCTTTTTCTTTTCTTCCGACCTCTGTTCAGCGTCCTCAAGCTTTTTGGCCATCTTAGCCGACTCTGCGGAATAATCTGGCTCCTCTGTATTTTTTACAACCTCGATAAATTCAGGAGTTATCGATGCGGTAAGGCCGCACCTTTCATTGATTATCTTTGAAAGAACCCTAACGAGATCCGGCGCTTTTTTCTGCCCGACAACGCTGTCCTCAAGCTGAATTACGATATTGCCGTCCTCGGGATAAAGAAACTGTGCAGAACGAAAAAGACTATACTCCATATGGTCATAGTCCTTTAGTTCAAGCTCAATACTATCTTTGTATATATCAATAAGATTCTTGGGCGTATATTGCGCCGAGAGGGAGAATTTCTCGTAAATCTTGACCGTAAG
This sequence comes from Butyrivibrio hungatei, assembly GCF_900101605.1. Lineage (GTDB taxonomy): Bacteria > Bacillota > Clostridia > Lachnospirales > Lachnospiraceae > Butyrivibrio > Butyrivibrio hungatei_B. The sequence goes on from NZ_FMUR01000003.1 coordinate 147,390, forward strand.
ATCCTGATTTCCAAAAAACTGCTTTTTTATCCCCGTCTCAGCCTTTATAACATCCGCTTTATCAATAAGATTGTTGCTTGATATATATATTCTTATAAAATCCTGCTTTCTTGTTGTAGAGACTTTTTCAACCACAGTCTGTTCCATGATCTCTTTAGTCTTTGCATCAAGCTTAAGCGTAGGAAAAACCTCAAAAAAACTTTTTGACATCTACTCCCTCACACGGAATACTCCGGTTCCCCAAAACTTCTTTCTACAGCACGTCCGATCCTAAAAAGCTTATTTCCAGTTATCAAGCTCCTCTTTAAGAACGGCAAGAAGCTCATCTTCTTTAACTTTCTTAATGATCTCGCCCTTTTTAATAAGGAGTCCTTCTCCTATGCCGCCGGCAATTCCTATATCGGCTTCCTTGGCTTCGCCGGGGCCGTTTACGGGACATCCCATAACAGCGACCTTGATATTAAGATCAGGATAGTTCTGAACGAGCGTCTCTGTCTGATTTGCAAGTGAGATAAGATCTATCTTGGTTCTTCCGCATGTAGGGCATGAAATAACTTCTATTCCGCCCTCTCTTATGCCAAGAGTCCTAAGGATTGCTTTTGCAGTCTTGATTTCTTCAACAGGGTTACCCGAAAGAGACACTCTTATCGTATCTCCGATTCCTTTATTAAGAATTATTCCAAGTCCAACCGATGACTTGATATTTCCGCCCCACAAAGTTCCCGCTTCAGTGATGCCGACATGCAAAGGATATCTGCATCTCTCAGCAAGAAGTTCATGTGCCTTTACACAAAGCATAACATTTGATGACTTGATACTTACGACCATATTGTCGTATCCGAGTTCTTCGATTATACCTATCTTATCAAGAGCACTCTCAACAAGTCCCTCTGCCGTTACACCGTTATATTTTTCTACAAGATCTTTTTCCAGAGAACCGCTGTTAACACCGACTCTTATGGGAATATTTCTCTCTTTTGCACATGATACCACTGCTGCGATACGGTCTTTGGAGCCGATATTTCCGGGATTGATCCTTATCTTATCGGCGCCGTTTTCCATAGCGGCTATAGCCATCTTGTAATCAAAATGGATGTCCGCAACAAGAGGAATTGAAATCTGTTTCTTTATCTCTTTAACAGCTTCCGCAGCTTCCTGAGTCGGAACAGTGCATCTGATGATATCGCAACCTGCAGCTTCAAGCTCGTGTATCTGCGCAACCGTCGCTTTGACATCCTCTGTTCTTGTATTTGTCATAGACTGAATGAGAATAGGATTGCCTCCTCCTATCACTCTGTCGCCTATCTTTATGACTTTAGTATTATCTCTGTATGCCATAATAATTCTCCCAATAATCAATCATTACCTTGTAAATTTGGTAATATCGTTAACTAAAACAAATACCATAAGCGCTATAAGAAGCATCATTCCAACCATGTGCACAACGCCCTCTTTTTCAGGCGGTACAGGCTTTCCGAATATCACTTCTATAAACTGGAATACAAGTCTTCCGCCGTCAAGCGCAGGGAAAGGAAGAAGGTTCATGATTCCCAGATTCACAGACAGAAGAACCGTAAGCGACAGCATTACAACAATAACCGCCGATGCGCCGTATGGCTTAACTTCTTCATAGGTATCATCAACAATCTTGACCATACCTACAGGCCCCGAAACATCATCCTTCGAAAGTTTGCCCTGAACCAAAAGAGCAAGACTTCTGTAAGTTGCTATAAAATTATATCTAACAGTGTACCATGCATATTTAAGAGACTCGGGACCTTTAACATCCTTGTACTCACCAAGATACACCCCCATGTAATAGCGCTTGTTCTCTTCGCTGAACTTAGGTGTGAGCACAGTCTTCTTAACTTCACCGTTTCTTTCATAAACAATATCCATCGGTGAGCCTTCGGCAAACTGGGAAATAAGCATTATCTCGGATGACATATATACCTTCTCGCCATCTATGCTTATGATCGTATCTCCGGCTTCCATTCCCGCTTCCTGAGCCGCAGAATCCTCGGTAAGCGCCTTTATTGTAGGCATATCCCAGGGAGATAAGTTCACAAGGGCAACCGCCAGAATATAAGCGATTATAAAGTTTGCAAACGGTCCTCCAAACAAAGTTGCAATCCTGCGCCACACAGGTGCACGCAAAAATGAATGTTCATCATACCCTTCTTTTTCTTCTTCAACAGGATCCATCCCGTCAAAAACGCAAGCTCCTCCTATCGGGAGAAGTTTAATGCTGTAAAGAGTATCTCCTTTTTGTTTCTTCCAGATTGTCGGTCCCATTCCGACAAAAAATTCATTTACACGAATTCCACCGGACTTAGCTATTATAAAATGTCCGAATTCGTGTGATGTAACCAAAACTCCAAATATTATAAAAAAGATCACTATACTGGCTATCATTATTTTTCCTCAAATTCCATATTTTGTGCCAAGAAACTCATAAACTTCCTTCTCGGTATCAAGTATTGCAGACACATCGGGATTTTCTATCTTGTTATGATGTGTCATCGCTTCTTCTATCATATCGAATATCTCAAGATATCTGATATCACCCTTCAAAAATCTTCTGACCGCCATCTCATTTGCCGCATTAAATACAGTAGGCATGCTGCCTCCCGCATATGCCGAGTCAAATGCAAGCTTAAGACCTCTAAAGGTATCAGTATCGGGCTTTTCAAAAGTAAGACTTCCAAGTTCAAAAAGATCCAACCTCTTCTCTGCCATAGGACGTCTGTCCGGGTAAAAAAGAGCATACTGAATCGGAAGTTTCATATCAGGTACTCCGAGCTGCGCAATAACAGCACCGTCAACATACTGAACAGCACTGTGAACTATGCTCTGGGGATGAACCAGAACTTCGATATTATCAAGGCTCACATCAAAGAGCCATCTTGCTTCCATAACTTCAAGTCCCTTATTTACAAGAGATGATGAATCTATCGTAACTTTTGGGCCCATATCCCAATTGGGATGTTTAAGCGCATCAGCCGCTGTCATAGCAGCGAGTTCTTCCCTCTTCTTTCCTCTGAAAGGGCCACCGCTTGCGGTAAGAAGGATTTTCTCAACCTTATCTTTGGGCTGTCCCACAAGGGACTGGAAAATAGCACTGTGCTCACTATCAACGGGAAGAATCTGTACATTCTTCTCCTTAGCAAGAGGCATGATAATATGTCCCGCGCAAACAAGAGTCTCCTTGTTCGCAAGAGCTATGTCCTTTCCGCTTTCAATCGCCTTTATAGTAGGTCTTATTCCGATCATTCCGACAACCGCAGTAAGAACGGTATCTGCTTCGGGAACAGAGACCATCTCAAGAAGTCCGTCCATTCCGGACATAACCTTTATACCGGTATCGGCTATTTTCTCCTGAAGCTCTTTTGCCGCTTCCTGATCAAACATACAAACATATTTGGGATTAAACTCCCTGACCTGCTGCTCAACTTCATTAACTCTCTTGTTTGCCGCAAGTCCCACAACTTTAAGCTCATCTTTATTATTTCTGACAACATCAAGTGTCTGTGTTCCAATGGATCCCGTAGATCCAAGTAATACTATACTACGCATCTTTTCTCTCTTTTTATACTCCTATATAACTTAAAAAGGAAAAGAGCCGCCGATCTAACTGCCTGCGACTCTCTAATGCCTTGCCTTATAACAAACGGTATAACACCGCAGCCAAAAAATATACACATGGTATCACAAAAATAACACTGTCAAAACGATCCATGATACCACCGTGTCCCGGAATAACATTTCCGTAATCTTTGATATTGTGGTCTCTCTTAATCCCCGATGCAAGAAGGTCTCCCAGTTGTCCGATAATACTTCCCACAAAAGTAATAATTATCATAACAACGAGGAATTTAATGTCATGTATTTTTTGAATATATACAACATATCCAATTATAAATCCCACTATTACCGAGCCGAGTACACCACCTACCGCGCCTTCGATTGTTTTCTTCGGTGAAAGAACAGGTGCGAGCTTGTGTTTGCCAAATGCTCTTCCCGTAAAATAAGCGCATGTATCGCTTACCCATGCAATAAAAGGCACCCATGCAAAAATCCATCCATAATCGGGACGAATCCTTAACAGGAATACAAAAGACATGTTGACCGGCGCGTATACAAAACTAAAAAAAGCCGACATTGCCTTTGTAGATGTAAACCTTGGAAATGTCAGAACATAACATGCCATTATCAGGAAAAAGGCAAACATCAATGAAAAAATATAATACCTGTAATCTCTTAACACTATCATCTGAAGATAATGTACTACTATCGATATATATCCGCAAACTTCAAGCGGATTATATTTTTTTTCGGAGTCATGGACTCCGGTAGCTTTCGTAAGCTCATTATAACTGACAAGTGAAACGGCAAAAAGCACGCCTGCCAGAAAATATCCCCCCGAAATCAGAACCGCCGCAAGCCCAATAGCTATCACGATTCCGCTAATCACTCTCGTTTTCAATGCTCTATCCCCGCTTATTCAATCTGATCCTGCTTGAGACCTCCGAATTTACGGTTTCTGTTCCCATATGCTTCTACTGCCTTTTCAAGTTCGGCCTTATTAAAATCAGGCCAAGCGACAGGCGTAAAATAGAACTCCGTATAAGCAAGCTGCCACAATAAATAGTTTGATACTCTCTGCTCATTGCAGGTTCTGATCAAAAGATCGGGATCCGGCATATATTCAGTATCAAGATTTGAAGCTATCATATCTTCTGTAATCTCTGAAGGATCAAGTTCTCCATTTTTTACCTTGTCCGCAAGTTTAACGACGGATCTTCTGATCTCGTCTCTGCTTCCGTAATTGATGGCAATGGTGAAAGTAAGTCCTGTATTTCCCGCAGTCGTCTCCTCAAGGTTTTCAATAGCCTCAATGATATCCTTTGCAAGAGCACTTCTGTCGCCGATAACACGACATCTTACATTGTTCTTCATTGCTTTCTTTATACTTGTTTTAAGGTAATTACGTAAAATCGTCATGAGAGCAGAAACTTCTGCCTCAGGACGACTCCAGTTTTCTGTTGAAAAAGCATAAACCGTAAGATATTTGATGCCCATATCTCTGGCATCTACCAAAATATCCTCAACAGCTTTTGCCCCCCGCACATGTCCGGCATTTCTGGGAAGTCCCTTTGCCTTTGCCCATCTTCCGTTTCCGTCAAGAATTATCGCTACATGTGCAGGTATATTTTTATTTTCTTCCATAATACAATTTCCCACTTATCGGAAATCAAACAGTCATGACTTCCTTGTTCTTCTCTTCTACAGCTGCATCAATATCCTTAATGAACTTATCTGTTACCTTCTGAAGTTCATCATTAAGATCGTTGATCTCATCCTCGGATACGTCAGAGCCCTTAAGCTTCTTAAGTGCATCATTACCGTCACGTCTTACATTTCTGACTGCAACCTTTGCATCTTCACCCTTCTTGCGGATATCTTTTGCAAGCTGTTTTCTTCTTTCCTCAGTAAGCTCGGGGAAAACAAGTCTGATAACGGCACCGTCGTTGCTTGGAGTAATACCCAGATCCGATGTCATTATTGCTTTCTCGATATCCTTGATAAGTGTCTTATCCCAGGGTGCAATCTGAATAATACGTGCTTCCGGAACAGAAACGTTACCAACCTGCTGAAGAGGTGTGGGTGTTCCGTAATAATCAACCTTTATCTTATCAAGCACATGTGGATTGGCTCTTCCTGCACGGATAGAAGCCAGATCTTCCTTGAGAAAATCATAAGACTTCTGCATCTTGTCGTTGTATTCTTTAATTCTTTCGTTCATAAATATGCCTCCGTTATTTCAGTACCCAAAACGTCAAACAGTAACAGTCGTGCCGTTAAAGTTGCCGTTGGCGGCGTTTACAATGCTTTTTTCCTCTTGAAGAGCAAATACTCTCATAGGAATCTTGTTATCTCTTACCATTATTGAAGCTGTCATATCAACAACCTGCAAGTTCTTGGCAATAACTTCGTCGATAGAAACCTCAGTATATTTCTTTGCATCGGGATTTGTGGCAGGATCGCTGTCATATACACCGTCAATGGCTTTTGCAAGCAAGATGCAATCAGCCTCTACCTCTATTGCGCGAAGAGCAACTCCCGTATCTGTTGAGAAATAAGGATGTCCCGTACCTCCCGCAAAAAATACAACCATTCCCTTAGCAAAATACTTATTAGCTCTGTCTTTGGAAAAGAGCTTGGTAAATGAGCCGCACTCAAAAGGAGTAAGTATATTTGTCATCATTCCTTCACTTCTGAAAATCTCAGAAACATAGATGCAGTTCATTATGGTTGCAAGCATTCCTATCTGATCCGCTTTTACACGGTCGATATTTTCGCTGGTTCTTCCTCTCCAGAAATTACCGCCTCCGATAACAATTCCAACCTCGGTTCCTTTCTCGGTAAGTTCTTTAACCTGAAGAGCAACCTTTCTGACAGTTTCCTCGTCAAATCCTGTCTTCTTGTCACCTGCGAGTGCTTCACCACTTAGTTTTAATAATATTCTCATAATCTCTCCAAATACTTATACTACTTATCTGTTTTTAAGTCCCTCGAAGAACTCTGAAGGATTTACATCAGCATATGCCTGTGAGCACATACCTTCAATAACAGCACCGTTATTGATCTGCACTGACTGAGACTTGATATTACCCATAACGATGGCTGTTGTATCAAGAACAACAGGTCCATGCACGTCGATATCACCCTTTACAGCTCCTGCGATAACTGCGCTTGAACCAAAGATGTTTCCTACGATAACAGTGCTCTGTCCAACCTTTACACTGCCTTTACTCTTAACCTCACCTGTGATTCTTGCCGACTCGGCATAAATCTCTGCCGCATCCGAATCACCTACGATCTCACCTGTAACATTGAGTTTGCCGAGGCACTTAACATTACCGTTGATCTTACCGATAAGATCAAGAGATCCTGTTGTCTGCAAATCTCCTGTAAGTATCATTCCTTCTGTAATGCTGGCAGTTTCATCTGTAGGTGTCTGCTGATCAAATTCCATAGTTTCTTCTCCCCCGTTAATAGTATTTTTATCTGTAGCATTGCTCTCTGCAATGTACTCATCGATATTAGAATCATTAATAGCCTCAAGCGCGCTCATCGGCTCACCCTCTTTTACCTCTGACGCCGTCTGTGCTTCGATAAGCTGTTCAAGCGCACGCTCTTCACTTATCTCTTCAGTCTGTTCCTCAGAAGCCCCTTCATTTAAATTTTCTTTATCGGAAGTTTCAACATTGAAATTCTCTTCTTCAGTCTCTGCTCCCGTATTTTCAGAATTATCAAGAGTCTGCTCCGACTCTTCAGATAAACTCTCTTCCTCGTTCACCACATCATCAAGCTTGATTTCATCAAGACGATCAAGCATACTGTCAAGATCCACGTCTTGAGCTCTGACAGTTTCCCCATCAACACTTTCCTTATCAAGAACCCTTGTCTCATCGGCCTTATCATCAGGCATGAGTGTGTTAACTGCTTGGGATAAATCGCTCTTTAGCTCAGAAAAAAATCCCATTGTTTCTCCTCCGTTCACTTTTTCTTGTTAATACTTTTATTTGATATGTTGAACCGGTAACGTATTATCTGTTATCGGAACTATCACGGTATCATCCATAGCCTTGATATCTCTTATGATATCAGGCAAAGCGTCAACGGTACTACGCTTGTCTGCAGCGTCATGCATTAACACGATGCAGTGTTTAAATTTGGGAACATTATCTACTATATTAGCATAAATCGACTCTTTGGTGTTGCCCGCTTTGTCATCTTTCGCAGAAATATTCCAGTCATAGAAAGTTGCGTCGGTTCCTTCCAAAAAGTCCTCAAGCTCCTTGATGTCAACCTTGCTGACAGCATTGGAACTTCCTCCGGGAAATCTGTAATACTTGGCCCAGACACCCGTAGTCTGGTATAAAAATATTCTTAGTTTGTCAAAATCCTCTTTAAATGAATCCAGGGATGAGTAAATCTCAGCATATTTGTGGCTGTAGGAATGCATCCCCAGCGTATGTCCTTCATCGACTATCCTCTTATAAGCATCGACATACTTGGCATCGGGTTTCCCGCACACAAAAAAAGTGGCCTTTACATCATTCTCTTTTAAAATATCCAATATCTCTTCGGTATAAATACTCGGACCGTCATCGAAAGTAAGATATACATATCTCGTACCCTCGATATCCTCGGGATTAAGAGCTCCGCTGGTATCGACATCGGAATAATCCTGCTCAAATCCACCCGCCTCGGCATCCGGAACGTTATCTGTTTCCGCTTCCGTATCCGGTTGCACGGCAGAAAGAATCGAAAGTTCGCTTCCATACCTCTGTCTGTACCATTCAAGATCCGCAGTGCTCTGCTTATACTTGGCATTTAACCTGTCATACCTCACGGAAAGAATAACACAGATACATGTGGGAATAAGACACGCCGCTACAACGGTTATCACAATGCCCCTGCGAAGACGCTTTATCTTTTTACTATATACTTTATTCTTACGACTCCTATCCAACATCCGTGTGTGTCTCTTTCATACCGTAAATGTATAACCAGTGAATAGTATAGCATATAAACGCCGCGGCAAAAAGAGAAAAATAAGAGCCTTCCAACAGATGAAAGGCTCTTTGCTATCATATTTTATTAAATTCTTCGGCAATGGCATCAAGAAATTCTTCGCTTCCAAGTTTAACAGGATTTGGAAGAGATGTTATAAGAGCAAGATCTCCCGTCATACGTCCTGATTCGATAACGGAAAGCGTTGCCTTCTCCATCTTATCAGCCCAGGCCATAAGCTCTGAAATGCCGTCAAGTTCTCCTCTCTTACGAAGAGCACCTGTCCATGCAAAAATAGTTGCTACAGGGTTTGTTGATGTAGGCTCACCCTTTAAATACTTGTAATAATGTCTCTGAACCGTTCCATGAGCAGCCTCATATTCATAAACACCTGTAGGTGATACAAGAACAGATGTCATCATTGCAAGTGATCCGAATGCAGATGAAACCATATCACTCATAACGTCTCCGTCGTAGTTCTTGCATGCCCAGATAAATCCGCCCTTTGACTTCATAACACGGGCAACCGCATCATCTATAAGTGTGTAGAAATATGTAATGCCGGCCTTTTCAAAGTCAGCCTTAAACTCCTTTTCAAAGATCTCATCAAAAATTTCTCTGAATCTTCTGTCATAGGTCTTACTGATGGTATCTTTTGTTCCGAGCCAAAGTTCTTTCTTCTCTGCAAGCGCATACTTAAAGCAGGCTCTTGCAAAGCTTCTGATTGAGGCATCCTTGTTGTGAATACCCTGAATGATTCCGGGCTCGTCGAACTCATGGATGGTCTCTCTTATCTCTTTTCCGTCGGCACCAGTAAATACAAGTTCTGCCTTACCTGCACCGGGAACTCTGATCTCAACATTCTTGTAAACATCACCGTATGCATGTCTTGCAAGTGTGATAGGCTGCTCCCATGTTCTTACGTTTGGCTCGATTCCCTTAACCATGATGGGTGTACGGAAAACGGTTCCGTCAAGAATGGCTCTGATTGTTCCGTTAGGGCTCTTCCACATCTTCTTGAGCTTGTACTCAGTCATTCTCTCATTATTGGGAGTAATTGTAGCGCACTTAACGGCAACACCGTACTTAAGTGTTGCATTTGCACTGTCAACCGTTACCCGGTCGTCAGTCTCATCTCTATATTCAAGTCCAAGATCGTAATACTCGCTCTTAAGATCGATATAAGGAAGAATGAGCTTATCCTTTATCATCTTCCATAAAACTCTGGTCATCTCATCGCCGTCCATCTCAACGATGGGGGTAGTCATCTGTATTTTTGCCATATTCGCCTTTCCTTTCAAATTATTTTTATTCAAACATTTCAAGAAGTCCCTTGTCCACCATATTTTCATATGCGTTGATCATATGCTGGTTTGCAAGTTCCTCCGCTTTATCCGGATTGTTCTCCTTGATGGCTTCCATTATATATTTGTGCTCAACATTGGAAACCGCACCTCTGCTGCTTGAAAGAGTCTTCTGTCTGACTCTCCATACATACTGGTGGTAATCCTTAAGAAGATGCTCAAGCATCTTTGAATTGCATGCTTCATATAAAATATTGTGGAAACGGTTATCAAGTTCCGCCATCTGCTCCATATGGCCTCTTGCGGCATGGAACTCGGCAAGATATATGTTCTCTTCCATTTCCTCAAGTTGCTCTTTTGAGATATTTTCGCAGGCCCATCTTGCGCAGAGTCCTTCAAGCTTTGATCTTATCATATAAATATCTTTTATGTCTTTAACCTTTATTCCGGTGACATAAGCGCCCCTGTTGGGGATAATCTGAATAAGACCTTCAAGTTCAAGCTGTCTGAACGCCTCTCTTACCGGAGTTCTGCTGACTCCAAGTTCCTGACCGATGGCGACTTCTTTGAGCTCCTCGTGATCCTTATATTTGCCATTTAAGATATCTTCACGGATTCTATGAAAAACTCTTCCTCTCAGGGAATATTTGTCTGTAACTTCATGTTTTAAGTCTTGATTTTCCATATTTTCCCTCATCATTTAGAGATTTCGATAACTTCTCCATCTCTGATCTCAATGCCAAGTTCGGCACTAACCTTCTCTATCTCTCTTACAAGCTCATCGTCCGTCATAACGGTTACTCTTCCGCCTGCGTATTCGCCGTCAACCCATGCTTTTATCTTGGTAACAATAGGTGAATTCTTGGAAAGAGCGTGTTCTTCCTTGAGTTTGTAATGTACATTCATCCAATGTGCGATGCCCGCAAGGCCGGATGTATTGGAAACAGCACTTACAGGAGGTCTGTTAAGGAACTTATCCGTATCGAAGATATTGTAAATTTCCTCATTTTTAAGAAGACCGTCCGCATGGATACCTGCCCTTGTCACATTGAAATTCTTTCCAACAAAAGGTGTATTTGCGGGAACCGTAAATCCTATTTCTTTCTCATAATACTCGGCAAGTTCGGTAATAACCTGAGTATTCATGCCGTTAAGCGTTCCCTTGAGCTGTGCGTACTCAAATACCATAGCTTCAAGAGGCGTATTACCTGTTCTCTCACCGATTCCGAAAAGAGAAGTATTGACTGAAGAACAGCCATAAAGCCACGCTGTCGTTGAATTGGTAACAGCTTTATAGAAATCGTTGTGTCCGTGCCACTCGATAAGTTCACACGGAACACCTGCGTTTGTATTTATCGCATAAATTATGCCCTGTACACTTCTGGGAATAACCGCACCGGAGAAGTTAACTCCGTATCCCATTGTATCACATGCACGGATCTTAACGGGGATTCCGTATTCTTCCTTGAGCTTCATAAGCTCTACGCAGAACGGAACAACAAATCCGTAAATATCTGCTCTTGTGATATCTTCAAGATGGCATCTGGGGCTGATTCCCGCCTCAAGACAGGATCTTATTACACTGAGATAATGATCGAGTGCCTGTCTCCTTGTCATCTTAAGTTTTAAGAAAATGTGATAATCCGAGCAGGAAACGAGAATACCTGTTTCCTTCATTCCCATCTCTTTTACAAGTTTGAAATCTTCTTCACTAGCTCTGATCCAGCTGGTAACTTCAGGGAATTTGTAACCTCTTTCCATACACTTATATGCCGCATCGCGGTCGCTCTTACTGTATAAAAAGAACTCACTCTGTCTGATCATGCCGTTCGGGCCGCCAAGCTCATGAAGCTTGTCATATATGGTAACGATCTGCTCAGTTGTATACGGAGCTCTTGACTGCTGTCCGTCACGGAATGTAGTATCCGTTATCCATATGTCCTTAGGCATATTATGGGGAACAATCCTGTCATTAAAAGGAATCTTCGGAATTTCCTCATAAGGAAACATATTTCTGAAAACGTTTGGCTTCTCCACGTCATCAAGAATATACATATGCTCCTCGATCTGGAGCAGGTTATTCTTGTCATTCATGGTCACCGGTCTGTTCTGAAATGCACTTGTATCGTTCATAGTAAAGTAAACCTCTCTCATATGTACAATAGCTAACCTCGTATAATTGTATACAATCATACGAGGTGTGTCAAGGCGCGTATCTCAACAAAAAACCCTTAGCTGCAGTAGCCAAGGGTATTGTTTTAAACCTTTACAGATATTAGATTTTTTTCAACTCTTATCAGCAGTAAATCTGGCAAGAACGCATAGTCTCAAGAGCCGCAAGATGCTTTTCTACAGTAACGCCTGCGCAGCAATCCTTATCTACACTGATCTTAAGCTCAGGCATGTTTGCCTTAAGTAAAAGAGCATTAGAAACAACGCATATGTCTGTGCAAAGTCCGATAAGCTCAACTTCAATCTCTTCTTTTTCATATATATCTTTGATGGCCTTTGCAAGTTCTACAGAGCCGAATGTAGGCTTATTAATGAATGTAGCGCCTTCCACTTCTGCGGCAACGGTCTTATCAAGTTCCCATCCTTCTGTATTTTCAACACAGTGAACCACGGGAAGATTCTTTCCCTCCTGAGTGTCCATGTAGTTCTCCTGATGAGTGTCTCTTGTTACAAAGATATCTTTTTTATCATATTTCCTTATTTTCTCAACAACAGCAGGAACAATGGCAACCGCCTCCTTTGTTCCAAGTGCTCCATCAACAAAATCTTTTTGCATGTCAACAACAACGAGTATTTTTCTCATATTTCTTTTCCTCTTTCCTTAATTACTTTCGTATGCCAAAAAAGAACTAAATCAGACTTTTTCGGCTCTTGCGGTAGCGATGATATCGCTTCCGGTCCCCGCGATATTTTTTATTATAACATCTCCGATCGAAACAGGGGCATTAACACAACTTTTATTAATCTCATCCATAACGGCAAAAATCTTATCCTTTGGAATATCGCTTTTTGTCTTAACGGAAACTCTGCTCTTGTCGCTTCCGGTAACCTTAACGGTGCTTGTAACTATCCTTGTGGGATTTACAACTTCTTTCCTCGCATAAATATCGCCTTTTGGACAGGTATTCCCGGATACCGATATAACCTCTCCGTTTTCAATAGTAACCGAAAGCAAGCATCCATTCGGACAACCTATACATGTAAGTTCTCTGTTCTCCATAGTCATAGCCTCCGTGTTCTTTGAATGAATAAAATTATCTGTCCAATCAGAAACGCCTCCCTGCATTTATTATACAAGGAAGCGTCAATAGAAAAAAGTAATCTTATATTCAAAATTTTAATCCGTCTGCATGTCTTTGAGCTTGTTTGCCTGCATGAATATTTCACCGAGGATTCCTTTAAACTCATCAAATTTCTCTACAGCATCATCCGAAGATTTAACACCCTGATTGGAAAGAGAAGCAACTTCTTCACTGGTTGCGGACAGATTAGAGATGGAATCGTTGATCTCAGTGGTAGAGGCCGCGATTGATTTCATTCCTTCGCCAATTTCTTTAAATCTTGAAAGCATCTCTGTTACGTTTACATTGATGCTATCGAAGTTTTCTCCGACTGTCCCTATCATTTCGTTTTGCTCGGCAACACTTTTTACCGTATCGTCAATACTTGCCATTGCTTTCTGCACATCTTCCACAAGCTCGGTGATAATGCCTTTTATCTCGTTTGAGGCCGTATTTGTCTCTTCAGCGAGTTCACGAACATCATTTGCAACAACCGCAAATCCTTTACCGGCATCTCCCGCTCTTGCCGCTTCTATGCTCGCATTAAGCGCAAGCAGGTTTGTTTGCTTCGAAATAGACATGATGGATCCGACGATTTTTTGCACTTCCTGAACCTTGTTGATAACTGCCTGAGTGGCTTCAACTGTGATCTTACTTGCATTTTCTACATTGGCTGATTTTTCTTTTAACTCGGAAATGACCTGTACGCCCTCCTTAACAGTCTTCTGTGTGCTCTCGGACGCTTCCGTCATCTCTTTTCTGTGCATTTCTGTAGTCTCGGTTTCTTCCTGAATCTGCTGAACTTTCTGCGCCTGTGTGGTCACGGACTGTGCCGTACTCTCCATACTGCTTGCAATATCCTGCATTCCCGCATGCTGGGCATCCATGATATTCTGAAGATCAACCATATCGCCTTGTGATTTATTAAAAAGCTCCGTGATCGCATTTGCGATTTCTGCCATTGAATTACCTGTTTCAAGAGTTTTTTCGGCATTCTTGGTAATCTTGGCATTGTTTTCTTCATTGAACATTGTAAGAAGAGTAACCGTGCATAAGCATGCGATAAATGCAAGTCCCAACGTGATTGCTGCAGGAATCAGCTCAAGATTGAACTTGCCTGTTACCACGGTATTTTTTATACATGTGATAATAAAAGAAACTATTATTGCACTAATTCCGAATTTACAAAGACGGACATTCAAATAAATAATACTGCAGATAAGTATCGGAAGGCCGAACGCAAAGTATATCAGCGACTCCTCCGCGATCAGTATCACAAAATAAAATATGGTCGCTCCGCCCATTATCATTATGGAGCCCTTCTTTTCATAAGGATACTTAAAATTTCCCAACGCACATATTCCCGCGCAAAAGAAGGCATCGATGATAATTGATATTCTGCCTATGGTCGCCCCGTATTGAAACAAAGAAAAAACTGTGAGCAAAAGTCCGCTCAATATGATGATGATTGTTACGTAAAAACTGTTATTATTGGCTCTCTTATACTGTTCTGAATTCATAAAAACATCCCTTTCACATACAATCTCATTGTTTTTAACACACTAAAATTGTATCATGAAAGGGATTTGGATAACGTTATTGCGAATATTAAATTATTATAAAAAGAACTTATGCATCACACCTGATGCTATCATGTTTCCGCGGCGCTTACCACTTCCACAATTTTCTTGTTTGAATTTTTTACGATAAACAATCCGACTGCCACCGCAGCAACTCCCACAATTCCAAAGACAGGATTATTGAGCGATTGAGCCATCTGCTCTGTCGCATATTTTGTCAAAATAATCGAGACAAAGTTTATTGTAAAATGTGCAAACATTGAAGGGAATATGCTTCCGCCATAGTATGTCAAAAGGCACAATATCGCTCCCAAAGCTCCTGTTGTAAAGAACTTAATGAGATCCATATGGAACAATCCGAATAATACAGACACGATAAGAACCGAATAAACAGGTTTTAATTTATCTTTTAATGCGCTAAACAATACTCCTCTAAAAAACATTTCTTCCGCTATTGCCGGTGTAAGAGCCACACAAACGGTTACAAGAATAACATTTTGCGAATAGAATTTCATAAATGTATCGACAAGCCTTTCATTCACCGTTATTCCTGTCACCTTCATAATAGCATCTCCAAGAATCGACGCTATTAAGAATCCGCCGATTCCGGTAAGAACTCCTCCCACCAAACTAAGAGGACTACACTTGTTAAAGGAATATACCTTCTTAAGGTCTTTCTTTGCATATACAAAAAACGCAACAGGTATTCCGACCAGTATCAGAAACTGACTTAAAGGCATTCCCACAAGTTCATACTTTGCTTGAATCAATGCCCCGAGCAAGAAATATATCAATATAACAACAGGAAATATAAAGCACAGATCACCGATTGTAACAGGCATACCTTTCTTTATGTTACTTCTCTTTTCAAAAAGAGAAATTGCATTTTTCCCATCTCCAAACAAAAGATTCTCGCTGTTATAAGCTTTTGAAAGAAACAGTATCGCCAATACCGAATACAGTACCATACTGCATAAAACCAATAGAAACATTGAATAATCAAGTTTAAAATTAAGTGCATCTCTAATCAAAACCGATACATTGAGTACCGGAACAATCGCAATATATTGATTAAGTTCAACGGTAGGTGACATCGAACCATAACCAAGAAACATCAGTACGATCATTACGGGCGACATATAACTGTTCGCTTCCTTGTATGACTTGGCAAAACATGTAAAGCACATGAAAATTGCGCTCATAAACAATGCAGTTACGATTATAACGGGAAACGTAATCAGCATTGCCGAAATAAAAGAAGAAAACTCAATATTGAATCCGCCCATCATTCCTGCTATTTTTGACTGTTCAATAAAAATAATGAAAACAGCGGACATAGACAATATATTAAGAATTGCCGTAACCACTCCGCACATTGCCGCCGTAAGAGTTTTTGACAAAACTATATACTTACCCGAAACAGGCAGCATCAAAAGCGTCTCAAGCGTTCCTCTCTCTTTTTCTCCGGCAGTCAGATCTATACTTGGATGCATAACACTTATAAGTATTGATAGAATGATCATCATGGGCAAGATCATTCCCATGAGCATCCCCGCCATCTGCTCATCACTCGACAGTCCGCTCTTCTCAAAAGAAATCGGATTCAAAAAGCTGTTTGTATCAAGCCCTGCATTCTCTACATTTTTTTGGACAATATCATCCGAAATGCTGTCCACGGCTTTTCTCACCTTATCCATAGCATCCGATGACTCATTTACGGATTCCATGTAAAAAGCCTTAACGTCCATTTTTTCATCTATATCGGTTATCTCGATATATGCATCAAATTCTTTATCATCGATCTTATTTTTGCATTCCTCTTCACTTATCTTTTTATCTGAAATTTCATAATTTATGCTGTAAAGCTGTTCTTCACTTCCGTCTTCTTCATTTTTCTCTACAGCATTTTCCTTTAACACATTTTCAAGATTCTCTGCATCAAATCTTGAACTCTCATTATATACGACAATGTCGTATACTCTATCATTATTTCCGTCAACCATGCTTGCTATCGCCATAGAAACAACCATGATAAGCGGATAAACGATCACAGGAACAAACACCATCATCATAATCGCTTTTTTATCTCTGAGAACATCACATACTTCTTTTAAAAACAGTGTCTTAATAATCTTCCACTTATTATTCATTAGCCGCACTCTCCATCTTGTTTTCTATAAGCTTTCTAAACACTTCTCTTAAATTCTGTGATCCGGTATCTTTCTTCAAATTATCGAAAGAATCATTACATACTATTTTTCCTTCGTTTATCATAACAATCCTGTCGCACAGATACTCGGCTTCTTCCATGTAATGCGTTGAATATATAACTGTTTTTCCCTTCTCTTTTTCCGCCTTCATAAAATCAATGATCGCGGAGGAACTGAGGATATCAAGTCCAAGCGTAGGCTCGTCAAATATATATATTTCAGGATCATGGATAAGGCACCTTGAAATGGACGCTCTCTGCATCTGGCCCGTGGAAAGCTTGTCGATTCTGTTGTCCGCAAACTTCTCCATTCCCAAAACATTTATTATCTCTTCCGTTCGCCTGTCTATAGCTTCATCTTCCATACCATAGACACGCCCGTAAAACTTTAGAATCTCTCTTGCCGAAAATCTACCGTAAAGCTTTGTATTGGCAGACAAATAACCGATATGTCTTTTAAGATTTTCACCACGGACTGTCTCTCCGTCGCCCGCAATAACAGACACCTCACCTTCCGTCGGAGCCATAAGTCCCGCAAGCATCCTTAAAAGCGTAGTTTTTCCCGCACCGTTAGGTCCAAGAAGCCCCACTATTTCTCCTTTCTCCGCTTCAAAAGAGATATCGTCAACCGCATTAAATTCAATCTTCCTGTTTTTTTGAACTGTTTTGGTAAAAGTTTTTACAAGATTTTTTGCTCTGATCATATTTGCCCCTTTTCTTCAAGAATGTAATTTTTTAAGCAGCGGCATTATCCTCAACTGCACTTGTACCTTCACGCTTTGCAATAGCTTTGATGATAAGTCTTGTAAGGAAAAAAGAACCTATAGACAAAATTCCCGTCACAACAAGAGTTATGATCATCTGTTTACTGTCCGCCCTTGCACTCTCCGCAACCTCTGCAAAGTCTTTTCCCTGACTCTTGTAATAAATATTTTGAAAATAGAGTATAATACCGCCAAAAGAATTAATAACAACATGCATGATCATAGATGTATAAATACTTCCGCTTGCCCTGTTCACATAAGCAAAAACAACTCCCAACAACCATGCATAGCAAAACTGGTTAAGATTAAGATGAAACACTCCAAACCAAAAGCCTGACAGAATTGCCGCAGCGGTAAACGGAACCAGCTTCTTTAATCTGTTATGGAAAAAGCCTCTGAGTAAAATCTCTTCGCATACAGGAGCCAAAAGAGCTATTGCGATCATATAAAGCACCGGCGTATTTCCAACCAGGTCATCAGTAGCCTGCGCCATTGTATTATTGACAAAAAGCTGCGAAAAAACATTTGTAAACATGACCATAGGATAAGAAACTACAGTAAGAAGAATTGTTAAAAAGACCGTACTTGTCTTAATCTTATTAAATCCGCACTCCTTCCATAAATTATCGCCCTTCTTGCGCACATATAAGAATGCGATCGCGATCATCGGAATATAAAGTGCCAACGAATAGAATATAAACGGAACAGTTATACCTGCATATGATAAATATGCCGCAACTATCCCAACACCTATGTTCAGACCGTATCCTACGACCATCATGATAACCAATATCCCTATCAGTTTAAATACTTCTTTCTTGTTAACTGTTTTGTTTGTCATTTTATCTCCCTCTTTCTTTTTTATCCTGATATTTATATTTAAATACCGATTTTGTATAAATCATCATTTCCATAAACCATGCAACACATATAATAACAACGGGAAAATCTCCTGTGCCAAAGAATAATTTACACGTAATAGCTATAAAGAACAAAACTGCATAGATATAGTGAAGTCCCTTGTGAGCATCATAAGTTGCTCTATATATTATCATCTTCTGCCCCTCATCTCGGCTCTCAAAGTATTTACGCTCAAAATGCAAATCCAATACATGTATTTTTTCTTCACAATCCAGCTTGTGTTTGAACGACATTATTTTCCCTCTCATGGTAAATGTCCATCCAATACAAAAAAATACCAAGACCATATGTATTATCCATGCTGTTTTAGGATCTGCCCATCTCTTAATATTACTTATACTAAGCCCCCAAAGCATCACTCCTGCAATCAATGTAAACCAATTAATCGAACCGGCAATATCCAGGTATACATCAATCTTATCGATTTGATTCTCATCTACACCATCCCACTTTTCCGCCAATATCTTACTCTTTACATATAACCCTATGCATAAAGAGCACATAACGATATTTAATACCAGATAAAAATGTAATTCATATTGCCTTAAGACATCGTAAGCCGAAATAAAACACGCTTTGATTATTTCATTATCCATTACAATTCCAAAAATAAATCCCATAAATACAGCCAAAAGCATAAAAGCTATAAATTTAAGCACTGTCTTACGATTGCTGTCTATTCTTATATCTTTTTTCATATCATCAATCTGCATATCTTTCCCTCTGCATATGAATACATCATATGTCAATCAACTTTTGCTATTATTCTTCAGTATACTCAAAGACCTCTTCAACAGTTACACCGCATGTCTTGGCTATCTTGAGCGCAAGTGTAACGGAAGGTGAATAATCACCTCTCTCTATCTGACTTATTGTCTGCCTGCTGGTTCCAACAAGTGCGCCCATCTCCTGTTGGTTTACTCCCAGCCGCGCGCGCAACTCTTTGAGATGGTTCTTTAATGGCATAGATTAATTTGCTCCCTTCCATATGACAACTATCATTATCATTTTGACAAGTATTGTTGTCAACTTATACAAATAATACCCCATAACAAGAATTCTTGTCAACCCTTTCCATGAGGTATTATTTGTGTGTTATTTAATAGTCTTTAGATTCTGCATTTATATATTTGACTGCATTTTGTCCGGCTCTCATCGCTTCTTCCGAAACATGATCGACAAGATCATGTACATGAAGCACATTTCCACATGCAAAGATTCCGGGGATACTTGTCTCAAGAAGCTCATTAACAACAGGACCGCCGGTAGCAGGATCAATCTCTATTCCCGCAGCGACAGACAGCTCATTTTCAGGTATAAGTCCGCATGACAAAAGAAGCGTATCACAAGTATATCTTTCTTCCGTTCCGGGAATCGGTTTTCTGTCAGCCCCGACTTCTGCTACAGTAACCGCCTTGATATGTTCTTTTCCCTCAATATCAACAACTGTATGAGAAAGTAAAAGCGGAATCCCATAATCATCAAGACACTGCACTATATTTCTCTTAAGCCCGCCCGAATATGGCATAAGTTCCGCAACAAGTTTGACTTTGGCTCCTTCAAGTGTCATTCTTCTTGCCATGATAAGGCCTATATCTCCCGAGCCAAGGATGACCACTTCTTTTCCCGGCATATATCCTTCAATATTTATAAGTCGTTGCGCACAACCTGCCGTAAAAATCCCGGCAGGGCGGTAACCGGGTATATTAAGCGCTCCTCTTGCCCTCTCCCTGCATCCCATGGCCAGAACGACCGCCTTTGCAGGTATAGTAAACATGCCGTCTTCCCTGTTCATGGCAGTTACAGTCCTGTCACGACCTATATTCATCACCATGGTTTCAAGTTTATAGTCTATACCATGTTCAAAAACTTTCTTTATGAACCTGTCGGCATACTCGGGGCCTGTCAGTTCCTCCTTAAAGGTATGAAGACCGAATCCGTTGTGAATGCACTGATTTAAGATGCCTCCAAGTTCTTTGTCCCTCTCAAGAATAAGAACTTTGTCATTTCCCGCTTCTTTGGCGGCTATAGCTGCCGCGAGACCTGCAGGTCCGCCTCCGATGATAACTATATCGTATGACTTCATGGTCTTTTCACCTCCCCTTTGGTTCTCGTTACAACTATGTTCGAGCCCCCTCCGGACTTTGTAATATCTTCATATGAAAGCCCAAGTTCTCTTGCGAGTATCTCCATGGTCCTCGGCATACAAAAGCCTGCCTGACATCTTCCCATTCCGGCTCTTGTCCTTCTCTTTATTCCGTCAAGCGTCGTTGCGCCGAGAGGCCTGTGGATCGCATCAAGTATCTCGCCCTCCGTCACCGATTCGCACCTGCATATAACATTTCCGTAAGCGGGATTTTCTTTTATAAGTTCATTCACCTCTTCTATGGAAAGCCCCGCCGTACTTCTGACAGCTCTTCTCTTTGTTATGACATTTTCTTTCTCCCGTAAATTCATGCGATCATTCAAAATATCACAGACCATCTCACCTATTGCGGGACAACTTGTAAGTCCCGGAGATTCTATCCCTGCGCAGTCTATAAATCCCGGAACATCGCAAACTTCTTCGATTATAAAGTCATTATTGTCCTCATGCGCACGAAGCCCCGCAAAAGAGGTTATAACCTTATTAAGCGGTATATTTTTCACATTATCGCCCGCTTTTTTGGTAAGTTCATCAATGCCCAAAGCTGTCGTTGCTGTTTCCTCCTTATCCTCCGTATCAACGGCTGTCGGACCGACAATAAGATTACCGTGAACGGTAGGTGCGACAAGCACTCCTTTTCCAAGCCCTGTCGGCTGCGGGAAAATAACATGACTTACATGTTTTCCCGCCTGCTTATCAAGAAGACAATAATCTCCTCGCCTCTGTGTTATATGGATTTTCTTTGAACTTACCATGTTATGGATAACGTCAGCATACACTCCCGCCGCATTTACAACATATCTCGCGTCAAATTCTCCGTTATCGGTAAAAATCTTAAAACTGCCGTCATCCTGCTTCCTGATATCTTTAACTTCCGTGTTCAGCCTAAACTCCGTCCCGTTCATTGCCGCAATTTCCGCCATCCCGATATTAAGTTCAAACGGGCAGATGATACCTGCACTTGGGGCAAAAAGAGCTCCCTGCGTATCTTCGGAAAGATTTGGTTCCATAAAAAGAGCTTCTTCTCCCGTAAGGATCTTGAGCCCCTTAACTCCGTTTCTTACGCCTCTTTCGTAGAGGTCGTCTAGCCCGGAAAGTGCGTCTTTATGAAGGCACACAACAAGTGAGCCGATTCTTTTAAAAGGAATATCAAGATCTTTGCACAGCTCATCCATCATCTCATTGCCCCTAATATTGAGCTTTGCCTTTAATGAGCCTGTCTCAGCATCATATCCGGCATGTATGATAGCCGAATTTGCTTTTGATGTACCTTCGCAAACATCACTGCATTTTTCTAAAACGCAAGTCTTAATATCATATTTTGCAAGTTTCCATGCAACTGCTGCCCCCGTAACTCCTGCGCCGATTATCACCACGTCGTACATAACCATTCTCCTTTTTGCCTACGATAATATGTTTAACGCACTGCAGATCAATCTTGCTTGTCCCACAAAAGCGTTGCTTTCACCGCTTTATGCCATCCCTTTAATTCTTCTTCTCTTTTTTCCGGAGAAATATCAGGTTCAAACTTTCGATCGACAGCCTGGTTTTTTATCACATCTTCTTTGCTCTTCCAATATCCAACTGCAAGTCCCGCAAGATATGCCGCTCCCATTGCCGTTGTCTCTACGCAGGCCGGTCTAAGCACATCGGTATTAAGGATATCTGCCTGAAACTGCATCAAAAAGTTATTGTTTGAAACACCGCCGTCCACTTTAAGCGACTGTATTTTTTTACCCGTATCAAGTTCCATTGCGTGAAGAACGTCGTAAGTCTGAAATGCCAATGATTCAAGCGTTGCCCTGACTATATGATATTTATTAACGCCTCTTGTAAGTCCCATGATAGCTCCCCTTGCATAAGGATCCCAATACGGCGCGCCAAGTCCAGTAAATGCCGGAACAACGTAGCATCCGTTCGTATCTTCAACTCTTGTTGCAAGATATTCTGAGTCGGGCGATGAATCTATGATCTTAAGCTCATCACGAAGCCACTGGATTGCCGCTCCCGCAACGAAAACCGAACCTTCAAGGGCATATTCGACTTTCCCATCTATCCCCCATGCTATCGTGGTAAGAAGATCATTATTTGAAAAAATCGGCTTATCTCCCGTATTCATAAGCATAAAGCACCCTGTTCCGTAGGTGTTTTTGGCTTCGCCTTCCGTAAAGCAAGTCTGTCCAAAGAGCGCAGCCTGCTGATCTCCCGCAGCTCCCGCAATCTTTATGGCACCACCGAAAAACTCAGGATCTGTCTCTCCGTATATATAGCTTGACGGTCTTACTTCAGGCAGCATCGGCATCGGAACGTCAAGTTTTTTGCATAGTTCCTCATCCCACTTAAGTGTATTTATGTTAAACAAAAGTGTTCTTGATGCGTTGGAATAGTCAGTAACATGAACCTTTCCCTTTGTTAGTTTATAGATAAGCCAGGAGTCTACCGTACCAAAACACAGCTCGCCGTTCTCCGCCCTTTTCCTTACTCCGTCCACATTTTCAAGTATCCATCTTATCTTGGTTCCTGAAAAATACGGATCGAATTTAAGCCCTGTCTTTTCACGGAATTTCTCTACTATCTGCGGATCTTCTTTCATTTTCTGCGCCGCATAATCGGCTGTTCGTCTGCATTGCCACACAATCGCACGGCTAACGGGCTGTCCCGTCTTTTTATCCCAGACTATGACCGTTTCGCGCTGGTTTGTTATGCCTATTGCAGCGATATCTTCATAGGTTGCGCCCACATTTTGCATCGCCGTTCGCGCAACAGAAAGCTGAGTCTGCCAGATCTCGTTGGCATCATGTTCCACCCATCCGGGTTTTGGAAAAAACTGCGTAAACTCCTTTTGAGATACGCTGCACATTTCTCCTTTTTCATTGAATAAAATACATCTGTTGCTGGTTGTTCCCGCATCAAGCGCCATTACATACTTTGCCACTTCCTTCCCTCCTATACCGTTTTTATATTGCTATAGCCATTTTGTGTTTTATTTCTCTATTTTCATTCAAAAATATAAATTGTAAATTCTTCTTGATTCAATTATACTTAAAAAGCTACGGTATTGTGTAAATACCGTAAAATAAGATATAATTTAGAAAGGAACAAACGAATATGGGGAGGGCGAGTATCATGGCAAACGAAAGAGAAGATCTCATTCATTCACTTGCAAAATCCATGGGCGTTGGCGATGCCCAAAAGGCACGCGGTGCATCCGGCAAATATAATGCCGAGACAGGCACTATGTACTGTAACGGCCACATTATTTCCCGTACCACCATTGAACAGGCAAGCGCATATTTTAATTCGCAGTACAGACGCCTTGCTGAAATTGACGACGAGAATGTAAAACAGATGGCTTCAATCTATGAAGTCGCAAAAGAAGCAATAAACATGATAGTTGCTCCTACGGATATGACAGAATAAGCGGATCCCTAAGGACCCGCTTTTTTAATACTCTATATTATTAAGATCTGTATTATGCTGCTTTCAATTCCTGAGCCTTCTTCTGGCGCTCATCGCGAATCTTCTTTTCTGTTATAAGAAGGATTGCGATAATAAGGAGCCATAACCAGTTGATCTTTATTCCACTCTCTGTATCCATCTCTGCAAGAGCCTTAATATTCTTTGTAGCTCCGATTCCTGCGAAAGCTGCTTCGCTGTTCTCAAGACCAACAAGCTTATTTGTGAACTCTTCGAATTCCTTGTTGTACTTGTTGTATCTCTTTGCTCCGAGGATCTGTCCGAGCATATCTACAGGTGCGATATTTGCTTCTTCTGTGATCTGCTGAGCTTCACCTGCTGCTTCGCCTGCTGTTACTCTTACAGTATTCTCTGATACGTTCTCGTTTGCTGTATTGCTCTGAGCTGTGATAGCTGTTGCTACAGGTGCAACTGTGTTTTCAAAAATCTCTGCAAGTGTTGCAAGTACAACTTCAACAGGATTCTCTGCGATTACTTCTTCTGCAACTGTCTCTGTCTCATATCTTCTGCCTTCGATGTTATTTTCTACGTTGTTGTCTGCTACAACCGGGATTGCTGCTACTGCAGGAACTTCTGTATTTGCAACTGCTTCTGTATTTGCTACTGCTTCAACTACTTCTGAAGCTACTACTGTTTCAACTGCCTCTTCTGCTGCGTTCTCTACAAGAACTATCTCTTCGCTTACGCTTAAGCTCTCCTTGATCTCATCGCGCTTCTCAATAAGTTCATCAAGTTCTGCTGCCGCATTGTCAAGATCCTCTTTTGCGCCTGCAAGGATGCTTTCAAGAATCTGTACTGCCTTCTGTGTCGATCCTGCATTAAGAACTCTTGTCATATCTTCTTCGCTCAAATAATCTCTGAGATCTGCTACAAGATCTGCTGAAATTCTTACTCTGTTCTCTTCGATATTGTCAATGGCATCCTTCAATGCTTCAACCTTATCTGATGCTTCCTCTACCTTATCCTGTGTATCTGCAATGATCTCACCGTACTTCTCATACTTCTCAACAAGCTTTGAAGCATTTTCGATAAATGCCTTAAGTCCTGCATCATCCTTTGTTGAAATTCTGATTCCTTTTGCATTTCCGCTTGTTGTCTGAACAATCTTGCGAGCTGCTGTGCCGTTCATATAGTAAACACCGTCTACAAACTCAATCTCTCCGCTCTCTACGCCTGCCTCAAGCTCATCAATGCACTTAAACTCATTTGTTCCGTCAGCATAATCAAATGAATATACATCATATTTTCCTGAATTTACATCTGCCTTGAACTGGTTTGTAACACTAAAATTTCCGAAGTGATTCTTCTGATATACTGAAGATGTGATATCCTCTTCAGGCTTCTCGTACACTACGATTTCTCTTGAGCTTCCAAGTCTGTACCACTGATCGTTTTCCTTGAACTGTCTGTCTGTTCTGTCGATGTTGAAATAACGCTTTACTGTGTTGTTGTCCTTATCCAAATATGTAACAACAGTATATGAACTGTTCTGGCGGTCAAATCCTCTGAGCATCTCTGTATACTTGATATTTGTTGCATCCTTGTCGATAAAGTTGGGAATGATATATCCGCTTATAATGCTCTCCATGAGCTTGTCCTGTGTCTTCCAGTCTTTGTTCTTGTCTGAAATTTCTTTCTTAGCAAGAATATCTTCAACTGCTGCCTGCTCTTTCTCAAAATCCTCTTTTGCGTTGTCGCAAGCCTCTGAAAGAACTTCTACATTCTTCTTAGCTGCCTCAAGCTTCTGAGCTGCCTTGTTTACATTGCTGTCATCACTCTTAAGGTGCTTAACTGTCTCATCATATACCTTCTGTGCACCCTCGAGCTGTCTCTTTGCCACTTCGAACTTGTCACAAAGTGCTTCGAAAGCAGCTTTCTTTGTCTCAACATTTTCTTTTGCATCTTCTGTGATCTGATCAAGCTTGTCCATTGCCTCGCTTACCTGCTCGGCATCTGCATCTTCACTTGATATTATATCTATAAGACCGTTTGCCTGCTCTTTTGTCTCTGCAACTGTCTCAACTATGCTGTTTGCAACTTCCTTTGCTTCTGCAACATATGCAACAGTCTCTTCTGCGCTCTCATCTGCTGCGCGGTCTGCTTCGTCAACCTTTACGAGCTCTTCTGTTACTTCGTTGAGCTCAGCTACTGCCTCATTGAGGTTTTCTTCTACCGGAAGGCTCTCTACTGCTTCAACAAATGCCTCAACGCTCTCCTGTGCAACTGCTCCGCCGTCTGTAACATCAGCTGCCTCAATTCCTGCTTCCTCATTTCCTTCTGCAATTGCCTCGATTGTCTCTGCAGTGATCTCTACTGCTTCTTCAACTGATTCCTCAGCTGCTGTCTCAGCTTCCATTGCTTCCTCAACTGATTCGTTGTATACTTCTTCGTTTGTGTTTACATCTTCCTGATCATTTTCAATATTCTCAAAAACTTCGCCGTCCATGGCTCTTACATTTACAGTTACTGTTGTTGCTGTGATCATTGTTGCAAGTGCAATTCTGATTACTCTTAAAACTGTATTCTTCTTCATTCTTTACCTCCAAAGTCATATTCGGCGTTTATTTTTTCAACTCATTTTCTCTCGTACACTATTTTTATCGGAGCTAATATTTTTTTCTTAAACGAAAAAAAATTAAAAAAAAATAAACACCCCAAAACCCACATGTTTTAAGGTGTTTACGCTGTCTATTCAATTTATCTCCGCTTCCTCTGATTTGACTTAATTCATACCTTCCTCTCCGTCTGCGGGCTCATCGAGCTCTATACTCTCAATGCGCTCCGTAGTGGTATGCCAAACAGTAGTAAATGCAAAAAAGCTTACTACCATCAGCACAATATATAGAGCCACAATAACAAGTATTGTGATTCCAATCGTTTTCCAGAGCTTCTTACTGCGCCTGTTCTTTATGGCCAGCTGCTCGCTTATCTTGGCAAGTTGCTCCGCAATCTCGTTTTTATCAGCCGCTTCGTTTATTTTTTCTCCAAGGAGCCTGCTTACAGGTGTTTCCAACACATCCGATATCATAGCCAAAAGATCTGCATCAGGAACCGACAATCCCTTTTCCCACTTGCTGACTGTCTGCCTTACCACATTTAACTTTATCGCAAGCTCCTCCTGAGTATAACCTTTTTCTTTTCGCATTGCTCTTAAATTTTCGCTGAACATAGTTGTGTCCTCCTCGTGTATTATAGTATCAGCCTAGTAAAATGTATTCATTGCATCAAGCAACGCAGATTAACATTGTGATTATTCCTACAATTCTAAGTTTTATAGATTACTTTCGCGTAAAAGCATCTTCATCTGAGCCAAGCTCCTATAAATCTCCATTTTTTTACAAATGTCAATACTTGTATCTGATTTTTTTTGAGCTACAATATGTTGTAGGATATAATATATTATATCAAAAAATATGATTAAATGTTATATCCATTGTCAATGGAGGAGGGTATGATTATGAATAACGCCGCAACTATTGAGGCTTCTGATTCTCGTGTCATTCGCAGCATTCTTCGCTCGATGGTAAACGAACATTGGTCTGTTGCCGAGGCTTTGGATGAGTATGACATTCCGGGAGATCTTCGCGACTCCTATGAGGCACAGATTGCGGAATATTTTGTAGACTGATTTATTGACCCAAATTATAAGGCTTTAATAGAGTTTGAAACAACTCTAAAATCAATATCCAACCAACATTAAAGGTCTCTATGATAAAACATATCATAGAGACCTTTTTAACAGCAACAAAACACATCATACTTCCCCGCTCACCAACGGTAAAGTTGCCTTTATGCAAAACTCATAGTCTTTAGCTTCAATATCGAGATTCCCATGGTTTTCATCCAATCTTTTTCTTATATTCGCAAGTCCGAAACCATGATTCTCTTTATCGTCTTTTATAGTTTCTATATTATCCGTATTCTCAATCCGCTCATATTGCATTGTATTTTTTACAATTATTTGAGCATATTTTTTACCCTCTTTAAGAGTCACATTTATATATTTCCTCTTTTCATCGGGTATAAATTTTTGCGCCTCGATTGCATTGACGATCATATTCGAATAAACGGATGACAGTGCGATATCATCTATCTTCAGCTCTTTTACAATCTTTCCTTCCAGATTGATTTCGATTTCCGGATTCAAATTTTCAACATAATAATTCGTAAGCGCATCAATTATACTGTTTCCGGTATGAAAGCCTTTATTAACGAGCGATATTGTCTGATCGTAGAGATTATCTATATATTTATTGAGTTCTTCATACTTTCCCTCATCAATAAATGATTTGATACAGATTATATGATTATTCATATCATGCCTATATTTTTTGGTATCCGTTTCTTTCTCCAAAAGAGACAGATAATAATTTTTCTGCATCTCATTTAGCTCATGCTCCGCTTTCGCATAGTTTTGAACCCGCACTGTCAGCCATTTTTTATACAGAATATCAATTTCCACCAACAATAATGATATTCCGGCAAAACTTGTTATTGTCTTTACAAAAAAACCTTTAAAATATGAGGTCTGTATTAACTTGTAAATAAAAAAAATACATATAAAAATATCAAAACACCCTATCAAAAACACGTAATCAAGTCTTTCAGCGGCTTTTATCTTTTTTTCAACATTCAATATATCCAATATCATTTTTAAAATATAGCCAAAAATGATTATCATTACAAATTCAGATAGAAAACATATAAAAGATTCCATGTACTCTTTTCCAACTGATAGCCAAACACCATCTATGTACCATGTTTCCACTGATAATATCACACAGCTTTTCATAAGCACGACAAGAACTGTACTTTCAAGCTTTGATATCATTTTACTATCAGTAACAAGTAAAGTTATAACAAACGCAATAATAGAAGCAACTGCGCACAAATTTTTAAACTCAACTTTACCATTAAGAGCCATCAGAACCACAAAAAGCACTGCCATTCCAATGACAATAAAATATTGATTCTTAAATTTTATTTTTATACATCGCAAAAGCCAAAGCGATTCAATTAAAGAGAACACAAAAAAGATCATCGTTAGTCCAATAGCCATGTCAGTCTCCAAAACTCAGATCATATTCCACATATGCCCGCTCAAATTTAATGCGGTTTCTTCTTGATATCTCTAATTCTTCTCCATTTATCAGCTTTACAATATTTTTAAAAAAACCGGATATATTCTTAAAGCCGACAATATATTGCCTGTGTATCCTAAAAAACAATCGATTGTCCAGCTCTTTTTCAATCTGCTCCAATGACATATTTTTGGTAAACACATCATTCGCTGTGTAGATCTGTATATATCCGTTATAAGATCTTATATAATAAATCTCATTTTGAGCAATATTGTATTTAATTTTATTCTGGTAAACTTCGATTGTGCTGTTTCCGACAGTTCTGCTTACCGCAGATACTATAGCTTCTCTGATTTCCTCTTGTTGCAACGGCTTGTTGAGATACCTGTGAGCATAGAACCTAAAAGCTTCACTGTACCTTTTTTCATTGCTTGTTGCAATTATGATCCTGCACTCGGGATTTCTTTCAAAGATAATTTTTCCGGCTTCCATGCCATCCATCTCAGGCATTTCCACATCTAAAAAGACAATATCAATATTTTCAATTTTTTCAAGTAAATCTTTTGCCGAACAATACACTCTGATATCAAAATACTCATCATCATCCCCGTATAGCTTATGTAGTATTGTTCGTATTTTTTTTTCGATGATCTTACATATCTGCAATTCATCATCACATATTCCGATAACTGTTTTTTTCATAACAAAAATCTCCCATTTTGTTTTTTAGATTATTTTATATAAAATATAAAATCAATCAGCAGTCATTTCGGTGCTACTACGATGACAGTGCACTGTTATTATAATACCGAAGAACAAAAATAAAAAGAGATATTCATTGAAGTTCCCTAATTTCAACAAATATCTCTTATATTATTCTAAAATGCCAATATGCTCTTTACTTTTTCAGATGCGGCGCATCTTAATGCAGAATAACCAAAGCCGGTGCTTCCAAGCATCAGCCCGACAACGTCTCCGCCCCTGAATGCCCGGCCGTTATACAGTCTTGTAAGATTTTTATCAAATGTAACATCATAAGTTGCATGGCATCGTTTCTTTAAACTTTCATCGCCCATCACATCTGCGGCGGCACCGATAATATCGATGTTTCCTATATCACCGTGGCAATAGCAATGTGTACAACCTATAGAGAGCTCAATAGTTCTTTTTAATGCAATATCAAATTCTTTATCCAGTAATTCATCCGTATAGCCGCTCTTTTTAAGAAAGACTTTCTCAAGAAGGATACCGGGTGAACCATGGCACCATCCGTTTCCTATCTCATCCATATCCGTGTTGGTAAACCAGTTTTCTTTTTCCACGCAATAAAAGCTTCTTTCATACGAAAGCATGGCACCTATCATCTTATCTATCTTCTTCGTATCCAATATATCTCTGACTTTTGCAAGCTGCGCTATAATTCCCGCAACACCGTGAGCATATCCAGAATAGCGGCTGATATCATCCGTACCAATCCAGTTTATTTCATCTTTATCACTGCTAAACAGTCTGTCAGACATCTTGCGAACAATCGCTTTTATTATCTCCAAAGTCTTATTTTGATATCCGATTCCGTCTCTGTAGATGTAGTTTAAGACCTGGATTCCACCTGCATCTCCCTGCATAACGTCATAAAACTCAGCTTCATCCACTCTTTTTCTTATGATATCAAGCATCTCGTCAATTTCTTTATCGATCTGCGGATTCTGAAAGAGCTTATTTGCATCATACATAAAAAGCAGATATCCTGATATCCCGTTATAACTGCCAAGATTAATACTCTTTTCATTACCAAGCATATTGACCTTGTATCTTATCGCTCTTAAGCAATCTTTGGTTGCATCTATATAACGCTCTATCCCCGTAAGTTTTGCAAGTTCTAAGAGAAACATACCTATTCCCGTGATGCCTGCATACATATTGTATGAAGCAAATCCCATCTCACATAATTTATCGCAGTTACCCTTCAGAAAACTTGTAAGCCAACCTCTGTACTTCTCCCCCTCAATGTCCATCTCTATAGAATAATCAATGAGATAATCCGCAACCTTTTTTGCAAAATCAATACACTTATTCTTATTATCTTTTTCTTTATTACTTATTTCTTTCGAAGCATCCGAGAAAACCACGCCTGAAATATCTGCTTCATATGTACTTTCCTTTAATCTGTATGAATCCTCTACATAATGAATCTGCTGCATCATGTCTCTGTTACTGAATTTCAGTATCTTTTTCTCAACAGCATCAACGGGTGATTCCTTTATCAATCCGGCAATTGTATGCCCATTACATTTAACATCTTTTCCCCCGAGTTTGCATGTAAAATACGGAACATCATTATCAACAAGGCTCTCACATTCATGTGGAACAATGCTTAGGTATTCCTTTGTCGCATTTATTGATATTCTGGACAGCAACACTCTTCTGCTTATGTCATCACTAAGAAAATCGGGATGTATGCTCGTTTCAAGAAGTCGTCCGTAAATGTTCGTTGCACGCATGAGAATCCTAACCGTTGTATCTTTGAAATTATCTCTAATATAATCAAGTACCTCTTCTCTGTTTTCCAGAACCCATTTATAGACTGCCGTAAAGCCTTTTATAATTTCATCTTTATATTCAATTCCTTCATAAATCTTCCCTTTATACGAAGGGCAGTTAAACGCCTTTGGAATATAATGGTATACCCTCCTAAGCTTAACTTCATCAGAGTTTGCTTTTACAAAATCAATGGATTTATACGGATATTTACAATCAGCCACACTGCTAAGGCCTCCGACGTCAACTCGCTCTGCACCTTCTTCGCTTCCCAAAATAAAATATGGCAAAAGTCCTGTTGAAAGTGTCGATTCAAATATATGCTCCCTTGCGATCTTACCTATAAGATCCTCCGATGCATTATTTCCGTTCTCACACCCTTTTATAACGGGATGCATCAAAGTTTCCGTATCTATCAAAACAGGATATTCTCCGTCCGCAATGATATTTTCGTAGTGGCAGTCCACTCCGTTTAGCATGTACATAATTCCAAGTATCTGCCCTGCACGGTAAAAAAATCTTCCTATCCCGCTTTTCGTCTTTACTTCATTATATCTTACGTAAAAAGCCCATGAATAGCTGTTAAAAGACATACATTCTGCTGCCTTTAGGTCAAACATATCCTCATTTTTCTTATGATTTATCCATTTGATAAACTCACTGAAACTCCTATCAAGTTCAAGAGAATGAGGCTTATACAAGACCTGCATCTTATTTGATAAAAGAACTCTCGCAACACTTTTCCCGTTATGCTTATCACCGCTTCCAATCTTTATGGAAACAATGTCTATATCATCATTTTTGCTTATTTCAAGCTTTTTCTTAAGTTCTTCCTTATCCTTGTAAAAGTTTCTTATAATCTCCTCACAATAAGCAAAACAGTGTTCTGTCATTTTCATTGCAAGGCGCACAAACTCATAATAGTTGTCATACAGTTCTCTTAGCATGTTAACATCTGAAAGAATAGTTTCCTCATAATAGCGAAATTTTTCTTCATGATCTGCTCCTATAAGCTTCCCTGCATCTTTCATGTAATTGACGTCAAGCACAAGAAATTTGATTGCATATCTTGATATTTCTTCAAGATTGTTCATCATCACGCAGTCAAAGCTGACTTTTGAATTAAGCGCCGTTATCCTGTCATAGTATTTCCAAAAGCAGTAATTGACGATAGGTCTAAAAAAGTTGTAATAAGAAATCGAAGATTTACACCTCTTTTCAAACTCAAATATCTCTTTATTCATCGGAAGTAAAAAGATATCATCTATCATCTTTAATACATCTTCTTTGTTATAGAACCTATTGTTCTGAACTCTGTTTAAAAGCTCGTCAATGCCTTCTCCCCAGGCATTTTTTAGAAAACCATCGATCTTATCTTTTTGCGGTGCTTCCGGATATAATGTAATCCAGTATTTGGCCATTTTGTCTTTTAACTCCATATTCATCCCCCTCGTAAATTTCAGTCTTTATGAAGAACCATATTGATATATACCTTGCATGAGCCAAGATACATGATCACATAAACCAAAAAGATTGCTATACAAAATGCAGATATACATCTCCCTGCAAAAGCTACATCTGTAAGCATAAATAATTTGAGCACGTCGCATATAATCCCAAAGCATGCGGCAACATGAATAAATGCCATTACAATAGGGATAAAAAACAATATCCCGCTCTCAGCAAAAATACTCTTTTTAATCTCGCCATCACTCATCCCTATCTTTTGCATTATCTTCACATTATCAAGATCATCCACGGCTTCCTGTATCTGCTTGTAATACATAATAAAGATCATGTATATCACAAATATCAGGCTGATAAACGTTCCAAGAAAAAGAAATATAGCATTTCTCTCATATCTGGTCCTTCTCTGAGTAATATTACTGTCAAAATAGTTAACAGAATCGATTTTCCTAAGTTCCTCGTCAAGAAGCCTGTCAACCTCCATCTTATCTTCCGTGGATCCTGATGTAGAATAATCAACACAATGAGAAATCAATCTATGAACACCTTGATTCTCCATATGCTCACGTATCATTTCAATCGTCGTATAATCTTTTGTTATTACATAAAACGAATACGCATATTTTATATTGTCTATTTCTGAGAAAGCAGGTCCATCGATAATTTCCTTAACTTTCATTTTCTTGCCATAAACATCTATATATTCATAGGAACCCGGGCTTACTTCTTCATCGGATATGAAAAAAATCTCATCATCTTCTAGTGACAAATCTGCATTCTGATATTTATTAAAATCATCAAGATCCATAAAACACAGAATATCCGGAAGCGTTCTTACGGGTACGTTATCATTTGAAAAACTGCCTTTTGCTTCATCAAATACTGTAGGAAACGCATATTCGTCGTATGCTCTAAGAATCTCGATTTCAGTGCCCGCTTTACTTGCAACATTCCTTACTATATTTTCAACAGCATCCCGATCTTCTTTTTGTTTTGTAATTATATCTCCGTCAACTTTAAAAGCCGCACTTGCCTGCCTGTCAGTTCCCATATATAAGGAAACAGTGGTCGCACCGCCTATAGCCACACATGAAAAAAGAATATTTATGACAACAAGAGAAAGCGCATTGTTTCCGGTCCTTGCTATAAGCTTTGCTATTGTTGTAAAAAATCTATTTTTATAATAAATGTTATCCCTTTTCTTAAGCGCAAATTCAATCGCTATGACAAGACAGGATATCACAAGATAGCTTCCGCAAAAGATAATGACAAGTGCTATGAATATGGTTGATATGCTGTTTACAAAATCATCGATCACATTCACATAGATATATGCGCCCGCGATCATGGCAATTCCAATAATTCCTTTTACAATATCCGAAGTTCTGAGCTTTTTTACAACCTGATCCGAGTTCTCATCTTTTAATAAAGTGATCACATTCTGAACGCGTATGTTTCTCATATTCTTTAAAAGAATTATTGCGTCAATAAAAAAGAAAATTATCATTGTGATCCATACATTTTTAAGATCAAACCCGGTCTCATACTGCGCATTGCATTTCATCAAAACAAACAATGATTCATATATGTATTTTTGAAGTATCACTCCGACCAAAAGTCCCGCAAATATCGATGCAAGATATATATACAATGCTTCATATGCAAGGATACTACTTATATGCCCCGGCTCAAGTCCCCAGACTGCATAAAGTCCCATCTCTTTACGTCTTCTCTTCTCAAATATCCTATTGGTATAGTTTTTAAACACCAACGTGATCAATGATAAAAAGACGCATCCAAGATACAGCATAAGCACTAATGCCGAATACCCTTTGGCATTTTTAAGCCCCGGATTTGTCGCCATAAAAATATACAGATATAACGTCATAACCGTAAAAGCACTGACAATCAGATTCGCTGTATGTAATTTTCTATTCTCATAAATATTTTTAAATGCTATTCTTGCCCAAAAAAACTGTTTCATAGTGGCTTTCCTTTCCGCTATTATATAAAAATGAAGCTATTTCCTTCTCAAACTCAATATCATCCTTTTCACCTTTATCCAACGTATTCCCAATAACTCCATCCTTTAAAAACAAAACTCTTTTTGCTTTTGAAGCCGACTTAATGCTATGAGTTACCATTACTATTGTTTGCCCCCAATTATTAAATGCCTTAAACAATTCCATCAGTTGTTCTGAATTATTTGAGTCTAATGCTCCCGTAGGTTCATCTGCCAATACAATCTGTGGATTACATATAAGTGCTCTTGCTACCGCTGTTCTTTGCTTTTCTCCACCTGATATTTCATAAGGAAATTTATCCAATAGCTTTGTTATACCTATTTTTTCAGCAATATCATTAACCCTTTCATCAATCTCTTTCTTCTTTGTATTTAAAAGCACAAGCGGAAAAGCTATATTATCCTTAACTGAAAAGTAATTTAAAAGATTGAAATCCTGAAACACAAACCCAAGCTTTTCTCTTCTAAATGCACATATCTCTTTTTTCTTCATATTCGAAATATTTAATCCACCAATAATAACTTCACCACTTGTTGGAACATCCAATGAAGCTATTATATTCAAAGTAGTTGTTTTCCCCGACCCAGATTCCCCCATAATAGCTATGAAATCACCGTCATCTGCCTCAAAATTAATACCCTTCAAAGCATCATATTTTACATTGCTTTTTTTTGTACAATAAGTTTTGTGCAAATTTCTTAGCTCTAACATTTTTTTTTCCATACTCTTCCTCCTCGTAAATCATATACAAATAAAAGAGGTAGACTATCTCCCCCCTTTTATAATGTTTTCACCGCTACAGAGTTGCTAATATATCTATTATAATTACTCAAGCTCATTTATTCCCTTTAATTCTACTAACGGCGCTTAACCACATACAAACGGCACTTAACTTTATACCGCAGCCTTATCCGATTCAATAATCTGATTATCATAAAGTTTCGTATATACGCCATTTTTCTTCATAAGCGCTTTATGGTTTCCTTGTTCAACAATTCTTCCATCCTTCATTACATAAATAACATCCGCATCCACTATAGTGGATATTCTATGAGCAATAACAATCCTGGTACAACCTATAGATTTTAGATATTCAGAAATTCTGCTTTCATTTATTGTATCCAAAGAACTGGTTGCCTCATCCAAAAGCAAAACATTTGGATTATTGACTATAGCCCTTGCAAATCCAATTCTTTGCCTCTGCCCCCCGGATATATTGGTTCCCATATCAGAAATAATCGTATTATATTTCATTGGCATTTCTTCAATTTCACCATTTACTTGAGCTATCTCAGAAGCTCGCTCTATCATCTCCGGAGTAATATTTTCCCTCGACATCTCAATATTGTTGTAAATTGTATCATTCAATAAGATCACATCTTGAGGCACTACTCCCATCTGCTTTCTAAGAGTTTTCTTGTTTAATTCACTAAACTCGATAGAATTATATAGTAAGTTGCCTTTTGTAGGCGCATATATTCCCAAAAGCACTTTCCCAAGAGTTGATTTTCCAGATCCCGAAGCGCCAACTATAGCAATCTTTTGATTAGGCATAATTTTCATTGAAATATCTTTTAATACAGGTTCTGAATGATTAGTAAAAGCAAAAGATACATTTTTTAATTCAATGCTACCATTACACGTAATCTCCTTACCGTCACATAGATAATCCTCTTCCCTCTCTTCAATAATCTCATAAATCCTTTCCAAATACTGGCTTGAAAGAAGAAAATCATCCATAGATGAAAAAATCTGTACACATACCGCCATAAAAGTGTTACCAGCAGAATAAAGCGCAATCACCTCACCTATGCTGATTTCACCATTAACATAAAAGAACATACTCAACATCAATATCAATATAGGTACAATCTGATTAAAAGAAGCAATAAACGTACTATGAATATTGCTTCTTTCAGTAGTTTCAACATGCCTGTCCAAATTTCTGTTAAAATGTTCTTTCCATTTTTTATAGATATCATCCTCTGTACCGCTTATCTTGATATTTGCGATTGAATGTACAAGTTCAGATTGAATGGTCTGAAGCTTACTTGCCGTACTTATCTCCGCCTGATTCGTCTCAAGAATCTTTCTTCGGGTATACATAATGGAAAAACCACAAAACACCGCAAAAGAAAATGCAACAATAGCAATATATGGTGACACAACAATAAGATAAACCTGCAAAACAAGTAACGTTCCACAATTCATAAGAAAAGTTATAATTCTCTGTGTAAACATATCTCTTATTATTGACAGACTCTGTATTCTGAATATTATATCTCCATGAGATCTCAATTCAAAAAACTTTAATGGCAACTTCAACATATGTGAAAAGAGATTCTCACCTATCTCTTTATCAAGCAATTTTGCAAATATTATTTTCTTTTTTCCTGACAGATAGACCGTCAAAATATATATAAGCGCCAATATCAGTACCGCATAAAGCCATAACAATACATCTGTAAAATTTACGCCATTTCCCTCATTTACAAAATCAATCACCTTCTGGATCATTATGGGCATAAACAACGTAAGAATAACAAAAAACGGCAACTGTTTTAAGCGGTATCCATAAATTAGCAAACGGTAAATCGCCATGTTTTTATACTTTTCAAAACAGTAAGCATATCAAAATTAGTGCGACAGTCTCTTATTTATTTCAGGAAACAGAATTTTCACATTTGCATGTTACAATTTGTTAAACAGAATTTAAACTTACATTGTACTGAGTCAAAGCACTGCTTGATCGATCAGTTGTGCTTTTTACGCAGCAGTGCAATAGTAATCAACAACAGAAAGGTGATAACATGAAAAGAAAGTCTAGTTTTATTGTTGCAGGAATGTTAATTTCACTTGCAGTATCAAATACTCTCCCGGTTTTATCAATTGATATACATGCTGAAGATGGCTTAAAGCAATGCGCGGTTATCATAGGCAAGGAAGATAAAAAATTTAAAACGATCTCAGAAG
Source organism: Butyrivibrio hungatei (assembly GCF_900101605.1). Classification (GTDB taxonomy): domain Bacteria; phylum Bacillota; class Clostridia; order Lachnospirales; family Lachnospiraceae; genus Butyrivibrio; species Butyrivibrio hungatei_B. The sequence goes on from NZ_FMUR01000003.1 coordinate 185,750, forward strand.
CCGTAAAGAAAGCTTCCGCAAACGATACGATTAAAGTTTATCCGGGACTTTACCCTGAAAAAATAAATGTTTCGACCAATAACATTAAAATCGTCGGCGAAGACGGTGTCGTAATCGGAAACGACGGAAACAAACAAACCGTTAAGCCTGATGAAGACGGCGAGGCACTTTTACATATAAAAGGTGATAACATAGAAATCTCAAATCTTGAATTTGCCAATTTTAAGATCAAAGGGCCTTCTGATTCAGTATGTCCAAAGGCAATCGACATTGACGGACCTTCAAATCACGTTACAATTTCTAATTGCAAGGTTCATGACATAGGTGTTGTATACACCGACGACAGCGAAGAATACAATGCGCACGGAATCATCGCAGGAACAAGTCCAAGCAAACCTATTACGGATGTAACGATAACAGGCTGCGAATTATACAATCTTACTTTAGGTCAGAGTGAAGCTCTTGTTGTAAACGGAAATGTCGATAAGTTCAATATATTCAAAAACTACATACATGACTGCGATAATATCGCAATCGACGCAATCGGATATGAGCGTGACAAAAATAACGAAAAAGACAGAGCCCGCAATGGTGAGATCAGTGAAAATACCGTTGTAAACATTTCTTCCAAAAACAATAATGCATACGGCGGTGATATAAGCGCAGGCGGAATCTATGTTGACGGCGGATGTGACATAAATATTCGCAACAACTACGTTCAGGGAGCAGACATTGGCATTGAAGTCTCAAGCGAACATAAGAAAAAGACCGTCACAGGTGTTAAAGTATACGACAATGTCCTTGTAAATAACAACGGATGGGCAGGTATCTGCATCGGAGGTTCAGATCCCGATGATAATGGAGATGCAGCAAACAACCAGATTTATAACAATACAGTTTATAATACAAAAAGTGCATGCTTACGTATCCAGAATGCTCATAACAGCAACAATAAGATCCAGAAGAACATCTTTATCGCAACAGACTCTGCAAAAGCATATTCTGAAGAATGCGGTAAAAACAGTAGCGGCAATACAGTAAATCAAAACATGTCAAACGTTAAGATGAGCGCCGGCGGTAATTCAACATTCAAACTCAAAGGTGCATCTACAACAAACATGACTCTTGAAATTGCATCATCTGATGACCTCAGTGGTTATGGTGCTGCACGAACAAAGTTTGTAAAATAACTTTTTGTAGATAACGAAAAAAAGCAGTCACTGCGAAAATTGCAGTGATTGCTTATTTTTTATCTTCAAGAAGTTCCATCCCAACATCATAAACCTTACCGTCAACAGCATCTTTAAGCCACTGAGCCATAGTCACTCCATCCTGCGTAAAGCTTGCAAACTGCATATCTCTTACGCTCGTATGGACTGTCCCGCCCTGCGTTATAAGTGGAAGTTTCCAGTTGTTTATAAAGATTCCGAACGACGGATTAAGTTCTTTTAACTCATGAACCATCTCAATGAGCTGTCTTCTGTACTCTTCCTGCACCTGCTGATCTGTCTTGTACTGCTTATTTATAATGTCGTTGTAGTAGGCGCTAAGCAGGAAGTCTCTGTCCGAACTCGAATACAGATACCTGAATCTGTCACCGTATTTTGCATAAAGAGCTCTGTACCAATCAAGAGTGATATTCTCGGTGTTAATGCTCTTCCAGATTTCTTCTTTGGTCTTCCAGATATTCTTCGCAGTGCTTCTCCACTTGTTATAAAGAAGCTGTCCGCTGTCGGAAAAAAGAGTTATATCTTTTGCTTCCGGATAATAGTCGTCCACTATCTCACCCGAAAGAGCCGGAATTGCAAAAGCACCGGCAGAATTTCCCGCTATAAGGATTTCTTCAGGTGAAGGAAAAAGTCTTTTTGCAACCTTCATACTCTCAAGGAAATTTGTATATCCGTGGAAATGAAGGATTTCGTCCTTTCCGTCCTCAGAGACATACGGATACTCATTGTTACCGACATGGAAATCGCCCGTTGCGTAAGTTACAACAACAAAGCTCCAGTCTCTGAACGGATTTTTTTCAGAAGATACATCTGTTATCCCGAAGTTTATATTCATAATCTGGGTAACAGGTCTTAGATTGTTCCAATAATAGTTGGGAAGTCCGGCGGCGAGCTTAGCCCCCGTGACAGGTCTTGCCGCCGTATATTCATTCCATGCAACTCCGCCGCCCGAAAAGAAAATGCAGAGTTTATCAGGGTTTCCTATCTTCACATAAATATAGTATTCGGAGCCGTCTCCGGAAATACCGTTTTCCAAAGACACTCTGTACCACTTAAGTTTTTCGGGATTCTCAGGGAGTTCTTCCGCCAGGTGATTTCGCTGAACTATTGCTTTTTCAAGCCTGTTCTCGACAAAGTCGCCAAACTTAGCTGCAAAAACCACTCCGTGCTTTATATTCTTTTTTGCGGTTCTGTCTCTTAAACGCATATTCTCCCCATGAAAATAATTAATGGCAAAATGCATGATATACGAATTGCTCCGCAACTTCGTCGCTCTCGCAATTCTACATGTTGAACATTTTTTCCGAAGCCTTTTTAAGGTCGCGGAATCTGAATATAAGTACGCCTGCAAGAAGGATCATGTAAAGCATGATACTGATGCCTGTAGGCCAGAAATTCTTTGTGATTCCCTTTGTGACGCATATTATCTGTAATACAGTCATAATAAGGTCAAATAAAAGGTAAAAAATGTATTCGTCAAATCTAAGCTTTATGCAAATAGCAATAACAAATGTCAAAACGCCGAGTGCCATAAGTGTGATCGGCACGACCCAATCTATGCTCCAGCCGTAAAAACCTGTGTTGTAATCGATATAAATATCTGCGATTATCGCAACTATGGCTTCCCACGTTATCAGTTTAAGGATATTGTTCCTGAAATAAACCGTTGCGAGAACTGCTATCCACGCTCCCAGAATTCCAAGAAAAATCGGCCCCAAAAACGAAACCGCTTCTCCCATCATTATGTTAAGCGAAATCAAGATTATCTCAAGCACGGCACAAATGAACGTTGTCATCTTCATTATTGTGATGTGACTCATCTTTTTCTTTTTAAGAGTCGGAAAAGAAGCTGTTACATCCTCGCCGCCTTCAACTTCCTTCAAAGGTCCCTGGCACATAGGACAACAGGTCTTTTTCCCCCTTATCTTTATCTTACATTTTGGACAATACTGCATAATAAATCACTGCTCCTCATCGTAGTCGTTGGTTCCAAGTTCCACTTCCATTCCCATTTCCGTAAGTAACCTGAAGAAATTAAGCATTACCTTGTGTGTCTTAAATGGTGAAACCTCTCCGAATACCATTTTATCCATATATGAGCAGACTGTGATCTGTTGCGACTGTGCAGTCATGAATGCACTGAATCTGTCTATATAATCCGCAACCGCATCAGGCATCTTAATCTGTCCGAGGTTGGACATCGAGCTTGTGATGCCCCTCTTCGCGTTTTTGTCAAAAAATCCGATTCCGATATTTTTAATTGGAAGCGGAATAACCTTTATTCCTATGTTATGCTCCAAAGCAGAATAGGAATTCATCGTCTGCTCAATGCTTTCGGGCGAGAGCTTTTCTTTAAAACTCTTATCAACAAAATCAATTATTGTATTAAGCTCGCCGTCGCACTTAGCCGGATTGTAGTCGATACTTATAACGCCAAAAAAGTTTCTTGCCGTTCCGCTCTTAAAAAAGTTTCTGAGATTTACGGGAACGCTCACAACAATGTGCTTTCTTTTCTGAATCCTGTTCATTCCCATAAGAACAGCCTTTATATAGACTGCAACGCACATAACTCCGACCGTCGTATTGTGCGCTTTGGCCGCCTCATAGAATTTTGAAGAGGAGACCGTTCCCTCAACAAGATGCGGAAGAAGGTCATTGTCGATTTCTCCGCTGATCTGATACGCTTTCACCGAAGACATCTCTTTTAACTGTTTAAGACCTTTTTGCTTGCTGTAAAAATCTCCGAATGCGTCCACATTCTTTTCTTCAAGAGAAAACTCATCCACAGGCTTGATATCTGCATCAATTCCATGTTTCTCCTGAATATATCGTATAATGAGGCTTCTAAAGAACATAAACGCCCCCGTTCCATCCGCAAGCACATGGAACATCTCAAGATTTATTCTCTTTTTAAAATAATTTACTCTGTATAAAAGATTTTTTCTTCCCGGATAATAAAGTGGCATGCAGGCAGGAGTCTTCTCCTCTTCCACAACCGCTTTAAGATCGCTGTCTTCAAGATAGTACCAAAAAAGACCTCTGTGAAGCACACAATTGAAAAAAGGGAACTCCTCAATTGTCTCATCCAGCACTCTTTGAAGTATCTCTCCGTCAATATTCTCTTTTAACTCACAAGTTATCCTAAAAACTCGTGTATTTGCTCCTCGTGCGGTTGACGGAACAATCTTAGCCGCATTATCGAGTTTATACCAGTTGCTGCTTTTATTCATTTAAAAACTCTATCCTCAAATTTAAGTTAATTTAGGTGTTCGACTCTCTCGGTAACAACTTCCATAGTACCCCTACTTATCCTGTAAAGTACATCCTCAAGAGAAATAAATTTTTTCCCTCTGATGAACTTAAGGTTCTTGGGCGTAAATCTCATACTTATAGCCCTATCACCAAGTCCTTCGTTCACCTTGTTCTGTATTGTCTCGCAGGTGTCCGCAGCGTCATGCGCAAGACTCTTATTAAGTATGCACAACAGCGTTCCCGCGGTTCTCACAAGCCCTTCAGCATTTGCATCCTCGCTCATATCAAGAGACTGAAGCGCACCAATGGACCATTTCTTGATATTATGATAAATTCCGTACTCGCAGTCAAGTTCTACCAGTTTTTCCGCCAAACTGTCGTAGAGCCAGACTTCGTTTCCCTTTACAAACATATCGCTCACTTTAAAGAGCTCTCCGTCATACGGGAAGCTTATTACGGCATTCATTCCGCCTGTGAGCACAATATTTGCATTAATCTCGGTAACGTCAGACTCAGCGCCGCTTAAGTCTGCCTTCCACTTATCCTCGATTCTTATCTTCTCTTCATGACCGATCTTGGATGAGGCGTCATCCGGAGTCTGTACCGTAAACCTGTCTGTTCCGCACTCCTCAAACGGTCCCGAAACAGGGAATCTTCCCCTCTTTCTTCCGAAATAATCCCGATCAAAAGAAATACTGCTTCCGTCAGGATTTTCAAATCGCTGCTCAGGCTCAAAGGCCAGTCCCAACACCTCGGAATTGACAGGCATTGCAAGTCCCCTCGGAAGGAACTCGTACAGATTGGTATGAATGGTATATCTTCCGTCGCTTTCATCAATATAAATACTGATCTTATGATCCTTGTCAACATGCGCCGCAGGTTCATGGTCACATGCTCTTGCTCCGTTGTAATAAGCATTTCCGCCAAAATACACCGGAAGCTTGTCGTAATAAGGATCCGTAGAACCGTATTCTTTTATGACATTCTTTCCAAAGCGTGAAAAATACTCAGAAGCCTGAGGATACTCGTTGTAAGGGATCGTTCCGCAGATAAAATTATTTTTATCCATGGTATCCGAATTCTGTGCAACGCAATAATCCACAAGATCTCTTCTCACTTCTTTCTGAATGAAAATGTTGTTATAAAATCTCGCATCGCCGTGAAGGATCGTCATGAATCCCGCAATCTTGGTCGAATGCGGAACATGATACGGCGTAAATCTCGGTGAAGGGAATTTTTTACTCATATCTCCGCACCCCTCTCCCACATATGTAAAAGAGCCCGCGATAAGATTATGGACAAATGCTATTCCCTGCGTCGATATCCTCGCTGCAATATCTGACAAAAAGAGATTGTGATCAAGAAGCGTCGGTCCGTGAGAGACTTCTACGAAAACATCCTCTCCCAGAGACAATCCATTTTCTATTATAGTACCTTTCGGCGGAATATTGTCATGCAAAAAATTCTGCGACACTCTTGTTCCCTGAGCTTCCCAATCAAGCCAGATGCCCCTCGTACAATGATCGATATGATTCCTTCTGATACAGGTATCTATCGCGGCATGAAGCTTGATACCGGCAATCTCCGCTCCCGCAAGGTTGTGCTTTATATTGATATGATGGATATGATTATCCTCGATAATACTGAAAGCACCGCCCATGTGACCGACAATTCCCGTCTGTCCGCAGTCGTGAATATCACATCGTCTTACAATATGAGATCCTATCGTCTCTTTATCCCAGCCTTCATTTACCGCCTGACACACGGTATCTCTCTGGGTCTGCGATCCGATCTTCAAATTATAAGTTGACCACTTATTGTTGTTTCCTCTCTGGAAATACTTACCGAGACTGATTCCGCTGCATTTCGACTCTGAGATCTCACAATCTTCGATTATCCAGCCTTTTGCCCAGTTGGGGCCGACCATTCCTTCCTGAAAAGCGGTCGGTGGCGCCCACTGAGTAGCCGCTCTTGTTATGCAAAATCCTCTTAAGGTAATGTAATTTATTCCGGTCTCCTCCGGGAAAAAACATGACCTTCTGACCGAGATTTCTACATTTTCATAATTGGGGTCTTTGCCCATAAAGTTCGCGTAAATAACCGTAAAGTTATCTTCCTGCGCCGTATACCACACATACTCGGTATAGTCCGGCTCCCATGACCTGTTATCCTTTTGTGGATGCATACAAAAAGAAAGGTCAAATACTTCAAGCATGGACCTTTTGTTTAAATATATCTCTCCTGTGTGCGATGGATTCTTGGGATCATCGATGAACCAATCCCCGTGAACTAATGTTGTGAACGGATTATAATCTCCGAAATAGCTGTTAGGTATTCTGACACGCCAGACGTTCTCAAAAGCCTCCCAGCCTTTTATCTCCTCAGAGCCTGTGATAACGGCTCCTCCATGTTCTGTACTTAAATATGTAATTCGCTTATCTTCCGTTCCCGAATTTCGAGGTTTAACCCACTCTCTGTATATACCCGGGGCAACTACGACCGTATCTCCGGGGCGGGCTTTATCAGCGGCCTCCGAAATAGTCATAAACGGATGATCTAGCGATCCATCCCCACTTCTGGACACATTACCGGCAACGTAAATCTTCATACTCCCTCCAATCCTGAATTGATATTCAGATGTACATGTCATTTCGGTTGTATCCCCAAAAAAGATACAATATAATTATAGCATGATATTTTAAAAGGAGTATGCCATGGCAAGAATGAAATTTATTTATGCGATCGCCATATTGGCAGGATTTGTCCTCGCCGGCCTTGCGATCAACTTTATTTCCTCGCTCTTTTAGTAAAAGATTTTTAATTATTCAGTTTTCTCTGCTTGTACAGATCCGAATCTGCCCTTGCAATGAATGACTGAATGGATATAGGAGCTTCATAGTCGTACTGAGCAATTCCTACGCTTACCGAGAGGTCATAAGCACATCCGGTAAGTTCGGGAATTTTTTTTACGTTATTCTTGATCTGATCGGCAAGCCAGCTCGCTTCCGCTCTGTATGCCATCTCAGCAACAACAACGAACTCATCTCCACCGTATCTTGAGATAAAAAATCTGCTTCTCGGGCCCTGACATGCATCCTTAACGGCATTTGCAACTCTGACAAGGATCTTGTCACCTTCGCTGTAACCGTAAGTATCATTAATAGACTTGAATCTGTCTATATCTATGATCAGCATAAAAAGAGAAAGCCCCGGATTCTGATTTCTCATTTTCTGTACCAGATATTTATACATCTGATTCTTGTTATTTATCTGTGTCAGAGGATCTATAGACACAAGATTATCCATATAAGTTATGTATACATACAAAACCGCAGCAAGGCTTCCGTAGCATATAAACGGAACTCTCCAATACATTGCCTGCAATATTCCAAGCAAAATAGGCGTTATCGGGAATATACCGATCATAAAATAGATATATCTCTCTGCATATCTATCCTTGCTGAACGCACGTGACAAAGCCTTTATCGACGCCGCAAGAAGGTATCCGAAAGGAACGATTATAAGTATCAGATACAGTTTTCCTCCCGTGAGATTACCGTTTTCATCAAGGTAGTAAACAAGACCTGTTCTGTATGCAGTCACGCACAAAAGAGCCGATATCCAAACCGGCACACTTATAAATACCCTTGTAAGATCACTCTCAATATACTTCTCTTTCTGCATAATTTCTGACAGAATATACCAAATATACGCAGCTACATTTATTAAAAGGTATGTGAAAACATTAGATAAATATAACAGAGTTTTGGATGAGCCCAAGTAACCGCCGTCTACCAAAGCCCAAAAGATTTCCGCAAAACAGTATGCTATAAGTACTATTATCAGATTACCGAGATAAATCTGTGAAAGTTGTTTATTTACACCCTTTCTGATCTTGAACAGCAGAAAGGCCATCAGAAATATGCATGCAAGATGTGCTTCAACGTAATAAAAGACGTATGTCAAAACCGGACCTCCAATCATCGTACATAGTCATAATTTTATCACGAAATTCTGAATAATGCCCACGAAATTACACTTTTTTATACAATATTTATAAATAATTATTCTAAATTAGGAATAATTCTATGATATAAAAACGGAAGTCTCATTATAAGACTTCCGCAATTTATCCTCTATCCGCTATAGCTTTCAGCGCATCAAATTCCGATTCGTACACTCCACCCATTTTCTCAAGGTCGTCCCACGTATACCACGCTCCGCTAAGTTGTATTCCCTTAATCGATATATCCGTAACAATAACCATAAACGGTTTTTGATTAACCACGATATACGCAGTTCTGTTCAAAGCAAACGGTGTAATAAAAATATGTCCTGTGTCGGTAAGATGATTCAATTGATCCAACGATAAACTCTTCGATAAAGGTACTGTCCGCATCATATGCTTCGCCCACTTCTGAACACTTACAACAGTAACATTACTTTTGTAACAGCTTTACAAATTCATCAATTACAACCGGCTTGGAATACAGATATCCCTGGAAAGACGTAGCACCGTAATTCTTCATTATCTCTTTCATGCTCACGGTCTCAATTCCCTCAATCGTCGAGCTTATATTCATATTCCTTGCACATGCAAGAATCGCATCAACCACATATTGCTTTTCTTTTACATTCTCGATATCCATGACAAAAGATCTGTCTATCTTTATCGCATCTATAGGCAAAGTTATAAGCAGTTCAAGCGCCGAGAAACCTGTTCCGAAATCATCAAGTGCGATCTTGATTCCTTTTGATTTAAGGAAGATCATCTCATTTCTCAAAAATGATTCATCAAGAAGCTTGCACCTCTCCGTAAGCTCAAGGCACAGGTTCTTCGGAGGATATCCGACTTCATCGATTATCCTGAGAAGATCGGTCCTGAAATTCTGTCTTTCAAGCTGCATATATGAAAGATTTATGTTGAGAAGGAAATCAGGCATGATCGGTAACACCTTCTCTTTTATTGCGGTCATTGACGTCTTCATGATCCAGTAACTAAGGTCATAGAAAAGAGGATCGTTTTCAAGCCATGCAACAAAATCTCCCGGAGAGATATTTCCAAAAGGTTCCATGTTCCATCTCACAAGTGTCTCTGCACCCACCAATTTCTCGGTGTTTGCGTTGACGATCGGCTGATAGCACATGTAGAATCCCTTGCATCCGTCATTTATGCAGTTTCTGAGTGTATTTATGACAACAATCCTGTCATGGTTATTTATATAATTGTCATTTCCGAATTTAACGAGTTCTCCATGTTTTTCGTGAATTGATTCATCCAGTCCAAGGAGCACACCCGTTAATATCGTATGTACATCAACGTCAAAATTTCTAACTTCCGAGAGACTTCCGCCGATATTTATCGCAACTTTGCTGCCTTCTATCTCAATCGAATTTCTTGCATATTCGGATATTTCTTTGTATATTGAAGACATTTTTTCTTCGGTAAAGACAGAAGATACTATTGCAAACTTTGTTCCGCCCGCATGAAATACAAAAGCTCCGTCAAGATAATCGATAAGCTTTTCAGCAAAGTTTTTAAGCACCTTATTTCCGACTTCATAGCCGTAAATATTGTTGATCTCATGGAAGTTGCACAGTCCGACCATAAGGATCTTGTACTTTTCTTTTCTCTCCTGATATTCTCTGAGGTCGTTAAGAAGCTTATATCTTGTATATAAATTTGTTATGGGATCGTATTCGGTTGCAATTCCGTGATTGTCGATCGTGCCTGCAAAATACACCGGATGACCTTCATCGTCATCAATAAGAAATCCCTTACACGAACAAACTACATACTCTCCCGTCTTATCAAGCGCTCTGTAGCTCATATCGTGTATTTTCGTATTACCGGTGAACAAATCCTGTAAAGATTTCTGAAATCTGAACCTGTCGGCAGGATTAATTATAGAAGCCCACACTTCTCCGGCATTATCTACATACTCACCGGGAAGAGCAAATCTATCGACGCAACTCCGGGAAAATCTACAGATATTTTTTTCTACATCAAATAAAAATACATATCTGCTCTCCGAAGAGTTCGCAAATGCTTCAAAAACTTTACTTAACAGTCCCATCTTATCCAATATATTACCCTCTCAGAAAAGCTGAATCGTACAAGAATATTATACTATCCCCCGATATTTGTGTAAATTCGTTTATATATATTTAATATTTCCCAACTTTTACGGGCTGTCATTCTTCATATAATCACGCATATAATTCCAATATTCATCATCTCTGTCAAAATCGGAATATTTTTCAAGTTTCCATACAATGTAGCTTATATTATATTTCTCAACAATAGGCATCCACTGCTGTATCGTCTCCATATCATAATAGTCTTCCTGTTCGGCATCCGTTCCCGCAACCTCGGTCATAAACACGGGAAGTTTTGCTTCCATCGCTTTATCTATCTGTTCTATCTCGCTCTCGAATTCACTGTTATGTCCCGTATATTCATGGAAAACATACATAATGTTGTCATATTGAAGCGGATCCTTCATAGGTGCATAAAGATCTGCCGAAAAGTCGGGTGTTCCGACAAGTATAAGCGAATCCGGATCGTTATTTCTGATAAGAGGTATGATCACGGAGCAGTACTCTTTTACATCATCCCATGTTGCCTCGCCGTTTGGCTCATTGCAGATCTCATAGATAATATGCTTGTCATCCTTGTATGTCGAAGAAACATATTCCCAAAACTTCTTCGCATATTCAATCTCTTTCAAAGGATTCTCTTCTTCAAGAACAACCCACTCAACAATAGCATACATACCGGCTTCTCTTGCAGCAACGATTGCCTTATCAAGTGTAGCCGTGATCCTTGCCCTGTCCTCATCGGAACCGGACGCATATCCTTTCTCGGGAGTTCCCCAGAATGATGTATCGACATTAACGGGAAGTCTTAATACATTGGCTCCCCACTCTTCTTTCATTCTGTTAAATACGCTCTTTCGCGCAAGCTGCGGCTGGACACTTAAGTAAAAGTTTGCAAGTCCCTTAAGCTGAATGGGATTTCCGGCTTCATTTACAAGCTTTCCGTCAGCAACGTGCAAAAGACCGTTCTCTTCGGTAAAGAGCGGCCCGGAGCTCTCGCTTTCTTCTATCATTTTTCCGGTGATCTCCACTTTATCAACAAGAACATTATGTCCGTACACATATACGTACCCTTCATCGATTATGGAATTTTTCTTTTCCTCTGAGATTTCAAAAGAAATGCTGTCTTTTCCTTTTTTTACTTTCCTGTTTTCACCGAATGACTTATCGTCCCAATTAAGTCTCAGACCAATTTCATGCGACGAATCCTTCGTATAATTATTGGTCTTGTAATAGGCTGTAAGCACCACGTCTCCGTCAAAACGTTCAAATTCTTCGGCAGAGATTTCCGCATCTCCGAGATTATCCCAGCGAAGCTGCGCTCCTCCAAGATCGATAGTCACCTTTTCTCCATCGACTGTACTCTCAACAGCCATGTCACCTTTATCGGCTTCACTTTCTGCTTTCTTGCCGTTCTTTCCGCCACATGCGGTAACGATCAAAGAAATAACAAGCATAAGCGTCAATACACTTCTCTTTTTCACAATTTTTAACCCCTATATTTTTTGCTGTAAACAGCATAAAGAGCAGTTATTGTCTTAAACAACTGCTCTGTCTTCCCTTTAATGGTACAGATAATGCCGATTGGTTCGGCATTTCCTCAGATATTTTTAAGATCGAGAATTCTCTCAATCTCACGCCTTTCATCGTCCATCTTCTTTTCCTTATTCTTACGGAGAATTGTCATATCATCTGAATCTGTACTTTCTTCCATGTCTTTAAGATTCATCTGTTTTCCCGACCTTATGGTAATGGTCGCCGGTCTCTCCGGAATTATATCCCTTGCAACATCCTCTTCAACTTCAAGAATCTGCTGCTGTTCGGAAATTGTAGGATTAAGATTGGTCGCAGGAGCATCATCGAGTTTCGTCTGTTTTTCATTCTTCTTCGAACTTAAAAGTCCGATGAGATCAATATTAAGATTCGATATGCTGCATCCTACGGCATTTTTTTTGCCAAGTTTAAAATTTCTTACAACTACAGTGCTTAATTCATAATTATGTAGTGTTGCCCCGTACCTGAACATTACGTCAATCTTATCTCCGGGTACACACTCTGTGTCATCGTCTACAACAAGAGAAATTCCTCTCATAGATATATCATGGACAAGGCAGTTTCTAAGCTGCATATTATCTCCGTTGACAGAAATGAGTCCGAGCTTTTCGATATAAAAACGCTCCGCTCTTCTTGAGTTCTCAGGTTCCAACATAGATGAGCACCTGATCAAATGAAAATTCCCGTACCTTGTCTTTACGGGCGAAATTGCTGTAGACATGAACTTGTATACGCGTCCGTCACGCTTGTTCCTAATCTGAACATTGGATGGTTCTAAAAACTGAATATACTTACCGAAATACTCCATCGGTCTTACCAGAAGTCCAACATTCACACCAAAAATAGCCTCAGTCATGATAACAACCGAGTGTCCGTTAATGGCCGCATAAATCTTTACCTCTGATCCGTTTGCGATCTCGCTAACCTTCATATGCTTTTTTTCCCCACTTGAATCGTGTTACACCATCACATCATATGATATACTATAAAATACAAAAAATAAAGAAAAACACGGTTTATGAGTTATAAACAACATTAAAGGAGCGGCCGATGATAAAAGAAAACCTTGAATATGTAGAAAAAAACATAAGAAAAGCCTGCGAAAAAGCCGGCAGAAAAAGAGAAGACGTAACCCTTATAGCGGTAAGTAAGACAAAACCCGTAAGTGACATCCGCGAAGCAATGGCCTGCGGCATCACGGTATTCGGAGAAAATAAAGTTCAGGAAATAAGAGATAAGACAGCCGAGATAACAGAGCCCCTCTCATGGCACATGATAGGTCATCTTCAGGCCAACAAAGTAAAATATCTCCCCGGCGTTGCATGCATGATACATTCCGTTGACAACAGAAAGCTCGCCGACGAAATTGAGAAACAGGCAGCAAAGCACGACCTTGTAATGGATGTTCTCGTAGAAGTGAACATGGCTCACGAAGATACGAAATTCGGTCTCTCACCGGATGAAGCCATTGATTTTGTAAAAGAGATCAGCACTCTCCCCCATCTTAACATCCGCGGATTTATGACAATCGCTCCCTACACGGAGGATCCCGAGTCAAACCGCGTATACTTCAAAGGTCTCCGTGAGCTCAAAGATCAAGTTAATTCCCTGTCCATTCCCGGCGTTCACATGGACACTCTCTCAATGGGCATGACCGGCGACTATGAAGTTGCCATCGAAGAAGGCGCAACCTTCGTCCGCGTCGGAACCGGCATCTTCGGCGAAAGAGACTACAGCAAGAAAGCTTGAATTTAAATTCGTACATTGAATATCCTAAGATAATTGATGAGCTGAATAACGGTAAGATTACCGTTATTCAGCTCGTTTTTGGCTATACATAATCCCGTTGTTGACATCAAGTGTACCGGTAAGATGACAATTAGACAATACTCATGAAATAATCCATGTACTGCGTTGTCGTCAATCGTCGATGTCCACATCGACGATTGTCTCCGCCTTGTACTTACCGCTTTTCCCTAAGTATTTCTTTCAGGTAGTTCGCTCTTTAATCCATACTTCACAACAAGTGCCTGTATGATTTTATCGCTTAATACTGTTTTTTGGGATTCAAAGGATAATATTAAATTATCCCCCGGAAATATGCCATTTAACATATAAGAATTGATCTTCTGAATTGCCTTCTCTGCGTATCCGGGATCATCCATTCTACCATCATGCTCCCAATAGACCTCTTTCCCGTCTCTCTTTCTTAAAAATGTAAAATCCGGATATATTGTTCCTATACCTCTTAGTTTCAACGGGCACTCATACTTATATTCAATACCATTATCATAGAAGTAATCTGCAAGTATCTTTTCTGTCTTTGAACGAACCCGTTCCCCTTTCTTTGTATATATTACAGGTATATTATCCGCAAAATCTTTTCCGTTATAAGGGACACTTTTCCATCTCTTGATTCGCTGATCCCACGGAATCTCAACTGCTTCTACGATACTTTTTCTAATAGGATGCAGTTCCCGGTATATATCCTCAATCTCGTTGTCCTTGTATTCCTCAGCAATCGTTGCAAGTTGCTTTAGTCTTCTGTCAACAAGCCTTTTCACCTTGCTGTCATAGGACTTCTGAGCAAGTTTATAAGCCAGTTTCACCTTATCTTTCTTGATATAGGAATTTTTATTATTGCCGGAGCAATAGATAAACTGAGTATTATTCTTGGATGTAGTTATTTTCAAAAAGCCATCCGGTGCATCAGTCAGCCTGTCCTCAACTATTCTGCTTATCCTGAGCAATCTGTCTCTTTCCCTTTTTAACAATTCTTCAAGGCTGTTCATATAACGTTATTCTCCTTTGTATTCCTTTATTTTTCTTTGCTTCCCTTGTTTTCCCTTTATCTTTCGGTGTTATCCTATCTTTTTTACAATAATTGCATTTTGGGACAGGGTTATCTTCTGCCTTTTCCCTGTCTATTTTCCGTTGTCTGCGTTTTTAGACAGGGATATACCCTGTTTTTTCACTGTCTATTTTTCGCTACCTGCATTTTTAGACAGGAACATACCCTGTTTTTTCACTGTCCATTTTTCGCTACCTGCATTTTTAGACAGGGACATACCCTGTTTTT
>NZ_FMUR01000003.1:201212-411291 GCF_900101605.1 Butyrivibrio hungatei
TTCGCTACCTGCATTTTTAGACAGGGACATACCCTGTTTTTTCACTGTCCATTCTTCGCTACCTGCATTTTTAGACAGGGGGTTCTAATTTCATTCCATCCATTCAATAGTTCAATTTCAGTTATATATGAGATTTGTAGCAAGAAATAAAAGAATCACCGGGCTGTTTACTTTATGCCAGCTCCGGTGATCATAGATTATTTAGATACTATCAGAAGCGTACCTGCTTCTCTACCATTCTTACAAATTCAGTATTGTTTCTTGTCTTTGAGAAGAGGTTGATGCACTGATCTACAGCGTCATCGGCCTTCATGCCGTTAAAGCCTTTTCTGAGGTTATTGATTGCTGCAAGTTCTTCTCTGTCAAGAAGCAGATCTTCTCTTCTGGTGCTTGACTTCGCAATATTGATTGCAGGGAAAATTCTCTTTTCCTGAAGTTTTCTATCAAGAACCATTTCCATGTTACCTGTACCCTTGAATTCCTCGTAGATAACATCGTCCATCTTGGAACCTGTCTCTATAAGTGCGGTTGCAAGGATTGTAAGGCTTCCGCCCTCTCTCATATTTCTAGCCGCACCGAAGAATCTCTTAGGCATATGAAGAGCTGCGGGATCGAGACCACCTGAAAGTGTTCTTCCCGAAGGAGGAACTACAATGTTATATGCTCTTGTAAGTCTTGTTATTGAATCAAGAAGGATAACTACATCCTTTCCATGCTCGACAAGTCTCTTTGCACGCTCCATTACCATCTCGGCAACTCTCTTATGGTGCTCAGGAAGCTCATCAAATGTGGAATAGATAACTTCTGCGTTAGGTCCCTCGATGGATTCCTTGATATCTGTAACTTCCTCAGGTCTTTCATCAATAAGAAGGATGATAAGATGAATCTCAGGATTGTTCTTAAGAACAGACTTTGCAACTTCTTTAAGAAGCGTTGTCTTACCTGCCTTCGGAGGAGATACGATCATTCCTCTCTGTCCCTTACCGATGGGGCTGATAAGATCCATGATTCTCATTGCAACGCTGGCTCCCGGCTGTTCAAGTCTTATTCTTGAATTAGGGAAAATAGGTGTCATATTTTCAAAATTCCATCTTCCCATTGCCACTTCGGGCTTATATCCGTTTACAGTATCAAGACGAAGAAGAGCCGCAAACTTATCAGTCTCTTTCTTGGCTCTGCATGTTCCCTTAAGGATATCTCCGGTCTTAAGATTAAACTTCCTGATAAGGCTCGGCGCTACATATACGTCATTCTCACCCGGAAGATAATTCTCACATCTGATAAATCCGTAGCCATCCTGCATGATCTCAAGGATACCGTCGGCAGTATCGCCGTCAAGCACCTCGTTCTCAGCCTCTTCTCTGGCTGCAGGCTCAGCTTTTTTATCTGCCTTCTTTTCAGCCTTCTCTTCGGCATTGTCATTCTTATGACCAAACTCTTCCTTCTGAGATCTGACCACTATATTTTTTCTGCGAGGCTTTGAAACAGTCTCAGCTGTCTCTTCCGGTTCACTCACAGTCGTATTCTTCTCTTTTTCGTCAAGTTCGCACATAAGATCGATGATCTCCGACTTTTTCATAGCCGTTGCGCCCTTGATTCCTCTTTTCTTAGCAATATCTCTAAGGTCATTAAGTTTCAATGTTTCATATTTTTCTCTCAAATTTAAACTCCTATCCTCTGCGCACTCAATCGCAAGACAAAAACTATAAAGGTTAAAATAATTAAGTGGGATAAACAAACGAATGCGTAACATTACGCGTTTGCTTACGGAATATTTCGTTTTCGATATATTAGTACCATACACCATATTTTTGAGTAATGCAAGAAAAAAATAGGGGAAATGCAATAAGCATTTTCCCTATTTTTTCAATTAATTAAAGTTTCCGTAAAGGATCTTGGCAAGCTCTGAGTTCTTATCAAGAATAAGTGTCTTATTGTCGCCCACAAGTGATTTCTTGATTGCATCAAGACCTCTTATGTAGCTGTAGAACTCTGACTTTTCTGTTGTATCATATGCATTGGAAAGTGTAGACATATATGCCGACTCACCTTCCGCCTCAAGTACAGCCGCATCTTTCTCGGCATTGGCTTTTACAATTGCAACTTCCTTGTCTGTTTCGTTATGAATCTTCTGAGCTTCGGCATCACCCTGAGCTGTGTAGGATGCTGCGATATTATTTCTCTCAGAGATCATTCTCTCATAAACAGCCTGCTTGTTGTCGTCGGGAAGATCCAAAGCTTTGATCTGAGCCTGTACGACTTCAATTCCGTATCCTGTCATATCGGAATTTGCTTCATCCGAGATGAGCTTTGTAAGCTGCTCTCCTCTTGCCTCGATAACTTCGTCCTGAGTCATTGAAGAAATGGCATTCTTTGTCGCATTGTACACAGATGCCTCAATTCTCTCTTCGGCTCTTGCATCTATCGCATTAAGAGTCTGGATGTACTTTACGGGATCTACAACCTTCCATATTACGTAAGTATCGGCTATCATGGATTTTTTATCCTTAGTGATAACGTCGGACTTAGGAATATCGTAAAGTACAATCTGTGCGCTTATCGACTGTATATCATCAATGAAAGGTGTCTTGAAATAAAGTCCCGGCTCTTTTGCAAGGCTGATGATCTTACCGAATCTCCTTACAGCAATGTACTCTTTCTGGTGAACCACATAAGTTGCGGACAATCCAAGAAAAGCAATTACACAAACAATGACAGCAATTATTATTCCGAAAATCTTACCCTTTTTATTAGTTGTCTCCATCTTTTGCCCCTCCTTCAACAGAATTAAAGCTTTCCAGAGGAAGCATTTCCTGAGTCTTTCCGTCTGTGATAATGACCTTAAGCTCGGGAAGAATATCTTCCATTGCCTCGTAGAACAGTCTCTTCTTGGTTATGTACGGCTGAAGCTTGTACTGCTCATACATCTCGTTAAATCTTGCAACCTGTCCTTCGGCTTCCGCAATTCTTGATTCTTTCTTGGCTACCGCATCCTGAACGATCTTATCAGCTGTAGCTTCTGCCTTGGGAAGCTCTTCGCTCTGATACTTCTTTGCATTGTTTATAGCTGTCTCTTTGCCCTGCTTGGCTGTTTCAACAGACTTAAATGCCTGAACGATTTCTTCCGTAGGCGGCTCTGCGTCCTGAACAGAAAGGTTTACGACCATAAGTCCTATATCTTTATTTGTCAGCTCACCCTGAAGTTTTTCTTTTACTTCTGCCTGAATCTGTCCCTTTGCGGTTGTGATAACATCATCAACGGGATAATTTACAACCGTATTTCTTATGCATGACAGAGCCATATTCTTCATTACAACTTCCGGATTCTCGCAGTTATAATATGCCGCTACGGGATCGCTTACCTTGTATTCAAGATAGAAGTCGATGTCAACGAAGTTAAAATCTGAAGTGATCATGATTCCTTCATCTTCAACTGTAATATTCTGTCCGTCCTGTATGGTGTAGCCGATTCCCACACCGTGAGTGGTCATATCAACGTGATGAACACTCTGAATAAAAGGGACCTTAAAATAAAGACCTGCGGTGTCAACTCTGACAACCTTACCGAACATTGTAAGGATTGCCTGCTCCTGCTCCTTTACGGAGTAGAAGCTTCCCGTTACCGTAAGCAGTATAAAAATCGCTACAATGCCTACGAGTATGAGCTTGGGATCAAATTTTCTTTTTTTCTTGACCATCATTTTCTCCATTCTCATCAAAGAATAATCTATGACATAAACAGGCACCGTCACAAAACATTGGCGGTGCCCGAAGTCATTAAATATTATGTCGTCACTGGAAGTTGGTAATAAGGGCTATTATCCTAAGTACAAATAAGCAAAATACAATCCACATAACAGGGCTTACATCCTTGGCCTTCTTAACGATGACCTTGAGGATTACCCATGCAAGAACCGCAAACATGATACCTGTTGCGATCGAATATGAAAGAGGCATCATAACAACGGCAAGATAAGCACCTACCGAATCAGCTATGTCTCCGTCAAACTTAACCTTGGTAACACTCATAAGCATAAGCATTCCGACATAGATAAGTGCGGGAGCTGTCGCAAATGAAGGAATAGCAAGGAACAAAGGACTGAGTACGATTGAAACAAGGAACATAACACCTGTTGTAAGTGCCGTAAGCCCTGTTCTTCCGCCTGCAGCAACACCTGCGCTTGACTCAACGAAACTTGTGATCGTTGATGTACCGAGAACGGCACCTGCTGTTGTTCCAACAGCATCTGCAAGGAATACCTGTCCGACTCTCGGAAGATTGCCGTCCTTATCAAGAAGGCCCGCCTTATCGGCAACGCCTACCACAGTTCCGACCGTATCAAAAAGATCTACATACAGGAAGCTGAACGTAATTGCAAGGAACTGAATGAAATGAGATGCGGCCCAGCCGAAATTGAGCTTGAACGCTGTCTCTGAAATCGCTCCTAGCTGAAGTCCCTGTGAGAAATCGGGGAAAAGATTTCCCGCGGTATAAATACCTGCTGCCTGAAGAATCATACCGATTATCCATGTTCCGATGATTCCGATAAGAACGCCGCCCGTTACTTTGTAATGAACAAGTGCAGCGATAAGGATGAGTCCGACAAGCGCAAGCACCATGTCAAGGTCGCTGAAGCTTCCGAGTCCAACAACCGTAGCCTCATTTGCCACAATAATATGAGCGTTCTGCATTCCTATAAATGCAATAAAAAGGCCGATTCCTGCAGAAATACCAAATTTAAGATTCTGAGGAATACTATTTATGATCTGTTCACGGAATTTGAAAAAAGAAAGCAAAATAAACAAAAGACCTTCTACAAATACCGCCGTAAGTGCGATCGTAAAAGGATTCTCTTCGGATGCCAGTTCCGAAAGACAAACCGTATATGCAAAATATGCATTAAGTCCGAGTCCCGCGGAAAGTCCGATAGGATAATTTGCCAAAAAAGCCATGATAAATGTTGCGATTGCCGATGCGATCGCCGTAGCGACAAATACACCGTTGGCATTCATTACCGTTCCCAGAATATTGGGATTTACGGCAAGGATGTATGCCATAGTAAGAAACGTCGTGATACCTGCAAGAATTTCTCTTTTTACCGTAGTATCATGTTCTTTAAGTTTGAATAACTTCTCCAACATACTTTTACTTCTCCTTTGCATCATAATGACTATAAAAACTGATAGAATCAGCTTTTTTCATAAAGCGCATTATCTGTAATAAAGTCGTGCAAGTGTATAGACGGTCTCATATCCGGTGTTATAAAACTCAAAGAGAAAATGTGCCATTACCGAAACGTATATATTCTTTGTAATAAGATAGACGATCGTAACAGGAAGCGCCATTATAACAAATGTCGATATTCCTACCGGACCATGTGCCATTGTTACGGCGCAAAGCATAAGGCTTACGATTGTCAAAAGTACAGTTTTTTTCTTACTGTCAAATAAAATAATCGCTTGTCTGTAAAAAAGCCCTTCTGCAAAAGGCTTAATGATCATACACATAAGGCAATTAAAAAGAAGCGGAGCAAGTTCATTTCTGATGGGTATATGAACTATACTGTCGTAATATTCGGTATACAAGCTGCCGATGATCAGTTCCTGGAGTCTGTATGCCAGAAGCATCGCAGCAACGGTTACCGTTACCGGGATCCAAAATGCTTTAACGTCGTTAAAATTACTGCGCAGTTCCCTGAATGAGAACTGTTTATTTATGAAGTAAAAGTAAGCAACCAGTCCAACGTAAAAAACAAAGAAAAAATAAAATGACTGTTTTTCCCAAATAATTGTTGAGATAATCAAGACAAGTTCCCAAATAAACGGTATGTATAAGCGTTTCACAGCTTTGCTCCTTTGAATGTACAATCAAGCTATATTATAAATATTCCGTATACTCAGGTCAATTTATTTTTTCCGCCACGATTATACAGTTGGAATAGGGATATTCCGTCTCATCTCCGTTCTCATCAAGAAGGTCGAGATATCTTTCAAGATTATCGGGATAGCCGGGTTCCAAAAGCTCTTTTGCCACGATGATCTTGGCTCCCACTTCTTCGAAGAAGCTCTTGTACTCATCCAGCGTGAAATATCCGAACTGCTCCTGAACTTCATGCGCATAGCTCTCCGTTCCCCATGTATAGGTGAAAAGAAATTCTCTTATGAAGTTTATGTCTCCCGAAACAGTCAACGTCTTATCATCAATCGAAAGAACTTTTTTATCCTCGGGAATATCTTTTAGCCCCTTGAAATCCTTGACATAATTCTTAAAGAAATCAAGTCCTGCCGCAGTCTTGAATCTTATCTTTCTTACTGCATTTCCCTTAGTCTTTACACCGTCGCGGATAACGATCCTTCCGCCTTTTCCAAGGCTGTCATAGGCATTTTGAAGCGCGCGTTTTACACTTTCGATATCGAATCTGCCGTTTTCACCTTCCGTATATGAATAGATTTCATGAAGAATCGAGGAAAAGATAATGCTTCCTACCTCTTTTTCCATGGTACCGTCGACAAAATTGTGGACCATAACGTTCCAATTATGTCCTTCGCGATGTTTCTTCTGATTAAGAGTTTCTATGACATTTGTTGAAATGTCGGTTCCTATCACCTGCTTATCGGGGAACGTGCTCTCAAGCTTATCAAGAAGGATTCCTCCGCCGGAACCAACGTCAACAACGCTCTCTCCCGAAACATAATCTATGATGCCGTCCTTGGTACTCAAAGTGACATCATTCATGGTGCTGAGATACTTATCCTCGTTGTTAAGCCTGTCAAACGCATCTCTTCTGAATCCGAACATATCGTAGAGAACGATTATGCTCTTTTCAAATGTAAGAAGTCCGCTTCTTTCGGCTTCCACGCAGAACTCAATAAGTTTTTCGCAGACCTTGGAGAAATTAAAATCAACGAAAGCGCTCTTATTCTCTACCTTTACCTCAATGTCGACATTCTGCACCGACGCATCGAGAAGATATTTCTCGATAATGCGCTTTTTATATACATTTACATGTTTCTTTTCCTCATAATCATAGTAAAGATTGTCGGAAAGAGGCTTAAAGTTAAGGCGCTTGACCTCTTTTCCCAATGCCTTTACAGACCTTAATATATTGGTGAGGATTGTCCTTATCTGGCCCATATCAAAGCTTGAGAGCGCGGCTTCAAAGTACCAGAGCTCAAACTTTGGAAAGATTTCTTTTTCAAAAAAAGAAACATCACTA
Organism: Butyrivibrio hungatei; assembly: GCF_900101605.1. GTDB lineage: Bacteria > Bacillota > Clostridia > Lachnospirales > Lachnospiraceae > Butyrivibrio > Butyrivibrio hungatei_B. The sequence continues at coordinate 208,430 of NZ_FMUR01000003.1, forward strand.
TCAAAAAACTCCATCTCAGAGGGGCAAAGTCTCTGTAATCTGTACTGCGCAGAAAACTCTTTAAGTTCACCTGCAACAATATCGCGGATCATAGATTCAACGCTCACTTTGTTTTCTTTCCAGATATTCTCGGAAACCGCTCTCATAACACACTCATTAAGTGCAAACAAGATTCTTTGCAGATCAATACCTTTGACATCACGATAAGCCAAAAGTTCTTTATTTTCAGAAACAGAGATCTCACCACGAATACACTGACCAATTACTCCGTGAGTCTTGATCAGTGTATAAATGAATCCTTCATCGCCCGTCTCATCTCTGTATATATAGGCTGATGCTATATTATGTATATCTAAAGGGTAGCCTTTTTCGCGCCACTTGCTTCGCTCTTTGGAAAGTCCGCCTTTTGCTACCTCCGACCATTTAAGTGTTGTTTCTATAATTTCTTTTTCTTCTTTGGAAAGTGCGTCACGCTTTGATATTTCTTCGAGAATATCAAGAGTCCTCATTACATACATCAAAGTCTCTTTTCCGGATAAACTTCCGATACTCTCAAGTCGCTCTGCGTTGACATAGACATTATCCGTCTCAGTCAGAAACTTAAGCCACTTGCCATCCCCGAGCACTCCTTCCCTGATATTTCCGTCACAGTCAAAATACTTATCAAAGCTGATTCCCATATAAACTCCTAACCGGTCACGAGCCTTCCGATTCGGTCCGAGACACCTATTGTAATTTCCATTCCCGCGTTGAAATCAATAGTGTCATCGATAACGCCGTCAGAGAAAACAACTCCGTTTTCACTCATGTTTGACGTGATCACCAACTTCTCATTATCCATTATCTTTCCAAATACTATATCCGCCTGCGTAAACCTGCTCGGATACGGTTCCCTTACCTGAAAGATCAGCTGTCTTGCTCCCCAGTCCGCGTGAAGTTCGGTAACGTAATTAAGCCCGAATGCTTTGGCTATTCCCACAAACTCCGCCATGATCGACTTGTGCCAACCTGTCATTCCAAAGCCTGTGGAAATGATTATTCCCGATGATGATTGATTTTCAACCCTGTTGCGATAGTTAATGTTATATCTTGCTGAGGTATGATTAGATACTCCGATAAAGAAATCATTTACCGCATATAATACCTGACCATCCTTAGTCTCCACTTTTCCCATTGTAACATTTTTTGTATCAAAAGTGCCATTAATCACCTTCGGAAGAACTTTTGCTATTTCTCCGGTCTCAAAGGGTAAAAGAACTCCATCCCACCTTGCGGGATCGGGATTTACGCCGATCAGTGGCTGACCGTCCATATACTTCATGGCATTTGCGACAAGCCCATCCTGACCGACCGCTATCACGATATCATCTTTTCCAAAGATCATGTTGGGGAGGTACTCTCTGTCAATCTCCTGAAGCCTTGCACAGGGGCGAATCAGGTTTCTGATATTTTCAAGAGCCGCATTGTAGGTCTTATCTTCTCTTTCGTAGTCGGAGAAATCGGCACCTAAGTGCTCGATGTAGAATCTGGCTTGTTCTACGGTATTGTATCTTCTCTTAAGTTCTTCATATCTTGTGCGGCGTTTTATCAAAACAACCTTATTCATTCCCCTGTCCATAGTGACCTCCGTTTTATGAGTATCTCGTTAGATTACCGATCAGTTCTTCTGTGCAAGTCCGTTTGTGATAGTCTGTAAAAGATCCGGTGTAAGATTGAGCGCTCCGATCTTGTCCGCATTCTCACCAATGTTCATGAATGCCTTAGCCATGAGTGTGCTCGGATCTGTCTGTGCCATTGCGCAAGCTTCGACGAGAGCCACATTCAGGTTGTTGTATGCATCTACAAGAGCCTTCAATGCATATGCCTGCTGGTCTGCCTTTACTCTCTCATTTTCTGCTTCAAGAGCGGTGTACTCACTGTTCTTCTTTTCAAGTTCAATCTTTCCGAGCATCTCGTTATTCTCAATTTCAAGCTTACCAAGCATTTCCTTGTTCTCAATCTCAAGTTTCTTGGTTGCAGCCATCTCTTTTAACGCAAATTCTTTTTCCTGCTTCTCAGTATTCATATCAAGTTCACTTCTGAGAGCTCTCATGCGCATTTCCTGTTCTCTTTCTTCGCGTTCCTTCATCATGTCAAGGTCGCAGCGCTGTACATACAGTTTCATTTCCTGCTCTTTTTCTTCCTTCTCTTTTTCCTTCTCAGCAACCTTGATCTCTGTGTTGATCTCATTTTCCTTGATCGTGCGTTCCTGCTCTATTGCTGCATTGCGGCGCTTATATATCGCATCATCCTGTTCTTTTAAGATCTGCTCACGGGCTGCTGCCTCAAGAGCCTTTCTTGTCTCTGTCTTTGGATTGATGCCGAGGATATTGATCGCTACGATGCTTACTCCAAGCTTTTCTATCGCTTCATCATTTGTAAGCGCATCCTGTATTGTCTGGGCCATCTCATCCGCAAGTCTTATGATCGTCCTTACATCCTTCCTGCTGACTTCACGGATTACGATTGCTTTAATTATGTTATTTATTCTTTTTTCCAAAAGAGCCATCTGCTCAGCAATTTTCTGCTCGGTAGAAACATTCGTCTGATATGCGAAATCAAGCATCTTGGAAGCCTTGCTGTAATCAGTGATCATATATGTCGTAACACCCTGAACGCATACGCTCTGGTAATCGCTTGTGACCACATCATCAAATGCAAACGCTCCGTCAAATGCGGTTGATGGGGCTACCATGATGCTGGTTGTAAGGTTGTTGTAAAACACCGACAATCCCAAGCCTTCTTTGATCACCTTTCCGTTCTTGATAACCATTACATAATCGTTTGGTTTGAATTTTCTGAGTTTCATAATACTTCTCCTCCTTGCTTTAGGGATTTGTGTTTGTTGCGCTTTTTAAATTAGTAGTTATTTGCTACTTTTATCTTTAAACATATATTAGTAGCATTTTACTACTTTGTCAACATAAAAAATAAAAAGTATGAAACCGCCGTTATATTCGACAATTTCATACTTCTTTCCACTTTCTTGCCAATAGCTTACCCTATGTACCTGTACTCAGCAGACATTTTGTTGCTGCAAACAGACTTCATCTTCGCGCCTGTAGCTTCGACCTTGGGAGCGATCATAGCGCGGAAGTTTGTCTTGTAAAGTTTCTTACCGAGCACAAGTTCATAGAGTGCCTGAAGATCCGGCAACGTAAACTTCTCTCCTATCATATTGAAAGAAAGATCTGTATGCTCAAATTCTGCTTTGAGTTTGAGAATCGATTCTATGATTATCTCAATATGGTCAAAAGCAAGTTCTTCCTTGCTTGCTGGCTTGGAAACCCAGTTTTCATAATATATCCTGCCGTTCTTAAAGCGCTTGTTTTCGATGGAATACCTGATCTCGACGTTCCTCTCGGCATTGATAAAGCTTATACTCTCCGCGTCGATTACAAGATCAAACCACGCTGCGTCCTGTACGCCGCCGTCGCTGTCATAATCGCCGGCGCAAGTTACTCCGTGCAGCACATCATCGCTTGTATCGGAAACCAGAGCAAGATATGCGATAGTCATAACCCATGTTCTCGGATCCCTTGCCGGATTGGTGAATGTATAGATCTGATCAAGGTACACGCCTTCAAGCCCCGTCTCCTGTGAAAGCTTTCTCTCTGCTGCCTGATACGCGGTTTCGTCTTTGCGAACAAAACCTCCCGGCAGAGCCCACTGCTCCAGATACGGATGCTCATCTCTTTTCACCAGGAGAATCTTAAGTGTCCTTAAATCTGCACTTGTTCCAAGCACCAAAATATCCGCAGTCACCGACGGTCTCTCATAATCTCCCGCCTTATAATCCTTAAGGAACTCCTTTTCAGTTAATCCATTCTTGTCTTTCTTCTGTGTCATGTGCGCTCCCTTGCACGTATATTCTTAAATATCTTGATACGAATTGCTGTTATTTCTCAGAAAACCTCATGGTTTTGCAAACAACTATATTTTATCACCTGTCATGCTCTCAATAAACAGCAAGATCAAGCATATCTTTTCATATCTGCGCCCGCATGCTAAAATGTGGTGTTGCAAAATGTAATTTTCGGAGAAAAAACATGATCTTATCTATACATAATATAAATAAAAGTTTTGACGGAAAAGACATCTTAAGAGATGCTTCTTTTCACATTGAAAATAATGAAAAAGCCGCCATTGTCGGAATTAACGGTGCAGGAAAGACAACGCTTCTTAAGATAATAATTGGGCAGCTTGCGGCAGACAGCGGTGATGTGACTTTTTCAAAAGACGTGACATGGGGATATCTTGCGCAGAACCAGAACGTTCAGACCGAGAATACCATATTTGAAGAACTCATGGAGGTCAAAAAACACGTCATCGAGCTCGAGGAAAACCTTCGAGCCGCCGAGGAAGAAATGAAGCACGTTACAGGCGACGAACTGACACGCCTCATGGACAGATACACTTTCATGAACGAGCAGTTCCAGAGAATGTCGGGCTATTCATGGCAAAGCGAAGTTACAGGCGTTGCAAGAGGACTCGGATTTTCAGAAGATGAACTTGATAAGAAGATTTCTACCCTCTCGGGCGGACAAAAGACAAGAGTCGCTCTGGGTAAGCTCCTTCTCAGCTCCCCCGATCTTATCATCCTCGACGAGCCCACGAACCACCTTGATATGAATTCGATCAGATGGCTTGAGAACTATCTTCTTAACTACAAGGGCGCTGTACTTATCGTCTCCCACGACAGATACTTCCTTGATAAGATCGTAGGCAAAGTCATAGAAGTCGAAAACACGCTTGTTTCAAGCTTTGTCGGAAACTACAGCGCTTACTCCGTTAAGAAAGAACAAAAAAGGCTTGCTCAGTGGAGCGCTTACATGAAGCAGCAACAAGAGATCAAGCATCAGGAAGAAGTAATCGCCAAATTAAAATCTTTTAACCGCGAGAAATCCATAAAGCGCGCCGAGAGCCGCGAAAAGATGCTGGAAAAGACGGTTCGCATCGATAAACCCGCAACTATCGACGACAGCATGAAAATCTCACTTAAGCCCTCATGCGAAAGCGGAAAAGATGTACTTGAAGCCGATAATCTTTCAAAGTCATTCGGAAGTCAGGAGCTCTTTTCAAATATCAGCTTTGAGATAAAAAAAGGCGAACACGTTGCAATCATCGGCGACAACGGAACGGGTAAGACCACTCTTCTTAAGATGATCAACGGCCTTGAAAGCATAGACAGCGGCAAGATTACGCTGGGAACCAAGGTTGAGATAGGCTACTACGATCAGGAGCACCACGTACTTAACGATAACAAGACTTTGTTTGACGAACTTCAAGATGCATATCCTTCTCTTAACAATACAGAGATCAGGAATACTCTCGCAGCATTTCTTTTTACCGGCGATGATGTATTTAAGCGTATCGGCGACCTTTCGGGTGGCGAAAAAGGCAGAGTCAGTCTTGCAAAGCTCATGCTTTCCGACGCAAACTTCCTCATCCTCGACGAGCCTACAAACCACCTTGATATTACAAGTAAGGAAATCCTTGAATCTGCCATTTCAGGCTATGAGGGAACTGTTCTCTATGTAAGCCATGACAGATATTTCATAAATAAGACAGCGACCAGAATCCTTGACCTCACACGTAAGAGCATGGTCAATTACATCGGAAACTACGACTATTACATCGAGCATGTCGAGGAAAAGATGCAGAATACTTTCGGAACATCTGATACAGGCACAAGCTCAATCGGCGCTCCCGCAGCCTCATCTTCCGCTCCTTCAGCAGCTACGGCGCAGTCATCGGGAAGTAACGATTACAAAGCTCAAAAAGAAGCCAAGGCAAGAAGGAAAAAGATTGAGGCCGCGCTCAAAAAGTGTGAAGAAGACATCGCAAAGCTTGAATCAAGAGACAATGAGATCACCGAGCTCATCTCCGATCCCGCTGTCGGATCCGACCTCGCAAAACTCAGAAAGCTCACAGACGAGCAGACCGATATACAAGAAAAGCTCTCCGCACTCTATGACGAATGGGAAGAGCTCTCATCTGAGGAAATCTAAAAAATAAACATAACAAAACTGCTCCAAGGCTATGCCAAGGAGCAGTTCTATTTTTAAACACGCTCATTCGCCGGAACCATATACCACTGAATATCTTCCAAAATTTTCTACCGTACAATCCGGAACTCCGTCAATAGCCTCAAGCTCTGAACCGCTAAGTATAAGTACAGCATCTTTACCGACATAATCTGCATAATCTTCGGGAAGTCCAAATCTGAAATTCCCGAAACTTTCAGCAACTCTAAATTCATCCGTTTCATCTTTGTATACTACGGTATCTGCAAATTTGACGGGATCGTAGTCGGTATAATAAAGAGCAAGAACAAACGGTGCGGAAAGGTTCTCATAGGTTGAATAGATCTCTTTTTCATCCCCCGCGATCTCATAGGCACGCTTAGCCGCTTCGCCGTAGCCGGGCATAAATATATTCTCAGCTCTTTCATTAAATCCTACAAAATAATCTTTTACAAATAATACCGCCGCAAATAATATCACTGCCATCACAGCATAGGCAAAGGTGTTCTTCCTGTCCCATATAAAAGAAACTCCCTTTACAAGAAAATATATGAGTGGAAGGAATATCATTACCATCCTGCTTACATCAGATCTGATTCCGATTGCCAGTAGCACACATGAGATCAAAAGCGTCACAAACACCGCATCCATAGCAAGTCTCTTATCTTCATCAGTCACGCTTCCAATCTTACTTGTATCTTCCGCACTTTCTTTATTTGCAGAAGCTATATTTTCAGAAGTCTTATTTACAATATCTTTTTTGCCCAAAAAAACTCCGAGAAAAATTCCAAGAAAAGTTATAGGGAACGTAAATTCAAACAACGTCGCATATCCCGGAATAAAATGACACAGCATTTCATCGTTGTCGCCTATTGTAAGTGTAATAAGGAGCTGTCTTATATTTTCATAAAGTGCAGCGGGAAGCGTTGAATCAAATCTAAGAAATACCTCGCCCGACCTCGACGCCGTGAACTTATTAAACGAAAAGCTGTCCGTCACTATCTCGGGAAGTCCGAGGTAATTTACCGCATAGAAAACAAGGAGCGGTGCAAAAACAATGACAAACGTTAGCACAGCCATAACAAGCTGCTTTATACTTATAATCTTTTTCCTCAGGCAATAAATGCTGATAAGAAGCAAATGAACGGGAACCACTATCGTCGCAGAGCCGTAGCTGTACATACATACCGCATATGATGCGGCGCTAAGGCAGTAAATATAGGTCTTTCCGGTCTTTATCCCGAGTATAAAAAGATATACGGAAAGCCCGAGCGTAAACGGCATTATATTACTGTCAAGGCTCCATCTCGAAAGTATGATATGCCATGGACATATCGCAAGAAAAGCCGCTCCGAAAAGAGATTTTTTATAAGATAATGTTATTTCTTTTAATATCAGATAAAAAATATAGACCGTCGCGATGCCAAGAATTGCCGGAAGGAGTCTGAGTTTAACCACACCTGTTCCGAACAATTTGATCGTAAGGACGTTTATATAGATCATAAGCGGGCTTCCGCCGCCGCATCCCCACGTTATGGGATAAATCGGGTATGGAAATCCGTTTCTGTCAACTCCGTATTTGGCTATCGCAAAGGCATCATAGCCAAGAGAAGCCTCATCCTGCTGAAGCCCCGCAGGCACGCTTCCAAGGCCTATAAGGCGCACTGCTGCCGCAATAAGCATTATCACAAGCAAGATCACGCGCGCTGCATTTGCTGAAATCTCCGCCGCCTTTTTATCCTTATCAAGATCCGCATTCTTACCCTTTTTGTAAATAAGAACGGCTGCTGCGCCTATAAAAGCGCAGGCAGCCGTAGCTATATAATTGTAATAATCAATTATTCTCATATTCGATTTCCCATACCGATCATTTTATGATTATCTTGCAAACATAGCAGCATTCCAGTCAGCGATTCCGGCATTTGCGGCAGCTCTTTGGATATAAGCTCCGGCATTGGGACTGCTCATCTGCTGATAGAACTCAAAAGCAAGTTTCCTTGATCCGTCCTGACCTGTAAGACCTACAGAAAGTCCGTCGGCAACCTCAACAGGGTAATCCGTCTGTCTGTTAAAGACGATCATATTTATATATCGGTTCGTCATAGCTCTCTGATATGCATAGACAATAGCCGATGCCTGTTCTTCCTGTCCCTGAGTGGATGAATATCCGACTTCGGTAAGAAGAATAGGTCTTACCGCACCCTTGGTGTTACGCATCGCAGGCTGGCACATATAATCCGTAAGCTGCTCGATGTTCTGCATGGAAAGATAAGGTGTATCGATATCATGTCTTACCATAGCAGCTGCAGCTTCGTTCTTAGGTGACCAGAACGCCGTCCAAACCATAGGATAATTGTAAGGGTGCTCAGCAAGCGCCCAATCGAAATTACCCTGCGCAACGATGCACGCATTCATCGCCTCCAAAAGACTTCTTGCCGAGAAATATGAAGGTGTATTCCTATAAGTCCAGTTATGATCAAAGCTTGCGCAAACATGTGCATTTGCATTTTTACTTTTTATTGCATTGTAGCACACTCTGAGCTCATCGGCATAGAGCTGTGCATACAACATTTCATCGGAAACATTCGCAATATTCCATTCGTTCTTGGCATTTACTTCATTTCCTATAACCCAGTTATCAACCTGACCAAATCCGTTCTGGCCGTTATATCTGTATGCAAGATATGTGACTACGGCTTCAAGATTCTCAAGTCCCACATCCTCTGATGTGTTCATCATGTAATAGCGTGAGTGCGCACCTCTTGAATAAGGTGAGATCATGAACTCTTCCCCCGGAACATAAGGGTTCAAAAGAACTATCGTAACACCCATTCCCTGCTGTGTACAGGTTCTTACGGCATGGTCGTACTGACTCAAATATGATGAATCATAGTTGTAAGTCTTTCCGTTATATTCAAAAACAACGCCCCCGTTACCGCCTATGATATCCTCAAGGTTGATATTATACGCAGCCTGCTGAACACCGAGCTGAGTAGCCTCTGTATTTCCGTTACCGATCTTCGCTCCGTCAAGGATAAGACCTTTTTTTCCGTTATTTTTTCTCTTCGGAGACGATTGTGCAAGAGCCTCCGGATTGGTTATATAGCGGGTTCCCGAAACAGGCACAAACACGCCTCCCGAAAGCACCGCAACCTGAAACTTGTCGTACAACTTACACTTAGTAGTTTTATAATCAAGCGGAAAAGAGAATGTAACCGCCGAGTTCATAGGAACCGACGCCACAGGTGCTCCCGCAGGTTCGTTCTGATATACTTTCTCTGCGAAAAGATATAACATACCGTTATCGCTCTGAGGCATAGCAGAAACAGATGCGGTAACAGTTACCTTCTCTCCGTCATTTGTTATACTTGCCGATGTGATTGCTACAGATCCGTTGCCCTCTGCCCTTGCCTGGAGCGCAACAAAAGAAAAGACGCTTAGTGCCGTAAATGCAGAAAGCGCAATACGTGTTAGTGCTAAATAGATTTTGTTTGTCATCAGTATCCCCTCATAATTAATATTTTGATAAACAATAATACTATATTAAGCTAAAACCCTTGCACTTATCAACGTATTTTTACTAAATTTAGTTATTTTTAATAGTCCACCTTCATAAGGCACAATCCAAGCGGAGGTGCTGTAGGCCCTGCCATCTGCCTGTTATGGGACTCAAGTATTTCTTTTACATCACCGGGTGCTATATTACCGTATCCGACTTCAAGTAACGTCCCCGTAAGAATCCTTACCATGTTCTGTAAAAATCCGTTTCCGTGAAAATAGAATCTGATATAGCTTCCGCTTTCTTCTATCTTGATGGAATCAACGCATCTGACCGTGGATTTCTTCATTTTATTATTTCCGCAAAAGCTCTTGAAATCATGTGTTCCCTCAAGAATCTTTGCTGCGCTTTGCATTTTCTCAATGTCAGGTTTCTTATCAAGTACGGTCACATATTTTCTGTCAAAAACAGGCTTGGATGCCCCATACCAACACGTATATCTGTATGTTTTTCCAAGTGCATTATATCTTGAATGAAATCTGTCCGAGCATATCTTTACATCATTGATACTGATATCCTCAGGGAGATATTTGTTCATATACTCCTTAATCTCATCTTCAGTCATATTTGTATCAAGCGCTATATTGGCAGTCATTGCCCTTGCATGAACTCCTGCATCCGTCCTGCCCGCACCTATAAGGTTGAGCGTTCCTTCGGGAAGATTCACCATCTTGTTAAGAACACTCTCAAGCTTACCCTGTATTGTCATATCTTTGCCGGGTTGCCTCTCCCATCCGTGAAATCTGGTACCGTCATAACTAATCAAGAACTTGTAATTTCTGCTCATGTAATTCCGCGTGCCTCCTGTCTTTTCCATAAGATTCCCAATTTCGTCCGAAACAGTAATTTCAACGTTTGCGGTACTTCTGTCCTTCGAAGAATTATATTACAAAGCATACTGCCTGACAAACTCTTCATACGGAGTGCATTTATGCGATTCTTTATTCTTCCGGTGCCACCTCATGACTTTTCTCCGCTTTTAGCCCAACACCCCCGCTTTGACAAAGCGTCGCCATAATGATAAACTGTCTGTCGCGGCTAAAGCCGCATATTATGTCAGTTCGAGACCTTCCTGACAATAAACAAAACTAAAGGAGAATCAAAATGAATAATCAAAAGACACTGTTTATCACTCATGCTGCAGTTATCGCAGCTCTTTACGTTGTGCTCACGCACGTTGCAAACGCACTGGGACTTGCAAATTACGCGATTCAGGTTCGTTTCTCGGAGGCGCTTACCATTCTGCCTTTTTTCACACCCGCCGCAATACCGGGGCTTTTTATCGGATGCATAATTTCCAATATAACAACAGGCTGTATGCTCCTTGATGTCATATTCGGCTCTTTCGCAACACTTCTTGGCGCACTTGGAACTTATTTTATTTCACATGGGGTAAAAAAATATTCTTCACCCGATTTTTTCTGCACAAGCAAGTTAAGAACGTGGCTCTGCCCGCTTCCTCCGATAGTCGCAAATACAATAATCGTTCCTCTCGTTCTTATTCATGTATATAAAATTGAAGGAACCCTTCCATACTTCATGCTGACGGTATTTATAGGCGAAGTAATATCTTGCTTCGTTCTTGGAATGCTCTTACTGTTTGCACTTGATAAAAGAAAAGATGCCATCTTTGGAAATAACTGAATTAAAGAAAACAACTCTCAATAATATAAAACAGCCCGCGGATTGTAATACGCAATCCGCGGGCCGTATTTTTTTTTAACATTCTTTTGTTAGTATCAAAGCAATAAAGATAACAGCAACCAGTATAAGCTGAAATGTCAAATATAACATATTCTTACCCTTCGCTTTTATCGATGACGTCAAACTCAAGGATCACCTTAAAGAAATCGCCGTCTATAGTTAAATTCATTGATCCGCCCATGGCTTTTGTAAGACTGCTTGCGATAGAAAGTCCAAGTCCGTTTCCGTCCGTATATCTCGATTTATCTCCTCTGACAAATCTCTCCATAAGTTCATCGGGCGTGATATTTAACTGTTCTCTTGACGTATTTCTAAAAATAAATCTAAGCTTATCGTCTTCTTTTTTAAGATCTACGTATGCTCTGGTATCTGCCTTGGCATATTTGACAATGTTACTCATGATATTGTCAAATACCCTCCAAAGATATCTATTGTCTGCAAGAAGCATCATTTTTTCTTCGGAGCTGCTCACAACAACCTCAATCTGCTTTTCTTTTAACCGCTCCGCAAATTCTCCGATTGATTGATCGAGCAGAACCTTCGCATCCACTTCTTCCATGTTAAGATTTATATTTCCGGTTGTGATCTTAGCTGCTTCAATAATATCTTCAACAAGCTTTTTAAGTCTCAGTGACTGTCTGTTTAAAACTTCAAGATACTCATTTACTTTCTCGCTTTCTATATTTTCTTTTCCGAGAAGATCTACATAATTGATTATTGATGTAATAGGCGTCTTAATATCATGAGATACATTTGTGATAAGTTCGGTCCTCATTCTCTCGCTCTTTGTCTGCTCCGCAAGCGCAATCTCAAATCCTGATTGAATCTCATTTATCGCATTACCTGTATCCTCAAAAAACTGCGGCATTCCCGCCACGTCGACACGTGCTGTTGTATCTCCCTTTGCAAGCTTTTCCGCAGCATCTTTTATCTTCGAATAACTCCTAATTCCCCAGAATATAAATACTGCAAGGACAACTTTGTCCATAAAGACACCCAAAAATGCCACAAGAATTCCAGCATAAACGGTAATCTCATACAAAAACAACGTGATCATAAATAAAATCATCGGAACCGCAACATAGACAATCCATATCCGTTTCTTCCAATCATATCTCATCAACAGTCCTAAAATCACGCTATTCTCGCGTAATTTATGGAGTTTAATATTAACAGCCACTATAGAACAGAAAATCAGCAACATTACTATATTCAAAACTAAGTCAATTACTATAGAACAAATCCATAAAGCTGCCGATTCTTTATAGGACAATCTATCTATTATAACAACAAATAAGAGCTCTAATATCGCTCCTCCAAACACTAACGCCTCAATCGGTATCTTATCAATAGGACCCGCCACAATTTCATCACTCTGCCTTGTATGTCCTGCTGCTTTTAGGAATATTACCAAGCATACACATGCCAATATAAAAGAAATAATGCACATTATCGGAAGAAAAGGGTTAACCGCGTTTGCCATGCCAACAACTTTTTGAGCCTCTGCATAATAATCATGTACATGGCCTTCGGCAGAAAGCTTGGCTTCATTAGGAAAACAAACAAAAGTATAATTCTTGACTTCAGAATTCGGATCTGCTGTATTAATTGTTGAGAAATCACTTAAATACGCAACCGGCATTTCATAAGAAGAATCATTATTCATCGTATCCTTTAAAGTATTATGAAGCTGCGACAGATCTACAACATAATCCCCACTAATAACACCAACACCTCTAGTTTCATCATCCGCCGTCAAATACAGATTAACTCCCGGTGCAGTCTTCGAAATCGGTTCATATTCGGTGTTATCACCCATAGAAAACTTGCCTGTGTCCCAAGCCTGTTTATAAGCTCCATCCAAATTTAGTATCTCATCTGCACTTATGTCCGAATAACTGTCACCTAATTCATACTCAATACCCAGAGGATATAATTTGTTATTTGCATACGCATACGCCCTTCCATCCAAGATATCATATCCTATGCCCTCTATGTCATAATTTACCGTTCCAATAAAATTAGCCGTTCCAATGCACCGATAGTACCTTGGAACAATCATATCTATAAAATTACATTTACCAACACTCTTAAAATGCGTATTCTTACCGATTCTATATGTTTGAATGTAACACTCTTCCTCTTTGGGCACAGAAACTCCGCTGAAATTCCGATAAAAATATATTCCATCGTCATTCAGATCGGTTTTTTCTGTCACTATCCCATCAACGATTCCAAAGTAACAATTCATCTCGTTTAGGAGGTCAGCATTGAATCCGGAATCATATTTGGAAAGAGCTATTGCAGCATAAGCCTGTGCCGCATTAGAGTATATATGTTCTCTAAAATCATCTCCGTAATTAAATTCCGTACCATTAAATAAAAACCAGGCAATCGTGCTCATTAAAAAAAACATAGAAAAAAATATGCATGCTATTGCCAATAAAATTTTAGCTTTCTTACTGTAAAAACGTCTCATGTTTTCCTTTCCCGAGGTGTTCCCTTCTCAATCTTGTATCCTCGTCCCCAGACAGCTATCAGATATCTGGGATTCGTGCTGTCGTATTCCAATTTTTCTCTCAAATGCCTGATATGAACAGCTACAGTGCTTTCGGCACCTATCATTGTTTCTTTCCAGACACTTGTATATATCTCTTTCGGAGAAAAAACTTCACCCGGGTGAGTCATCAAAAGTTTTAAAATATCATATTCCAGCGGAGTGAGCGAAACCGGGTTTCCGTCCAAAGTCACTTCTTTTGCCTTATCATTTAATTCGATGCCACCGATAGTGATCATATCTGCATTTGTTACCGTTTGAGAAGTTCCTTTTGCCCCAAGCATCGTATAACGGCGGATCTGAGACTTTACTCTTGCCATAAGCTCAACCTGATTAAACGGCTTTGTGACATAGTCGTCTGCACCGACCGTCAGCCCCACAACTTTGTCCGTATCCTCACTCTTTGCAGTCAGCATGATTATCGGAACATTTGATGTTTTCCTTATCTCTGCCATAGCTTCTATTCCGTCCATTTCAGGCATCATTACATCCATAAGAATAAGATGTATGTCATCTCCGATCGGACTTTTCATTATCTCAACGGCTTCTTTTCCGTTAGAAGCAGAAACAACCTTCATTCCCTCACTTTCAAGATATATACGAAGCGCGGAAACAATGTCCCGTTCATCATCACAAATAAGAATATTGTTCATTTTCTCTCCCATATATTTTCAATGATTAATCATAGCTACATTGTATTGAAAAAGTTTTTAAGTTCCAATAGGGTAAATCTTTAAGATTTGTTTAAGACACGAAAAACTTCCCACGCCCCTGTGGCGAGCAGAAAGTTTTTTGGGAAGACACTATAGACGCACAAAAGAGGCTGTAGCACAGGATGAACGGATCATCCGGCCACAGCCTCTTGTTTTTGTAAAAATATATTTCCTTCGCGAAATGCCGATGCACACAAGCGGCATTATTTATCGAATTGGATTCCTCCCAAGATCAAAGTAACCATATCCGATGTATTTGTATCCTCTATGTCATCTCCGACAAACTTCTCGTAAACTTCCATTGAGAAGCCGCCATCCTTATAATCTCTTGTAAAAGCGGAAACGAAAGGTCCCTTGGAAGAATCTTCCGGCTCCTTATTTATAAAATAGCTCTTTACATTCTCTACATACATGAAATCTTCTCTGTCTTCAATCTGTGCTCCGCCATATTCCTTGGCAAAATCATCCGCAAGTTCTTTTCCGGACTTACCTTCTTGATACTTGAAAGTAATTGTAGCAGGTTCGCCCTTTCCGCCTGTATAAGTAAATACTACTTTGTCACTCTGTCGGTCGACCTTAAAGTAAGTGGGATCATACGGCACGCTCCATCCGTTGGGATCCTTATACACTTCTTCTTTTGCCTCAGCACCGTCTGATAACTCACCGTCTGTAGTTTCTTCCGCTACATCGGAATCTGTATCATTCTCAGTATCTGTATTTTCATCTGAAGTTACTTCCGCGTCATTGGAATCACCGCTTAACACATCGGTTACTCCCGTTTCTTCAATAACTTCCTTTGGATTACATCCCGTCAACATAGCTGTAGCCATTATTGCCACCACCATATAAGATAATACTTTTCTCACTAATTTTGCTTTCATTCTGCTATTCCTCCAATTTCTATTAATTCATCCGCATAATACTATCAGGCCATTGACATACAATAAGTGTTGTGCTATAAACTGTATTAGCATCACTAATACACATTGTACGTGAATTATTTTAGCAGGAATTGAGGAGAATGTCTATTATGAAAAAAAGAAATATAACAGCAATCATTATTGCATCATCAATTATGATGCTTTCGCTCGTAGGATGCGGTGTTACCGCCGAGTCGGATGACGGAGTTTCAGTCGGAACCGAATCAGAATCCCCCGAATCAACTGCAACCGAAACACCTGACGAAGAAGAAGATTTCAGCTCTGAGCTCGTCACCTATAAGCCAAGCAATCCTACCGCAGCAGATGCATCTTTTGAATATAACGGAAATACAGTTACTTATGCCAAAGACGATATTGAGAAAATCAAGTCCGCTTTAGGCAAGCCTGCCTTGGAAGATCAGGCTCCCAGCAGCGACGATCCAAGTGACAAATTGTATACATACGGCGAATTTCCGAACTCGGTTGACCTGACAGAAATCGGCGGAAAAGCTTCAACTATAACCATCTATGATACAAGCATTAAAACATCAAGAGGTATATCTATAGGAAGCACATACAAAGATGTTATCGCAGCATATGGTGATGCCGAGATATCCAAACTTGACGGTTCAAATGAAGTCGATTATGCCTTCGACAATTACGTATTGATATTCTTTTTTGACAACAATGAAAAAGTAAACGCTATCTTATACGGAGACGAGTAATTTTTTAGATTAGAGGAAAAAAATTATGAAGAAAAAAACCGGTTTCTTATTGATAACTTTTACAGCATTTGCACTTATGGGATGCGGCGCCGTTTCAGACAATGCTTCAAAAGACGCCTCTTCCGTGCAGCAATCTCAGACTGAAGAAAAAAACTTAGTCGATGCAGCTTTTGAATATAAAGAAAATACGTTTTCTCTTTTCGATGATCCGAATACAGTCATAGATAAATTAACTGCATGCGATACAGGTGAGAGCTCAACCTACATCCATTTGGGCAAAGAGTATTACGACGGCTACCAATCCCCCACCATGGATTATGAGATAATGAATAATTCAACGTTTATGTATGCCATATCCGATGAAAGCGTACTTACTTCAAATGGAATCAGTATAGGAAGTACACAGGATGAAGTCATTGCCGCCTATGACAATGCCGGAGAGCGAATAGGAAATTGGATTCTTTGCAATTTTAAAGATTACTATATCATCTTCTATTTTGATGATGATGATAAGGTTTATAAAATTGAATATGTAATAAATGACACCAAATAAACTATAAAAATATAAAAAAGAAAAGCGGAGAAAGACCATGAAAAGACACACAACAACAGCAACACTTCTCGCATCTGCAATAATGCTTGCACTTGTAGGCTGCGACGGAACATCAATGAGCGCTACAGAAGGAAGCAGCGAAATAGAAATGACCGAGGAAAACTTAAGAGAAATCGCAAAGGCAGAAATGGTAGCAGGTGAAGACGCTTCATCAACCGCTTCTTCCGAAGAGGCCGCAACTGCCGCTTCATCTGAAGCATCAGCCGCAAATGCCGCATCCTCTGAAGCATCAGACGCAGCAACTACAGCTTCATCGGCTGAAAAGGCTGCAAGCAAAACAGATATAGCCGCTACTACCGCTTCATCAGCCGACAAGACTACAAGTAAAGCAGATGCAGCTTCAACTGCCACTTCCGCAACACCTGCCCCCGCTGAGAACAAGGCTACTGCATCTTCCAACACTGTAGCCAAGAGCGACGGCAAGGATTATCAGTTTACTTATAACGGAAATGTAATATCCATAAATGATGATTTTGAAACAGTAAATAAAGCATTGGGCGGATACGTTCCCAGCGCTTCAAACATACAAAATCTGCAATCATATTATTCATACGGCAAAAATGATGCTGTAGGAATGATATGCCGAAATGATTTTGGACCCGAAACTCCTATTACGATATCCACTCGTGTGGCAGGAATGACAACTTCACGTAATATTTCGGTCGGAAGTTCCAAAGACGAACTGATTGCAGCTTACGGATCTCCAAACGGCAAACATAGCCAAGTATATGACGGAGCCACAGGCAAAGAATTGACCGAAGAAGAATATGTTGCCTATTTCGGCGACTCATTCGTCTATGACATGGGCGATATTCAGATCAGTTTCTCTGTTTCAAACGGAAAAGTCGCTTCCATCGAAATCAAGAATAATGCAAACTACAAAAAGTTCCAATGGAGTTAAAATCCAACCGGAGCTAAAAAAATGGGCTAAAGAGTCATATCTCTTTAGTCCATTTCATTTTGTCTTTATCTTTATTCTTAATCAAACTTAAGCAGTGTTTTAAGCACTCTCTTTGCACTTATACGAATGTTCTCTTCGCTTACGGCGCCGAGGCTGAGCGCTTCCTTAACTCTCTCAGGAAATCCCGTCGCCATCTTAAGATCGTTTCCTGCGTTGATTTCTTTGTAGTGCTCTCCTCTTGTCCACCAGTCTGACATGACAAGTCCGGTATATCCCCACTCTTCGCGAAGGATTCCTGTTATGAGATCTCTGCACTCGGAAGCTCGTTCACCGTTGACAACATTGTATGATGACATAATGGTGTAAGGCTGCTCCTCCTTTACGATCATCTCAAAGGGCTTTAAATATATCTCTCTAAGCGCTCTCTCCGATACTCTCGAATCACAGTGCTTTCTGTTAATCTCCTTGTTATTGCAAGCAAAGTGCTTAACGCACGCACCGACATGGTTCTGCTGGATTCCACGTACCATGGCTGCTGCCATCTTACCTGTAAGATAAGGATCCTCCGAGTAATACTCAAAGTTTCGTCCGCACATGGGATTTCTGTGTATATTGATCGCAGGTGTAAGCCATACGCAGAGGTTATTCTCTTTAAGCTCCTCTCCGCCTGCTCTTCCTACTTCTTCCGCAATCTCTTTGTTCCAGGTACATGCGATAGACGTAGCACAAGGAAATGCCGTTGTCTTGATTCCGGTCTCAGGCATGATACGAACACCCGCTGGGCCGTCAGCGGTCATCGCATTGGGAATACCGTATTCCTCCATATTGCCAAATCCAAATACATTGGCAACACCTGTGTTTGGCTGACCACCAAGAAGCTCAATCATGTCATTTACAGAAAGCTGCTCCATAAATTCATCGAGACTTATCTTACCTTCGGCAACGTCAGAAAGCTTCTTCGCTCCTTCTATCAGAGGCATCGTGTAATAATGTCTCTTAAGTCCCTTTTCAGTGGGAGCAAGCGCTTCCTCCGTACCGGGTTCCATTTTCTCAATTACGCTCTCATTCTTGTCAGGCTTCTCAAAAACAGGAAGCTCTTCATATGTTCCGTCTCCGAGAAGTCTCTTTTTAAGAGCGGCGGGAACAACCTTGTGGCTGAGTGTGCATACAACCTTATCTACAAAGTTCTCCCAGAAGAAAGAGATCTTAGCAGCATCTCTTACGTTGCTTCCGAGATAGAATTCATATTTTCCCTTTTCAAGAACATAAGAAGCATCACTGAACTTTCCGAGATCATCATAAGATGAAAGTCCGTATTCGGTGATCTTAAGCGTCATAAGCTGCGATTCGCCAGGCTGGAGCTCTTTTGTCTTCTCAAAATCAACAAGACTCTTCTTGGGCTTAAGAAGCTTACCCGAAGGAGCCGAAACATAGAGCTGCACAACTTCTTTTCCGGCCATTCTTCCCGTATTTGTAACTTTTACATTGAAAATGATGGTGTCCTCTTTTTTGACGGCACCCAAAACTTCTATATCAAAACTTGTATATGAAAGTCCGTATCCAAAAGGATAGATAACTCTGTCGGAAGCTCCCTCAAAGGTCTCAAAAAATCTGTAGCCGACATAGATATCTTCCGTATAATCAACATAATCAAAAGAGTCGTGATATCCCTTGGTTGAAGGATAATCCTCTAAAGTTCCAGCAAATGTATCCGCAAGTCTTCCCGAAGGACAAATATTTCCAAGAATAACGTCTGCTGCCGCAAGGCCACCTTCCATTCCGCCCTGTCCCATATAAACAGCCGCGTCGATCCTGTCATTGCCCTCTATCCATCTGCAGTCCATAACACCGCCGATATTAAGAACAACAACTACATTATCGAAGATATCACATGCATTTTGAACAAGCTCTTTTTCCTCAAATGAAAGATAAAAATCTCCGTCGGGGAAAATGACTTTGGATAAGGTCGTCATCTTAACGCCCGCAGGCCATGGATTAAATGTCTCGATATCTCCGTCTATATCGCTTCTGTCCCAGCCTTCGCCTGAAAATCTGTTGATGACAACAATAGCTGTCTCAGAAAATCTTGTGGCATTTTTTAGAATAACGGAAGGAACGGTAGGTTCCTTGGTCATTCCGGGAACGCAGCCCTTCTTGTACTGCTTATCAAGTTCTTCCTTGTAATACTCAATAATAGGCTCGTACACCTTGACACCGCGCATTTTAAGTCCGTCGTACAACGATCTTGTATATTCGCAATATACGTCTCCGGAGCCTCCGCCGCCTTTTACGTACTCATATGACGCTTTTCCCAGCAGAGCCACCTTCTCAACGTTTCTAAGAGGCAACAGTCCATTGTTCTTTAAAAGAACAACACTTTCATCTGCAGCTTTTTTGGAAATACCGATATGTTCCTCGCTTCCCGTAACAGGCACCTTCCCGTTAAGCGGTAGTGCCGGCTGATATAAAAGTCTTGCCCATTTTTGCATTTTCTAAGAATCCCTCCGTGAATTATTTGCCGATAATCTCTATTAATTTGTCCGCCACAAGTTCAGCGACGGCAAGCTTATACTCATATCTTGAGTGTTTCGGCGGTATATTTGCATGATAGCTCCTGTTTCCGAACTTGGAAGCGATTGCAAAATAAACCTCTCCGGGAACACTGTCATCATTTGAAGGATCGGTATTTCCCATAGTTCCGGTAACACCGATTGCCACATCGGCTTCATAGATAGCACCCGCAGAAAATGCCATATCTTCGGCAGTTTCATAGGAATATACTCCGTACTTATCTATTGTTTCCTTCGGAACGCCATGAAGGACCTTCGCATCATTACTGTATGTAATATATGCACCCTTCATTACGGCCGATGAGCCTTCTGTATCTGTTATAAGCGAAGCGATAAGCCCCGATGTACAACTCTCCATTGATGTGAAGGTAAGCTCTCTTTTAATAAGAGTCTCTGTAATCCTTCTGTATTTTGCCCTTACGGTATCTTCAGCTCTTACAACCACTGTTTCTTCTTTCTTCTCAGGTGCTGTATCCTTTGATTTTACGTATTCTGCTTCTTTTTTCTTAGCAGCTGCTGTCTCTTTAGGTTTTGAAACTACGGCCTGTTTTACTCTGGAATTTGATGCTTCCTTGGGCTTTGAAACCACTGCTTCTTTTGCCCTTGAAGATGCTTTTTCCCTAGAAGGCCTCTCTTCCGTCGCCTCTTTTGCCCTCGGCCGTGATTCCACTGCCTCTTTCGCCCTTGAGGAACGTCTCTCTCTGGTACTTGATTCGGGCTCTTCCTTACGTCTGGACGATCTGGACCTTGTAGATCTTGAAGGTCTTGTTTCCTCTTCATCCTCATCAATATCGTCTACATCATCGTCGATATCGATGTCGTTGTCCATATCCATATCCATATCCATATCGCGGTTTCGGCTCCTGCTCTTACTTCTCTTTGGTTCCGAGAGTTTGATCTCATCGCCGCAATGAACGTATTTAATCTTATCTTTTAAGATTTTCTGCATCTCTTCAAACGGCTCTTCACCTGTGCAGTGACCCGTGTAAAAAACAGATTCATACTCCGTCAGGTCTTTGGCAATATTTCGGATCTCCTTGATATCTTCTTTGGAATATCCTCTGTCTCTTGCAGTGTGGAACCCGCTTATTACCATGTCCGGGTCGTTCTTGAAGATCGACACATACTTTTCCATTATATTCTGAATACCGTGATGTGCACAGCCCGAAAATAATATTTTTTTACCTTCCGATGAAACAACAAGGCATTGCTCATGAGAAAAATCATCTTCCACAAGCTCGCTTCCCTCTTTTACAAAGAGAGTGCTGTTCGTCTGGGGATTCTCATATCTGTCCCCTATATCGGAAAAAACAGTGAGCTCGTCGTCAATCTTATTTACGCCATCCTCAAGG
Source organism: Butyrivibrio hungatei (assembly GCF_900101605.1). Taxonomy (GTDB): domain Bacteria; phylum Bacillota; class Clostridia; order Lachnospirales; family Lachnospiraceae; genus Butyrivibrio; species Butyrivibrio hungatei_B. The sequence continues at coordinate 230,109 of NZ_FMUR01000003.1, forward strand.
ATCTCAACCTGAGGAAGGTCTTTTACCTTTCTGCTAAGACCGATGTATCTTGGTCTTCTTCCGCGCGATGTCGAGTAGAACTTCTGAAAAGCATGCTCGTTTATATAAATCGTCGCGGTGTCATTCAGATCTGCAAATGAAAGGATACCTCCACCATGATCGTAATGACCGTGTGTAATAACAACAGTGTCCACATCCGCCAAATCTATTCCAAGCTGATCTGCGTTCTCTACGAGTAGTCCGGATGCTCCGGTATCTACGAGAATCTTATGTTTCTTGGTCTCTACGTAGAAGCACAGTCCGTGCTCGGGTATGCAGTCATTTTTACCTGCAGTGTTTTCTATAATATTAATAATACGCATACACATTTCTCCTTAACTGCATATTATTGTATCATAAAGATTGATTTAGTGCTTCATTCCGCACACATTTTATACTTCTGCACCATAATTTTATACGATTTTCCATAAAATTTTAGCACTTTTGTTTACGAAAACCTCCTATCCATGGGCATCTTTAAATTATTACGTGTTGTAAATTTTTTTTTAATTATCGCTTAATCAACAACTTCTCAGATATTCTTTCTGTTCTTTGGAAATCCGATAGCTTTCAATCGCCTTCCTGACAGTCTTTTTCTTAACTTCAGGGTCCAGTTTATTATCCCTTACATATGAAAGCGCATCGTCATAGCGAAAACTGAGCGCAGTCGCAAAATACCATGCTACCATCATCTGAATATAATATTCATCGGACCTGATCGCCGCTACTCTCTCAAGATATTCAGGCTTAAAGTCTTCCTCAAGGAAGTGCTTCATAAGCATGCCGATTCCGAAGCGCACAGTATAGGTCTTATCTGAATCAAGCCATTTATAGATTCTCTTTATGAGCAGCTCTTTGTTTTTCTTAAAAGACACCGGTAAAAGCTGGTCGCATGTAGCCCAGTTGTCAACGTACGGAAGGAACTTCTCGACTACCTCCGCGCATTTTTCATAATCTTTTATCCCGGATATTATGAAGGCATGAAGCTGGTTCTCGTCGTAGTATTTATGCGGAAGTTCCCGTAAAAAGAGCTCGCATCCCGCATCTTTTGCCACCTCTTTTGCAAACTTTCTGAGCACGGGCGTTCTCACACCAAGCACCTTGTCTGCGTCGACCGTAGGTATCAGCTTCCTGTGAAAAGATGCGTATTTATCATCTTTAAGTTCGAACAGCCTTGCTCTTATCTCATCTGTTGTCATACCACCCTCCATTAATCCGATTATATAAGATAAATTTCCAAATTCATATCTAATTAGTCTGAAAAAAGTGTGTATTTTATCTGTTTTTTTGATTTGAATTCTATATGTTTGACATTTATCTGTTATTAGTGTATATATAACATATAAACAGTTGTATGTGAGGAAGCATATGAAAATATCACAAAATTCAGGTGTGCCTATCTATCAGCAGATTGCAGATTACTTTCGCAGCGAGATACTAGAAGGCCGGATCGGTCAGGGTGAATATATGCCTTCGATAAGAGGGCTTGCAAAAGATCTTAAGATCAGCGTCATCACCACCATCAAGGCTTATGAACAGCTTGAAAGCGAAGGGCTTGTGACAGCCGTTCAGGGAAAGGGATACTACGTAAACGCCCAGGACACCGAAATGCTCAAGGAACAGCATATACGCAAAGTCGAGGAGGCTCTTCTCGACGCCATCAAATTTGCAAAGATTGCGAAAATGTCGGATGACGAACTGCTAAGCACATTAAAGGCTTTGCAGGATCTGGAACGCACTGATTAAGGCATTTTCATGTGATCTTATTTTTTCCATTTGATGTACTAACACAACGGAGGCATTTAAACTATGAAAGCAGAAACAGTCATCTCATGTAAAAACATTCAAAAAAAGTACGGTCATTTCGAGCTTAATATCGACAGCATCGATTTTCCGCAAGGGTTTGCGACGGCACTTATCGGAGAAAACGGCGCCGGCAAGACCACATTGCTTGAAATGATCGCCGGCATAAAAAAGCAACATAAAGGCGACATCACATACTTTGGAAGTTATACGGAAAAAGACAGGGAAAACAATCCTTACGTCAAAGAGAACATCGGCTATACGGGAACAGACAAATTCTACTTCCTGCCCCACTGGACGCTTAAGCAGACAAAAGAACTGCAGTCCGTTCTGTTTGACAGCTTTGATGGCAAAAAATACGACAAAATATTGGATGAACTTGCGGTAACAAGCGGTTCAAATTCGGATAACAATAAAAAAGTAAGTAGTCTCTCAGACGGAAACCGCGTAAAGCTCATGCTCGCAGGTGTTCTTGCAAGAGATACGAAACTTCTTCTTATGGACGAACCCGCTTCTCCCTTAGATCCGCTTATGAGAGAAAGACTTTGCTCCATGATCCGCGATTATCTTGCTTCTTCGGAAGGTAGCGAAAAGTCAGTAATCTTCTCTACTCACAACATCTCCGATATGGAAAATGTAACCGACTATGCGATCATAATCGAAAACGGAACCGTCGTTGAACAGGGCTTCGTCGAAGATCTCAAAGAAAAATACATTTATGTCCGCGGTGAAAAGAAAGACGAAGAAAGCGCAAAGCATATTCTTTTTGATATAACTTCAAACAAATACGGTTATGAAGGTCTTTGCCTCAGCGAGAACCTCGAAAAGCTTGCGGGTATGGACATCGAGACAAGTGCTCCCACACTCTCCCAGCTTTCTGTAGGTATAATGCGGGCTCATACACGCGTTAAGCCGCTGATCTGACCGGAGGATGCGCAGATGAAACATTTACATAAAAAAATAATCGCACATAACAGTTTTTGCAGTTTATTACATAACATTTTAATGCTCGTTATTATGCCGATTTTCCTCATTCCATTTGATTTGCTTATTTCGATTTTCGACACTTATCTGGGCATGGTCATCACGATGTCATTAATTGCAAGCTTCACCATATTTGCTGACTATTTGACATTTAACGGAATCAGCGCAAAAGGTTTCCCAATCGGAATGATAAAAAATTCCGCTTACGTCGAAAGTTTTATGAAAGACGCCATACTCGCAGACCAGATAAGACGCTTTATACAGATTTCTTTTCCCCCTGTTATAAGTCTTATAGCGATAGGCATATTTTCTTCAGAAAAAATAGATTTAAAATTTTGTATTTTTGTAATAAACATTATTCTTCTAAACTACTGCTTTACAACCGGCTTTCTGGCATTTATGAGAAATATATTGGTCAATACCGTTTATGCTTATATATCCTTACTTTCCGGAATCGTGATAAGTGCTTTTAACGTCGGCATAATGCTGTTATTTTTACTCGACTCGGTAAAGATACCTTTTATTATATGGCTACCGATATCTTTAATATTATCGGCAACGACCGCTGTTTTGGTATTTCGTTATACCACAGCTCATTGCCTCAAACATCAAGGAGATTTGACATGAAAAAAGAGATTCGAAAAATAATAACCATTATAAAAGCTGCGCCCAATCTAAAAGCTAATACAATAAGCTCAATCATTACTCTTTGTGTAGGTATGATTTTGTTAGCAAAGCAAGGCTTTCTCACAGGAACGGGCAAAATATTATTCATTACATGTACAACCTTCATACAGCAAGCCATAATGCTATCCAGCGGTTCCGGTCTGATACAATCGTCATCCTCCGCAAAAAGGATGCAAACTTTTTACCCTTGTATTATTCAATTCCCATTTTCTATCCTTATGTATACCATTATCGCTTTTCACAGTATATATATTGACACCACATTTGATATATCATGGTCATGCTGGTTTATTATCTTATACAGCATTTTAATTGCCGGACTGGAAATAATGCCGCACGTAAACTACAAATACTTTGGTTTTGGTTTTATATGTACAATGCTTATTATAATTCCTTATGCAGTAATAATATGCAATTTTGAAAAACACAACATGTTACACCTCCCTTCTTCGCTTGCTCTCACAAATGCTGTAATCATAGGGTATCTAATAGTAATAACAGGTTCACTGCTTTCAATCCTTATAGCAAATCTACTCTATAAGTCCCCAATATCAGCTCATGTTATGAAAGCAAACACCAAAGCTTAGCAAATACCTCGCCGGCTTTTGATCAATCATGAAGTGAAATAATTTATGTACAAGAAAAACCAATCTCACCTTGTCATTAAGGAGCCCACACATGAAAAAAGAAGTCAAAAAGATAATAACTATACTAAAGGCTACCCCAAAACTAAAATTAAACATAATAGCCTCAGTAGTCCTGTTTCTACTAGGAATGATTGGCGAGCTCTTATCACATAGTAATTTATCAAACATGATATTCTTTACTAATTCCGCAATTTTCTTTTTTACGAGCATTGTGAACACAAGCGGATCAGGACTTGCGCAGTCATCACCGTCAGCAAAAAAACTCCAGACCGTATACCCCTTTTTTATACAAATCCCCCTGTATATAATCACTTTTCTATTAATATCAATACACAGGTTATATATTGTAAGTAAACCGTTACCGAATCTTTCTTTACAAGAAAGCTATGCAAAACACGGCACGCTCATTTTGGCTTTCAGTGTACTCTGCATCAATTTTATGTTGTATGAAATTTTATTTAGCAAGCGCACACTATTAAGTATTATATTCATGGTAATCATATTTATTCCAACAATCATCTTCACATCCATGCTGGATGAATTTTTTAAGATCAACATGAAAAGCGCAATAGCCATCGGTTTTCTGATAATGATAGCAGGATCACTACTCTCGATCCTCGTAGCAAACCTGCTCTATAAATACCCGGTATCAGCTCATGTTATGAAAGAAAACAACAAAGCCTAAGCAGCAACTCTTTTCCCGTGCTATTCTGCTACCATTCATCATCTGTCCTATATAGGCAGAAAATTCTTGCATGATCGTCCTGCCACTTTTCATCGCTCCCCGATATAGGCAGTGCACTTTAATATAAAGCAATAAATCCCTGTCCATACTTGCATTTACCGCATAATAGACAGTGTAAAGGCAGTAAAATGCCCTGTCTATTTTTCCATTTTCCGCATAATGGACAGGAAAATGGCAGTAAATAGCTCTGTCTATATTTCCATTTACCGCATAATAGACAGGAAAAAGACAGCAAATAGCCCTGTCTATTTTTCCATTTACTGCATAATGGACAGGGTAAAGGCAGCAAATAGCCCTGTCCATACTTGCATTTACTGCAAAATTGACAGGGTAAGCTGACTGTGATTCGACTAACAAGCATAAACATCCGGAATATCCAATCCGCATCGGCTGCAGATTTCGTGAGAGCTTGATACAATAAACAAACAAGTCCTTCGGTGAAACTGACTCAAATGGCCTGTTTGCGAGCGCCTTGAATCTATGATTCAAGACATCCCACAAATGCAAGTCTTTCTATCACACCCCCAATACCGCTTCTATCTTCTTCACCAATGATTCTGCTGCCTTCTTATGGGCCGCATGGCCGGGATGCGATCTCGAGCCAAACTCTCCTGCAAGTGTCGGCGGAAGCTGATGATAATATACCTTGCTGTCGTTTTCCTGCTTGGAATACTCAGCAACTGCCGCTGACAGCAGGTTTGTCATCTGAGTGTTAATTATATCAGAATCCTGAAGCAGCATTCCGTAAGCCCATATTATTATGGCCCCCGTGCGCTTCTCTCTGACCTTTTTCAAAAAAGCTTTTGCGCCGTTCTTAAGCGCTGCCACATCCTCCGGCGGAATCTCACCTTTTTCATTCAGATAGTGAATATTATCACTTCCCATGCTCCTTGCAGCTTCATGGCTACTTACGGAATATGCACCCGCATCATTCGTACCCAAATTAATAATGACGATATCAGGTTTAAAAAGAGAAAAATCATATTTCTCATAAGTCCCAAGCTCACAAGCTTTTCCGTCCGGAACAAGCCCGCACACCTCATCATAGAATAACGGCATATTTTCTTTCGGATTGCCATTCCAGGACCACACAAAGCCATAACCGCTCTGGCTGAATACTTCGTAGTCGGCTCCAAGTTTTTGAGAAGTCATATATGTATAATTATCGAAAGCATCAAAACATGCGCTGTTCCACTCCTGTTCACTTACAGGCCCCATGCAGCCTTCGCCTGATGTTATACTGTCTCCTATGAACTCAATCCTATGCCCCGGTTCATCTACAATTTCAAATGTACCATCGGTAAAAACAGCTTCAATCCGTATCAGGGTATCACCATCCGCCGCCATAGCGGGTGTATCTCGCATGATCTTGATATTTCTGAGCGGAATATCACTTTCGCAAGGTCCCGCATTTCCTTGCCAGATTGTGATCTCATTTATTCCCTTTTCAAGCGGTCTCTTCTGATATCTTACACCTTCAACAAGGACATCAATCCACGGCTCAAAGACTGAATAGTCTGCATAACAGCGAAGTTTCACCACAGTGGCACGTACATTCATTTCTATTCCCGAACCATTCCAGAACAGCGTTAAAGGATCAAGACATGCAGTTCTCCTGCCATGGATCTTCAATTTTTCTATTTCTGAAATTTTATACTCTCTAAGCATATTCTCATCCTTAAATATACGTGAAAAGCGCCTCACACTCTCCGCAAATCTCATAATTTCCATCACCTGCCGGTATGAAGAAGCTGTCGCCTTTTTTAAATCTCACATCCTCGTTGTCATTCTTTATTTCCCCTTCTCCCGAAAGGAACAGAATATGTAAAAACGAGTTCTCGTCAACCGTACCGCTAAGCTTATTCATGATCCTACCGCTTAGATTGACTTTATCAACCGTAAAATATTTGCAATTTCCGATATGCGGTTCAGGTCTCGGGACCTTTTTGGCCGGAAAAAGATCGGTCACTTCAAGTGCTTTTTCTATATGAAGTTTACGCAGATTTCCGTTTTTATCGCGTCTTCCGTAATCATACACTCTGTAAGTGATATCCGAATTTTCCTGAATTTCTGCAAGAAGAATCCCCTCACCTATTGCATGCAGAGTATCCGCCTCAATAAAAACCACATCCCCCTTGCTTACGGGATAAGCATTAAGAACTTCTGTAAGAGTCTGATTCTCTATGCGCTTTCGGAACTCTTCTTTGGAAATCTCGCGTTTAAAGCCATAATACAAAAACGCGTCATCTTTGGCATCAATTATATACCACATCTCCGTCTTTCCGTACTGCCCTTCTTTTTTCAGAGCGTAATCATCTGACGGATGAACCTGCAATGACAGATCTTTTCTTGCATCAATAAGCTTGATAAGTATCGGAAAGTCCCTGAATTTCTCGCAGTTTTTTCCAAGAACATCCTTACCTTTTTCATTTATATAATCTGTGAGCGTCTTTCCTGCAAACTCACCGTTTTCAATCACAGACTCGCAACCGGGATAACATGACAGCTCCCAGCTTTCCGCGGTCACATCGCCTGCCGGTCTTTTACCGAATTCGTCGACAAGGCGGTTTCCTCCCCACAGATAGTCTTTGGTCGGAGCCTGTAGTTTTAATACTGCCATATTTGCTCCTTAAATCTCATTTTTTAAAACTTCAAGATTTTTCTTTATAAGCTCGCATCTTTGCTGCACGCAAAGCACGCTTCTGCCGGGATCTTCGGGAGTTCCGAAGATATAATCGCTAAGAAGTTCGATACTTGTTTTGGCAACATATACCCTTGTATCGCTGCCCGCATAATAAAGAAGAATATCGCCGTTTTCTTCTACGATGGCGCCGTTTGAGAATACAACGTTTGAAACGTCTCCTACTCTCTCCCATCCAAGCGGTCCAAGAAGAAGTCCTCCGGGCTCCGCTATAACTTTTCCGGGATCGTTAAGATCGGTTGCATAGGCATAAAGGACGTATCTTAGTCCTGCTGCCGTATTTCTTACGCCGTGTGCGATATGAAGCCATCCCTTGTCTGTCTTTATAGGCACAACGCATTCACCGTTCTTGGCTTCCGTAATCTGATGATATCTTCTTCTGCTAAGAATCTTTTCCTCATCTATCACTGCATGTTCAATATCATCACACAGCCCAAAGCCTATACCACCGCCGCTTCCGGTATCGATAAAGCTGTCCATTGGACGGGTGTAAAAAGCATATTTTCCGTCAACAAACTCAGGATGAAGAACAACATTTCTCTGCTGAGGCGAGCGTTTTGTAACAAGATTAGGAAGTCGCTCCCACTTTTTAAGATCTTTTGTCCTTACAATTCCTGCTGCCGCAACTGCCGCCGAGAGATCGTTTGTGGAATCATCGTGGCTCTCGGAACAGAACACTCCGTATATCCAGCCATCCTCATGCTGCGTAAGCCTCATGTCATAGACATTTGTCTCTTCCTTACAAGTGTCATCAAGCAATATCGGATAATCCCAAAATCTGAAATTGTCTATGCCGTTATCACTTTCAGCAACTCCGAAAAAAGACTTTCTGTCATTGCCTTCTATTCTGGCAACAAGATAATACTTCCCGTTAAGCTTAATGGCTCCTGAATTTAGAACTGCATTTATCCCAAGCCTCTCCTGAAAATTCGGATTACTCTTTATATCAAGATCGTATTTCCACGTAAGCGGAATATGCTGTCTTGTAAGAACCGGATATTTATATCTCGTATATACTCCGTTATAAAAATCTGCAGGTTCATTCTTCCGCGACATGAGCTTTTCCTGTCTGTCCTTTTCAATGTAATATCTCTCATGTAACATTTCTTGTTATTACCTCCAAACACATTCTTCCGTTATGATACGGACACTTCCACGGCTCAACTATAGGCTTGTCCTTCGCGGGTACGCCGTTTTTATCGACATACCAGAACCACTCAGATCCGGGTCTCTTATCGATGACAAATTCTTTTATGTAATCCCAAAGAGCCCGTGCCGCCTCAAGATATTCTTTTTTCTCGGGATGTCTTTCGTATGCATCAAGAAATCCATTGATTCCTTCAGCCTGCACCCACCAGACTCTGTCCTCTTTTACAACTGAATTCTGTCCCTCGACGGGAATTGATTTTCCGTCAAAAGCAACTTTATATACTTCACTCGCCATCTCCTCCGTCATTCTGCCGATCTTTGCCGAAAGGTCACCGTCGCCAAGAATATCGGTTGTCCTATTTATCAGCCATGCCGCTTCTATGTCATGTCCGTAGGAATAAAGATCGACCAGGCTGTTATAATCTTTGTCAAAAAAGACTTCCTGTCTGCGAAGCTTTGGATTATATATCTTGGTACTTACTATTTTCAGAATCTCATATAAAGATTTTCTGACTCTGCCATCGCCCGATACCCTGTAAAGCTCCGTATATCCCTCCATAACATGCAAAAGAGTATTCATGCTCCTTACCGCATCGGTACCGTTTTCCGACAGCTTTTCATTTGATACAGGCTTGAACTCTCTGTCGAACGCTTCAAGATACCCGCGCTCATCACGCATTTTCTTTTCTATAAGTTCGTAGAGAGAAACAGCCATCTTCAGTGCTTCCCAATCTCCCGATGCATCAAAATAAGCAGACAGTCCGTAGATGGTAAAAGCCTGATTATATGTATGTTTTGTAGTATCAAGAGGCTTTCCGTCATAAGATACCGACCAGAATACCCCGCCATATTCATCATCAATGCAATATTTTTTTAAAAACTCATACGCATGCGTAGCCTCGCTTAAAAGCGTTTTATCTACGAGAACTTTGTATGCGCTTGAAAAAAACCATAATATCCTGCTGTTTAGTATGCAGCCCTTTTCATATTTTTTATCAACGGCAAGATCATAGCCCATATAGCCGTAATATCCGCCGAATTCATCGTCTCTTAAACCTTTCCAAAAAGGTATGATCCCATTCAGAAGATGCTCCTTTATTTCACTGACCATTACTTATCACCCCTTTACCGCACCGGCTGCAACGCCGTTATAAATCTGTTTCTGACAAAGCAAGAATATTATCAAAGCAGGAAGAAGTGACATGATCACGCCGGCACAGATAAGATGATACTGATTACCCATAGGCCCCGTGAATGTGTACAATGATGTGGCTACCGTACAGAGTTTTCTTTTATCCTGAAGATACAGGTTCGCGCAATAATACTCGTTGTAAACGCCAACGCCCTTAAGAATCAGATTCGTAACAATCGCAGGTTTTAAGAGCGGAAGCAATATCTTTGCATAAATCTGGAAGTAATTCGCACCGTCCAAAAAGGCACTTTCATCAAGCGAAACGGGAAGGTTTTCAAAAAACTGAATGTAGATGTAAATTGACATTACATCCGTTCCCATCATCATGATGATGTATCCGTACAAAGTATTTACAAGTCCGAGGTTGACCATTATTTCATATACCGAAACCTGCATGGCAATACCCGGAAGAAGTGCCGCAAAAGTAAACAGATTCCTGATAAGCGCATTGCCGGGAAAGCTAAAACGATTTAGAACATATGCAAGCTGAGAGCCTATCATGGTCGATCCCGCAAGTACAAATAAAAGAATTATTCCCGAGTTAATGAATGCCAGTCCCATATTTGCCTGAGCAAAAGCCTGAACATAATTGTTAAAATTAAAAAAGTTTTCCGGAAGTGTCATAACATTGGTGCTCTGATACTCAACCTCTGTTTTCAGCGAAGTTATGACACATGACACTATTGGAAGTACCGCCAAAAAAGCACAAAGCGCAACAGAAGCATACTTTATGATTTCCCAAACAATATCACCAATACTCATCTTTTTCTTCGGAACAACACTTGCAATTACTGTATCTGATGACATTATCTACCTCCTCTATGCATCTGCATTCTTGCCTTTGCTTCCCTTTTACGCTGTTTCTTGAACGCTCTTTCATCCATATCTGTTCCCGCATTTCTAAACAGGAACCTAAATATTGCGTCCTGAATAAATTTGGCAATGAAGATGATCACAAGAAGGAATACCGCCATCGCACTGGCAAGTCCGACCTTCTGACTTGTATGAGCAATATCATTCATTACTACAAAGAATGTTCCCGTGCCGTTTGCACCGCTTGTTATAACAAAAGGCGGCTCAAATGCCGAAAGAGATCCTGTAATAGCCAAGATTACATTCAGTGTTACTATTGTCTTTATGCTCGGTAAAATGATGTGCCAGAATGTCTGCCACTTATTTGCGCCATCTATCGACGCTGCTTCATAAAGCGTACTGTCCACCGACATCATTGCCCCAAGGAAAAGAACCATTGTCGAGCCCAGGTATCTCCACACCGACGAATATACGAGCGACCAGTTGTTTATCGATTGGTCTTTTAACCAATACGGAAGATCATTCAGATTGAAACCTATCGCTTGAAGAACCGTGTCCAGCACAAATCCTCTTGTATAAAAAAACTTGAAAATGAAACCGATAGCTATACCATTTATCAGATAAGGGAAGAAAATAAATCCCTTCCAGAAGTTTTCAGCTTTTACCTTAAAGCAGAATATTGTAGCAAGATATAATGCAAGAAATACCTGAATTACCGCTCCGACCATGTAATACAGAGACAGTAGCAGCGTTCTCAGAATATCTTCACGCTTAAAAATCTGTATATAGTTTTTGAATCCCACGAATTTCCTAGGTCCAATGTATTTCATGTTATAAAAGCTGAATTGGACCATTTTGCCAAAAGGATAATATGTGAACAAAATCAGTAATCCTACCGGAATAATGAGAAATGTTAATATTACCTGTGCCTGTTTCCACTTTCTTTTGTTCATAGGGTTATCTCACTTTCTTTCTATAAGTTGAGGCGGAATCGTACAATTCCGCCCCTCCCCCGTTACTCATAAAAAAATTTATGTGTCAGTTGTCTGTCAATTATCTGTTAGTCGTCTATATCTACTCCGTTAAGTTCCTGTGCTTCTGTCCACGCTTTATTCCAACTGTCCATAATCTGGTCAAAAGTCATATCACCGTTGGATGCATGCTCTATGATCGCCTGAACTTTCTTGTCACCACCGCTGTTAATGCTAAGTTCCGAATCGGAATTGAGTGTATCTTTAAGATCTTCTTCTCCAGCAAGTGCCGGTTCATCTGAAACATATTCAACTCCGTCAAATGCCGCATAAAGATCGGGATATTTGTCATCTTCGGCATTGATAGGAATACCGCCTTCGTTGTATGAGTATCCCGACTCATTTGTCATCCACTTTACAAAAAGAAGTGACGCCATACGATTTTCATCGCTTGCATCCTTATTGATTCCGAATGCGTAATCAGGACCTGCTGTAGCATACTGCTTGCCGTTAACCGTGATAGGGAAGCTCATATATCCGATGTCCTCAGGCTTATCTCCTGCTGCCTGCATCTGAGAATATGCCCATGAGCCAAGTACCATAGTTCCGATCTCGCCTCTGTTAAGCATGCCCTTGCTGCCTTCCCAGTCTGTAGTTGAATAGTCATCCTCGATAAGACCTTTTGCAACCGCATCATAAAGGACTTTGTACACATTGTATGCATGTGATCCGTCACCGGGATCTGCGAAAGGATTTGCCGTATGAGCAAGCTTCTGATTCATGTATGTTGCATCACCTGTAGCAGTTCCCGCAATATATGCATCCCATGCTCCCATTGTCCAGCCTGCGGCATAGTTTGTATAAAGAGGGATCGCATCCGTCTTTTCTTTTATCAGAGTTAAGTCATTTATAAATTCCTCCGGTGTCTTGGGTAAAGTTGTGATTCCTGCCTTCTCAAATACTGCCTTGTTATAAAGAACACCCTGAGCATTTCCCGTAGACGGAACCCCGTAACATATTCCGTTATACTGCTTGTCCGTAGCAAAACGGATAGCACCTTTCATCTGATCTACTGTTCCATACGGCATGAAATAATTCGAGAGCTCAGATGCATCGATCGCCGGGATCATCATAATATCGCCCCAGTCACCACCCTGAAGACGAAGAAGCGAATCTTCCGCATAATCTGTAATAGCTTCAAATTCTACTGTAATTTCGGGATAAATCTTATTAAATTCCGCAACATAGTCTTTCCAACTTTTTCCCGAATAATCATCACCAACCATGTCCGTTCTATGTGTCAGAATCTTGATCTTAGTTTTGATATCCTTCCCAGTCTCACCCAGAACAACAGATGTATAGTTGTTATCCGCAGTATCTGCAGTGCCACCGTTACCGGCATTACCGGAATTTCCGGAAGCCTCGGAACCTGCCGTTCCCGGTTCCGTACCTGCACTCGGTGAAGATCCACATGCGACGAGAGATGCAGCCACAGCTGCAGCAGCCAATAGAGCAATAGTCCTTTTTAAATTCATTTCATTCACCCCTTTTAATTAATTTAAGTAAAACCATGGTTCCAATACATTGTTCTTAAGTTAATTAATATTATATTTGTTCATCACCATTTTTCAATAGCACTTTTACAAAATTCAGTAAAAAAGAGCCGTTTCGTTAATCCTCAACAAAACGACTCCTTAAATATTGTTAATTATTTATAGACAAACCTCCTTAAATTAACTTAAATTAATTAAAGCAAAAAAAGACCAATCACTCGCGAAATGCCCACGCGCGAACGATTGGCCTTTCCACTATCAGACAGCTCTCACAGAGTCCCCGACGATCAGCTTTCCGCGTATCATCGCGGAGCTGAAAGGCATATCGGGATTACGAAGTCTCTGCGTCAGCAGCTCCATTGCCTTACTTATCATTACACTAAGATCTATTTCATAACTTGAAAGTTCAATGCTCTTGTTCATATCGGGAACATAATTATCAAATCCGATGACAGAAATATCCTTGGGAACTTTGTATCCTTTTTCTTTCAAATGCTCGATAAGCAAAAGCGCAGATACATCACAATTGCAGAAAAATGCTGTCGGCATCTCTTTTGCCGAAGGAAGCGCAAATGTCCCCTCTGCGTCAAGATTACCATATTTATCCCTGTCATTGATCACCAATGGATTATCCCTAAACTCAACATCCAGACCTGCCGATGACAGGAACTTACACATTCCTATATACCGCTCGTCAATACTCGGTGTCACCTTCAAAGTACCGACAAATCCGATCTTCCTGTGTCCTTTATCAAACAGATATCTGGTAATCTCATACCCTCCGAGGATATTATCGGTTATCACCGCATCACCTTCTATCTCCTCATATAAAGAATCCAACGAAAGCATCGGTATCTTGGCTTTGTTTCTAAGCATACGAAGATATCCGACATTGAAAGCTCCAAGAATTATCAGTCCATCCACACTCTCCTGTGCAATGAGATTGGGAACACTTTCGGACTCTTCCGCCTCTCTGTTTATAACCTCCAAAAGAGTAAGAATTCTTTTATCATTTGACTGCACCGATAATTCTTTATAAATGTGCCAGTAGAATGACCTACTGTGATTCAAATATCTTTCCGCAACTATCACTCCAATTACGGTATTCTTTTTGGGATGATGGTTCTTTTCTTTTCGCACATATCCCATTTTGTCGGCAAGACTTAGTATCTCCTCGCGCAGTTCATCACTGACGCCCTTTTTCCCCGCAAGAGCCTTCGACACGGTAACACTGCTTACGCCAAGCTTTTCTGCAATATCAGACAATGTAACATCACTCTGCATTATTATCCCTCAACTCTTTTATCGATGTTCTTTTCACAACGTTGGAATCCACCTCAAATATCGTTCCTGCTAGTGACGGATCCTCTATCTCGTTAATGACCTGCTCCACTGTGAGTCTGGCCATTTTCACAAGATCAACGTTGTAAGTTGTAAGCTTTCCTTCAAGATCGCTGTTAAGCAGGTAATTGTCATAACCGACAATCGATATATCTTCCGGAACACGTTTTCCCTGCTTTTTAAGCGCCTCATATAACAATCCGGCAGAAAAATCACTGCTGCACGCAAATGCTGTGGGCAGTTTCTTGGGTAGCTCAATCATAGGAGTTTCGTCATTTCCGCTCCTATCCGGCAAAAGCCATTCACGATTCACCTTAAGGCCGTTCTCACGCATGCACTTTTTATATCCATAGTATCTGTCGATTATATTTCTGGAATAATCAAGTGCTCCGACAAATCCTATCTCTTTATGGCCTGCTTTAACCAGCTCCTTTGTGGCTCTGTACATTCCGTAATAATTTCCCGACAAGACGGAAGTGTAATTACCTGTCTCAATCTGCTGATCCATGAAAACTACCGGCACTTTAACTGCCGCCAGCAGCCTGTTAAGAAACTTTTCTTTTATAGGTCCTATTATTATCACTCCGTCGGCATCCGTTACAGGCGGAAGTATTTCGTCATCGTCGTAATCCTTGACCATACTCAGCGACGTAAAGCATTCATTTTCCGAAACAGCATAAGCGACCTTCTGATACATCTCCCAGTAAAAAGAAGCGCCTATATAAATATATCTGTCTGAAACAATGACGCTGATGGTCTTTCCGATAAGTTCCGGATTTTCAACCTTTTTAGGCGTAGTCTTCCCGTATTTACTGTAATCAAGACCCATCTTTGCCGCACATTCTTTTATCTTCGTGCGCATTTCGGCGCTCACTCCGGGTCTGCCCGCCAGTGAATTAGATACTGTAACAACAGATACTCCCAGGCTGTCAGCAATATCTTTTAGTTTTACCTTCTGTTTTGGTCTCATCTGTTATCCTCCGGCTCTTATTATGAATTAAATTAACTTAATAATCAATCCATAACAGTTTATACTGCTGTAATTTTAATGAACTGTGCTTCAAAGTCATTGCTTCCGGGAATCAAAAGTCCCGCATTCATCAGCACATCTCCGTCATAAACTTTTCCGTTTACATCATATTTCATATCAGAGTCAAGACCTTCAAGTCTAAGCAATCTGCTTCTTGAAAATGCCTTTGACAATACCTGCATATATATCATAAAAGCTTCTTTTTTATCTTCGGAAACTATCATATATGCATCATATTCTTTATTTTCTCTGTATGACGCTATCCTGTAATACTCTCCGTCAAGGATCAGTCTTCTTATGCTTTTGTATCTGGCAATCTGCTTTGGGATCTGCTTTAGTTCATCTTCTGAAAGTTTGGTTACATCAAGCTCGTATCCGAAAGTTCCAAACATGGCCGCCACAGCTCTCGACTCAAAAGAAACTTCTCTTCCAGAAATATCATTGGGGCTTTTTGCAACATGCGATCCTATCGCTGATATCGGATAAAGCATTGCAGTACCTCCTGAATCGAAAGACGCTCAACAGGATCCATATCATCCGAGCACCATATCTGAGGACTGTAATACAGCATTCCCGCATCAAACCTGGCTCCACCCGAAGAACAGTTCTCAATAAGAACATATGGAAATTCCTTGGTTATCTTTTCCTGAATCTCATATACACCAAGGACGTGTCTGTGCCAAATCTCCCCCTGCCTGTCGGAAGGAAGATACTCAGAACCGACATCGGAAAGAGACCTGTTCATATCCCACTTAATATATACAACAGGAACTTCACGCAGTATTTTGGCCATACTTTCATAGATATAGTTTCTCACTTCAGGATTGGAATAATCCAAAACCCACTGATCACGCGCTCGCGCAGGTATTCTTCCCACTTGATGTAATATCCAGCCCGGATGTTTTTTATAAAGGTCCGTATCTTCACAGACCATTTCAGGCTCGAACCAAAGTCCGAACTTCATATCTATCTTTTTTAGCTCATCGGTCAGCCCTTTTAAACCGCCTTCCAGCTTATCTTCATTGACATACCAGTCTCCGAGCCCGCCGCTTGGCTGATTTCTGTTATATCCAAACCAGCCATCGTCAAGAACCTGAAGTTCTATTCCGCACTGCCTTGCCGTCTTTGCAATATCAAGAAGCTTGTCCTTATCAAAATCAAAATATGTTGCTTCCCAGTTATTGATAAGTATAGGTCTTTCCTTGCTCACCCAGTCTTGTCTTATCAGATGTTTCCTAAAAAGCTTATGATAATCTCTTGTCATCTTTCCAAGGCCGCAGGATGAATAAACGAGAGCCGCCTCAGGCGTTTGAAAAGAGTCTCCCGGTTCAAGCTTCCATGAGAATGTCTCTGGATTTATTCCAATGACCATCCTTATCTGGTCGTGAGCATTTTTCTTTATCTTTGCCATAAAATTGCCGGAGTAAATGAGCTGAGAAGCGTAGACTTCTCCGCTTTTCCGGTCGGTATTTTTTGAAACGACAGCCATAAAAGGCATGGAATCATGACCTTCTTCGCCTCTTGTCGACTCCGCTATTACAGCCGCATGATTAAGAGCCGTCCTTTCAATTATGTGCTCTCTCGCCCACGCGCCGCACTGCGTTATAACTTCGCAGTCTCTCATCTCAAAGTCAAGGCATGAAGACAAGGCTCTTTCTATACATAGTATTTTCGAGCCTCTGTTCTCAATAATTGCAGAACGTATTACGGCATCACAATCATCAAATACGGTAAAAGACAAAGATACAACCAGACCGTAAATTTCATCCTCAAGCCTTATCACAAGCGTATCTGCATTGTCTCCAAAGCATGTAGGAAGTCCCGCAACCTTTGCTTTCCCTTTTACAATCTCATACCCCTTGTATGACAGGTCACATCCTATCTGTCCCGCATCGCTCTTTACAGAAATGCAGCACTCCCTGAAATCACCGATCCCACCGCAAGGATACTCAAGCTGTATTGCATCCATGAATCCAAGCTGCTCCGCAGGTCTAATTGACGGAGGGACTATTTCTTCAGGTCTTAATAGATACGAAAGCTCGCCGCTTCTTATCTTTTTGCCGTAATAGATATGTGAAAGATACTTCCCATCCACTACTCCAAGAACATATGATGTATTTTCCGTATCAAGTTTCCATATTTGCTCACTGTCGTTATATACTATCGCCATCTTTCCTCCAATCTCCTTAACCCGCTGTTGCTCACGCTTTGCTTTAAGATACTATTAATGATAACAGGTAAAAACTGTTTTTGTCTTCTTCCGAGGCACTTACTATTTCTATATCCAATGTGTGATCTTTTCTTTCGCTTTCATTTAGCACCTGCTGCAAATAAAGGCAATCGCCCCAGTCTTCATCAAAATTCGAATCAAGTACAACAGCTTTTTCCCTGCATCCGTCCAAAATCGCCAGCGCAACGGGAGCAGGTCTGTTTATTGTCTTTCTGTACTGAATGGCAACCGTCCTTACGCCGCTAAGTTCAAAGTGAATTGAATCACCTGTTTTGGTAGCTATCCAGCCATTTTTAAAGAAGTCAAGATGTCCTTCTTTTTCTCTCGCATCGGCTCTAAAGCCCGATAATACCGGACTTCCGGTTTCGATGGTATATCTTATAGAATCTTCAAAGCGATTTGCTGTAACAGGTTCTTTTTCCTGCTCTTCTTGGCAATCAGATACGTCCATACCGCATATTTCATTGATCCTATCCGTTATCTCTTTTGCCAGAAGTTCGTGCCCCAGATCATTTGGATGCAATCCGTCAGGTGTAATATCATTTCTATTATATCTTCCTTCAAGCATCCTCTTATATATCGTATCTTTAATGCTCACGTTGGGAATTCCGTAGTGCTTTCCGACTTCTAAATGTATATCCTCCGCAGTTCTGCCATCGTCATAGTACACATTGTTAAGAAGCAGCATTGCAGGCTCTGTATCCGAGTACCATATTCGTCTTATCAGTCCCTCGTATGTCTCTTTGAAAAGATCTGTCGGATCATCATTCACTGAAAAGTCTACTATCACAAAGTCAGGTCTGTACATAAGCAGATCCTTATAAACTCTGGACACTCCAAAATATGAGGAGGTTCCGCCTATTCCGGAATTCAAATAGTGAAACTTTGCATTCGGAAACTCTTTTTCAAACCAATCAAAAACTCTATGTGCATAGCACAGCTTAGGCTCAGAAGACAAAGATCCTTGAGTTATCGAACCTCCAAAGAAGCCAAGTACAAGTTCTTCACCCGCTTTGGCCTTATCAATCAGTTTTTTTATCCGCTTTATTCCTTCTACTTCATTCATATCTTTTTAACCTCATATAGTTTGGGGAGATTATCTTTTGTTACAACATTCGGGCTGTTATATACATCTTTCAAAAATTCAAATGTGTTATATTCTTCTGTTCTGCAAAAATCCAGAGACCATGTCATAAAGCTCGCCCATCCTATATGCTCACCGTGGACAGCCTCGGGATCCGGAAGCACACCGACTTCCGCCAGAATCATAGGCTTTTTCATCTCGGTTATTTCTTTAAGCGCATTATACTGCTCGGAATATGCCGTATGAACATGTTTATCGGTATAAAGGTCGACCGATATCACATCTACAACGTCGTCACCGGGATAGAACTCCTTAATATGCGAATTCCACACCCAGATAAGATTGTTAAGATGATGCACGCCCACAAAGCGCTCATACATTATTCTGTACAACTTTTTGACAGGCTCGGCTCCTTTCGCGCCCCACCAGAACCATGTTCCGTCACTTTCATGGAACGGTCTCCACAAAATAGGGATCTCTTTTTCGCAAAAAGGCCTCAGTATCCCGGCCATTACGTCAAGATCCGAGATCATCGCATTATATTCAGCAGTGCCCTCAGTTGCAGCTTTTTCAGGGTCAAAAGAAGTATTCTCCGTATAAAAAGCCTTTGACCTACCGTAAAGAGGTGAGAACCAGTGCCATGTGAATGTGATAAGCCCTTGTTCCTCAGCCCATTCCCAGGCTTTCTTAAGCGTTCCGTTGTTGTGAACGATCTCATCCATACACTCATCATCTGTATCGAGATAGTTGATATTCGGTGAATAAGACAAAAGTTCAAAGCCCAAAAGCGCCGGCCTCTTTCCCGTCTTTTCCTCTATCAGCTTAAGCTCTTCCTGCTCCATCGTCTGCGTATGCTGTCCTGTGATCATCTTTTCATATGTGATCTCGGCCAGATATTTAAGCACATTTCTTGCTCCCTGCTGCATATTCGCGTTACTCGGTTCATAAATCTTGTCACTCATACAATTCCTCCGGTAAAAATTCATTTAAGGTCATTTCGTGGTAAGTCTTTTTTCACTCAGTGAATATCAGCAACACTTCTGACCGTAAGATTATTGGCATCTCCCCTTATGATCCTGACAACCTTTACTCCGGGATTCATGTCAAAAAAGTTGTCTGAGAGTACCAGATCGTCATTCTCATTTCTAATTTCTATATTTTTGGCAAAAGCCTTTGCGCTTATTTCTATCTCATTTTCCGAGATCATTCTTACTGTGAGCCCCGGATCTTCAAAACGGAAATATTTCGCCGGCACAAAAAGAGCTGTGCCTTCCGACACCATCTCGCCCTTTTCTATGGCCTTAAAGGACACATAACAGGAATATATGTCGATTTCGGGGAAGCTTTGCTCAGTCACCCACTTTGAAGAAAACGGAGAAACAGTTACATCGACGGTACCCGAAGTTTCGATTTCAAGTCCTTTTCCATCAATCTCTTTTCCGAAAGCATCTCTGAGTTTCCACTCTGCCGTGAGCTTTCTCTCCGTCATGGTCTCATTGGAGATATTAAGCTTTATAGCAGGTACGAACAGACTCTTCTCGGAATTGATCTCAATCCCTTCAGATACAGTGCTCGTCTCCGCACAGCTAATAAGCACGGGAGCAAAAAATCTCCTGGCATAATAGTGCAGCGCCTTCCATCTTCCGTAATAGTCAACAGAAGCCCAGCTTATAACAGGCCAGCAGTCATTTAGCTGCCAATACAGAGTCCCCATGCACCTTCCCCTGTTTCTCCTAAAGTGCTCAACGCCGTATCGTATCGCTTCTCCCGACAGAAGCTGAGATGCATAAATCAAAGTGTCAAAATCCGTAGGATACTTGAAAGTTGCCTGCATGTACTGCATTATCTTGGAATTGGCAGATTTGTTTCTCTGGTGCTTTTCCATGTTATAGGAAAAAAGATTGTAGTCTTCTTCGCTTGTCATTACCGTTTCCAGTGTCTTTTTTGACGGAAGAGCCTGGAAGCCAAACTCCGACAGATATCTGAAGAAATACTTTCTGTACTCGGTAAAAGGTTTTCCGTCATGCCATACCTGCCAGAAATGAACATCTCCGCGGTCAAAGTCGTTGGGATTGTCAAAAGATCCTCCCGACGACGGACTGGATGGCCAGTATACCGCATCAGGTGCATATTCTTTTACCCACTTAGGAAAAAGATATTCATACATCTTGATATAATCAGCCTTTTGCTTATGAGTCTTAACCCACACTCCGTTTTTTACAAACATCTCCATCTCATTATTGCCGCAAATGAGAGCAAGACAGGCATGATCCGCTATTCGTCTTAAATTGTCTTTTATTTCAAGCCTGATATTCTCTTCAAATTCCTCGGTAAGGTCATAGACACCGCAGGCAAACATCATATCCTGCCATACCATGATCCCAAGCTCATCGCAGATATCATAGAAAGCATCATCCGGAAAAAAGCCGCCGCCCCAAACCCTGATGGAATTAAAGTTGGCCATTTTACAATCTTCAAGTAGTTTCCTTGTTCTTTCGGGCGTCATTCTTGTCAGATAGTTATCTTCCGGTATATAGTCTGCGCCAAATGCAAATACATCAAAGCCGTTTATGCAATGCGAGAAACTCTCTCCCCACTCATCTTTCTTTTTGGTTATGGTAAGGGTTCTCAGGCCGATTCTTTTTGTCAGAGAATCAAGCTCCGTATTTCCAAGTTTTAATTTTATATCCAGGTTATAAAGATTTTGTTCTCCGAATCCGGACGGCCACCAGAGCAAAGGATCTTCGACCACGATTTCATCGCCTGATCTGTAATCTTCATACTTAAGCTCTTTTCCCTGCGGATCTGTAAGAATCACATCACAGGAAATGCCTTTATCATCACCGTAAACTTCTCTGTCAATAAAAATACGTAGCCCGGCTTTACCGCCCGAGTGTCTCTGATGAACCCTGACATTCTCTATACGTGCAGTATTTATTCCAAGAATATATACAGGTCTGAAAAGTCCCGCATCAGGGATTCTCGGGCCCCAGTCCCAGCCGAACATGTAGTGGGCCTTTCTTATGTGAACAAAGCCCTCCATGGCATCTTCCGTTCCGTCGCACTCACTTTTTCCGTATGCATCCTTTATATATTTAAGAGGTGAGTGGATGCAGACCTTTAATTCATTATCCTTTTCCTTTAATAAATCTGTGATATCAATCCTGTATGTCCTGTGCATGTTGCAGGCACATAGGATTTTGCTTCCGTTTAGATACACCTCCCCAACGGTATCGATTCCTTCGAATACAAGCTCTTTTTTCAAAGATGACATGAGAGCATGACCGGCATCGAACTTAGCTTCGTATTCAAACTCCTCTTCCATCATTTTCAGGGCAAATTTCTCATTGTCTGCCACAAACGGATTCGGAATTACTCCGTTATTCTGAAGTGTATAGAGAACGCTCCCAGGAACCTCTGTCCTGTACTTACTGCCATCGGATACCCTTTTCAGTATCCAGTTATTTATTGCAAATTTTTCCATCTATTGTCTCCGTATTTACTGCATCTCTCATCTAATCTTATTTAAGTGATGCCAAGAACAATGCGCCTTTTATTCCCTGCTGCCCCATAAGTCCCGCAGGTGTTATATAACTTTCAATATTCTGCATCTCTTTTGTATCAACATATCCGTTCATATAGGAAAGAGTTTTCTCGCGGATCATAGGAAAGAGCTTTTCTATATGCATAACGCCGCCGCCGAGAATGATCCTCTCAGGGCAATAGCAACATATATATTGCATCAATGCCTTTCCGATGTAGTCTGCTTCCTGCTCCCAAACGCTCATATCATCGAGCAAAAGCTGCGGCTTCTTGCCATAGTGAGCCTCTATTGCAGGTCCCGATGCCAGTCCTTCAAAACAGTTCTTATGATACGGACAGATTCCTTCAAAACCGTCTCTTCCGCTCACAGGCAAAAGAATATGTCCCGCCTCAGGATGAAGCGCTCCATGGAGGAGATTGCCTTCAGCATAAACTCCAACTCCGATCCCGGTGCCTATTGTTATGTAGATTACGTTATTCAGCCCTTTTCCATTCCCATATTTGACTTCTCCCAAACATGCCGCGTTGACATCGGTATCTATTGTCACAGGGTAATCTGCCTTGCCAAAAGCTTCCATCCAGGAAAAGCCCACCCATTCCAGCTTCGGGCTTTTTCCTATCTTTCCGTAACTTTCCGAGTTCCTATCAAGGCACACAGGGCCGAACGCTCCTATTCCCATGCCTTCAATGTCATACTTTCCAAAAAAATCCATAATCTCAGGGATTGTTTCCCTCGGACTTCTCGTTTTTATCTCTGTGGTCTCTACTATATTTGACTTGTCGTCCCCAACAGCCAATACCATCTTTGTTCCGCCTGCTTCTATAGCGCCATACATCTGTATTCCCCTCCGTTATCACTAAAAAGTAAATATGCTACCAAAAACTCCAATCCGGAATTTAATTAAATTAACTTAACTCAATCACAATGCATTTATATTTTACTTAAATATTGCACATATCAATCTATTTTTCAATAGTATTTCCATCTTTTTCTTTATCTTTTAAATAAGCACATAAAAAACCGCTCTAACAAGTTATTAAGGGCCTGTCAGAACGGTATCTTTTAAATATTCTATTTTTCAAATCAGTTACTTGGTACTCTCCCTTTCTATGTAAGAAACAGGAAGTATCGTGCGTTTTGGTACAACCTTGCCTTCAGAAGATGAAATGACTAGATCCACTGCCATTTCCGCCATTTCTTTAATGGGCTGGTGTATTGTCGAGATCGGCGGAGTCGTAAGCCTCGAAAGCAGAACATCATCAAAGCCTATAAGTTTTATATCTTCGGGTACTCTTTTGCCCATTTTCCTGCAAACCTGAAGAACCTGCGCCGCGATAAGATCGGAGCTTGCAAAAATTCCGTCTATCTCATTGTCGAGTTTAAGTTCTCCCGTCAAAAGAGCGTGATACTCAAGGTTGTTATACTGATTCATGCTGGTAGAAACCGCCTTATAGACAACACCGCGCTCTTCGCAGACTTTGGCAAAGCCTTTCAAACGGTCATCCGCAGGCATGACGCTTTTTGAAACACCGCTTATGATAAGCAGGTGCTTGCAACCGCTTTTGATAAGCGCCTCGGCTGCTAGCATACCGCCCTGCTCATTGTCACACTCAACTGCTGCCGTTCCGTTCTCAACAAAACGCTCAACAGTGATAAGCGGGATATTACTATTTGCAAATTCGAGCCCCTTAACTGTGGAGGAAAAAACTATAACACCGGCAACACGATTACTTGTGCACATATCAAGGTACTCTTTTTCCTTGTGATCTGCGCCCTTGGAATTGGCGAGCAAGATCTTATACCCTTTCTTGCTTGCCGCATTCTCAATGTTACTTATCATCTCGGAAAAATAAGGATGCCTTATGTGCGGCATAATAACGCCGATCGTATTCGTCGATTTCTTGGATAGGGATCTGGCTACTTCGTTGGGCTGATAATTGAGTTCTTCCATTGCAGCATATACCTTGGACCTTGTTTTGTCCGAAATATACCCTCTGTTGTTCAGAACCCTTGATACAGTTGTAACCGTCAGCCCACATCTGGCTGCGACATCCTTTAATGTAGCCATATTCCCTCCGATGCCTCTTCCTACCACGCACTTCTTACGAATGCTCGATAGTAAACTTCTTAGTCTTTAAATTTGCTTTAAGCCGTGCAAAATCGTCGCCGTTTTTCCTAAGAATAACAAGTTCCTCATCGCCGCAATCTTCAAGAATAAACTCTCCGTCAAATGCAGGATGCTCATTTCTGAACTTCATAAGCTTAAGAAGCTCTTTTACGACAGGTCTTTCGACTTCTTTTTCTATCTCGTCAAGCTTGTAATAATGACGATTTATATTTCTTCCGACTTTGGTCTCTTCAAGAAGTTTAAGGTCGTTCTTTCCCGCAAGGAGTCCCACATAATATACCTGCGGAATTCCGGGAGCAAAAAACTGAACCGCTCTTGCCAGAAGGTAAGCATCGTCGTCATCGCCAAGTGCCGAGTAATAGCTGCAGTTGACCTGATAAATATCAAGATTGTTATATGCAGCCGTATTGTAAATCTTCTTTACATTGGCTCCGTATTTAAAGATGTCCTCTTTTGTCCTCTCAATCTCATCATCGGGAAGGAGGTCTTTTACATCGACAACACCGATTCCGTCGTGAGTATCAAGCGTTGTGAACTGCTTCCTCGGACAAATGTTAAGCCAATTCTTCAAATACGTAGACTGTCCATAGTATAACGCATTTATTAGTAGCATTGGAAGCGCAAAATCATAAACATAGTAGTCATGACTTTCAATTTTCTGCTGCATCGTGTAGTGCTCGTGTATCTCAGGAAGGAGCTTAACACCGTACGGCTCTACTATTTTCTGGCATCCGTCCATAAGTTCCCAAACTTCCGGCTCTATGAAAAAGCATGAACTTCCTGCTTTTTTTGTCGCATAAGCAAACGCATCAAGTCGAATGATCGAGAGCCCGTGCTTACAGAGATTTACAAGATTATCCTTGATAAACTCTTTTGCCGTATCCGATTTGCAGTTGATATCGATCTGCTGCTCATCAAAGGTGCACCATACTTTCTCAGTGCTTCCGTCAGCAAATACCGCATCCACATAGGGAGCTCTGGGCTTTCTCTTGTAGATAACATCCACTTCTTCTTGTGTAGGCTCTCCGTTCTCCCAAAAATCCTTATAGCGAATGAAAAGATTTCTGTATTTCGAATCATCTTTTTTCTGAAGAAAATCTTTGTAATACTCACTCTGCGCCGAAATGTGATTGATCATGTAATCGGCCATGAGATAATACTGTTCCGACAACTTTTCTATATCGTCCCAGTCTCCAAACGTCTTGTCTACAACGTGGTAATCCATAGGAGCAAATCCTCTGTCTCCCGAAGATGGGAAAAAAGGAAGTATATGTATACCGCCTACTGCATCCTTAAAGTACTTGTCCATTACAAACGCTAGATCTTTGAGATTATTACCCATGCTGTCTGCGTATGTGATCAACATACATTTGTTTTCTAGCTTTTTCATAACATAAAACCTTTCATATAATTATTTAACAGCTCCTGCTGTGATTCCCTCAACAATGTATCTTTGAAGGAAAAGATATAACAACAATATCGGAAGCATCGCAAGCAAAAGTGCAGCCATGATCAGACCCGTGTCTGTCGAATATGTGCCGTAGAAAACTTTTGTCGCGATAGGAATCGTATACAGCTCTTTTCTTCCAAGTACAAGACTGGGCAAAAGATAATCATTCCAAAATGCCATTGCATCAATAATAGCCACCGTTGCTATAGTTGGCTTAAGTATAGGAAATACGATTCTTGAAAAGATCTGCCATTTATTACATCCGTCTATTGTAGCCGCCTCTTCAAGCGAACACGGAACATTTGTATTAATACTTCCATGGAACATGAATGTAGCCATTGAAAGTGAGAATCCGATGTGCATGAATATCAATGTGATCCTGTGATTCAGGATGCCGAGTATTCCGCCGTAAAGTGAAACAAGCGGGATCATGAGTACCTGAAAAGGAATTACCATTGATGCGATCATAAGAACGAACAATATCTTATTTGCTTTCCAGTTATTTCTTACGATAAGGTAAGCGGTCATGGATGAAAGCGCGATTGTTCCTACAGTTGAGCACACCGTCACTATAAAGGAGTTAGCGAATGAATTAAAGAATTTCATTTTTTCAATCGCTTTGGGGAAGTTCTCAATCGTAAATCCGTGCTTTCCTACCAATGCAAGCGGATTGCCCGTAATATCTGATTTTACCTTAAAAACATTTATTATTACCATTATGAAAGGGAAAATAAATACTACAAACATAACCGCAAGGATAGCGATCATAATGGCATGCTTTATTATTTTATTGCGTCTTGCTTTTTCATTTTCCATTATGCCTGTACCTCCCCTTTCTTACCTACGTATACTTGAATTCCACCGATCACCGCGCAGATCACAAACAAGATAAGTGCCTCTGCCTGGCCGGTTCCATAGTTCTTGTTTACGAAAGCCTGATTGTAAACGTGCATTGCTGCAAGCGCTGAACTTCCATAAGGATCACCGTTAGTCAACGAAAGGTTGACGTCATATACCATGAAACATCTTGTGATCGTAAGGAAAAGACACTGTACAAATGATGCCGTCATAAGTGGAATTGATATATGAATGATAGACTGTCTGCCTGTACAGCCATCAATTTTAGCCGCTTCAATAACATCTTCCGATACGCTCATAAAACCTGCAACATAGATAAGCATCATGTAGCCGGCATACTGCCATACCGAAACAATAATAAGTGCTGCGATCGCTCCGCTCTCCGTAGCAAGGAGTGACTTAGCTCTTCCGTCTGATATATAGCCCATAAGCTCTACCAGCGCTTTATTAAATACAAATTTCCAAACATAACCAAGTACGATACCACCGATAAGATTCGGTACAAAGAATCCGGCTCTGAAAAAATTCTGGCCTTTGATTCCGCTCGTAACCATATATGCAATGATAAATGCAACAGCATTTACAAGTACAACAGCTATTGCCGAATAGATAAACGTACGTCCGAGAGATGTCCAATATCCCCCATCCGAAAATGCATTAACATAATTTTCCATGCCTACAAAAGGCTTATTTCTGGATACCCCGTTCCAGCTCGTAAATGTAAGATACAGTCCATAAATAAAAGGTATTATCACAACACTGCAAAAGATTACCGTTGTTAATCCCGCAAATATCAAATACTGTTTTAATTTATAGCCCAGTGTATTAGTTTTCATATGCCTCACCTTTCAAAATACCCGTGCACTAAACACTTAAATCTCTTTTCTTTTTTATCAGGGCTTCTTGATGATCGAAGCCCTGATATAATGTCTTTTTACAATCAGATTGATTATTGAGTAAATTATCAGTGCTCAATAGGTGTTGCAGACTTGAAATACTCAGTTACCGCATCAGCAAGTGCTGCTCTGTCCATTGACTCATCAAGGTATTTCTGCATGATCTCCTGTCCTACTACCGTCATATGATCGTCGGGAAGGTAATTGTATGTAGGAATCATATTTCCTGCATCTGCATATGTCTTTACAGAAAGAGAAAATGGATCGAGCTTATCGGCTTTGATATTTTCAAAAGCAGGAACAAGCGCACACTTTTCTGTAAGGAAAGCATTTCCGTCAGCATCGTTTACAAGCCAGTTAAGGAAGTCAAGCGCAGCCTGTCTCTGCTCATCTGAAGTATCTGATGAACTGTCAACAAAGAAATACTTGGTTGCACCGCCGACAATCTTAAAGTTGCTTGTGTCTGCAGTATTCTGCGGAACAGGCATCATTCCGAGGTGCTCTGTGTAATCATACTGGTTGATAACTGACCAATCCCAGTTTCCGCCGAACATGAAAGCGATCTGTCCTTCTGCAAGCATCATTGATGTCTCTTCACGATCTGCGTTTGAAGCAGAACCTTTTGCATAGTTATATTTGATAAGAGTATCAAATGAATCCATTAAGGAATTGAATTTCTCATTTTCCGCAAGGCTACCTGATCCATCAAGAAGGCTCTTTACAAATGCATCGGGATCCTGCTGCTCTTCATATACCATAGGGAACCAGTGGGCACCGAGTGACCAGTACTCTGAAAGGATTCCTACAGGCTTCTCCATTCCGCCCTGTACAAGCTTATCAAGTAACTTCTGGAAATCTTCAAGCTTTGCAACTGATGTAGGATCGAACGCTTCTCCGGTGATCTTCTCAATTGCATCTGCGTTGTAAAGAATTCCTCTTGCCTCTACACAGAAAGGAAATCCTACAACTTTTCCGTCAACCGTGATTCCAAGCTTTGTTTTCTTTGCCCAGTCCTCATTTGAAAGATCGTAAGCATACTCATTTGCTACTGCATATATATCTTTCGGATCCACCATTGAAAGTGTATAAGGATCGTGTGATGCATACTTTGTTGCAATCTGTGAAGCAACTGTTGTATCCGTATCGGCATTGTATACTTCAACATGCACACCTGTCTTCTCTTCATACTCTTTTGCCATATCCTCGAACTGTGTCTGAATCTCTGTTTTAGAATTTAAAATTGAGATAGCCGCTCCCCCGCCATTGCCACTATCCGCAACCTGCTCTCCGGAATTCTGAACAGCTGATTCCTCACTGCCTTGTGTACCACATGCAACCATTGATAATGCCATAGCTGCACCAACTACTAATGAAACTATTTTCCTTCTCATCTTAAATAACCCCTCCTTTTAAAAGGTCTTTGTTTATTGTAAACAGATATTATCACGTGACGTATATTTATGTCAATCGGTTGACATATGTTTTTATAGAAAAATTATCCGTTTCGTGAATTAATTACGATATGGCAATATGTTTTTTGGATATCTTGCACAAATAATTGTCTTTTACGCAAGACTGACTATGTTATACGTTTGACATATAATTGCGGCAATAAAGAGCTTTTGCCTTAGGTTAACCAAGCCAAAAGCTCTTTTCTTCAAGGATTCCAGATAATCTCATTTACTCTCTGCTGTACAGCATTGTAATCATATCCCGCTTCGGTAAGACGCATCTTCCTTTCTTCGCCGTTGCCCCATTTTCCATTCACTACTTCTCTCGCGATCTCATCAATGGATTTCCTTTCATAGCTTTCCGAGATCAAACGGTCAAGGACTGTGCAATATGCCTTCTCTTCAAGATAGATCCAACCTGTTCCGTTTCTAAGCTTTCCCCATCCGTTCTGTACCTCAACAACCGTAAATACACCTCTGCCTGTCTGTCCTTTGATCGCACCTCCAAAATTCGGATTTGCACGGATGTTCAGATTATCTATAAGAACTTTTACAGAAAAAGGTACGGTCGGATAAGTGCCCGCCGGTCCGGCATAAGGATATGCCTCTTCTGTGCTTCCGCCATTTGGAAAGTCCGCAACTCCTTTGTTCAAAAGTTCTTTTACCGCTTTTCTGAATCCGTCCATCGTATAGCCGGTTTCAAGCTGATTCCATAAGTGCTCGGGGTCACTGTGGTTGGAAGCTATTCCTCTGATATGTCCCTCATTGTGAGAAACGATTACTCCGTCTCCAAGAGGATCGAGGTTAAATAATTTGCAGAGCATCGCGAACAGTTCGACTGCCGCTTCATATGTTCTTTTTACCGATTTGCGTGCCTCAGGTATGTTTGAGCAGGTAAAGGTCGCTCCGCTTGTATAATTAAGGCTTGCAGGCTCACACATCTCAACTCCGATATGTGTATTGTTTGCCGCTCCGCCTGCGTGCCATCCTCTGTGGTTCCAAGGAAGCGTCTGATACACTGTTCCGTCGTTTCCGTCTATGAAGCCATGAACGCATGAGCTGTCATGTGAAGGTGTGTTCCAGCTATTGATAAATGCCATTGCTCGGGGCTGTGCGCATCCGACAGAATGGAGCATCAGGCCTTTCACGGTTATTTTTCTTCCCTCTGTGTAGCAGGGGTTCTGAGTCATTATACTTTCTACAAAATTCATAATTTTTCTCCTTTTCTTTTTGTACTTTGTTTTTTGGTTTCTGTGTTTTGTTTTTTGTGTTCTGTTTTCATTGTTGAAGGAAGCGCCGAGCCGGCGCCTTTCCTTATTTCTTCAGTTCCGGAATCCCGGAAATACTCATCAGCAGGGAAAGTATTCCTGCCAATGATGCCGCACTTGCAACCATCACCCAATTAACGTCTCCCAGAAACTCCGAAGTTCCTATCGTGGCAATGGCTGTCTGTGCCACCGTCTTCACAGCTCTTATTCCTGCTGCTTCAAGCCAGTTCTTCATAAGCATTCTCCTTTCCTGTGCGTAGATTTTATAGAACAAAAGTTAATTTGTTTTACCCACGCTTATACAATTGGTAAGTCAATGAGTAAAAAAATTTACGCACATGGTGCACGTGCCAGTCCTAATAACAGCATATTTGCATGTTCTGACATTTTCATCTCACCTCCGTTCGTTTTAGATTGATTTAATCATATATCACGTTTGGAAAGTTGTCAACACATTAATTTACCGTTTGTTTGTGTGAATATTTTGGGGAAATGACAGAAGCGGCTGTTTTTACTGGATTTAAACCATATTATTACTTACCAAAAATTATTTTATTTGACGTTTTTGGTAAATTGAATTATACTTTTGGCAAGTATTGAGATTATTCCTGCAACGGAATAAAAAAATAAAGAAATGAGGAAATCCTATGAACGGTACATTAGGAGGAAGAATAGCTGAATTACTTACTCAGCTTAATATGACTCAGCGCGAACTCGCTGAAAAAGTCGACGTCACCGAAGTCTCAATGTCTCGATATATAAAGGGCGATCGTGTTCCGAAAGGGCCCGTTATAGCCAATATCGCTACTGCCCTTCACACTACTACCGATTATCTGTTAAACGGAAACTCATCAGAAAGCGGAGATTTTGAATCCGAATATTATATGATACATAGACTTATCGCAAAGAATGTATCCAAGATGACATCCAAGCAAAAGCGTGAACTCATCAACGCCCTGCTTGAGTCCGAAGATGAATAAAGGCATTCGATTATATATTCCATTTTGATAGAAAATAGTGTTCAGACATACCCACATGTGATATGTATCTTCCTTTCCGCCATTCTACTTTGTAGATAAGGTACTTACCACATATTAAAATATGTCTTTGCACTTTTTTACCATCTATCCGATTATTTTCTCACGAAGCGCTATCCCCTCTACAACTCCGTGCAGATATGCTTCCGATGCAAGCTTACCGTCTGCAACGGTTATGGCATCTACTATTTCATTAAACTGCAGTTGCCGGTTCACATCCAGCATTGCTCGAAATGTTATGATCATATCATTTATCTCATCACGTTCCTTCTTGTATTCTTCTGTCTGAACAAATAACTGCATAGAGTCTTCAAACGCATCCTTGATACATTCCTCAATTTCCACTGTTTTCATACCTCCAAAGTCAAAGCCAATGTTGCATAGATTGATGTATGGTAGCGAATCTATGATTATTATATCGAACGCGTGTTCACATGTCAATTTATTAATTGTCCTTATCTGCAATCTTGTCCAATCCCCTCAGGATAACAGCAATAGTCATTTTTTACTCAGTATTGTTTCATTCCTCCTGAAGCGTTTATGTTCTCATTAGGTATCACAAATATTTTTTTATCATCGCATCTATCGTATTGTCGCTTAATACATAGTTTCCGGTTTCAAATGTAACAATCAGCCTATCTCCCGGCACTATTCCATTTCTTATATATGTATCTATCTTTCTGACCGCTGTTTCCGCGTATTGAGGATCGTCCATTCGTCCATCATGTTCCCAATACACTTCTTTTCCGGTTCTCCTACTAATAATTGTAAAGTCAGGAAATATGATTCCATATCCTTTTAGCTCAAGCGGACACTCATACTTATATTCTATCCCGCGTTCAAAGAATGTATCCGCTATTATTTTTTCACTCTTCGACCTGACTCTCTCACCTTTCCTTGTACATATCTCCGGTGAATCCTCAGAAAAACTTTTCCCGTTATATTCTATTTCCTTCCACTCAGATATCCTCTGTTCAAACGGAATCTCATACGCTCTGACTAATTTCTTTCTCGTAGGATTCATGCATGCATATATTTTTTCAATTTCATGATCATCATAATCCGCATTTATTTTTTGTATCTGCTTAAGTCTCAGATCAACAAGTCTTTTTACCTTTTTGTCATATCCTTTCTGCGCAAGAGCTTTGATAAATTCGGCATTTTCCTTTTTTATATAGTTTCCCTGATATATTGATTTCTTGTTTTCATCAGTACAATGCATGTATTGAACAAGCTTCCCCGACGATGAAATCCTAAGTCGCCCCTCCGGTGCCTCATCCAGCTGCTTATCAACTACAGCCTTTATTCTCAGAAGCCGTTCCTCCTCTTTATTTAGTAGCTCTTTTAATCCGTACATTTACTTCTCCTTCTTTTATCTTTGCTTAGCCAAATGACCTGATTATTGTCTATGCACTGCAACTTTTCTGAATAAGCCGATTAACCTCTGCTTTTTACACTCTTTTCACCACATAGGCAGTGAAGATTTTTTTACTCGCAATGCCTAGATTAAGAATGTCCTGAATCTAAGCAGATGAATTTGCGCTTTATTTTTTATCCCGCTCTG
Organism: Butyrivibrio hungatei; assembly: GCF_900101605.1. Classification (GTDB taxonomy): domain Bacteria; phylum Bacillota; class Clostridia; order Lachnospirales; family Lachnospiraceae; genus Butyrivibrio; species Butyrivibrio hungatei_B. The sequence goes on from NZ_FMUR01000003.1 coordinate 263,274, forward strand.
ACTAGATTTATGAAAAAAGCACATAAGCAGTGCCTCTACCACTTTTTTCTATAGATAACAGCAAAATACCTCTGCTCATAATGAAAGCATTGTAAATATGAGCAGTAATCATCCTCAAAAAGCAAATGCCTATTTCAAAATAGTTGGGAATATAAGCAGTGAAAAGACTCTAAACGTCACTGACTATATTGTGAAAATAGAATTTATAGCAGTTTTTCAGACTAAAAACCGCTTCGAACATTATATACCTAATCCAAAAAAGTGACCACTATTTTTTAGTGATCACTTTTCATAAAAAATACACTCATTACTTAGCCACGACTTGGCTTCGTGGACATCTATCGCAGGGACCTTTGTAATCTTCTCACCACTTTTTCACAAGGAAGTTCTGCTCTCGCGCTAAGCGCGAGCCAGAACAACAGTCTTCTGTAAACTCAATCTGCGCCTTCAGCTTGATTTCGTTAACAGACAGACTGTTTCTATGCTCCTTGTAAACGGGAACATATCTACCGGAATTGCCTTCTTTACTTTGTAGCCGCCTTTTGTGATAAGTTCTAAGTCTCTTGCAAGAGAATCCGGGCTGCAAGAAATGTAAACAACCTTTTTGGGCGAAAGATTGATCATTGAATTGATGAATTCAACCGTTGAACCTGAACGCGGCGGATCCATAAATACAACATCCGCTTTATCTCCGGAGTCAGCCATCTGTTGCATGAATTTAGTGGCATCATTTTTATAGAAAGTAATATTCTTTACTTCATTTATCTTGGCATTTAATATGGCATCTTTTACCGCATCGCCGTTGAGCTCAACGCTTATAACTTCCTTTACATGGGGACTTGCGATAATTCCGATCGTGCCAACACCGCTGTAGCAGTCAAGCGCGATCTCATCTCCCGTAAGCCCTGCCATATCAATCGCGGTCTTGTACAAAAGCTCTGTCTGCACAGGATTCACCTGATAGAAAGACTTGGGACTTATCTTAAATTTCATTCCGCAGCATGTATCATAGATAAATCCGGGGCCGTAAAGAGGCTTCTCTTTATCGCCCAGTATCATGCTTGTCTGCTTGTCATTTACATTAAGGACGATAGTTGTGATCTCGGGATGCTCTTTTCTGAGTGCCTTAACAAAGTTATTCTTGGATGGGAAAATAGGCGATACCGTAACAAGCACAACCATTATCTCCCCGCTGTATCTGCCTATTCTGATAAGAACATGACGAAGAAGCCCAAAACCGTTGTCTTCATCATAGGTCTTAATCTTAAACGATCGGAGCATTCCTCTGATCGAAGCAATGATCGCATCCGCCTTCTCATCTTCAAGAAGACATTTTTCAACCGGTACCACTTCGTGACTTCCCTCTTTGTATATTCCGGAAATGGGATTTCCTTTTCTGTCATGTGAAAAGACTGCATGAACCTTGCATCTGTAGTGTTCAGGCTCCTCCATTCCGATAAACGACTCTACTTTCGTATAGGGTTCAAGAAGTTCTGCAAGACGTGCATGCTTAAGATTAAGCTGCTTCTTATAAGGGGTGTCTATCATCTGACAGGCGCCACACTTCTTAAAATACGGACACCTGCTCTTTTTTACGGCAGCACTCTTGTCATTACCGTTTTCTTTAACTCCCGTTCTCTTCTGAGGATTTCCGGGCACACTTTTTCTCAAAGCCTCACCCTTAAAAGGTTTACGTGCCGTCTTTCCCTTTTCAGTATTCTTTTTATAAACATTCTTTTTCTCAGCCATAAGAATCTCCAAAAAAATTTATTTCCTAATCCAACAAAAAAATAGAGGAAACAACGTCTCCCCTATTCTACATGTTTTTACTTATCATTCGTCATCAGATATTTCTTCAATCTTTAAAGCAGGCAATACCATAGGATCGGGCTGTGATTTAACAGCTTCGCTTCTTCTGCGTATGCGATCCGCAGCATCAAAATCTCCGTAGTCCTTATACTTGATTCCTTCAATTCCTTCAGAGATCTCTTTAGCTCTTGCAAGCTCATTCTTGTTGATCTTGAAAGTGCAAACAATCTTATTGCCCTTTCTGTCAAACAATCTCTGCAAAAATGACTTATCCTGCCATTCTATAAAATAAGATATCCTATGTGCAAGAAAACGCTCTTCGAGCATCTTTTTGCTATCAATGCTATATACCCTGCAAAAGGGTATCTCATTGTTGAAAACCTGATTAGCCTGGATAATAGATGACATAAAAACCTCACAAAAAAATACAATTTTTATAGGAAACGCCTAACCTCCCAGCATTCCTACGATATTGATTATACCTTAGAGATTTCATTCTTTCAATTATTCTTTTAACCAAAAACAATGCGATTATAATTTATTTGATATTCACATCGCCCATATCACAGGAAACTTTTACAGTTCCGCCTTTTCCGGCCTTGGTATATTTTCTCGATACAGATTTTCCGTCAACTTTACATTCACCCATTGAAACGCCGAGTTCCAGACCGTATTCGGAAATATCTTTTACAAGATCTGCCTTAAAACTTCCCATTGAAAGTGTGGCATCAATACTCCTGACATCGGCACTGTCAACGGATACATCACCCATATCGGCCTCAAGATAGATCTGATCGGCCGTCATATCTTTTATATCAATATCTCCAAGTGCACACTCAACATCAATCTTCTTTACATTGACACCTGTAATATCGGCATCTCCGAGAGCACAGACAAAATCAATTTCTTCAAGCTCAGTCCCTGACGGAACGGTTATTGTCAGCACATTGTCAACTCCGTGCAGATTTCTTCTACGCGATTTAAAAAGATTGAAACTTGTATCATTATCTATCGAATGCTGCTTGATCTCCAAAATTTTATTATCTTCCGAAACATCAGGCAAAAGATCTTTTAACCCGGAAAAGTCCACTGAAAACTTATCACCCGCAACCATGTTCATATCAACAAGACTTGCATCAATATTTATTTTCTCAATATTATCAAAATCATAGCTTACGCTTACCATTTCATTGCTCTTATCTTTGTTTCCCAAAAGGCCGTACAAATGATATGCACAGCCAAAAAGCACCGCAAAGAAGGTAATTACAGACAATACCCACAAATATATTTTTTTCATTAAACTCTCCTCACCACTTAGTATTAAAAAGTGTCTTCATGATACCGTGAAATACCGCAGCAAGTGGCCATATGATCCATGTAATGAGCCAGTCGAACGAAATGAAACTCCATATAATATATATGCATGTGACCGTTCTCCAATAAACAGACATCACTTCCGCCGCTTTTTTCTTATCTGTATAAGGCTCTTTTGTGGCGCGGACCGCTTCATAATTACCTGCAACAGTTTCTGTACCGTTAAGTGAAAGAAGCTTGGTATATGCGCTGTCCTTGGCTCCGGAGGCAATGATGAGAAGCACTCCGATTCCCACAATAATAAACAACATCGCAGGGCCTACAATAACGTAGTAATAATCTTTTGCAGAAAAAAGTCCCTCGAAAATTATAACGGGAATAACGCTTACAATGCAGAACATGATTCCGACGGTAAACATAATGGCTTTGCTGGTCATATTGTTCTTTTTGGCTGTATATAAATATTCTGCTGTAGAAAAATCGATACAACAAAGCGTGTTATCAAGAAACTTCCACTGCGACATACGAATGCAGGCCCACACGATAAGACCAACTCCGATGCTGACATCTATAAAAAGAAACGCAGCTCCTATTTCATTAAAAATTATAGGGAATATGGGTGCAAAGATTATAAGCATAACCCCAAGACCTATGAGCGTTCTGTTCTGAGCCGCATCATAAATGTAATTTCTTGCTTCTTCATTGGTCACAAGACGTCTCTCGCAGACATTCTTTTCACCGACAACTTTATCAATTCCAAGAGATTCGGCTAGTTCCTCAAGATTTCCAAATTCCGAGATTACTATTCCGACAGCTTCATTCTGTGGCTTTCCTTCGGAAATAAGCTCTGTAAACTTATCCTCCATCATGCTCAAAAGTTCATTTTTCGCACGCATAACTTCGGGAGTATTAGGCAAATTTGCAAACATAGATTCCAAATAATTTCTTATTGTTTCCATTACTTGTCTCCTCTAATAAAGTTCTCTACAACTTCTTTGGTAAGAGTCCATTCAAGGCACTTTTCATGATAATAATTTCTTCCGCTTTCAGTTATCTTGTAATATGTTCTCTTTTTACCGTTATCAGCATTCTGGCTGTATGATTCTACGTACCCGTTCTTCTCCATTCTGGTAAATGCTGAGTACAATGTAGTTTCCTTGATAATATACTTCTCTTTTGACAGAGCTCTTATTTTCTTAGATATTTCATAGCCATAGGATGGTTCTTCCATCAATATAAACAGAATCATCGTGTCATTGTAGCCTCTAATGACATCACTGCTAATCTCTATCATTTACAACCTCCTCTTGGAATATCAATCTATACTATGCCTGTCGTAGTAAATATACTCCGACTGCCGCAGTATGTCAAGAAAAAAACGAACTTTTCAGTCCGTTTTTTCTTTCAATGTTTATTTTTGAAAGAATTTTTTCTTAAAACCCTTAAAAACAAAAGTTAAGCTCCCTCCAACAATCATTGAAAACAGGCAATAGACAATCGAAGACCAAAACATCTTGTAATCACCTTTAAAATCAAATAACTTCTTACAAAGCGGACCGATAATGGGATCCAAAAGATATATTCCAAACGTCAGGGCTCCCAACGCTGAAATTATGCCATCCGCACAATGACTGCTCTTGGAAACAGATTTTTTTATAAACACAAAAAATGACATTACCATGACGAAAACAAATCCGTCAAACGACTCTCCGTTCCCGGATATCAGCATCGCAACAACTCCCAGAATATCCGCTGTCACAAACAAAAAGGCAAGGAATATCCTGTTATAATTCAGCGTTTCTTTTTCTTCAAGACATCTGTCAATCCCATAACCCACAAGCGGATAAAAAACGCAATCCACAATGATCATTGCAGGCTGGAACTCATGTGCGATATACATATTACTGTCAACAATACTGTTTGCGATCAAAAACAGCATCGGAATAACAGCACCGATAACCAATCTGGCACCGATAAGATAAGAAACATCTCGCGTATTCATTCTTGCAGCTATAGATCTTAAAAACGGAAGAACCAAAAGAATTCCCAGATATGAATACAGGTACCAGTAAGGCCCTGCGCCGTCAACCGTAGCTGACGCAAAATTTCTTATAAATCCGGGAAAATAGAATTCCCCTTTATATAAAGCATGCGAAACGATACTAAAAATCAAAAGTATCGAAAACATTTTAGAAATCCTGCCGAATATTTCCCTGTATCCCCTGTCTCTGTTAAGCAACAAGCTTCCTGTTATCATGTAAAAGACAGGAACATTTATCTTTACCGTCATCGCGATAAACAGGCGCACAAACGCAGGGAACGTCACTGCACCCGAACCATATTCATATAATTTTATACATCCTTGTGTATGATTAAAAACAACCAAAAAACATGCGATCAGCCTAAGCAGATCCAAATGTGCGAATCTGCCGCTTCCCAACTCTTTTCCTTTTTCCAGCAAACTTAAATCCCCTTTAATTCAAAATCATAATCCCATGTAAAGTCCGGGAATATCCTCCTCACTGATATGAAGCTTATCGTCGCCGCTTTCGTCTTCGGCTGTCTCCATCTTAACAACGTTAACATAACCATCGTTGATCATATCAACCATATACGGAACAATCTCGGGATCGAACTGACTTCCGGATCCCTTCTGCATTTCTTCTATGATTTCATCCTTACTAAGATGCCTTCTGTACACACGGTTACTTGACATGGCATCGTAAGAATCAGCTACACCGACTATTCTGGCGTAAAGAGGAATCTCACTTCCCTTAAGTCCCTCGGGATATCCCTTTCCGTCAAATCTCTCATGGTGATAAAGAGCTGTCTCTCTGACGCCCTTAAGTGACGAAAGCTGCTTAAGCATATTACCGCCGGCAACCGTATGATTCTGGACAAGTTGTCTTTCCTCATTTGTAAGCTTTCCGGGTTTATTAAGAATGGCATCCGGAACGCTTATCTTACCTGCGTCATGCAAAAGACCTGCATAATAAACATTCTGTATCTCAGACTCCGTAAGATGCATCCTCTTTGAAATCTCGGCAGCATACATCGCAACTCTTCTCGAATGGCCTCTGGTATACGGATCTTTTGCGTCTATAAAGCTTATGAAAGTATTCATAGACTGAAGAATAATTCTGATATCATTCTTCTGTTTCTTCAAGAAACTGATAGAATTGTACTTTACAACCATGTAACTTGCGCAGAAAACTATCCACAAAACAAATAGTGCGGAAATCAGCTTATTGCCTAATGTACTTCCGGTCGGATCAAGCTTAAATCCGGTCAGCACCATACTTGTAGGCGCATAATCCGCAGACGCATCTATAGACATTCCAAACTCACAGCTCTCTCCCGCTTTGATAGTCATATTGTTATAAAGAGGTGTAAAAATATAGCTGTCGCCTTCGGGCGCCCCTTCAACATTATACACATCTATGACCTTAACAGTCGGAAAATATGCCATCTTGAGATTCCAGTTTGTTATATCGGTATCGCCCGAATTGACAATCTCTATCTCATATTGGGTTAATGAACCGTTATCAGTTTTCTGAACCATAGTTTTAGAAACCTTGGCATACAGATCATCAGAAAGCTTTGCTCCGGTAAGACTAAGTTTACTGGTATACACAGATGAAACGTTATTATGTGTAATAAGTCTTTCTACAAAAAAAGCTGTTATCAATATCATTAATACTGATAATAGAGTCAAAAATGTATTGACCGTCTTATCAAATTTCATTATTTAATTCCTCACATATACTTTGTTTCAAACTTTCGCAAATATATTATACAAAAAACACCGCACATTTAACAATGCGCGGTGCTAATGTTATTAAAAAATTTTTATAAAAATTAAATAATTTATGATCCAGTCGACGATCATCAAAAAATTATCTCTGGATACGTCCCGATCCGTCGCCACCTGCAAGCTTATTTACCTCATCAACTGTAACAAGGTTGAAGTCACCTTCGATTGAATGCTTAAGAGCCGATGCAGCAACAGCAAACTCGATTGTAGCCTGAGGATCGAATCCGTTTACGCAGCTGTAGATAAGTCCGCCGCCGAATGAATCTCCGCCACCGACACGGTCAACAATACGAAGTGCATACTTCTTTGAGAAGTAAGCCTGTCCGTCTGTATAAAGCATTGCGCTCCAGTTGTTGTCATTTGCTGAGAGTGATTCACGAAGAGTGATAGCAACCTTCTTAAATCCAAATCTCTCTGTAAGCTTCTGAGCAACTTCGATGTAACCCTCTCTGTTAAGCTTACCTGTTGTAACGTCAGTTGAAGAAGCCTTGATTCCGAATACGTCATCAGCATCCTCTTCGTTAGCGATACATACATCTACATACTGGCAAAGCTCAGCCATAACCTTGCCTGCCTTCTCCTTGCTCCAGAGCTTTCCTCTGTAGTTAAGGTCACATGATACTGTAAGTCCGTGCTCCTTAGCCTTCTTAGCAGCTTCAAGTGTGATCTCTGCAAGAGAATCACTTACAGCGGGAGTAATTCCTGTGAAGTGGAACCACTCAGCACCCTCGAAGATCTCATCCCAGTTGAAGTCAGCGGGAACTGCCTCAGCGATAGCTGAATGTGCACGGTCATAAATGCACTTTGAACCTCTCTGTGAAGCGCCCTTCTCGTTGTAGTAGATACCTACTCTGTCGCCGCCTCTTGCAATCTTAGATGTGTCAACGCCGAACTTTCTGAGTGAATTAACGGCAGCCTGACCGATCTCATGCTTAGGAAGCTTTGTAACATATACAGAATCAAGTCCGTAGTTTGCAAGAGAAACAGATACGTTAGCTTCTCCGCCACCAAATGTAGCTTCAAGGTGGTCAACCTGAACAAATCTTAAATAATTATCGGGCTGCAGACGCAGCATAATCTCACCAAATGTAACAACTTTCTTTGACATAGTTTATTCCTCTCTCTATCTAACTAAAATTATTTATTTTCATCAAGAAGTTCCGCTCTCGGCAATAAATGCCTCGCCGGAACAAAACTTCGCACTAAACTCGAAAAAACCTCGTTAAGTGATCAGTTTTTTACAAGATGTACAGCAAATCCGCCGAATTCATCAGCAAGATATGCAACCTTAAGATGGTTGTCAGCATCATATGCAAATGATGATTCATCAAACTTAACGCCCTGCTTGCCAAGATGATAAACAGCTCTGTCAACATTGTTTGTTCCGATTGCAATGTGTCCGTTTGTTCCGCGTCCCTTTGCCTTCATAACTTCAACAACGCTTCCGGCAAATACAGAAGAATTACCAACCTTCTTAGTGAATCCAAAGAGTGAATCAAACTTATCTGCTACTGACTCAGCTGCTGCAGCATCTGTCTCGTTTATTCCGATGTGCTTCATCTTGAATCCGAGCATTGCATTTACAGCATCTCTTGTCATAGCTTCTATCTCATCGAACTTACCTGCTGAGATAAGATCCTTCTTAACCATCCAGCTTCCGCCACAGCAGAATACCTTGTTGAATCCGAGGTAATCATTGAGGTTGTTCTTGTTTACACCACCTGTAGGCATGAAGTGCATCTTAGTATAAGGAGCTGCCATAGCCTTAATCTTGGCAATACCACCATTCTGCTCGGCAGGGAAGAATTTTACACAATCAAGTCCAAGTTCAATTGCCTGCTCAACCTCACCGGGTGTAGCTGTTCCGGGAACAACCGGCACACCGATACTCTGAATGTATTCAACATTTGATCTGTTGAATCCGGGGCTGACAATAAACTTAGCTCCTGCAGCCTTTGCACGGTCTGCCTGCTCAGCATTAAGAACAGTTCCTGCACCAACGATCATCTCAGGGTATTTCTCTGAAATAATCTTAATTGCATCCTCAGCAGCTGCTGTACGGAATGTAACCTCTGCTGCGGGAAGTCCACCCTTAATGAGTGCCTCTGCAAGAGGAGCTGCGTCCTTTGCGTCATCGATCGCAATAACGGGCACAATACCAATTTTGTAAAGTTCTTCGCAAATCTTATCCATTTCTTTCGCCTTTCTCTTTATAAACTAATGGATTTAAACAAAAGATGTTTATCAATCCACATCTTGCATCTTACTTGGATCGAGATTACTCGGATCCTGTCCGATATAAGCCGTAATTCCACCGTCGATGTAGATTACCTGTCCATTAATGAAATCAGATGCAGGAGACGCAAGGAATACTGCAAGTCCCATAAGATCTTCTGTCTTACCCCATCTCTGAGCCGGCGTCTTGGAACGAATAAATCTGTCGAAAGGATGCATCGATCCGTCAGGCTGTTTCTCCCTGAGAGGAGCTGTCTGCGGAGTTGCAATATATCCGGGTCCAATGGCGTTACACTGGATATTGTACTGACCGTATTCGGAACAGATATTTCTTGTGAGCATCTTAAGTCCGCCCTTTGCTGCCGCATAAGCCGACACTGTCTCACGTCCGAATTCAGACATCATTGAACAGGCATTTATGATCTTGCCGCTTCCTTTTTCAATCATAGCGGGAAGCACTGCCTTAGAACAAATGAAAGGACCTGTAAGGTCAACATCAATAACCTGATTCCACTGTTCTACCGTCATATCGATCATTGGAATTCTCTTAATGATGCCTGCGTTGTTTACGAGAATATCGATCGTGCCGACATTCTTCTCAACCTGAGCAACGAAATCCTTAACCTGATCTTCCTTCGTAACATCACAAACCGCACCGAATGCTTCGATGCCGAGTTTCTTATATTCTTCCAATCCCTTATCAACAAGTTCACGGTTTATATCATTAAAAACAACCTTAGCTCCGCTCTGTGCAAAAGCTACGGCATAAGCAAGGCCAAGTCCGTATGAAGCACCTGTGATCCATGCCACCTTGCCTTCAAGTGAAAAATTCTTCAAAAAATCCTGCATATCTATACCTCCGATCATCTAAGTTCTGACATATCACAATCATCCATATCGTCGAAATCCTGATTCTCTCCGACCATACCCCAGATGAATGTGTACGACTGTGTTCCGCATCCCGAATGAATAGACCAACTGGGACTTATAACTGCCTGCTCATTTCTCATAATGATATGCCTCGTCTCCGTAGGCTCTCCCATAAAATGCATAACAAGAGCATCCTCAGGGACCTCAAAATAAAGATAAACTTCCATTCTCCTGTCGTGAGTGTGGCACGGCATTGTGTTCCATACACTGCCGGGCTTAAGTTCGGTCATACCCATTTCAAGCTGACAGGATTCCACCTGTCCGGGAAGAATGTATTTGTTTATGACTCTGTGATTGGACTGTTCAAGGCTTCCCAATTCCTTCTTGTTCTCATCCTTGATGATGACAACATCATCCGAAGGTGTTCCCTCTCTCTTAATGAGAACTGTGGGATAAGTCTTATGTGCAGGCGCGCTGTTGATATAGAATTTGGCAGGCTTGGAAGCCTCTTTACTTGCAAAAGATATATCTCTTGCTCCCATTCCGATATACATGCCCTGCTTGAAGCCAACATCGTACTTTTTGCCGTCGATGACGATCACACCGTCTCCGCCAATATTGATAACACCCATCTCACGTCGCTGTAAAAAATACTCAGCTCTCAGCTCATCTCCTGCAGTAAGGTGTAATTCCTTCTCAACAGGAACCGCCGATCCGGTGATGATCCTATCAATCTGACTGTATACAAGCTTAATCTCATCCGGCTTAAAAAGGTCATCAATTAAAAATTCTTCTCTAAGTCTTGAAGTATCGTAATTCCTCTCATCTCTGGGAGAACACGCAGTTCTAAGTTCCATAGCATCTCCAATCCACTGCATAACGCAGTACAAAAACAATCATTTCGATATAGCTATGATACTTGAAAATATTTTCCGTGTCTGCTCGTTTTTATATAAAAAACTTGCAAATCTTGACCTATGTAAGCACTTTCATGCTAAGCTAATTTTATCATAACGATTTAAGTTTGGTATTGCAAAAGTTGTTGTAAAAAATTGATTTTATGGTATTATATAGGACTGAGTAGGATAGATGATCGCTGCCATGCAGACGAAAGGGCATGGGAGAGGAAAGTCCGGGCTTCACAGGGCAGGATGCCAGATAACGTCTGGCGGAGGCAACTCCCGAGACAGTGCAACAGAGATATACCGCGTTAGCAATGAGGCGGGCCGGCTATGGAATGATTGTCGGATGCATGCTTGCATGCAAGACGACATATCATGACATAGACATACGGCGAATGCCGTGTAACGAGGAAAGCTTGCTTTCCGAGTGACCGCCCCACTGATCCGTAAGGGTGGAAAGGCAGTGTAAGAGACTACCGTGCCGGTGGTAACACCGGTAGCCATGTAAACCTCATCCGAAGCAAGACCGAAAAGAAAGCCATGAACCGGCCCGGTTCGCTTTCAGGTGGGTCGCTTGAGGCTGTCGGCGACGACAGTCCTAGATAGATGATCATCCACGACATAACCCGGCTTACAGTCCTACTCCTTTAAAAAGAAAAAATAGCAATCTTCCGGTTGGGCAATCGAAGCCCATTCTTGGAAGATTGCTATTTCTGTTTTTATAGAAAAATACTGTATATCACCTTTTATTCCGTGATCACGCCCGCATCAAAGAGATCGCTGAGCTGCTTTTCACTGCTGTAGCCCGCAGGAAGGGCCGATGCCGAAGCTTTGAGCTCGTCCATGGTATAGGTCTTTTCAAAAAGTACCTTTTTATCCGGGCTCTTCTGATCGGTCACAACAACTCTTACATCTTCCGTTTCGTTTTCAAGAAGGCATCCCCAGACAAGTCCAAACGTTTCACCGTCTCCCATGGACATTCTCATCATATTTTCACTTAAATAAATTGACTTAAGCTTTGCATCTCCCTGATAAAACTCTGCATAATACGGCGGCTCGATATCATCACCCGAAACATTTTTTACCTGAGCAAGATGGAACACGGCCGGCGCATTCCCGATTGAGTATTCCGTGGCTAAAGTCGCCTTTTCCTCGTACTCAAATCTTCCGGTGTTCTCCGCTACAGCTGCTCCTTCCGCTGTATCTTTAGCCACATCATCGGCTGCATCTTTGGCTGCTCCGATTGGCTCCGATTCATTGATAGGCTCTTCGCTTGCCGCTGCCTCTTCTGCTGCCGCAGGTGCAGGTGTAGGATCATAGCTATCTTCGCTCATCATCGGAATACTGCTGCTATGGCTCGGGTCACCTATAATACTTTTTATCACGATTCCACTTAATATAAACACAAGCGCGGCTGCCGCATAAATCGACCATTTTCCGCGAAGTGCATGTCCAAAACTTCTGATATTTTTCTTTTCACCGACCTCGTCCATAAAAGTTATCTTTTGGTTATTGCCGCTACCGCCGTTACTTTCATCTTCGTCTTCTCTACTGCGTTTTCTGTCATCTCCGCCAAGTACATCCCGTCCGTCAAACTCAAGTTCGATATTTCGAAGGATTCTGCTTTTCATGTCTTCAGTAACGACTATATTCTGCATTAATTCATTGTATTTACTCAAAGTCATATCCCTCCTTCAAAATTTCTTTTAACTTCTCTCGCGCCCGCTTCAGGTCCGACCTGACGGTAGATTCTTTTTTATTCAATATTCCCGCAATATCAGCGGTTTGATACCCCTCCTGATAGTACAGATGAATAACTTCGGCGTACTTCTCGGGAAGGGATCGTACAGCTTCCCAGACAAAAGACAATTCCTCTTTTTCTTCGGAAACCAGCTCTTCCATCAGCTCATCGGTCTCCCGGACTTTATTGTATTTTACTTTGTTCTTGCTAAGATTTATGGCAACCCGCAGCAGCCATGCCTTCTCATGCTCCTCGTCATTGTACTCGGAGTCGGATTTAAGATACTGTATAAGCGTATCCTGCAAAATATCTTCCGCATCCTCCATATTGTGAAGGTATGAATACGCCGTCCGAAGTATGGCATTACCGTATTTTTCCAAAAGAGTTGCCGCCCTATCCCTGCTTTTTCCCATGCTATCACCCGATATCGAATCAATGATAAAGAATTAGCGGTAACACGATAAGTATACCACTTAAAGTGCTCTCTTAGCCACCATCCTTACGAGCTGGATAAATTCATCCTTGTATTCATCTTTGTTATTTATTTCTGCATATGTATCGATCACATGATCAAAGCTGGAATCACCCTTATAATCGCTGTCAGAAAGAATAAGCGAAAACTCCGCAACAATCTGTGCAAACTTCATATTATCAGTCGCATCCTTAACGTCGACATCAGATACTACGTAGCTTGAAAGCTTTGACTCAGAGCCTTCGGGTTCCTTGTATCTTACGTTTACGGTAGCATACTCATTGCCATAGTCCTTTTTATCGCCTTCCTGATACTTTAAGTCAATCGCTTTCGCACTGTCCGCGGTAGTGATCTCGTATAGTGCGATAACACTGTGACCTGCGCCTACTTCTCCGCCATCCTTCTTATCATCGTTAAAATCTGCGGCGTCAAGCTGTCTGTTTTCATATCCGATAAGCCTGTAGCTGTTTACCTTTGCGGGGTTAAACTCAACCTGGATCTTTGCATCTTTTGCAACTGTTATCATTGTAGAACTCATCTCGTCGACAAGGACTTTCTTTGCTTCCATCATTGAATCAATATATGAATAATTTCCGTTTCCGCAATCTGCAAGTCTCTGCATGCTCGCATCTTTAATGTTTCCTGTGCCAAAGCCAAGTACCGACAAAAATACACCTGTTTCTTTTTTCTCTTTTATAAAATTCTCAAGTTCATCGGGATCAGATATTCCAACGTTAAGATCACCGTCAGTAGCCATGATGACTCTGTTTATGCCGCCTTCAACGAAATTGTCGGCAGCGATCTGATAAGCTCTCTCCATTCCGCTCTGTCCGTTGGTGCATCCGTTTGCGCTGAGACTGTTGATGGCCCTCTTTATTTTATCCTTGTTACTAAGCTCTTCTCCCTCAAGAACCACTTTTTCTTCTCCCGAATAGGTAACGATCGAAACCGTTCCTTCGCCCGTATAATTGTCGACAAACTCATTCATGCTCTTCTGAAGGAGCGGAAGTTTATCACTTGAACGCATAGAGCCCGATACATCTATCAGGAAAACAAGATTCCCCTTGGGAAGCTCTTCTGTATTTGCATCTTCCGTCTTTAAACCCACGAACATCATCTTGTGGTCTTTGTTCCAAGGGCAATCCGAGATCTCTGTTGTTATGCCGAATGCATCGCCGTTCTTCGGTGCATTAAGGTCATATGAAAAATAATTCAAAAACTCCTCAGGTCTTACCGCATCCGCCGGAATGTTGCCTTTTCCGTAGCCGTCCTCGATCATCCTTCTTACATTTGCATAAGATGCCGTGTCAACATCCATTGCAAAAGTCGACAGCGGATTGGTACTAACCAGTGTTGCGCCGTTCTCATCGGGCTTTTCGTATGTCTCATTATTCTCGATCGGATACTCCACAAATCCCGTGTCATCACAAGTTTCGCACATTCCCTCGACGGGCTCCGCCGCATTAAGATCGTATCCGCTTGACTTATCGGAATACGACGGGTTCTCCGCATCCGTCGCAGGTGCAGTATTTGCTCCTCCGCATCCTGCAAGTAAACATGTTGCAAGCGCCATGCTCACAATTCCATTGAAACCTTTTCTAATTGTCTTTTTCATAATTTTCCCTCCGTGCAGCTTTTTTGCTATAATAATTTGGCTGCTTTACTATATACACAACGAAGGAATGAAAAATGTTGCAGATAAAATTAAAAAATAAAAAAATTTTTTTTATACCGGTGGCAATTCTTGCAATCATTGTAATAATCTCGCTTTTCATCGGGTTTTTTCACGATGACGGCAAGCCGATAAAGCGCTATATGACAAAAGAGATTCCTGTAAAAAATGCAGACATAAATACCGCCTATGACACTGTACTCCCCTCATCGGTTCGCATTGAATCAGGCGACTACATGGGAAGCGGAAACATCTGGGAAATCACAGGAAATAAGATAAAAGTGATGACCGCATCGCATGTTGCCGCGCAGGACAGTTGTAATGTAACTTTTTTCGACGGCCTTTCAACTAACGGCACGGTCACTTTCAGAGATGACGTAAAAGATATTGCTATGATTGAAGTTGACAGCTCTTTTGTAAAAGAGTCAAAGAAAAAAGACTCACCTTCTTATCGAAGTGTGCGTCCTTCAAAAGTTCTTCCCGATTGCGAAGAAAAAATATTCATAATAGATACTCTGACCAATTCATCTTCAGTAGGAATCGTCGATACACCCTCAGTATTTAATCCCCTGATAGGTCACGACGTTATTTACTGCATGTGTGAAGTGGAAGAAGGCATGTCCGGAAGCGGATTGTTCGATGCAACCGGGCATTACCACGGAATCCTTCTTCAAAAATCTGACGGTTCCTGCATATGCCTGCCCGTCAGCGATATTGATATTCCCTGAACAGAAAATATCACAAGAACTTCAGCGTTCTCTCAATCCCTTCTTCAAGGCCAAAACATGCTTTCCATCCAAGACTTTCAAGCTTTGACGCATCAAGAACCGAGTTTTTCATCGGATTAAAGCTCTTTTTCTCCTCGTCGGAAGGTATCTCAAATACTACATTTACGCCGCTTTTACGAGCAAGGCACTCAGCCACGTCCCTTATGGTTACGATTGAGTCTTTGTTTGAAATATTATATGCTTCGCCGCGCTCTCCGTTTAATAACACACTCAAAAGAGCCGAAGCACAGTCAAGCACGTAGCAATACGATCTTAGCTGCTCGCCCTTGCTCTTCATGACGATGTCTCTTCCCGAAGCCGCATCAAGCGTAAATGCCGCAGACGCCCTACTGTCGGTCTTAGAAATCGTAGGCCCGTAAATATATCCCGGTCTTACAATAACCGCGTCAACATCGTATTCATCTATATAGCTTGCGCACAGACTTTCTGCCGCTCTCTTCCCCGAAGGATAACAAGACCTTGAACTTAGGATATCAACATATCCGTATTCATCCTCAGCTATCTTCCCTCCGGCGTCATAGGAAAAGCGCTCTCTGTTTCCGTAAACTTCGCTCGATGAAACAAACAAAAGCCTGCTCCCCTTATTCTCCGCCGCAAGATCAAGAAGAGCCTTAAGTCCTATTATATTGGACAAAAGAGTCTCCACAGGCTCTTTTAAGAACTTCCTGTTGTCTGCATTACTTGCGCCGTGAATAATGTAATCAGCCGTGACATCAAGCTTTTCCGCACTGTTTGCATCATATTTTACAAACTCATAATCGCCGTCATCAAGAACTCCCAAGAATCTGTCACTGCATCTTTGCTCATTTCTTCCGGCTAACACAAGCTCTATCTTTGCATCTTTTTCCCTGTTCAAAAGAGAAATGATGTCAACCACGGGTGAACAGAGCATACCTGTAGCACCCGTGATAAGAATTTTTTTGTTATAAATTTTATTTATTCCGGGAATATTCTCGGCAACAAGCCTCACATCATCCCAGTATTTCTTACAATACTTCATTATCGTCAAACCCTGAAACAGCTTCCGCCGACAAATTCTCTGCATATAGAATTTCTCGGAAGCATTGAGCTGTCTACACTTACAAAATAATCAAGGAACTTAAGGAGCCTTTTTGCCTCATAATACTCAGGTTCACCCTTTTCTATCGAGAAAAGAAGCGGCTCTGCAAACGGCTTGATTACCGCAAGCTCGTATATCTGAGCTGAGTTAAACATCTCATCCGCCTCTTCCTGGAACGGGAAGATATTCTCCTCTTCACCCGCACGAACAGATCCCCACATACTTATGGTTTTCTTTGCGGAAGCTCCTCTCGTTCTAGCATCTCTTACTATTCTTCGAAGCAGTCTTCCGTCCGTTGTCGGAATCCTGTTGTGTGAATCAATGCTGAGTGTTGTAAGCGCGCTTATGTAAATCTTAAACTTTGACTCCGCAGGAAGCGCATATGACATCTTCTCATTGAGTCCGTGAATACCCTCGATGACGAGAATATCGTTGTCTCCGAGTTTAAGGAAATTGCCGTTCATCTCTCTTTTACCCGTAATGAAATTAAACTCCGGAAGTTCAATCTCTTCTCCGCGCAAAAGAGCCGACATATCCTCATTGAATTTCTCTATATCCATAGCTCCGAGACATTCGAAGTTATAGCTTCCATCCTCATTAAGAGGCGTAAGTTCTCTGTTTACAAAATAGTCATCAAGACTTATGGGATGCGGTTCAAGTCCGTAAGTTCTGAGCTGAATTGACAATCTGTTCGCAAAGCTTGTCTTTCCGGATGAACTTGGGCCTGCGATCATTACAAACTTTACATCCTTGCGCTCCTGAATCTTCTGCGCGATCTCACCTATTCTTCTCTCCTGCAGAGCTTCCTGAATAAGAATCATCTCATTGATCCTGCCCTCGCAAATGCGGTTATTAAGATCGCCGACATTGTCGATTCCCATCATTCTTCCCCAATCGCATGCAAGCTTCATGGTGTTAAAAAGCTTCTCTCTGGGTTCGGACATAATGAGCTTATCCGGACACATTCTTGAAGGAAGTGTAAGCATAATTCCGTCGTCACGTCTTGAGATCTTGAAATGCTCGATGTACGAAGTATTCGGCAACATATAACCATAGAAATAATCATAAAAATCTTCAAGCTTATATATGTTGATCTCAGAACTTCTCCTGTATTTCAAAAGAGCAACTTTATCCATCATGCCCATCTTTTTGAAAAGCTCAATGGCATCATCAATCGGATACACGCTCTTTGTGATCGGAATTTTCTGATCAATAAGCTCCTGAAATCTGTCAGATATCTTTTTTACAAGCTCATCGGTAACTTCAGCATCGCCGTGAAGTGTGCAGTAATAGCTGTTTGAGATAAGAAATTCTATCTTTGCGGCAGAAGCCTCTTCTTTACCCGCAACGTCTCTTATCGCCTTCACAAACATCATAACCGCGGTCCTTCTCATGGTCTTATGGCCGATACTGTCTCCATAAGTAAGAAAAGATACCTCGCCGTCCTTCTTAACTTCTTTCATAAGTTCTCTTATTTTTCCGTTAAAAAGAACTGCCGCGATCTTATACTTGCACTCGGACTGATATTCTTTTGCAATATCCTCAAACTTCGTGCCTTTTTTATATTCTTTTGCAACATTATTGATTGTTATTATAGGCATACGCGTTCCTCCTGCATTACCTTTAAAACCGCATCTATATCATAAAGTTCGGAAGTTACCTCCCTAACTCTGTCTGAGTGCTCATTTTTATCAAGATTCTTTAAAATGGATTCACATACTTTTTTTCCATGCAAAAGAAATCTCTTCAAAGTTTCATCTCTGTTAAGAATATTGCACTCACCGTATCTGTTGCACATTCTAAGAAGACTGTCATCATCTGCATCCGGAGCCGCCTTCTTTATAAGAGCACAGGCTCTTTCAAGCTTATCGCAGTATTCTTTAGCGGAACCGGAAAAAGAATTTTCTCCGATTGAAACTTTCATGGGAAAATAGAACTTTCCGTCCTCTTCTATTACTTTCTCATCGGTTATAATAAAACCGCTGTCTCTTAAAAAGTTCCTGAAATCCGCGATATCGGACTGCGGCTGCAAAACAGCAGTTTTTATCCCAAGTTCTTTAACTTTGCCCTCTTCGAGGATCCTGCGCATGAGATTTCCTCCCATGCCGGCTATGACAAGAGAATCCGCTTCATTTGGCTTAAGCTCTTTTAACCCGTCTGAAAGCCTCGTCTTGATGCTTCCCTCAAGCCCGTATTCGGATATATTCTCCTGCGCGCCCGACAACGGTCCCTTCCTTACATCCATTGCAATACATTCATCTGCAATGCCGTGCGAAACAAGATATATAGATACATATCCGTGGTCGCAACCGACATCTGCCACTTTGAGCTTATCCGATGAACGAAGAAGCTCCGCAATCTCTTTCAAGCGAACAGACATCTTAAGCGCCACGTCATTGTTTGCGTCATTACTCGTATTAGTCATATTCATTAATCAAGGTAATCCTTGAGCTTGCGGCTGCGGCTCGGATGACGGAGCTTTCTGAGTGCCTTTGCCTCAATCTGTCTGATACGCTCACGGGTTACGTTAAATTCCTTACCAACTTCTTCAAGAGTTCTTGCTCTTCCGTCGTCAAGACCGAAACGAAGTCTAAGAACCTTCTGCTCACGCTCTGTAAGAGTCCCGAGAACTTCAACAAGCTGCTCCTTCAAAAGTGTGAATGCAGCTGCATCCGCAGGTACGGGAACGTTGTCGTCCTGGATGAAATCGCCAAGATGGCTGTCTTCCTCTTCACCGATAGGTGTCTCAAGTGAAACAGGCTCCTGTGAGATCTTGAGGATCTCTCTTACTCTTTCAACAGGCATATTCATTTCTTTTGCAACTTCCTCGGGAATAGGCTCACGTCCGAGTTCCTGAAGGAGCTGACGACTTACACGGATAAGCTTGTTGATAGTCTCAACCATGTGAACAGGGATACGGATTGTTCTTGCCTGGTCCGCAATAGCTCTTGTGATGGCCTGTCTGATCCACCATGTTGCATATGTCGAGAACTTGAATCCCTTACGGAAATCGAACTTCTCTACCGCCTTGATAAGTCCGAGGTTACCTTCCTGAATGAGATCAAGGAAAAGCATTCCTCTTCCGACATATCTCTTTGCGATACTTACAACGAGACGAAGGTTTGCTTCAGCAAGACGCTTCTTGGCTTCATTTCCCTTGTAAATAGCCATCTCGATCTCGTCAAGTTTGCTCTTTGAAAGCTTTGTTCCGCTTTCCTTGCTCTCCGCAAGTTCTTTCTCAGCCTCAAGTCCTGCTTCCATTTCTTTTGCAAGATTGATCTCCTGATCTGCGGTAAGAAGCGGAACTTTACCGATTTCCTTAAGATACATTCTTACGGGATCTTCGATACTGATTCCGTCGGGAACCGAAAGATCGATATTTTCCATATCAACCTCGTCCTCTTCGGAGAGCATCATATCATCATCGTCGGGAATGTCATCATCGTCGCTTTCAGATACTTTGAGGACATCTATGCCCGAATTTTCAAGAACTTCAAGGACATTGTCCATCTGATCCTCATTTAAACTGAGCTCAGCAAAAAAGTCGTTGATCTCGCTATACTCAAGAACATTTTTCTTCTTCTTTGCAAGAGCAAGAATTTCCTTTATCTTCTGTGTAAAGAGTTCTCTTGTTGCATCGTCGAGAACTTCAGGTTTTCCGCTTTTTTCTTCGGCTTTCTTTGCAGTCTTCTTTGTTGTCTTTGTTTCTTTTGTTGCAGTATCCTTAGCTGAAGCCTTCTTTGTTACCTTCTCTGTCTCTGCCTCTTCCTTCTGTACTGCTACCTTCTTAGCAGAAGTCTCCTCCTTCTTGGCGGGAGCCTTTGCTGAGAGCTTCTTGGTTGTTGTTGATGTCTTTGTCACTTTCTTCTCTTCCTTCTTTTCTGTTTCTTTTTTTGATATTTCTTTTTTGGCCGTTTCCTTTTTGGCCGTAGTTTTCTTTACAGTTTCTTTTTTTGATGCTTCTTTTTCCGATGCTGCCTTCTTTGATACTTCTTTCTTTGCAGTTTCTTTTTTTGCCGATTCCTTCTTATTCGAATCTTTCTTGTCCGATTTTTTCTTATCGGTAAGCTTCTCGGCAACTTTCTTTGCAGGTGTCTTCTTTGTCTCTTTTTCTGTAGTATCCGTGATCTTCTTTGCCATATGATTCTTCCTTTTCTGTTTTATAGTATTTCGAATCTATGTGTAGCATCTGTGATCAATCATCGGGCGAGATATCGGCATTTGCCAGCTTCTCAAGATTTTTTTTGCCCTGTATTGTCTTGGTTAAAAACTCAGGATCGTCAGGTTTCAGTTCTCTTTTCTGTCGTTCGTATCCTGCGGATTTTACTCCGTAAATGATATCTCTGAACGCTTTTTTCCTCTGATCCTTCGTTTCAATCTCTACCAGGTTTGTGTTGAACATCTCAGCAACTTTGCTGTGCTGCTCTTCATCCGTAAATCTATCCAAAATGGCCGCCGGCGAGAAATTACCGTTCTCCATCCCCTCAAAGAGCTCGTTTGCAACATTTCTGTAAAGCTCATCGGTAAAGTCATTCGGATCTATCCATTTCTTCACCTTGGGGAAAATAGCCGGTTCATCCGTAAGCCATGTAAGAAGAAGTCTCTGGTTCTTCCGCGCACCGTCTTCCGGAAGAATCTTTTTCTGGATACCGCTCTTAGGTTTCTCGGAAGGTCTGACAAGCCCTCCCTGAGAAGCATAATGAGCAACAAGTCTTCTGAGATCGTCAACGGCGATATTGTATTTTGCCGCAACGGCTTCTATATAATTTTCTCTCTCAAGTGCCTCTTCAAACTCGCATAATTTTTTCGCAAGAGCTCTGTGAAACTCAGTCTTGGATTCGGGATCCGACATATCATGCTTCGACTGCATAACTCTTACTTCGAAAAAGAATGTGTTTTCTGCATTTCTTATTCGCTCTTCGAACGCTTCTTTTCCCTCATTCTTAATGAATTCATCGGGATCTTTGTGCGGCCGAAGATCAAGCACCTTGCCCTTAAGCCCCGCTTCCCGCAGAATTCCTATTCCGCGAAGTGCGGCTTTGGTTCCCGCTTCATCGCTGTCATAGGACAATATCACTTCATCGGTGTAGCGCTTAAGTATCATGGCCTGCCCCGTCGTAAAAGCAGTTCCGAGCGATGCAACAGCCATATTAAATCCTGCCTGATGCATAGCTATAACATCCATGTAACCCTCGCAGATTATCATGTATCCCGCTCTTGCGTTTTTGGCATAATTAAGCCCGAACAGGTTTCTGCTCTTATCAAAAATAAGTGTTTCAGGGGAATTTAGATATTTGGGCTTTCCATCGCCCATAACACGCCCGCCGAATCCTATTACTTTCTGCGATGCGTCCTGAATCGGGAACATTACCCTATTCCAGAATTTATCATGAGTTCCCATCCTCTCATCGTGGGAAGCAAGTCCTGCATCAATTATCTGGCTGTCGTTATATCCAAGGCTCTTTAGATGTTTCACAAGGTCATTGCTCGATATATTGGCATAGCCAAGTCCAAAGTGCTGCATGGTCTCATCCGTAAGCTGTCTGCCTTTGAAATACTCCATGCCCTTTTGACCACTCTTTCCGCGAAGCTGGTAATAATAATACTTGGCCGCCTCCTTATTGATATCAAGAAGAATCTGGCGCTTGTCGCGCATTGCCTTTGCCGCGGGTGAATTGTCTTCATCGGGCAGCTTCACGCCGGCTCTCTCTGCAAGCTGTTTTATAGCCTCCTGGAAAGTTAAATTGTCATATTTCATCAAAAAAGTGATGACATTCCCGCCCGCTCCGCATCCGAAGCAATAATACATCTGCTTATGCGGCGACACTGAGAAAGAACCTGATTTCTCGTTGTGGAACGGACAAAGCCCAAAATAATTCGCGCCTTTTTTTTGCAAATGGACATACTGTCCTATCACATCCACAATGTCACTTCGGGAGCGCACCTCTTCTATTATTTCATCTGAGTAGCGCAATTTAGGTCTCCTAAATATATAGTTTTTCTATTAAAGTACCGTCCATGAGCGCGGAACATATACTTCTTCAAAAACAGAAACAGCATATCTGTCAGTCATGGAACTTACATAGTCGCAGACGACTCTCTCCTTGGATTCACCCGCAGCCATCATGGCTTTCAGATAATCCGGCAGTTTTTCCTCATGGTCGAGGTAGTGATGATAGAGAATCTTTATCATAACTTCTACCTTCCCCTCCTGCCCTTTGGCTTCAGGGTTGGTATATACTCTTTCAAACATGAACTTCCTAAGATCCAGGAAAGCCTCATAGACTTCATCCGACATCATAATGTCGTCCTTGCCCATGCTTGTTGCGATTATGTCGTGTATAAAGGTATCAAGCCACTCTCCGTTCGTGTAGCCTATCACCTTTGCAAGTTCCTTCGGAACATCACTCTCTTTCATAATTCCGCCGCGGATTGCATCATCCATGTCGTGATGCATATAAGCTATCTTGTCGGAAAGTCTAACAACCTTTCCCTCAAGAGTGGACGGTGTCAGATTAAGCTCATGATTAAGAATACCGTCCTTGACTTCCCACGTAAGATTGAGTCCCTGACCGTAATTTTCAAGTTTCTCAACTATCCTTAGACTCTGCTCATTGTGTCTGAATCCGCCGGGAACAACAGCATCAAGTGCCCTCTCTCCGGCATGCCCGAAAGGCGTGTGCCCAAGATCGTGCCCTAGCGCTATAGCCTCCGTCAGATCCTCATTGAGCAAAAGTGCTTTGGAAATAGTCCTCGCATTCTGCGACACTTCAAGAGTATGCGTCATGCGGGTTCTGTAATGATCTCCGTCAGGTGACAGGAAAACCTGTGTCTTATCCTTCAATCTTCTGAATGATTTGGAATAAAGGATCCTATCCCTGTCTCTTTGGAAACAGGGCCTTATATCACACGGCTTTTCTGCTTTTTCTCTTCCTTTGGAATTCATGCTGAGTGTAGCATGTTTACTTAAGATCTGTGTTTCTCTTTCTTCTAGCTTTTCACGAATTTTCAATTTTCGTCTTCTTTCTATTAGAATTTTATGAGTAGCAAATCTTTGTTTGTAGGACAAAATGAAACCCACATCTTTATTATTCGACGTGGGTTTCCGATTTCCTTTTTTATTTTTATTTTTTTTTGAAAAATCACTTATACAGTGCAAAGCGAGCTTCATACTGCTCATTTATCCACTCAACGGCTTTTGTAAAACCATCTTCGCTTACTTCAAAGTTTTCACTCAGCATAAGCTTTTTATCCGTCTTGGCGTATGAATAGGGCTCGGGCCAAACTGTAGCCATAAGAGTCGCAGGTCCCCTCTGATCTATGGGAACGAACTTTACGTTTTCAAGTGGTTCTCGTGCAAGTCTGTATCTCATTCCCTTATAGCTTCCAAAATATGCCTCACCATATTCATAATGCATTAAATTAAAAAATTCTTTTTTCTCTATAGCCATATCTGTTAAAACTCGACTTTACCCGTATCGGTATGATTTACAACATAATATGCCGCATTGTCGGAAGGTTTGATGTAAACCTGGATTTCCTTGATACTTGTAGCCTTATTTCCTTTGTTGATGTAGTCTTTTTTTGCACGCTCAATTATATCCGAAGTTTTTATCTCGTGATTACTGTACTGAACAAAAACTTCTTCTTTGCACGTGAATTTCGCAGTCTTTGCAGAAAGATCCTGTCCCGCTTCCTTTGCAGCTTTTGCAGCTTTCTGTGATGTCTCTTTCACAACTTTTGTGGCGGGAGCAGTTTTTTCTTTTGCCTTTGTAATATATGGTTCCGCTTTTTCCTTGATGTCTTTTATATAAGGTTCTGCCTTCGTCTTAACTTCGGAATAAACAGGCTCCGCCTTTTCTTTGATATCTTTGAGATAAGGCTCTGCCTTCTCCTTAATATCCTTGATATACGGCTCTGCCTTTTTGATATACGGTTCAGCCTTTTGGGTATACGGTCTCGTTGCTTCTTTGACATCCCTGATAATCGGCTCTGCCGCCTTCTTAGCTTCTTTTATAACAGGCTCAGTTGCCTTCGAAACTTCTCTTGCTATCTCTCTAATCTTATCTTCTGTAGAACTCATGCCCATATATCTCCCTTCTGGAATAAAGAGTCGCCCGCAGCACATCAAAAACGCCGGGGTAGTTTATCTAAATCTTTTCATAAGCGATGCCATCGGCCCCGCTGCATCCTGCAGATCCCGAATTGCTTGATTAAGTCCGTCAAAATCAATCTGAGACAAAGATGTGACCGCCTCAGTAAGCGATGCGGAGTTACCTGATACCAGTTCATTAAGGCTGTCGGTAGCACTTGTTATCCCTTTTGTCATGACATCAATCTCATCAAGTGAGTTCTCCGCCTTGACAGAAACGCTATTAATATGCGAAAGCGTCGTGATTGCCTTTGGCACAATAATAACACATACAAGAAATACCAGCACAAGTATTCCCGCCATACATCCCGTCGCAACCTTCTGGAAAAAGAGCCTTTTTCTCGACAGATCACGCATCTCGGTGAGTAATGCCTCTGTGAGATTGTTTGAAATTCCGGCATCACCAGGCGTTGCAGCTTGAATTTTTTCCTTGTTCAAAGCTGCTTCTAACACCAAATCTTTCTCACTTCCTGCCATTTCAGGTACATTTGCACCTGTCAAATTTGAATTTCCTGCACTGTTTTCAATTGCGTTATCTGACAGTTTGCCCCCAACATCATGCGGTTCCATATAATAGATCCCCCTTTCATATCATGTTCTTACGAAACGCACATTTTTAGATCAGTAACCATTCATACACAAAATACAAAATTGAAATCGTTTTATATATGATACCACATTTATTGAGTTATAAAATAGCACGCAACCTTCTCCCTATACAAATTATAAATGAGCCTGAGAAAAACAATCTCAGGCTCGCTAAACATTTCCACTCAACCTGACACGGGGACGGTTCATGTGACTGGTTGTCACGCGAATCAAAAGAAAAAATCAAGGAGACCGGCGTGACACCTGACCCGTCCCCTTGACTTGCCTAACTTTATTTTCTTAGTGATTCCCAATATTCATTTCCACGCATATAGGCAAATTTTTCATCATTACAAAATGCAGTAATTATATTTGCCTTATAATTCTTCATAAACTCCGACTTATCTATATGTTCTTTATCCTTGTTTCTAAGATGGATGTACAGATCAGACGTACCGATATCCAATATTGTATCAGCACTCTCTATAAGCTGTTTCATCAAAGAAGCCGTTTTATCAACATCTTTTTCATATGCAGCAAGGTCAATTTTCTGCATGTTTTCCTGAAAAGCACCAAGATCAAAACATCTCGCAACCTCTCCGCTTATATCAGCCAACCTATATGCCATTTTTAGATTCCCGGCATCCACATAGAGTCTCTGCAAAGCATTCAATACGCTTCGAATCTGATTGACTTCCTCAAGCATAAGATCTTCAAACTTTTTAAAAGCCTCTTCTGTTCCCCCCTTCTTTTCACATATTACCGCTTGGAAAAATCTGCGTTCATAACCTCTCTCATCAAAATTAATCAAAAGCTGCTCTGCCTTGGCAAAATCCTCTTCCCTGTAATACAGTAAAAAAAGTGATCTTGCAGCAGCTTTTTTTATTGTCTCATCTTCTGACTCTACCAAGCTAAGAAGCCATGCAGAAATGTACTTATCATATTTTTTCAGATTATGAAAACCGGGTTTTAACCGCGCAGCATCTAAAATTATAGCTGTTTTCCATTTTAACTTTTCACAGTTTGGATATTCTTCTATCTTTTTTTGCGCAACATCAAACAAATCCTCATAAGGCTCTTTTGCCAGCTTTTTGCTTAGTTCCCTTATGTATACGTCAACTTCTTCATCCGTAAGGTTATCTTTAAATGACAGCAGTTCGTCAGTTGATATTCCAAGAAGCCTTGCAATCGGAGCAAGCAAATTGATATCGGGAAGTGTATTCTCATTCTCCCACTTATTGACAGCCGGCGTAGTCACTCCCAGACTTGTAGCCATTTCTTCCTGCGTAAGTCCCAACTCTTTGCGGTATTTCCGTATCACTTTTCCTATAGTCATTTTCACGGTCTCCTCTAATATTCTTAATGCTATTATTCTTATTCAGCATCACTCATAATTTGTCTGTTACTTTTTATAACCGGCGCCGTTTTATGTAATGATATCGGATTTTACCGCACTTTTCTATTGAATCGGCATTAAGTATCAGGGAATTTTTTTAACCGACAGGAAAGTTTTTAGATAAAGAGAAAAAAGACAAGGAGACAAATGAACCGTCCCCTTGTCTTTTGGCTTTTTTATGCTTTGATAAAGCTTTCCACCTTTTCCATGATTCCTTTAAGATTACAGATATCTGCCGCCGCAGAATCTGTCTCAAGGGAATGATTTGCCTTATCAACTTTATAGAGTTCCAATTCAAGTTCATCGCACTTAGCCTGAGCTACATCTGTACTACACCAGGGATCGTCAAGTCCATGAAATACAATTCCTGATTTAGGTGCGAGCCTGTCAAAAGTCTGTGGAACAGGCGTAAAAACAAGGTTTCTCGCATTTACACCAAGCCGACTGTCAAAATACGCAGCCAAAGCAGTCCCTATACTTTTACCTATAAAAACAACATCACTGTATTCGCCAAAATCAATTTTGCCAAGCCTGTCATTAATCTGATCAACCGCTATTTCAAAAGCTTCCTTCATGCGCACCTTATCGTTCATAATCTCTCTGGCCTTATAAGGAAACTCGTAATTAACTTCAACTATTTCATAGCCATTTTCCACGGCAATTCTCTTCGAAAAATACAACAACGGCTTATCACTGTGATAACCCATCCCCGGAAAAATAACGGCAACTTTTTTTCTCATACACTCCTCCATAGCGGCATGTCAAAGGGACGGTTCTTCTGTCTTATCTTCTACCATATCTGCGTTCCCTCTCCTGCCGATTTTGCATTTTCGGTTTTCTTAAAAACCACTTTTTAAGATATATCACAAGGCTATCATAAGTTCAATCTGCTGTTACCTCAAAAATTTCCTCTTGCCTTCAAAACTATGTTTCTGCCTATTCCGGTAAGCCTTTCAATCTGTCTTATCGATAATCCTTCGGCCTTGAGTTTCCACAACGCCGCATCTCTTTCTTTTTTACCAAGCTTTTGAAGATCCGTCCCTGTTGTCACCCCTAAAGTCGACATTATCACATCTTGGGCCCACTCATCGTTATGTACGGTAAAAACAGGTTCCATGCATTGATCATCATTATCTTTTAAAACATAAGATGCATATTGCTGCTTACTTTGGAAAAAAGATTTTATAACTGATAAATCCATATATTCAGGCACATTATCATATATGTTATAGCTACTCCACGAATATTTTGAAGTTCTGCAGATTCCGGCTTTTTGCGGATTTTGAAGAATATATCTAAATACAGTCAAAAAATATATCTCATTTTCAACCGGTTCACTTATATACCTATCTTGAAAAAGATGCCCAACGTGACTGTATTTTTTATTATAATACCAGGAATAGCTCACTCCTATTTTTTTCATAGTCAAAGACAAAGAATTTAAATCTCCATGTAAAAGCAAATGCACATGGTTATTCATAAGGCAATAGCAACAGACCTTAACTTCGGTCTCCAAACAGTATTTCTTTAACCTGTCCAAATAAAATTTAAAATCATCAGCAGACTCAAACAGGACCTGTTTTCCGATTCCTCTTTCGATCACATGCATGTAACCGCTTCTGCTCATTATACGCGCGCTACGCGGCAAAACAACACCTCCTAAGTAAATATAGTCTTCATGGGAAAATACAAATAGAAAATATTCTCTACTTGTTCGTCTTGAAAAAGACAAGAATAAATATGCTGATTACTTTACCATCTAAATCAGAAGATGTAAATAAGAAATTTTCCATTCAATAAAAAACACTGTTCCGAAAAAGTAACTTTACCTTTTCAAAACAGTGTTTTCGATATGAAATATAAGACAGATGAACCGTCCCTGTGTCACCCTAAGACAGATGAACCGTCCCTGTGTCACCACGTTAAGCTGCCTCTGCGATCGTAGGATTATTTTCCACGCGAATGTCCTGATATCTGTAAATCGACAGAACAATACCCAGAAGAACATATTCCACTACAATGTGGCCGGTACCGATACTAAAAAAAGGAAGTGTAGTTCCCGCAAGCGGAAGCAAACCAAAAACAATCAAAAAATTTGATACAGCCTGTATTGCTATCACAATTCCACAGCTGAATCCAACAATGGATCCAAGGCTATTTTTTTGCTTAACAGAAACACTGAATACATATATCGCCAGAACAATCAAGCTGACTATAATTAGTGCAACCACCGCTTTTCCGCATGTAGCGGCAATTGGTGCCAATACGAAATCTGCCATTGATTCCGGTAGCCCATATACACTTTCCATTGCGCTTTCACTTTTCCCTATAAATCTGCTCTTCAAAAAAATATTATCGAGACACGAATTAGTATAATTCATGTACTTTAACTTTTCATCGGCGCTATTTACCGCTATCCCTATATGCGAAAGCCATGCTTTAAAACGCGCATTTTGATATCCGCTTGAACTTGCGATACGAAGAGCACTTAACGCAGTAGTTGTCACAAAGATAATTCCCGTAATTTTCAAAAACTTACTTTTATCAACCCTATACCAATTTTTATTTAATGCGATCGCAAAAAGAATAATCTCTGAAATCAGCATGAGCATAGCATCATTAAGGGATATTCTGCCATATAGAATTAGCGAAAATGCAGGTGCGATCATCCATAAAAAAATCTTGAATATTGCACCGATTCCTTTGTTTCTATAGTCATACAATATTCCGGCAAATATAGGCAAATACAATATAAACAGAACCTGCGTCGAAAAAACCATGTTACCAAGCTTAATCCATCTTCTGGCTCCATTAATTGATACGCCAAATACAATAGCAAGAAAAGTCAAAAAGATCAAAAAAGCTCCGGCTATTAATCGACTTCTTCCGGCAAGGATAGTGTAATCCAATCGATAAACGATTATCATTGCGATTACTCCCAGTAAAACACCACTTAGCTGTTGAAATACAAATCCACTGTATTCAACGTTTCCGTAGGGATGCGCGGAAAACGTAAGACACATCGTGCCCACACCAAGAATACTTATGTAAATGATATACAACAGGAATCTCCATTCCAAGCGAGGTCTGTGTATAAAGTCAAGATTTACTCCGACGCTCACAGGATCCCCCATCTCTTCCACAGCTTGCAATATCGCCCGGTCGTGATCCACGCCTTTCTTTTGCAAACCTTCGGCACGATCCTCGATATGATTTTGTAATTCCTTACCTACAAATTCTCTTGCCTTTTTATCCCGAATCTGATTCTTAACTTCAGTTAAATACTCTTCAATTCTCATCTTGTTAGTCTCCTCTTTCACATACCCATGCCGAACGAAAGTACATTTGCAACTGCCGCTGTATAAATATCCCACTCTTCAACTTTTTTCTTAAGAAATTTTTTCCCTTCATCTGTTATGGAATAATATTTTCTTATTTTTCCATAACCCGCTTTCTCATACGACACGAGATATTTCTTTGATTCCAACGAATGCAAAAGAGGATAAAGCGTGCCAACTTTCAATTCGAAGACATTTTGAGATCTCTCGCTCAGCTTCTCGATCATCTCGTAGCCATACATATCTTTTTCAGAAAGCAGCTTAAGCAACATTGTGCCCATACTCCCTGATAACAAGGTTTTATCTATAGTATTCATCGCATTGTCCCTCCTATATCGATAATCAATATATATCGACTATCATAAGTCTATATCGATATTCGATATGAGTCAATTCCAATTTGCTTAATTCGACTTTTATCTCTTTTTTTAATTAAAAAAGTATTTAGCTCGAGAAATGCTAGCGCGCACGCGGCATTGCGACGCAATTATCTACCACTCCGCGAGCCGCGCATAAATGCGGAGCTTTTTATATCAAAGGAATGTAATTTCCTATGTATAGAAAAAACACTGTTCCGAAAAAGTAACTTTACCTTTTCAAAACAGTGTTTTCGATATGAAATATAAGACACACGAACCGTCCCTTTGACATCACTTAGCTGATACCTACATTTCCCTTCTGTCAAAATTCACCGTCAAACAAACTCATCTGTGAATACTTTTCCGGAAATTCATACATAAACTTAAAGCATTCATCCACACTCGACAATATACCGTTCTCTGCGCATATATCCTTAAATATCGCCGTCAGCTCTTTTGCATTTGGACTTGGTAATTCATATGCGTTACCGTATTGATTGATATACTTTTTCTTCATTCCGGGAAAAAACCTATCAAGTGCCGCATAATAATACTCTCTGTCGCCGTCTCGAAGCGTCAGCCCCATACCAAAATCAATAACGCCTTTTACCCCGACTCGCGCGCACTCACTTAAGATTGCCGTTATGTTCTCCTTTGTATCATTTATGAAAGGAAGAATCGGTGTGATCCAAACAACAGTCGGAATCCCCCTTTTTTGCATCTCTTCAAGCACTTCTATTCTTCGTTTTGTATTGCAGACATTCGGCTCAAGTATGCCGCACAGCTCATCGTCATAGGTCGTAAGCGTCATCTGCACCACGCATTTTGCAGAGCGATTTATCTCATCCAAAAGATCTATATCTTGGAGTATACGGTCCGATTTTGTCTGAACAGCCACTCCAAAGCCATATTTTAATATAATCTCAAGGCATCTCCTTGTAAGACGCAGCTCCTCTTCGCAGTGCATATAAGGATCGGACATTGCTCCCGTTCCTATCATGCACTTTTTCCTCTTGGATCTGAGTGTCCTTTCAAGCAGCTCCGGTGCATTCTGCTTAACTTCTATATCTTCAAAAGGATGCTTAAATTGATAGCATTTACTCCTGCTATCACAATAGATACATCCATGAGAGCACCCTCTGTAAATATTCATTCCGCAGTGTCCACCGCTGCCCGTAAGAATACCTTTAGCATCGACAAAATGCATGCTCACCCATCCTCATTTTTATGCCATCATTGATAACTCAATTTCATCCTCATCTTCTGCGCCGGTCTCTTTAAAGCCCATATTTCGATATAACGCCAGAGCTGCGTCATTATCCCTATTGCAGGTAAGCGTAACTCTATTTGAATCCCCAAACGGCTTCGTTCTTATGTAAAAAAGAATCTGCTCAAGTGCTGCTTTTCCATACCCGTGAGCTTGATATTTTTCATCGATCATCATATGCCAGATATCATATTCCGGCACATCATAATCATAAATTACCATAACATATCCGACCATTTCGTCATCATTGTAAATCCCAAAAGGTTGACACTGATCACGATAAACATAAGCCTGCGCCAGACTGCGAATCGGATGAGAGACAAATCGTTCCTGACTTTTACCTAATTTCAAATTAAACGCATCAATAAAATTCTCTTCTGTAATTTTCCTAAGATTAACCATACATACCTTCAGCTTTTTATCTATTCCCATATGAGATCACATGGCATCTCGCCGCAACAAATCCATTCGAATCGCTAAATTCCGAGTCTACATCGTGATCACTGAGAAATCTGCTAATTTCATCTTTATCTTCCGAACGAACATAGTCTACATAATCGTTGATTCTGACACCGATATTTTTTAGCCCCAGTCGCTCCA
The DNA here is from genome assembly GCF_900101605.1 of Butyrivibrio hungatei. GTDB lineage: Bacteria > Bacillota > Clostridia > Lachnospirales > Lachnospiraceae > Butyrivibrio > Butyrivibrio hungatei_B. The sequence goes on from NZ_FMUR01000003.1 coordinate 295,651, forward strand.
TAACAATCGGAAGCTTTATTCCAATCTGATAATCTCTTCCGCCGCTCTTTATTTCTTTTATCCACTTTTGTTCCAGATAATCATCATTTTTAAATGGATAAAAATCCGTCGAATCTATGTAAACACCTGCATTTTCCAATCTTCTGCTCGGTTCTGTACAAATCACCAGTCCGCCGTCTTTTGCAGTATCTATCATCTTTTTAAGAATCTGCACCGGATTGGGAAGGTGACGCAATACAGCTTGACATATAACTACATCATATTCCGCAGTTGGTTTGTAATCATTAAGATCAGCCACCTCAAAACTAACCATCTCTGAATTGTCATGAAAGATTTCTTTTGCATTTTCAATAAGTTGTTCCGAGATATCTATCCCTTTATAAGTGCTCCCTTTCGGGATTATTGGTAAAAAGAGCTGAGCCAAATAGCCATATCCGCAACCAAAATCAATAATTTTGACAGGCTTATCTATTTTCCATACACATTTCACTAGAAACTCAAAATAATCATTATTCCACAGATGACGCCTGGTGCTATGTAGATACTCGCTTTCTTTTCCCCAATCTCTCATCAGATTCAATTCTCCCGATTGTTTTTATAAAAAATCAGTTCTTCTATCATATTAGCATATCATGAGGGAACAATTAACGATTATTAACCGTAACAGACAGTACGGCGATTGACGGCATTTTAAATCAAAGTATTTTCCGCATTTTCGTGCTCGGATTCTATTTTCGCACTTTCAAAGTTTTCTTTCCGGCTTATCACATGACCTATCTGAGCAAATTCTTCCAAATAGGTCATGCAACGCTTTTGCTTTTCCGCGCATCTCATGACCTTTCTGTTCAAATTCTTCCGTATAGGTCATGTACCCTTTTTGCTTTCCTGGCACACTTTATGACCCTTTTACGCTATTTCTTCCGAATAGGTCATATGACACTTCTGCTTTTCCGACGCTCCTCATGACCTATATACACAAATTCTTCTGTATAGGTCATATACGCTCTTGGCTTTTCCAATCCTCCTCATGACCCTTCTACGCTAATTCCTCTGAATAGGTCATATGGCGCTTTATTTTCCCGGCATACCTCATGACCTATATACACAAATTCTTCCGTATAGGTCATACATGCACTTTATATATAATCTGTACAACATCAAATCTACTAAGCAAGCCTCCTCTTACGCAACACCGCACAAAATGCCAAAGCCTTCAAAAAGTCAAAACCCCCAAAAAACTCCAAGCCTCCAAGCCCTCCGCCCCGCTCACAATGGGACTTTGTGCAGAGCACTTAGCGGCTGTGACTACTTAACGAGGTTTTACCGAGTTTAGTAGTCGCGTGTTCTGGCGAGCAAAGCGAGAGCAGAACTTCCTTAAGCTAGCTTAGTGTGAATCCCAGAACCCATGCAGCGAAGCTGCGGGTGAGAGTCCCCTTCCACACGAAAAATAAAAAAAGGATTAACTCATCTGAGTTAATCCTTTTTATTTTCGTGCGGAAGATGGGACTTGAACCCACACGACATAAACAGTCACAAGATCCTTAGTCTTGCTCGTCTGCCAATTCCGACACTTCCGCATTCCGTCGTCATCTCTCTCGCGACGACTTGTTTATAATAGCAAAGTATGCGGCTTTCGTCAACACCCATTTTTTATTTTTTTCAAAAATTTTTTCTGTTATTCCAAAATGTCATTTACCGCAAGCTCACTACCCATCCGCTCAATCAACCTGATCCGTGTAAAAACCCGCAACTCCAAGCGCTTTGTACCTATCCATGTCCTTCTTATCATTGATGGTATGGACAAAAAGCGGCACTCCGGTTTCGTTGATCTCAGACACAAATCCCGCGTCGTCAACCCAGACATCCGGCATTGTAAGTGCGACAAGCTCCATATTTTTGCAGCTCTGTATTATCGCTTCGCTCTCACGCTCATCTTCATCCGCAGCGTAAAGCGTGTAAATAACATACAAAAATCCCGCATCCTGCACGACTTCATACTCTTCGTCATGATAAATCTGAATCAAAAAGCGGTTCATAAGATCCGGAATACATTTTGAGAAAGTTCCGTACACTCCTTTGCTTCCGGCACCGGAAGCCTCCTTGATATCGGTAACCACATACATATCATTATGCTCTCGCATAAAATCCGCAAGCGTATAGATATCAAGCGGTGTAAGTCTGTCATAAACTTTTGAATTCATGAACTCATTATGTTTCGGTGCCTTGCCAAAAGAAAATCCCAGTGCCCACGCACCATCTGCATTGTGCGCACAGACAGGATATCCGTCACTTGTGAACATGAAATCCATCTCTATCATTCTTTTGCCCGCATCATATGCATTCTGAAGTGCTTCCAGACTGTTTGTGTAAAAGAGCCCCTCTCCGCCGTCTTCAGAATAGCTTCCCGCAGCATGAATGACAAACTGCTCTTCCCTAAGCTGTTCTCTCATACCGGGAACGTCAAACGCCTCGTATACAGGCTTTCCTTTTTCATATCTTTCTTTTGACTCGGGCGAAATCTCAATATCAAACGGATTGAATCCGTCGATTGCCATTACAAACCACGCTCCGGGGGCTATATGAGGACTGCTGTCATATATCCAGGGAGTACCGTCAAAAAGATCCATTCCCGTGTTTATGCGTTCTCCCGAGCAAGCGGGAATACGACCGTCAACCTTTAAAATTCTGCAAATTGAATCAATCGCTCCGTAAACAGCTCTTCTTTTTCCACACTCCTGATAATAAAGAGCCGTAAACGCCGTTCCTTCTGTCCAGAATCCTCCTGCTGCCTCGTCAAGGCAAAAAGCATATCCGTTGTCGGACGTTTTCATCTTGCCAATATTTTTTCGAACACGTCTGTCCTTGATAACACCGTCAACCGCAAGCGCCGTCCAAACCTGCGCATCAAGAACGACCTGCCCAGTGTTCGGAGTTATACCGTCAGAAGCTGTTCCGATATAGTAATATCCTTTTTTTGCATCATACATACTGTCTATGAATTTCTTTGAATTCTGCGCAGCCTCATTATATTTCTCATCGCCCGTAAGCTCATAGAGCGCATCAAAAGCAACCATACAGTCAACATTGTGCTCAAGAGATTTATAACTAAGCACCTGCGCCTGTGACATGTCATTTTCAGGCCATCCGTTTATACCCGCAATAAATCCGGGATTTTCGTCCGCGCAATTCTCAAGAACCCAGTCCATAAGGGAAACCGCGGTTTTGGTATAAAGATATGTATCCTCTTCTTCTCCGTACAATTTGTCATACCAAAGAAGTGCAAGGGACACCCACGCCAAATTGCCGCTACTGCTGCCGACAAGCGAAGGATCTTCGACCCACATATTCCTCTCATTGTCATAATATCCGGGAAGTCTTACACTTCCGCAAACATCTCCGACAATGTTTCCCGCAGAATAAGCATTTCTTACTCTCTGCACATCTCCCCTGTCATTGACCGCGGCATATATGAAAGCATCAAGAATAGCAGATGCAGACTCTTTATCTCCATCCGCCATAAACGCAAGCGCACACAGCGCATTGTCGTATGAATAAGCTATATCTTTTTGATTCTCCTTATCCGTGTCATAAGAAGCAAGCAAAAAACGCCCATTCTCTTCACCGGATTCTTTTGACATATCACGAAGTGCGGACCTTATCGCAGAAACAGCGAGTTCTTTTTCATTTCCGTACTTCTCTGTCAACTTGACAGAATACTGGTAATAAACAGAATAAACTATGCAAAGGACTGCCAGCAATAAGCTGGCAGCCATTACAAATATGATCGCAACAGGCGTTTTTTTCAGTTTCTCCTTCACTCAGCCCCCACTTTTCTTCTAACCTGTCTTCTGATATCGACTATCTCACGAAAAAAATTTTTACCTTTTGAGTTCTCAATTACTGAAGTATCGGGTTCTTCCGGTTCCTCGTTTGCCTCTTCCAACCAGCCTTTTATTCCGCTATAGTCCACGTTCTCTCTTACCTTAATGATCTTTTCAAGTGAACTTACATCCATAGGCTTATAGTAATGGTATCCCTGTGCATAGCGGCATCCGAAGTTCTTTAGATATTGCTCATGCTCATCTGTCTCGACCATCTTTACAATAAGCGGAATGTCCATAACCTGTACGCAGTTTGCAACAGTATGAAGTATAACTGCAGCCTTGGTTATATGACCTTCCTCATCATTAAGCACCTTCATGTTGAATGTGATCACTTCGGGCTGCACAGCCTGAAGCATTATCATAGATGAATATCCGCTTCCGAAACCGTCAATAATAAGCGGGAATCCTGCATCTGAAATATCCTTTATCATAGCAAGGATTTCTTTATCAACATCATTATACGTCTTATCCGAGATCTCGATCATAATGAGCCTGCGCGGAACTTTGTATTTTTCGCACAGATCTTTAAGCGTCTTTTTTACATCTATGGAAAAAAGATCCGCACGGGTTAAATTAATCGATACAGGAATGCACTCATCTCCGTCTTTAATTCTTTTGCCCTGCCATGCTATAACCTTCTCCCAGATAAGTTGGTCGACGATAAGCGTAAGTCCTGATTTTTCAAGTACGGGAATGAACTCGCCCGGGCTTACAAATCCGCGTTCTCTGTGATTCCAACGAACAAGTGCCTCACCGCTTATGATCTTTCCTGTATTTATGTCACATCTTGGCTGTATAAAGAATGTAAACTCGTCGCTGTCAATACCTCTGCGGACATCCCTAAGCAGCTTTACTTCCGCATCAAGCTTCTTGTCCATTTCCGAGTTGTAGTGAACAGAACGCTCTTTTAAGTTTCCTCTGAGTCCGTCAAGTGCAAGAAGCGCTCTGTCATACATTTTTTCTACGGCAAGAGTGGTATCACGTATCTCATACACGCTGATAAGCGGGAAAAATCCCATGAACTTCGGATCAGTCTTTACATAATCCGACAATTCGCCCTGAATCTGGTTCAAAAGAGCATCTCCGTTCGGCACGATACAGATAAAGTTTCCTCCGGAAATATGTCCCGGAACTCCACCGAATTTGTCAATTATATAAGCAAGCTTATCGCCAATCCTGTCAGCGTATTCTTCTCCGACGTCATGTCCGTACCAAAGATTCAGGACATGGAAGTTGTCAATCTCAACCGCGTACAGGAAAAGATGCTTATCGGTATTCTCATCAATAAATTTTCTTGCTTCTTTGAAGAAAACAGAAGCGTGGTAACATTTAAGCATATTATCAGACTCCCTTCGAACCAAAATTCCACCTTTCTTTCGCTGGAACAACTGCGGTGTCATGAAAAACGGAGCAAATGCTATCAAAAACAGCTCTGATATGCAGGCTGCCTCTGCAGCTCCAACCCGTGAAGAATACAAAAGTATATGATGTATTCTTTCAACGCAGAAAACAAATACAACAAGGACGCCTTTGTTTTTCAGGAAATACTTGTAAATGAATCTCAGTCCTTCTTTAAACGAATATACCAGCGTACTTACTGAAGTAGCGGGAAAAGCGTGTTCCTTCTTGGTTATTACGTTAAGGAAATACTTTACTGCACCTGCTCCTGCAGGGAATGTACATCCGGAGAAAGTGAAAAACATCAGAAAGCTCTCGGAAATCCTAAAGAGGTACTCTTTCTTTATTTTTCTTGAAAGTAATATTGTTCTTAGCGACGGAAGTATGATAAATACTATGCAGCAAAGAGCGTATCCGAGGAACATCAGGTCAAGCATTCCCGTAAGCGTTATGATAACTATGTAAGGTAAGAGCAATGCATTGTTTATTCTTGCAATGAAGTAGATGATCATGTAAAAAGCATCATACCATCTAGTCTTGCCCCACTCCATCGTACCGCTCAGGAACATCTCGATCAGTCCGTATGTATATCTGTATTCCTTCATGGCATCTTCTGAATATGTTCTTGAAGCATACTCGGTAAATTCAAGACCTTGAACCTGTGAGTATTTGCCATGCCATCCTCTTGCATAAAGTCTTATTGCCAGATCGAAATCTTCGGAAACTCTGTGCTCATGCCAGTATCCAAGCTTGGCAATCGCTTCTCTTCTTATAAATACGTTATGTCCTACAAGCGGGACAAATATTCCCTTAAGAGCCATGCACGGGAAGACATTCTGATTATTGTTGTTAACCTGTCTTCCGGAAAGTCTTGCAAAGAAGTTTTCCTCCATGTTTGACGCCTTTGTAGCGCACTGAATATATGCAAGCTTATCATCTCTTGTAAATTCAGGTACTATCGCACTTATTATTTCAGGATGAAGACCGGAGTCCTTATCTATGAGAAGTATTATGGAGTTTGTATGGATATTGCCCTCTGCATGTCCACCTTCAAACTCTGCTCCCTCACAAACAAGATCTTTGATCTCATTACCTTCATCAACCCTGCGTCCTATTCTAAGCGTGTAATTAAGGTTTGAAGACTTCTTGAATATTCCCGGTCTGTTGTAAGGAGGTCTTACAACAAAGCTTACGTTGACCTTTCTGTAGTAATATACTCTTTCTATAACTCTGTATGCGTCGGAGCCAACTTCCACTCCCGCAACAGTTCCAAACTTGGAGTATTCTTCGATCTTATCCTCCAAAGATTCGATCGTACCTACATTTTTAAGCAGCACTCCTATTCCGTCATCGGAAACTATTACATTACACTCTTTTCCCGTCTGCTTCTTATAATCTTCTGCCGCAAGCTTACTTCTGTATACAGTCTCGAATATAACGCCGTTCTCCTCCATGTACACAGGAATTGAGATCGTAACATCGGGAAGGCTGTCCTTATCATAATCAAGCCACAGAGTATTCATGTAAGCATCGTTATTTATCTTTTTCTTTCCGTTAAGTATCGAAACAACCGGCGGAAGAACGGAAAAGATAAAATCTACGGCAAATACCGTCGCATGAGTAAATGCAATAAATGACCATATGTAAAACAGCCAGAACAGAACGCTGCTCATTGCTTCTACTCTTGCAAGCGCGTATTTAAGCACGATCACATGCAGCCATATATTCAAAATGAACGAAAGAACATACAGGCAAATGCCGATCACTTTAAAGAAACGCATTTCACCAATGTGTGTTACTTTCTCTTCTTCAGATACGTTCACTTTGGAAACATTATTAAATTCTTCAACTGTCATTTTTCTGATCATCGCGGCACCCTAAACAGATCAGGGACATTCCCCTGTCTATCGCCGATATTGTTATATTCCATATAGAAATATCCTGTAACGTCTATCGGCGCTTCATCATACAAGTGTACAGTTCCATCTGCGTCCATGTATTTCATACCCGATCCAAGCACGGGATACTTTGGCGCTATCTGAGTCATATACTGATAATAAGCAGGTCTGGGGAGCTCAAGCTCCTTTAAAAGTTCAGGAACTATATAATTGGTGCTTACAGTTCCTATACTGTCGATCCATGAATCCGCAGGAATTTCAATGTTGCTCCACATCAAAAACGGTGTTCTTCTTAAGTTATATTCTTCTATGTCGGAATCCATGTCCGAATCAAGCACATCATATGCAAAAGAAGGACAATGATCCCCAAGCATGCAGATAACTACAGGTCTATCAACGTTTTTGTAATATTGAATGAGATCGTAAAACGCCTTGTCCGATGTCTGCATACAAGACAGATACTCGTTCAAAACAGATGTGGCTGCACCATACTCCTTAACGGAATGGATAATGTCTTCACCGGCAGGATTCTGATCCCAGCCTCCGTGATTCTGTATTGTCAAAAGATACATGAATTGCGATACGTATTCGCCCTGAGCCTGCTGCGCAACGGAAGATTCATATTTTTTTATCATATTGTCATACAATGACTTGTCCGTGGCATAAACTCTGTCCGCATAGTAATCAAGATCCCTGAATTCTTCTCCAAAGTAAACATTGTCAAATCCAAGTTCTTTATATCCTCTGTATCTTGAATAATTTGAGCCTGATTCAGAATGCATTGCTGTTGTCTCATATCCAAGTTCGTTAAGAACGGAAACAATACTGAGACTGTCGTTCATATCAATAACATTAAAAGGAGCAAAATTATTGATGAGCCTGTTCGAATTTCCTGTCAAAAGCTCGTATTCTGTTGCATTTGTACCGCCTCCGAAGTTAGGAACAACGGCATAACCTTTTTTGAGATCTTCCATATTTGAAATGTAAGGAAGAAATTCCGTATCGGTCTCAAGCTGTGTCACAACATTAAAATCATAGAATGTCTCATTCAGGATCATTATTATGTCGGGACGCTCATCCGTATACCAGGTTGAAATATTAAGTGTAGGAATATCGGCGACTTCATAACCGTCGGGCCTTTCCACAACGTTATGCAGGTTCTGGAACGACTCAAGACTGCAAAGTGCAAATCCGTATGTCGGATAGACCTCACGCCACGACCATGCCAATATGCTTTCAGGCTTTTTTGAAGCCGGCGAAAGGATTACCATATCAAACACGCCAAAGGCAACAATCGCAAATATAAGTCTCTTCCAAAGGGTATCGCCCCATTTTGAAGAATTATCTACATTAAGAACATACAGCCCCATCGATAAGAACAATCCGAAAAAGAACAGTCCCATTATCTTAAAGAATGTGGCATCGGGTGTGATCGTCATTCCCCGGATAACATTGAGTGCGGTTCCAAAGTTTTGCAATTCCTGAAAAGAGAGAGGCATTCCATGAAGCAAAACAACATAATGATTTACTATTGCAATAAGAGAGGAAACAGTAGTGGAAACAATTCCGCAAAGGTAATCACTTCCCACAATCAGATAAATTATTGCTATAAAAAGAAAAATAATTGAGAAGTTAAGAAAAAATGCACCGCTAATAAAAGAAACAGGCAACACTCCTTTAAACAGAGTGACATTTCCGGTTTCGATAAGCAAAAAGCACAAGTAAACCTGCAGCAAGGAGATCAAAAATCTAACTACTCTTCTCCAGCTGATCTTTAAAAGTCGTTTTAAGTCAAAAGTTGCATTCCGCACCTTTCTCTTTGCAATCAGGCTTATATCTCTAGATGTCAATAGGCGACCCTCCATAATGATATAAACAGAATTACGGCTTCCAATTACTTTTTATTTATCGGTCCATTTTCCCAAGACTTTAGTTTTAATTTTGTATCAATATTATATTACAGACAGGGCAAGGTGCGGGATGAAAAAACGATAAAAAAATAATGCCCCGGGCTTTATATTTCCCGAGGCATATAAAAAATTTATAATATTTTCGTATTATTCTTTTACACCACCAAGTGTGAGTCCGCTTACAAAGTACTGCTGCAAGAAAGGATAGATACAGATGATAGGAAGCATCGTAACTATAGATGCAGCTGCACGTATTGATGTAGGTGTAATGGAGCTTGTCGAGTTCTTCATCGACTGAGCTGATGTACTCTGGCTTGTTACAGAAGCAAGGAGTTTCATAAGCTCGTACTGAAGAGTTGTAAGCTTATCACTCATTCTGTTGTAAAGCATAACGTCAAACCATGAGTTCCACTGATATACAGCAACGAAAAGAGCTACTGTAGCATAAACAGGCTTACAGAGCGGTGAAATAATATTAAGGAATATAGTCGTATATCCCGCACCGTCCAGCTGTGCCGATTCCTCGAAACTGTTAGGTATACCGTTCATATATGTTCTTATGACGAGCATATTGAATGCGGATACCATTCCGGGAATTACATATACCCAGAATGAATTTGTAAGGTGAAGTCCCTTGTACAAAAGAAAAACAGGGATCATACCACCATTTACATACATTGTTACTACCCAGAACAATGAAAGGTGTTTTGCAAAAAGGAAATTCTTGCGGCTTACGATAAATGCAAGTATAGCGCAGGCAATAAGCGAAAGGGCTGTTCCCACAACAGTTCTTGCAACCGAAATATATGCACCTACAAGAAGATCGTCCTTCTTAAATACTGTGATGTAGTTCTTGACACTAAATTTTCTTGGAAGAAGGTAAATACCTCCTCTAAGTGCGTCAAGACCATCGTTAAACGAAATAGCAAGTGTATTCAGAACAGGGTAAAGTGTAACTATTACAAACACTGTCATGAATATTGAGTTAAATGTATAGAAAGCAATGTCAGCTTTTGACATCTTTCTTTTCTTGTTAATTGTATTACTCATCGCGCTTCCCCCTTAGAACAGTCTTTCTTCGCCGTGACGCTTGGCGACTTCATTACATATCAAGATCAGAACGATACTGACTGCACTCTTAAATATACCCGCAGCCGTTCCAAGTGAGTAATCCATCTGGCTGATACCCCATTTAAGAACATAGATATCGATTGTCTGGGATACCTTCTGTACAAGTCCGTTACCAAGCAGATACTGAATCTCAAATCCTGCATTAAGGACGTTACCAACATTCATGATAAGAAGAATAATGATTGTTGACTTAATTCCGGGGATGGTAACATATCTGATCTTATCCCATCTTCCCGCGCCGTCGATAGCTGCTGCTTCATACAAAGCAGGATCGATAGCTGTTATCGCAGCCAGATATATAATTGCATTCCAACCTGTTTCCTTCCAAACATTTGCAAAGGCAACGATAGGCCAGAAGTACTTTTCGTGTGCAAAGAAGTTAATGGGCTGTGAAACCAAATGGAATTTGGTAAGAAGCTCATTAACAATACCTGCTCCCGAAAGAGCATCGTGAAGAATACCTGTAACAATGATCCATGAAAGGAAGTGAGGCAGATAAGAGATTGTCTGAACAACCTTTTTCTTGCGCATTCCCTTAATCTCATTTAATAAAATAGCAAATAAAATTGCCATTATAGTTGTAGCTACAAGATTGATAACACCCATTGCAAGAGTGTTTCTGATTACTCTGATATATGTTGCATCGGAAAAAAGAGCCTGAAATTTGGCAAGTCCGATCCATTTTGAATGTAAAATTCCATCCTTTGGCTTATACTGCTGGAAGCCCATAAGCCAGCCTATTAAAGGCGCATAACAGAAAAGGATACCGTATGCAAAAAAGAATAATGACCATACGATAAGAACCCACTGTCTTTTAACTTGTTTGATAAATTCATCTTTCGGCATGCCCAAAAGAGTTTTTTTATTCTGCTGAGCCATATAACCACTCCTCGTTTTCTTCAATTTCCCCAAATTAGATAAATATAGCGGGCATTCTTTTGTGAATACCAAGAAAGCCCGCTATAATCTTAGTTTTACTTAGTTAGTATACTTAGCTGCCTCTGCAATTCTGCGCTCCAACTCAGTCTGCATCTCTGAAAGGAAGTCTTCAGGTTTGCACTTCTTGTAAGCTTCCATGTACTCAGCCCATGCGGAGTCGAAGTTATCTGCCATAACTACCTTAGGAAGGTACTCGTGCTTGCACTCATCCATAAGATTGCTTGCTGTACCGCCGGGTGTTGCTGTAGTCATAGTCTGTGAGAATGTGTACATAGGATACCAAGGTCCGGGAGGAGGTGTTGTTCCAAGCATCTCAACGTATGTCTTAACACCGTATGCCTTGAAGCAGTTCTTGAGGTTATCAGAAAGTCCGTCATAGAACTCTGTCTCCTGCTGCTCAGGCTTCATAGCATTTTTGCCATCTCTGCTTGTTCCTTCCCACTGAGGGAAATATGAATACTCACATTTGTGAGAAGCCTTATATCCTGTATCAGCATCGTTGTCTCTCATTTCCTGAGTCTTTGAATACATTCCGTCGTCGCCAACCTGATAGTCAACGTCCTTAACACCCCAGAATCTGAGATCCATGATTTCCTGACTAAGAAGGTCGTTTACGAACTGAAGTGCACCTTCAACATCCTTACAGCTTGTTGTAACGGCAAGTCCTGAACTTGTGTGTACAATTCCGCCTGAGTTGTGCCACTGGTTCTTCATACCTTCTTCGATTGTGATCGGAAGGGGAACATACTGGCAGCCCTTAGCATCAAGGCCTGCTGCCTTAAGAGCATCACCTGCTGTGTATGCGAAATCCCACCACTGGTCGATCATACCAAGTACACGACCTGTTGAAAGTTTAGCGATGTACTCGTCGTATGTCTGTGTGAATGACTCAGGATCAACGATACCCTTCTTGTACTCTTCGTTGAGCTTCTTGAAGTACTTAACAGCTGTATCTGTTGTGTTGTAGTCAACAATCTTCTTGTTATCTACGTCAACGATAACTGAACCGTCGTTCGGATATCCGTCAAGGAACTGAGGTGCATTCTCAAGACAGAAGTATCTCCAGTCCTCACAAAGAATTGTGTAAGGAATGTTTGCTGTTCCGTCATCCATTGTAGGATTTTCTGCGTAATATTTTTCGATAAGATCAAAATACTGATCCATTGTATGAATCTGAGGATAACCTGCCCACTCAAGAACTCTTGTCTGGATCCAGAAAGCCTCGTCATTATGTGCGCAGGCTCTCTCTTCACCATAGATATTAGAGAACTGAGGGATCCAATAGATGTGTCCATCACTCTGACGAAGTGAATCCCACTCCTGATCTGTGAAGAATTCTTTGATGTTAGGATATTTGTCGATATAATCATCAAGTGCAACAAGTGCGCCTGCCTCATACATCTGTACGGATCCGTCTCCTGCATCTACGAAGTCAGGATATTCACCACCCGCAATAAGAGTACCAACCGCCTCTTCTGCTGTCTGACCAGTAAGCCAAGTTTCTTTAACTTTTACGCCTGTTTTCTCGGCAATGATCTGCTGAATCTCATTATCTTCATTGATTTCAGCATGAGGAACTGAGAAAAATGCTGTAAATTCCTTTACTCCATCTTTTGATCCGGAATTATCAGCCGATGTTCCTTCTGATGAGTTTCCACCCGATCCACACCCTGACAGTGCTGCAAGAATCATGCAGGACGCCATGAGCATGCTAACAACTTTCTTCTTCATAAAAGATATCCTCCTTATTTTTATATAAATAGTTTATAAAAAATTTATATTCAAAACATGGGAGGAAATATATAAAAAGGTAGGACAAATTATTGTTCTTGTTTTCTATACTTTGCCGGGGTACATCCCTTAGCCTCGATAAACTTATTTACAAAGTAATCAACGTCCTTATAGCCCACTTTTTCAGCCACAAGATAGATCTTGTCATCTGTTTTCTTAAGTAAAAGAGCTGCTTCATCAAGCCTGTGTCTGTTTAGATAATCCTTAAAAGAGCATCCGTATTTCTTTCTGAAAAGCTGGCCCAGATATGCGCTGTTTACATAATACTTTTCACTGAGTCCCTTCAAGGTAAGGTTACTTGCGTAATTATTTTTTACCTCTTCTTCAACCTTGGCAAGAACGCCCGTTGAAACATTTTTGCGCAACTGTCCCAGGTATTCGCCGTACTCGCATGCCATCCTGTAAAGATGCGCCTTGGAGCCCCTGCGAATCCCCTGCTCATATACATTTTCCGAGATATTTCTGAGGATTTCCTCCTGATCCACCTCGCTATCCTGCTCACCTGTAATATGGATAAGCTGGAAAAAGAGATAATTGATATTAAGGTTATATGCCTTTCCGGTAATACCTGATTTTTTCATCTCATCATGAAATTCATCAACCTTATGTCTGATCTTGTCTTTCTCATTAAGTTCAATGGCTGAGATAAGCTCATCAAGTTTATTTTTGCAGAGCTGGATTCCCTTATCTTTTATCTGATACTCTTCTTCATAGAAGTAAATGTCTTTTTTCTCCCTAAATCCCTGAAGCGAATGGAGGATGTTCACACTCGTATATGAAGTGGAAATTGATTCAATGCCCGAAACTTCTCTTCCGACAAGCATAACTATCGTAAGTCCGCTTACTCTCTTAAGGTACTTTATCATTTCTTTTAAAAAGACCTCGTCGCTCTGATCCACTTCTTTTCCGATACTGCTCGTATACAAAAAGCCGATATCATAGATATTCTCATCACCAAAACCGTATCTCATAAGAAGATAGTTGTCATTTCCAAGATATTCAGCCGCTATATCATAGAGCTTATCGAGGCGATTGTTCTTCTCATCATCCATAACTTCAAGCTCATCAAGCTCCGGTGCAAGCTCGATACCGACATAACACATATCGTCAGAGGCACTTATCTTAGTGCTCAGATAATCAATATCCTCGTCGCTGTGCTTTCCGCGAAGCACTCTCTTAAGGCTCTGTTCAAAATAGGCTTTTTCAAATCTTTTATTTCGATTTGTCTCTATCTCCTTATCTTCCTTGCTTGCGATCACTTTTTCAACCACGGAGATCAGGCTTTCCTTCTCAACAGGTTTTAAGATATATGCCGAACACTTATGTTTTAAAGCTTCCTGGGCATAAGAAAACTCGGCAAATCCGCTAAGTATCACAAAAGACACGTCATTGCCGGCTTCTCTTATTTTTTTCAAAAGCTCGATTCCGTCCATAACTGGCATCTTGATATCTGCGATAACAAGGTCAAATCCCTGCTCTTCGATCATTTCATAGGCAGTCTTTCCATCCTGCGCGGTATAAACTTCAAAGCCGTAGTCTTCCCAATCAATAAGGACTTTCAGTCCCTGCAAAATAAACGGCTCATCATCAACAAGTAGTACCTTGAACACCTTAAACTCCCTTCTTCAAACATTCCTCAGGAATAACTATCGTTACTATAGTTCCGATTCCTTCTTCCGAATCAATACCAAAAAGAACTTTATCATCAGTGACCATTTTCAGCCGGATGCACGCATTTATCACGCCGACACGGCCTTTTTTCTCAAGCATTGAAATATTCGCTTCCCGCATGTACGTAAGGAGCTTCTCCACCTCTTCTGAGCTCATTCCGTTTCCGGTATCTTCTATTTCAATGACCATATCATTATCTTTTTCATGAACTCTTATGAATATCCAGCCGTTCGAAGCCTTGCTCTCAATTCCGTGAATACAAGCATTTTCTACAAAAGTAACGAGAGTAAGCTTCGGTACAAGATTCTTTTTACAGGATGGTTCTATATCGATCGAATACGAAAGTCTGTCGCCAAATCTGTACTTTTGAAGTTCCAGATAGTTATTTACAAAATCCGCCTCATTCTCGATCGTGGTGTTGTCCTCTTCCCACTCTGTATACTGCCTCTGGAGCTTTGCGAGTCTCTCAACCATGT
Organism: Butyrivibrio hungatei; assembly: GCF_900101605.1. Classification (GTDB taxonomy): domain Bacteria; phylum Bacillota; class Clostridia; order Lachnospirales; family Lachnospiraceae; genus Butyrivibrio; species Butyrivibrio hungatei_B. The sequence continues at coordinate 310,749 of NZ_FMUR01000003.1, forward strand.
AGGCGGTTTCCGATTCTTTTTTTATAATGCAGTGCATCCTTATGCTCTCAAGCGCATTGAAAAGAAAGTGTGGATTGATCTGACTGTGAAGCGCAAGTAATTCCGCATGCTGCCTCGTCATTATCATCGTCTGCTCTCTCAGCGTGTAACCGTAAGCAATCCTGTTTATGCGGATAAGCAGAAGAACAGGGAAAAGAATATTAAGCGCGGCAAGGAGAAGCAGGTAGATTCCCCAGCTTTCCCACCAGTTGTACACTTTTGAATCTGAAGCAATAACATATATCTTAAGTAACTGGTTATACACCTGCATATCCATGGTATAACCTATGTTTTCAAGTTCTGACACATATCTGTAGGGCTTTGCCATACTTACATCTTTTCCGTTTGTCAAAAGTATCTTTTCATTGTCACAAAGATATGCGTCAAGATCAAAATTCATATTTACGAGAGTACGGCTGAATTCGCCGTAATTGATATCAATAAGCAGAACGTTTTCGGAGCCGTAATCATAGAAATCCAGCACCTTAAAATAGAAAATTTTTCTCGTGTTCGAGTCCAAACCGACTTGTTTGGTATTATAGTCAAAAAAGAGCCCCGACTTAAGCCCTTTATCTTTCATAAATTTGTACCATGGTTCATCATAGGCTCTTTCCAGCCGCTGAAACTGGGAACCGTTTATCAAAGTGTCATTGTCAATATACAACTTATATGACAGATCGTTCTGAGAAGCCATGACATCTATAAGAGTATCATTGAAGAAAGCCTTATAACTTGTGTAATAATCAAGAGGTGACTCAAACTGCATCTTCATAAAATCATATATATATTTACTCGTATATATACTGTTCGCCACCTTAACGGCACTGTCAATTTCCGCAGCGCAGGCATATTTTACAGCACTCGCCACGTTCTCCATCTCGTGATACTGATTGGTCTTCTCAGTGCGCAGAATCCCCCCTATAACAACGGCGTCAAGGATCGCAAGTGGAATTATAGCAAAAACCAGATACAAAATTATCAGTTTCTTCTTCATAATTGCTATTTTATCATAACTAAGAAATTTTATTGTATATAAAATGATTTTTGCTATAATGTAATGTGAAATTTTGGTTGACGATTGTTTTGAGGAATAAGATCATGGAAAAGAGATTTAGGGATTTTTTAAGACATCTGGACAAGCTTGACTGGGATGTTCTTTCAGATGAAGAGCTCAGAGAAGAACGCGAAGGAATTGAGCTTCATATAAATGTAATGAATCAGGAAATGCTTAAATGCGTTGTAATTTTTTCTGCACTGCTGATATGTTCCAGCATACTTCTCAGTGCTTGCTTCATCAGTAAATCTCAGCTTTGCTTTTTATTTGCAGTAGCTTTTGGCGTTGTCGCCGCTCTTTTTGGAAAAGAGTATTTCAAAAACCGCGATACTATGAATCGGCTTTATTCATTCGCCGACAAAATCGCACAACTTTTCTAAAAAAGAATCTTTCTTTGCGCCTTTGTTGTGTCGAGCTGTGATCATCTGATAATTTATCTCTTGACAGAGCATCGAAAAGTGGGTATTATTAACTACGTTGTTTGCAGGAGTGGCGGAATGGCAGACGCGCATGGTTCAGGTCCATGTGTTGGCAACAACATGAGGGTTCAAGTCCCTTCTCCTGCATTGGATTTCATCCAATGCAATGAGTAAGTTTATAGCTCACAAAAGGGCGTATATATGCGGAAGTGTCGGAATTGGCAGACGAGCAAGACTAAGGATCTTGTGACTGTTTATGTCGTGTGGGTTCAAGTCCCATCTTCCGCACGAAATAAAAAGGATTAACTCGGTCGAGTTAGTCCTTTTTATTTTGTGTGGAAGGGGGACTCTCGCCCGCAGCTTCGCTGCATGGGTTCCGGGATTCTCACTAAGCTAGCTTAAGGAAGTTCTGCTCTCGCTTTGCTCGCCAGAACACGCGACTACTAAACTCGGTAAAACCTCGTTAAGTAGTCACAGCCGCTAAGTGCTCTGCTCAAAGTCCCATTGGCTCCCCGGATAATATAGAAATCAATTTAGAATTCCAATCTCAAATCTTTTCTTTAGCTTCAAGTCTCACATATGCAATCATAAGCCCTATAACAAGAGCTATAACTCCAATAATCATTACAAAGAAAAGTGGAGAATTTTGTTTTAAAAACAAGAATGGTATGCCTATAACTTCAAGTGCTATTGCAAAAACAAGCCATAGGACAGAAACTGCCTTATTATATTTTTTTATATCTTTAACCACCGGTGGCTTTACAAAAGTAAAAAATCCTACTGCTTCTTCAGCTCTGTAAGTAGAAATGGCAATCACAACAAAAGCTAGTGCTACAATGCTCCAGATAACGAATCCAATAACCATCTCAGCTCCTCCTTTTCCTTCATATGAGTAATAAGTCCCTCTACGTAAATAATACTACTTTGTAAAAATTTATTACAAGTTTTTTTGACTTATATTTTTTATACTTGTATAGTCTAAAAAATATAAGTCAATCTGATTACCACTTCATAAATCTACAATTCCCTTTATTATCTCAATATTGAATTCATCATTTATCTGCGCTTCTTTTCCTACATCGATACCCTCTTGGTCAGGTGCACATTCGCCACAGATATCGACTCCAATGACTTCTCTACTATTAAATAGGTCTTTTATGAACGTGATGAGTTCCTCCTTAGTCATCTCACCCTGATCCCAGTTTGTCACAAGCTCTTCTCTTCTGACAACATCTTTATCAATTGATAAGAATACCGGATACTGAGTTTCGGGAAGCTTGTCTCTGACATCTGAAACATCATAAAATGACACACGCTTTGCGTCATTTTTATCCAGCTTTTCTATGAGATTTCTGTCTGCTCCGATTACATGGATATCTTTAACATATGGATTATTCTCAATAACTCTCATAACCCATCCGCCGCAGGATAATATATCCCCGAACATCGGTGGCTGCATATCGGGATGATGATCTAAGACAACAAGAGAAAAGGGCTCTTTTATCATATCTGTAATTATCGCGGACATATAATGATAATTTCCCGAATCAATAAAGTGGATTCCTTTGGCAAAAGCAGCAAATCTTTTGTTTTCATCCGCATCTTTCGTCATTTCAAAAGCTTTTTCGCTTATTCTCTTTTTTATCTGCGCGATTGCCTCATCATCACACATGCAATTCGTTCCCGGAATATCTCTGCAATTTATAATACAAAAATGAGAGCTTTTATCATTTTGATAAAAGCTCTCCTCATTATATATTCCAGAAAAATCAAATACTGTAATGTTATCGTTCATACTGTAAATGTGTACCCTCATCTGGAAAGATCGGTAAGATGTATTATCGCATCGCTTCCTACCAGGCGATCTCCATGCTCTCTGACATACATCGCTTCCGTCGCGTTAACCACAAGCATATTTGAATACTCAACTCCTGCCCTTCTGAGATCGTATATAACGCTCTCATCCGATGACAAAAGTCCCAATATCATATAATAGCCCTCTTCAAGTTTGTATAAAGAAGAATCTACTATAGGAAGTTTCTGAACCACTTTTGAAAAACGCTTGGCTTCATCAAAAGTATCAAATTCAACCATGTACTCCGCATACTCTGAAAGTGGTTGATAGCTGGTCTCAGGAGTTTTTGGTGTTTCCTCCGGAAGAGTGTAGAGCTTATCTCTGCCGTAAATCCTGTTTATCGCATCGCTGACGTTTGTTATAACTTCGTTCAGTGCAATACCTTTATCTCTGCCATTCTTCGACTTGATCTCATCAATCTTTTCCTGTGTAAGAATTCTGAGAACAGTCTCTGCTGCTCCTTTAATGCGATCAGATGCTGTCTGTATATCTTCGTTGCTCATCTTAACCGCAAAAATTCTGATACTGCCATCCATCATCATGTTCTTGCTCATCATCATGACCTCAGTCTCGGGATCGTATCCAAGCTGCTGTCCGACTTCTTTATTCAGCTTAGCAAAAAAAGATGATGTATTTTCCGCACCGTTAATAACTGCTTCGGGAGTAAGTCCGATTTCATGAAGCTCTGATGCGGCAATGCTACATTCTACAGTTGTATCATTCATTTTTACTATGATCATCACGCATCAACTCCTCTCCATGGATTCTTTGTACTGTCATTATATAATGTAACATTAGCACTGTCCACAATAGAGTGCTAAAATCTTTATTAACTCTATAAAATATAAGGAAACGCAGAATAAATCAATATTTCCTTAGGTTATCTAGGTGATACACCTTCTATATCGGATTGATGCGTATAAAAATGTAGTTGCTTTATTTTTGTTTTATTTACGTTTTCTGATATGTTTACTTTCTTCGGCAGCCTTTATGACATCAGGCACTTCTCCAACCTGTGATGCCTCTCCGGTCGACTCACAGCGGATAGTTACTCTGTTGGCTCCGCCTATAGTACATGTGAAAAGAGTAAGATCCCAGTCTCCGGACTCCATCTTCTCCGTATCATATGCTCCCAGCGTCTCCATGTTTGATACCTGGAAATAAAAGCTTCTGCCATTCATATCAGTAACGATCACTCTGTCACCCGTCTTAAGTTCTTTAAGCTTACCAAAGTGCTCTATATAATTATGACCTGCGACAATAAGATTGTTTTCGTATACAGATCCCATGTATCTACATACCGAAACCCTTGCATTATCATTGCTCCACTCGTTTTGAATAGGAAGTAAAAGACCAAGACTCGGTATTTCCACTGTTCCTATAAAACTTCTTCCGTCAACGTCTACTATCGGCATGTCTCCGGATAATTCAGGCTCAATAACCCTTCCCGGCATCTGTTCGATAACACCGGTCAAAAGGCTGTCAGATGCTGCTCCGGCTTCTGCATTTTCGTCAAAATTGTTCTTAATTATAAGCGCAGCTATGAAAATAAGCACCGCACCAAAAAACATATAGAGATAACCTGGAATCTTTTTCAATTTATTGCCCCTCACATTTTTTATATAGTATTACCCCATGAGTTTTATCCCATGGGGTATATACGTGTATTAAATATTTCTGTTCCTTCTGATTCCCTTTACTATAAGTGCAACACCTACAATAATAAGTATGGGAAGAGGCCACCACAACTGACCTGTCTGTGGAAGTCTTCTTGCACCCAAAACAGCAGGAAGCTCGCTGAGCTTTCTTACTGCACCGAGAACATCAGGAAACTCTGTAGCGCCGCCGTCTCCGTGGCCGCCATTATCCTCTTCATGGTGTTCATCACCGCCCGGAGGTGGACCAGCAGGTGGAGTATACGTATTAGTAATTGTATAGATCTCCGATGCCACATCTCCGTTATATGTCTTAGACTCAGAAATTGAAGCGCTGTATCCTGAATCTGAAGGCAACACTTCTTCAAAAGACCATGTATTGCCGGGCTTCTCTGTCCAAGCATATGTCCAATTATTTGAATCATTAAGATTAACTGTCTGATAAAGTTCGTTATTCTTAATGATCTTAACATCTATGGAAGAAGGACGTCTGTCTGAATATCCCTCATCGCTCCATCTCTTATGAAGCTCAAGATCAACCATTCTGTCGAACTTCTCACACTTAGTGCCTGCCTGTGCATCATATACCCACTTGTCACTATCATCAAGCTGAGGTACAGATACCAAGAATGGCGCAAAAACATATGTATTTTCAGTTTCCTGATAGTTATCGGCACTTACAAGATAAATACCAAGCTCAAGACCGCTGAACTTAACCTGACCATTTGCTGAAACAGCTGTCTGATCCGGCTGATGCTCGCTTACAGCATACTGCAAAACATCATCTAAGATCTGTTTCCACTCCTGCTGTGCTTTGGCTTCATCTGTAATACCGCTCAGATCCTTTATTGAGGATCTGTCGATATATCCCGCATCAAGCTCAAATGAACCTCCCTCGGTAGCACTTGCGATCTTGTAGATGCGTGAATTAACACCGTCAAACATCTTGTCTTCGCCAAAATTGTATGTCACACTCAATGAACCCGATCTTGATGTGTCAATACTCTCTCTGGCCTGAACTGCCAAAGATGACTGACTGAAAACCATAATCGCAGCCGTGAGTGTAGCCACTGTACGGCTAATTACTTCTCTTACCTTAATCATAAAACAAATACCTCGTAGAGCAATTATCCTTGCTTTGCTCCCTTTACCCTTTTAGGCTTTGACGTCCTAACAAGAAATACTATAAAAGCTATAAAAAGAATCGGTGCTCCGATGAACGGTGCCACTACCATGTTATTGTACCTTAAGGCATCTGCCGGCACTATAAGTCTTGATTCCTCGCTATAATCAACACGCTTACCTCTTACAAGCATCCTGTGAGTATTTACTCCGTAAGGAGTACAAGTAACAAGCGTGACGAATTCTTCATTATCGACTATTGCAAGATCATTGGTCTCCTCCGGAAGAACAATGTTTATCTTATCAATCTGATACGCAAAAGTCTGGTCTAAAATATGAAGTAAAAACGTATCCCCGACAATCATTTGATCGAGGTCAGAAAAAAGCTTAGAGGACGGAAGTCCTCGGTGTCCCGAAAGGACTGCGTGTGTACTTTTAGTTCCGGTGGGAAACGATGTTCCCTCCAAATGTCCTATACCAACCTGTAAAACCGATTCGTCGGTCCCATGATAAATTGGAAGGTTGACCCCTATATTCTCAATTTCAATATATCCGATTATTCCTGTTCCGGATACATTAAGAATCCTATTGTACTCTTCCCTTTCTTCATCAGAAAGATCAAAATTTAGAGCTTTTTTAGCAAGTTCTTCATTATACGCCTTTGCTTCGCTCCACATCTTTGAATAATCTTCTTCGGAAATGTTATTAACCATTTCCTCGTAGTTAGAAATTGCTCTGCTCTGATTTCGCGAATTGATATAATTACTTACTGAAGGATATAAAAATATACCTAGTCCGGCGATAAATATCAATCCAAATATTATATTGGGTATTTTTTTCTTTAGGTTCTTCTTCATCTAAGCAATTCTTATCTTTTCACCATATCGGTTATTTTTCTAAGAATCTTTAGGATTATGAATATACATATTCTTCAAGGGAAGTAACCTTCCCTCGAAGAATACTGTTATCCAACTAATTCAACAAGATTCAAAACAATTAAACTTTTTCATCCCTTGTATATTATATTATTCAGCGTCAGCTTTTCTGCGAACGATGAAGTATGCGATTCCGGCAATAACAAGAATTCCACCGATGATGTAGAAGATTGTTGTACCGATACCACCTGTGTGAGGGAGTGTAAGACCTGTTCCGTCCTCAACCGTTGCAGTCTGAACTGCTCCTGTATTGGAAGAAGTTGCTACTGTTACCTGCTGTGCATGCTTATGATTACCTACAGTGCTCTCAAGAAGGTTGTAACCCTGAGGAGCCTGTGTCTCTTCAAGAATATAATTCTCTGCATTAAGACCTAAGATTGTAAGAGGTGCTTCAGCAACAGTTACGATTGCATCAACCGATCCATCGGGATCTACCTTGTACTCAGTATCTGAAACCTTTGTGAACTTAAGCTGTGTATCACCGCTCTCTCTGTATACCTTAAATTCTGCTCCGGGAAGAACCTTTCCTGACGCATCACCTCTAGCGATCTTCTTGATCTGAAGAGGATATGTCATTGTCTTTGTTGTAACATGAGTTGTCTCTGTTCCGTTACCATAGATGAGGAAAGCTTCGTTGATGTTTTCCTCAGATGCGATAACCGCATCCTTGTTAACTACTGCCTGATATGTAACAGTTGCAGTTGTATCAGACTTAGGTTCACCCTCAAATGTAATCTTGAATCCCTTATTTCCGTTCTCGTCAACATAAGCATTGTCGATGCTGAAACCAAGAGAACTGTCTGAGAAAGAAACATTGCTGTCCTGAACATCTACAAGTGTAAGTCCGGGTGTCAATGTATCAACGATGGCATAGTTCTCACCGCCAATCTTAAGATCTGCTTCAACAGTGAACTCTACTGTATCACCGATCTGTGCATCATTTCCTGTCTTATCACCGTAAACTGTTGACTCATTTGTAGCAGTATTAACATGCTTTCTGATTTCAGGAACGCTGTTCTTCTCCTGAATACCTGCGTTAGGAGTTGTTGTATCAACTGCTACGGCACTACCAAGTGATGAATCTACTACATAGTAACCATATTCACTAACTGAAATTGTAGCTACGCCATCTTCTGAAGCTGTTGTTGAACCGTCATTTGAGATTCCGTTAGCCTTTGCGTAAGCAAGTACAGCCTTACCAAAAACCTTAGCCTGTTCTGCTGAAGTAAGTCCTGATGTATCAAGGATATCATTATCACCAACCTCGAAGAATGAACTCATTGCTACACTGTTTCCATCATCACTGTATGTGTATGAAGGAAGACCTGAAAACTTAGCTGCAAGCTTGTAAATACCACCTGCATCGGCATTTGCTTCATCAGCAGGTACAAAGTCAAATACGCGGTAAGCGTCATATGTCTGTCCTGCTATTGCATTAGTAATTGTAATTGTTCCGGCAGCCGCATAGGCTGTGATTGCCATTCCAAGTACCATCGCGGATACAAGGAATCCTACTATCAGTTTCTTGATTCTATTCATCTTCTTCTCCTTCTTTGAATCTTGTGTCAGTTTATTTTTTTATAATGTCGTTCAATATATATCCGATGCAAATGAGCACCTGTTTTAAAGCATTTCTGCTCTAAATCCATATTGCTAAAAATCAATTATTCAAAGTTCTCAAGACTCCTCTTTTTCTTCAGATTCATCTTTCTTTTTACGTATGTTGTATGCACTTCCTCCAAGAACTGCCGTCAAAGCCGTTCCAAGACCTATTGCAAGAATAGGGAACTCACCGATTCCACCTGAGTTAGGAAGAACGTTTCCGCTTCTTTCGTTAGCAACTACAAGTGTAACGCTACCGCCCTCGCCGTATACTTCTGACCACTCTGTTGAAGTCATGGTCTGTGCATCTTTGTTATATGCGTAGTATGTGATCTTAGGAGCCTGGCGATATTCTACAGCACCTGTAGAATCGCACTCTACAATGTAGTACCTTCCAAGTCCCGGTACAGGTACTTCCGCTGTCCACTCGCTACCATAGCTAAGAGCTATAGGTCCTTTTACGAGTTCCGGTGATCCACTACCATTTGACTGATAAAGGTTAACGAATACGGTTCCGAAATCCTTTGTTCCGTTGTAAGGAACATCTACACCATTAAGAGTCCAGCTCTTTCTAATCTTGATGTACGGATCGTTTGTAAGTTCTACTCTTACATTTCCGCTTTCGTCATATGTTACTGTTACATCTGTAAGCTTGTATCCGTTTACTGATGATACTGCTTCATCTGCTTCGGAAGACTGTGAAATAACATTTCCGGCAGCATCTTTAGCTACAGTCTTAACGGCATTCAATCTTACAAGCTCAGAGCCGTTGTTGTAATACTCTTCAGCAACATATTCATATTTGTTTCCGTTTGCATCACATGTCTCAAGTTCATCAATTACATACTCATTTGAGCTGATCTTTCCGCCATGATCGCTGCAATCGGAAGCGCTGATAACAACATCCTTATAATCTTCGAGTTCGCCGCCTTCTATGTGTCTCTTGATCTTGACGGTTACATCGAAAATACCGTTTGTTGAATTCTGCTTCCAGTTCTTAACAAGTACAAGTTTTACAGATGACTTGTTATAGAAACCTGCCTTATCTTCAGGTACTGCAGTCGAATCATTGCACTGATCCACAATACCTGCACAGCTGTCGGGACTTGCAAGAATTGCTTCCGCTGTTGCCTTATCTGTGATTCTGTAATATGTCTTGTTAAGGTTCTCACCGTCAACATAATAGTCAATCTTTGCTACAACAATTGACTTATCAAGAACTGTCTGCGTAGTATTTGAAGCATCTGCAGAACCTTCACCGAATACATAATAGTATGTATTACCATGTTCAAGTCCCCAAGCTACCGCATCAACAGGATACTCAATCTTGCTTCCGTTGTTGGTGATGCTGCTCATAGATGCAGGATACTTTCTTCTGTCTCCGCCTTCTACCGTTCTTGATCCGTTAGCGTCAGTCTTTACAAGTCTTACCCAGAAGTTGAACTTAAGGTTATTATCCTGAAGCGGACTTCCGTTAAGGAACTTTGTAAGACCAAGGTCAAAGTTCTGTATCTTCTTATTGTTGAAGTTGATATTATCTTTTATTTCATTCTTAAAATACTTCTTATCGAATCTTGTATTAAGCTTATTAGCTTCATCTGCATTTATCTTGTAATATGAAATGCCCTTAATGGCTGCATCGCCCTGGCCTTCTTCATACTCAACCTTTGCAAGAAGAGCCGAAGTATCCTTAATATAAGTACCTGTTGTATCATTCTCAGTAAACATGAAGTAATATACATTGCCCTTACCATACTCCATACCTACTGACTGAGGATCGTCTATTGTATAGCTGATCTTATCAAAATCATTATGTATATCATTAGAAAGCGTCTGCCATCCCTTGTTCTTCTCATCATATTTCTTCAATGTGAATGAGAATACGTCCTCTGCTTCAGGAGTCTTGCCATCAACAAGCTTTCCAACCTTAAGTTCTACAGGAACACGTGTTGCATCTGTGTTTGTAATTGTTGTTGAAGCCATCATGCTAAGATGCTTTCTGACAACCATCTTGTGAATCTCACATCTCTTGATAACACTATTTGCGATGATTGTTCCACTGTATGATCCTGTACATTCAACAGTACATTTTGGTGCTACAAGAGCTCCCGATGAAATATCTACATTAAGCTTTCCTTCATAAGGAACATATCGTGAACACTTATCAACTACAGGGTTAAGAACTATCTGGTTTGCAACTTCACTCCAGTCACCTGTTCCCAAGCCGTTAACCTTGATCTTGTTAAATGTATATGAACGAACATTTGTAAGATCTACGTTAATAACAAGGAGCTTACTTCCAACACTAAATCCCTGATTTACAGCATAGTTATCTTCATTCTTATTAAAGTAATATCTTGTAAGATCCGAACAAAGGTTTCCGCCATCTGTTGCTATAACGTTTGCAACTTCAACACTTCCGTTTGACTTAGCAAGTGCAATTTCACTTGCAGCATTCGTCGCTTTTGAAAGTAAATTGTCAATATTAACGGGGAACTCTCCGTTAAAGGTATATTCCAGATACTGGCTTCCGCTACTTGCACGATGATCGTAAGTAACACATCCGTACGCTCCGCCGGACTTCTTATAATAAATTGTTGCTCCGTCAATATGCTGGATCAGTCTTCCAATCTGTTCTCTTGTTCTGCCGCCGATATTCTCAACAAAGTTGTCGGTATATAACGCCATACTGTCATTTAAGCCATCAAATCCGTTAGCGCCGTAAGTAACAGTATACGATCCATACTTTTCATTGTTCTTTACCGGCTTTCCGCCTTCTTTGTCAAGCTCAAAGACATACAATCTGGGAGAATTCTGTCCCAAGAGTTTGTAATCTAATGTCTGAGATCCCTTACCATCGGCACCTGTTGTAATGCTAAAGTCGCTTCCCTGAATTTTTCTGGTTCCCTCAGCATCCTGATATACCGCGAAGAAGAACTTTCCGGCCTTCTTTGCACCGTTTACAACTTTATTTACTGTAATCTTATAATCGCCAATTTTCTGATATGTCTGTGTCGAGTTACCAATTGTATAGTCTTGAATATTTTTAATATTTTTAACGGCTACATTTGCTTCACTGTGATTGTTACATCCGTCGTAGTTGTTTGCAACAACACCGAAGTATGTAGAATCACCGAGCATATCTATGATCTCGTTTGCGGAATAGTCCTTTGTTCCCACCCAGGAACGTCCGTTCGCGCTCTTTATAACACCGAAAACACAGAACGAATCAGTCTGGAATGAAACATTATCACTTGAATCGCTAAGATCGACTTTTCCGTCGTCAAAAACTTCTACCTGAATATCATTTGCCGAAATACTTGTAGCTTCACTTGTCGAATCAAACTTCTCTTTTACTTCATCTGTAAGAGGAAGGTGTACTATAGTAACATCCTCTGAATTGTCTGTATCAAGATCTGCAGAGATCTTGTTGTTTGTATACTCAATAGAAACAGAAGCTGTTCCATCTGTAAGATCGTACTCAACATTATCAAGAAGGAATGCTATATCAAGAAGTACAGTATTCTTCTCATCAAATTCTAAAGCCGCTGCGTCTTCTTCTCCGCCTTCACCGGCAATCTCACCTGCCTTGCTGTTAAGTGCGGCAAGATAAGCATCGTAATTATATCCCTTTGTATTGCGCTCAACTTCTGTAACTGTAAGCTCAATACCCTCAGGAAATACATCAGGCTTGGTAAGTACAACCTTAACCTTTGCATCACCATCCGAGTAAACAAACTCTGTCTTTGTATTTGCCGGATAGTATACAAGATCAAGCTCTGTATCCTCTTCAAGTTCTCTAACTTCGCCATCGGCAGTTGTCACCTTATAAATTGCATGCTCAACTGTTTCGCCGTTAACGTCGGTAAGAAGTGAGGCGCTGTCCTTATTTTCTGCGCCCTTTGCAGATGCGGCAAACTCTTTGGTCTCTTTCTCAACCTTTACGATCTCTTCATCATCGATGACCGCTTTATTAAAGAAATAACCCTCAAAATTCTTGGCATCCTTTTTGATATCAAAGGAGTCTGTGATAGAAAGTTCTTTTGATTCCGCAATCTCTTTGTCATGTGAATCCACATATTTAACTGTTACGATCACATCTTTGTAATCTTCAATGGATTCAATAGAAGATGCTTCTGTAGATGCTTCGGTAGACATCTCAGATGATGCCGTACTTGCAGCGTCCGATGCTTCTGTTGATGCAGTAGAAGCTAAAACAGATTCGGCTTCTTCCTCTTCTTTAACGGTTGTTCCATTGGTAGCGGCACTATCAGCAGTGTTTTCCTTGTCAGCTTCTTCAACTTTTTCAGCTTCCTCAGTCTTCACTTCCTCGCTATCGTCCTTATTCTCCACAATGGAATCATCAGAGTTGTTTTCACCATCGGGAGTGGCATTTTCTTCAACGGTAGTTTCCTCAACTTCTTCGTTACCGCTTTCGTCAGATCCGTCGTCGGTATCGTCCCCGCTGTCGTCGCCCTCCTGATTCATCTCTTCGATCAAACCGCTCTCAAAATCGTCATCAGCCGTTTCCATTACAAGACCAACTGACTGTGCTCCCTCTTCAGTCATCGCAGCAGCAGGTTTGTTAAGCACATACAATGTGATAGAACCTGTAATGATTGCAACGCATAAAACAAAAGCAAGCCATTTCTTGTAATTCTGATGCTTTTTGATGTAGTTTTCTGCGCGGTGTTCATAAGCTTTGCGCATATCTCTTATCCTCTTACCCTTTTACCCATTATTGTCTGCTAGTTACATGTTTAGCTTAAAGTCCCCCGAATTTGTTAAACGGATAAACTCTAAACACAACCTTCCCGATAAGTTGTTCCTTGGTCACACATCCGACTACACTGCTTCGTGAATCAATTGAAGCACTTCTGTGATCTCCAAGTACAAAATACCTGTTTTCCGGGACCTGATATGGAAATGTCAGGTCAGTCGGCTCAAAACTCTTTTCTACATACGGCTCATCAAGTATTTCCCCATTTACAGATACATTGCCGTCTGCGTCGAGATTGATCCAATCTCCGGGTGAACCCACGACTCTTTTTACCAAAACTTTGTTGTTGTAGTAAAAAGCTATCAGCTCTCCGGGTTCGAATGATGTTCTAGTATAAGCTACCACCAGATCTCCGGTTTCCAGTGTCGGCGTCATACTATCTCCTGTTACTTTTAATACTGCTATGAAAAAGCTGGAAACAAGAACTGCAAGTGCCGCGACTACAACGACTACTATCAATGTATTTCTCAACACTTTCTTGTATTCCTTTTTGCTATTTTCCCTTTTCAGTTCACTTTTCAACTGATCCAGAGAAGGTTTAACCTGCTCCTGCTGATCCTGAGAAGGATTTGCCTGTTCTTTTTTTTGTTTACCCATCTGTGCTCTCAGTCTTTTTCTCTTTTATATATCCTAGGCTTTTCTATTGCGCCTGAGTATGCTTCACCACGAGTCATCGGTCTACCCAAGGTTCCTGTGTAAGCCTCTTCATGTGTTCTGGCTCTTTCTATGGAGCCTGTGCGAGCCAACCTTTGTGCAACTGCCTTTTCCACAGCTTCATTGACCTTTGCATCTATGTTCTGCATCTGCGTCTTCTCATACATTGCCATTCTGAGCTTACTTTCTTTAATGCCCTTCATAAGCTCTTTGTACTCGGCTTCCGCATTCTTCTTAACATTATCAACATAGATGTTGGCTGCTCTCTGAGCTGCTTCCATAATGCCGCCCAACTGAATGGACGCTTCGGCGAGTGACTGCGAGTTTTCAATCTTCTCAAGTGCATCGTCAACCTGCTGCTGTAGCTCCGCTTTTTCTCTGGCGAGCCTTGCTTTCAGACCGGTTATGTCCTTGTCGAACTTCTCCTGCATCTGATTCTTCTGTTCATTGAACTTGGCTCTCATCTGTGCCTTTTCTTCGTCGAAACTCTTTAACAGGTTACTTCTTTCTTCTGCAAGTTCCTTAAGAAGTTGTTGTTTCTCTTTCTCGACTTCTTCTTTAATTTCTTGTTCACGCCTCTTAGCTTCGTCGGCTTCTTCCGAGAAGTTGATCATCATCTCCAGAAGTTCCGCTCTGCTTAATTTCTTTAAATTGACCTCTGCCATTCTCTGTCCCTATACTCTTGCTATTGTTGAGGAATCTCATACAAGTTATCGGTTGCAACGTAAATATAATAAATTAAGATATCGTGCATCCAACCCCAGCGGTCTTCGCATGATACCTTAAATGATTTAATAATTATCAGGCAACCGCAAAGCTCTAGAAGTCAGTGTCGATGAAATTACGTTTCCTTAGTACGCATCAAAAAAACCTACGATGGTTCATCCTTGAACATAATTCGTACCGTAACTTGCATAAAATTAGACCGTCTGTAAAAGCGCAGCTCGGTCTTCATTTTGGCGCTATTAACCCAGCGCCAGCAACTGGCTGTCTGTCACATACGTGATTGAGACCCTCTAGCTTTGCGTCACCGCCTTCCGGCGGCTTTGCCTTTTATTTTGCTAAGTTAAACACGTTATAACGAAAGCGCTAACACAAAAAAATTTTTACAAAAAACTATATTTCGTCATCTCGTAAGATGAATATACCCCATCGGAAATTAAAACGCAACCACTTTTTCACAGAAAAAACACAGTTTCCACAAAAAGAGGGCTGAACCCACGCTCAGCCCTGTGTTACAAAGTTTCACTTTCGCAAAAAAAGTTCTTAGTTTCCAATTTACCGTTTCAGACCTCTGAGAGTTTGAAGCATCTCATCAGATGTTGTGATCACACGGCTGTTAGCCTGGAAACCTCTCTGTGTCGTAATCATATCAGTAAACTCTTTCGATAAATCTACGTTACTGGATTCGAGCACTCCGGATGTCATATACCCTCCGTCAGCAGTGACATCCATAATCTGCGCTTCTCCCGAATTAAGAGATTCCGCATAAAGATTGTCTCCAACCTTCTCTAGTCCCATGGCATTGTTAAACTCCGCAACAGCTATCTGTGCAATCTTAACCGTCTGTCCGTTGGAATACTTAGCAAACACCGATCCGTTGTCCGTAACGGACAAACCGGTCATGGTTCCGTTTGCATATCCGACATTTAACCCTCTCACATCTCCCTTATATAAATAAAGAGTAGAGTTGTGAGATGCAGTTGTGCCTGCATAGTTTGTCGTATTTGAAAAGTCTATATTGAGAGGTCCAATCATCGAAGCTCCGCCTCCGAATGTCATGGTCACGATTCCGTTATCGCTTCCCCCCGCATCTATAAGCTTTCCCGAACTCTTGTCGTAAACAAGATTGATATTGGTATCTGTAGTGTTTTGAAGAAGATTACCCTCATCGTCCTGTACAGTGGAAAGAGAAAGTAAATAAGTATTATCTGCGTTATCTCCTCCGTCTGTCAGATTGAACTTAAGAGTATAAGTTCTTCCGTCATTGCCGAATACTTCAAGTCTCATGCTCTTGCCGTCTGCCTCATCGAAAGAGCCGTCAAGACTATCGATATTCCCTCTGAAATATGATGCGGATGTTGCTGTTCCGCCTATTGTCTTAGTTGCATCAGTAATAAGATCAAGTCTCGTCACATTTGCTCCCGGTCTGATTCCGTCTTCACCCATAACACCCATTACATAATATCCGTTGTTCTGGGTTACGAGACTTCCCTGCGCATCGATCGTAAACGCACCGTCTCTGCTAAAATTCCTGGTTTGGTTGTCAGGACTGATCACAAAGAAAGAATCTCCCGTGATCATCATATCAAAGGCATTCCCTGTAGTCTGCATGGAGCCCGACTTTGTTATATTTGTATATATTGAGGAAACCTTAGATCCAAGTCCTACCTGAGCAGCATTTGTAGTTGCAACGTTATCTCCCGCTCCGGTTCCGTTCTTTACAGTCTGATAAAGAACGTCAGAAAATCCCGTTGCCTGCGACTTATATGCTGTTGTATTGACATTGGCAATATTATTACCAATAACATCCATTTCCATTTGATGGGTTGTAAGTCCGGAAACACCTGACCAAAGCGATCTCAACATGAACACATACCTCCAAGTACCGTTGCATTATCCACTACCTGCTATTTCCTTTATCGGATGCTTTCTTTATTTCCTTTAGAGCAAAATAAAAAAAAGTAAAAGAATTTTTCAACGATGACTGTGTTCTTGTGTTCATAAAAATCAGATTACTTTTTTACCATTGATCACCCCTTTCGAACATGATAAACATTCCTCATTGGCATAGTACTGCAAACCCATTCGAAATACTTTATTAACATTTATTAAAATATTATCACTCATAGTGTAACATTTCAATAGTTTTTTATAAAAAAATAAGGCTTTCACCCCGATGAATTCTACGTTCATCCCCATTAAGGATGTGTAAATCCCAGAGTAAAAGTCTTATTTAATATAAGTCCATATTATGTAACAACTATACGAAACATCAGGAATTTTTCATGCTTATCCTGCTGTTTGCAGGCACCGAAGCCGTAATAAATGCGTTAGCACCTATGACGCTTCCCTCGCCTATTATAGTATCTCCGCCCAGTATTGAAGCACCTGCGTAGATAGTAACATCATTTTCAATAGTGGGATGTCTTTTAACCCCCTTAAGTGCCTGTCCGCCTCGCGTTGACAATCCACCGATGGTAACACCCTGATACATCTTGACATGCTCACCGATGATCGAAGTCTCACCGATAACAATGCCGGTTCCGTGATCGATCATGAAATACTTTCCAATCGTAGCGCCGGGATGAATGTCTATTCCCGTCTTGGAATGTGCATACTCAGTCATCATTCTCGGAATAAGCGGCACCTTAAGAAGATAGAGTTCATGTGCTATCCTGTTGATCGATGTCGCAAAGAGTCCCGGATATGAAAGAATTATCTCTTCCTTACTGTAAGCTGCGGGATCTCCCGAATAGCAAGCCTGAACATCGGTATCAAGATACTCTCTTATCTTGGGAATCCTCTCAAAAAACTCATGAGTTATCTTCCTTGCTCCGCACTCAAGAGTTTCATCACTGGCATCCCTATAGTCGTCACTATGCCTGAACGCTATCGCTATCTGCTTATTCATGTTATAGATGACATCCTCGATGACAATCGCGATCCTGTTCGCATCACTATAGCTCTTGTACACCTTATCTCTGTAATATCCGGGATACATGATCCTAATGAGCTTTATGACGATATCTTTTACAGCATCTCTGTCAGGCTGATTGTAGATATCCATATTGTCAATATCTCTTCCGTTTGAGTAATCATTGAGAATCAGATTTACAATATCAACGATTCCGTTTTTCATATTATCTTTGTCATACTTATAATTGTAATCCATCGCAATTCTCCGAATTGGTATTATTTGCTTGACGCTCAAACCATATAATACCATAATAATCGAGAAATTAGGAATTTTTTAGGAGAATATCAATGAATTTTTATTTTGCACCGATGGAAAGCATAACCATGTATCCTCTGAGAAACATCCATAAAGACATGTTTGCGGGCTCTGTTTCCAAGTACTACTCACCTTTTGTCACAGCCGCAAAGAGTAAGCACTTTAAGAACAGGGAAAAAAATGACATTCTACCCGTGCACAACACTCCGTTCTTCGAAGGAAACGTCTCCTCCCTGGTTGTTCAGATAATGTCGGGAAACTCTGAAACTTTCCTTTGGGCGGCAAAAGAGATCGCACAGCTCGGCTACAAAGAGATAAATCTCAACCTCGGCTGCCCCGCTTCCACTGTCGTAAACAGACACAAGGGTGCAGGTCTTTTGGCCGATCCCGATTATCTTGACTCCATGTTATCTGAGATATTTGAGGCAAAAGAAAATACGCCCGAATTAAAAGATATTGAAATTTCTTTAAAAACAAGACTCGGCATCGCAGATGAGAACGAAGCCGGAAAACTTATGGAGATATACGCAAAATATCCGATAAGCGAACTCACCGTCCATGCAAGAGTCAAGGATGACTTTTATAAGAACACTCCCCGCCTTGATGCATTCTGTAGCAGTATGAAAAGATACAGAGAATGCGGCGGAAAGGCTCCCATATGCTACAACGGAAACATCTTTTCCAAAAAAGACTATGAAGACACCATGGATAAGTTTGAAAGTAACGGCATCACAAACGAAGTAAGTTCTATGATGCTCGGCAGAGGAATTCTTGAAAATCCGGCACTTGCAAGAGAACTTACAGGCGGTGAAGTGCTTACCGCGCCCGAGTTAAAAGAATACCTGACAAAGCTCTACGCAGGATACGAAGAATACATACCCGAGGACAGGAACGTTATCTTTAAACTTCTTGAGCACTGGGCATTTATACATACTCACTTTGCAAACTGCGACAAATATCTTAAGGCAATAAGAAAAGCCCGCAGCAAAGGCGAATACCTCGCTGCGGTCCGCAATATCTTTGCAAGTTGTGAATTTAAGTAATAATCTTTCTCAATATTCAAACAATTTGAAGATCATATGAAATAGTCTTTTTAACAGATTGTTTTATATGGTCTTCCCTGAATCAAGCCACACTATCCTGTCTCCGTATTCAGCACACTTCTCTGAGTGCGTTACCTGAAGAATACTGATGCCTTTCTCCTTATTTATTTTCCTGAACAATTCCATTATCTCAGCACCGGACTTTTTATCCAGATTACCTGTGGCCTCATCTGCGAGAATAAGTTTCGGATCCCCCATAACAGCTCTGGCTATGGCAACTCTCTGCTGCTGCCCTCCCGAAAGTTTTGACGGGTATTGCTTCCTCTTTTCCGTAAGACCTACGATGTTCAGGATTTCATCGAGCTTCTTCTTAAGGCTTGCTCTGCTCTTTCCCGCAACAAGCTGCGGAAGCATTATATTGTCCTCAACATTTAGATTCTGTACCAGGTTATAGAACTGGAAGATAAATCCGATGTCATTAAGTCTTATCTCTGAAAGCTCTTTTTCTTTGATATTCGAAATGCTCTTTCCGCATACGGAAATATCACCGGTAAAATCCCTATCCAAGCCTCCGATCAGATAAAGAAGGGTTGATTTGCCGCTTCCCGAAGCGCCCATAAGAGAGACAAATTCTCCTTCTCTTACATTCATATTAACTCCGTCCAGAACCTTGGTGCTTACTGTCTTTTCGGATCCAAACACTTTCTTTACATCTTTTACCTCGATTATATTCTCCATTTTTCATTCTCCTTATTCATACTTTAACTGTTCTGCAATCTTCATTCTGTTTATGTCTCGCATAGTCTTTATGATCGTTATTCCAAATGTAAAGAACATAACCAATAAGAAAACAACGGTTTGTCCGACATTTATAAACATTTCCTGTTCCATTATCGCCTTCAAAGCTTTTATAAATACCACAGTCTCAACAAGACCTGCTACTGTTCCGAAACCGATTGCTATAACGCCAGATAACACTGTCTCTTCAAAGAACAACTTAACAAGATTTCCTTTGCTCATAGCAGTCGAAACAAGAACTGCACTTTCTCTCTTTCTGCTCTCAAATCCAACTATTTGGTTACAATATATACCTATTACCGCAAGCGAAACTCCGATGATTATTATCATATAGAGAAGTGCGAGCTCACCTCCGGAAAGATCTTGAATCTCTTTTATGTATTCATCAATTGTATTAACTTTATCTATAGTGCTGGATGAATAGCTCTTAATAAGCTCAGCGGTTTTCACCGGATCATCCGTCTTTATATAGGCTTTACTTGGTCTGTCCAGATAGATCTTTTTATATAATTCAAAAGGTAACACGATTGTTCTGTTTGAACTGTCAGCCTGACCGGAATCGATAATTCCTGCAACCTTGAAGGTACCTCTGTAAGGAACAACCCCTTTTGCATCAAACAGTATTTCCGCATTGTCTCCGGCTTTAAGCTTCAGCTCCCTTGCTAATTTTTTGGCTATATATATTTCATCGCCGCTTATAGAATCAGGAAGCCCTTTATAACCTTGATTCAGTTCCGGATTGCCATACGTTCCAAATACTTTGATATTTGTAAGCTCATCATCAAATTTTTTAACATACTTATTCTCAAGATAGTCTTCTATCTTCTCTTTTCCCACAAGGATGCTGTTATCTCTTGAATAGTCAAATTCAACCTTATTTACACCATCAAGTGTTTTGATGTATTCATATGATTCAACGTTTTCTGAAAGTCCTCTGAGGATTACATCCGCGTCCATCGGAGGTGTTACTACATCATGTTTTAATGAAGAAATGTAAATAAACATCACAAGGCATACACTTGTAGCTATAAATGCAAGCTTTGAACTTCCGATCGAAGTCTTATTGCTTCTAAGATTTGTAGCCGCAAGACCAAGTATAGGATTATTTACCTTCATGCTGATCTTTTCGATTATCTTTGACGCTGTTCTGAGCACAAACGGATATCCGCAGAAAAGAGAAAGCACCATAAATAGGAATCCCAAAACGCCGGGAACAGGGCTGTCTTTAAACGCCGTAAACGCCAGAACGGAAGCAATGCCTGCAATAACTGCACAAACAATCGATATGATCTTATTCTTGTTTTTATATTTGTATTCTGTGTCCTTATTATCAAAAATAATATCTCTGATAGCTGTATTGGTAGATTTAAGAAGTTCTCTGAGCGGGCAGAGCATTTCCACTACGATTGCGCCTATAATTACCGCGATCATAACAGGAACCGATACATTTCCCAGATTCATTTCAACTTCCATGCTTCCCGCGCTTACCGTAAAAACAGAGTTAAATAAAGCATCTCTTGAAGCCCTATAAAGTCCGGTTCCGATCAAACCACCAAACAATCCGTAAAACATATTTTCAATGAGTATAATTCGTGCCGTAAGATTCGGTGAAACTCCAAGGCTTCTCAAAGTTCCGATCGTCGACATTCTGTCACGCATTATTCTCTCAGAAAGTGTTATAGTCACAAAGATGACAAGTATCAGCGTTACAAGGAAAAGCATTTTAAACATATTACTAATTGTATTTATCTGATCCTGCACCATCTTTTCGCCCATTAGATCCTGTACTTCATAATTGGGGAATCTTTCTTCCATCGCATCGCAGAATTCACTGACTTTTGACTTATCCTCTACCTTAATATAAACAGCAGTATGTTTCGGTCTGCCATCATAGCACAGCCTTGCCATTCCTTCATCCGAAATAACAGCAGAATACTCCGATTCAAGAAGTCCGCTTAATTTCGCTATTTTCTTGATCCTATACTCTACATCGACATAGTTGTCACCGTAAACTTTTAAAGGATCACCCTCATTAAGTTCAAGTTCTTTAGCCATAACTTCATCTATGATGATATCGTTCTCACTAAGATCAACATCTTTCGGAATAATTCTCATTTTTGAAGCGCTCTCAACATCCACACCGGATATATTAAGCCTTTTCTGATTGTAATACGCATACATCTGGTTGTTACGAACCGTCACATTCGAAGTTTTGGATGAAACATATGCCGCTTCATAACCGGAAAGACCTTCAAAATCACTTTCCTCTATGTCATCAGACGAACCCACAACTACATTAGCTGCTCCCGCTACCGTATTAAACAACCCTATAAAAATATTTTCGACACTGTTGCTCATATCAAAAGCAAGCATGCCCGAAAATGAACAAATAGTAATTGTAACCACAAGAAATAATGTCATAAGTGGTTTTGCAAATATATTTCTGAATGTATGTTTTAAAATAACTCCCATGTTACCACCTTTCGACTCTCTTTTCAGGAGCGACATACATACCGTCACCCTCTTTTACGTCATAGACTTCATAGAACTGCTCACAGGAACTTAGAGGAGCATTTACCCTTACAGGTCCGGGGCTGTGCACATCAGTGTGAAGACCAAGAATCCCTTCTACATCACTGCTGATTCCTCTCCATATCTCCGCAAATCCTTCATACATTTCAATATAGTCTTCCTTTTCTTTTGCAATATTGGAAATGCACTCTATAGCACCGATATCCGCATAGTTTTCACCAAGGGTCAGCTCTCCGTCCACATGATATACATCCATGATCGTGCAGGCATTGTAATAATCAATACACATATCAGCTCTGTCCTTTAACGCTTTTCTGTCTGTTTCATTAAGCCATTCCGGATTGTAATTTCCTCTGTCATCCCAATTCATAAATGTCGAATCAAATGCATGACCAACCTCATGAGCAATGACCATTCCGAGTCTTCCGATATTACTGAATTTGCTGTAATTCTCGTTAAAGAACGCGCCCTCGGTAATCGCAGCCGTGATAACTACCATATTGTCCGGCATAAAACATGCATTAACCGTCTGAGGTTGCATTGTTCCTCCTCTCTTAGGTCTTGGTCTCTTTATTAATTCCTTAAAATTCTCAATTTTTAATTTCTGCATGTTCTTATATGTTTCAAAAGAATCTTTTCCAAGTACGTTTTCTTTTCCAATGATCACTTCACTGTAATTGCCACCGGTTGTGAATTCTATATTTTCAAGCTTATTGAGAAGCTTGGTCCTTCCATCTTCAGTAAGCCATTCTGCTTTTCCTATAAGTTCTCTGTAAGAATCCCTGATACTCTCACACATCTCCCGTACTTTCTCATCTTTTGATGCAGGATAATACTTTTCCGAATATATTCTTCCAAGCTCATCCGAAAGATCGCTCATTATCTTAATCTTTGCCTGCATATCCGGATTTTCGGTATCTGTTCCGTATGCAGCCTTAAGATACTTGTATTTGTCAGATAAAAACTTGTTACATCCGTCTACATAATCGATGAGTAACCACGTTTTTAATGCTTCAAGATTTTTCTCGTCATTCAGCTTTTCAGCAATATATGCAAACTGTCCTTTTTCTGCAACAGTCCAAAAGTCGTACGGATTTTCAATCTGCAGCCCTTTTTCAAAGCTCTTAATATCAAACTTATACTCATCCATATCCTTGTCGGTTACAGCAGATACACTTACATAATCAAATTTCAGATCTTTACTTTTATATGCTATATCCAATGCAAACGCGGCTAAATTGTCAGCTGCTTTTTCAGCTTCTTTCTTCTCGTTTCCCAGCCCTACAAGAACTTCTTTTACATGGTCCCTTACAGCTGCTCTTCCTTCCAGCGATTCCGCAATTTCTTTATTTGTTTTTCCAAAGATCGATTTGATGCCTTCAAACCTAAAACCGTACTCTTTAGCGCGTATTGCACCGTCTCCAAAGTCAAAAGCAAGCACAGAGCTTATGTTATATAATCTTTTATACTTGCCGAGAAGTTCCATATATTCCTGCGTACTGGAAATTCCGGCAATCTCTTTTATTACGTCTTCAAGTTCCTTATCGGCATTACTTGCAGAAGCATCATAAGATACGATCTGTTTGTAATAATCGGCGATTATTTGCTCATCCTGTGAAGTATGTTCTTTTTTAGCATTTATCTCATCAATAAGCTCAAATAACTTTTTATCCGTTATCCTTCCACATTCATTGAACGAACCGAATCCATATTTGGGGTCGATTTCCGCCTCTCTAACGGCATTGGCATTTACATATCCAAAAAAATCGTCCTGCGGGCGTATATTGTATGCCGCTTTTGTTTTGGTATCTTTTCCTGCTTCGCTGCCATTTTCTTTAGCCTGAATATCTGCACCGTAAAATGAAAAACCAAGAACAGATGCAATAGTCATTCCGACTGCAATACCGCGTATTCCTTTCTTCATATCATGTTTCCCTCTTTTCATTTTCAGATAAATCCTTTCATGTGATCATATTACGTCTGTCATACTACGTTAAACATATTACGACTGTCATAGTATTTATACTACGTCAGTCGTAATATGTCAACAAGTTTTTTCAGATAAAAAAGCCAAAAAATATGCCTACTCTCCGTTATAGAGAGTAGACACCTTATATTTGCTATTTATTTTTTGTATTTTTCTTTGAATTTCTTTTCAAATTCATCGACCGGCATCGGCATATCAAAATAATATCCCTGGAACATTTCGCACCCGAGTTCTTTAAGAAAATCAAGCTGTTCCTTCGTCTCAACGCCCTCGGTAATAACTCCCATTCCGAGTTCGTGGGCCATGTCGATCGTATAATTTAAAATAACTTTAGCCCGGTTCTGATTCTCGGTCTTTCTCAAAAATCCCATATCAATCTTAAGTATATTGGCATTTATATCCTTGAGCATATTAAGAGATGAATATCCGCTTCCGAAATCATCAATCTCGACCACAAATCCATCTTTCTGAAGCCCGAGAATAAGTTCCGCGCACTTGGAAACATCGGTAGTTACAGCTGTCTCCGTAATCTCAATATTGAAATGGCGGGGATTAATATCATATTCTTTTACGAGATTATTGAATTCTTCTCTGATATCGATATAGTAAAGATCTTTGGGCGAAACGTTCACCGATATGGATACTCCTTCCATCTCGGTTCCCTTCCAGTAATCAAGCTGTTTTGCAGCAAGTTCCCATATATATCTGTCGAGCTTGTAGATAAGATCGGCCTTTTCAAGAACGGTTATAAATACTCCCGGCTGAATGATACCATTCTCCGGATGTATCCATCTTGCAAGCGCCTCCGCTCCAAACAGCTTCCCGTTAGCATATACCTGAGGCTGAAGATATATCCCAAACTGCCTGTTGATAATGGCAAAATCAAAGCTTGATAGGATTTCTTTTTCCAAAAGAGCGTTAATAAGCATGTCATCGCTATACCATGCTATCTCGCATACTCCGTCTTTGGTGATGGATTTGCACGCCATATAAGCCCTGTCACACATGAGCGAAATATCCATATCCTTATCTCTTATCTCATATACGCCAAGCTGAATATGCACGGAGTAAGACGTGCTTGTAAGGCGATTGGTAACCTCTTTTACAGCGCTCTTAAAATCCGCCTCAACAAATCTCTCCTTCGGCATGCAAAGTGCAAACTGATCGCCGTTTATCCTTCCGTATACATCTTCTTCTCTGACTCTCTGCGATATGGCATCCGCGATATTTACAAGGATATCGTTTCCCTTGTCCACTCCAAAGAGCTGATTTATCAATTTAAAATCTCGTATATTCGAATATACCAGCACATACTCCTTATCATCCGGAGTGCTCTGAAAAAGCTCCCTTACAGCCGCAATAAATCCCTCTTTGTTATAGAGCTGCGTAAGATCGTCATGTGTAAGCCGGTACTGTTCGCCGTACTCGCCCTCAAGAGAATCCGACACATTCTGAATGACATAGACGCTTCCTACAACCTTGCCACTCTCATCATGAACTCGTCTGAATCTGACGCGGTAAAGACGCTCTTTTCCCGTAGAATTGTATATTCGGCACCAGGTCGTAGCATCCACATCTATCCCCAATGTTCTCTTCCACGTCTCGAATGCCTCATATAACAGATCCAGATCTTCCAGAACATAGAACATGCTATAGGCTTTTCTGTTTGCATAGACACATTTCCCTGTATTATCAAGGAATATATATCCGTTATCATCCTGCTGAATCCCATAGGAAATAAGCTTAAGCAGTTCCTCGGGGTTCGATTCTTTATTATAAAAATATGCATTTTTACCAAAGATTTTTTCAGTATTCATATTTTAAATTTTATAATATTATGATAATTTATTCCAGCAAAAAACATAAACATCAATAATTATTCATGGTAAATACTATATATTCCCGACATTCATTACCGTTCCGACAGATACATAGTTATCAAGAACAGCTCTGTAATCCGTGCCGTCTTCCGCTTCAGGTGTAAAAACTCCGTCAACCATGTATCTTGCTCCGCCGTTATCAAGTTTCTCAACTTCCTTGTACCCGTCTTTATAAACCATCCCACGCGACACACCGCGGTCATAGAGCACACCTTTGCATTCGGAAACAGGGCAAAAAGGGAAGTTGACATTATATATCTTTCCCGGAATAAACTCAGTATCTATGAGCTTTTCCAATATCTCATGAAGGTATCTGTCCGAAACTTCATGACACTTTCCCGCACCTTCCGAAAAAGCTATCGCGGGAACTCCTTGAAATTCCGCCTCAAAAGCAGATCCGCAGGTCGCAGAATACTGAATATCCGAAGCGACATTGTATCCAAAATTTATCCCGCAGAGCACAACAGTCGGCTTATCAGGTACTATCGTCGTACATCCGAGCCTTACGCAGTCGCCCGGTGTCCCGCTGCATGAATATGCATGAACACCATATTTACTCTCAACAGGATATTCAACGGGGAAAATATCTATCTCATGCCTTAAAGTAATGCTGTGAGAAGCCGCACTTCTCTCACTTTCAGGTGCAACTATCCATACTTCGCCAAACTCGGCTGCCTCTTTTACAAGTCTTAAAAGTCCCTCCGACTTTATTCCGTCATCATTGGTTATAAGTATTCTTCTTGTCATTCTGCCTTTTCTCCAATATCTGCCTTAATAGCCCATCTCATCTTGGTTGATTTACTTCTGGGATTTATCCTGCACTCCTCCGCAGACGGTCTTATCACATCTTCCGATATTTCACTGTACACACCGGCTTTTTTAAGCTCTTTAAACGACTTTTTGACCAGCCTGTCTTCTCCCGAATGGAATGTAAGTATCGCTGCTCTTCCACCCGCTTTAAGCACCGAAGGGAGCTTATCCAGAAAAGAGTAAAGCACTTCAAATTCACTGTTTACGTCTATCCTAAGCGCCTGAAAAACTCTGGCACAACTCTTTTTTACAGTTACTGCTTTCTCCTCCTTAGGAACCTTCCAAAGTGCCGCTTCAATGGCCTCTCTGAGCGCTGTTGTGGTATCCATGGAATTTCCTTTTTTCATAAGTGAAAAAACTTTTTCCGCGATTTCCTCAGCATACGGCTCATCGGAGTTTTCTACGAGCATTCCGATAAACTCTTCTTTCGTGATATTGTGAAGACGCTCCGCCGCCGATTCACCACCGTCAGGGTTAAGCCTTAGATCGAGAGGTCCGTCGATCTTATAAGAAAAGCCTCTTTCGGGATTATCTATCTGCATGGAAGATACGCCCAGATCTGCCAGAACAAAATCAAACTTTCCTGCTTCTTCACATATTTTATCTATATTTTCAAAATTTATCAGCCTAAACTTAAACACATCTTCGCCATATCCGGCGTTCCTAAGTCTCTCGACGGTTTTCTTGGACTCTATGGGATCGATATCAAGTCCGTAAATACAACCGTTTCCCTGCAATTTCTCAAGCATCTTCGAAGTGTGTCCACCATATCCGAGCGTACAATCAAGCCCCTGCTGCCCCGGCTCTATCTTAAGAAAATCCAGTATCTCTTTTACCATGATCGAAATATGCATTCCCGCCGGCGTAGAGCCCTTTGATATAACATGCTCAACCACATCCTTGTATTTCTCAGGATTGTGCTCTTTATATTTTTCTTCAAATTTCTTGGGATACTTTCCCGAATAACGAACCCGTCTCTTATGCTGCTTTTCTTCCACGCTTTTCTCCAATCAATTAATAATGAGTCAAGGGGACGGTTCTTTTGACTCCTTTTAAATTTCGTGTCAACTCGATGCATTAAATACCAATTTTGCGGGAGTCAAAAGAACCGTCCCCTTGACTCCCCAATTCAGTTCTATTTTTCAATTGTATCAAACTAATCTTTATAAGCAAAAGGTTTAATAGTTTTTTTAGCTTTGTTTTTGGTCGTATATAGTATTATATTAATACCTTTTCGTAAGATGTGAATGGAGGTATTATGCACGAAACAACTCAGATTACGTATGAGTTGGGCACGGTGAATATTATCCTTAACTCCGAGAGTCGGAACGGTCAGGATGCTCCGGACTTTCACTTTACAGACTACGATCAATTACTGTGTTCCTGCTTTACGCCAAAAGAATTAGAGCAGATAGCTGAAGGTGAAAGTGCTGAGCTCACCTTCAATCTGATAATGGATGATTCATATAACGGCGGTCTTATTGACAGTCATTTATCCAATTTTGCAGAGATTCCCGGAAAAATCTTTGAAGGCCTTACCAAAGGCGCATACATGAGTCTTGATGTACAAAAATCACTTGGAAACAATGAACAATCGGAGCTTGAGATGTTCTATGAAAATATAGATTTTCAACTCGACATTCCAATATCTCTCATAAAAGAAAATCGCGAATATTTCATTTATATTGACTTCATGGGTAGTACCGAATTGTTCGAAGATATCGATAAAGAAATCGAGACAATATCAATAAATACAAACGCCATAGGCTCGAGCTTACTTCTGTACAAAGAGATGCCGCGAATAGCAAATGCAAAAATAAATTATGACAATGTCTATGGTGGCAAAACCCAGTATTTATGCGTGATTGGGATAATCGCACTCATCCTATTATGGAAGAGAATTGATTTTTTACATAAAAAAGAATAAAAAACCTATTGCTTTTCTCAAAACAGCGTTATATAATGGAGAACGTCGTCGGGGTGTGGCTCAGTTGGTAGAGCACTATCTTAGGGAGGTAGGGGCCGCGTGTTCGAATCACGTCACTCCGACTAATAAAAACCGCTCAATTTGAGCGGTTTTTTTGTTTGTTTCAAATCTTGTTGAGCTTTTCTACTCTTCCTGCTGCGCGTCGGATTCTTCATCTTCTCTGATAATTCCAAGTATAGTCTCCGCATTTTCTTTCGTGACTTTAACATAATCACTGCCGTAAAAATGAGCAACATTTTGCTTTTTCATGTATGAAAGTATCGTTCCTGTCGTAAGGCGTGCCTGCTCGACATAGTTATTGAATACGGTTCCGACGATTTTTCCTTCAAGGATTTTCTCGAGTGCGACTTCAAAAGCATCTGCACCGATAATATATACATCCTTTCCCGCTTCAAGGCCTGCTTTATTTACAGCTTCCAGAGCCCCGACAGCCATCATATCGTTATTACAGATGATAACTTCCACAGATGGATTCTCCGCAAGCGCCTCGGTAACAACATATTCCGAGACATTCTTATCCCAGTTGCCATTACCTTCAGCAAGCTTTTCAACGCTCCAGCCCGCATTTTTGAGTGCTTCTATTGAGTATCTGGTTCTGAAGTAGGTATCTGCGCTGTTCTTCTCGCCTTTTACCATGATATATTGCAATACACCGTCACCGTTCTTATCAATATTCTCAAATCCAAGGTCTATCAGCATTTTGCCCTGAAAAGTTCCCGCCTGCCTTGCATCACAACCAATATAAGTAACGGGTAGATTCTCGCTTTCCCACCTTATCTCTTCAGACGCTTCCGGTTCACGGTTGACATACACAAGCGGAACTCCAGCCTCCATCGCAAGATCTGTAACCTCGGCTGTTTTAGACATATTAACCGGATTTACAACAAGAATATCAACACCTGAAGAAATAACCTTCTTTAGCTGCAACATCTGATATCCGTGACTAAACGCAGAATTGACCACGGTTATGTTTTCTTCCTTGAAGCCTGCATTCACAAGGTCTTTAATAAGCTCATCCTTAAACAAAGACATATATGTGTCGGATAACTTGTAAATAAATACTCCAACCCTCATATCGGCGGGAGTCATCTCCTTTTCTTCTGCTGAAGACGCCACGCTCGCAGCCGCTTCAGCTTCCGTCTCTTCGATATTTTTTTCAGAACATCCTGCAAGCAAAGCAGTAATCAAAACAGAAACTGTCAATACTTCAAACAATTTCCTTCTCATTTCTTTTATTCCTCTCCATAAATATGAAGGTGCTGACTTAATTCAAGATCATGTCAGCACCTATCAAAAACTAAATTATGAATTATGATCATTCAACCGCAGTACTTCCGTCAGAATAAGTAATAACCCAGTAACCTTTCCCGGTTCCGCAGTCTTCATGGTAAGTCTTGTCTACAATTGTACGCTCCGCACCGTCATTATCTGCTCCACTACTTAATGAGCTACTTTCCAATGCGGAAATATCATATTTCTCCTTAAGTTCCTCAAGTGTCAACTTCTCTTCCGTCTTTTCTTCGTTCTTTTTGGTAACATTTACTGTTGATGCCTTTACAACCGGCGGCGCCGTTTCTTCCGAGACAGCCGCTGTCAAAAAGTCTTTGTATTCAGGCACTGCCTCACACAAAATGATGTTGAATACAATGACACAAGCCATCAAACCCATAAATACCATTGTTGTTACCGCTACTTTTTTCATTACTAAAAATCCCCTCAAAAAAATATTTTACTGATAATATACAGTCCATGACGCCGTCTTTTCAATAGGCCCCGCAGGATATTTGTCATAAGTCTGCTTGTAATATCCGCTTCCCTTTGCGTCCTGCATCTCCGTATCAAAGATGTACCACTTATCGCCCATCTTAACTTCCGTCCAGGCATGTGGCGTTCTTCCGCCGCTTGCAGCCGCTACCGTTCCGCTGCACACCTTTGCATCATATCCAAGCCCCCTTGCAATATAAGCAAATGCTGCCGCATATTTATAGCAGTTCCCCTTTCCGGAAAAAAGAATCCGGCACGCGTAATCTCTCGTCCAATCCCCTACGGGAACTTTCATTTCCCTTTCATAGGAAACCTCGCTTATAAAGTGATCAAAGCACCTTTCAAGCTGCCTGCTCTGCGTCATCGTACCGTCTGTACACTCTTCGATCACAGAAGCCACAAGTCTCATTATCTCACTTTTTGGCTCGATAAGATTACCATTTTTGTCCTTCCATCTGATACCGTACTGCGTATGAACAAAGTGCTCTCCCGGCACCTTATCCTCTGTCAGGCCGTCACCCGCCTGCGCATTGACAGTATTTATTATCTGATTCTTTAAGTCGGTCCCCACTCCAAGAAGCGCATTCTCGCCTATCGAAGTTACACTCGCCGGAATCCTTGCACTTGAAAGCGCCGGCGGAAAACACAGCAGAACCGTTTTATTCTTGTTGTAAAGGCAGTCACTGAACGACGAGTAATAAGGATTCTTCTCGCTTACGGTAACAGATCTCAGTTTAAAAAGACCTTTAAAAGCATCCGAAGTGATCGAAGTCACATCACTGCCTATATGAACTGTTGTAATCTCCGGATTCTTGCTAAAAGTAAGCGCATTTATCTCAGTAGTCCCCGAAGCTCCCAAATTAATGGTCGTTCCGACCGCTACCGCAAAAGAAACTATAAATGCCGCAATTCTCTTGGCTCTCCGTATAATATTCCGCTTCATTACTTTTCCTTCTTTGGCTTTTCTGTCGCCACTTCAAACTTATATCTTATCTTCGAATATGAAACTACATCTTTTTTATTGCCGCCTTCATTGGGATGCTTGCCGTATCCGGCCGTTGCGGTAATTCCGTCTCCGTAGCCTTCTTTTCCGTCAACAATTACCTGACACCACTGATCTTCCCATGAATTTATATTCTTGTGCACCCATGATATTCCGAGATAATCAAGAATAAGTCCGAGAGCCCTTGTAGCTCCCGCGCATGAATACTCGCCTCCTATAAAGACTCCGTAAGCAGTGCGGTATATCTTACCTTCTGTGGTATATGTTCCAAGATCGCAGTATGCCTTAACTATTCCTGCCGCATATGCAACTTTCTCAACTTCTTTGATAGGCTTTTTCTTGGATGATTTGGACTTCGATGAACTCGATGCGCTTGATGCACTCGATGTCCCCGACGAATTTCCGGCATCTGCGGCATTTTCTATAGCTTCAGCGATCTGCTTTGCTATATTTCTTGCCTGTATTTCCTGATCGTATGTCATTCCTCCGTTGTCGTGCTTTGTCTTTGGAATGACGATGACATCCTTATCTCCTGTGGGAACAACAAATTCCGTGCTGTCTCCAATAAGTCTGTTGGCTACCCTGCCCTCTTTTTTACCAAAAATAACCCAATGTTCAACGAGCTTGTCGGGATTGGCGCCAAAGGCATTTCTAAGATCTGCATAGTTCAGATAGTAATACAAAGGATTGTATTCCGCTTTATAGTCAACTCCGTTATATACGGTGGTTGCTTTGGAAAAAGCCGTGTACGGATCATCTGCGGCATAAGCCTCTAAAGTTGCCGTGCCCGAAAAAGACACCCCCGTAAAAACAGCCAATGAAAGCATTGCCGAGAACGCTTTTGCCTTTAAGTTTCTCATATATTTTTTCCTCCGAAATGGGATTTATGTTCAGTATATAGATTTTATCGACATATTTTACAAAAAGTTTAGGTTTATGTTATTATAGTTCGGAATATTACAATTTGGAACAAATATATTTGAAATATAGGAGTGATCATCCATGCGCAAAAGAGGCCTATCTGCGATAGTCCCGATCATATTGATCGCCGGACTTACTATTGCGGAAGTTTTCTGTTCCTCTGTTCCGACGCACGCAAAAGAAGATAATTCAAATCTTCAAAACGAAACTGCAAGCAACGGAAATACTACTTTAAATGACAATCCGGTAGTAAAAAGACCTGAACAGACCAAAACCGGCAATGATGAATCGACCTACACTGCCAAGACATCCATTGATAATTCATCATCAACCCCCACAAAAGAATTAATTACGACAGAATTATATACAAAAGAATCAGAACCTAAAGTACCGGATAAGCCGATAGAACCGCTTCCTGAAATACCTGTAAAAGAAGAATATAAGGAAATCGAATATCCTGTACCTGAAGATTTACCTTCTCCAAGAGTTACTTTCCGTATTCTTGACAGCTCGGAAGGTGATATCGACAGTTCAGTTGCTTATTCCACAGGAAACAGCTACATCGCGGAAATTGAGATAGACGGCGCAATAGGTGAAAAAGCAGAAAATAAGTTTTCACCTTCAACTTCTGATGATTCGAATATCAAGATCAGCGGTATAACTTTGCAAAATGAGATAGCATCTTCTCTAAACAGCTATCCTACCGAAGATGATATCAAAAAATATTGCTCTTTTAACCCGAAAACCCAATACATCGCCTGGTATTACATAAACGCCGATTACTACGACGATATCTATGTAGACGGTGTCATAAGAACACGTACTACTCCCGTGGAAGAAGAGCCTGTTGCCGAAAAAGAACCTGCTGTTGAAAAAAAGCCTGAATTTGTCCCCGATGTTACGATCAAGATCGAAACAACCTGCGACATATCAGAATTTGAATATGACGGTGAAGAACACTATTTCGGTGGTTTCAGCATCACTGTTGAAGATAACGATCCGGTCGTAAATTCCGTGACCACTTTCTTCGATGCACTCGGTAATTTTGTAAGCAAGAAAGTAAATGCGGGAGAAAACGGCTCAGGAACTTATTTTGAGCACAACAATATCAGATACTGGGTTAATATCGATGCGGCTTACATACGTGCCAAGCAGATAGCCGCATTTGACAATATCCCTTTCATATTCAACAATGAAGTAATCGAGCCTAAAGATATTGTAGTAAAAGTAGTCGACGATGCCGGAAATGTAATATCTTCCGTCCCGACAACTCAGATTGCCCAAAATAAAACTTCTTCTCAGAAGAAACTTAAAGTAACACCCAGAAAGCTTACGATTGAAGCAGGTACAACTGTTCAGAACTACTCAGGAAATACTATTACAAACAAAGAAGTTAAGATTACTTCCGGTTCGCTTCTTAAAGGACACGAACTCGTTGATGTTGTTATAAACGGAAGCCAAAGCGGTATAGGATCCTCCGTAAATGAAATTACCAGCTACAGGATCATCGACGAAAACGGCAATGACGTAACCTCGTACTACGACGTAAAATGTACAAACGGTAAACTTGTTCTTGTCGACGGAAACAACGGAAACAGCAGCAAATCAAGTAATGATACCACTACTGATACCGCCCCTGTTTCAACAACCAAGGCAAAAGACAAGAATCTTCCGAAAAAAGCTCTTATAATAGGCGGTAAGACTCTGGAAAAGACAAGTTCAAAAAATGACGATAACGTCCTCGGTAAGACGAGACTTGCTAGAATGTCAAAGACCTATGATGCATCAAACACAGGTATTAAACTATGGATTATATTGATAGCGGCAATAGCGGCAATCCGCCTGCTGATGCCGGAGTCAAAGAGCCTGAAAAAATAAAAGATTTAAAGGGAAACGCTAAAAAACGTTTCCCTTTTATTTTTTATCATATGTAATTCATGGCGTCTGCAACAGATGAAACGCCGACGATATTTATATTCTTTGCACTCTTTTTAAGTTTGCTTTCAAGAGCTTTTGGTACTATGCATGTCTTAAATCCAAGTTTTTCCGCTTCCTGAACCCTTGAATCAGCCATATTTACCGAACGGACTTCACCCGATAATCCGACTTCACCGAATGCAATAACGTCATCTCCTATCGGCTTATTCTTAAAGCTCGATATAAGCGCCATACAGATTCCAAGATCAAGAGAAGGCTCCGCAAGTTTCATTCCGCCTGCCAGATTTACATAGGCATCATATTCTCCCATTTGAAGGCCCACACGTTTTTCCAAGACCGCCATAAGAAGATTTACTCTGTTATAATCGGTTCCGTTCGCCTGTCGGCGTGGAAATCCGAAATTACTCCTGCATACAAGTGCCTGAATTTCTATAAGTATCGGCCTTGTTCCCTCTACGGAACAAGTCACTATCGATCCGCTGGCATTTTCAGGCTTTCCCTCAAGCATAAACTCGGAAGGATTGGTAACTTCGGCAAGTCCCTTCTCCTGCATCTCAAAAACACCTATCTCATTTGTGGATCCAAAACGATTTTTGACTGCACGAAGGATTCTGTACGAAGCATGTCTGTCGCCTTCAAAATATAAAACGGTATCCACCATGTGTTCAAGAACTCTGGGACCCGCAACCTGCCCTTCTTTAGTCACATGTCCGACTATAAATACAGTAATATTAAGGCTCTTTGCTATACGCAAAAGAACAGCCGTAGACTCTCTTACCTGTGAAACGCTACCGGGCGCCGATGTCACGGAATCGCTGAACATCGTCTGTATGGAGTCAATGATTACTATTTCAGGCTTTGCCCTGTTTATCGTCTCTTCTATGTTTTCAAGATTGGTCTCACACATAAACTTAAGAGTATCGGAAAAATCTCCGATCCTGTTTGCACGAAGCTTTATCTGCCTAAGAGATTCCTCTCCCGAAATATACAGAACCTCTTTCTTATCGCCCGAAAGATTCCCTGCAACCTGAAGAAGAAGCGTTGACTTACCTATTCCGGGGTCTCCTCCCACAAGGATAAGAGAACCTCTTACAAGTCCTCCTCCAAGCACTCTGTTAAGCTCATTTATATGTGTATCCGCCCTCTCCTCGTCTTTCATCTCTATTTCAGACAATGTCTTAGGAGTGCTTCTTCCGTTTCCCGAAAGCCCCGTTGATGTTATTCCCTGCTTTTTGGATGCCGGCTTTACGGTCTCTTCCACAAAGGTATTCCATTCCTTGCATCCCGGGCACTGTCCCATCCATTTAGACGATTCATAGCCGCAATTTTGGCAGTAAAAAACGGTTTTTATCTTTGTTGCCATAATCTTCTCCCTCAGTTCAAAAAATGCATTAAACATACGTAGAGGGCTCTTCGAATACCATCGAAAAGCCCTCTCTATAATTTTTACTTCTCAACTTTTACGCTAATAGCGCCATTTCCCGATAACTCAACACTCAGATTAAGTTTCCCTCCGAGGTTTGTGCTCATCTTGCCGATACTGTTACCGTTCACATAAACACTGTACTCTGTATTTTCAAGAAGTCCGAGTGTAATCTGTGCGTCATTTTCGCCTTCAACACTAAACTCGACTCCTCCTTCCGTCTCTTTAAAGCCTAAAACCGCAGTGCCCGGAACGGATTCATATAAGAAATTGTCGTTACACTCAAGCTTTGTAATGTCCTTAAAGGTCTTTACTTTAAATACATCTCCGTTGTGTTCAAAATTTTCAAGTTTTTTCTTTTCATTAAGCTCATAGTTACCGAAGCTGATGCTTCCATCATTCTCGGCACGTATCAACTGCTCTACGACAGCCATAATAACCCTCCTGAGATTTGGTGCTAATAATAGTTATAATTATTATAATTCATATCGATCTAATTATAAACTTAAAATTCACTTATTTTTTTGACGTCTTTTTGGCACTTTTTATACTTGTCTTCGAAGCAGGCTTCTTTGTCTTTACAGAAGTCTTTGTTTTAAGGGGCTTTTTGGCCTTAGTTGTCTTCACTGTGACCTTTTTTACAGAAGTTTTCTTTCCGTCTGCCGAAACAAATACGATCTTCTTATCCTTCAAGGATACAGTTACATCGCTTCCCGCTTTGATATTGCCTTTTAAAAGTTCTTCAGCCATTGCATCCTCTATGGATGACTGAATAGCTCTCTTAAGAGGTCTTGCTCCCATTTTGGCATCAGAATGTTTCTCAATAAGGAACTTCTTTACCGCAGGAGAAATAGTGAGATTGATATTCATCTGCTCCTTGCATCTCTTGCTGAGATTGCGTGAAAGAAGCGTAACAATATCCATCATCTCTTTCTCTGTGAGGGTATGGAATACCTGTATCTCATCAATACGGTTGATGAATTCAGGCTTAAAGAGCCTCTTTACTTCCTCCATAACTCCGGACTTCATATCTTCATAATCCTTCTTAGCATCATCGCCCGCGCCAAAGCCGAGTTTCTTTGGATCAACGATTTTCTGTGCACCGACATTTGATGTCATGATGAGGATGGTATTCTTAAAACTTACCTTACGTCCCTTTGCATCGGTTATATGTCCGTCATCAAGCACCTGAAGAAGAACATTAAAGATATCGGGATGTGCCTTCTCGATCTCATCAAACAGGATTACCGAATATGGATGTCTTCTTACTTTCTCAC
Organism: Butyrivibrio hungatei; assembly: GCF_900101605.1. Classification (GTDB taxonomy): domain Bacteria; phylum Bacillota; class Clostridia; order Lachnospirales; family Lachnospiraceae; genus Butyrivibrio; species Butyrivibrio hungatei_B. Next base: position 348,182 of record NZ_FMUR01000003.1, read on the forward strand.
TGAGCTGTCCGCCCTCATCATATCCAACATATCCCGGAGGCGATCCGATCATCTTCGATACCGAATGACCTTCCATATACTCCGACATATCAACTCTTATAAGTGCATTCTCATCGCCGAACATAGCCTCGGCAAGAGCCTTTGAAAGTTCTGTCTTACCTACACCTGTAGGTCCGAGGAACAAGAACGATCCAATAGGTCTGTTGGGATCCTGAAGACCTACTCTTCCTCTTCTGATAGCCTTTGAGATCGCGCTTACAGCCTCTTCCTGTCCTATAACTCTCTTATGAAGAACCGACTCAAGTTTAAGAAGCTTCTCGGATTCCTTCTCCGCAATCTTTTTGACGGGAATTCTTGTCCACTGGGCAACAACTTCCGCAATATCATTTTCATTTACCACAAGGCCTTCGGAATTTACTTTTTTCTTATCCGCATTTTTTACCCTGCTGTATTTTGAAATAAGTTTCTTCTGCTCACTGTTAAGCTGTCCGGCAAGATCGAAATCATCGTTCTTAAGCGCGTTCTCAATCTTAAGATCGTATTCAGCAATACCGTCCTCAATCTCTTTAAGCTTGGGTGATATTCCCACAGCGTGAAGTCTGACTGCAGATGCCGCCTCATCAATAAGGTCGATGGCCTTATCAGGAAGGTTTCTGTCATTGATATATCTCTCGGAGAGGTCAACTGCCGCTTTAATAGCCTCAGGAGTGATCTTAACCCTGTGATGCTCTTCATATTTGCCGACTACGCCCTTTAATATCTCCTCTGCCTCTTCTTTAGTAGGTTCATCCACATTGACAGGCTGGAAACGTCTCTCAAGAGCCGCATCCTTCTCAACATATTTGCGATACTCTGTAATCGTTGTAGCTCCTATCATCTGAATCTCGCCTCTTGCAAGAGAAGGCTTAAGAATATTTGATGCATCTATCGCGCCCTCAGCTCCGCCGGCTCCGATAAGAGTATGCATCTCATCCACAAAAAGAATTATATTTCCGTCATCAATAACTTCCTTAATGACTTTCTTGATTCTTTCCTCAAACTCTCCTCTGTACTTAGATCCGGCGATCATTCCGGAAAGATCCAGAGTAACAAGCCTCTTATCCTGCACCGTAAAAGGCACATTTCCCGAAACTATCCTCTGTGCAAGGCCTTCAACAACAGCAGTCTTACCGACGCCGGGTTCACCTATAAGACAGGGATTATTCTTGGTCCTTCTACTCAAGATCTGAATAACTCTCTGTATTTCTCTTTCTCTTCCAACTACAGGATCAAGCTTTTTCTCACGTGCAAGCGCGGTCATATCCCTGCTGTACTGAGCAAGAATAGAACCCTTTCTGCCGCCTCTGGGATTAACCTTTCGACCAAGGTCCTCTTTTACAAGATTTGGATCTTCTCCCATTGCTGCAAGTGTCTCTGCATAAATTTTCTGCACAGGGACATTGAGCGTACTTATAAGTCGCACAGCGACATTTTCACCCTCTTTTATCAGAGCCAAAAGAATATGCTCGGTTCCGGTCTTATCTGCCTTAAATCTTTCAGACATGATATGTGAGTCCTCAAGAACTTTCTCCGCTCTTGGTGAAAAACCGTCTCTGTCAAGAGTTCTCACACTGCTTCCGGGAACGATAAGATCCTTTATCATATCCATCATTCTGGACTCATCAATTCCGTTATCCACAAGGATTCTTGAAGCCACGCTTCCATCCTCAAGGATAAGTCCCATAAGAATATGCTCGGTTCCGACATAGTTAAGTTTTAGATTCCTTGCTGTTTTCTTGGCGAGTCTAAGTGCATCCTCGGCCATGGCAGTGAACTGATCATTCATATCCCATCTATCCTTTCATAATTATCATATAGCTTATCTACAAGTTCATGTATTTCGTCTCGATCTATTCCCTTACAAATTGCTCTTGCCAGAACAACCGCCAGCTCTGACTGAGCTTCCTGAAGCGCCTGAAGTCTGTTGATATCAATTGCGATTATGGCACCGCGCCTTCTGTCTATCTTAACAAAGCCTTCTCTCTGCAAGATCGAATAAGCCTTGTTGACGGTATGCATATTGATACCAATAGTTTCCGCAAGCTGCCTCACGCTCGGAAGCTGCTCTCCCTCACGAAATTGAGACGTAGCTATGCCCAAAATGATCTGATTACAAAGCTGAATATAAATAGCTTCATCACTGTTAAAATCAATCTCTATGATCATCTCCGCCTCCTATTGCATACTTGTGATATATTTAGTATAACACGTGATACAGATTCGTCAAACCGAAACAAATTATCTATATAACCATATGCTATCAGAAGAAAAAAATCGCTTGCCATAGAACAAATCTATAACAAGCGACTTTATTTATCTTATATTATCTGTCATCGTCATCCAGATCAAGGAATTCGAATTCAAAATCGTCATCATCTCCGAGGAAGTTCTTTGCCCTTCTCGTTGAAGGCTCTTCCGGTTCGATTTCTTCTCTCATACGTCTCTCAGAAGGCTGTCTCTCTTCGTATCTTGAATCTGAATACATGGAATCGTCATCTCTTCTCGAAGGTCTTACAGTTCTTTCCTCTGCACCTCTCGAAGGACGCTCTTCAACCTGGTCATCCGCTCTTCTTCTAAACGGACGCTCACCTCTTGAAGGTCTTACAACTCTTTCGTCATCATCAGCAGGTGCCGGTCTTCTGGATGGTCTTTCCTCCACATCAGCGGCCGCCCCTCTTCTCGAAGGTCTTTCAGCCGCATCATCGGCTGCGCCTCTTCTTGAAGGTCTTTCACCCGCATCATCGGCTGCGCCTCTTCTTAAAGCACCTCTACGGCTTTCACGAGGTTCATCCTCTTCGTCTTCTTCCCTCGCGCGTCTTCTGCCCTTAGGTCTTACATCCTCATCATGATCGTCTCTTGCAGGACCACGGGAACGTTTCTTGGAAGGTGTCGAATAACGATCGTACTCGTCTTCTTCCCCTTCATCATCATCGTCCTCATCCTCTTCATCATCATAATAAGCTGCGTCTCTGAGCCTGATACCGAGAATGATAACCAAAACAAGCAACACAACGGCAACTGCGCCAAGCGCGATCATAACCTTTGTAACCAATGCCAGCTTATCATGGAATTCCTTGGCCTGTTTCGCAAGCTTCACAATCTGAGGAATCTGCATTTTCTGCGGCTTATCTGAATCTGTACCCGAATTATCGGTAAGATACCATGTATCCTCTTCGTATGAAATGGAATACTGTCCGTCTCCTGTTTCTGTAGGAGCTGTAGGTTCTCCGTCACTCGTAGCATCCGGTTCTTCCAGTGACTCTTCGCCGTTTTCATCGCCAAGCTCTGCTCCACCCATAACATCGTCAACAGCTCCAAGCTCAGCTATTACATCGGGGCTTCCGTCATCATTTGACGGAGCGTCCGTCTGCTCTGATTTAACAGATTTCGATGCTACGACCGGAGTTTCAGAAACGAGATCACTTCTGACATATCCTTGAGAACCGTTTTCTCCGAAAGTAATTTCATACCATTTCTTTCCGTCGGAAGCTTTTGTTTCTCCGACGATCGTTACAATATCGCCTTTTTTTACTTTTCCGACAGCATCTTTATCAGTGCCGGCGCCCTGTCTTACAGTTCCGTTCTCAGCCAAAACTTCTACGGATCTCTGATCTACGGCCGTTGTACCCGAACCACCTGAGGAATCCCCCGATGATCCGCCGGATTTGCTGACAAGATCGTTTCTTATATAGCCGGTCTCATCACCTTTGACTTTAATCTTGTACCATATGGTTCCGGATTCATCTTTCTCCTCACCGAGGATGTCGACCGTTGCACCTTTTTTTACACTCGATACCTGATCCGACGATGTACTTGCCGACTCCCTCACCTTAACATTATCTGATGTTACGGTTCCGGTTGTTGTCGTAAAAGCGTGCGCACCAATCCCGAAGCCGATAAAAACTGCTAATGACAATGCTAGAGAAAGTATAGTGTTTCTAATTATCTTTTCCATCGTATTCTTCATACAGCCTCCTTTTCAACTTAGGATTTGTGCCATTATGCTGCAGGCACTTTTGCAGATCGAATTATTTTTTCGCTTCATCTATCGCTTTACCTATATCGTGGCGCATATACTTGTTATCAAAACTTACCCACTCTGTAGCTTCGTAAGCCTTCGCACGAGCCTCTTCCAAGGTATCTCCCTTTGCAGTTATACCAAGAACTCTTCCTCCGTTGGTAACTATACCCTCCGGAGCCTTCTTTGTTCCCGCATGGAAACAGTAATATCCGTCCTTGCCCTTAAAATTCTCAAGACCGGTAATGAGCTTGCCTTTCTCATAACTTACAGGATAACCCTCACTTGCAAGAACAACGCATACGGCTGCCTTATCTTCAAACTCAAGATCAATCTGATCGAGCTTTCCATCGATACATGCATTAAATACATCTATGATATCAGTCTTGAGTCTCGGGAGAACAACCTGCGCCTCGGGATCTCCAAATCTTGCATTATACTCAAGAACTTTGGGGCCGTCCTGTGTGAGCATAAGTCCGAAGAAGATTACTCCCTTGAACTCTCTTCCCTCACTTGCCATAGCCTCTACAGTTCTGCTGTAGATATTTTCACGGCAGAACTTGTCCACTTCTTCAGTGTAGAAAGGACTGGGCGAGAAATTACCCATTCCGCCCGTATTAAGACCTGTATCTCCGTCTCCGGCTCTCTTGTGATCCTGTGCGGATGACATGAGCTTTATTGTCTTTCCGTCTACAAAAGACAATACGGAAACTTCTCTACCTGTCATAAACTCTTCGATAACCATGTGATTTCCGGCATCTCCGAACTTCTTATCTTCCATGATCTCTTTTACGCCAGCCTTGGCTTCCTCGAGGTCGTTACAGATAAGTACGCCCTTTCCGAGTGCAAGTCCGTCAGCCTTAAGAACGATGGGGAACTTTGCATTTTCAAGATAATCAAGAGCATCCCCCGCATTATCAAATGTCTCATATGCTGCTGTAGGAATATTGTATTTCTTCATAAGGTCTTTGGAAAAGGCCTTACTTCCTTCAAGTATTGCCGCATTCTTTCTGGGTCCGAATACTCTGAGCCCCTCTGCCTCAAATGCATCTACAATTCCGCCTACAAGCGGATCGTCCATTCCGATAACCGTCAGATCTATCTCTTTTTCTTTTGCAAAAGAAACAAGCTTGTCAAATTCCATAGGTGTTATCGGTACGCACTCGGCAAGTTCTGCGATTCCACCGTTTCCGGGAGCACAATATATCTTAGAAACCTGAGGGCTTCTGGAAACAGCCTCAGCAATAGCATGTTCTCTTCCGCCTCCGCCAACAATTAAAACCTTCATGAAAAAATCTTCTCCTCTTCGTATCCTTCAATAATTACTTTATGATCTTCAACTCTGACTCTTCCGTTTGCTATCATATCGATCGCCATCGGCATGATCTTCCACTCAGCCTGTTCCATAATACGCTTCTGTAACACTTCGGGAGTGTCATCCTGCCTTATCATTACAGGCTTCTGCAATATGATAGGGCCCGTGTCGGTTCCCTCATCAACAAAATGAACAGTGGCACCGGATACCCTGACGCCTCTCTTAAGTACCTGTTCATGCACCTTAAGTCCGTAAAACCCCGTACCGCAAAATGACGGAATAAGTGACGGATGAATATTTATTATCTTATTCGGGAATGCCTTTACAACACACTCCGGAATAACAACAAGACATCCCGCAAGAACGATAAGGTCCGGATCTGCATCCTGCAATATCTTAAGCAGAGCTTTGTTAAATTCATCCCTGCTGTCAAATTCCTTAGGGCTCTTAACTGCGAATGGGATACCGGCTTTCTTGGCTCTCTCGATTGCATATGCATTCGGGTTATTGCTGTATACAAGCGAAATCTCGGTATTTGTTATTGAGCCGCTTGCTATCCCATCGATTATAGCCTGAAGATTAGTTCCGCCACCCGAAACCATAACCGCTATTTTCATACGAGTTCTACGCCTTTCTCTCCTGCAACTGCCTTACCTACTACCCATGCCTTGTCACCGGCTAAAGCAATAGCCTTCATTGCAGCATCTACATCACTTGGATCAACGGCAAGAACCATTCCAAGTCCCATATTGTATGTGTTATACATCATCTGCTCTTCAATTCCGCCCTTTTCCTGCATAAGCTTGAAGATAGGGGGGATGTCATAGCTGTTCTTCTCAATTACAGCCTTGATTCCGTCGGGAAGCATTCTGGGAACATTCTCATAGAATCCGCCGCCTGTGATATGGCTGCATCCCTTAACCTTAACACCTTCATTCTTGATTGCCTTCATCATCTTTACATAGATTCTTGTAGGTGTGAGAAGTGTCTCTCCGAGAGTTGCACCGAGCTCATCATAATATGTCTCGAGGCTCTCTTTTGTCATATCGAATACTTTTCTTACAAGTGAAAATCCGTTACTGTGAACGCCGCTTGAAGCAACACCGATAAGAACGTCGCCGTCCTTGATACTGCTTCCGTCGATCATATCTTTTCTGTCAACAACGCCAACCGCAAATCCGGCAACATCGTACTCATCCTCAGGCATAAGTCCGGGATGTTCTGCCGTCTCACCGCCGATAAGTGCTGCATCTGACTGCTTACAACCTTCAGCAACACCCTTTACGATCGCTGCGATCTTCTCGGGGATATTCTTGCCGCATGCAATATAGTCAAGGAAGAACAGCGGCTCACCGCCTGCGCATGCAACGTCGTTTACGCACATTGCAACCGCATCGATTCCGATAGTGTCATGCTTATCAAGAAGGAACGCAAGCTTTATCTTTGTTCCGACTCCGTCTGTTCCGGACAAAAGAACCGGATCCTCCATATCCTTTATCTTACTGAGCGAAAAAGCTCCCGAAAAACCTCCGAGACCGCCAAGTACTTCAGGTCTCATTGTCTCTTTTACATAACCTTTTATAAGTTCAACAGACTTATATCCTGCTTCAATATCAACGCCTGCTTTTTTGTAATCCAATGCCATAATATTTAACTCCTCGCATTTTGCCTATTTATATTATCAATAGTTCTTGTATCCGACTTCCTGAAGTCTTGCATCTTTGGCAACTACGCCGTCCTTAAGTGATGCTGTGTACTTCTTAAGCTTTTCAAGAAGCTCCGCATCTCCCGTTGCAAGAATCTTAGCCGCAAGAATACCTGCATTTGCGCCACCGTTAATAGCCACTGTAGCAACAGGAATACCGGTAGGCATCTGAACTATACTGTATAAAGAATCACGGCCTCCGAGTGAAGTTGTGTGCATAGGGATTCCGATCACGGGCATCGGAAAAATCGCTGCGCACATTCCCGGAAGATGTGCCGCCATTCCCGCTCCGGCGATAATCACCTTAAATCCCTTCTCCTCTGCAGTCTTTGCATACTCAAAAAATTCATCCGGCTCTCTGTGAGCTGATATGATCCTCATATCGTACTCAATTCCGAGCTCCTCAAGAATATCTGCAGCTTTTGCCATAACAGGCATATCTGAATCACTGCCCATTACTATTCCAACTTTTGCCATGTTTTCCTCCATTTTTCTGCTTCAACATTTAGCCACTTGTATCATAGCACAACACAATATATTGTGCCACTTTTTTATTCAACGAGTGGTTTTTTTTCTTACATCTTTTGGTTTATTTTATTCATCCAAAGGCTTATTTAATTCCTCCGTGCCGGGAAGCACGAATCTGCCGTTTTCTATGATGGTTACGCCTGTTCCGTCCTCTCTTACGGCTCTTATCTCGCCGAGTTCGTCGTACGGAAGCGTTATATCTGTATGGCAGCTGAAATATGCCTTATCAGGATCTGTTTTTCTCTTTGAGGAAATCTCATTTTCTTTTGCAATATGCCTTTTTCCGTCAAAGTTGAATGTGTCATTGTCCTCGTCATAGGAATAACACGTGTCACCAACCGCAAAATGCGGTCCCGTCTTCTCTGCGATCAATATATCAAGCTTGTCCGCAATATCAAATTTCCTTGCAAACTTGTATGCTGTCGTATTTGTTCCGATAGCAAACTCTCCAATCGGCAGAGTATCGTTGTTGTACATGATATTTTGCTTTATATAATTTTTGTTGTCTTCTTCAGTTATAAAATTTGCACATTTGTAATCTTCGATGCAACCGTCCTTAAATTTAATCTCGAGGTCTTTAAAATAAAGTCCCCTGAGATAAACGCCTGAAACGTGCAGTATTCCTGATGTTCCGGCAAGCACGGGAGATGTAAACACTTCTCCGACGGGAATATTTACATCGGCAACACAATTCTCAAAATTCGTCTCTTTTTCTTTGTCTTTTATCTCATGAAGCATAACTTTCATATCGGTACGGTTATCGCCCATACCCTTGACGGTTACGTACTTTGCTTCATCGAGAGCATCAATGATCTTCTTCTGAATATTCCGGTACAGCTCATTATCAAGCGTATTTATATTTACCGTCTCATCAAAGATAGCTTCATATTCATCACCGATTTCAGGTACAGGGAAAGAAATGATCGTAAAGCTTCTCTCTTTTCCTATAATATATTCATTCTGGATAAGCGATGCCTGAATCTTATATCCTCTAAGGAGTTTACTCTGCTCAGCGCTTAAGTGAATCGCATCTTTCTTTGGCTCGGGTGAAAAGAGCTCTCCGCCGAATCCCTCAAGTACCGCAGGGCCTCCGTAAAGTTTTGCTTCTTTCTTGTACTTTTCTCCCGCTGCCCTTACAGCCTCAAGTCGCCTGTTTACAAGAGCTGCGTCAAGGAATAATCCGTCATCATCCTTGTGATCGTAATCAAACTGTTTGTTGGGAATTGCGCCGTGACAAGCATTTCTTATGGCACTTCCGCCCATATAGAAGGTGCTCATTATGGCACGATAGATTCCGGATTTAAGACCAATCTTTTCAAGGTTTGAAACAGCCTTTTTGATTATTCTCTCAAATCCCAATATATAAATTACAGACGCAGTGCTTTTAATACTTATGTCTTTACCTGTAGCAGCAAAACCTATACGATAACCTTCTGTAAAAGTGGTTGCGATCTTATCGATCTCTTCTTCCGACATCTCGATAAGATGCTGCGCTGTCTTTATCTCACTGTCTGTTACATATTCTCCGAATTTATAAAGATATCTGATATCCGTCAGGTCGCTGTTCATTATGATATCCCTGAAATAGTCTTTTTCGGGATTAACGATCTGAGCGAATCTGAGCATTCTCTCTTCTTCCGCATAATCGCTGTAGAACCAGTACATTATCTGTCTGACATCCTCATATTCAGGAAGTCTGTTTTCCGCAGCGGCCTGCATAAATGCTCCGTATACTTCAAGAAAGAGCTCCGTCCTGATAACGATCTCATACTTCTGAAATTCAAAAGCATTGGGTATCATCGATCTGAGCTCAAAATAAAGAGATGACAAGATCTTTCCGAATGTTTCTCCAAGTTTCTCACATGCATATGCCGGATTTCCGTAACTGTTACCATAGTTTTCGGGAAGGATGTCGCTGTAAAGTTTCTTATTTCTAGCCTGCAACTCCTCCAGAGAATCCTTGTCTTTTCCGCCATTTTCAGACCATTTATAGGTCTCGTCTATCATGAGAATAAAGTCTTTTACCGCATGAAAATAGTCATCAAACGCTTTATTCTCCATATGCTCGTCGGAAATACCGCTCACCCTCTCCATTGCAAGGGCATATCTCTCATCGGTAACATCATTTCCGACGCTAAATTCAAATACTGCTTCGTTTTCAGTCATTGTAATATTCCTTTCTTATCTCGGATCACATAAATCCCAATACCAGAATAAAAATAATAAAGAGAACCGCTATCAGGTTGAGAATAATCCCAAGATTAGGAAACAATTTAAATATATCTTTTTCCATTCGGGACATGATTCCAAGTGCGAGTCCCAAACATGAAAATATCGCCGCAACAAATGCCGCTGCGGCGTATCGCATAAAAGCCTGCCCTCCGTTCCTGTACGAAAAGAGTACCACTGCCACCAGTGATACATCTGACAGGAGCCCGAGTATGGTAGACATTATTCCTTTTTCCGGATGCCTGTTATCGGTGAAAACGTATTTTTCCCTGAAATGGCTAAGCTTATTAAGAATTTTAATCTTTTTTAAATTGAGTTTCTTCATATCTACCGGTTGTTTGTTATGTCTTTAAATGATCACATTTTTGCGACTGCCCAGAAGCTTCGCTCCACATATAATGAGCAAGATTCCGGCAGTTATTCCGACTACAAGTGAAACCACTCCCAATGCTATATTCATGGCTCCTGTGCCACCAAGCACCTTGTATGTATGTTCTTCCATACAAAATACCTCCTTAGAATATCAGAGTTATTTATGGAAACGCTGATTAAAGTGTTTCCTTAGCGCCGTACTCGGCGTAATACTCATCGATTGCCTTCTTGATATCCTTTGTAAGGATTACCTCTCCGTCAATCTGTCTGTTATAAAGATAGCTTACAACGTCTTCCATTGTAACGATCGCGTGCGCACTAAAGCCATATCTTTCCTTGATCTCGTCAAGAGCGCTCATCTCGCTCTCCAAGCCCTTTTCCTGTCTGTTCAAAGATACCATAAGGCCTACGATATCACAATCAGCCTGTGCCTGGATGATAGGAACAGTCTCTTCGATTGACTTTCCCGATGTTGTAACATCTTCAATTATAAGGACTCTGTCTCCGTCACGAAGCTTTGTTCCAAGAAGGATTCCCTTATCTCCGTGATCCTTGACTTCTTTTCTGTTTGAACAATATCTTATTTCTCTTCCGTAGAGCTCACTGATTGCCATACATGTTGCAACAGTAAGCGGAATTCCCTTATATGCAGGTCCGAAGAGAACGTCAAATTCAAGTCCGAATGTATCGTGAATTGCTCTTGCATAGTAGTTACCGAGCTTCTTAAGCTGTGAACCTGTTACATATGCTCCCGCATTCATAAAAAAAGGAGATTTACGACCACTCTTAAGAGTAAACTCTCCAAACTTAAGGACATTGCTGTCTACCATAAATTCAATAAACTCTTCCTTATATCTTTCCATAACTCATAAACTCCTTTTTATTTCGTATTTACTCAGAAAAAATCCAAGCCCAATCCTCTGACAAAGTATTATATCATCATAAATGCATATTCACAATTAATATATTATTGATCATTTCTCTTCATCCACCTGACAACCGAAACACCTATTATTATGGCATATCCGATGATACTGAGAAGCACCGGTGTTTCAGAGAATGCCACGATTCCGATGAGTGCTGCGAATATAACCTGAGTGTAGTCAAAAACAGATAACTCTTTTGCAGGTGCGTAGCGATATGCCGAAGTAATTGCAAACTGTCCGAGAGATGCGGATACTCCAGCCATGATAAGGCTCAGAAACTGCCTCATGCTCATTGGCGAATAATCAAATATCAGAAACGGCAAAGTGACGAGACACGAAAACGCCGAAAACGCGAATACAATGGTCGGCGTATTTGCACCTTTTTTGCTCGCCCTTCTGACAAACACGTAAGCGGTTCCGGCTCCGAAGCCTCCGTACACCGCAATAATGGCAGGGATTGTCTCAGCGACGACACCTGTCGGTCTTATGATAAAAAGAGCTCCGATAAATGCGATCAAAGTTGATATGGCATCCACCTTTGACGGAACTTCTTTTAACAGCGGTATTGAGAGCACTATGGCAAAAAACGGCGCTAGCTTGTTTAGCATGTTTGCGTCCGCTATCCCAAGTTTTCCTATTGCATAAAAATTTGCGATAACACCTGACGTGCCAAATAGGCACCTAAAGAAAATATCAAGTCTGTAGCTTTTCTCAATTTTAAAGCCAATGCCCGATCTTAGCAGAGCGATAGACGCGATGAACATTGCCACCAAATTTCTGAAAAAACTCTTTTGCATTACGGGCACGTCTCCGGCTGCACGTACAAACGCCGTCATAAGTGCGAAGCCGAAAGCCGCTGCCAATATGCAAATTATTCCTTTTGTTCTATTACTGAGCGAGCGCACCTGCGATGTCCGCCTTCATATCAAGGACTGCCGCCCTTGCAGCTTCTCCGACCTTTCCGTCACCAAACTGCTTGTAATTGTCGCTCTTCCATGCTGCTATGATTCCTCTCGAAGAATTTACGATTGCTCCGAGTCCGTCTTTATTAAAGAAGTTAACAAGGTCTTTTCCCTTACCGCCCTGTGCTCCGTATCCGGGAACAAGGATGTAATTGTGAGGCATGATCTCTCTGAGCACCTTGCCCATCTCTGGATATGTTGCTCCGACTACGGCACCCACATTGCTGTATGAACCGTCTGTCGACTCTTCGCCCCACTCTCTTATCTTAGCGCCTACTATCTCATAGAGAGGCTTTCCGTCGATAAGTCTGTCCTGGAACTCTCCGCTTGAAGGATTTGATGTCTTTGCAAGAACGAAGATTCCCTTGTCTTCCTTATTACAAATATCTATGAAAGGCTTAACTCCGTCAGATCCAAGATAAGGATTTACCGTTACGAAGTCTTCGTCAAAGCCCTTGAATACTTTATCTCCAACCTTAACGCCGCCGAGATGACCAACCGCATAAGACTGGGCTGTCGAACCTATATCGCCTCTTTTGATGTCACCGATAACGATAAGTCCTTTTTCTTTACAATAATCAACTGTCTTCTTAAAAGCTATAAGTCCCGGAATACCAATTTCCTCATACATTGCAACCTGAGGCTTTACCGCGGGAACCACGTCATATATATTGTCTATGATTTCTTTGTTGAACTGCCAGAACGCCTCGGCAACTCCCTCAAGGTTCTCACCCTTTTCCTCAAAGCATCTCTTCTTGATGTCTTCGGGTACAAAATCAAGCTTGGGATCGAGTCCCACCACAATAGGCGCACCTGTGTTTACAATCTTGTCAATAAGTTTTGAAATCATATAACTGTTCCTTCCTCACTTTTTTCTTGATCTTATGATAAAAAACTCATCAATTGCATTGGTAAGTTTTTCTTTGGGCATGGATTTAAGGAGGTACTTCTCGGGCTTTAATCCCACAACTTTCATAACGCTCTCCTTGTCATCCTTAGCGGTAAGGAAGATAACCGGAATATCTTTATACGCCGGAGTGCTCCTCATCTCCTTGAGAACCGTAGCCCCGTCCATTCCGGGCATCTCATAATCAAGCAGAACAAGGTCGATGGGATTTTTTGCCAAAAAAGACAACGCGATCTTACCCGAGCTTGCCATGTAAACATGATACTTCACAGACAGCCAGGTTCTCATCATCCTTAGCATGGTTCCGTCATCGTCTATTATGAGGATTTTCTTTTTAAGCTCATCGTCAAGCTCGCTGTATTCAACCACCGAATTTAGCTGTTCCGTAAGACGCTTGACATCAAGAGGCCTGAGATACGTCTCCTGAACCTTCTCCTTAGCGATATATTTGATCGCCAGATCAAGTTCTTCTTTGTTTCCTATGATATAGAGCAAAAAGCGCTCGCTGTCTATCGCATCATTCAAATACTCAAACAGCTCATAGTCATCATCAGACAAATCTCCCATGTACAAAAGATAGATATGGGGCTTTTTTTCCAAAGCCTTGATCTGATCTTCATCGGGTTCCATCATTAAAACTCCGTATCCTTCTTTCTCGAGCCCCTTTTCAATAGCGTTAACCATAAAGCTTTTTTCGTGGCCAATTAAGAGTACGCGTTTTTCCATATCCTGTCCTTCCGCTTTGCGCTATTACTACAATATATTCAACAGTCCGTCTCTGTCAACTGCCGCCATAAGTCTTTTTACCTTTTCATATTTTTCAATATATTCATCGGGAATTCTATACTCGCTGAGCATGTTCATAATGTCATCCGCGCTGTCAAAATACGATCCCGATACAAACTCTTTTATCGCCGCAAAAGCTTCATTAAGCTCTGATTCCGGTATTACTTCCTTTTCCGCGTCGTCATCCGTACCACCGACAACATCAGAAAGCTTATTAATGTAGCTTCTGTACAGTTCAAGAAGCTGCGGTGTCTTTTCTTCAATCTCAGCCCTATTCTTATCCTCCGCACACTTTTCAAGATGCTCTGCCATTTCGGAAAGTTCCAAAGCTCCTATCGCCTTTGCAGAGCTCTTAAGTCCGTGCACATAGATCATATAATTCTTAAGATCATCGTTTGCATACTTTTCTATAAGATCCGCTCTTTCCTTGATGGAAAGCCAAAAGTCCTGCATGACGTCAACCACAACCTTTGAGGATCCGCATCGCGCTATGGCACTCTTAATATCGATGCCCTGCACCTTCATAAGCTTAAGCGTCGTTTCATCCTCTTCTTTCTCATCTTCCTTGTCATTCTCAACAAAATCGTCATCTCCCGGCATTGACACTTTATAAGAAGGAAGGTAACTGAGTATCATCTCTTCAAGCTTTGCAGGTGAAACAGGCTTTGAAAGATAATTGGTAAAGCCTTCCCTAAAGTACATCTCTCTCGATCCCGAAACCGCATTTGCCGTAAGAGCCACAACGGGCGTCTTTTTATTCATATTATTTGACATGTCCTTCATCATATGAAGCGTCTGAATGCCATCAAGTTCCGGCATTCTGTGATCGAGAAAAATGATGTCGTATTTATTTTCCGTCACATACTCTAGCGCTTTTCTTCCGCTCAGCGCCGTATCCACAGAAATAAGAGTCTTTTTCAAAAGTCCCTGTATCACCGTAAGATTCGTGCTTATATCATCGACCACAAGAACTCTTGCCTTGGGCGCATGGAAACTTTCCTTATACTCCTTCTTGCTTGCTTTGCTCTGTCTGTAGTCCTTGGCAAAATCACCGAGCGGTTCTCTGTTTATAACAGTCTGCGCTATTTCAAAAGAGAACTCCGATCCTTTTCCGTATTCGCTCTTTACATCAAGCTTCGCTCCCATGAGTCCGAGAAGATTTGTAACGATGCTGATTCCAAGACCCGTTCCCTCGATTGTCTTGTTTCTCTTTTCATCAACCCTCTCAAAAGCGTGCGTCAGCTTGTCAATATCCTCTTCCTTTATTCCGATTCCCGTATCTGTTATACGGACTCCGAGAATAATTTTTTCGTCAAACATATCATCGTGCGCCACGGGATCGTAATCTTTCATATAAATATCCATCGTGACAGAGCCCACATCCGTATATTTAACCGCATTTGTAAGAAGATTCATTATACACTGCTTGATCCTGGTCTCGTCTCCATACAGGACATGCGGTATATCCTCTGAAATATTTGTGATGAAATCAAGCCCCTTCTCATTTACTTTGACCTCTATCATATTTATGACGTCGTTTAACATAGAGCCAAGTTCGTATTCCCCGGGAATAATCTCCATCTTTCCCGCTTCGATCTTGGAAAAGTCGAGTATGTCATTTATAAGTGCCAAAAGAGTTTTTCCCGAGCTCTGGATATCCATCGCATAGCTTATGATGTTATCATCCTTACACTCCCTGAGTATCATTTCATCAAAGCCAAGAACCGCATTTATCGGCGTTCTGATCTCATGTGACATATTGGAAAGAAATCTCGACTTGGCTTCGTTGGAGCTCTTTTCCACCCTAAGCTGATCCTCTATATGTTGTCTGCTCTTCACAAGTTCAATGTATTCCATGAACCTGTAAAAAGTAAGATCTATTGCATGATACAGATCCTCTATTTCATCATTTGTAGCTATCCTGAGTCTATGAACGCCCTCCACGCTGGCATTTATGTCCGTTTCCTCGGAATTATAAATATCGGTCACGGCATTCGACAAGATCCTTATAGGCTCGGCAATCCTAAACTGTGCATAGTTGTTCACAAAAATCGCAAGCGGTGTGACTATGATCGATATAAGCATCGCCATCTCAATTCCGCCCTGCAATGTCATATCCGCATACAGCTCTCTCGATGCGATCTCCGCTATAATCCCAAGTAAAATTGCCTCAAAGACAATTACCCTCATTACGACATTTCCGATCCTGGACTTGCCTTCGACCATGTATCTGTCATCTTCATCAAGCCTTGTGGTGTCCACGTAGTACATTCCGCTTCCCAGCTGTAATTTGATATTATCCGGAAGTATTTTAAACATTATATATATGAAAAAACATGTGAACAGGCATCCCGGCGCCTCTCTGAAAAACAATGGGATAAGCTTGCCCGGATCAAATCCCGCTATGCCGGCGCCATTGAGCACAAGCTTACAGAAGCCCCATAAGTCGCCGAGGATAAATTGCAGGATCATAGAAGCAAGTATTACTTTTAAAACTTTTTTGAAAAAACCGATTCTGGTAAGAATATCAACCGCACAGGAAATCAGTAGATATGCAAAAGCATGATACATGATCGACCCTTGTAAAAAAGAGCCAAAGAAAAAAATAAGAACAAGACCGATCATTCCGGGAATAATGCCACAAAATGCCGTGACAAGCATAATCGGAATATACTTAACAGTCCTTAGTATAGAATCCGCCCCTACATTCCTTAATAAATTGGCAAAGAGCAACGTAAGGAGAGATGCTACAAGTACAAGCGTCAGATCTACCCGGTTTCTTTTGGTGGAAAAAACAAAATACTTACTTCTTCTCATAAGATCACCTGTAAACAGCTGTTACATGCAAGTACAAAGCATATACATTATTGACCTTTTGGCTTCTCATTCATGTATGATTCACATGCGTTAATACGTATATATTTTATCATATACTTATATTCGAAAGACATACTAAAATAGATAATTCCATCAAAAAAGAGTTGCTTATCTTACAACTCTCTTCCTAAATTGACTCTGAAATCACTCCACAATGTGCAGTGCCCAATAATTGTTTTTATGATTTATGAGGACTGGTGCGGATACAAAGGCTTCGTCGCCGACATAGCACCTGTCTTTCTCTTTATCGAATGTATACTTTCTACCCTCAGAATCGTGCTCATTTATGTAATCAAGCGCCTGCTCCAAGGTTTCGTCATTTTTGCAAAGATGTATATTCATTTCGTCACACTTTTCCTCTCAATATGTATTGTAGGTTTTTGTGCCATTTATCAAATCTGCATTTTCTCAGATCTTTGAGCGTCCAACCAGCATACTTGCCGCAAATCTCTCAATAAATGCATTGCATGAGGGATAATACAGATGCGGAAAGCCGGCAAAAAGATTTCCTTTTATCTGTATGCCTTCCCATGAGCGGTTGCGCGTGCCCTTGGTTATTATACAGGTATCTCCGTTATCTGTCGTGTCATAGTAGTGGAACTCGTGACCGTTTATACATTCAAACGGTTTGAGGTATGTATTCTCTTTTGCGGCAGCTATGGTGACATATCCAAATCTGACGAGTTTCCCTGTCATAAACGCTCTTCCGGGAATTGCCCCGACCATTTTATAAATATTTCCGTCCTTATCCTCAAGTTCCTCCTGAAGATACATAAATCCGCCACACTCTGCAATGATCGGCACATTATTGTCTGCAGCTTTCTTTATATCTTCAAGCATCGAAGTGTTTTCCGAGAGCTGCGCCGCATGAAGTTCAGGATAACCGCCTCCGAAAATATATCCGTCTGCTTTTGGAAGTCTCTTATCATGAAGTGGGGAAAAGAACTCCAGCTCCAATCCCATATCTCTCATAAGATCGAAGTTATCTTCATAATAAAAACAAAATGCCTCGTCCTTTGCAACGGCAACTTTAAGAGGGCCGCCCTCTGTAGGCTCTGCGCAGAGCGGAAGTGCAAAACTTGTTTGAAGAGTTCTGAAGCTTTCAGCCTTGTTTGCGATATCCACAAGCTTTTCAAAATCAAGTGTCTCTTCAAGCTTATCGGCAACTGCATCTATTTTTTCCAAAATATCGGGAATCTCATTTGGAAGAACAAGCCCCAGATGCCTGCTGTCTATATCGGCATCCTCGATGTGAGGAATATATCCGACAACCGGAATATGAACCTCCTCTTCAATGAGAAGCGATATGTCTTTTGCAACCATCGGAGATATATTATTAAGTATAATTCCCTTAATTGGATTGTTAATTCTTCCGACATAATCAAAGAATCCCTGTACCACGGGAATTATGGACATACTCATGCCTTTTGCATTTACAACAAGTATAACGGGTGTCTCTGTTTCCTTACTGATATCATAACTTGAGCCGTCTGTTCCGGACGTACTTATGCCGTCATAAAAGCCCATAACTCCTTCAATAACGCCAAAATCTCTTCCTTCACTTCCTCTGTCAAGTGTACGTCTGATACCATCTTTTCCGGCCATAAATATATCGAGATTTCGAGACG
Organism: Butyrivibrio hungatei; assembly: GCF_900101605.1. Classification (GTDB taxonomy): domain Bacteria; phylum Bacillota; class Clostridia; order Lachnospirales; family Lachnospiraceae; genus Butyrivibrio; species Butyrivibrio hungatei_B. The sequence continues at coordinate 366,474 of NZ_FMUR01000003.1, forward strand.
GAACATCTAGAACCGTCTTGTGAAAAATCGGATCTATATAATCGGGACCGCACTTAAATACAGCGGGATTATATCCTCTTCTTTTGAGAATTCTGAGAAGCGCACATGTTACGATTGTCTTACCACTGCCGCTTCCCGTTCCTGAAATCATCACTCTTGGAAAATTGTTTGTCATAGAAACCCCTTGTTGTAATTTTGTTATATACTTAGATTTTTATATACAAGAATGTTGCTAACTCTATGATACAACATATCCGTACTTTTGGAAGCGTTTTTTAAATTATTTTTTAACTCTGTTCATTAATACACAACAAAACGGTCAATAAATCAGATATTTGTTAATTATCACTAATTTGCGATCATGATATAAAAAGCATGAGTTCTATGATATATAATTCAGAAATACTTTTTATCCGAAACTACATACCTGATTCAAATTATATGTTACTATGGTGTGAGTATGAATCTTACGACAATACCGATGATATCGGCATAAAAAAGAGAGGTACGTTCAATGAATACACTCACTGACAGAATCAAGCTAAATAACGGAACATCTATACCTTGTCTTGCCTTTGGCACATACAAGATAAAAGATCCCGCAGAAGCTTATAACTCTGTAAAATCCGCACTTGAGATCGGCTACCGTCACATCGATACAGCCGCTTTTTACGAGAATGAAAAGCAGGTCGGACAGGCAATAAACGACTTTATCGCAACAGGTGCCGCAAAAAGAGAAGACATCTTTGTTACCAGCAAAGTCTGGAAGTCAGAACTTGGCTACAAAAAGACTCTTGCTGCTTTTGAAAAGACTATGAGCGAGATCGGTCTTGATTATCTTGACCTCTATCTCATTCACTGGCCCGCATCATATGCATTTGACGATGACTGGGAAAACACAAACCGTGAGACATGGAAGGCGATGATAGAGATATACAAGTCAGGAAGAGTAAAAGCAATCGGCGTTTCAAACTTCCTTACTCATCACCTCAAGGCGCTCATGGAATTTGACATCATCCCCGCAGTCGACCAGATTGAGATAAATCCCGGTTTCCTCCAGAAAGATACAGTAGATTTCTGTCAGGAACACGGCATCCTCGTAGAGGCCTGGAGCCCGCTCGGAAGAGGTAAATCCCTTGAGCATCCGCTTCTTAAGGACCTTGCGGAAAAATATGACCGCACCGTTGCTCAGATCATCCTTCGCTGGGAAATGCAGCACGACGTTGTTCCTCTCCCCAAGTCCGTCAATCCCGAAAGAATCCGCTCCAACTCTGAGCTGTTTGACTTCGAACTTTCAGAAGACGACATGGAGATGATCGACGAGATCGAGCCTTACGGCAATTCCGGCCACTCACCGGATCAGGCGTGATTAACGCGGAATCCAGTGCAAGATGCCGCAACTATCCTACTTCTTAACCATCCTATGATTTGACTATTAAGAATTCTTTGTTATAATAGAATTAGGCAAAGAAACGAGATAATTTATCTTAACAAGCTAACACAAAAAAGCTAGGAGCTGCAACTCCTAGCTTTTTCTATGCCATTTCGTGCAAGGCGGCTTATACCTCAGGCTCATTGCCATCGTCATCTCTATCGAGCCATTTGCAAATATATATTTTTCTTTATCTCTTATAACACATTATCTTGATTATATTGTCACTATATACACCGGGTTGATTGCATCGGCCATGTGATATTCGCCAACTTTCCTATATCTGCTTGCGCTGACTTGAACAATGTCAGGCTCTGCAAATTCTCCCTCTTTAATAACGGTAAGAACTTCCGTAAGTGTCTCGAGTGTGACACAGTTTATCACAATTCGAATATTCTCATTCATCTTCTTCAGAATCTCAATGATAACCCGCATATCTCCGCCGCTTCCGCCGATGAACGCATGTGTAGGGACAAGCAGCTCTCCTTCAACCACACTGCCGGAACATTCATATGTAAAAGCTGAAATACAGGTATTCTCTGCCATTTTTTTTTCAAGCACCTCTGAAGCTTCGCCCTTTATCACAGTAATATTATCCGCACAGAACTTCTCTTTGTTCTTCTTGATAAGTTCAACCGCCTCGTCGTTTCGCTCTATCGCACAGACTTTGATATCAGGGTGCAAAAGAGCTGCTTCGACAGATACGGAACCTGTCCCCGCGCCGATATCATAGAGCACGGAATCCGCAGAAAGTCCCAGCTTTCTGATAGATATCGCCCTTATCTCCTCTTTGGTCATCGGAGTCTTGCCTCTGATGAACTCATCGTCTGGTATTCCTCTTATTACAGGCGTTTCGCCCGCGCGCTCATTCTCTATATACAAAAGGCATTTTCCTTTCTCTTCACGTGAAAAAAGATTATCTCCAAGCTCATTTTCCGATACTTCTAAAATCCGCTCCAAAGCTGTTCCCAGTTCATATCCGATCACAATTTTAAGATCTCCGCATTCGCCGAAACCTTCAACTTTTACGCTATCGTTCCTGCCATAATCATTTATTTTCGCTACCGCAAACGCAGTTCTCGCAATATCGCCCGTATGCGCACAGCTTGAAGGAAGAATGATAAGTCTCTTAGCCTCCGCAATATATCCCGCAACATTGCACTCTCTTCCATGCGCGCTCACTATACTGCAGTCTTCCAGCCCAAGTCCCAATCTGTTTGCAAAAAGAGCCACCGAAGAAATCCCTGATATCTTATGAACTCCATATCCTGCGTTTTCAAAAACCTTCGCCGCATTCTTGGCTCCGCTGCAAAGGCATATATCTCCCGAGAAAAGAGCCAGCGGCTTCTTGTAGTTAGGATATTCATTCAAAAACTCAAGAATATCTTTTCCCATATAAAGAGGAACAAATTCAGCTTTAATCCTGTTCTTATCAACTCTTTCAAGGATGCTCTTCGCTCCGAAAATCACATCCGCATTCTCAAGTGCATCTTCCAGTTCTCTTGTATAATATCTCGCATCACCGGGACCGATCCCCGCAAGTATGATGCTCTTTCCTATACTATCCTTAACTTCGTTTAAGCTGTTACTCTCTTTGACGATTTCGCCGGATTTAACACGCTTCTTGTCAACTCCAAGTTTTTCCAGCACTTCCGGCAGACTGTACCCTTTAGCATATTCACCGGCATTGCTTCCTGAGCCTTCAAGTCTGCTCTCGGGGCTCTCTATCATAACAACCTTAATCCCGCACTCACTCGCCGCAAGAAGCTTCTCATCAAGCCCGCCCGTAGCGCCGCTCTCCTTCGTAAGAATTACAGAAGCGCAAATCTCATTTATAAGTGCAACATTCATATCTTTGGAAAAAGGCCCCTGCATAGCAATAATCTGCTTTCCGCGAAGCCCCGCTTCTTCGCACTTCGTGATACTCTCGATATTCGGAAGGACTCTTGCGTACACTCTTGTTTTATCGGAAATCTCAGCCATGATTGTCTTAAGATCTTTACTTCCCGTCAAAAGAAGCATGTTGCCGCTTATCTTTTCAAGTTCCTTTGCCGCACTCATGGCCGAATCACAAATTACAATCTGAATACTCTCATTAACCACATCCGCATTGCATAACATTATGCGCTTTCGACAATTACTCTCAATTTCTTTATCAAAACCACATTCGTTGGAAGCAGTCATAAGCTCAATCTTCGCTCCTGTATCTCTAAGGAGCCTTAAATACATAATCCCGGTCTTTTCACATGCTTTCTTAATCTCAGCAGAAACAAGCGTAGCAAAAGGATGCGTAGCATCAACGCACACCGTAAAGCCCTCGGAAGCCATAAGTTCCGCCATTTCATCCGCGTTCTTTCTTCCGACAATGACATTTTTCTCTCCAAAAGAATCCTCAATTTCCTTGCCATAATCAGTCGCAACACTCACCAAGTGCTGTACGCCCGCCGCAGAAAGCGCAGCCGCAAGCTCTCTTCCTTCAGTTGTTCCTCCGAAAATAAGAACCTTATCTCTCACTTCTGTATCCTCTTAAAGTAACCATGTGCTCGGCAATATCCCTTGTTGAAGAATTCCCGATAAAAATCGTCGAGAACATATCCACCTCAGCACCTTTTAATTCACCCAAAGTCATAACCTTACAGTATTCGCCGTCTCTTCCGATGTTTCCCGCAATTCCGCAAACCCGCTCGGGTGGCAGATTCTCCATCAAAATCTCGCAGGCATGGGCTAGATATCCCTTCCTTCCCTTACTCTCGGGATTGTAGATGACAACGACCATATCTGCCGACGCCGCAGCACGAAGCCTCTTTTCGATCAGCTCCATCGGTGTAAGCCTGTCACTCATACTTATTAGGCAAAAATCATGTATAAGCGGTGCCCCAAGAAGCGCCGCACCGCTGATTGCAGCCGTAACTCCCGGAACCACTTCCGTATCAACGTTATCGAAATTTACCGCCTCTTCATAGCAAAGCCCCGCCATTCCGTAAACTCCGGCATCTCCGCTGCACACAAGTGCAACCTTCTTGCCTTCTGCTGCCTTCTCATAAGCAAGTTTTACTCTCTTTTCCTCACCCATCATTGGCGTTGAGATATATTCTTTATCAGGGAAAAAAGGTCTGACAAGATCGCAGTAAACGGTATATCCGGCGATCACATCGCACGCCTTAAGCGTCTGTACCGCCTTAATCGTCATATTCTCATAATTTCCGGGTCCGATACCGACAACCGAGACTTTTCCGCCTCTTCTATCACTTGCAGTCTCTTCGCCACCGCATGCAAAATCCATATCAGCACTCTCTGCACTTCTGTCACACTCCGTGCCCTGAGACATTACCTTGCTATTTTCCATCACACCTGCCGCAAAAGTCATCCCGTCAAAGCTTTCTTTCGTAACGAGAATCTTCTTGCAACCACAGGCCGCTACTGCTCTCTCACAGACATTATCCGCTCCCGTTATACTCTTTACAAACTCAGAAGCCGTAAACTCCCCTTCCTGCGCCATCAATACATCCGAAGAAAAGACCTTAAACTCTGCTCCAAGCCCTTTAGCCACACGGATCAATCCTTCTTCCTCTTTCTTAATATCCGCAGAGGCAAGCACACTTACCGCTCTCTTATCAATATTGTGCTCCGAAAGCTTATCCTCAACAAAAGCCAGCAGCTTCTCATAAGGCGTCCCCTTCTTGCAGCCGACGCCTATCACAATGCACTTAGGGATAAGATTAAGAACACCGCTTTCAGACTTATCCTTGCGAAAAGAAATTGTAAAACATGCCTTGCTTTTCTCTATATCAGTCTCTTTCGCAGATTCATCAAGCTCTGCATTATCAGTGTCTTTAGCATCGCTACCATAGCACTCTCCATCCGCCAATTGCCTGACTACATTCGAATATCCCGTATCAACATCACAAGAAGGCATACCCGCAATCTCAGCGTCCACCTCATACACAGCCTCTTTCTCCTCAAGAAGCCTTGCCGTAAACTCTTTTACCTTCTTCATATCGGATATGACAAATCCGTTCTCGGAGGCAAAAACATCAACCGCAAACTCACCCGAAACATCAGAAGCCGTAGTTATAACGCAATTGGCACCGATCAAATTCGCGATTTTCTCAGCCTCTCTTACTCCGCCTCCTATATGCCCGGATAAAAGAGGTATCACATTTTTGCCCGCTTCATCCATAACTATCACCGCAGGATCCTTCGTCTTATCTTCAATGTAAGGTGCTATCGCTCTAACCGCGATTCCCGCAGCACCTATGAATATGAGAACATTCCCCTGATAAAAATTTTCTTTGACAAAGCCATCCAATGTAAAGCCCTCATCTGTGCCTTTCACGACAACATTTTCTCTGTCTGAACTTTCCTTATATCGTTCTCCCTTACCAATTCCACTTTCCTCGCCGCCACGCACAAACTTCCCATCGGAAATAAGGGAAAGAAGCCTATCCGCAAGCTCTTTTCCCCTTGAAGTGAAACTTATAACCTTATAATTATTAAATTCTGCCTTTGCCATAAATCTTTTCATACATTTCATCCGTAAGTGAAAACAAATCCTTGATAAGCCCCTCTCCCATGACTTCGGAAGGCGTCTTGCACAGCGTCTTTCCATCGTCATAGACAAGAAGAAGCCTGTCCGAAACAGAAACAGCAAGTTCTAGTTCGTGAATCGACATAACTATCGTCACGCCTTTTTTCGCAAGCCCTTCCAGCACTTCCATGAGTTCCATCCTATATCTGATGTCCAGATAAGATGTAGGCTCATCCATGACAAGATACTCGGGAGACTGCGCTATTGCCCTTGCAATAAGCGTCCGCTGTTTCTGCCCGTCGCTCAGATTATTAAACTGCTTGTCCGCAAAACTCTCTATCTTCATAAGAGAAATCGCATCTTCCGAAGCCTCTCTGTCCTCTTTTCCAAGGACTCCGAAACCGTCCGTATAGGGAAGGCGCCCCGCCATGACAACTTCTCTGCAAGTCATATGCTCAGGTTTTACCCTGTCCGTCGTGACTATTGACATTTTCCTTGCCAGCTCCTTAAGCGGCATCTTGGCAACATCCCCGCCATCAATGAACACCGCTCCTGAAACAGGCGCAAGTTCCCTGTAAAGAGTCTTTAAAAGAGTGGACTTCCCCGCACCGTTCGGTCCTATGAAGGAGATTATCTCTCCTTTTTTTATTTCAAGATTAACTCCCGGAACAACCGCCTTTCCGCGATATCCCGCAGATAAATCCTCTATTTTCACCCTGTCTTACCTCTTTTTATTATCATGAAAATAACTATCGGCGCCCCAAAAAGTGAAGTCACCGCAGAAATATTGATCTCAGTCGGTGCAAAAAGCATCCTTGCAAGAAGGTCGCTTATCATGCAAAAAACCGCTCCCGACAGGAAAGACGCCGGAATCAGAATTATCGGCTTCGACGACTTCAGAACCTCTCTCATAAGGAAAGGCACAGCAATTCCGATAAACGAAACAGGCCCCACAAATGCCGTAACACACGCCGACAGAACACTTGAAAGCACGATAAGGAGCACTCTGCACAGCTTCACATTTATTCCAACGCTCGCAGCGTAAACTTCTCCAAGTCTGAACGCATCAAGCACTTTGCTCATAAGCATGACCGCCACAAGAACAATTGCCACAATCACCGCAGAAAACCAAGCCGCACTCATCGATGCTCCTGAAAAGCTTCCCTGCGACCAGCTGTGAAGATTGACAATATCCGAATCTTCCGCAAAAGTGACAAGAAAATCCGTCACAGCGCTGCATATGTAGCCTATCATTATTCCAGCCGCAAGAAGCGCCGCCATGTTCCGTACTCTCTTGGAAATAAGAATGATAAATCCCGTAGCCGCCATCGCTCCGACAAAAGCAGTCATCACAAGCATCAGATTCGATGTAAAACCCGTTCCCGATGTTATGAATATCAGGCTCATCGCAACCGCCATCTTTGCTCCCGACGAAATCCCCAGAATGTACGGGCCCGCGATCGGGTTGGCGAAATATGTCTGCAAAAGAAATCCGGACACCGCAAGCGCACCTCCAAGAACAAACGTCATAACCGACCTCGGAAGCCTGATACTTGCTATTATATTCCTGCTCTTAACGTCTCCACCGCCCGCAATCAATATCCTCAACACTTCATCAAGACTTATCCTGACATTTCCTATAAGGATATTTGCAAAAAAAGCCGAGACGCAAAGACCTATCAGTAGCACAAAAACCACTACCGCTCTTTTATTCCCGTTCTTAGTCATTTGTATTTCTGCCTTTTCTAAAGCCCGTAGTAAAATCAGGCGAATACAGCTTTGACTTCTCGTAATCCGCCTGTTTGACGCTGTTTCCGACTATGATAAGCGCCGTTTTATTTATACCGTTTTCCGCCGCAACCTTCGGAAGATTCTCAACATTCGTAATGAACTTCTTCTCATCATCCCAGGTTGCCTTATATACAATCGCCGCAGGAGTATCTTTTGCCACTCCCGCCTCCGTAAGTCTCCTGCTCAGAGCCTCGGTATCTCCCGCTGATAAAAAGAAAACCATCGTTGCCCCGTGTTTTGAAAGTTCCTCTACGGACTCTCTCTCCGGCACGGGAGTTCTCTTTTCCATCCTCGTGATAATGACACTCTGCGTTACGCCTGGCAAAGTGTACTCCATATTAAGAGCTGCCGCAGCCCCGCAAAAAGAGCTGACACCGGGCGTCACATCGTAGCCGGTGCCAAGCTTATCAAGCTCATCCATCTGCTCTCTGATAGCGCCATAGATGCTGGGATCCCCCGTGTGAAGTCTCACCGTCATCTTTCCCTCTTCTTCAGCTTTCTTTACTATTTCTACGACCTGTTCAAGATCAAGCTTTGCGCTGTCATGTATCTCGCAGCCGTCTTTTGCATACTTAAGAAGCTCAGGATTTACAAGCGATCCCGCATATATTATGACATCCGCTTTTTCCAAAAGTTCTTTTCCCCTGACCGTTATAAGGTCGACAGCTCCGGGTCCCGCTCCGACAAAATGTACCATTAAGTTGTCCTTTCCAAGTATTCATGGGCTTTTACGGTACTTACAAGTTCCGTGTATTCGTTAGAAAAAACTATCACCTCAACTTTAAGCGTTCCCTCTGCCCATTTTTCCATATTTTCTTTTATAAGGCTCGCCATCTTAGGAAAAACCTTGCAAGACACCCCCGCTTCCGTGATTATTCTGACGGCTTCATCCGTCATAACACACTCGGAGAGCTTTTCTTTTAACTCATCAAATTCTTTTCCTTCAGAGAACATCCCTGTGATATCAGTCAGTATCTCCATTCTGTGGTCGCCGTATCTTGAGTGGGTGTTCTTAATCCCGCCTGCTACCTTAACAAGCTTTCCGATGTGCCCCGCAAAGACCATCTCGGAAAAGCCCTCTTCCTTCGCTATCATAACAGAGTCGTAAACAAAATTAGAAGTCATAACAGCGATATCCTTATCTATCCCGCACTTCTTACTAAGGAAGGTTATTCCGTAGTTACCCGGCGCAGCCAAAAGAACTTGTCGCCCTTCCGCTTTCCTTACGCGTATCTCGGTTCTTATCGTATCAACTATCGCCTTCTCGCTCATGGGCTCAACTATTCCCGTCGTTCCAAGAATTGATATGCCGCCGACTATTCCAAGCTTAGGATTAAAAGTCTTCTCTGCGATCTTCTCTCCGCCCGGAACGCTCACTATAACTTCAAGCCCCGTGTTCTCTGCATTTCTTTCCTTAAGAACTTCGTTTAGATTCTCTTCTATCATTTTTCTCGGAACAGAATTTATCGCAGCTTCACCGATTGCCCTGTCAAGTCCCGGCTTGGTAACACGCCCAACGCCTTTTCCGCCGTCTATAACTATTCCGGGAGTGTCTTTGATTCTCACGCTGACTTCAATATAAGCTCCCGTCGTCACATCCGGATCGTCTCCTCCGTCCTTTATCACGGAGCAGGTCACTTTTTTGCCGCTCTCATCGCGAATGACATTAACAATCTCCGCATAGAACGGTATGCCCTTCGGAGTCATTATATTTACATATTCTATATCTTTAACTCTTTTATCTGCAGCCGTTTCCCAATCTAAATCAGGCTCTGCATCTGCCTTCGAAGCCTTAACCGAGTCAAGCAGCATCATGAGCGCAGCCTTTGCCGCTGCCGCCGCGCAGCTTCCCGTCGTAAAGCCGCTCCTTAGTTCCATATGCCTATTTTCCTCCGATGCTCTGTCACAGTTGTAAATAAACAGAATTTACCCCCGTATACTGCACAATCTGATTATAGATGATCAAAACAACACACTCGTCCATATGACAAAAACAGCGTCAACGATACAATTTATACAAAAGCGAATTGCATATCGCCGCCGCAACACCGCTTCCGCCCTTACGTCCTCTGTTAACTATATAAGGAACGTCTTTGTCATTATTTATTATAAGTTCTTTTGCCTCAACAACGTTAACGAAACCTACAGACACGCCTATTATGAGTTCAGGTCTGTAGCCTTCATCCATAAGCTCTTTTAATTTGATAAGTGCCGTCGGCGCATTTCCTATCGCATAAATTATCGGAACGCCGAGCTTTGCCGCCTTTTCCATGCTGACATAAGCTCTTGTGACATTTCGCTCTTTGGCTTCCTTGGCAACTTCTTCATCTGCCATGAAGCAATGAACTTCTCCTCCGAATCTTGCGAGAGTTTTTTTGCTGATTCCCGAAAGTGCCATATTCGTATCGGTCACAATATGTGCGCCATTCTTAATGGCCTCAAGCCCCTTTTCCACCGCACCTTCCGAGAACATCATGGTATCCGCATACTCAAAATCCGCCGTGGTATGAATCACCCTTATCACGGTAGCTTCTGTATCATCCGGAAGCGTCTTTCCCATTTGTGTGAGTTCTTGTTTTATTATGCCAAGACTTGTTTTTTCTATATCGGAAGGAAGAATGTGCTTAATTTCCATCTGTTTTCCTCATTTTAATGCCGCTGTCATCTTATTATCACATCATTTTCAAAGATACTACTTTCAAATATTCCATATATCATCTGAGCTTATGGAAAAATCCCGTATCATCGCTTTTACCTGAGAGCACCCCTCCGAGGTCACTTATTATATCACCGGTTTTATTTGCAAACTGATACAGTGATTTGTCTGTATACCAGACATCGCCGTTCTTTACTGCTTTCATATCATTAAAGATCACATCGGTTTGCTTAAGTTCGGCAAGATCTGCGGGCGCATCCTCAATGGCAGCATTGTAAATAAGAATATCGACATCCCTCGCATAGTCGTAATACGCCTCAGTGCTCACGCTAAGATACGATGAATTTCCGTCTTTGTTATTTTCAGGCGGTGCAACGTACACTCCGCCTGCCTTCTCTACCATTTTGGCAAAGTAATCGTCTTTTCCCCTTGTATATATCAGATGTTCTGAATTTATGGAAAAAAAAGATACTGTTTTGCCCGAAAAATCAATATCATCAAGCAATGTAACTTTTACAATCTGCTCTGCAAAAGCCTGCTCCGCCTCTTTTTCTTTTCCCGTCAAAAGACCGTATATCTTTATCCACTCGCATCTTCCGAGCGGGTCCTGCTCATAACTCGATTTGTCGATAAAAACAGGGATTTCGAGCTGTTCAAGTTTCTCAATGACTTTAGGAGAATGAAGTATCATAGTCGATTCAATCGCAAGCTCGATGTCATCGGACACCATCATCTCATAATTTGGCGCACTGTACTTCCCGCCGTATTTAAGTTTTCCTTCATCCATCATCTTTACGGCAGAATCTATGTACCAGTCGTCACGCTCAATACCTGAAAGGGCGATATTCTCTGTAGCTCCTATCGTATCAAACTGACACATTGCTCCCGATGCGGCAAGATAAATCTTATCAAGCGGCTGCTGTAAGATTTTCATATCTTTTTCTTCTACTTTCGGGATTTCTTTTCCGTCAGGTACTATAAGATAATTTCTTCCGTCATCTATACTTATAACCGCGTAGCCGCCTGAATATCTGTGTATCCTGTAGCACTTTGCGAAGTTGTTATCATCGGTTGATTCATATGTAAGACCTGCTATCACAGGTGGTTTTTCAAGTTCAGATTCTGTTTTAAGCTTTACTTTCGTTTCTTTTGCAGATTCTTCTTCGATATTTGAATCATCTTTGGAATCGGAAACAGAAAAAGTAAGTGTGTAATCAATAAGATGTGGCTTACTCATGGCTGTCGTATCAGCCTGAACATCCATCTTTTTATCAAGGACTATCGGAATCTCAAATTCAGAATTCCCATCTGTATTTACTTTATCATATCTTTGCCCGTCTACGATCATGTAGTCGTAATTCGGACTACTCCAAACAATCCTTGCCGTAAGTTTGCCTTTTTTGGCAGTTACAGTGCAAGGGCTTTCTACAGTTGCTCTTCCGCTTCCCCCCGTAAGAGTAACAGATGCGGCATATTCCCCATCTGAAATACTGCCGCATCCGATTACACTCATGGCAAAAAACAAAAGAATCAAAATGCTCTTTATGTAATTTACCGGTTTATTTTTATTTCTGTTCATTGTGGTTTTTATTTATTTGATAACCGCACCTGTGTGCTCAACATAGAGTTTCTGTACATCTGCAATTCTTCCGAGACCGCTGATCTGACAATCAATCTTTTCAAATGCACCCGATGCCTCGAATCCGCTCTTCCAAGAATCTGCATCATCGCCTGCCATATCGTTGTTTGCGTGATCTCCTGCAACAACCATGAGAGGACGAAGAACTACTTTCTTGTATCCTGCTGCCTTAACCTTCTCAATAACCTTGCTAAGCTCAGTCTCTTCAGGCTCGCCTTCTACTGTTCCGATGAATACGTTCTTATATCCAAGCTTATCCATCTGTGTCTGCATCTGGCTGTAAGTTACATTTGCTGTGTGTGATGTCCCATGTCCCATAAGAACAAATGCTGTGCCGTCCTTATCAGCAGCTTCGATGCTGTCAAACTTTGCTGTCTTAACCGCTTCTGCAACAACTGCCTTTGCTACAGTTTCTTTATCCTTATTGATAACTGAAGCATCTTTTCCAACTTCACCAAGAAGAGGCTCTGCTACCGCCACCTTAGTAAATTTACTCTCATATTTCTTAAGCGCATCCATAAGTTCGTCATACTCCGCACCGTGCATAAGGTGTGTGGGCTGAACGATAAGCTCTTTTACGCCGTTATTTACCGCTCTCTCAAGTGCCTGATCCACGTTGTCGATAGCTTCATTGTCTCTTGCAAGAACGTGGTTGATAATAATCTGTGCTGTGAAAGCTCTTCTTACCGCATAATCAGGATAAGCTGCTGCAAGAGCCTTCTCTACTCCACTTATATCCTCAACCCTGCTTTCGTTAAAAGAAGTTCCAAAACTAACTACAAGAATCTCTTTATCCCCAATCTTATCGGCATTGAGGGCATCATCCTTGGATGCATCGCCTGTATCTCTTCCAAAGTAATCAGGATCTGCTTCTTCACCTTCAACAAGTTCCTTCTGACTGTCTGTAAGCGCATCCCATGCTTTCTTTGCTTCGGCGCACTGTTCATCAGTCTTATCTGTACGCTCCTGAACATAGATAGCATCGATCAGCTTTGCAACATTATCAGCTGCTGCCTGATCTTCATCCGAAGCTTCGGGCTTAACATCAGAAACAGAAACCTTATGGTCGTACCATTTTTCCTTTTTTCCAATAAGTGCCACATCAAACTCCTCATCGATTGCAGGAACGGGAATATCGAAGCCATTAACTTCTTCTGTTGTTCCATCTTCATAAGTTACTGTATCATTTGTAGGCTGAAGGAGCTCTGCTCCCTCCTTCTGCGCATCCTCTGCAGTTCCGCAGAACAGATTTAAAATACCATTTGATGCAAGTGATACGTGGATTGTCATCTTACCGTCTTTAACAGTAAGTGTTCCTTTTCCGTCATTTGCTTCATTTACATGGAACATTGAGCTGTCTGTGTTAAAAGAAGCTGTGTAAGTTCCGTCTGCAAGCTCTCCGTTTGCCGATTCTGCATCTGAAGCTTCTGAAGATGCCGCATTTGTCTCTTCAGATGACACTTCTGCAGACGCTCCGTCAGCAGGTGCCTCAGTCTGTGCCTTGCCGCATCCTGCAAACATTGATACACACAATGCCGTTGCAAGTAGTAATGCAAGAGTTTTCTTTTTCATAATAGTCCTCCGTGAAAAATATGTATGATTACGAAAGCCGTTGAGAAATGAGGTGTAGCGGAGCGGTTTTATATCACAAGAAAGAATTTTCCTATGATAAGATAAAGAGTCGCTTGCGACTCTTTCGCGCGCGAGCGGTATTGCAAAGCAATTATCTACCATTCCGCGAGCTGCGCATCCTTGCGGAGCTCTTTTTATTGAATAGGAATTTCGGAGAAATTTCCTATTCAATAAAAAAGCTCGTGCTTATTGTTACACGAGCTCTAAATCCATACGATATAAAATGCGCAAAAAACCAATTTGCTGCGTTTTACAGCAAACCATTTCTTCGTACAACCAGTTCCTCGTGGCTTGGGTATCCCATGTACAGCGACAGGCAGGTCTCCCGGCTGATTGATTGGTATACATTCTTGAACATGATGTTCAAGAATGTATCAACCAAGCCAATTAGAATCGACTTTGTCGATGAGGCTTGGTTGACTCTTGAATCACTTTCTCACGAAATCCGCAACCAGTGCGGATTTCTGTAATTTCATTCAAGAAGTCATAAACTTTCGAATCACGGTGACGAGTTCGTGCAGGATTTGCACCTGCTTCCCTTTTCACCCACAGTTTGATATAGAACAAAAGTCAATTTGCGCTTCCCTAGCAGGTTGCCTTGCACATCACTTTTTTTCATTGGAAATTTAAGAAACAATTCTCAATAAACATCAAACTGCGGACACCTTCCGCTTCTTATAAAATTTTCATCACATATAATAGCACATCTTTTTAGAAAAAGGCTATATTATTGTTACTATTCTTGTTTTCGGGTTTTTCTTTTCCTCAGGATTATTGCATGAAAACAGATAAATGGTGTCACTTATTCAAGTCTTATCTGTGTTTTGGGGCTCTTTTTCCCGGATTTTTTCGCTAAACACAGATAAGGATATTCACTTCTACAGTTCTTATCTGTGTTTTCCTGCTATTTTCCTCGAAATTCTTCGTTCAAACACAGATAAATGATATTACCGGCTCAATTCTGATCTGTGTTTTCCGTTTTTTTCTCCGAAATTTCTCGCTAAAACACAGATAAATGATATCGCTGACTCAATTCCAATCTGTGTTCTCCGTATTTTTCTCCGAAATTTCTCGCTAAAACACAGATAACAATTTTGCTTTACGCACTTACTCACATCTGCTAAGTGAAGCACCCCCTCTGTACGCGTCAGGATACTCCTCTTCATTCCAGGTCTCATAGTATTCGAGAATATTGCTGTCACTCTCTGAAGTCTGGTATGTATACTTTACTCCGGTTGATGCTGTTGCTTGTATTACGCACTTTTCGCCGAATAACATCGACTCAATCTTATCGACATGATCTACAACAAACTCTTCATCTTTAAGATGGCCGTATTTTATCTCGTTTTCAGTAAACTCAACATAAAACTCCGGCTGCATACTTCCATCGGCTTCATAAGACATTGATGCAGTCTGCCATCTGCCATCCAATTGTGCATTATAATCTTTAAGAACTGATACAAGGCCATCTGCCGAATCTTCATTTGCTTCCCGGGAAATATTATCAGATGTAGAGCCATCGTCAGCCCCATCATCGTATATCTCCTCAATTGTCTCAGCGATATCTTTTTCTTTTTTGCCGCAGCTCATCATCGATAATGCAGTAATAGTCAAAACAAGGGTTAACGCCACTCTTCTCATATCTTTTCTCTCCTAAATCAATTTTTACCTTATGTTACCATTATACCCACAAATAACTCCATCTCTAGTTTAACCATAGTATCACGTTATAATCAAGTTCTGTCCTGTCGCCAATATTCTACAGAGATGCAAAAGCCACTTTAATCGCCGATGCACATAAGTCTTAGCATGAATGATTCATCTGCGCATCCATACTCTGTATGGCACGCACTAGTACTTAGCTCAAGCGGAGCGCTTTTTGTATCATAGGAAAGAAATTGCTATGATATGAAAAAACAATCCCGGAGGCTGTCCGGGATTGTTTTTTCACAATTTTGCACTTTTACATGGCCGTATATCCGCCGTCAACGGGAAGGATAACTCCATTTACATATGTACTTGCCGGAGATGAAAGGAAGATTGCCGCACTGTCAAGCTCTCCTTCTTTTCCATAGCGCTGCATGGGAATCATTGTTCGCGCGTACTGCTGGAAGAACTCGCTGTCCAAAGTTTCTTTTGTAAGCGGTGTTTCAAAATATCCGGGACAGATCGCATTTACCGTAATGCCCTTATTTCCCCACTCGGAAGCAAGCGCTCTTGTAAGATTGACTACACCACCCTTTGCTGCATGATATGCAACCGCAGGAGCAATGTTATTTCCAACAAGTCCGTACATGGAAGCAATATTTATAATTCTGCCATATGTAGCGGGAATCATTGCTTTCTTTGCAACCGCTCTTGCCATTTTGAAACTTCCTGTAAGATCTATCGCAACTTCACCTTCAAATTGCGAGTCTTCAACATTCTCGGCAACTGTAGCTCCCGATCCCGTGCCTGCATTGTTGATAAGAATATCAATTCTTCCAAATTTCTGCATCACAATATCAACAGCATTTTCTACGTTTTCTGTGCTTGTGATATCACATGTAACGCCTATCGCCTTAACCTTATACTTTTCAGCGATCTCTTTTGCAACCTCATCAATAAGATTTTTACGACGGGCAACAGCTACGATATTGCATCCCTGTGATGCAAGCGCTTTAGCCATCTGCACTCCGAGTCCCGAGGAACATCCTGTGATAAGTGCCACTCTCTCTGTTAAGTCAAAATAATTTTTTTCCATGTTTTTTCGTATTGTCCGATTACTATTGTGATAGATCCGGACATACTTCCCCTTTCCTAAAATTATGTTATATTAAGGGCTTATGCAAGCTACCGTAATATCAAAATAGTCTATTCGCAGTGTACCGTTTCAACGCTGCATTCTCTTATTAAAATATGCCTTACATCATGATTTTCATTCTATTGAGGCATACTTTCACTTATTCAGCCTCGCATCATCTTCGTATTGTATGCCCTACATCATGATTTTCGTTCTCTTGAGGCATACTTTCTCTTGTTCTGGCTCACATTTTCTTCATAACGTATGCCCAACATCATGATTTTCGTTCTTTTAAGGCATATTTTCCCTTATTCAGCCTCGCATTTTCTTCGTATTGTATGCCCTACATCATGATTTTCGTTCTCTTAAGGCATATTTTCTCTTGTTCCGCTTCGCATCATCTTCGTATTGTATGCCTTACATCATGATTTTCATTCTCTTGAGGCATACTTTCTCTTATTCAGCCTCGCAACCTTTACCTAGCGCCCCTATAATGCACCTTTACACAATGCATGCTCCGGCTGCTTGGCGTGTTCTTCCTCATTTCTCCGTAATTGTATATCCCAAAGCTTCAATATCTTTGGTAAAAGAGCTGTCGTCAACTTCCCTATCGTAGCTGACAACCGCCTCTTTTTTTCTTAAATTGACTTTGGCTGAAACGCCGTCAATTCTGTTTATTGCGCGCTTAACTCGGTTTACACAGTTTTCACAGTGCATTCCTTCTATTTCAAACACTTTAGTCTTTATAACAGGACCGGCAAGCTCTTTGTCCGGTTCTTTCACTGTAGAGCCGCCACCTCCGCAGCAACCTCCTTCACCCTTAAAGTGTTTAATCGCTCCGCTAAAAGCCGCGAACAAAATCATTGCCAAAATCGCTGCTATTATAATATTTGACATACTCAGTACCTCACGAATATATATGTGTAATTTCATTTGAGAAGTCATCAAATGTAAATTTAGACACCTTATAATATACGAATTGCTTATTCCTTTATCACTTCTTTGCGATAACCGTTATCCACGGCTTGTTTCCATGATGATCCGCAACAACATTCTTAAATCCGGCTCCTTTAAGCGCACTCTTGATATCATCGATCGTATGACATTTCATGCCTTCAACAATCTTCTCAAATCCAAGACTTGCCTTGTCCATTCCGTCAGATTCATTTACGATCATGAATGTTCCACCGGGCTTAAGCGCCTTATTCACTTCACCAAAACATTTCTCAAGTCCCGGCCAAAAATAAATGGTCTCAAAAGCCGTAGCAAGATCAAACTGCTCATTCATATTAAGCTCGGCAACATTCCCCTTCTGCACCTTACATCTTCCACTCGCTATCATATCCGCGTTAAATGCCTTGGCCTTCTCAACAGATAACTCCGAATAATCAATTGCAGTAAGCTTAGAAGAAGGATATTTCTTCATAAGCGCAGATGCATTTCTTCCGCCTCCGCACCCAACTTCCAAAATTTCATCCGGCGCAATTGTCTGAAGGTGCGACATTCCCCAGTCAGCCATCTTCGCATGTCCGCCGTTCATAGTATCAATCATCATCTTTCCCAGAAAGCCTTCCGGTTTACTCACCTGATTTACATACTTTTTAAATAATCCCATATTTTTTTCATCCTCATCTTTTTTATCCGGCAAGCTCAAACTTGCATAGTTCACATCGAATAATTTACCCAAAATCTGTCACTCAACATTCTTAAGTGCTTCACTCATCGGAATCTTACCTATCTTCCTGTACTCAATAACGGCAACAACCGCATAAGTAATTATTCCCATGAGGAACATCTTTACATAAACCGACGGATCAAGCCAGATAACCATCCAGCCGCTCATCATCTGCTTTAACATAACTCTGAATATTCCGACCATAACATAAGACAATATCGGGTACGAAATAAGGAGCGAAGCCACGACCACCAGCGCCGTGGGAACTATATACAGCGCAGCGACCTCTTTTCCCGTATACCCCAGAATCTTAGCCATAGATATCGACTGCACATTCCTTTCGATGATAAGTTTGGACAAAAGATATATCAGCACAATAAACATGACCACCGAGAACCCGTCTACCATGTACATGAGTTTCCCCATCGAAATCATAAGCTGCCTCGACACTCTTGTAAGCGACTCTTCATCTACGACAGTACCAATGTACTTATCTTCAATATCAGTAATCTCCGTATCGGAGAAATATCCCGAGAACATATCTTCCGAAAGTCCCATTATGTCATTTAGATGTTTTTTGCTCATAAAGACAGCAATTCCGCCGTCGTAGTCATATATTCCCGTTACATTAAAGCCGTAATACTTATCTTCGTAAGGCTCTTTAAGCGTTATCACATCGCCTTCTTTAAGCCCGTACTTATCTGCATACGCCGATGAAATAAGAACCGTCTTATCATCAAAGTCAGCGTGAATAAACTTACTGTTCTCTTTTATCCCGTACAGACTTACATCTTCAACTCTGCTTCCGCCTTCACCCGTTGTCTTAAGTCCGTAAGCAGAGAATTTCTCCGCCGTCGGATTATTTGTACTTATCTTGTTCAGTAAAAAGACATATGAAAAAGCCGTCGACAATTCATCTTCGTCATCTATCGCCCCTGCCGGAATCTGAAGCATATATGTGTGCTTTGCAAGCATATTCTGCGTCACTATCCCCTGGTAATGCACAAGAAGCGGAGGAAGCATCATTCCGAAAAAGAGAAGCAGGTTTGCAAACAACAGCCCCATAAAAAGAATTATGTAACTGCTCTTATTCTGAATAAGAATTCGTATACGAAAACGGTCAAAAAACCTTATCTTTTTATTCAAAGCAATCGCAGCGCGCGGTTTCTTTCCGCTAAGGTCACGCTTGATAAGCTTAAGAGGACTAAGGCTAAGTTTCCTCCTAAGGATAAAGTAAGTAATAAAGATCATTATCACTACGGGAATCGCCGTTGTCTTCCAAAATGCCTCCGCGCTCCAGATTGTCACATATGTAGGAAGTGAATAGCTTCCGTAATACATAGCAACGCATACGTTCTTAAAACATGTATATCCCAGAATGTTTCCGATAATTGCAGCGATAACGGTCACTATCAGCGGCATTGACATATAATGTCTTATAAGCTCATTTATCGTATATCCTGACGCCCTGAGCGTACCTATTACAGTAGCCTCTTTATGTATAGTGTTATTGATCGTAACTCCGAATACAAAAGCAACAATGATGATTATTATGTACAAAAGAACTTCCATCATTGCCTTGTCGCCGACAATATCTTCTCCCGTGAATGTAATCGACTGATTAAGATATCCCGGAACAAAATTCTCGATGGAAACAATATTAGCCAGAACGTCCATCAGATCGTCAGAAGCTTTTTTCTCTTCTTCGTCAGTCTGTGGTTTATCGTCATACAGCCAGGCATAGTTGTAACGAAGCTTAGCTTCATCATATTCCGCAAATTGCTTATCCGATACAACTGAAACACCAAATGCAGATGCGTCAAACATCATGTCGTTATTGCTGTAAAAAAGTGCGCTGTAGTCAGACAATGCCACGAGACCTACAATCTCATAGCTCTCGCTTCCCGAAACCAGTTTGTCTCCGACACTCAGCCCGTTATTATCTGCATACATTCTGTCTATCGCAATCTCATAAAGGTCATCCGGAAGCCTTCCCTCCATCACGCATACCTTATCTATCTGTTCCCTGTTTGCAAATATTCTAAGTTTTGTGTTGTTATCAAATTCTTTTTCTATATAGAAGTTTTCAAATATGGAAACTCCTTTTTTCTCAATCCGCTCTTTTTGCGTCGCGGTTATTTTCTCTTCTGTTCTGAAGTTCCCATCTTCTATGTTATATTTTTCAAAGCTCTCATTATAAGCTTTGATCATGCTCTCACCGGCAACTATGAACCCCGAAACAAAACCTATTGAAAAAACAAGCAGAATAAAAATAACAATATATTTTCCGATATCGCCTGTAAGTTCTCTGATAAGTCTTTTGTTAAGCGGTTTTCTTATCTTACCAGTCGAGCTCTGCTGCTGTTTGTTTCGTTTCATTTCTGTAACTCTTCCTTATAACGCCATCTCGCAATTTCACAACAAAATCAGCCATATTTTTTATGGCATCATTGTGTGTGACCATGATGACTGTATTTCCATATTCCTTATTAACTCTTTCGATAAGTGCAAGAATCTCTTTGGAAGTGTTGTAATCGAGGGCTCCTGTGGGTTCGTCACACAAAAGAATATCCGGATTCTTTACGATTGCTCTTCCTATCGAGCATCTTTGCTGCTGTCCTCCCGACAACTGACTCGGTATTTTATTCCGGTGTTCTTTGAGACCAAGAACCTCTATGATCTCATCGATATCAAGCGGATTCTTGGAAAGATATGCCCCCACCTCTATATTTTCTCTCACTGTGAGGTTTGGGATAAGATTGTACATCTGAAAAATATACCCAAGGTGTTCTCTTCTGTACGAAGTAAGCGCCTTTTCGTCCATATCTGCCATACTCTTTTCCCTTATTATTATCTTTCCCGAATCGGCAGTATCGATTCCTCCGATTATATTAAGAAGAGTAGACTTCCCGGAACCTGACGGTCCAAGAAGCACCACAAACTCGCCTTTTTCAATGCCGAGGCTTATATCTTTGAGTACTTCAATACGGCTTCCACCCTCGCCATACGATTTTTTGATATTCTGTAATTCTAATTGCATAATAATTCCTTGTTCTATGGAATGGTGCCGTCAATTATGTTTGATCATGTCTATTCTCTCAACAGCCCCAATGTCCTCCAATTCTTTTATCATACGATAAACAGTTGCTGTTCCTATTGATTCGTCTTTATTCTTGACGATGCAACATATTGTCTTGCATGAAACACCATCATTCTCAGCAATAACCTTAGCCACAATTTTTCTCTGTTTAGTTATTCGCATTCCGTTGTTTCGTAGCATCATGATTATCTGTTCATCATTCATAATCTTGTCTCCAATTTAAAAAGTCATCATACTATTCCGTCTGCTCCATGTTAGCTTAAGCTAACCTTTTGTTATTAAGTAAGCCCGCTTTAAACGGGCTTACAGATTATTAATCAAGTTTATATTCAAGTACCATTTCTTTTTGTGTTCTCTTGATAAGATATGTAATGATACCCGCAAATATTACAATTGCAACAAGACCTGCAACAAATCCTGCACCTACTGTTCCTGTTGTAATAAGTGTTCCGATCTGGTATACAAGGAATCCAACCGTAAATCCTGAAGCAAGCTGAAGTCCGATTGCTCCCCAGAGCCACTTTGCAGACTTCATCTCAGAGTTCATCGCACCCAAAGCCGCGAAGCACGGAGGTGTATAAAGATTGAACATGAGATATGCAAGAGCTGCAACCTTTGTAATTCCCATTACCGCAGCAACAGCATTACCTTCTCCGATAAGCTCAAGCTCTTCCGTATCGATAAGGTTTGAAATTGCATAAACGGTAGCTATAGTTCCGACAACATTCTCTTTTGCAATAAAACCTGTGATAGCTGCCGCTGCAAGCTGCCAGCTCAAAATGCCAACTACAGGGACAAGAAGATAAGCAAAAGGTCCTGCTACACCTGCAAGGATTGATGTACCTTCCATACCTTCTTCTACAGGATTGAAGCTAAAGTCAAATGTCTGCATGATCTGAACTACTGTATTACATACAAGAATTACAGTTCCTGCCTTTATGATGTATGCCTTACCTCTCTCAAGCATTGACTTTACCGCAAACATAAGGCTTGGTACCTTGTACTCGGGAAGCTCAATGATAAAGAAGCTCTTTCTGTACTTCATACCTGTAATAGCCTTGATAAGAAGCGCTCCGATAAGGATAAGTAAGATACCACCCATATAGCAGATAAAGCTTACCCATCTTGATTCAGGGAAAAATGCGCCTGCAAAAAGTGCGATAACGGGAAGCTTGGCTCCGCAAGGCATAAATGTTGCAAGCATAGCTGTTGCACGTCTTTCTCTCTCATTTCTGATAGTACGGCAAGCCATGATTGCAGGAATACCGCAACCTGTTCCGATGATCATAGGGATAACCGACTTTCCTGAAAGGCCTACTCTCTTAAAGATAGGATCAAGAACTACTGTTGCTCTTGACATATATCCGCAATCTTCAAGAAGCGCGATAAGGAAATACATTACCATAACAAGAGGAAGGAATCCTACAACCGCTCCTACGCCGCCGATAATACCATCTACAAGAAGTGCATAAAGAAGCGGATTGGCATCTGCCATTGCATCACCGACCATTCCCTGGAAACTCTCAATCCATCCGGCAAGCATATCGGCAAGCCATGTTCCGACCGTTGTCTGTGAAATATAGAACACAAGCCACATGATCGCAGCAAAAACAACTATTCCGATAACAGGATGTGTGATGACGTTATCAATCTTGTCACCGAAATTCTTATCCTTTGTGAGTACCTTACGATTCTCAACTTCGCTTACGATCTTATTTACGAATTCAAAGCGCTTTCTGTCAGCCGCTTCAACCGCTGCCTTGTCATGAACGTCTACATCTCCCTGTCTGTAAGGTTCCTTTTGTCCTTTTCCCTCAAGTGATGCAGCAACTTTCACTACTTCCTTGAGACCGTTCTCTGATGTGGCAACCGTCTTGATAACGGGACATCCAAGTTTCTCTGACAGAGCTTTCTCATCAATTGAATTGCCCTTTTTATCGTTGGCGTCATTCTTATTAAGTGCAACAATAACAGGAATTCCAAGTTCGAGTAACTGTGTTGTAAAGAAAAGGCTTCTGCTTAAATTTGTTGCATCAACGATATTTATTATCGCATCGGGGTGCTCATTCTTTACATAAGCACTTGTGATGCTCTCCTCAGAAGTAAAAGGTGACATTGAATATGCTCCGGGCAGATCTACAGCGATCAGCTCCTTGTCACCGTCATAATAACTCTTTTTAATAGCATGCTCTTTCTTGTCAACAGTAACTCCCGCCCAGTTACCAATCTTCTCGCTCCTTCCTGTCAGAGCGTTGTACATGGTCGTTTTTCCACTGTTGGGATTACCTGCCATTGCGATTCTCATTACACATCCTCCTAAAATCGTTTAAAAAAATTTATGGAAAAGCAGCTTCCTGCGCCTCCTCAGATATTGATAGCGCTCGCTAACTCAGGATCGATATTATATCTTGCATCCTTAATAGCGACCACAAGATTACGTTTCTTATCAACAACCGTAATCTTCTCTCCGCTGTAACAACCCAGAGAAAACAAGAAACTTTCCATCTCCTCATCTCCATCCGTGTCTATAGCATCAATTATGTATTCTTTACCCAGTACTGCGTCATTAAGTGTCATATTACCCTCCTGTAACTCAAGTTAGCATCGCATAATAAATATTAGCTACAGCTAACCACACACCTAGAATATTCTTATTAAGAATATTTGTCAACAGTATAATCAAAAAAACATTAAATATCCTAAAACCGCAGAAAAATGCCGCACTGGCAAGATGCGGCATTTTGTGTAGGAGATTTCTTTAAACATACGTATATAACATGTTAGACTAACCCAACTGAGTACATGTTAGCACCCACTAACTACTTTGTCAACATTTTTTCGTTAGTTCTTGGTAACTATTTGCTATTTTTTGTTTATTTTGCGCATATTATAGCCACAAAATCTATGATAGACTTCATTGGTAGCTTGTTAGCTCTGGCTAACCATCATTTATCTAATTTAAGAGAGGAGCTCTAACTATGAAAATCAAAGTTTTATCAGTCATCTGCGCCGCCATGCTTACACTTTCTCTTGCAGGATGTGGAAAGGACGCCGGGGAGCAGTCCGCTTCCGATGCATCAAGCAATGCCGAAAGTGCTACAGATGAATCATCTGACAGCGCAAGCATAGCGGGAACATTTGTAAAAATGAACATCCCGTACGGGGATTTCTTTGCAAATGAATTTGAAGGCGGGGAAGACGTTGATGCCGTATCAAGTGCAACAATGAATAAAGCCGCAAACGATAAACTCACAGGTGGTACATATCATCTTAAAGATAACAGCAAAATCTTAGGTGTAAGTTTCCCTGTCTGCATTCCTGAAGGCACTACAATTGATGAAAGCTTAAAAGTAAGCGACGAAGCAGCTTTATATGACGCTGCCGACTACTCTTATGTCGAGCTTGCAGAAATTCCAAAGAATTATAAAGAACTTTCAGCAGATGCTTCCGGAAAATATTCATTCAGTAAGACCATGGGCGATGCCGAAGATTTTTCAGCCGGAGAAGCAAGTATAAATACAGCCACACACTGGGGTGACTATGAGATTGATCTTGATGAATCACTTTCTTCACAGGTCGTATCTGCCGCAACCATTCATACAACAGAAGGAAAGACTTACGGAATGCGTTCACTTGAAAATGTATGGCGCGGCTTTGAGATTGCATTTGCAACAACGGAAAGCTATAAAGAGCCACACGGCAACACTGTTGCATATCTTCCGTATGCAGATCTTCCCGGAAAGACAATCGACGAGATCGTACTTTATACACCGGAAGGCGTAAAAAAAGCAAGTGTTAACCTCTACCTTCCTTTAAAATTCGATAACGAGATAACTGCTGCCGATGCGGCACTTACAAGTAATACAACTACCGTTAAAACAAGCGGTTTCCCTGAAGATTATGAACCTGAATATTCAGTTGAAGGTGACAGCAGCGATATCACATGTGACGGAACAAATATCACATGGAAAGAAGCCCTTGCAGGTAAATACACTCTTACCATAAGCGATAAGTCAGGTGTCTATGCACCTTATACAGCCGATTTTGTTCTTTCGACAGACAAAGCTGTTGCAAAAGCCGATAAAGACGGTATAGTGAAAGCTGATGGTGTTTCAGACGAAGAGTTCGCCGCATATATCAAGAACATCGAAGCTTATGACGTCAACGGCAACGAAGTATCCGGAACAGGCCATAAAGGCGCAAAGCTCATCAAAGAAGACGGCACTGTCGACAAGACTGTCTCAAATGTTTTTGACAAGACAGGTACATTTAAAGTAATTGTAAAATCTTCGGGATATCCCGATGTCACACTTGATGTTGATATCACCGAAGTGGCTCCCGCAAAAGAAGAGCCAAAGAAATAACATAGAAATAACAGATATATTTTTTCAAAAAGGAGCAATATTGCATGATTATTTTCATATCCTTACTGACAGCCATATTATTTGTTCTCCTGTTTGAAAAACCGCTGCAAAAAAATCCAATACCCTTTTATGTGATTTTTTCAATCCTTTCCCTTGCAACAATCATCTTACAGTTGCAGGGGATAACCCCCGGCGGTTTTGTAGGAACATACATATTTCCCATGTTCACAAAAGCAGGTCTTGCCACCTCGTTTTTTGTCCTGGTAATGTATGCGGCAACATTTAAAAACGGATCACAGCCAATAAAGCTCCTTATGTCTATAAGAGGGCCGCTGTCGATAATCGCATCAATTCTGGCTTTGGGACACGTTTTTTCTTTTTCTGCCCTGTTATCTCCAAATGCATCCGCACTGTATATCTTTTCAGTTATCATGCTGTGCATCATGATTCCTCTGTTCATTACATCTTTTATTAAGATCAGAAAAAAAATGAATCCGAAGGCCTGGAAAAAATTACAGCGTTTTGCATATATCTTTTACCCAATGATCTATGTACACATACTCTTGCTGTATGTAAAAGGCGCACTGAGAGGCGATTCAAGATCCGCTCTGAATATCTTTATGTATTCGATCATATTCTTGTGGTATTTTATCTGTCGCCCTCTAAAAGCTTACAGCGCTTCTCACAAGGACTTTAACCTTGATAAATTCAGATATATATCACTTATCCTTGTTACTTTTGTTTCGCTTATCTTCTATCTTTATATAACCACCGTTTCGAATCCTAAAAATGTTTCGGATGATATGAGCACATCTTCCGAAAGCACCGAATCAAGCGCAAACTCATTATCAGTCACCGACGGTGTTTACAGCGCTACGAGCTTTGGATACACAGGTGATATAACGGTTAAGATAAAAGTAGAAAACGGAGAAGTTACCGATATTACTCTTCCCGATTACGAAGATGAAAGTGACTACAAGCATTATTCAGAGGAACTGGTTGATAAGATAAAGCAAGATCCTCTTGCAGATTTCGATACCGTAAGCGGTGCAACCTTTTCAACCGGGGCTGTAAAAGATGCTTACAATGAAGCACTTAAACAAGCAGGTTTGAAATAACTTTTTTGCATTATTGGCCAAAAGTTTTGTTGTTGAGAAATCTTCTCGTTTGCAATGCCGCACATATCTTCCATTTGAAATTCTATCTTCCTATAATGATTAATTACCAAAACATTAAATGATATGCGCATTTTTATAAAATGCACAGAAAGGATAACTTATGATCAAGTGGAGTACAGTTGGAAAGATAGCCTGTGGTTTTTTGGTTGGAACGGCAGGAGTTAAAATTCTTGGAAGCAATGATGCAAAGAAATGCTACACTCATATAACCGCCGCTGCATATCGTTGCAAAGATTCAGTTATGGAAACATATACGAACATCAAGGAAAACTGCCAGGATATCAGCGCTGACGCAAAAGAGATCAACGAAAGCAGATATGCCAAAGAAAGAGAAAAAGAAATCGCTGATGCCAAGGCCGTCCTTGAAAATGCAGGAGTATAAGCAAGAGGCGCTGTATGAGATGTAAAATACTTCATGAATCAAAAGAAAGAATGAGAGTCCATTTATACCGGTCGCACATGACGCCTTTCGAAGCCGACCGACTTGAGTATTATCTGGACTCTTTTGATTATGTAAAAAAAGTTTCTGTAAATGAAAGAACATCAAATGCCATCATATTTTTTGACCAAAACAGACGTGATGAAGTCTTATCTTCGCTCGCGAGTTTTGACATTATAAATACCGAAGTAGCGGTCCCCGAACATACCGGACGTGAACTTCGCATAGAATATGAAGATGAGATGTTCTTTCATATTGCACGAAAGGTACTCAATCAGCTGTTCCTGCCCGCTTCTATCGGCAGGCTGATAATCATTTGGAAAGCTATTCCGTATATCATCAGTGGAATTAAAACTCTTCTGCAGGGAAAACTCGAAGTATCCGTTCTAGACGCAACAAGTATCGGAGTTTCTTTGCTTCGCGGAGATCACAATACCGCAGGTTCTGTAATCTTTCTTCTGAAAATCGGCGAGATAATGGAAGAATGGACACACAGAAAATCTGTGGACGACCTTGCAAGGGCAATGTCACTTAATATAGACAAAGTCTGGGTTATAACAGATGATTCTCAGGAAATTCTTGTAAATATTTCCGATGTAAAAATTGGTGACAACATAGTAGTCCGCACAGGAAGCATGATTCCTTTGGACGGAATTGTTTTACACGGCGATGCCTCCGTTAATCAGGCGGCAATGACAGGTGAATCCGCTCCCGTTCATAAAACAACGGACTCCCTTGTATACGCGGGAACCGTACTTGAAGAGGGCGAACTTATCATATCCGTGCAAAAAGCTCAGGGCTCGGGAAGATACGACCGAATCGTAACAATGATCGAAGAGTCGGAAAAACTCAAATCAGACACCGAAGCACATGCTTCCCACCTCGCAGACAGGCTTGTTCCGTACACATTTGGTGCAACTCTCCTTACATGGCTTTTTACACGGGATGCCACAAAAGCTACATCTATTCTGATGGTGGATTTCTGCTGTGCACTTAAATTGTCAATCCCTATTGCCGTTCTTTCCGCAATGCGCGAAGCCGGAAATCATAAAATCTCGGTAAAAGGCGGCAAATTTATGGAAGCCGTAGCCGATGCAACTACAATTGTCTTTGACAAGACGGGCACTCTTACTTATGCCAATCCCAAAGTCCATGATGTTATAACATTTAACGGCACGGATGCGGATGAAATGCTAAGACTCGCAGCATGCCTTGAGGAACACTATCCTCACTCCATCGCCAATGCTGTTGTTAAGGCTGCCGAAGATAAAAACCTGTCACATGAAGAAAAACATACTAAGGCTGTGTACATCGTCGCACATGGAATTTCAAGTACCATCGATAATCAGAAAGTATGTATCGGAAGCCATCATTTCATTTTCGAAGATGAAGGATGCACTATTCCCGAAACAGAAAAAGAACGCTTTGACAATCTTCCAAATGAGTATTCGCACCTATATATGGCAATAGGCGGAGTTTTGTCAGCCGTCATACTTATCGAAGATCCTATCAGAGAAGAAGCTCCGTCAGTTATAAAGAAGCTAAAGAACATCGGATTTGAAAATATCGTAATGATGACAGGCGACAGCGAAAGAACTGCCGCATCGGTCGCTTCAAAAACGGGTGTGACCAAGTATTTCTCAGAAGTTCTGCCTGAAGACAAAGCTGCATTTATCAAAGCGGAACACGAAGCAGGGCGCAAAGTCGTAATGGTCGGTGACGGGATAAACGACTCTCCCGCTCTCTCCGAAGCTGATGCGGGAATTGCCGTAAGCACCGGTGCTTCAATTGCAAGAGAGATAGCCGATATCACCATTTCTTCCGACGACCTTTCGGTGCTCATAACCTTAAAAGAACTAAGCACTAAATTGATGGACAGAATTGACTTTAACTATCGCACAATACTTGGATTCAACTCATTCCTCATCCTTATGGGAATGTTTGGAATATTCAGCCCCACAACAACGTCACTTCTGCATAACACATCAACGGTTGCACTAAGCATTAAGAGCATGACAGATTTGCTGGAATAAAAATGTGTTATGCCAAGTTTATTAGAAATAATAGCTGTACCGAGTAGCTAAAATTATAGCTACTCGGGTACAGAAACACTTACTGGAAATTTCCTTGTATTTAAAAAAAATGCAGCAGACCATTTCTGATCTACTGCTCTAAGTGCATAATAATTATTCAATCACAAAAAACAGAGTGATTATTTTGCTACAGCCATATGCGCATCAACATATGCCTTAATATCGTCCCTGTCCTCTTCACAATAAATTAAATCATAAGCATCATCAAATGAAAGATTCTTATTGATCATTATCTTAATAATTGTATTTCCAGTATTTTCTATAACTGTTCTTTCTCTAATTCCTTCGCCTAAATTACACATAGTATTCGCCTCCTCACTCATTGACTTCGTCATTGGGATGTCAAAATCATTTTCAAGAATGCTCTTCTTTTCCTCCGGCTTTGTTTCTGAAGATAGCAAAACATCCAACAATCTCAGTATCGGCTTATCATTAGCTTCTTCAGCAGATCCAAGCCTAAGCATCAAAACCGTCATAAGATCATAATTGCTTTCTTTTTCAGGAACATTACCAATAATCTGTTCTTCGGTCACACTATACTTTGTGATGGTATTTTTATTTGCTTCATCTACATCCATCTGAATCCAGATAGAGTATACCTTGCGTATCTTTTCATAATGCTTCTTCGTGAACACTGTATTCTTCTGTGCACTTATCATTCTGCTAACATAATACAGTGCCCTCTTTATAAGCGGGTACGGTGTTTTGTCCGATTTCTGAGCCTCTACGTTAATAAAAAGCTGAACAGGCTCTTTCGAATCCGGAACCACAGCCGAAAACTTGATATCGTAGAAAACTTTTCCTTCCTTTATCGAGTTATCTTCTGTGTTCTTTCCCTCTATTCTTTTATCGGACATATCCTCAAGATACTGAATTTCATCTTTATCAAGTTCATCCTGATCAACTGCTACCTTTGATACCTGTGGTTCACATTCAATACAGTCCTTTGCTATCTGCGCAACAGAAAACTGTTTGAACTCCGATACACACTCTTTCATTATCCATGCAAGGACAAGTCTATTTGATAAAAGCTTCTTAACGCAAGTATCGTACTGTGCCTCCTGATCTGCTGTATCAATGCTGTTTGCAATTCCTGTCTGTTCAGCCATTATAATTCCTTCCAGTTACATATCTTCTCACCATCATAATACGTCAAAATGATATGATTTTCAATCAACTCTCGGTTATCTAAAACAGATGTCCTGAAGTCGCTATTTTCTGCCTCAAGACAAAAAGCACAGTCATCTCTCCAGATAACTTGCTTCCTCTGTACTTACTATGAAGCGTTACGTATGTTATGCCATCTTCCACTTCTCAGACTGCATCTGAACAGAGATCATGTGCTTGTAGATTCCATCACTCTCCCTAAGCTTTGAAGGACTACCTGATTCTGCAACAGTTCCATCCTTAAGCACAACTATCTTGTCCGCTCCGTCTACCGTTCTCATACGATGTGCGATTATAAGAACCGTCTTGTCCTTTATAAGGTCACTGATTGCTTCCTGAATGAGCGATTCGTTGTCTACGTCTAGAGAGGCAGTTGCTTCATCCATGAGGATAATCGGTGAATCCTTAAGGAATGCTCTTGCTATAGAAATTCTCTGACGTTCACCGCCTGAAAGCTCAGATCCATTCTCGCCGATCAGCGTATTGTATCCATCGGGAAGTTTCTCTATGAATTCATCGCAGTGAGCAAGCTTAGCTGCTGCCATAACTTCTTCATCCGTAGCCTCTTTTCTACCGATCCTGATATTCTCAAGTACTGTATTATTGAAAAGAGTAACATTCTGGAAGACGATTGAATACATCGACAAAAGCTTCTCGGGATCGATCTTCGAAATATCCATTCCGCCAACCGTAATCCGGCCTGCGTCGATATCCCAGAATCTTGAAGCAAGTCTTGAAACCGTAGTCTTACCGCCTCCCGAAGGTCCGATGAGCGCTGTAACCTCGCCCTGCTTAGCCACAAAGCTCACATCTTTAAGAACAGTCTCCCCGTCCTCGTAGGAGAACTTTACATTCTTAAACTCAATATCATATCCGCTATTGGTAAGTTCCTCCGTTCCTGTCTGCTCATAATGTGAAAAGATTTCATCCATTCGCTCGCACTGTGTATCTGTCGCAATAAGTGCCGAGAAATTCTGAAGTGCGATCTGAAGAGGTTCATACATCCTTGATACTACAAGTAAGTACATGAAGAATGTAACAACATCAATTTCATTTTTGATAAGAAGTGCCGATCCCGTTACGGCAACTGTACCGATTCCCAATTTAAGAATCATCTGCGCGCTGCAGACAAATGCTGCATTTAAGAACTCCGAGAAAATATTGTGAGACTCAACATCTTTAATCTTCTGCGTAAGTCCTACCATATATGAATCCTGCGCATTGTATGCCTTTAGATCACGCACAGTCTCAAGCGCTTCCTGAATTCCGTCAAGACATGCAACCTTGTATCTGCTTCCTCTTCGGTTTACAGCATGCATAACACTTCTTGATGTAAAGACTATGATGAAAGCTACGGGAAGCACCCATACTGCCGCAACAGCCATTCTCGCATCAAAGAAGAAAAGGCTGACAACCACGATTGTAGTTGAAATAAATGCTCCCACAAGTTCCGGCAGCCAGTGCGACGAAGCAGTCTCGATCATAGCACAGTCGGCCATGATTGTATTTGTAAGATCGGCAAGATCTTTTTTACCAAAAAAAGAAAGAGGGATCTTTCTAAGCTTTTCCGCAAGCGAACGCCTTCTTACACCACTCTCTACGTAGGTTGAAAAGAAAGTTGCATTATACTGCAGATACTCCGTAAAAGCGATAAGAAAAAGGCAAATAAGACCGCCTACCACAAACAGTATTACATGTTCCTTGGGAATACTGCCTGAAAGCAGATCCCCTGCCATTGTAAAAAGAATACCAACAGGCATCATCTGTGCAAGATTTGCTAAAGTGCACGCTCCGAAAGCTTTCACCATATCTTTGGTACCCTGCTCCGAAAGCGCATATTTGTGTTGCATTTTTTCCATTATACTCATGCGCCCTTACCTACCTTCCAATTAACAGATTTCTGATATTCATTCCACATATGGCTGTAGATACCGTTCTTTTTAAGAAGCTCATCATGTTTACCTGATTCTGCCACTTTTCCGCCTGACAAAACGCATATCTTATCGGCATCAACAACTGTAGATAAGCGGTGTGCGATCATTATTACGGTCTTGTCTTTTGACAGATTTGCAAACGCCTGCTGAACCATGATCTCATTGTCAGGGTCTGCAAAAGCTGTCGCTTCATCGAGAATCAGAATCGGCGCATTCTTAAGGAACGCTCTTGCAATAGAGATTCTCTGTGCCTCTCCTCCGGATACGTAAGTGCCCTTACTTCCGATCATCGTGTGTATGCCATTGGGAAGCTTTTCTATAATATCCCAGCACATTGCATCTTTAAGAGCCTTAATAACTTCCTCATCCGTAGCGTCAAGTCTTCCCATTCTGACATTGTCTAAGATTGACATCTTAAGAAGCTTACTGTCCTGAAAAACGTATGAAACCTGCTTCATAAGCTCGTTGGTCGCAATATCTTTTACATCGACGCCACCAATCTTAATACTGCCCTCTTTAACATCCCAGAACCTTGCGATAAGTGAAGCGAGCGTGGTCTTACCGCCTCCCGAAGGTCCGACAAACGCAACATGCTCACCGGGCTTAATATCAAGTGTGATGCCGTCTATCGCATTCATCTTGTTTTCGTCATAAGTAAATTTGATATTGTCTATGCTGATTCCGCTATCTTTAGGCATCTTAGGATCTGCTGCCTCTCTAAGCGGTTCAACTTCCAAAAGAGAATACATCCTCTCAAGAGCATCTTTTACTATCATCTGACTCTCTCCCGCGTATGCCACTTTCATAAGTGTAACCGTGAGAATGGGTGTGATTATGATGTAGAAAAGAATGTTATACAAAAACGGATCCGTTACCGTATTTCTTGCAAAAATAAAACTGCATGCCACAAGCGCAGCAAATATCGCATTTGCCGCCGTTGTAAAGCCTATCATAGGCATCCTCATGCCGACAGTATAGGTAATAGTCCACTTTTCATATTTATCAATCGCATCTTTGAATCTTTTAAAAGAAAATACAGACTGACCGAAAGTCTTTACGACAGGTATACCTCTTACATATTCAACCGCCTCGGCAGACATCTCATCGAGGGCATTCTGATACTCCTTCATATCTTCCTGCATCTTCTCTCCCATCATACTGCCCATCATGAGAAAGGCCAGAACAGCGGGAATAAGACAGATAAGACCTATCTTCCAGTCAAAGATAAGAAGCATTGCAATAAGTCCTATGGGAGTTGCATAGCTTACCGCCTTGTCGGGAAGGCTGTGTGCCAGGAATGTCTCCGTAGCAGCACTTGAATCGGCAACTATCTTTCTTATCTTTCCGCTTCCCTGTGATTCGATATATCCCATTGGAAGCTTCATTACATGCTCCATCATCCTTGTTCTCATATTTGCCTGAACTCTGAATGCGGCAATATGTGAACACATAAGAGCTGCGATATATATCACCATCGCAAGAAGGCTCATCCCGACAGCGCTCCATCCGTAAGAAACAATATGTGTCGCCTTTCCGAAATCATCGCGAACTTCCACAACCTCTTTAATAATGCACCATATGTAATAAAATGGAACCAGTGCTACAATCGCACTTATCGCAGCCAGAATCCATGAACTTACAGTAAAATACTTGTGATTCCCCGCATACTCAAACAGCTGCGAAATAACGCTCTTTTTCTTTTCCATCTTTGCTATTTCCTCCGCTTATTTTAATATCAGCAACATGACCTTTTTCCAGTCTAAGAACAACTGTTGCGCATCTTCGTATAAGATCCGGATCATGTGTAACTACAAAAACAGTTTTGTTTCCTCTAAGCGACCTTATAAGTTCAGCTACTTTCTCCATATTGTAAAAATCAAGCCCGCTTGTCGGTTCATCAAATAATATTATTTCCTTTTCCGAAAGAACTGCACTTGCCACTGCAACTCTCTGCTTCTGCCCTCCCGAAAGACTCATAGGATGCCTGTCTGCAAATTCTTTAAGCCCAAGCTTTTCCAGAACTTCCAGCGCTATCTCTTCATTTTCATCGTCCATGCCAAGTGTCACTTCATCCATAACACTTTCACAGAAAAGCTGATGATTTACATCCTGCATAACCATATACGCGTTCTTAAGAAGCTTTCCGGATTTGTATTTTTTTCCATCGATCTCAATATATCCTTTGAAACTCTTCATAAGACCACAGACGCATTTAGAAAAAGTGGATTTTCCCGCCCCGTTATGTCCGACTATGGCAATCACTTCGCCGCGTGGAATTTCCTGCCTTTTTATATCAAGTGCATCGAAACCTCTGTAGCTGTATGAAAAATTTTCAAGAATCATATTTCCTGCATCTAAAGGACTTTCTTTTACGGGAGTCATTTCAAGATTCTCATTAACAGATCTAAGCCCATGACTTCTTAGTTCCGATTCACTTAAGTTTTTGAACTCATCCATCGTCATGTCAAAGACTATTTTGCCATTCTTTAAACATATGACTCTGTCGCATATGTCTTTTAGCCAATATAGTCTATGCTCGGCAACCACTATTGTCCTTCCCTCTTTTTTCCAACAATCCAATGTGTCTTTAAGATCATCGATTGCTTCAAGACTGAGATTCGATGACGGTTCGTCAAGAACGCATACTTCAGGATTAAGTGTATCGACAGAAGCACATGCTATTTTCTGCTTCTCTCCACCCGACATATCAAAAATACTTCTGTTCATCAGAGGTCTGATATTCATGGAAGATACCGTCTTATCAATTCTTGCAAGTATCTCTTTCTCGGATATCCCCATATTCTCAGGTCCAAATGCCAGCTCACTTGTGCTATCAACGCAAAAGAACTGACTTCTGGGATTCTGAAAAACAGATCCGACAATCTTTGCCGTTTCATAAAGCTCAGCCTGAATGGTATCCGTTTCATTCACGTAAACATGTCCATTCATCCGCCCTTCATAAAAATGCGGTATAAGACCGTTTATCATCCTGACAAGCGTTGTCTTTCCGCATCCTGATTCTCCGCATAGAAGGACCGCTTCGCCCTTTTTTATTTCCAAAGTGATATTTTCTACAGATGCATCATCAGAATCCGGATAATTAAAACTTACATTTTCAAACTTTATCATTTCACCACATCCACAATCAGTAATATCCACGGAATCAAACACAATGCCATTGCAACATAATCCTGCATTCGAAAACCTATCTTACAGATGTTTGTCCTTTTTACATTTCCGCCAAGCCCTCTTGTAAGCGCAGCTGCTGACAATTCTTCACCTATATTGACGCAACATGTCATAAGAGGCACCATTCTGTATTCAATGATCTTCGATGCATGCTTGCCGGTAAGGCTTATTCCGCGCATTTTCATAGCACATCCTATAGACTCAGCTTCATCTATTACCGTTGGAAAAAAGCGAAACATAACAGACATAGGTATAATAAAGTTGTCACTTACGTGCATTCTTTTCATTGCGGCATTAAACTCGCTGACCGTTGTTGATTCCATAAGATAACGTCCCATCATTATGCACGGAAGAAATCTTCCCAGAATTCCGCATGAACCAAGAAGAATGTAATATAGAAATCCGCTCATGCCGTGGGTATTTGCAAATCCTAAAAGAAATGTCGTAACCCAGAACAAAAATATCCCTATGACAGCCGTCTTAAATCTCTTTGCCGTAATAAGAAGCAGGAAAGGCATCATACACAAAACCGGCACGAGTGCTTCCACTCTTTTCCCGCCTGCACCGCCAAGCGCAAAGGTTGTTATCGTGATAAGGATAAGAAGCTTTGTCCTAGGATCCATAACAAGGCCTCGATTTAGTTTTTTACGATTGTATAATTCACTTTCCATTAAACAATACCGGCTTTCTCAAAATGCTTCTTCATAAAGCTCATTCCAAGAAGTGCTCCGAGAACACCGAAAACAAATGCACACCCCAAGATTATAGGTGCTGTCCAAGGCTGAAAAATAGTCTTGAGCACATTAACATAATCACTTCCGTAAGATGTTCTTGACGCAAAGTAACCGTCGATATCAAGATACAAAGGAAGAAAACATCCAAAAATCGTAATATTCATGATTCCATGGCTTAACATCGTCATCTTCTTGCTTGCGTAATTTCCACCCTTAGCAATAAGATCCGCAACAACACCGCAAATTATTCCAAAAATAAAAGGCCAATAGCCCATTCCGGTTATCCACAAAAATGCTCCGATCAAAACAGTAATGATAGTTATCATTCCAAACTTCTTTACCTTGGTATAAAAAAGCATCATTGTTATTCCGCCGATAAGAGGACACAACACCGCGAGCGACGGCATAAGAACAGGTATAAAACCAAGCATTGAGATTGCCGTCATTATCACACAATAAATAGCGGCATATATTCCGATATTTATCAGATCCTTTCCCCCAAGCTTTCCGTTTGACTTCTTTGTGATTACTCCATCCATACTACTTGTACTCCTTTTGATATAATTGTTTTGGTTAGTTTTAGCTAACTAATAATTAAACTTACCTCGAGTGTCACTTCGACATTCTGATATATAATATCACCATTTGTTAGTTTTTGCTAACTTTTGAACAAAAAATTTTGGAGCAACACTTAATTAGATGTTGCTCCAAAATCTCAAAATAATCCCTTTTATAGTCTTACCCATTCTTTATATACTTACCGGTAGCAGGAGAAATAATAATATTTGCCAATTACTCACTCCTACTCACCAAATACATCATCATATGACATCGATTCCATTTCACCTTTAGCCATCTTATGAGCTTCATTTAGCATTTCCTTTATGGCAGGTCTGACTTTCGATTGTCTTGACTTAAATTCTTTTAAGAGATTCTTTCCCGAATACCCTTCATTTATTAATTCTTCAAGTATTTCTTCCGCAAATTCCCCGTTAGACTCCAAACGAGCAGGACGAATAACAAGTTCATTGTCTCTTATAATACATTCTGCCTTGTCATCAAAACCAAGCTTTTCAAAAAATGCTCCCGGTATTGTTAATTGACGTTTGGAAGATATACTGATTATTTTCCTGTTCAATCCAGCACTCATCGGCTTTCCTCCTATATATAAACCAATTTCACATTTTCTTTGTTTCTTGGTTTCGTTGTAATCAAATTTCTTTATTTTTTCAACTTCAGTATAGTATCTTTATACTTTTTTCATTCTTATAAACAAGTCAAAGGGACGGTTCGTTTGACTTAAATCCGCATCCCCAAGCAAAGGAGAAGTCAAACCAACCGTCCCTTTGACTCCCTGTAGTTATTTGTCACATATAAAATTATAGTAGCTTGCCGAATTGGCACCCACAATGTCGTATAAGGTGTAATCACCCTTGTCATAGGTTACGCCATAATACATTACCGGGGTGGAATTATCCATTGTCTCTGTAGAACCGTCCGCATTATGCAAAACCATATCGGTAAATACTATAACAACATAGCCGCTACAGGACGAATCCGATTCTATTCTTTCATTGGTAACTCTTAAAAGCTCATCATAAGTAAGACCGTATTGCGGGAATTTAAATTCTGTATACATCATCCCAATTTCATCTCGGATGTGCGTATAATTAGCTTCATAATAACTTCCTTCTCCCATAACAAGCCTAGCTGACTTATTATCAAGAAACTCCCAATAGGAATTCTCTTCCTTGTTCACAAGATCATGTGTGAAATACATTTTTTTGCCTGTCATATCATCTGACTGATTTTCCCAGGTGTCAGCCATCATTTCTTCAATTTCATTAGCTTTATCAGGATCACTGTTTCCATTATCATCTGTATTCTGATTTGTATACTGATCCGTATTCTGATCTGCATACTGATCAATTACATGATCCGATGGCTTATTGGCAAGAAAAGCACCTATTCCAACAAATACAAGTACACCTACTACCACTATTCCTATTATAAGTCCGACATTACTTTTCTTTTTAGGTGGCTGATAGTATGCTTGTCCATAATTCTGATTATCGCTCTGACCATATGTGTTCTGCTGCCCCAAAGGCTGCTGAGCACAAGTTTGCTGACCAAGCGACTGTCCTACCTGCTTACCACAATAGGGACAAAATATAGTTTCCTCTGCTATTTCTTTTCCACAGTATGTACAAAACATTTTTATAAGCATCCTTCCTTCATAATATACTAATTATAATATACTTATTATAGTATACATACCATGATAACTCTCTTGCATGCAAAAAAATCTGAAGCAGTACGCTTAGTGGCATATCGTGATCATGGTCATATCCGCGGAGCGGTTAAGCCTAACATCACATGGGTATTATGAGTCGGATATTGCTATAGATGCCTGTCCAGAAATGCATTTAGCAAAAAATAGACAGGGAAAAAGGCGGTTAAAAACCTGCCTATAATTACAATATGCAAAAAATAGTAAGTAAAAAATATCAACTTCCGCCTGAACCATAACGCCCAGCCGATTTTTGCCATAAAAAACAAGTCAAACCAACCGTCCCTTTGACTCCCTCTTTTTTATTTTCCCACTTCACAAAAGCAAAGGCCTATGCTATATTGAAAATCGAGTTATCGGTAATTCAATTTTCAGTAATATTTAGGAGGTCACAAATGTCAGTACCTGATAAAAGTATAGACCCTAGACTATTAGACAGTGCTAAAGCAGAGTTCCTAAAAAATGGTTTTTTAAAGGCTGAACTTAAAACTATTTGTGAAAACGCCGGCATTACTACAGGTGCTCTATACAAGCGGTATAAAGGTAAGGAGGAATTATTCTGTGCGGT
The DNA here is from genome assembly GCF_900101605.1 of Butyrivibrio hungatei. Taxonomy (GTDB): domain Bacteria; phylum Bacillota; class Clostridia; order Lachnospirales; family Lachnospiraceae; genus Butyrivibrio; species Butyrivibrio hungatei_B. The sequence goes on from NZ_FMUR01000003.1 coordinate 405,665, forward strand.
AGTGAAAGATACCGTTGATGCAATTGAAGATTATATCAACAAACGCACTCTCCCTAATCTTTCAGAACTCACTGACGATGAAATATGTCACGCATGGGATATGAACGAAGAAAATACCCTGGAGCTATTCAAAATGCTTTGGGATTTAAAAGATGGTTTTGTGCTTTTGATTTCTAAATCATCCGGCACTCGCTTTGAAAACTATCAGCATGACTTTGTTTCATCCATGAGTAAGGCATACGAAAAATATTACAACGAAGCCAAGCGTCGTAATCTTGCACGAACAGATATCACAAGTAAGGAACTGCATGTGATTTGTACATCCTTCTGGACTTCTGTTTATGAGCCCTTTACACATGATCTAAGCTGGAAAGAAATAGAACAGCACTGTAAAATCATGTGTCGATTCTTTAATTGGACTGACACAATATTATTAGCAGAAAGGTAAGAAAAATGTTTAAAAAAATAAAGCCTTATATGGGTAACTATATAAAGTATACTTACGCCGCAATGATCACAATGTTAATTGCTCTCGTTGCTTCAATGATACCTTATTTTCTGGTATACAAGATTATCGAGCCTTTGCTTAACGGAGAATCTCTCTCCGTTAAGTCCTTTGGCATTTACTTAGTGATTATTTGTGCCTGCGAGTTAGCCTTCTCTAACTTGTACGTACTCGGTCTGAAATTCTCTCATATTTCAGCCTACAATACATTAAAAACAATCCGAATATCTCTGCAACGAAAGTTAGAACAACAGCCTCTTGGCGCTATCCAGGATATGGGTAACGGAAAAATCAAAAAACTATTTACCGATGATATCGAACAGATAGAGATTTTGCTTGCACATGCCGTACCGGAAGGACTCTCAAATCTGTGCATTCCTGTAATAGCATTAGTCTTTATGTTTATAGCAGATTGGAAGCTTGCACTACTTTCTCTTTGCTCTTTACCAATCGGTCTTGCTGCCATGGGAATGATGTTTAAAGCAGGCATGGAAAGAATGAACGCCTACTATTCTGCTGCATCTAAGATGAATGCTACGATCATTGAGTATGTAAATGGTATGGAAGTTGTAAAAGTCTTCGGCCGCGACGGCGAATCTTATAAGCGCTATGAAAGTGATATTAAAAGTTATCGCGATCTAACTCTTGCCTGGTATAAGGTTTGCTGGCCATGGATGGCATTGTACAGTGCCGTTCTTCCATGTATCGCACTTGTTACTTTACCGGTAGGTACTCTTTTTGTCATCAATGGCACTTCAACAATTGCAAACCTTGTTCTTGTCTTTTGTCTTTCACTTTCAATGGGTACTCCTCTTCTTAAGGCATTGGCATTTGCAGGAAAATTCCCTCAGTTGGATTACAAAATCTCTGAGATTGAAGCAGCTATGGATGGTGAGCCACTTAAGACAGGTGGAAATAACTTCAAAGGTACTTCTTGCGAAGTTAAATTCGAAAATGTCCGTTTCGGATATAAAGATGCGGAAGTACTTCACGGTGTTGACTTAGACCTTAAGGAAGACACAATGACCGCACTTGTGGGTGAATCCGGAAGTGGTAAATCCACTCTGGCTAAACTGCTTGTACATTACTACGACCTTAACGGAGGCAGAATCACTCTTGGCGGTCAGGATATCACTGACATGAGCATTGAAGCATTAAACAATCAAATATCATATGTGTCTCAGGAGCAATTCCTTTTCAATACTACTTTGTACGAAAATATTTTGATAGGAAATCCTTCCGCTACCAGAGAACAGGTGCTTGATGCAGCTGATAAAGCTCAGTGTAGTGAATTTCTTGCCAGATTGCCAAAGGGTATTGATACCATGGCCGGGGATGGCGGCAAGATGCTTTCCGGTGGTGAGAGACAACGTATCTCTTTAGCAAGAGCTATTCTTAAAAATGCTCCTGTTATCGTACTTGATGAAGCCACCGCTTTCATCGATCCTGAGAATGAAGAAAAAATGAATTCTGCTATTGCAGAAATAATCAAGGGCAAAACCGTTCTGGTTATCGCCCATAGATTACAAACAATCGTAAACGCCGACAAAATTTGTGTGCTGAAGGATGGTAATTTAGTAGCCGCTGATACCCATGAAGCTCTTCTTGGCAGCTGCGAAGAATACAAAAAACTTTGGAACAGTAGCGAAGCCAGTGCTAACTGGAAAATTGCCAATGCAACTGAAAAAGAGGGAAATGAGGTGGAAGCATGTTAGGATTGATCAAACGAATAATAGGGGTTTCCGGTAAATATAAAGGCGGAATCTACGGTGCCTTTGTCATGTCTTTCCTTAAAGGTATGCTTATGAAGGTTCCTATCATATTAATGTATTTCATTCTTGAAGCATATATAGAGGGTACTATCACAAAAGCTATTTGCATCAAAACTGCAATAATAATGGTAGCAGGTGTACTAGCTCAAGCCATAGCTCAGTATCTTGCAGATAGAATGCAAAGCGCTGCCGGATACAAAATATTCGCAGACATGAGAATGAAGCTGGGCGAGCATTTACGCAAACTTCCTATGGGTTACTTTACCGAGGGTAATATAGGTAAAATCAGTTCCGTATTATCAACTGATATGGTCTTTATAGAAGAAAACTGCATGATGGTTTTAGCCGACATGATGAGTTACTTATTCGCACAGTTTATTATGGTAGTGTTTATGTTCTTCTTTGATTGGCGTTTAGGCTTTGCTTCTGCCCTCATCTCTTTATTTATGGTTATGATAGGTCAGGGAATGATGAAAAATGACCTTGTTCATTCAGATGAAAAGCAAGAGGCCTCAGAAGTACAGACTGAAGCGGTTCTAAACTTTACAGAGGGAATCGGTATCATAAAGACTTATAACCTCCTTGGTGATAAGTCTAAGGAACTTACAAACAGCTTTGAAGAAAATTGCCGTGTAAATCTTGATTTCGAGCATTTTCATATGCCTTGGAAGCGAGCAATATTTCTCCTTTATGGTTTAGGCACCGTTACAATCCTTGGCGTCTCAGCGATACTGTATTTCAATGGATTTATGGAGCTTAAATTTTTCTTTGGTATGCTTCTTTGTCTCTTTGATTTATTTGTACCAATGAGAACCTTCTATGATCAGGAGGCAAGACTTACAGTTATGAACTCCTGCATGGACAGAATTGAAGCTTTATTTGCCGAGAAAGAATTAGATGATAATGGCACTGACAAATTAAGCAGTGAAGCAGCCACAGAAATTGAATACAATAATGTGACCTTTGCTTATGATTCCAAAGATGTTTTAAAAGATGTATCTTTCAAAGCTAATAAGGGTGACATGGTTGCACTTGTTGGCCCTTCCGGTGGCGGAAAATCTACAATAGCAAGTTTGCTTACCCGATTCTGGGATGTTAAAGAAGGAAGTATTCTCTTGCGTGGAAAAGACATCAGAAAAATACCTATTGCAACTTTAATGGATAATATAAGTATGGTATTCCAACGAGTATATCTTTTCCAGGATACCATCTATAATAACATTGCTCTTGGTCGCCCCGATGCGACAAAAGAGGAAGTCATCGAAGCAGCTAAAAAAGCTCGCTGTTATGATTTCATTATGGAGCTTCCCGAAGGATTTGATACAGTTATCGGTGAAGGCGGAGCATCTCTTTCCGGTGGCCAGGCACAGCGTCTTTCCATTGCAAGATGTATCCTCAAGGACTCTCCTATTGTTATCCTGGATGAGGCTACAGCAAGTGTAGATGCCGACAATGAAAGCTATATCCAGTCAGCTATTTCAGAGCTATGCAAAGGAAAGACCCTTCTTGTTATTGCCCACAGGCTCAACACCATAATGGGCGCCGACAAGATTATGGTTATCAAGGATGGTATGATTGCAGAAACCGGAAACCATTCAACTCTCATGAAAAAGAAAGGCATTTATCATAGCATGGTTACAAAACGTGCTGTTTCCGCAGGATGGAAAAACTAAAAAAAATAAGACAGCCGTCATAGACAATGTCATTAAGTTAACATTGGGATAATGCTTTGGATGAGAGAAACGGGAATGAAGATGATAACCTTCATTCCCGTTTCTTCCTTTTTAGGCATAACAAACAGGCGGATCTAAAATCCACCTACTAATCATGTTTTATTTTGATTATTTATGCTACTCTATATAAGAAACTATGAAATACTTTTCCTGTCAGTATTCGTTTACGATGCCTATTAGGTCTAACTGGAATTATATTTCTAGCTATTATAGTTTCTAAATTAGGTGATGTCGTTTTTTCACGCAAGAATAGTCTGCAGACATGAGCAGCAACGGTAAAGTTCGCTTTGTATGTATATTTTCTTTGCTTTTTTTCAATGACTACGTGCGAGGTAATCATTTCCGCAAAGTTATACATTATCAGATGTGCGTATATTTCTTGCTGAATACACATCACCTTTTTTGAATGAAAATCTAGCATTCCAATAGTATATTTTAAATCTCTAAATGAAGTTTCTATCCCCCATCTGGCTGCATATAACTTTTTTAAATTTGTTGGCGTATATTCCTTAGCGTCCAAGTTAGTAATTACGGTTTCATATGTGTCTTCAGTAATCTTGAATCGTACGATTCTAAATTTAAGCTCATAAAAGGCTACTGAATCCTTTTTCCTTAGCTTTGTTGGGAGATAATCAAACGGATGTGAATGTGCAATCAATTTGTAGTGATTCTTGTCCTTCAAAAATAATTCCTTCATTTCCTTTGTTTGTTTACGCGTAAGTTTTAAATCAATATTTACATCAAATTCTTCTTCATCAGGTAGGTCTAATCCATTCTTAATTCCTCGTGTACCATCCTTAATCCTTATGAGATAATACCAACCTTTTTCTTGGATATGTGCCATACTGTGATAAGATTCGTATCCTCTATCAGCAATTACTAATGCTTTGGGAATAGGCGATCTATCTACCATCTCTTGCAATGCAGAGTGCTCATTTGCATCATGCTTTCCTTGAAGTACTACATCAGTATATAAATGATTTTCTAGATTATAGAGTGCATTTAAATGCAACAAATTGTAGGGCTTTTGTCCATTAACACTGGGATAATAAGATTTTTTATCTTCAGAATTAGTTGGAATTTGAATATCAGAACCATCAACTGCAAGAATAGTTAAATCAGAATGCGAATGATTTTGTAGTTTATTTGTAAACCCTTTAAAGATGTCTCTAAAAAATTCGGGCTTAATCTTTTGTCTTTGCTGAACAAAAGCCGAGGCAGATGGCAATGAACTGACATCATGGAAGATATCAATCATCTCATTGGTTATACTCTTGCTTTCCATCTCGATGATAGCTCTGACTATTTTTTCGAATGGAAGCTTACGATTCCTAGTGAAATCTACTTTGGGATTAACAACATAATCCAACATGTTTTGAGTAGTGGTAGTGATTTCAGATAATAAAAGCTTTTTAATATGTTTTGGTTTCATATGTGACCTCCTTGCAATCAAGTTTTCCTTAATTACAAGGGCCGCTTTCGCTACCTTTAAAACATCAGTAGCGAAAGCGGCCACACATTTACGATAATCTGTCAATACCTTTTAAGAAAAAAAGACCCCTATGTCATTTCTGACATAGAGATCTTTTGGGCTGTCATCTTAACTTAATGACATTG
>NZ_FMUR01000020.1 GCF_900101605.1 Butyrivibrio hungatei
ATCTATATGATATAGGAGATGGTCTTACACTCGTGAATATAGTTACGAAGAATGAAGCTGGTAAAACAAAAGCAGTTCATACGTATATAGGTTATGAAGGGGACGGTTTTGTTTGCGTTGCTCATTCCGAAGGTCTTGATCAGCCGGGAGTCATTTATAGTTATTCAAGTCATGTCAGGATGCTTAATGCTAATCTTCCATATCTGCTTGATTGTTTCTGGTCTAACGTAAAACAATAAACAGAAACCGGGATTGGAGTTCAATTCCGGCTGAAATTATTTTGGTCATTGAGTGGTAAAAACATTGGAAGTTATGAAGTATACTATGAGAAAAATAGCCGATCACGAGCCTTTATGTGAAGATATCGCAGGAAAAGGTTGTGGATTAAAAAAAGTAATAGATACCGTTGGCGGCAAGTGGAAAATAATGATACTATGCGTCATCGATAAAAATGAAGTTGTCAGATACGGCGAACTGAGCCGCTCTGTTCACGGCATCACCAATACAATGCTCGCCAATTCGCTAAAAGAGCTGGAAGCAGACGGACTTGTTGAGAGAAAGCAGTATGATGAAATGCCCGTAAGAGTTGAATATAATCTTACAGAAAAAACAAAAAGCCTCATCCCAATTCTTCTCCAATTAAAGAAGTGGGGCGAGGACAATCTGTGACTTATTTTTTACTTATAACATTTAGCTTACAATCCTGACTCCGAAAGGACACAGAGCAAGTCTTGCGATTTTAAAGAACTGTTTTCCGAAAGGAATTCCCACAATCGTGATGCACAAAACACATCCCATCACAAAATTAGCAACCGCAAGCTCCCATCCCGATGCCAAGAGCCAGATAACATTTAAAAAAAATGATGCTGCATTCCCTTCATCAACGATTCTTTTGCCAAAAGGGTTAAGTGACATTGATGCCATCTTAAAGCACTGTATACCGACCGGTATTCCAAATATAGTTAAGCACCAAAGGAGTCCGGCCAGCAGCCAGCCTATCGCACTAAGCAAGCCTCCGCAAATAATCCATATAAGATTCCCTAAAAAATCCATGTTGCTCCTCTCCCGTTCATAAACTCACAAAAAACTTTAATCCATACCCTCTTTGATCATATCGATCAGCAGCTCATCGGCAGGGAGCCAGTCAACATCATCGAGTTCATCCTTAGCAAGCCACCTTGCAGCCTCAGCTTCCTTTAGTTCCAGTTCTCCCGATTCTACCTCTGCCCAGAAGCAGTCCATTGACAGATGAAAAGAAGGATAATCATACTCAATTGTTTTTATAAGATCTCCCACTACTATTTTAGCGGTAAGTTCCTCTCTGATCTCGCGGACAAGTGCCTCCTGCGGTGTCTCGCCACTTTCAATCTTTCCGCCCGGAAACTCCCACCAGCCTTTGTATTCGCCGTAGCCTCGCCGGGTGGCAAAGGCTTTTGTTTTATTATTGATATCATCGCAGATTATGGCAGCAACGACGTTTATTGTTTTTAGCATATCTAATCCTTTTCTTTACAAAAATATGAAATAATCAATCTCTTACTCAACATATAATTCACAAACCGCACATCTTCATCCACTACATTTGATCAAAAACTTTTGCTACTGTCATTTTGGGATTTCTATCAATTTTATATGTATCATAATTAATCTTATTACTAATTAACGATGATGGCATTTCATATTTTGAAATAGTAGGACCATAAATGCATAATTCGTCAAGAAATGTAGCCTTTGAATAGTCAAATTCCCATGCGTCAGGCGATATAACCACCATCTTTTTCATCTTTTCCATATTGCAAAAACCGTCAAATAGTAATTCTGAATTTTTTCCTAATAAAGCTAATGTCAACTCGCTACAATTATCAAGAAATTTTATACCCATCCCAGAAATATATTCCTCTACTTTTGATGACACTACTCTACATTTTTTTATTCCGAAAATATTTTCATAATCGTTCAAATAATATATGTCCACGTGCGAATTATTGTTCCATATAGATAATTCTTTCAACTTCTTAAAATTCTTCAATATTGTTGGTTCGACAAAATTCCCCTCTATCTCCAATTCTTCTATAGAATCAGCTAAAACGCTTGGTATATGAGAACTTGAATCAACACTATTTTTAACAGAATTACTTCTAAACTCCATATAGCCTGTATAATCTATAATTCTCATTCTACTTATATTTAATGAAAGCAATTTTTCTATTTCATTCTGAGGCATCATATTGATTATTCTCAAAATCTCATAAGGAATAGTAAATATCTTTTCTTTTTTTGCTGTCCTTTCAATATATAACCAAACTTTTTCTGAAACTCTATATTTTTTTAAAACCTCCTCTGGAAACATAGAAATAAAGTCAGCAACAATTCTAAATTCATCATTAACTTCAGCAGTATCCAAATACACCAATGCTTCATTTAATGCCTTTATTGTCCCAATACGTTTCAACACAGCCAAACAATGCCATCTTTCCATTACATTATATGAAACTTTATGCTTTAAATAATTAACTGCAATTTCTCCAGCACTAGCAATCTGTTCTATCATATTAGCCCCAGGAGGAATCACTCTTGCTATTTCATTTTTCATCTCTTCTCGTACTGCAGGATCCACTTCAACTGCACCATCAAGGTATTCCAGTGCAAGAAAAGTGTACCTTTCATCCTCAGCACTTTTTCTCTTTTTTAATGCAGTTGTAATAATATCACTTGCTGTTCTTATATTAGCAAATCCTATAGCTATACATATTGTCTCTTTCCAATTATCATCTCCTATTTTATCTTTTAAATATCCCCACTCCTCCTGCCTACTAATTTCAAAAGAACACAAATACTCTTGAAAACTTCTATGAACAAAGGAAATTCTATTATACTCAGGCTCCTGTATTACCCCTGCCCGTTCTAATATATACTCCAAGAATATGTCAGCTTTTATTTTTGTAATATTCATATCACTCATAGTTGTTCGTAAAAGTCTTATAGCAAGTGACTTCTCAATTTCAGCCTCATTGTTGCGCATCATGTGAAGCGCCAGTTTTGACAATATAATCTTTTTTGTTTCATATGATAGTTCAATGCCCCTATCATCAATTTTCTGTTCAGTATTCCTGCTTTCAATTAGCATTTTGCAACATGCTTCATATAAATCGCGTTTATTTTTTGGAATTGACATCCCTGAATTATAATGAAGCGCCGAGATCATGGCACACAATAATGGGTTAGAAGCTAATCTCCTTAAAGAATCATTATTCTTAAGCAATTCCATCAAATTATTAATTGATGCAACAATAACGTCTTTAGTTTGACCAAGTTTTTCAATTAGCACTGCTTCATGCCAATATTTAATAAACTCTTCCATCTTGCTTTGCTTCAATGGAAGCATCTTTACCTCAATGATATCCTCTATTTCTGGCCTGTCTTTGATCTGTGGTCTAGATGTGAAAATTTTATGACAACGATTTTGTGAATCCAACTCAGATATCCATTTAAATACATCCAACCTTTTTTCAGCTGCTATCTCATCAAATCCATCTATCAAAAACAACAATTGTCCATTTTCTAGCTTATCTTCTAACCACCCCTCCGGAATGTTATATGTTGAATTTGGCATTATTTTTTTTATGCATTCAGGAAGCTTAAGATTACTTGTATCATGTTTTCTTAACTCCACAACTATTGGAACAACACCACTGCTTATACCACTTAATGATTCTCCATTAGCTATTCGAGTCGCAATCCAATACAAACATGTAGTCTTTCCAGAACCAGCTTCCCCTGAAATCCATATATTTTTTCTTTCAACAAAAATTTCAGATAAATCAGCAATTGTATTTGTATCATTATTTTCTGAAACCTCCAATTGCACGTATGCCGTTGATAAAGAATATGTCTTCATTTTACTATTGCTAATATCTGCACCAAACAAATGAATCTGGCAAAAAGAATTATTCACACAATTTCTATACTGTCTTTCAAAATTTTTATATTTATCAGGTAGGTTTTCAATTCTCTCATCTATATTTTTCAACTTTTTCAATACTTCATTCAATGCTTCTTTTGATTCCTCAACTTTTGCCATAATATAGTCATCTCGGTCGCCAGAAAAAGCAGGTAGTTTATTAAAATCTTCAATTATAACCTTCGAAACATAAGATATAAGCATGTTATAATAGTCAATTTCATCTGAGGAAAACCCTTCAATAGTACTTTCTCCTTTAGATAAAATATATCGTTCAAGCCTACCAGAATCTCTTTGTATATTAACCAGTAATGAAGAATCAAAGTCCGTACATTCAAGCGTTTTTTCAACAGCTTCCTTGACTAAGTCTTTGCTCTCCGTTGAAAGCCTTGATTTATCTAAAATATCTTCGCATTCTTTCGTAATTCTATCTCCCACACTCTCAAACGATCTACTAAATTCTTTTTGTTCAAGCCAATCCAACCCCAACTGCTTTCCGTATTCCAAAATATCCATACCAATAGACATTTTTCTCGAACCATCATATTTAGCTTTCAATAATATTTTTATAACCAGCATTCCCAACTCTATCATTTTTGCATTAGCCACCATCTTTCAGCTTATCCTCCCAAATAAAAATATTGCTATCAAGCTCTCTATTACTCAGCTACACCAAAATCATACTGTAAGTATTCCGGTAATTCTTTTTCCATACCTATATCATAAAGATAGGTGATATTTGTCTTGCCTGTAGTCTTATCAACCTTCTCCTGTCTTCTTTCATTAGAGAAAGTTCCTGTTCCAACATAGGTATAAGGTAGTCTCACTCCATGTTCTTCCGATACTTTTCTAATAAATAAATGCGCATACTTTGACAAACGCAATGATTGAAGATCTGCTGCCGAAATATTATTCTCACATTCCCATTGGAAAAGATTGTCTTCTAAAAACTTATCTTTATAATTCAATCTCTCTTCCAAAGATGCATCCTTTTTTAGAGAAGCAAAAATAATAACTTCGTCTCCATAAAAATATGTGCCTTTTTGATTATGATCGGGATCCTTAAGCATCTTTAGCTGTACTTGATCCATTCTATAGTTATTCCAAAGTACAAATTTCTCGTGATACATGTACTCTGAATCATATCTGACAAGTCCATATTCAAGAAGATCATCCAGATACTCACGAAGCTGATCATCCATTTCAACATTAAGGCTGAGCATATCTTCTTTTCTTATCACCGCTTTTTTCTTTATCATAAATTTTATTGCGTGCTCGATTTCTTCAACCTTATAGCTTTCTTTGTCACTTTCAAAAAACTCATATATCTGTTTTTCTTTCAAAGCTTCATCCATAAGAAGTTTTATTATTTCATACTCATGTCTTCGAACCAAAGGAAGAAGCGACGACACATATTTAATAAAATCTGTCTGCGCATCCGTAAACAACGGAAGATTCTCCTCACCTATTCCCTTAAGAAAGCTATAGTAACATCCCGTTTTCTTATTACTGATCTTCGAACTAAAAAATCTCATAAGATCCGGCGCGCAATCATTATTGAGATAATCCATATGTTTGGGATAAAACTCACTATTGCTATACTTCTTGAAGTTATAATAGTCCTGTTTCAGATAATTGATACCATTAAAATTCTCATTATCAATATACTTGATAATTTCTTGTTGGCTCTCCTCATCAAAATGCACCTTAACTCCATATTCCGAAAGCCCAAGTGCTTTGAAATCATCTTTTACCAAGCTCTGCATCAAACGCTTTTCAAGAATAAAATTCTTTGCCAAACTCCCCAGTGCAAACGCCACCTGTACACTTCTCTTATAACTGTTCCCAATAAAATCAAGGACTGTAACATATGATTTTCCTTCATATTTTCTAAGTCCTCTACCAAGTTGCTGAATAAATATTGTTGAACTTTCAGTTGGGCGCAAGAAAAGAACCATATTTACTCCGGGGATATCTACACCTTCATTCAATATGTCAACCGTACAAATAATTTCTAATTCTTTACTATCATCTTGAAGATCATCATAAGCACTCTTTCTTTCAGTCACAGTATTTTTCCCTGTCAAATATGCAGTATGATAATACTCTCCCAATTCTTCCGCCATCATTCTGGCATGCGTTATATTTTTACAAAAGGCCAATACTTTCAATTTACCTTCAGGCCTATATTCCTCTATTCTGTCTTTAATAAAATCACAATGATCAGTCGACGCAAGCTGCGCAATAAGTTTCCTTTCCTTATCTTTTGATAAGCCATAATCCACAAGACTATCTCTTATACCATAATATCTAAAGGGTACAACAAGATCGTTTATTATTGCATCACGAAGTCTGAGCTCATAAGGAACGTTAGAATCAAACAATTCAAAAACATCCTCATTATCCATTCGCTCAGGAGTCGCAGTAAGTCCTACTAAAAACTCCGGCTCAAAATACTCAATAATCTTCTTATATGAATCAGCAGTGGCGTGATGACATTCATCAAGAATAATATAATCAAAATCATCTTTTCCAAATAATTCTAAAGACCTACTTAGAATAATATTTCCGGCAAAAAGAAAATCTGCATCAAGTTCATGCGAAGATTGATTATATATACCATAACTCCGCTCCGCGCCAAACACTTCCTGAAATGTTTCCATAGACTTTTGCATAATTGAACCTTCATGGACAACATACAAAAGTCTCTTGGGATCAAAATTTCTGGCATCAAAGGCTGCAAGAAACGTTTTTCCCGAACCGGCTGCCGCAACAACAAGAGCTCTCTTCTTTCCCATTGTTCTATATCTATTTAGCTCTTTTAGTGCTTTATGTTGCATATAATTTGGACGTACATTCTCAACCTTCTGTCCATAGTCCATATCCCAACATTCTATTGCAAAATCTATTCTTTTCTTGTACTTATTTATAAGTTCCCTATCTAGACTGAATGTCCTGCTCCATTTATCATCAAATTCTTTTTTCATCTCAAGGAAAACGCCGGAATCACGATTTTTTATTACCGCCAAATCCCATTCAACATTTTTCTTGAGCGCATATCTGGTTATATTTGATGATCCGACAATAAGTTCTGCTCTATCAGCAAATTCAAAATAGTATCCTTTAGAATGATAGCCTATAACAGAATAGTTGTTGTCATGAAAACTCTCATAATCAAGGTGGCATTCAAACCTATCATATTCTTCTTGTAGATGGAGAAATTTTTGAAGAGACTCAACATCAGTAAAATTCTGATATGTAGAAGTTATTATTTTTCCTTGACATCCACGCTGTAATGCAGACTCAATATCCTTAATAATTAAAACAAGACCGGCCTTTTTTATAAAACTGACCGAAAAGCAAAACAAATCACAGCGTCTCAAATTATCTTTAATACGCTCAAGAAATGTCTGCTCTGTGTAATTGGTAAAAAACAAGTTATCATCCATATTTGCCATAATGACCTCTTCGGATAATTTTTTTGCCTCTTAAGAATTATACTACAAAAGCCGCATCAGATCAGTAGCCATAGTCTCTATTTACCATTTAGCAAATCGTAAAATAAAGCCTCCTTGTTCTTTTGCTTATGAACACGATTATAGTCTTCCCTAGGGGGGAACAACTATATAACACCTACACTGATTGCCCAATTTGATAATTTTTCCCTTTTAGATTAATATATTATTAATATATTTGGAGGCATTGCTTATGAAAAAAAAGACAAAAAAGGTAGTGATAGCCACATCAGTAAGTGTCGCTAGCATGGTACTTAACGCCGCTTGCGCTTATGGTCCACCGCAATATTATGAAGATGCTGATACCTACAGCTCATATGAATCATCTGTTGTTGATGAAGAATCATCTATTGATAATGCAACCGCTGACACTTCAGAAGCACCTGAATCCGCTGAACCGACTGATGATGCGCAAGACAAGAATCCTGATATTGATTTTGAAAAAGGACCTGTAGTATACGGACCGCCTAAGGCAAAGTAATAACCATTTGATAGTATTAGGAAATCTGATATGAATAAAAATAAAATGAAGCTGTCACACCTTGATCTTCAGTATGACGTGAGAAAAAAGTTTTTTAAAAAGCCCGTTCTCAAACAGCTTTTCTTTGAACTTACTCTCAACTGCAACGAACACTGCTGGCACTGTGGCTCAAGATGTGGTGATATAAAAGCAGAGGAAATGAATCCTCAGGAATGGAAAAATATCCTTGATCAGTTAAAAGAGGACTTTAAAGACCGACTTCCGCAAATAAATGTTACAGGCGGAGAGCCTCTTTTATACCATGGTTTTGAAGAAGTTATGGGTTATGCCCACTCACTTGGTTTTAAGTGGGGAATGACTTCCAACGCGGTTCTTATCACTCCCGAAGTTGCCAAGATGCTTCAAAGATGCGGCATGAACACCATATCTGTCAGTATCGACGGACTCCCCGAAACGCATGATAAGATAAGGGGACTTGACGGTGCGTATAAAAGAGCTATGGAAGGTATTCAGAACCTCATAGATCTTGATTGCTTTGATGAGATCATGGTGACAACCGTCGTTAATCACCAAACTATATGCGAATTAGAGCCTCTTTACGAAATAATGTCCGATATAGATATCGACAGCTGGCGTATCATGGGCATTGAGCCTATCGGTAGAGCACTTGATCATCCCGAGCTTCTTCTTACCGCTGATGATCAACGAAATCTTCTGAACTTTATCCGTGATAAAAGAGCCGATAACGAGCCAGTGACCTACGGTTGCTGCCACTACTTAGGCCTTGAATACGAAAGAGAAGTAAGGGACTGGTACTTCTTTTGCATGGCAGGCATTACTGTTGCCAGCATAACTGTGACAGGTGACGTTTACGGTTGTCTTGATATAGACAGAACACAGCCCGGTATAATTCAGGGCAACATACATGACAGGCGTTTCTCCGACATCTGGGAAAACGAGTTCAAAGTTTTTCGTTATGACAGATCCGGCGATAACGAGAAATGTGCAAACTGCTCAAGCAACAAGTATTGTATGGGCGGAGCTTTCCATACATGGGACTATGTAAACAATACACAGCGCCTATGTCTTATGGATTCACTTGAAAAAAACACATAAAATACACCCCGAACGCTGCTCTCTCCTACAGCATCCGGGGTGCATTTTCTATAAAACCTTATCTTCTCTTTTCTTCCTTCGCAATCCGCTCCTGTTCCAAACCCTGTTCGATGAAGTGCTCCAGAAGCGCATCGCCGTCAGGGCCGATTTCAATCTGGAGATCGACGTTGTTGATGTAGTAAGTGTAAGCGTTGAATTCTTTGGTGTTTCCTTTGTAGGTCTTAAGTGCTTCGATCTCTTCCTCGGCCTCACTCGTCAGCGGGACCGTATCAAGTGCAACGGGATAGCATCTTTTACACGGTTTATATCCGTCATCTATTGCTTCCTGTAGCGTGATCGAAACGCAACTTTTGCGAAGACTGTTGCAGTCCTTGCTATGATAGCAATCTCCCGTCTTGGTAACATATACGGTCGTGTCACTGCTTGCGCCTGCAGCAACAATCCCGATACTCTCCGTTGTCACCGTCACTGCCATCACAATAAATGCTGCGAACAATGCAAAAGTTCTTTTTACCGACATCAAAGTTCCTATTCCTCACTTCCTACAAATTATGTAATTGCAATTATAATCACTGACGCCCGCAAATGAAACAAACTCGGAATTAAAAGAAAGTAAAATAAAAACGGATATTCATTAAAAAAGTATAGAAAAAATGCATCTCAAATGCTTATCTCTCCCGTAGCATTTGAAATGCATTTTTCCATAACTCTTTCCTTTGCGTTACGCCTCCGCCTTACCCTTTATTATATAATGAGGCGGACCATCCATATCCGCATACGGCACAGGATGTACCCTCTATCCACTGCATGCCGGAGCGTCATTTGGATTATGTAATTACAATTATATATGTTCGCAATCACAATTGGAACAAACTTGGCGTAAAAAGAATATAAATTAAAAAGGAAGAGTTTTAAAATCTTCAGGTATTATTTAAAATTTTTATCCGTCACTGATTAAGCGCAACACAGAATCCATTTATCTGCGCCATTTTCTCTGCGCTCTGAGCGGTTTTTGGATCTATGAAAATTGAAGTTGCCTCAAATCCCGGTATCTCAAGGAACTTGGCAAGTTTACCGATAGCTTTTTCTCCGCCCGATCCGGTCATGCATGCATATGCAGAAAATCTTTTTCCGGCAAGGCTCTTTCTGTTGTCTTCTATAAAAGTACGAAGCGGCGGTGTGAACGTTCCCGCCCACACAGGAAATCCAAAGACGATGCGGTCATACTTGGAAAAGTCAACTGTGTACTCTTCAAGCTCAGGCTTCTCCGCCATGAGCGCACTCTTGCCGCCCCAGAAGAACTTTGCAAATCCCTTGTCGTTATAGGCTTTCTTCGGTATAAGCCTAAGCGTATCGGAATCTACCTTTTCTTTTACCAGATCTGCAACGAACTGCGTGTTTCCTTCCATTGAGTAGTAAACTATCAGTGTCTTCATGTAACCTCCCTCTCTCATAAATTGTCATTAATTGAATAAATCTTCCATGCGCACTTCTTTTCCTATGTAATTACTATACATATTCTTTTTCACACCATATGTTGTAATCATGGTAATTATGATAGTATCAGTGTTTTTAGTAGCTTTTCTGAAAACTTCAACCTTGTTTTTCAGCGCAAGATCATACGCTTTATCTATCTCATACTCACGCACCGAAAACTTAATCTCGCACAAGTTTATCACCCTGTCGCGCCTTTCTATAATAAGATCGATCTGCGCTCCTTTTTCATTATCATCACCTTGTTTATTCCACGTTGATACCTCAGTGAGAACACCCGATATTCCCAGAGTTTGCTTTATCTGATTTATATGGTCTTTGCAAACCTGTTCGTAAGTTAATCCCGACCATGCGCGTCTTGCAGGATTATCATTCATATTACTCCAAAAATGCTCGTCTTTGCCGTAATTATCCCTGATAAATTTGAAATAGAACAGCGAATAGTAGTCCGACAACTGATAACGCATTCCTCGTTTTTTATTCCCATACGCCTTGTTTGCTCTTATAAAACCGCATTTTTCAAGATTCGACAGCATCTTTGTCAACACACCATTTGAGGGCAATCCTGTTTTCTTAACCAGTTCTTCTCTGGAAAGGCCACTCCTCTTCTCACTCAAAGCTTCCGCAACCTTTATATACTGTTCACTATTAGAAAACAAGGTATGATACAGATGCTCAAATTCATTCCATAACTCCGCTCTTTTTCCAAAGAATATATCATCTATATTTTCATTTAAAGTCTTTTTACTGTCTAAAAGCCTTAAATAGAACGGAATCCCTCCCATAATCATATAAACCTGCACAATATCATATCTTGACCAAAAAATATTTCTAGAGTTGAGATACATCTCCGTATGTCTAATGTCAAAAGGTTCCAAGAACAACCTACACGTTTGCCTATTAAATAAACCACCTTTATTCTCATCTAATTTTTCAACCATCCAAGAAGTTGCCGAACCGCATACAATAAATACCAGATTCTTTCTGGTTGATCCCCACGAATTCCAGAACCATTCAAATGCATCCAAAAATCCGGAGTTTATCTTGTCCATCCATGGAAGCTCATCAAAGAAAACCACTTGTTTTTTCTTTGAATCTAAGGACTCAAGGTGATTTCTAAGCGCAAAAAAAGCCTCTGTCCAGTCTTTGGGGACATCATGCTTTTTATGTGATACATTATTTAATTCCAAAATGAAGTTCTTTAACTGTTCTCGATTCTTTTGATTTTCCGATCCCGTAAACTTGAACGCAAATGAATTATCATAATACTCATTTATAAGAAAGGTTTTTCCAACCCTTCTTCTGCCATACACTATTATCAATTGCGCTTCTTTTTCAGACATTGCCCTATCCAAGCGCTTTATCTCATTTTCACGTCCTATAAGATTTTCCACAGCGACCTCCCGAACAGTTTTTATCTTTATCTATGATTTTAATGACGATAAAGACAAAAGTCAAATCGACTTTTATCTTTATCTCTATTTTTTATTGACATAAAGATAAAAGTCGTCGAATATTTACCTGCTTCTGTCTCTCAGAATTTAAGATTATCTCCAAGCACCTGTGCTTTGCTCGCAAAGAATGAAAACTCTCCACTATCCAGAAGATTTCCGTTATCGTCGGTAACTCTGATATCAAATACCAGGATGTGCTTACCTGTCTTGAGCTTCATGCACTCACAGTAGATATACTCTGTGTTTACTGCAGGAAGCAGGAAGTTCAGATTTGCGGAAACGGTTGTAACATAATGTCCGCTCATGCTTCCCGTCGCGCCTGCCATTGCATCAACAAAAGACAAAAGCGCTCCGCCGTGAATACTTCCGTATGTGTTATGTAATCTGGAATCAGCCTTGATCCTTGCTTTGCTGTAGGTAGCGCTAAGCTCCAATACTTCAAAACCTATGAATTTATTATACTCATTTGCATATAATTCAGGAATTATCTTTTCCCTCATTGCATTTTCTTTTTCTGTGTGTGTTGGTCTCATTTTGGTACTCCTTCTTTCCTATTGCTTAGCATCCGCATACTCTTTGTATCTTCTTAAAAAAGTCGATTTACTTATTCCAAGCATTTTGGATGCCTCTGCGCTTTTTATTTTTTTAGCCGAATAATCCAAGAATATATCTTGCGCGGCTAGTTTGTCTATCCTTATTCTTCCTCTGCCCTTATAATTGCCTTTCTTAGCCGAAGCGGCAATTCCTGCATTTCTGCGAGAATCATGGAATCTTCGTTCTGTACTATATATTGCCATCAATAACTCAAAGTACTGTTTTCTGTTTTTATCATCCACTTTAAATTCCGGTGTTAGCACAGTATCTCCATAACATATAGCATCTAACATTTTTCTGCATATAACCGCTTTTTTGTTCCAAATATCTGTATATTCATTTCTTTTCCTCACTTATAACTTCTTAATATGTCCAGTCCCAGCAAAAGAGCTTTCTCGTGCGAATCCATTCCGAAATCGCGAAGATCGTATTCATGCACATTCGCAAGTGAATCTGCGGTAAACAGGAACTGTCCAAACTTTGCTCCACGCTTTCTGCAGCAGGCCGCGAGCGCCGAGCACTCCATCTCGACTACAGAACAGCCTTCTTCCAAGCGGTACTTCACCATATCTTTTGTCTCCCTGAAAAAGCCGTCGGTAGACCAGGTTGTGCAGGTCACAAAAGGAAGGTTGTGGGATTTGAAGCAGTTCTCGATAACTGATATCGGCTCTTCATCAAGCTCTATATATCTTGAAGCAGGCAGATACTGATACGATGTGCCTTCGCCGCGAAGTGCTCTTGTCGGAACAAGAAACGCATTCTCGGGTATATCAGCCAAAACTCCGCATGAACCGACCGCGATTACTTTTTTACACCCGCAATTAACAAGAAAATCCATCAGCCCCGTTGCGGCAGGAGCGCCAATTGTCGGCTGGACAAGGCAAATATCCTCTTCTTCCTCATGCAATATATAAACGTTCACGTTATGTGAGACGGTGATGTATTCATTTGCAATTTCCGCATCATGCTCTTTTGCATAATTATGTACAACATCCCCAAGGAAAGCAAACAAGCACTTCTCCGGAAGCTTTAAGTCCTCATTACCATGATTCGGCGTAATAACTTCCAACGAACTGTCATCATATTCAAGTATAGGTATCTCGTTTTTTATAATCATATTGTCTCTCCTTATAATGTCAATTTACTTAATATAAATACTAACTTCTTTTTACGTCAATAAGGCTTCTAAAAATTTGATAAAAAATCTATAAATATGCATTATTTTGTTTATTTTCATTGTAAAATTGAAATTGACCCCTTTATTGAGATTATTTCTTTTTTTCATTTATTTAATAGTAATTTACTATCAAATAAAAAAGTTTTCTTGATTTTTCAAGGAGGTATCTATGGCGGCGAAATCTAATGTTAGTAGCAAAAATGCAAGCAGTAACATCAGTTTCAAAGACAGCATCAAGACAAAACTGGTCTCAATCTTACTGGCAGTTGCAGCAGTTCCTCTCACAATTGCCGTAATCGTAAGCTACCAGACTTCCACAACCAAGGCAAAGAATGACGCATTGAACCTTCTAAGTTCAGATGCAAAAGTGGTCGAAGGGAAGTTTTCCACCATTGTACAGCAAAATGTCATAGCTCTTGAGACCTGCGCTTCAGCGCAAAGCACCATAGATTATCTTAAAACATTTAACCAGAGCGGCGCCGACAAAAAGAGAGAGCTGATACTGGCACAAATGGATGCCATCAATACAAATATCAATGACGGCAACAAAAACTGTATCCTTTCCATCTCAACCGGAGATCAGCTTATCAGAACCGACCGCAAGGATTTCACAAATATCGCTGACAGAGCGTATTTCCAAGAATGTTGGGCCAACAAAGCAATCGCCGTTTCTGAGATTGTCATAAGTAAAGCGGCAGGAAACAGGATTGTTATCATCATTGTTCCCGTTATCGATCCCTCTTCCGGTGAAATGATAGGTTCACTGCAGCGAAGCTTTGACCTTGCCGTTCTTCACGAATTCCTTGCAGATAACGTTAAGAACGGATATATCCTTGATAAAGCCGGAACGGTTGCCGCACATTCACAGTTTGAGATCACACCTGAAGATGAACCCATCGTGCACACAGATGAAGAATATATGACTTCCACTCTTTCCGCCAACACTTTTAACAGCGTCATAGACGGAAAGCCCACTTATACATCATGGATAAAAGAGCCCACTACAGGCTTTGTTGTTGCAGTATCCGAAACAAACTCCGAGATAATGGGACCCGCCATCCGCTCAGCACTTACCGTTATCATAATAGGAATCATTCTCCTTGTAATTGCAATAATCCTTTCACTTATGATGGCAAAGAGCTTTACGGATCCCATTGCCGCAGTAAACACATCTCTCGGCGCACTCGCAGACGGACGATTTGTTAAAGTTGAAAAGTTTGATAAAAGAAATGATGAATTCGGTACCATTTCAAAGGCTACCAATTCAGTTATAGGAACTCTCGATGAGATTGTCGGTCATATAAAAGAATCCGCATCAAGCGTCGGCGTTTCATCAGAAGAGCTTTCCGATATGGCTAATCAGATATCGCAGACAGCCGAAGACGTTTCCAATGCGGTTCAGGAGATCGCAACGGGCGCAACACAGCAGGCTGATGAGATTCAGAGCGCTACAGATAACGTGGGACGAATCGGTGACGCAGTCAATGATGTGCAGAATTCAACGAATAACCTTTCGGGACTTGCCGGCAAGATGAAAGAGGCATCCGAGGTATCAAGCAAGTCGCTCACATTGCTTCAGACTTCATCTGTTGAGATGACTTCCAAGATAGATGACATTGCCAAGACCATTCAGGCAACTCAGGACGCCGTTGACAATATCAGCGAAAAAGTTGAAGGAATCACATCTATCGCAACACAGACAAACCTCCTTTCACTCAATGCTTCGATCGAAGCTGCAAGAGCCGGAGAAGCCGGAAAAGGATTTGCGGTTGTTGCCGAAGAGATTGGAAAACTCGCCGATGATTCAAAGGCGATGGCAGATGATATAATGCGTGAAATGAGTACGCTCCTTGAGCAGAGTAAAGCTGCAGTAGCTGCTGCCGAGGATGTCAAGAGCGGAAACAATGAACAGCAGATAGCGATAGGCGAAACTCTCGATGCCGTAAACGGAATGCTTCAGGATATCGGAAGTACCGTAGGCGGCGTACAGAATATATCAAACGGAGCAGACACCTGTGCAACATCCAAGAATGCCGTAGTAGATACCATGAGTGCTCTTTCGGCAATATCCGAAGAAAACGCCGCTTCTTCAGAAGAGACCGGAGCCTCCATGCAGGAACTTTCCGCCACGGTTACAACTCTCGCCTGCTCTGCAGACAATCTGAAAGATATCGCCGAACAGCTCAATGAAGAAATGAAATTCTTTAAATCATAAATCTTTAGATAGAGAGACGCCCAAAAAGCGTCTCTCTATTTAAAATATGTTACAGATATCCAGATAATATTCTTGACAATAAAATCCCAGATAACTCTGAAAAGTATCTTATTATGAATAACGTCTTTTATATATGGAAACAAAAAAAGTCCGATTGCCATCCAAACAAGGCAAAATATAATATAACAGACACAAATTTTTTTTAGAAAGAATGAAAAAAAGTCTTTAATTAGCCGCATACTTTTGATATAATCAATCCACTGCACTTTTTTAACTAAATATAGAACAATTGGGAAATAGAAAGAATTTTCCATTAAAATATGAGAGAAAAAAAGAAAGGACTTCCCGTCCGTATTGCGCGCCCACGCAATACAAACGGTACATCCTCTCTGATTTCATGCAATAAACAAGATTATGTTAAGCGCATTTTCTTGCTCTTGCATTTACGTTAAGCACGATGATGTCCTCCATAGAAACTTCAAAGATCATTGCAAGCGCAATAAGGTTATCAATGGTAGGCATCGCTGCACCATGCTGCCATTTGTAGATTGCCTGTGGAGTTGCAAAACCGAACAAACTCTGCAATTCTTTTACAGTCAACCCAGCTGCCTTTCTCAGCCTTGCAATATTTCTCCCTGTAGCCGCCATATCTATGGAAGGCATTGTAATCATCTCGTCCTCCTGTTCCGGCACCCTATAATAGGAGCTGGTACTCCCAAGTGGACGCCTTTGGTTATAAAAAAATGAGTATTATTATGTCAATGGATTATGTTTTACAGTTTCTCTGAGTCCATGTATGATGTCCTCCTAGTCCGTGTATGTCATAGGTTTCTTTGTTCAATGTATTTCATTTTCCAAAAATGTTTACGATATGATCCGAAGCTTTCCTCTATCTAACTCTATTAGAATCAGCACTTCTCTCTCAATATTGGGCTGCTGTTGCGCCACTTTCATAATCATTCCACCTGTCTCAATATTATTATGAATAGTACGAAAGCTTTTATCTGAACACATCTCCGGTATCAATAACCAGCAACCAAGTTGTTTTAACGCCTTTTCTCTTTCATTGTTTCATTCACACGTATCGTCTGATTGAAGTATGACATATATAAAATACGTTTCTGATACAATGTCGGTGCTGTCACAAGGGAACGTAATTACCCGTAATAATTGCTGTGGTTCCTTTGACGCGACCGCGATCATATCCACGCCGGTTATGATATTCAGTTGTATAGCCTAAGTCCATGGATAATCACATATCCGTTGTGCCTGTTTTCTTATCTCGTCTTTGACTATCCGTGTATAACGAAGGCTTTACCATATCTCCTTTCACCTTGATCATTCAATAAACATTCATTGTTCAATAAAGTAGCATTGAACAGTACACGAGGAGGGATTCGAACCCACATGCATTTCTGCCTCTGATGTAATAATCAGGTTGCGATACCGTATTCGCAACTCGTGCCGAGGAGCGTTTTTTGTTGAATAGGAAATTTCCTATTCAACAAAAAACCGCTTGCCTTCATATAAGACAAGCGGTTTGCTTTTTATGTTTTTATATATGCTTTGATTCTTTATTGAATCTCTGCTAAAACAACATTTTCTCGCATCTGCTTATACTTATATGAACGCACAAAAGAAAATCCCCACTCGAAGCGTTTAACGAATGATGATTTTTTAAAGGATTTCATATTTTTTTTGCAGAACATCTGATTAAATGTTGTCACTCTTTGTCTTTTCCTTTCTCAGAGCCTTTTTGCAAGCCCCGTTTCTAGTTTATGAATGTATGATAGCACCATTTTTCTAAACTGTCATTATACTTCTGGTATAAATCGTTTAAATGTCAGATTATTTCCACTATTTGAGTATATTTGTTACTTGCTTTTTAACAATCCAGCTGGTATATATCTATATAAGGGCGGAATTCGCCTATTTGCAATATATATGGAGGAGGAAAAGTATGGTAAATATATCAAAGCGAATTGGCTCAATCCTCACGGGTGTGGCAATGCTCGCTTGTTCATTGTATATAATACCGCCAATCTCGATTCACGCAGAAGCTGTAACGCCTGAATCCGGCAGTGTTTATTATCTTAAGAACAAAAATAGCGGATTATATCTGACAGTTGAGAACGATTCCGCAACAAATGGGGCTAATGTAATTCAGTCAAAAGGTACCGGTTCACGCGGTCAGAAGTGGATTCTTGAGCAGAACGGCTCGGGAACATACCGCTTGCATCCCGCCACGGACACATCAGGCGGATTATCTCTCGATGTGGCAAACGGTTCATCCAAGAATTCAGCAAACGTACAGATTTATTCAAACAACGGTGCTTCCGCCCAGAACTTCAAGCTTACGGAAGCCGATTCAAAGAAAGGCTACTACATCTCAACCGAAGCTTCAAATTTTGCAGCCGTTCTTGACGTATACAAAAAGAGTACCGAATCGGGAGCCAATGTTCAGCAGTACAGAACTCTTAATCAGGCTAACCAGATCTGGTACTTCGAAAAGACAGATATGCCTTCCGGCGGTAATCAGAACAACCGAAATGCTTCAAACGGCGGAAGTCAGCCATCCGGCAATGACGCGAACAGGAACAATAATCCCGCTCCGCCGCAGCCTGTAAACAACAATAATAACAATTCAAACAATAGGTCCACATATAAGTCCGATTCATCCTATCCTCAGCAGCAGATGCAATTCCAGAACTGCTCTGACGGAAAGTTTGTAACAGGAAACGGTGGCTCAGTAACATCAAGCAATTCAAATTCTGCGAATACAAGATGGATCATTGATTATATAAGTAACGATTCATTCAGGATCATAAATGCGGCAGACGGAACGTGCCTCACACAGTCAAACAACTCAGTGTCAACAGCGCCTGTTTCTTCCGATAACAATGCTCAGGTTTGGACTATTGCTTCCGTAAAGGCTGACGCAAACGGAACGCCTCTTAACTATAAGATAGTAAGTAAGGCAAATAATTCACTTGCGCTTACTCTTTCGGGAAGCAGCTACGGTCTCAGCTCTTTTAACGGATCTGCGAAGCAGTGCTTTAGATTTAACTCATACGGCGCAGAGGGATTTGCAGGCTACAGCCTTGATATGAACAAAAGAGAAAAAGCGTCCGTAACGGGCGGCGTTCTCGGTCAGGTCGTAAAAGCAAACAATCTTTCAGACTTGCAGCGCTATGCTTCAGGCTCAACACCTTATACAATTGTTATCGGCAGTGACATATCCGCAAACTCGCTCACAAAGGTATCAGTCGGAGCAAACAAGACCTTCATCGGTTCTTACGGTGCGCACACGCTTAACAATATACACTTTAGAAATATATCTTCTTCAGGAAACAATATATATAAGAACATTACTTTCGCGCATTCAGTGAACATCAATGATAACGACGATATTCAGATGTACATCACTGACGGAAACAACTTCTGGCTTGACCACTGTTCATGGCCCGGTCACGACATGGGAAAAGACGGAAACATACACGGAAATGACAAAGATAAGTTCATCTATGTAGGACTCAAAGCAAACTTTGTATCGGTTACGGGATGTTACTTCGGCGGCCATAAGTACGGCCTTATCCTTGGATATCCCGAGGAAAACGGAGCTCCCACATATAACGGATATCCTTGCATGACTATATGCAACAACTACTTCAACGGTACTCAGACAAGAGCACCCGGACTTATGAGATACGGTTACTTCCATTGCTATAACAACTTTGTTTATAACTTTAATATAGGATACACACCATATACCAATTGTAATATTTTCTCAGAGAATAACTTCTTTGATAAAGGCAGAGATTCAGGCGGTGTCGTAAACGATATGGGCAGAGGAAACTTTACGGACCAAGGTTCTGTTCTTTCTTCCGACGTATCAAGACTCAGCATAGGAGGATGCAACTGGAGACCTTCTTCAAACTACGGTTACAAGGCAAGAAGCGCGGCAGATGCAAAATCATGGGCTACCTCCCACGCAGGTTCACAGAACTCACCTTTGGTATATGCCATTGATTAAAAGAATATCTTTTAGAGATAATACCTTAAATAACATAGAGCAGAAAAAAGGGGATATGCACCGATAAGATGCATATCCTCTTATATATTTCATATTATTTTTTCATACCGATCTCATCCCCGATACAGCACAACTTTCTCATTTCTTTCTTTGAAAAGAGCCTCTATAAGACTGTGTCTTTCGCAAAAAGAATCGCGTTCGCTGTCAGTCACTACTATAACCATGTCATATTTCTTGAGGTTATATATGTAACTCTTCCTGTCATTGGCATAAAAACTCTTTATCCTGTATCCGCTTTTTATAGGATAGCCGTCTGCTCGGCATATTCCTATGGGACTGCGTGTCGTAGAATAAGTATAAACGTTTGCCTTGGTGTTCTTTTCGATTATCTCACCGAGAACTATCGCAGGATACATGCACTCTTCCGTTCCAAGTATCAGGATACTGCTACAATCACATTCCTCGGCAAGTTTCTCCTGGATCACATAATCATATGCAAACATCTTGCAGTTTTCCACATATTCTCTGGTATTAACCCCAAGTCTCGGATTCATAAGATTCACGCGGGAACTTAGGCTTTCATACCTACCAACGCCAATCTTTTCGTTTATCTCATCTGCTTCACATATGTCATACTTTTCAACGTCTTTGGAAAAATCTGTCTCGTGCGGCCTGATAAGTGAAATACTCTCAATGCCGTCAGCTTTCATCTTTTCGTTTTCTTCTTTAGTTGCCCTGTCTATGATAGATGCTACGACCAGCTTTTTCTTACCTATCTCGGGATATTTCTTTTTTAACTGTTCTATAAAATTGATTATTGTTTCGTCAGTTGAGAGCTCGTCATCAACAAATACGATAGTTTCTGTATTCGCAAACCATTTGTCCAAATGTGAAGCAAGCAGTCTCTGATCGGTAACGTGGCTCTTTTCCTCTTGGAATTCAATCCATTCCGATTCCTGCAAAATATTATCTCTGGTTGTATGAATATAGATACAATCATCCGGCATTTCTTCCGCTACAGCCATCCCCACAGCAGTAGCGGTTTCTGCAAAGCCTATAACAAGCTTTGTCTCCGGATATTTCTCACTCACTAATTGTCCCAGTGAGTGAAGCATGTCCATAGCATCAGATGGCTTTACCGGCAAATGCTTGCCCTGTAAAGGGTCCACCAAAAGATATGTTTTTTCCGTATCGTGAAAACACTTCGCTAACCTCAACAGCTCATGTTCTGTGTAATTCCTCACTTTATCTCCTTATAAACATATCCCCACTCAAATACTCTTTCCTTTTTTAGCGTTATCTGTATAAGTACCGCAGTTAACATCACAGTAACTTTTCCCCTTTGTTACACATGCGCCGCGCTTACATCAATTACGCGTTAGTTAACTTTGGTGTATTTATATTTTACATTTTTTAGTATGATTTATCAACTAAAATCTATTATTTTTTTGCATTAAATCTTAGATTCTTTATTTGCATAGAAAAACTGCCTTACCGATCATATACGGCAAGGCAGTCTCTAATTTTTATTTATGTATTACAGATTAACATTAAACAGATTTCTGAGCTGGTTTACAACGTCGTCACTGTTTGCTTTGATCTGAGCAGCTTCATTGATACCCGAAAGTTTCTCAAGATCGTCTACATTGTTATAGTTGTATGCAATGCTGTATACAGGAACCTTGAGTCCTCCTACAACATCTGTGATACGTTCCAATGAATATCCTACATTCTGGTCACCGTCTGTAAGAACAAACAGCATGAGTTTTGCGTCGGGAACCTGCTCTTTATAGTCCTCGAGCATCTGCATACCTGTAAGAACCGCGTCATATGTTGCTGTTCCGCCTCCGGCAGTAAGATTTTTTACCTCACCCGAGAAGTATGCTCTCTGCGTTGAATCAAACTGAGCTATCGGAAGATTTACAGATACCCCATCTGAATAGCTAACAAGTCCTACATGATGATCTGAGCTTATATATGAAGATGAACTTATAAGTGACTGCTTAAGTGAATTAATCGGCTCACCATCCATTGATCCCGACACGTCTGCAACGAATACGGCTACGATGGGCTTACCACCGTTTTTGTTCTTCTTCCATACCTTCTGAGCTGCGATGTAATCTGCGCCTGACATTCCTGTGTCCTGTGCGGCATAATCGTCATCCTGATTGAAGCCCTTATCGGTTGCAAGCTTCTGCATGTCAGGGTTCTTGCAGAATTCAACAAACATGTTTGCTGCTGCCTTTTTCTGATCTGTAGTCCACTCAAAAGTATATACGGGATGATCGTGTCTTATTCCAACGGGAGTATAAATGTAGTTCTTAAGCTCGGGAGTGTTTGAATAAGCCTGTCTCTCCATTACCATTGCATTTATGATGCCTTTTGCTGCCTGGTTTCTGAGAACCGCTGTTGTATAAGCAACCGGAGGAGATTTCTTCTGATACTCCATAAGTGCATTTGTAGCGGTGTCTGAAAGCGGGTCGTTTGCATCAAATGATGCAAGCATCGCACAAAGAACATTAAGTCCCGTTGATGATGTATAAGGATTGGTATATGCGAAAGTAATATCGCCTGCGTTAGCGGCTGCAAGAACATTACCTACGTTAACATCACCATATTTTTCTTTAAATGTGTCATATACATCTTTTTTGATAAGGATACCTGCCGTATTGCCCGCAATACGATCTGCGATCATCTCTGTCTTGCATCCCGAAGCATCAAGCATCATGCCCCATGCGGCGTTACTCGGAATATACATATCGGGCTGATAACCGCCTGCAGTTATATATGTAACAACTTCGCCGGATGTGATCTTACGAACAGAAACCGAAACGCTGTTTCCGTCAATCTCATAACCTGCTTTATTAAATTTCTCGGCAACTTCATTGAGCCAGTTATCGGGTGCATCAGCCGAAAGCTCTGTTGCAGCGGCAATCTCGAGATTAATCTGTCCGTTACCAGTAACGGTAATGGGGAAAGTATCGATCTCTGCAAGAGTGTCCGCTTCAGAAACTTCCTCAGCATAGATGTCGAGAACCGGATTTGGATTGGTCTTAACAGAAACCTGTGTCATAAGAGACTTAAGTTCCTTTTTGGCCTCGTCCTCAGTGAGTTTGCTGACAGCGCCATCATTGTGTACTTTGCTGCAACCTGCAAGCGATGCTGCTATCATCGCTGTAGCAAGAAGCATTGATAAAACCTTCTTTTTCATGAATAAATTCCTCCCTCTTCTATCTGCGTAGTAAGAGCATTCTTATATACTTCAACCTCATTTATGCTACTTCCACTGTCTCCCTGCGAGTTGAGGAATTCAGTAACCGCAACAATAAACTCCTTTGTAGTCTTTAAAAGTCTGTTGTTATCTTCTGCACAATTCTTAGCTGTAAGTTCAACAACATCGAGATCGTTCTGTGTATTCGGGCTTGAAACCGTCATTATATTAAGAAGCTTTCTGACGTTTCTGCAGATGTGCTGCTCAACACCGTCAAGCACTTCCTCTGTGTCCCTAAGTGCATCCGCACCGTTGCTGTCCAAAAGATTTTTTAACCTAAGCTGGTAATCGTCCATCTGCGCCATGGTCGCTTTTACATTCTCAAGAGCAACGTCCATCTCATCCGCTTCATTCGGATTGTTCGATGATATGATGCTAAGCCACTTGTCGCCCTCCGTTATCAGACTGTTTCTTATCTGAACGGGATCGAGCTTTCCCTTTACTTTGAGAACAGGACCTGCGTTTGACTCGGCAGATTCTATTGCCTGCTGTTTTCTAAGTTCGTAGCGCGATATAAAGAGCATAGCCAATGTGCCTGCCCCTGCAACGGCTCCCGCTATCAAAAGAATTGTTGTCATTGCCGAAAGTACCCCGAAAAGACGTATTCCGCCGTATACAACAAGTATGTCCGTAAACATTCCGACCACTATCTTAAGGATAAGTGCGATAACAAAAGCGATCATTCCGATAACAGATCTAACCTTATTCTTTTTATATTTCATAAGTAAAACATTTTTATTCATTCAAGCTCCTTAGCTGCAGCCTTTATGTCGCTGCATCTTTTCATAATTTCTGCCATAAGTATCTGTTTACTTGATTCATCAAGCGCTTTTAGCGATACGCTTATAGTATCTGCAATCCCCGAAAGCTGCCCGTGCAGGGTGTCAAGCAGTAGTATCTGCTGCATCACCACCTGCCTTGTCACACTGTCTGTTTCAGCGATTCCTTCCAAAGTGTCGTTCATATCACCTTTCAGAGCTTCTATCATAGCTCTCAGATAACTAAGTCTCGGCACAAGCAATCTTAGCTGCATATCATCGCCCGCTTCCGTGGACAGCGATATCTTATTCAATATATCCTGTAGCGAATCCTGCATCTTGGCTATCTCATCAGGATACTGTTGTATTCTCACCGAAAGTCTGTTGTCCATTCCTCATCCCCTATTAATAGCGCACAAAAAAAGAGCCACCTTTAATAGAAACACTAAAAAAGTGACTCTTTATAGTCTAATTATTATTCTGCCTGGTACGCACTTTTTACCGATTTTCCATACAAAAATATTAACCTTTACGAAACATTATATTCATTTTTGGCGAATATTTCAATATGAAATTTCAGCAGAAATCTTTAAGTATTTTCTTAAGATATACCGCCCTGATGCCTTTCATTTTTTGTCCGTATCTCACATCATTTTTTGCAATTTATCAACAAGCTTGTCCTTTGTAACGGCACCTGTCTCATCAGAAACAAGCTCACCGTTCTTGATAAAAGCAAAGTAAGGAATGCTCATAACTCCGTATTTCTGCGCAAGTTCAGGCTCCTCATCAACATTGATCTTGCCAACCTTTGCCTTGCCGTCGTACTCGTTTGCAATCTGCTCAACCAAAGGTCCCATCATCTTGCAAGGTCCGCACCAGTCCGCATAGAAATCGATAAGTACCGGAACCTCACTGTTCATAACTTCTGCTTCAAAATTTTCACTTGTAAATCTGTATTCCATCTTTTTCACCTTTACACCAACAGCTCGTCGGTGCCTTTCTTTTTACATGTTTTTACTTAGTCTTTTCTTTTCGTGTGTAATCGTATTCATGGCATACACCTCTTTCAACTGTGAAAAGGTTTGTTTATTCTTTTTGCAAAATTATATTGCACACAATTTAAAATGTCAAGATAAAAAAAAGATCTTGAGAGTCATGCTCCCAAGATCTCTTATATTCATTTATCAGAATCCAAAGAATCTCTTAATTATTGCTCCGATCAGCTCCCAGATTGAACTTCCGGAATCTTCTTCCTCGAACATGTAGTCAAGATCGAGTGTATCTGTTCCTTGCGTGCTTGAGTCAAATCCCTGATTGCCCTGATTGTTGCCGGAATTATCTCCCGTTGTATATCCGGGGCCTATAGGTGAAGGCTTATATCCCGAACTGTCACCGCCGCAAGATGTATCTATCGGCCATGTTCCGTTATTGAAATCGGCATCTGTTGTCTGGAACGGGCATGTACCGTTGTTTCCGGTGTTTCCGAAATTTCCATTATTGTTGTTATTGCCATTGTTGCAACCGCCGCTGTTATTATTATTGTTGCTATTGTTGTTGCAACCTCCGTTATTGTTATTGTTGCAAGAACCTGATGAATCTTTATTTCCCTTGTTGCCGCTATTGCCGTTGTTATCTTTGTTGTCACGGCTGTTTGTATCAACCGAAACTCCCGAACTGATCACATTGTCCTTATTATCCGTAGGCTTTGCGGTATCACCGGTTGTAGCGCTGTCGCTTGCTTTATTGGAATTGTCCTTTTTATTAGTATCCTTATTGGATGTTTCTTTATTGGTAGCGTCCTTATTTGCAGCATCATTATTTGTTGCATCTTTATTTGCCGCATCCTTATTATCGGTTACTTTCTCAGGCTCAGGTGTAGCTTCTTTTTTGTTGTTGTCATTGTTCTTTTCATCAGTCTTCTTATCAGGCTCGGGTGTAACCGCAGAGGTATCTTCCTTCTTGTCAGGTTCGGGTGTTACTGCGGAATTATCCTCTTTCTTCTCGGGTTCCGGTGTAGCTTCTTCCTTATTATCAGAAGGAGCAGGTGTTCCGTCGACACTCTCTATTTTAACCTTATATGTAAATCTCGTATCTGTCTCGGTTGTCTTTGAGTTCCAGTCTGTGTGATATCCCTTAAGTCTGTCGGGAGTTGCACATACTACAAGATAAGCTGCTTTCTCATCGCCGTGAAGTGCGATTGTTCCTTTTCCGCTGCTGAAAGTCTCTGAATAGCGAGTCTTGTTGTCAGCAGTGCTTGTAACCAATGTTACTCTGAAATCGGATCCCTGTATTCCCGATGTGTTTACGAAGTCTGCAGAAATTCCGCCCTTCTTAAGATCTACATTAAGAGGGATTACGTTAAATCCTGTCTGCATGGGAGCCTTGTTTGCAGGTACTGCCTGATATCCCTGTGCATCAGGTCTCTGAAGTGTTGTATAGAGCTTCTCACGATTTCCGGGCTCTCTCAAAGTCTCATTGTTAAGGTGCTCAAGATAGAACTTCTGTCTGCTGAAGTCCATTGTTGCAAGTCTCTTTGACATTCCACCGAGAATTGTCTTGATCGGCACTCCGGAAAGCCTCTCGATCGTTGCATACATTGAATCGTCTTTCTGCTTGTTTTCAAGAATCTTATGGATAAGATCCATTCCAAGTCCCTTGATATTATCGGGATTCTCTGAAATATAAAGGAAAATCGGCCATGTATCATACCAGTTGAGCATATGAGGTACATAGTAATCTGCATTTAACAGATATGGTGAAAAGAAATCCGAATAAGGTCCAAACTTCTTTCCATGATAGCTGTAATACTCACTTCCAAGGAACTGATCTCTGAACCAGTTGGCTGTTGACTCATACCAAGGATAGTCTATTGTTCCTCCCTGATAATATGTGAATACGTGTGCAAGCTCGTGAGGAAGTACCCAGCTCGGATTGGGATCTGATACAACCATTGCTCCGGGAGCAACGAAAAGGAATCCGAATCCTTCTCTGTCTGTATTCATGTAGGCCCAGTTATCCTGAAAGGCACCAAGTCCTGTATTTGAAATATATACGTTAGTCTTGAATTTTCCGTTACCTGATACGCCGATATCTTTCATACCAAGTTCCTGAGTATAAAAGGCGTAGATATTCTCAAGATTTGTCAGATTACCTTTGATGAATTCCTCATCAATTCTTACATTTGTTGAATTGCTTCTTCCCCAGATAATCTGGAAATGCTCTGATGCCATACGGTTTACGCTATTATCCCCAAGCGAATAGAACGCATCACGCACCTTGTACGCATCATTTCTTGTAAGCTCGACAATATTAGAAGAAGCAACCGGTGTTGTAGAAATAGTATTAACAGGCGCTGCTTCTATATCAATACTTCGAACCGGCGAAACAGCCAGCACCGCGGCAAGTCCGACCGCCGTAAAAGTAGATATAAGTTTTTTTCTGTTCATTTAATGTACCCCCAATAGCAATGTTGGTAGTGTCATACGTTTTATAAGAGTCATTGCTAACGGGCATTTAACAATTTTACATAAATCAAAATGCCTCAAAAAATAAACTTTTTCCAGTAAATATAACCCCCACGTCAAAATACTTAAGTTTTTCACACAACTCATTTGACACCAACTATTAATATATTTGTTACAATTATTACTTTATCATTAACTATTACTGAAATCAACTGATATTGCCACCTTTCTATTGCACCTGATGCAACAAAAGCGCACAAATAAAGAAACATCCCACACATTTCGCGTGGGATGTTAAGATTACTTAACTATTATTATAATTAAGAAAGAACTCTGCTTAAACCGGCATTTCCTTAGAAATCCAGTCATCGAGCGGTAGCCAGTACCCTTTTGCCTTCAGCTCATCTTCTATAACATCCAATGTAGCTTCATCTTCGGCACTGATAACATGATAGTGATATCCACTGGTAGCAGAGCTTAACGTTTTGGATTTACCGGATTCAATCGCTTCCATAAATACCTTTGCATCACGGCGTGAACTGACATTGAGAGGTGCTTCCACTCTGTTGTAGTATCTATGATTTATAATCGTATTTTCCGCACATCCGCCGTTATCAACTATTGTGAACAGTTCATCGAGGATCTGTTCGTCTGTGTGACGGCTCTTTATTATCCGTCTGCATCTTCCGCCGTCAGAATTTATGATATATCCGCGATTGGTAGACATTATATTTACACCGTTTGCCCTTATAAGAGCAATATCCGTGACGACAACCTGGCGGCTTACATTTAACTGCTCTGCCAAAAAAGTGCCGGATACAGGCTTTTCGGACTTCTTTACTATATCTATTATCTTATTTCTTCTAGCCTGTCCGTCCATAAAACCTCCTATATCACATGTAAATTCTTCATTGAAATATCAAGGATAGGCGCTGCATAAGTTAAAGCGCCACTTGATATATAGTCTACTCCACTATCGATAATATTTAAAATATTTTCTTTTGTAACATTTCCCGAACACTCTGTTTTTGCGCGGCCTGCAATGATCTTTACGGCTTCCTTCATTGTAGCGGGATCCATATTGTCGAGCATGATGATGTCGGCACCTGCATCTGCTGCCTCTTTTACCTGATCGAGTGTCTCTGTCTCGATCTCAATCTTTCTTACAAACGGAGCGTAGTCCTTAGCCATCTGAATAGCCTTTGTGACAGAACCCGCAGCACCGATGTGATTATCCTTTAAGAGAATACCGTCAGAGAGATTGTATCTGTGGTTCTGACCGCCGCCGCATCTTACAGCATATTTCTCAAAGATACGCATGTTGGGTGTTGTCTTTCTTGTATCGAGAAGAACAGTGTTACTTCCTGCCAAAAGAGCCGCAACCTCATGTGTATATGTTGCAATTCCGCTCATTCTCTGAAGATAATTAAGCGCAACTCTCTCACCTGATAAAAGAACTCTTACGTCGCCTTTTACCTTTGCCATAAGCTGACCTTTTTTGACTTCATCGCCGTCATCGACATATTTTTCCACAACAACGCTGTCATCAAGAATTTTAAATACTCTCTCGTAAACATCCATACCGCAGATGATTCCGTCCTGCTTACTGATAAGCTCAACTTCACCGTCCTGTGCCTTTGGCATAACAGCGTTTGTACTTACATCCTCACTTGATATATCTTCTCTGAGAGCCATCCTTATCAGCTCATCAGCATTTAACTTCATAGTAATATCGTTCATTTTTTATACAGCCTCCTCTTTTAAAGCTCGTAATCTGGCTTCTTCTTTTATTTCTTTTACCACCATCTTGTGATATTTTTCCATAATTCCCTGAAGATCCTCATAATCATCAAGATTAACCAGATTATCAAAATCCTCTGTCTTTTTAAATTCCGGCACTGTCATAATATCTGCTGCCGCACGTTTTGCGAAAACAAGACTCTCCAAAAGAGAATTGCTTGCAAGACGATTTCTTCCGTGTACACCGTTACAGCTTGTCTCTCCGATTGCATAAAGCTGCTCCATAGTGGTCTTGGAATCCTTGTCCACATATATTCCACCCATGAAATAGTGCTGTGCGGGCACAACGGGAACCCAAGTCTCCAATGGATTAAATCCCGCTTCGGCACAGTGCTTATATATATTTGGAAAGTGACTTAAAATCTTTTCTTTGGGAATCGGAGAAAAATCAAGCCACACATGCTCTGTTCCCTGCTCTTTCATCTTGGCAAATATCGCATTGCTGACCACATCTCTCGGCTGAAGCTCATCTGTAAAGCGCTCGCCGTTCTTATCACGAAGCACCGCGCCTTCGCCTCTTACAGACTCTGAGATAAGAAAACTTCTGCCACTTTGCTTTGTAAAAAGAGTAGTCGGATGAATCTGCACATAATCGCAGTTCTCAAGTCGCACATTGTGATACAAAGAAAGCGCAAGTGCATCTCCCGATATATGACGGTAATTGGTTGAATGCTTGTAAACACCGCCCAATCCTCCGCAGGCAAGAACCGTCACATCCGCTTCGATAGCTTCTGCTTTACCGTTCTCATCCGCAACTACAATACCATAACATACATTGTCTTTGCATACCCAATCCACCATTGTAGTATAGTCGATCAATGTGATGTTCTCTCTCTCCTGCGCTCTTGCCAACAGTTTACTTGTAATCTCTCTTCCTGTGACATCAGCATGAAAAAGAATTCTATTGTCTGAATGAGCACCTTCCTTTGTAAATACAAATTGCCCATCCTTTTTCTCAAATTCCACTCCATAGCCCTCAAGATCGTGAATTATCTGCTGAGAGCTCTTTATCATGATCTCAACGGATTCTTTGCGGTTCTCGTAGTGTCCCGCTCTCATGGTATCCTCGAAATAAGAGTCATAGTCGTTATCGTCTCTTAACATGCAGATTCCGCCCTGAGCCAAAAAGCTGTCGCTTCCGTCAAGTGCATCTTTTGAAATGCAAAGGATCTTTTTATCCTGCGGAAGACTAAGTGCACAGAAAAGTCCCGCAGCACCTGTACCTACTATTGCAACATCATATTTTTTTTCCATTATTTTGCCAGCTCCAACATTCTCGAAAGAGGCTTTAACGCAGCCGCCCTCGTATCATCACTTACTTCAACCACTCCCGTGTTGTCTCTTAAGCAATCTCTTACTTTCTCAAGAGTTACCTTCTTCATATTCGGACAAGTCTGTGTACTTCCTGCCGAATAGAATTTTTTGCCGGGATTGTTAAGTTCCAACTCATATAGCACTCCGAGCTCTGTTGCAACGATGAACTCTTTGCTGTCGGACTTCGTAGCATAATCTATAATGCCAGCCGTACTTCCGATATAATCCGCATACTCAAGAGCTGCAGCGGTGCACTCGGGATGTGCAAGAACTTCCGCATCGGGATGCTCCTCTTTTGCCGCCTTTAGATTCTCGGCTGTGATTCCTTTGTGTACATGGCAAAAGCCGTCATTAAATATAAAATTCTTTTCCGGAAGCTTAGATGCGATATATCTTCCGAGATTTTCATCGGGGATAAAAAAGATATTCTTATTAGGAAGAGATTTTACGATCTTCATTGCATTTGAAGAAGTCACGCACACATCAGAGTGTACCTTCAGCTCAGCAACTGAGTTGATATAACATACAACCGCAACATCATCATACTTCTTTCTTACCTGCTTGATGCGCTCAACATCTGCCATATGTGCCATCGGGCAGTCCGCCTGCATATCAGGCATAAGCACTGTCTTATCGGGATTAAGGATTTTTGCCGATTCTCCCATGAAACTTACTCCCGCAAAAACTATTGTTTTTTTATCCAATCCTGCTGCCACCTTTGCAAGATAATAGCTGTCTCCGACATAATCGGCAATTTCCTGCACCCAGTCAGTAACATAATAGTGAGCAAGGATCACTGCGTCCTTCTCTTCCTTCAGCCTTTCAATTTCCTCAATTATTTTACTTGTCATACATAGCTCTCCCTTTTATGAGTCATACATTGGTTTCCACAAGTCTACCACATGTAAAGTCTACTGACAAGACAGTTGTTAATTCACTTGAAAATTGGCGTGTCAAGGGGACGGTTCTTCTGTCACGG
Source organism: Butyrivibrio hungatei (assembly GCF_900101605.1). Classification (GTDB taxonomy): domain Bacteria; phylum Bacillota; class Clostridia; order Lachnospirales; family Lachnospiraceae; genus Butyrivibrio; species Butyrivibrio hungatei_B. The sequence continues at coordinate 31,627 of NZ_FMUR01000020.1, forward strand.
TGTCAAGGGGACGGTTCTTCTGTCAGGCGTGTCAAGGGGACAGCTGAACCGTCCCCTTGACTTCCCTTGACTTCTCGGGTAATGACACAATGAATTTACTTCCGACTCCGGGCTCACTTTCGCAGCGTATCGTACCGTTATGCGACTGCACTATTGCTTTTGAGATTGAAAGACCTATTCCTGCGCCTCCGGTCTTTCTTGTTCTTGATTTATCTGTTCGGTAAAAGCGCTCAAATACACGCGTTTGCTCTTCGGGGGAAATTCCGATTCCGGTATCCTCAACGACCACTACCGCCTTATCTTCTACCTTGCTTATATTAATAGTAATCTTACCTTTTTCATCGGTGTACTTTATCGCATTTGACACCAGATTGGCTATTACCTGCCCGATTCTTCCCCTATCAGCAAATACGGCAACTTCAGATCCCGTAACTTTTGCATCGATTTTCTTTTCATCAAGCTTGGTATTAAATCCCTGAAGTATTGATTCGGCAAGCTCATATAGCCCAAATTCCTGCTTATCGGGAATTATTCCGTTAAGCTCCGCGGATTCAAGCCTGTCGAGATCTCCGATAATTGCCGACAAGCGCTGTAGCTCATCATAGCAGCTTTTTAGCCTCTCAGGAGTAGGTTCCATCACATCATCCATCATCATTTCGATATATGAAGAAGTATTTGTGACGGGCGTTCGAAGTTCGTGAGCAATATCGGCTGTCATCTGCTTTCGCAGATATTCCTGCTCTTTTAACGTCTTCGCCATGGTATTTATGGCATCCGCAAGCTCATAGGTTTCCTGCTCTTTTACCCCGGTATTTACTCTTACATCGTAGTTTCCTTCGGAGATTTTTTTACTCGCCGTTATTACTCCGGAAATCGGCTTCGTGATCCTCCTTGATATGAGCATGCCAAAAAAGGCCGCTATCGCGATCGATACCAAGCCGACAATGACAAGTATATTGTTCAGTGCCTTGATGAATCTGAACTCGTTTTCATTTAGATAATAGGGTGTATAATAACTGATCTGAAGAATTCCGGTCAGCTTTTCTCCCGACTTAAGATCATATGCGTATGTGACAAAATCCCCTTTAAGCTCAGGCATCCTGTTGTGCATCCTTATCATGATGTCATCCATCACATCATGGCAAAGCTCCATTCCTCCTATATCCAAATGTATTTTTCTGGTCATATTTAACACCTTTCATAAGCGCACTACGGTAACAAGCTCATAAGAAACCTCGCTAAGTGCTCTACACAAAAAAACTGTAGTAGAAATTGTTTTCTTCTACTACAGTTCATAATTTAACTTATAAATTTGTGCTTTTTATGTGGTTTTAAAAAATTCCCGAAATGGCATCATTTGCCTGTGATATCGTTGATTATCTCACCTGCGATGATCAAGCCCACTACTGAAGGAACAAATGCGGTCGATCCGGGGATATCTCTTCTCTCCGTGCATTTTCTTGCTGTTCCCGGAGGGCAGATGCAGTGCTGTCTGCAACTTATCGACATATCCTCATACGGTCTTATCGGCTTTTCCTTGGAATATACTACCTTAAGAGATTCGATACCTCTTTTCCTGCATTCACGTCTCATAACCTTGGCCAGCGGACAAATTGAGGTTTCATATATGTCAGCCACCTCGAACATTGCCGCGTTTACTTTGTTTCCGGCACCCATTGATGAGATGACGGGCACGCCTGCATCTCTTGCTTTTTCTATTATTGCAAGCTTTCCCGTAACAGTATCGATTGCATCAACAACGTAATCATATTCCGTAAAATCAAACTGATCCTGAGTATCGGGAAGGAAAAAAGTCTTGTATCCTCTGACTTCGCAGTCGGGATTTATCTCATGTATACGCTCTTCCGCAACATCTACCTTATATTTTCCGACTGTTTTCCTTGTTGCAAGTATCTGACGATTTATATTTGTGAGGCACACCTTGTCATCATCTATAAGATCAATGGCGCCCACTCCGCTCCTTACAAGAGCTTCCACCACATAACCGCCTACTCCGCCTATTCCAAAAACGGCAACGCGGGAAGCCTGCAGCTTAGCCATAGAATCTGCACCATATAACAACTGTGTCCTTGAAAACTGATTAAGCATCACAACCTCATTCTCAGGGAGTAATTCCCTCTATCTACTTCATTAACTAATTAGCCAAATCATAATATCATACTTCATACTAATTGCAAAACACAAAATAGCGGCAGTTTGCTTCTCCAACACTTTGGCCCTGTAGGTGTCAAAAAATGGCTTTCTACGTGACTTATCTTTCCATTTTTCCAGATTATTTAATATTTCTCTATGCATATTGCAAAACTCCTATGACTTTTGCAAGTTATACACAAAAAGTCCTATGACTTTTGCAAAATGTATTGCAAAAACCATAGAACTTTTATGTTTATCCTTTGCTTGATGAGCTTCTCTGCTTATTAAAATTATGGTAAATTAGAAATCCAATTTGCTGTATCTTCTCAATAGAGTTGCTTTCAGATTTCGTAATCCAGACAGCTTCTGATCTTTGTGTAAGGTCTTACCTTAGAATCAGCAACTGCCACGTGATTGGGATGTACCGCATATGCCTTAAGAGCATCCTCATTCTCAAAAGTTGAATCCAGCATCAGATCGGCATTTGAAGAAGCAAGACCATTTATATTAACCTTGATATCCACGATTCCCGGAACCTTACCTTTAAGGCCCTCAAGTCCTTCTTTTATCCCCTGCTTGATGCCAAGCTTCTCTTCTTCTGAAAACTCATCCTTAAGTGTCCATAAAATCACATGTTTTACCATTCCCATTTTCCCTTCTTTTTTCAAAATAATGTCTCTACAGGCTTTTTCCGAAGTCTCCCATTGCCGTCAGTGCACTGACACACTAACTTTAAAACTATCGCCTCAAATGTACATATATTATAGCTTGTAACCCATTCACGTACAAATTACGCATGTCCTTTCTACCAAGCTAATGCGCCGACATCTTCATATTTTGTCGCTCCAGCATCACCAGATACTCCGGCGTGCCTTCCTCTAATTGCCTTTTTCCGTTAAGTTTAAATCCATGCGCCTCATAAAATTTTATGGCATCGGTATTTTTCTCAAGTGCCCATAAGAAGGATGCATCAAACTTTTCTTTTGCAAATCCTATAAGTTCCGAGCCAATTCCCTGATTCCAGAAAAAATAATCAACATAAAGTTCAGCTATTTCTTTTTCTTTTACATGGAGCATTCCCTTAACTATGCCGTCATCGTACACCCAGATATTATCAAGAATTTCTGATTTCCCATATTTATCGGCAAGCTTTATAACCTGCAACTCATTAAAAGAATATTCATCATTTCGAAAAATAGGCCTGTACTTTATTCTTTTTGCAAACACAAGAATCTCACCAATCCTCGATAGATCGCCTACTTCTGCTTTTCTTATCATGCCGCTGACTCCGTCTTATTTTTTTACAGGTTTTTCTTAAAAAATCTGTTCATTGCACTATGTACTACTTCTTTAGGTCTTGATATCTCGGTATATCCGCTCTTTTCGTAAATATGGATTGCAGCCTGCAGATTGTCATGCGTCTCAAGATATGAATATTTATATCCCGAAGCCAGCATCCGGTCCTCTATTATCTTGATCAGCTCATAACCAAGCCCCGAACCTTTTGCAGAATCATCAAGATAGAGTTTTTGAAGCTCCGCCGTATCTTCCATCCATTCCAACTTTGCATAGCCGATCCCGCCGATAATTTTCCTGTGGGCGCCTTCTATGACAAAATATTTTCTCTCATCAGCGCCGTAATAATCGCTAAGATGATCCAGCCCCTCATCAAAATACACAGTTCCCGGAATATCGAGTTTATATTTTTTCAGATTATCCCTTATAAGCTTAGCAACAGCGGCATCGTCCGTTACTGACATTTCTCTGTAATTCAGCATTTACAAATTTTCCATCCTTCTTGGCGCTATCGCCATTATCAGTATATTTTCTCGATTTTTCCTTCGATTCCATACATGCGCATGAACTCTGCAAGATCGTCATCTCCCCTGATAAGCATGACTTCCTCAAACGCCCCTGTATGTATATCCCGGAATCCCGCGACCTGCTCGCCGTTACATATGCTTGCTTTGATAACAGGACGCCGGTTCTCCCTGTCATATGTTTTTATTTCTCTTTTTTTCTTAAAAAACATATCGGTTCCTCCATCCTATATCATTTCTTACAACGCATGACATGTCAAGGGGACGACATGTCAAGGGGACGGTTCAGCTGTCACATCCGTCCTCTTGACTTCCATGTGACAGCTGAACCGTCCCCTTGACTTCCCTTTTTTACTTTGCTATTCTTCCCTCTTTCTTACCATATTCATTGTAGTGCTTTAACAGCTTGTCTCCGTCCGCGCCTATTGCAGTCTGGAGATCCAGGTTATTTATGTAGTAAGAATATGCGTTGAATTCTTCGGTATTCCCTTTGTATGTCTTAAGTGCTTCAACTGCTACGGATGCTGCATTAGCCTGTGGAGCCGCTGCTGCCTCTGTTGCATTAAGCACAGGCGGTTTGCATATTTTACATGCCTCATAGCCTTTATCTACCGCACTCTGAAGCGTTGTCTTTATCTTACTTTTACCCAAACTTTTACAACCGTCAGCGTGATATTTCTTACCGGACTTAGTGGTATATACAGTAGTATCACCATTGGTAGCTGCTGCAGGAGTTGCTACATTAGCAGGTGCCGCTGCAACATTTGTCTTTACTGCTGTGTCTGCACTTGCAGTATCAAGCTTAGGAGGCTTACATTTTTTACATGCTTCATATCCTTTATCTACCGCACTTTGAAGGGTTGTCTGTATCTTACTCTTACTGAGACTACTGCAACCATCATTATGATACTTTTCACCCGTCTTAGTAATATACACAGTAGTGTCTCCACCTGCTGCATTGATCTTCACATCACTTGCGGTAAACATTCCTATAACCATGAAAAATGCTGTAATTACAGCAAGATTTCTTTTCATAAGTAACTTCATTTGCAATACCTCACTTTCCCAAATAGCGTAATTTAAAAAATATATAAAACATAGACTATTTCTAATCTATGGTGTTTCTGGATTGTCTTTTACTAAAATTTCAGCATAAACAACTTAACAATATTTCTGATAACATAAAAGTAAACGTACGTAACTCCTATTCCACACATAGTACCTGTAATCAGTCTACGTACATTATTTGACATTACCAATTCAATATATTGAACAAACCAATCTGCCCCCATTACCAAAATGAATGCAATTATCAGCGACCACTCCAAATGTATACCTAGAATAATCATGATAATTCCAAGTATTTCACCTATAAGTACTCCTGTACACCTTGCACATAATGGAAATTGATACCCCCACAAAGAAAAGCTCCTACTTTCCATTTGATGGCATCCAAGCCAATGACCAAGTCCCATCAGCTTGATCCACGCCTTATCCCTTTTATTCATTACATTTTCCACTTGTATCCACATTTATTACAAACCCAATAATTTATATTCATTGTCTGCTTCCCTTTTCCACACCCTCCACAAAGAATTCCAAGTGGTCCTAGCAATAATGCTCCAAGACATCCTTTTCCGGCGCTAAAATCCTTTCCCTTAGTTGTAGTTTCATTAATAATTGAACAATTCTCATTTCCACATTTAGGACATTTCATAATATTATTTCTCCTTTTTTTAGTTAATCGCTTCAAGTTCAATATGTGCCGGTGCATCTACATTTACAAAATATCCATCTTGCACTTCTATCTCTGCACTTTCTCCAACATCAATGAGAACTACGTTTCCATCAGCCCATTCTTCCCAGCCTTCTTCTGTAACATGTTTTTCATTTTTATAGACATTAACTTGGGTTGGATATTTTCCCTTATTAGTTACTTTGTATTTTCCTATAGGAACAAAATGACCTATTGTATTGTCCGGAGAATCTGTATTTTCATTCAATACCAATTCTTGTCCATATTCCCCCAGCTCATCTGCATTGATAACTACAATACTGTCACTACTTTCTGTTTTTGGTTCTTCACTTATAGCACTATCTTCTGTTGCAGGTGCAGTTAGACCGACTACTATAATTGCAATGACAGCTACTCCGATTGAGATAAGACCAATTTTCTTAGCTTGAGCATTATCCACCCCGCTTTTCTTAAGTTTGCTTGATTTTCTCAGGAAAATAATTGCCAAAACAACCGCTACAAGAAACACAAGTGCAAAAAAATTTGACATAATACGTCCCCTTCTCGTTTTATAATGTGTACTTTCTTGAATAAGGGATATTGGACAAACTGCCATTGAGGATTGTTTGCAATTAAGCCATATATTATCGTGTTTATACAAATTTTACAGAAGTAATAAACGAAATATGGTATATTAGTAGAAACCAAATAGTTCCGATAAAAGTTCAAGAAAGTACACCTTCTTGAACTTTTTCATTCATTTATGAGATTGGTATTCTTATACCCTTTGGCTCTGTAATAAAAGGTTGCCTGTGGCATACTACACTCAAAAGCTGCTTGCTTCACAGAAATTTTCTTATTTTTCCATCTTTGATAAACCTCATGGAAGTTCGGTGGTAGTGGCGATGGCTTTCTCCCCAATTTGACACCTCTTGCTCTGGCAGCTGCTATACCTTCTGCCTGTCTTTGATGAATAGTTCTGTACTCAGACTCTGCAACATAAGATAAAAGAGCCAATACAAGATCACTGATAAGTGTTCCGAGAAGATTTCTTTCTCTTCTGGTATCAAGGATAGGCATGTCAATTACTACCACATCAGCACCTTTTTCCTTAGTTATGATGCGCCACTGCTCACTGAGATCACGATAGCTACGCCCCAACCTATCTATTGACTTGATATACAATACAGATTTCTTGTTCAATTTCCTAAGAAGCCGCTTATACTGAGGCCTTTCAAAGTTTTTACCCGACAGCTTATCAAGATATATGTTTTCCTCAGGAACACCCATTTCTTTAAGGGCAACTATCTGTCTATCCTCATTTTGTTCACGAGTCGAAACCCTCGCATATCCGTAGATTTTCTCATACTCACTCATAATATACCTCCCATAATATCCTTATCGCGGTTGTTGATCAGCTTTGTCATCTGTGTCTAGATCTAATCATATATAACATGTGTTATACCTAATTTGTTGGAAATAGGTGGTGTTCAAAGTACGTAGAATTGTCTCACATAACCTTTGCGACAAAATTCATAATTTCTGTTCTCCTTTCATTTTTGACATAGAAAAAAGGCGGATGTTCCGTTTGGAATACAACTGCCTTAAATAAAAAAGCACCTTAGACTATCTCTAAAATGCTTAAATGCTCTATTTTTAGTTTCTATTTCATTCTCAAACAATGTGTAAAAAGACTATGTCAAAGGGACAGCCGATACCAGGTGTGACAGACGAACCGTCCCTTTGTCTTCTTTGACAGCTGAACCGTCCCCTTGACTTCACTTTATTTTCAATTTACATAACCGTTTTTCTTGGCATAATCTCCGAAGAAAAACGCTGCCGCTACTATTAGCAAGACAAATCCTGAAATAACATCAAATATATCAATTACAGGTTCGCCTACCATCTTGGATAAAGATATATTCACTAAAAGAGTAAACGGAATCGCAAGTAGGAAAGCAAATCCGGCAGATAACATCTTCCTTTCTTTAAAATGTTTGAACAAAGCATAGATGCCCCAAAAGAAAACAAGTGCTATCACTGCCATTACCGCACCGATAGCAAATACTTCTCGTACTTCTATCAGCGCCCCAAGTATATATAAAAATGGGAAAACAAAAATGCTACAAACGGTAAGCGCTATCAAAATTCCTTTTTTCCCAAGTAATATCACCGGAAAAGATATTATCCAGGCAAACATTATTGAATTAAACGTTATAAGCGACCAAGTCAATTTTCCTGTGATTGCAACATCGCATATACAGCAGACTATTATTCCTATCGCCATAGTTATTGTATAGATAATTGATATCACTACATTTTTGTTTATATTGTTCTCATCTTTCTTCTTAAGCTCAATGAGATTCTCACTGGCTTTTTCTTCATAATTGCTCACTTCTATCCTCTCTCCACTCAGTAATTCGTTGACAGTTACATCCAGGATATTGCAAAGCTCCAGCATGATAGAAGAATCAGGCATACTCTTTCCAGTTTCCCATTTAGAAACTGCCCTGTCAGTTATATTTAGCTTTTCTGCTAATTGAGCCTGTGTCATACCCTTTTCTTTTCTGCAAGCTGCGATAAATTTCCCGGTCTCTATCTGATTCATCAAATTGTCTCCTTTCATAGAGAACTTTACATTTTCTGTAAGCGGATGTACACGAATTATAGGTTGAATTTGGCAACTCAACCAGTGGTTGAGTATCTTTTCATTGCAAGAAGGCAAAGGGACGGTTCATCCAAGCTCTTTTCCTTTTACTTCAGCTTTGTATACTTTATACGCATAAGCAAAAGTTACAATTGATGCCACGCATACATATCCCACCAAAAGCATCGCTGAACCAAGCGAGCTTTTCATGAGAAATGCAGTGATGATCGTAAGAACTCCGGCAACAACAAATGCAACACCGCCGAAATGATTGCTCTTTTTCCAAGTAGTGTCATTATACATACTCCAACATATCTGTACTCCAACCATCGTATTCATTCGTGTTTTGGGCATGATATTCCCAAGCCAGATACATAGTCCTCCCATCGAGATTACTGTTATTTTTCCAATATCAACCACTTGTTTTGTCGCTCCCGAAATAGCGCCTTTATATTCGCCAAGCAAAATGAATCCCTGCATTACAGTGAACATCGCAGCCATTCCCGCGCCAACATAACCGATCACTTTTGCATTGGATTTTGCCTCTGCGCAATCCTTTTCATCAGTGGATTTCAGAGCTTTTTTCTCAAAAAAGCCACTGCACATTGTCCAGGCAAATGCCATCACTAAATTGATAATTGGAAAAACCAGGTTTTCATTCTTAGAACCCCATCGCGTAACATTTCCTGCAGCATCATAATGCATCGGGACACTTTCCGGTAAAAATTGAATCGCGATAATTGTTCCGATCAACATAATAAAAGAGATGCTCCACATTATCTTTTTCATTTTCTTCCTCCTCCAAACTGCCCAATCCACAAAATCAGCTCCTCAAATACTGTTGCGTTGATCTCATAATAGATAAAATTTTTCTGCTTATATTCCATGATGAGGTCAGCACCTTTAAGAAGCTTTAGATGATAAGACAGAGCCGCCGGGGTTATTTCAAGCTTTTCCGCAATCTCTCCGGCATTCATCCTGCCATCCTTGAGCATTACAAGGATATCGCGCCGCTGTTTATCGGCGAGCACCTTGAATATATTTGTTTCGCCCATACGTTACACTCTTTTCCCAAAAACTGTTTAAAAAAAATTTTAAATACCATAATCATCATATGGCTACATACCTTTCTTCGTCAAGAGGCATATAAAATTTGTTATGTCATGCTGTTCATAATCTTAAAAAGACGGTTCTGCCACCATGCTTCCATTCATGTCAAAAGTGACAGCTGAACCGTCCCAATGACTTCCAATGACTTGTTCTCGTTACAATAGATTGATAACAGGCATTCCTACTGATACACTTAAAGTGCAAAAAGGAGGCTGAGCACATGGATAAAATGAAAACCGGCACTCTGATTAAAGAAGCAAGAATAAAAAAGAACTATACACAAACTGAGTTGGGCGATTTACTTGGAGTAACCAACAAAGCTGTTTCAAGATGGGAAAAAGGTAAAAGTTTTCCTGATGTTGAATTATTAGAGAATCTGGCAACAACTCTAGATCTACGTATTCAAGACATTGTTACTGGAACAAAAGACGATTACGATGAAACTGCGTTGATAGAAATCGTCAGAGCTGCAAAGCTCCAACAACGCAAGAATAGAAGGAACTTCATTAGGCACTGTTTACAACTTGTGCCTATTGTTTGCTGTATCTTATCCGGTTTTTCTGCGCTTGGAGATAACCGTTTTATCTTTGGCGATAAACCGGCTTGGGCATATGTGCTATTGATGATAATCTCATTCGCCTCAACAGCGTTTTTCTACTCATCAAATCCACAATCACATATTAATTCAGATAAGTTTTCCACATTTTCAAAGCTAATTGCGTTACTAACTCTTTTTGTAATCGCTTTATCAACGTGGATTGTCCTGTTAAATACCGCAAGTGGTTCTACCCTTTTCGAAATGGAGCCATCATCAATAGGGCCATTTCTGAATAATATCTTGATAATAACTTTCACAGTAAACATGATATTACTGTTCATCCACATATATAGATATGAAAAACATGACGTCTCCGCCCATTGGGGATGGTACATTTCAATAGCCGCAATTTATCTGGCTATACTGTACGGAGATTGGCTACATAACATGAACTCTTTTCAGGGTATGATAAAAGAACTTGTAATCAAAACCTCGATTGTAGTTATTATTACAGGTATTTCCACGATATTTGTCAAGAGGACAGGCGTGACAAATGAACCGTCCCAATGTCACGCCAATGTCACGCGTGACACCTGAACCGTCCCCTTGTCATCCCCCTTGTCATCCTTGGCGGAGCATCTGCACGTGGGGGATTCCGTCTTCCATGAACGGCTCTGATACGACTTCGAAACCCTCTTTCGCGTAGTAGCCAATGGCGTACTGTTATGCTTCAAGATATATTTCTTTTGCTTTAAGCTGTTCTGTAGCGACTCTGACACCCTCATGAAGCATCTGACCGCCTATTCCTTTTCCATGTTCAAGTGTTACCACTCTGCCAATCTGTGCAACGCCTGCCGCCTCGTCATGATCTTTCCAAAATACCCGAAGACAGCCTGCAACTCTTCCGACATCGTTAAAGCAAAAAACGTGAATTGCATCCTGATCCTTGTCATCCAGATCCTGATAGATACACTCCTGTTCTGTAACGAAAATCTCAAATCTTGTTTTTAATATTTCATATAGCTCTGTCGTACTGAGCTCACTAAAATGCTTTATTATAAAATTCATTTGGCTTTACTCACTTTCAATATGTCAAAGGGACGGTTCTTCTGTCCCCTTAACTTGTCTATCAAATGTGACAAGCGTGACAGAAGAACCGTCCCCTTGTCACATACCGTCACTCCTCCTGCACTATCATACTGCATAGTTTTTCATACAGCTCGGGAAACTCCTGCTTCATCCTGATTGGTTTTCCTTCGGTATTTAAAAATGCATGTGAGGTTGTTCCGACGCTCACAATTTTTCCTTCTTCATTTTTCATTTCATAATCAAGGAAAAGCTTTACTCCTTTAAATGCTTTGACATAAACCTTGATTGAAACTTTATCGGAAAATTTAGTAGGTAACTTATAATCACAAGTAACTCCAAGCACCGGAGAAACAATCCCCATGGCTTCAAGCTTCGCAAACTCCCAGCCTATTTGGGACAAAAAATCCACGCGTGCTTCTTCCATCCATCTTATGTAATTGGAATGGTGCGTTATCCCCATTTTATCTGTTTCGTAGTATTGTACAGTATGTACGTAATCCATATAATTGCTCCTCATCTTCCTTTGATTTCTATTCTGTCCAAAATCCCCTGTACATCTATATTACTGTGAGTCAGATACATTCTTGTCACATCTTCAATGAAAGTTTCATCTGCTCCGGTCTTTCTTTGAATCCTATCAAGGCTTACACCTTTATCTATATATTTCATTATCCGGGCCACCAACTTATGCAGATCTGTCACCTTTATAGACGGCACCTCACTATTTAGATCTACATTCTTTGCATGACCATAATAAACAATCCTCGGCTTCAGTTCCAATAATCTGTTCCAGCTTTTCTCAATCTGCGTTCCCTTATGAAGTTCAAGCTCATACAGCGGATTAAGATCTCCGACAAAGAGTTCGCCCGAATCAAGCCACATTGAAATACTGTCATCGCTGTGTCCGGGAGTAGAAATGATTTCTCCGTCTATTCCGATCGTGCCAAGAAATTCCCTGCTATCTTCTATCCTTACATATCGTACTTTATCATCATCGATAGAAATGAACGCATCGTTGTTCTCTTTTGCAAAAACACTGTCTGCTGCATGGACATAATCTTTTTGCACATCCATAACAACTATTTCCGGTCCTTTATCTGCTATCTCCTGAGCAATGCCCATGTGATCCGGATGAAAATGTGATATGAGGATGAAATCAATTTTCTGAACAGGGATGTCCAGTTTTCCCATTGCACTGCAAAAAGCCCGAAAAGAACCTGCCCATCCGGTATCAAATAGGATCATACCCCTGCTGCCCTCTATGAGATATGTGTTTGTATTTGAATATCTTAACTCATGTACCGCAATCTCTTTTTTCATCAACAGATCTCACTTCAACTTGTATACATCGTTTAAATCAAACTCTTGCGCATAAAGTTTTTTCTTTATTCATGTCATGGAAAATACAGATATTATCACTTGAAACATCAAGATTATCAACGCGCCATTCAACGTTATCGCTAAGAAGAATACTGTCAAATGAGACACCTGAACCGTCCCCTTGACTTCCCATACTTACATTATAGCGGAAAAACAACGGCAATAGCACCTACATTGTTTTGCATATTTTATTTTTGGTGATACAAAAATTTAATTGTGATAAAAGTTATTATCGCCGAGAATTTAAAATGCTTATTGGACATAACCACGGGCAGTCCATATAATCCCACTTATAATCAATCGACGATGCATCTGATTTTTCCATAAAAACGTTTTTGACAAAATTTAGGAGGATCTTATTTATGAAAAAATTTACTAAAGTTCTGGCAACTGCGATTGCTGTTGTAACCGCCTCGATATTTCTTACAGGTTGCGGTTCGGGTTCGACAGGAAATACCGTAAATGCCGCTGCCAAAGACGGTGCCGCAGATTCAGCCGGTGACGACTCAAAAGCTGCAGGAGCAAAGAAAGGAACTTCAGAGATAAGCGTTTTGACATTCTCAATAACTTCGTTTGTCTGTGTCTCTTTTACGGAGTACTGAACATCATCGTACCCATTCTCTTTTATCAAGTCGACAAAAGCATTGACCGCAAATGTATAATGCTGCATCGAAACCGAGAATGTAGGTTTTACCTTCGCCGAATTTAAGAATTTCTCCTCAAATTTCTCATACACCTCAACCGTGCTTCTGGCGTTGGCAATAAACGTTCTCCCGGCGACCGTAGTCACAACACCATGATGAACCCTTTGAAAAATCCGGATGCCAATTTCATTTTCAAGCTCTCTTATGGCTATCGATAATCCCGGCTGGGAAACATGCAACTTATCGGCAGCCTTACGCATGGAGCACTCTTCATCTATGGCAATGACATATTTGAGTTGTAATATAGTCATTCAAAGCCTCCCTTCATAATGGTTTTTACCCACATAAGAAAAAGATCCACCGCATTTTTTCGACTGGTTATCGATAAAATACAGTGAACCTCCGGTTGCCCGGTCGGCTGAGCCGACTATGTTAAAATACTTTGCCGAGTACTTTTCTCACTTATGGATTAAATTTGTACTACCATTATGTGCTTAAAATACTATCATAACGGCCGCTTATGCAAAATTAACTTTTACTTATTACCCGATATAAATAATAGTTTAGTGCAAATTCAAATTCATCATTCTTCATTCATAAAATTTATCCCACGCCTGATCCATATCTGCCAAAGCAATCGGTGAATATACTATTTCATAATCCATTTCAGCCCTTCACCATCCTGCGCCTATTTTTAAAGTGCTCAGCAACCTCATCGTCGCTAATCCATCCTTCCTCTTCTCCGGAAGCAAACCCGGCATTGAGTTCGCTGATAAGTTTGACCATCGCCCTTGCCTTATCGAAAATCTCATCATCCTCTATGCTATGTATGCTATATTGTCCACGACCATTCTTAGTAAGATAAACGGGTTTACCTGCTTCTACCTTATCCAGAACCTGACCATAATTACGCAATTCAGAAATTGGTGCAATTGTTGGCATATAAATCACCTCCGTTTCTTACCAAGATTATATATAGTCTAAAATATTTTTTTCAACAAATTCTTCGAACATCATTAAGTTCCACAGTTTAGTTGGAAGCCTTAAAATTATATATAGGCTTCATCACATCGATTATCTCCACCGACTCCTTGATTACGTCGATAATATCATCCAGTGACTTGTAGGCCATCGGAGCCTCATCGATTGTCGCCTCGCAAACAGATGAAGTGTAGATTCCCTTCATAGACTCCTTGTACTCCTCCATTGAAAGATTATTCTTCGCCGCAGTTCTGGACATAAGTCTTCCTGCACCGTGAGGAGCTGAATAGTTCCACTCGGGATTTCCCTTACCGATTGCAAGAACAGATCCGTCCCTCATATTAATGGGAATGAGAACCTTTTCGCCCTCGTGAGCCGCGATAGAGCCCTTCCTAAGGATCATCTCCTCAGTGTCAATGTAGTTATGAATTGTGTGAAAAGACTCCCCGGCTGAAAGGCCTGTCTTTTCCAAAAGAATCTCTGCCATCTTCTCACGGTTTCTCTTGGCAAATCTCTGGCATATCTCCACATCATGAAGGTAGTCCTCAAGATATCTTCCCGATAAATAGCACAGATCCTCAGGCATTGTCATAGGTCCCTCATGGAACTTCTTGTTATAGAGCTCCTTAAGTGCAGCCTGAATCTCTTTTCGTCTTCCCTGCTCTTTATATGTCTTAATAAGTAGGTTTCTTGCCTCATAATACTCGCCGATTCCCTTATCAAGGTCAACAGCAAGAGCCTGATATAGATCTGCAACCTGTTTTCCAAGATTTCTTGATCCGGAATGTATAACGAGGAACTGTGTTCCATCCGCAGCTCTGTCAATCTCAATGAAATGATTTCCGCCACCAAGTGTTCCCAACGATCTCTCAAGACGCTTTGCCTCTTTTAATTGGCGGTAGCAGCGAAGCTCTGTAAGATCGAATTTCTCAACTCTTCCATCCCATACCTCTTTTCCTGATGGAATGGTGAAAGCAACCATGTCAAATTTCTCGAGGTCAATCTTTTGCTTGCCAAGATTAACCGTATACATACCGCAGCCGATATCCACGCCGACTACGTTAGGTACAGCTTTGTCAGTTATAGTCATTGTTGTTCCGATCGTGCAGCCCTTGCCAGCGTGAACGTCAGGCATGATCCTGATCTTAGAACCTTCTGTCATGGGATAGTCGCACATTCGTCTTATCTGCTCTATCGCCTCATCCTCCACTACTTTTGCGTAGCAGATAGCTGTATTTACTTTACCTCTTATCTCTATTGTATTCATTGTATCCTTCCAATCCGGCTGGAAGTCTTCATACTTCCAGCCACTTTCTCTAACAAGGAACTTCCGCCCTCGCTATTCGCTCGCCTGAAGACGTTCGAACCAGGCTCTAAAATACATCGTCAGGTTCTCTCAGCCAGCAATCCTTTCGTACCGCGATGATGAAAGGACGCTCATCATGAATTTATATGGTTCAAGATTTCCGTCTTTTAACATTGAAAAGACCTGCGGACTGCAGCCCGATACCAGTGCCACGCCTTGATCATTCATCCTGACGGGCTGCTGTATATTGCGGCTGTTAACATTCCAAAAGATTACCTGAGGAAGCTTGTAGCCATATTTTTCAAATGCTCTTTTGGCATTTTCAAAGTTAGTAGCTTTCGCACCACCGGCACAGCTGTCAAACTCCATATCAGAAATGATGTAAAGCTTTTCCGGCATGTCGGACTGTTTTAGGCTATTATTTACAGCGGTGTGTAGTATCAACATGAATGTCTTTTCTATATTTGTATTGCTACATTCATTGAAGCTCATGCAATAACGCACTTTATCAACTATATCTTTTCCCTTGATTTCGATGAGTCTCGGGTTTGCAGAAAAAGTTATGAAGTGATCATGAAAAGCTCCGGTATTTCTTTCTGCAAAGTAAATTCCCAGTGACTGCGCCACCGCTGCAGGACTCGGATTGGTATTCCAGTACATTGATCCCGAGCCATCGACTACAACAAGTGAATTGTCAGAGCCTGCATAATTCTCAAGCGCATTCCATGTTGTATCCATGGCGCGTCTCTCAGCTTCAGAGAACTCTTTTTTCCCTAAAACAGGAGCTATAACATCATACGGTGTAAGCGTTCCGGTGTGCATTACCGAAGGATCTTCGGTCGCTTTACGGATAAAAGACTCGTACCTATCCCCATCGTTTCTGATAAAAGCCTGTCTGTACTTATACAGTGCTTTTGAAGGTTGCTTCGCGTAGTCAAAAGAATAGTCTCTCTCACGGAGGTTATTCTCTATAATCTTGATCTGTGCCCTTAGAGCCGAGAGTGCTTTACGGTACTCAGCATCTGACATCTTCATTGCTCTTGCGATCTTCTTTGCATTTCTTACAGCTTCTTTATTGCTTGTATTTATTGAAGGAAGCCATTTTGCCAAAAGAAAAATCTGCGCATTCTCTTTATCAGCTTCAAGAGCTGCCATATCGGCTTTGAGTGCTTTATCAAAATATGCCAATACTTCTTTTTCAACAGGTGTACCAAACAGTGCCAAAAGATCATCATATCTGCCATACTCTGCAACATACTCAATATTCTTTTTCACTGATTCAGGTTCACACTCAGCCATAAATTTAAGGATAACCTTGAACACTCTTCTCTCTCCAAGGCCGCCTCTTATGTCTCTTGCAAAGAAAAGCATCTTCATTGCAAGATTGGCGTCCTCAACATAGGCTCTTGTGAATCTAAATATAATGTCTTCATCAGATGCGTGCCTAAGCGCACCTATTGTTGCAAAGAGATCCAGGCAGTCAGACTTAGTTGATACGTAAGTTGCCGCGCCGTTCTCTGTATATGTTTTATTTGCTTCTTTTTTCAAAAAATCTAACATCGTCATTTCCTCTCTTCTAAAACAAGGTGCCACCGGGATATAGTGCCCGGCCCACTCACCCTGCACAAGCAGGGCGCGATTTACAGTCGCGGACTTATTTTAATTGCTGTATGCACCTTTCATCACTAGATACACTCCTTTAACAGTAGAGGGATTTGAACCCTCCAAACCTTCCGGCTATGAACCGGATACTACCCTTTGTAGTGAACCGTTGGATTAAATTGCTGCAGGTATCTATCTGTTTTCACAAGACACATACACCCCGAAGGGTTGGAGCGAGATTCGAACCCGCGACCTCCGGATAATTTATCCGGTGCTTAACCACTTAGCTATCCTGTAGTAATTGCTGCCTGTGTCTTTGTTGTGATTAAATCATAGCGCAACATTTTGGAGATAAAAAGATGCAGATTGACTCTTTATCACACCCCCAATATAATTAAATATATTCCGAAATTTGTATTATTTAATCAATATTTGCAACCCCAATTAAGAGGTGTACTATGACAGAGAAGTATAAAATTTATCTTTCAGATGATACAAGATCAAGACTTATAAATGACGCTGAGCTCTTTGAATTCACCAAGAAGGATGAGTCCGTTAACCTCAACTCATTCCTTAAGACGCTGATAGTCAATTATTTCGACCGCTACAGACATGACAGCGAAAATCTGCTTGCCAACATTAAACATGATCTGACAAGTATAACCTCAATCAGCGATAAGGATGCCGCTCTTCTGGCAGACAAGATAGTAAGCACCTACATCAAGACCGACAGCCTTCAGAGCAGCAAGAACTCTGCCCTAACTCTCACTGTAAGCGGCTCTTCTTATGAAATCCTCAAGATCATTGAGAATAACATGTTAAAAGATACATCTCTTTCCCAGTATCTTAAGGACATGTTTAATTCATATCTGTCAATTCCGAGAAGTGAAAGAGAAACGATCATATTCAAGGATACCTATGAGGACATTTCGAAGGCACTCAGAGAGCACAGAATTATCTCTTTTACCACCACAAGTTCCGGTGACAATATAGCTTACCACGTTGAGCCGTATGTTATTGCCCCCTCCAAAGAGGAACAGTGTAACTATCTGCTATGCAAGGATATAAATTCTCGAATCCCGAGAACGTTTAGAATATCAAGACTTAGAAGTGTCTTTGTAACTTCCGACACCTTTACTGTAGATAGTGACATGCAAAAAGAGCTTCAGGAAAAAGCAATCCGAAGCCCTCATTCAGTGTCATTAACAGTTCAGGCAGTTGTTCGCCTAAACAAATATGGAGTTAAAAAGTTTAAAGTAATCACCAAGAACAGGCCCATCGTATCAAAAATCGAAGGAGATCTGTACTATTTTGACTGGCCTGAACTTCAGTTAGAAGAATACTTCAAACGTTTTGGCAAAGATGCAAAAGTTATTAAGCCTGCATCTCTAAAGGAAAAAATCAAGAAGTTCTATTACTATGGGCTCAGAGAGTATAGTAAGTAAGAATTATTTGCAGACTTCCTACATCCCTGTGGCGGGTAGAATCAGACATTTTGACTCTTTCATCGAAATCAGTCAAGTCTCTACCGGCCACCCTGCTCCGACATCCAGCCCGTTATCTTTATTGATAAGATTGTAATCGCAGAAGCAATTAAATTTTATATCCGCACGTTAATTTATCAGCATATTTTTTTAACGTAATCTGCATTATCTTCACGCATTCCCTCCCTTGTAGTTATACACAGGCTTTAGGATCTTCATGATATCTGCGGTCTCAGCAATAGCATCTTGGATATAGCTTATTTCTCTGTATGCAAAAGGAGCCTCATCGAGCGTTGCCTTTCCTATGCACGTGGAGTATATCCCCTTCATTTCCGACTTAAACTCGGAAACTGTATGAGAAGATAATATCTTTTCCCTGGAAGCAATTCTTCCTGAACCATGTGGAGCAGAAACATTCCACTCCCGGTTGCCAAATCCGGTTCCAAGAATCACTCCATCTCTCATGTTTACGGGGATAATCACTTCTTCGCCCTTCTTTGCTGAAATAGCGCCTTTCCTAAGAATAGGAGTATCGCCTTCAAAATCGACATAATTGTGAATGCATGAATGTATCTCATCAAACTTCCATTTCATGCCTTTGGCAATCTCACTTACAATAACTCTGCGGTTTAAATCCGCATATTCCTGTACAACCGCTACATCATGCAGGTAATCTGAAAGTAATTCATCGGTAAGATATGTTAGCTCATAGGGAACATCTTTTTTACCCTGCTTCTTAAGAAGCTTATGGCCTTCGCCCATGTAGTACTCAGCCACTTCTTTTCCCAGATGGCGGCTTCCGGTATGAACTATGAGATATCCCTCTTCGGTGCTGTCACAATCAATCTCAATGAAGTGATTTCCACCGCCAAGAGTTCCAATGCTTAGCATTGCCTTATCATATCTGATATGCTCTGCGCAGATAAGCCTTGCAAGGTCAAAATCTTGAGCCTTAGCGTGGACGTTACTTCGTATGTCAAAGCCTACGGGAATATTCTTCTTTATAATCGAATCGAGTTTCTGGAAATCCTTTCGTACTTTCCCGACCTTAACCATGCCCATTCCACATCCAATATCAATGCCAAGTAGAGCAGGCATTATTGCATCCTTTACTGTCATGGTCAATCCAATAGGGCCAACCTTACCCGGATGAACATCCGGCATTACTACTATATTGCTGCCATTTGCAGCCTCAGTGTCACATATCATCTTAATCTGAGAAATGGCATATCGATCGACATTTCCATCATTCTCATCTCCAATGCACATGATCATGGCATCTGAGTATTTTCCTTTTATCTGTATCAAAATAAAACCTCCGTTACAGGTGTTTATGTCTCTGTTGACATGCAAAAAACACCTCTATGAATCAGAGGCACAAGCAAAAGTCCTTATACCGGTTCTTTTTCTTTTCTTGGAATAATCTTAGAAACAAAGACGGCGGACCATCATGCCCCTGTTGTTGAATGTTGCTATATTGTCAGTTATCATTGTATGTTTCATGATCGTCCTCCTTTCTTGAAATTCATTTCTGAATCATGAAAAATCTTGTTTATTGTTACTCATAATATATATCGAACAATATATGTTCACGTCAAGAATTTTTTAATTGCCGCACTCCATGCAAAATTCTAAAGAAAAACTGTACAATTAAGATCATCTTCCTTTATTTCAATATTTCTTTCGTAAGTTACCACTCCTCGGAACATCTTTGAGCCGTCCTGGCCGTCCAAGGCGTTATAACAATGAGGCATATTGACTATTTCTGGAGCCTTGTCATCTCTTATAAAGGTCCAATTATCATTTATTTTATATACGCTTCTCACAATTTCCTCCGGACAAAATATAATCTCTTCACGGTAATTTTATATCAGAAGCCATTCATATTCCTATGCCAATTCTTTTTATTCGATGGAACAATTTTTAATATCAGTCATAAATAAGCGCCCGTGGCGCGCAAACAAAAAAGACGATGAGTCTTTTAACTCACCGCCTGAACCTTACTTCAATTTTGCACCATCCTTAAAGGCATTGCCCACCTTTTTTCCAATTCCGTAATATGCATTACCGAATGGATCAAAGCTTATCGGCTTAACTTTTGTGACGTCAACAACTCCGTCTGTCACTACGCTTTCATCTGCTGAGACATTTACGATTTCTCCGACAAGAATGCCATCTTCCTCCTTTAACACAAGTTCTTTTACTCAGTATCTTCCCATCCCTTGCATACATCGCACCAGCCTTCGGCACCTGTAACCGCTTCGAGCTCCGAAGGCGTAATCCTGACGGAAGTAAACTCATTTCCTCCTGCCGGATGGACATATTTAAAACGCTTCATGGAAACGTCAAGCCAGATGGGGATATCATCAGCTATAGCAAAAGGACATACTCCTCCCGGCTGAAATCCCGTAATACTCTCCACCTGATCTCTGGGGATCATGTGAGGTTTAGTATGAAATAGTGTCTTGAACTTCGAACTGTTAACTCTTCCATCGCCTGCCATTACCACAATTACAGGTTTTTCATCAACAACAAAAGACAACGTCTTGGCAATCTCCGGCTCGGTACAGCCTATCTGCTGTGCGGCATGTTCCACCGTATCAATCGTTTCTGCATGCTCTGTAAGCCTGTCACCAAGGTTGTTGGAGATAAGAAACTCTTTTACCTTTTCATTAACCATTTCTACTCACCCCTCACATTTATTTAGGAAAAGAAAAATATCTACGCCACCATTATATCGCTACCCACGCGCTTTTTGCGTAAACATTTACCTATTGCCGGTGATAGCCGGAAGTTATAGCGCCTACTGCTTTCCATGCAGTCCGGGCACATCTCATTTCCATATACTTTTAACATATTAAAGCATACTTCATGATCGAGAAGTCCTTCTGTCTCAGCCGTAAGAACTGTTGCTGTAGATTTAATACGAACACGCGCATTAAAAACAAAGACCCTCCGCCATTCATAATAATGAACAGCGGAGGGCGAAATGTGATTATTATGTTGTTAGCCTTCAATGGCTATAAGGTTCTTTTCAGGGATTTTTTCCATTGCCTTTTTAGGAATGGTAAGTTTCAAAACCCCATGTCTGTAGGTGGCCTCAATGTCTTCTTTCTGAACATTCTCACCAACGTAGAAGCTTCTTGTCATTGATCCCGCGTACCTTTCCTGTCTGATGAGTTTTCCTTTCTTGTCATTCTCATCCTTATCAAGGCCTTTGGCGGCATTGATGGTAAGATAGCCTTCATCCAGCTCTACAGTGATCTCTTCTTTCTTGAAACCGGGAATATCAATTACTACTTCGTAGTTGTCATCTTTTTCCCTGACATCGGTCTTCATCATCCTGCCGGCTCTTCTTCCGTAGAGCTTCTTCTCCATGTTGTCGAATTCCTTAAGTTCCGGGAATCCAAACAGGTCATCCATAAATTTTTCTTCGAAAATACTAGGTACTAACATAATTCTTACCTCCTTTGCACATAGACAATTTTTTTTGAATATGAGCATTGGGACGGAGGGTTCGGATCATTGGAACGTTAAGTCCTAACGGTCTTCTCTGTTCCTTTGTTCTACTTATGGTATAACACCACAATTAGCACTCGTCAATAGAGAGTGCTAATCTGATTAAAAAAGGCTTATTTCCAAAAAAGAAAAAGCAGCGGAAACACTGATGTTTACGTCACTCTTTTATCTAGCACATATTAAAATGATTAAAAAAAGCTCAATCCGTTCACACACGATTTTCACGGGTAACATAAATATGACCAACGCCAAAAATGATTCCGAATACTATCAGTAGGAAATCTCTTCCTTACTCCTTTGCTAATAACTTTAATCCGGCGATTCCGACTACAATTAGAATAACACATATGACCTGTGGAACTGACAGTTTCTCATGAAAAAGAAAAATCACAAATTAGCAGCCACCGCCGTAAAACATCTCCAATTCTTCACGGGTATCCTTCAGAGCCTTCAATGTCCGCTCATTCCTTGAAGGAAAGTCAAACATTCTATAAATGTAACCCTGCTCCTTTGCTATCTCCCAGCTTTTTGGATATACCAATTCAAAAGCAAGAGCTATATGTCCGATCAAGTGCTCTGCGGGGGAATCCATCACGTCACGGTTTACTGCATGATGCTCCCTTACCTGATCCATGACTTTTTCAGAGACACCTGATGATAACAGCTCATCTTCAGAAACGTTGTATATCTCTTCCATAGGCGTCTCTACATTTACTCTTAATATATCAACCTTATCTGCGTCTCGTAAAATATTGCAGAAGATAAGAGTTTTTCCGACAACTGCTTCATCGATTCTGTATTTGTTATGCTGTCTTATGACTTTTTCCATCATCTCGTCAAAAGACCTGTCATCACAATAATTCAAGATGAGGTGCTCATCTCCAAATAAAAGATCCGCTCCAAACTCTGCATGATCTACTGATTCTGAATCTATGAAAGTGTTATATCTTTTTACCTGCTCAAATCTTCCTATATCATGGAGCATTCCTGAAAGCCATGCAAGCTCTATATCCTCATCAGATAAGCCAATTGACTTTGCAATCTCTTCACAAATATCTGCTACACGGTATGTATGGGCTATTTTTAGAGCAATCTTAGGATCCTCCGGATCATAATTCCTTGTATAGGAGGCAAACTGCTCCCTGACTTTTCTTCTGTCTATCTGCATAAATCATTATCTTTCTTATGTCTATGTACTTCTCATGTTTTTCTTTTGAACAAATTTTAATATACATTGGCTTCCCCACGCAACCACTACAATTGTATGCTTCAACTCTTCTTTACCGCAAATCTAAACATATCTGCACCAAGGATTTTCACATTCAGCTTATCTGCTTCATTTTCAAGAAGCTTCACTTCCTCGTCTGTGAGTTTTGTGTTTGCTGCCGCGAATAGATCATCAACCTGGTAAGGCTTTATTTTCCACATAAGCCTCAGTCCAAGTCCTCCACATCAATCATCTTTATTGAAGTTTCACTAACCTTCTGCGCAAAGACTCCCATTCCTGGAATCTTCTTTCCGGTAAAAGAACCATCGTAAACCTCTTTTACTCCGCAACTCGGGCTTCTTGACTGAAGAATACAAACTTCAACACCTGCATCCATTATCTTATTAAAGGCCGCCTCTGCTCCGGATCTGAACTCTTTATCAACAATCTTGCCTTCTTTATTGGTAACAACTCCGTTCACTATCTCAGCAGGAACCCTTGGTGTAGGAAGACCTCCCATTACCTCCGGGCATATAGGAATCACCTCGTGCCCTTCACAGAAAGCCCTGACCTTCTCGCTGTAGTTATTCCCACCATTATATTTGCAGTTCTCACCTAAAAGGCATGCGCTAACAGCTATAACCATTACCATACATACTCCTTTAGCATTTCATTTACTGATGCCTCCACCCTCTCATCGTCCATTTCTTCACTGATAGAAAGCATTACGCTTAAGGGATCCTGAACATCTTTTTTTACCTTGTCAATAATATACCCTTTATGTGTGTTTATCGGTATTTATGTGTGCTAAAGTTTTTTATAAATATAAATCCTCAACAGTAATCTTTACTATATTTTGAATATTCTCTTTTTCAAACCATTTAGTAAATCCATTTAGCGAAAAAAGCAGGAAACATATAACATGATAATTTCCGGAAAGTAGCTTTGATCTCCGCAGAAGAGTTTCATATATTTCCTTATCTATCTTCTCATTCTTAAACTTGCATTCTCCTATAACCGCAGTCTTATCTACGGAAGAAATGCCAACCACGTCAATATCCGCCGATTGTGTATACTTCCGCCCTTCATCATCTATGATCTGTTCCACTCCCCACCAGGTGCCTGTCTGAGTCAGGAAGGAACCGTATGCACCCTGTATTCCTTTCTCTAACGTATAATAACGGCACATTTCTTCAAAAACGGATCCCATATATGAATGGATCTGCGGTTTGACAACCTTTTTATAGTATGAATCACCCTGTCCCATTTCAATTACACTTATCGCTTTGGGGATAAACTGATACCAGAATTTAAACATATGATCTTTTAGCACATACTGGGTTTTCTTCTTATTTTTTTCCTCCGTTATACAGTTCTTTTTCTCCACCAGGCCGACAGCAATCAGCTTCTCAAGGGAATATAAAACGGTGGTATCCTTCTCGTGTACTTTGGAAGCTATATTATTTAATGCATTTTCACCGGAAGCCACCTGCTCGATTATGTTGTTTACCAATGTCACATCTGAAAACTCCTGAATGAGGAGATTTCTGGTTTCATCAAACAAATATCCATCCACATTAAAGAAAAGTCTTATAATATTTTCATCAAGACTCTTCCCTGCATCAAAAAGCGAAAGATATTTTGCCACGCCTCCGGTAACTCCATAACAGATTGCTTTTTCTTCTGCAGAATATTCAGGAACAAACAAAGCCGAATCCCTGTAATTAAATGCCTCCAGTTTTATCTGTGAATCACGCCTCCCGAAGATCGGACTTTTTTTACTGAGCACCTCTTTTTCCATAAAACTCAAGGCAGAGCCGCAAAGTATTATCATCATATTCTTATGGGGCCACTGTGTATCAATGTACTTTTGAAGAACTGATAAAAGTGCTTCATCCTTCTCTGCCCAATACGGCAACTCATCGATCACAAGGATTGTCTTGTGGTCATCCGGCGTCTTATTGGTAATAATGTCAAATACACTTTCTATCGAAGAAAATGTTGCCGAGCTCATAGCAGGATCCAGAACATCCAATACCTGCTTTGAAAACAATTCAAGATTTCTTTCTGCGCCAACCTTTGTAGCAGTATAAAAAATAACGTTTTTTCCTTTGATAAACTCCTTGATCAAGGTTGACTTGCCAACCCTCCGCCGTCCATATATGATAGTCATTCCAAAATCTTTCTTATCATACACATCTTTTAAGGCTTTCAACTCCCGCTCTCTTCCTACAAACATCTATCTACCCTCGTTATCATTTTCGTTCAGTTATTTTTTATTCAATTCATTTTTAATCAAAACTTCTTGAATATAATTTACTGCTTTCTGATCTTTTTTTCAAGATTTTTATTAAAGCATTTTGGCCGAAGCCGACAGGGAAGAATAGTCCTTCCCTGTGAGCAACTCCTTTGGAATCTCTACAGATGCATATTGTTCCGCTTGCGCGCCGTAAAAATAAAGCGCCAGGCTCACAACCTCTTTCGAAGTCATGATCTGACGCTCATCATTGCCGGTATTCTTTTGCAAAAGAAAATGGACTCGGCGGCTCGGGTGTTTTTTGTTTTCCCGTTCGCTTTGTCCATTGTAAATATAACACACCTATTTTGAAAAAAGAATACTCAAAACCTACCACTTTCCTACCAAAAACCTACCGAAAACCTACTTTTTTCAAAAATTTGTATCATCCGCAGTAGATCTGTATCGCCCGGTGAGTAAATTCAGCAGTTCCTTCTCCGCCCATCTTATTAATGTTCTCGGTGAATTCTCCGCCACCGGCATACATCTTACCAAGTCCGGAAAGAATCTCATTAGAACACTTATAAAAATGCTCGGTAATAAAGCCCTGCAGTTTCTTTACCTGATCCTGTACTTCTGCAGAGGCAGGATCCTGATCCTTCATAGTTCCGAACTCTTCAAAGATTTTCATAAAATCGGCCATCATACTTTTTTCTTCGCTCTTTGACCGCTTACCGTTCTTCTCTTCGAATTCCTTATATTCCGGAGTATTGCCCCACCGTTCTTTTGCACGCTTAGCGTATTCGTCTAATTTGCTTGAATCAAATGCTGTAAAATCCAAATGTCTCACTCCTCTCAGTTTTAAACCACGGCACATACTGATCAGATTTTCGATATGTTCCTTCTTTAATTCAAGAAGTTCTATCTGCTGATCAAGTGCCAATCTCTTGTCAAAATCTGATCTGGTTACGATATCCTTGATATCCTTAAGCGGAAACTCAAGCTCACGAAACAGTAAAATCTGCTGAAGTCTCTCCAGCGCCGCATCGTCATACAGCCTGTATCCGGACTCGGTATACTCCGCCGGTTTTAAGAGTCCTATCTTATCGTAATACTGCAGCGTGCGTATACTCACTCCTGTCAGCTTACTCACTTCATTTACTGTCTTCATGGCTATCATCTCCTTCACGTGTGATTACATCATAAACTATCACGTTACGTCATAGTCAAGCAAAAAATATATAATTCTGCAAAAGGGGATTTTTAGAAAACATCCCAATGAATTCTATCCTTGATATCAATATCTTTCTGCTTAGGAATTAATGCTTTTTCTTTCGGCCTTCCCATCCCAATAAAACACGGCATATAGTATTTCTCTGGATAACCAAGTACTTCCCTTGCGTGTTCGCTCTCATTTCCAAGTGGGATACGAAGATTACATCCATATCCTTCAGCCGTTGCAGCAAGAAATATATTTTCAATGCTGCACCAAATTGATGCAAGCCCGTTAAGATGAGATATATTCTCAGGATGTAAAATATCCGTTTTTTGCTCCAAAAGTGGCAAAATGATTGCAGACGCATCAAAAAGCATTCGATACTGCTTGGGTACTGCATTACGATAACACTCCTGCTGCAGACTGTCATTCAGATTCCAATCTTTAATTAACTGATTCATATCCTCGTCAGATATTCCCTTTGGAACTATGTCAAGTAGTCGCGCGGCAGTCTCACGATCTTTAACAATAATGAAATGCCAATCACGCATATGATCATTGGTAGGAGCTTTCATCGCAGCAGAAATGACTCTTTCGATAACCTCCTTCGGTATGTCCTCGGACTCAAAGTCACGTATAGTTCTTCTTTTCTCTATAACTTCATAAAACTCCATACAGTCTCTCCTCCCTGAACATATAAACTGAAAGATAGTCTTTCCACAATATCTGCTTCACTTATAGGTGTGTTCATTTTCTGACTCTTGCTTTGGGCGTGAACGATATATTCAAAACCATATCCATCCCATCCGCAAGTCGGCTCAGAAGCTGCATAAACACTTAGCTTTTTTATTAATCGCCTCTTAAGGGGATATTTTTTACAGAACGTCTTTTTTACCTCTTTATCTTCTAATCAAACATTTTTCCATCAGCCATAAATTCAGGAATATTAACATGCTTTATTCCGTTTCTCTTTTGAATAGGATCATTTCTGGTCAAAAGATATTTCGGATAATTATCATGAATCATCTCAAACGGAGCATACTCACGATCCTCAGTCTTGATATCATTCATTATCGTCATTGATACCTGTACATAGCTGTAATCCATATTGGAATCTCGCAAAATGAAATCACATTCCAACTTACCAATTCTTCCAATGCTTATTTTATAACCTTTAGAAAGCGCATAGCAATATACTATATTTTCAAGGATAGGCCCGTAATTAATCCTGTTATCAGTATTCGTTGCGAACCAAAATCCCAAATCTGAAAGGTAATATTTTTGCGCACAGCCGATAGATTTTTTTGACTTCAAATCAAAGCGCTTGCATTCATATATAATTTTCGAATCCTTGAGAATTTCAATATAATGTACTAATGTGTTTCTCTTAATAGAAATCCCCGCTCTGTTCAAAGACTCCAAAAGATTTGTTATGCTGCTGGTTGCACCAAAATTATTGATAATATACTGCTGCACCTTCTGAAAACCGGATACATTACGTATTTTTACTCTTCTTTTGATATCCTTTTCGAATATTTCCTTGATTACACTATCAATATATTTTCTCCTATCTTCTTCATTGTCATACGTAAGAGCCTGTGGAAATCCACCTTCATGGATATAATGGTCAAGTTCTGTTGTAAGATTCTCAACTTCTTTTCCAAGAAACTTTTTCATATCCAAGTATTCTTCAAAAGTCAGCGTCAGCATCTCAAACTCTATATATCTTCCTGTAAGTTTTGTTACCAACTCCCCACTCAAAAGATATGCATTAGAGCCTGTGATAAAAATAGAAAACTCATCCTCTAGTCGGTAAGCATTAAGCACTTCCTCAAATCCATCTACATTCTGTACTTCATCTATAAACAGATACTTAAGTCCTTTAGCTGTTGCCCTTTCATCAATAACCTTTTCAAGTTGATCCTGAGTTTTAACATTTTTAAAGCCTCTTTTATCCAAGTCAATAAAAATTATGTTTTCATCCTCAACACCTGATTCGGTAAGTTCCTGAGCAATCGTTGCCATAAGGCAAGACTTCCCACATCTACGTACACCCGAAATTACTTTTATCATGCTTGCATCATTATAAAATCCTCGGATTCTTTTTAAATAGTTTTCTCGTTTATAATACTTCTTCATATCATCCTCTAACCCTATTTTAAAGGGGTATATTTTTAACATTTTATATTTTTTATCCCCTTAACTGCCATTTTACTTCATTAATATAATTTTCGTCAACAAACAAGAAGCAAAATAACGTACCAGACAATATCAACTTCATGTAACTTGAATGACTTCAAAATCACGGGGTAATTATTTCTCCTCTAAATCTCATTTTTATAGTAGCTAAGCCAAAACGTCGACATCTGCGACATCTGTTCGGAATTACAGACCGTGCAAGATATGATTCATACTTATTACGCTTATATGATGCCACTTTCACTCACAATCAGCTTGATTCAAGTTGCCAATACCAGATAATTGCATTATAATTACAAATAAATAAACTATTACAATTTGAATGTAAAGGATTATATAGGTGTAATTATTATGTTTGAAAAAGAATTAGAAAAAGCTTTTGGCTTGGATTTTAAAGTTTCAGACAAATTACAAAAAACAGGTCTTCCCAGATATATGGCATCAGGAAGAGAGATCTACATGGCAGAATCAGACGGTTTTGTTTTCTATATCATTAAAATTTCAAAAGCTGTTGATAGCAGGGTATTATCTAAGGAGATGACACTTTACGAAGAAAATTTCCACGCTCCTGTCGCTTTTTTATTTAACGAACTTACCAAGAATAACAGAAACGCTTATATAAAACACCATATTCCTTTTATATTGGTACCGACACAGATTTATCTTCCATTTTTAGGAATGCTTTTTAGCAAGAAGCTTTCTGCATCAGAAAGAAAAGAATCGCTCCCGTTATCTGCCAACGCACAGAAAATTCTTTTTTACCTTATATACAATAAAAAAGAACAGTATTCGAAACAGCATCTTGCAACCACTCTTGATATTGATCCGGTCTATGTTACCAGAGGTACAAAAGAACTTGTATCAAGAGCCCTGATTACAGAAGTAAAGAATGGACGCAATATAGTGGTTGAACGAAAATATGATTCCAAAGAATTATTTGATATGTGTAGCACGGCACTCATTAATCCCATAGACAAAGTGATATTTGTAAAAAAGACAAATCTAGTTTCATGTCTTCCAAAATCATTTGACTATGCACTATCAGAAATCAGTATGTTGAACCCACCATCTGTGGAATCCTATGCTTGCTATAAAAAGGACAAAAAAGTTGAGCTTTTTGAAATTGTCGATGAACCAGAGTGGGAAGATTCTGATAAAATATGCAGAGTTGAGCTTTGGAAATATAATCCAAGTCAGCTAAGCAAAAATGCTTTGGTTGATGAGCTTTCATTGTATTGCTCATTAAAAGATACAAAAGATCCCCGAGTAGAGGGAGAACTAGAAAAAATGTTGGAGGACTTTAAGTGGCAGTAATTGGTATAGAAGAATTTGCAAGGCATTTCGCCGGTTATGAAGATTGTTATACTATCATAGGCGGTGCTGCATGCGAGATATTGATGTCTCAGACACCCAGAGATTTCAGAGCAACAAAAGATATTGATATGATCATCCTTTTTGAAGATAAGTTCAAAGAATTTGCCGAATTATTCTGGAACTACATTAAAGAAGGCGGTTATACATATGGATGGAAAAACAACGATGAACCACACTTTTACAGATTCACCAATCCTAAAGAAGGATATCCCAAAC
Organism: Butyrivibrio hungatei; assembly: GCF_900101605.1. Lineage (GTDB taxonomy): Bacteria > Bacillota > Clostridia > Lachnospirales > Lachnospiraceae > Butyrivibrio > Butyrivibrio hungatei_B. The sequence continues at coordinate 62,084 of NZ_FMUR01000020.1, forward strand.
AGATAGAACTTTTTTCAAGAAAACCAAATTACCACTTGGAAGCTGCAACCACTATTGTTCCTATCCATATTGATGAAGATGTCTCTTCACTTTCAGCCATTCTTCTCAATGATGATTTTTATGATTTTATGCTCAAAGGTCGAATTGTGATTAATGGACTAAGCGTATTAAAGACCAGTTATATCATTCCATTCAAGATGATGGCTTGGATCAATCTTATGAGTGAAAAAGAAGAAGGCAAACACGTTAATGCAAGAGATTTAAAAAAGCATAAGAACGATGTTTTCCAATTGTTACAAATTATTCCGGAAGGAGAAACTGTTGAAGTAACCGGAGATGTTTCCGATGCCGTTGATAAATTTCTGGAAATGATCGTAAATGAAAACATAGTATTTGCTAATCTTGATATCGAAAGCGATATGGATACAGAAATAAAAGCGTTGCGGGAAATCTATATTAAAATTTGAAAAAAACCAAGAATCCTATCAGAAAGGTCAATTTGCATAACACCCAAATTGACCTTTTATGTACACCCCCTCCTTACAACACCGAAAGCGCCCTCACCTGCTCGATTGCAACCTTCCGTGCCCTTGGATTCCTGATAGAATAGAAAGCCTGCAACATTGCATCCACTTCAGTTGCATATTCTTTCTTCTCCTTATCTCCTGAGCCAAACAAAATCCAATCAGACGATACATCAAAAAATGATGCGTAATCGATCACGTTTGCTGAAGACAGCGCCCGCTTCCCCGATTCAAATTCCGATACCATGCTGCGACTTCCAAATCTTAACTTCCTTGCCAGCTCTTCCTGACTCATTCCCTTTTGTACTCTGAGCATTCTTACTCTTCCACCGATTGCCCGCATGTTATTTGTTTCCATATCCCCCTCCGATCCGGAGTCCCAAAACGGAAACATACTTAGCCAAGAGCAGATATCTTAAGGTACAAAAATAGAGCCTGCAAAACACAATAGACCTAAGGTCAAAACCTTTCGGTATATTTCCGTTTTGCAGGCTCCTTCGATGTTACGTGCCACGCACGACTCTTTAAGCTCTTGGCAATACTTTTGATAAATGATGCTGTTCCTCGCTCTATGGCACTGCACTGATGATTCTTGTCTATTTGGTACAAGCATCTTGTAATACTCGGACGTTAGTTCCGCAATTATCCGGACAAGGTTTCTACTAATATCCGGACAAGATTCCTGTATCAAGTGGACAAGATGACATCTATTTTTTATATTACTCGCTTGCCGTCTTATTGTCATCTCCGGCGTCAGCCGGCATATGTTCTATCGTAGGACGGCGGGAAGGACCTTTTAGGTCGAACCTATACGCATTGCGCACTATGCGGTCCAAGACCGCATCTGCAATCGTTTGATCTTTGAAAATTGAAACCCAA